>NZ_JAXMOQ010000006.1:0-327643 GCF_034669765.1 Roseivirga sp.
CCATAGAAGTATTGAGATGTTAACACCTAATGAAGCCCATAAAAAACAAGGCTACTTAGAGAGAAAATGGAAAAACTATAAATCATTTAAATCACTAAATTGAGTCAACCTATTTCAGGACGATACATGTCAAGGCAGCGCCCCAAACCAAAGCGCTAATACCCCATGTCCCTACTTTTTTTAACAAAACTTCTATTCTAGCAGGATAAATCCGCATGTGATTTACGCAATAAGATCACCTAATTATTTGTACAAACACAAGTAAACCTTATGAGATTTTCAGACAATTAAAATTTCGGATATTGAAGTTTAATAAACGTGAAGCTTTTAAAGCCAAAAAGCTTAAATTCAACACGCAGGAATATGAAAAAGATACTTTTAGTAGAAGATAACGCTATGATTCTTGACAATCTCAGTGAGATTTTAGAATTAGAAGGTTATCAGACTGTTTTAGCTAAAAATGGCACAGAGGGCCTTGCGCTTACTAAAACAGAGAAGCCAGGTCTAATATTAAGTGATATAGATATGCCCTTAATGAATGGCTATGAGATGCTTCATGAAATACGAAAAGATCCAGAAATACATGAAATTCCAATTATATTTCTTTCCGTAAAGAATCACGGGCAGGAATTACTTCATGGCCTTCAACATGGGGCTAATGCTTATATATGCAAGCCTTTTGGACTCAATGAATTACTCGAAACGGTAGAAGAGTACTTCAATAAATAATCACCTTAAAAGATGGTATTAAAAGCAGAAAGCCCATCAAATTGATGGACTTTCTTAATTCTATAAATGCAATAGGGATTAACCTCCTATAGCTACTCTTTTGAAAGAAGATACAGTTAAACCTTTGTTTACTGAATCAAGGTACTGCTGAACATTTACTTTTGGATCTTTAACAAAAGCTTGGCTCAACAACGTATTTTCTTTGAAGAACTTGTTCAATTTACCTTCCGCAATTTTATCAAGCATAGCTTCTGGCTTTCCTTCTTGTCTTGCAATATCCTTTCCAATTTCAATTTCTTTTTCGATAACTGATGAATCAACACCATCCTTATCAACAGCCACTGGTTTCATGGCTGCGATTTGCATCCCAACGTCTTTACCCGCTTCAGCAACATCGGCACTACCAACACCAGTTAAAGCTACTAAAACACCCAATTTACCTGTAGAGTGAATGTAAGAAACTACTTGGTCAGCAGAAAGCTTTTCGTATACCGAAACTTCTAGCTTCTCACCAATTTTACCTAAAAGCTCAGTTACTTTATCCTGTACAGATAAGCTACCTAAGCTAAGTGCATTAAGCGCTTCAAGATCGGCAGGCTTGTTAGCAATTGCAGCATCTGCGATCTCATTTCCTAAAGCTTGGAAATCAGCATTTTTAGCTACGAAGTCAGTCTCACATGTAAAAGCAATAAGGATAGCTTCAGAGCCATCTTCGCTAGATCTTACATAAACAGAACCTTCAGAAGTTTCTCTGTCTGCTCTTTTTTCAGATAATTTTTGACCTTTCTTACGAAGAATTTCAATTGCTTTATCGAAATCTCCTTCAGATTCAACTAATGCCTTTTTACAATCCATCATGCCGGCACCGGTCATTTGTCTTAATTGGTTAACCTCTTTTGCTGTGATAGCCATTTGTATATATTTTAAATATTATTCCTAAAATCAGTTAGAACCTCAAGCTTTGGTCAGTGTATTCACCTCAAGCTTATCGGTTTAAAACAAAAATTGAACACCGAAAAAGCTTCAATGTTCAATTTTTTATATGAGTTAATCTTAATCGATTTAAGCTTCTTCTTTTTTAGATTCTGACTTGTCTTCGGCTTTCGCCTCTGTCTTGTCAGCCGCTTTCGCTTCTGCCTTATCAGCAGCTATTTTTTCTTGCTCAGCCTTCTCTCTATCTTTCTCCTCTTTCTCATTCTTGCGCTCTTGCAATCCTTCTTCAATAGCTCTACCAATAGCCTTAGTGATAGTTTCTACAGACTTGTAGGCATCATCATTACCAGGGATTGGGAAATCTACTTTGTTTGGATCAGAGTTAGTATCTACTAACGCAAATACAGGAATGTTCAGCTTTTTGGCTTCGTTTACTGCAATGTGCTCTCTTTTAATATCAACGATGAACAAGGCAGCAGGAAGTCTTGTAAGGTCGGTAATACCGCCCAATACTCTTTCTAACTTTTCCTTTTCACGAGTCTTCATCAACCTTTCTCTTTTCGCAAGGTTTTTATAAGACTCTTCTTTCATCATTTTGTCGATACCCTGAAGTTTCTTCAACGATTTTCTAATCGTTGCGAAGTTGGTTAACATACCACCCAACCATCTTTCGGTTACGTAAGGCATATTTAATCTTGCAGCTTCTTCAGCAACAATCCCTTGGGCTTGTTTCTTAGTGGCTACAAACATTACCTTTCTTCCTGAGCGGACAATGTTCTTAATTGCGGATGATGCTTCTTCGAGGCAATTAAGAGTTTTATTAAGATCGATAATATGGATACCATTCCTCTCCATGAAGATGTATGGCGCCATACGCGGATCCCACTTTCTCGTTAAGTGACCAAAGTGGACACCAGCATCAAGTAAGTCTTTGTACTCTAATTTGTTAGACATATATAAGTTTGATAATAATTCGTATTAACGCTTGCTGAACTGGAATGCTCTTCTCGCTTTTCTTCTTCCTGGCTTCTTACGTTCAACCATTCTAGGGTCTCTAGTAAGGAAACCTTCTTTCTTCAAAGGAGGCCTGTTTTCAGCATCAATTTCGCAAAGTGCTCTAGAAATGGCAAGTCTAATCGCTTCAGCCTGACCTTTAGGTCCGCCACCATTAACGTTTACTTTGAAATCGAAATTCCCATTTTGCTCCACGAGCATCAAAGGTTGTTTTACAATAATCTGAAGAACATCAGAAGGGAAATAATTCTCCAATGTTTTTCCGTTGATATTGAATTCACCTTTTCCAGACTCCATGTACAATCTTGCAACAGAGGTCTTTCTTCTTCCAATTTTGTTAACTATTTCCATTAACTAGCTTATTGATAATTTAACTTCCTGTGGCTTTTGAGCCTCATGTACATGCTCAGCACCTTCATAAACATATAGGTTGTTGAAAAGTGCTCTTCCCAATCTTGTTTTTGGTAACATACCGCGAACTGCTCTTTCAACTAACAATCTAGATGACTTGGCTTTTAGTTGTCTCGGAGTTGTTTCTCTTTGACCTCCTGGGTAACCGGTATATCGTAGATACACTCTGTCATCCCATTTCTTACCTGTCAACTTTACATTGTCGGCATTGATCACAATCACGTTATCACCGCAATCTACATTTGGGGTATAACCAGGCTTGTGTTTTCCCCTGATCATTTTTGCAACTTCACTTGATAATCTACCTAGCGACTTTTGGCTCGCATCCACGATTACCCAATTTTTCTCTACAGTAGCTTTATTAGCCGAAACCGTCTTATAACTTAGTGTATCCACTTCGGTATATTTAATTGACTTTTAATACTTTACCTCTTCCTTTGCTTGAAAAGGGACACAAAGATAGAAGTTTGCTTTTTTAATTCCAACGTTGCCCCGTAAATAAATTAGCGGTTTTCGCCTCATATATCTTTTCACTCCAATATTTAGCCTTGATTAGGCACTTGAATGGACTATTGAAACATTTTTCGGTTGAAAGAAAAAAGAGACTATCCTACCTCTTATTTATCCGGGCGCAAATTTAATGGAAAAGTCGAGAAATCTTTGAAGTCATTTTTTGAAACATCTTAACGAAGATTTATATCTTGCAGCGATGGAAAATTTTGTTGTCTCCGCACGTAAGTATAGACCTGTTGGCTTTGAAGAAGTAGTCGGACAGGGACATATTACTACTACACTTAAAAATGCGATCGATAATAATCAATTAGCACAAGCTTTGCTTTTTTGCGGACCAAGAGGGGTCGGCAAAACTACTTGTGCTCGAATTGTTGCCCGAATGATCAATGATCAAAACATTGACAACCCTCTGGAAGGTAACGACACCTTTAATATTTATGAACTTGATGCAGCATCGAACAACTCAGTAGATGATATTCGAAATCTAATCGATCAGGTACGATACCCTCCTCAACAAGGAAAATTCAAAGTCTATATTATAGATGAGGTTCATATGCTTTCGAATCAAGCATTTAATGCTTTTTTGAAAACCTTGGAAGAACCACCATCTTATGCCATTTTCATTTTGGCTACCACTGAAAAACATAAAGTAATTCCTACCATCCTTTCTCGCTGTCAGATTTTTGATTTTAACAGAATTGAAGTCAGCGACATTTCTACTCAGCTCAAAATGATTGCTGATAAGGAGAAAATAGACACGGAAGATGAGGCACTTCACCTCATTGCTCAAAAGGCAGATGGTGCAATGCGAGATGCCCTTTCTCTGTTTGACCTTATCGTCACTTTTTCACACGGGCAAAAGGTTACTTATCAAAACACGATCTCGAACCTCCATATTCTCGATTACGACTATTACTTCAAAATGACGGAGTTTCTTTTCAAAGAAGACACCTCTAATGTGTTGTTGACTTTTGACGAAATTCTGAGAAATGGTTTTGATGGTCATCATTTTATTGTGGGGCTCGCCAGTCATTTAAGGGATTTGATGGTTTGCAAAGACAATGCAACCATTCAATTGCTGCAAGTTTCTGACAACATTAAGCAGCGCTATAAAGCTCAAGCCGATGTCACTCCGATATCTTTCTTACTTACGGCCCTCAACATTGCCAATCAGTGTGACCTAAGTTATAAAGGCAGCAAAAACCAACGACTTCATGTTGAATTGGCTTTAGTGAAAATGGCGCACCTTACATCTGCCATTCGCTTGGCACAGGTTGCACCGGAAGACGCTTCAAAAAAAAAATCCTAACTGAAGAGGTCGAAGAAGCAAAAGCACCACTAGCTCCTAAGGAAGAAACGCCCGAGACAAAGCATGTTGTAGCAACGCCAGTAGTTGAGGAAGTTAAAGAGACTCCAAGTGAAGCCCCAACTCCACAAGCGAGTCCAGCACCTAGCCCTATAGTCAAAGTACCTTCAAAGACTCCTTCAAAAACCATTAGCATCCCTTCCCTTTCTGACTTAAAAAATCAACTCAACAAAAAGGAAGAACCGACAGAAGGAGAAGCGCCCGCAGAACCAGTTTCAAATCGAAATAAGGACTTCACTCTTGAAAATTTGAATAGCGTTTGGAATACTTTCAAAGCGAAAAGAGAAGAAGAAGACAATAAGCTGGAGTTACTTCTTCTTCAAGAGCCCTATGAATTGAAAGGCAATATAGTCACCATACAGATTTCCAATGGAGCATCTGAGTCAAGTTTTGAGAAATTCAGAGGTGATTTATTGATGGCTTTGAGAGATGGACTTGAAAACGACAGTATTTTATTAAAGTCAGAAATTGTGGATGTAGCCCGAGAGAAAATGCTTTACACGGATAAAGAAAAGTTTGAGCACCTCAAGAAGAAATACCCTGCTCTAAAAGACCTTCAAGAACGGTTAGGTTTAGACCCCGAGTTTTAGCTAAAAGCCCAGTGTAACTCCTACGTTGATTACATTCTTGATCTGAATATCCCGTCCCTTGGTTCCATCATTACGTGTAAGTGTGATATCATCATCATAAATCAACTGTGAACTGATATTGGTAGATAGGTAATTATTAACCTTAAGTCTAAAAGAAGCCTCCAAGTTGACTACCGTATTTGGAAACTTTTCATAATTAGAGAACAGGTTGAAGTTCCCCAAAAAGGATACATTCTCCAATACGTCTTTCTTATAAGTTCCTGTTAAACTTATCCCTGCTTCGGGCCTGATTTGATCCCCGGGGTTAATACCGAAAGCGCCAGCATTCGAAAGAGAATCATTAAGTACAAAAGTAAAACGGCCAGTAAAAGGAGCCAATGTTGCGGTAATAGCCTTTTCATCTCTATAGGAAAGTCCCAAAGAAGCTTGCAAATAACCTGGCGCCATAAAGTTCGAAATCAATGTTCTTTCAATCCGATCTGTTCCTGCTATTTTTTTACTCTTGTATCCCTCATCCATCTGGGTTTGGAAGTTAATTGAAGTTGTCAAAAGCATTCTTTCAGTGAACTTCTGGCTGTATTTAGAATTCAGAATAATTTGATCATCCGTTTTAACAAAGCGGCTCTTAGCATCTCCATTCCTAATTAAACCATAACTAATTTTAAAACGGTTTTGCCATACCGCCCCTTCCTTCTCATAATTGGCAAATGTCTCGAATTTTGTACCTATTGCAATTGAAGATTCCCCTCCAGCAGCCCAGTTGGTTAGTGCTACTTGTTGAAGGTTGAAATTAAAATTACCCCCATTCTTCCAATATTTAATGGTGTCCGCTGGTGGTGGCTCCGAATCGGGGGGCAGTAAGAAATCTATCTCGTCTTGCCCGTTAACAATCGAAATAGAGGTCAGTAAAATAAATATAACTAGTAGGTAACGATTCATTCTTCTCTTCATCTCCAAAATCCGCACAAAACTATTCAATGATTCTATTAGTCTTTAGTTGTCTTGCAGAATTTTAAGGCGTTCGCCTAAATCAAGGTTATTATCTGTCTTATTGTTCCATTTAAGAATATCTTCAATGGTAACATTATATTTTTTTGAAATCCCCCAAAGGGTTTCTCCTTTTTGTACTTCGTGGTAAACTTCCCTTTTAATTATGGTCTTTGTCGCCTCCTTTAGTTTCGAGAAGTAAGCTTTAGGCACCACCAACCTAAGCGCTTGATTTACCTGAAGGCCATCCATTACATTGAGTCCATTCCAGTCGATGATGTCATCCAATTCAATGCCATACTTCTGAGAAATGGCAAAAAAGGACTCTTTCGGCTGAACGACATGTGTAATTATGGTATCTGAAGCGGTAGCCATCAATACTTTTCGTGTAACGCCAATCTCAATATCCTCGACCGATTCCTCTTCTTCAAAATCTAACTTTTTCTCAGGGATTGTTTGAGTCTGTTTTCCATTTGATTGTTCCGGTGAGCTTACCTCTTTAATCATCTTATCTTCAGGGATCGGATTATCTTTAGGTAAAATCACATCTGTATATTCAATTGGGACATTGGCTGGCCTAATAAAACGTAACCACAATACCCTTCCAACCTTAAGCTCTTCAGCCTCCCTCATCCTGTTTTTCTGAAGCAATTTTTTAAACTTTATACCGTAGTCTTGCGAAATACGCCAAAGGGTTTCACCCGGCTGCACAATATGGTAATGTACCTTACCTCTATTTTTCTTGTTCTTAATATAGTAATATGCTCCACCGGTCACTTTACTATTGTCACCTAGGTCGTTATACTTCCTTATTTTCGAATCACTCTTGCCTACCCTATTCGCCAGCGTTTCAATATTATCGCTTGATTTTGCCCGAATTGCATCAATTCCATTCACCTCAATTTGGTCAGGCTCATATTCGTTTCTGATATTTCCTGTTACATGAGGAAACGCTCCTATATTCCCTTCAACTGGCCTAATACTAGAATAAGTACTCTCTTTAGATGGCTGCTTGGTTACTCCAGCTTGCGTGGATTGAGTAGGTTTCTTAACTTCATCACGCTTCGGCTCTTCGGTGTTTTGAACAATGGGACGGCTACCTGATTTAACAGGGTAGATTACTTTATATGATTTCTCATCGGGTATTCTGGAACTCACTAGCCATTTATTTAAGTTTTTGAGTTCGTCTATATCAACATTGACTTCCTTACTCACTTCACGCAAAGTTTTACCCCGCCCCTCATAAGTAGCCAATTGTAATTCTGGGTGCTTTCGGCCCTCACCAACAAAGCCCTCAAAGGCCAACTTATGTGCAATGTACTTTTTGATATACCAATGTGTCTTGGCATTAATCTCAACTCTTTTCGCTCCATAATCTTTCTCAGGAATGGTTCTTTGGGCTCCACCTAAACCTTGCAAATAAGACTGCATGGACCACAGCCAGTTATCGAAAACGAAATTGCTTCTTTTGAAATACTTAGTTGCACCCACAGTTGAAGCTATGATATGTTTTCGCTCATCCACAACACCATCCACCCTCAGGCCAAGTTCTTGTGCTGAAGCTTTTTTAAACTGCCAAAAACCTACAGCATTAGCAGTGGATACTGCATCGGAAACAAACTGACCTTCTTGAATGGCCAAGTACTTGAAATCGTCAGGAATTCCTTCTTTTTTCAAAACCTCCTCCACTATACCCATGTAGAGATTGGAACGGTCTACCAATAATTGAAAGTGGTATTGACTTCGTGTAAGCAAATCGAGGGTTTCCTCAATCTCTTTTTTTGCACTGCTGGTGATTTTGAGTTTGACACCTGCAAACTCCATTTCAGAGGGGACAACCATTGGGGCTTGCGCGAATGTGCTCAACGAAGCCATCAAAAAGATGATGATTGACGCTATGTATTTTATCACTTTTATTTTTTCCTTAAAATCATTAACCCATCTCTGATCGGCAAAAGTACATTTTCAACGCGATCATCTTCATGGGTCAAACGGTTAAAATCTAAGATTGCTTGCGTATCCTTGTCGATTTTCTTTTCCGTTTGAACGACTTTCCCACTCCAAAGCACATTATCGGCTATTATGAAGCCTCCGGAGCGAACTTTTTCAAACACTAATTTAAAGTAATTGTAGTAATTAGCTTTATCGGCATCAATAAAAACCAGATCGAAAGGTCCTTCTATTTCAGGGATTAGCTCAATAGCATTCCCTATTCTGAAATCTATCGCATCCGCGTATCCAGCTTTTTCGAAATAGCCACGCACCATTTCTTCCAACTCCTCATTCTTATCCAGTGTAATTAGCTTCCCTCCTTCTGCCAAACCTTCCGCCATACAAAGGGCAGAATAACCTGTATAGGTACCGATTTCTAAAATCCTAGACGGCTTGATCATATGGCTGATCATCGACAAAGCCCTGCCCTGCAAATGCCCTGAAAGCATACGCGGCATCATTACTTTGGCGTGGGTTTCGCGGTTCAAGTCCAACAAAAGTTCCGATTCTGCATCGGTGTGGGCTTCAACATAACGCTGAATATCTTCGGGAATAAACTCCATTAGTGCTCTGGTAAAAAGGTTAAATGGCTCAATTGATTTTCATTCAGTTGCTCGTTGGCGACTTCAATAAGGTCAGATGACGATACCGCTCTAATTTTATCAAAAATAGACTCTAGGCTGTCAATTCTGTTTTTATCTAGAATGCTTTTACCCATCATTAACATTAAGCCAGTATTGTTTTCTTCACCCATGGCCAATTGCCCCAATATTTGCTCTTTGGCCATATGCAGCTGCATAGTACCTAAAGGCACTTCTCTTAGTTTTTGTAATTCCTTCAACACCAATTTTCTTCCTCTTTCCACTTGCCCCGTTTCTGTGCCGAAGAAAATGGAAAACAGACCTGTATCTGAGAAAGGGTGATAACTGGCATCTATGCTATAGACAAAACCGTACTTTTCGCGCAGCGCCAAGTTCAATCTGGAGTTCATGCCTGGGCCGCCCAAAATGTTCATCAACATATAAAATGGAAGTCGTTTGGGATGACCAATAGGGTAAGCCGTACAACCAATGGCACATTGGGCCTGCGTAATATTTCTGGTAATGATTTCGCTATTGGCTACATAATCACCAAAAAGAACACGTTCTCTCTGTCCAATATGGTGTGGAATTGGTTCGAAGTATTTGGTGGCTAGTTTCTGAATTTTCTTTAACGACACATTGCCCACGCAGGAAAAAACGATTCGTTCTGTATTGAGATTGGTTTTCAGAAAAACCTTAAAATCTTCTCGCTGAAAAGATTTCACGCTATCGGAAGTACCCAAAATATTTTTCCCAAGCGGGTGATCTCCAAAAATAACTCGATCGAATTCATCTTGAATAGCATCTTCTGGGCTATCATGATACAAGGACATTTCTTCCAGAATTACGCCCCGTTCCTTTTCTATCTGCTTTTCAGGAAAAATAGAATCGAAGGTAATGTCTTGTAACAGTTCAAAAGCCGACTCCATATGCTTGTCCAAAACGGAAGCATAGAAACAGATTTTCTCTTTGGTGGTGTATGCATTCAGCTCTCCGCCAACGGCATCGAGCTTGTTCAAGATATGATAAGCCTTTCGTTTTTTGGTGCCTTTAAAGGCCATATGCTCCCAAAAATGGGCAATCCCCAATTGGTCTTCGCGTTCATCACGACTACCAATATCCAACACAAATCCGCAATGGACAATCTTGGTATTGCTCACCTCTTTGTGCACTACACGAATGCCATTGGGCAAAGTAAAAACATTGTAATCAACCATCGCAGAATCTCCTTGAAACGACAAAGGTATAAGTTTTAAGAGAAAAGAATATTAAAGATAGGTCTTCCGCCTTTTGTCGATAAAATACTGTTGGAGATCATTCATTAAAGTGCGTTAGAGAGGTTTGACAACTAACCTTAAATGAGCTTTCGAAAAATTACCGATAGCTCATTTAATATACACCCAAAGACCATCTTGAGTAAAAATTCAAGATTTAAATCAAGTAATATCTCTCCTCAAGAACTCACATTTAGTAGAACATCACAAAAACCAAATTAAAAAACTATAAATCAGACACTTATAAGTAATACTTATCTGAAATCAAGGCGGAATACATTCACACCAATAATACTTTGTCATTTAAAAAAAATAGATATCAAGGGTGACTTTTAATGTTTAAAATCATTAATATAATAGACAAGTACTATTTTTATATTCTAAACATCTTTTAATTTCAGTAATTAAACACAAAGACAGAAACCATTTATGATCACACAAAATCATTATGAATAAACTATAACAACATAGATCAAAACTTTAATTTATTCAATATTCAAAACATAAAAACAAAGCCATGAAAAACAAGATCAAACAAAAAATCATTTTAGTCATTGCGTTACTAACTGTAACCTGTTTATCAATCCCCTATTTGGGATTAAACTTCATCAACCAAGCTGATGCCAAAATAAAGTGGCGATCAGATGAGAGCGGAGGAGAAGAACCCTGCGTTTTTTACATAAGAATAGAAACTGGAGGAGAATTCACAATCAACCGACAAGGAGTTTCAGTTAAGGAGGGAAGAGAAACAGTTCCTTATAGAGGAAATCAAGGCACTTGTTCGGACGCTTCAATATGGTACGTATGTAGTGTTCGATGTGAAATTGATGAATCATATACACGGATAGACTAAATAATTACAATACTGCCCTTAGTTTTCAACCATTCTATATAGTTGGTTTAGTGCAAGGGCAATATTTCTAATTTCATAAAAATAAAGCTCTTTCAATGAGAAAGTTAACCATTCTCTTATTCCTTTATAGTGTCCTATCATGTCAATCTGATAAGAAAGAAATTCTGATTTACCATGCAGACCTTAATAGTCTTGAGCTAAACAAATACAAAGATATTGATAATATTCCGGCACCAATTGTTGTCAATACCACTCCAACAAAAATTAAAAGCCAAGACATATTCAAGAAGAACATCCGATTTACTCCTCTTGAGACCACTGACGAGTCACTCTTTGGGAAAATAGATGAATTCGTCTTGACCGATTCAAGATATATTGTTGCAGACCGCAGTACTAATTCTATTCTAGTATTTTTTCATGATGGAAAATTTGACTTTAAAATTGACAGATCGGGCGGTGGCCCTGAAGAATACCGATCTATAAAGTATATCGGGTTTAATGAATTCAAAAACACGATAGAAGTACTTGATAATACCAGGGGTATTATTCAACGGTACGATGCTAATACTGGATTTTACCAATCTACCCTAAAGCTTGGTTTTCTACTCAAGGCATTTACACCATTGGACGAAAATAAATACTTGCTCTTCATAGGCCCATATCTTTTTAATGAGGAGCGCTATGGACAAGTTGACGGACTTAACCATCAGTTATTAATTGCTGAAGAAGTTAAAGATAATGGAGTAAAAATAATATCTCAACATATACCAAATACACCTAACACAGCTTTTCTAAACTTTGGAGCCCGTCAGAACTTAACAAATGGAAGTGATAATGATTTCCTTATCAATATGGTCTTCAATGACACCATATATTCGTTTAATCAAAATGGAGTGTTTCCAAAATACGTAATGGATTATGGCAAGGAATCACCCAATAAGGATATTTTTCAGAAAGGTGAGCTAGGAAAAATCAGAGATAGACATAAGAAAGGTCTGCTCCCTTATCCTGATACTTTTAGAGAGACCATAGACTACACATATTCAGTAACACCTATTTATAACACTTTTACACATACCTTTTACAGTAAAAAAATACACAAGGCTTTCTCTCTTCAAAAATCAGACTTCAGACAATTAGCTGGAGCGATTGTTAATCCACCGATAGGTAATGACAATACTTTTCTAATTTATGTAATGGAACCTAAAGATGCAGTCGAAGAATATTTGAGGGTTACAGAAGGAATTCATAAAGCAGTAATCGCTGATAACGGGAAAAGTCGCCCTGAACTTAGCTTAGATGAACAGTACGAGTTTTATTTGAACAGTTACATTCAAGAAAACGGCTTTAACTACCTGGACTTAGCAAAAAGCTTAGACCCAGATGACAACCCCGTTTTGGTATTTGTAGAGCCTGATTTCAACAATATAAATGATCAATAACAAAACCATTGTCCTTTTGTTCTTTTGCCTAGTTGCTTGTACTTCAAACGACAAAGAGGCTTTAAAATCAGCAGATTCAGGTCTTATTGATGTGATAGCAACTGACTTGTTTTTTGAACAGAAAACAAATTCTTCAATTCTGAACATCAAAGACAATTTGGTATCTGTTGATCACAAGGTTCGGTTTGATTCATTGCTGAGAGCACATAACGAGTTAGCCATTTTAAGAATTAACGACAGTAATTGTGGGCTTTGTATTGAAGTTGAACTTGAAGAAATTTTATCTTTCAAGGCAAAATTAAATACAAATCAGATTGTGGTATTTGCATCATTTGAATCCGAAAGAAACTTAAAACTTATGACCAAAGGGCTTTCAGGATCTGGCATACCTATTTTCACTATTGATTATGGAGAATTAAAACTCCCTGCAGATGAGGTCAATGCGCCTTACTACTTCACCATTAATTCAAATCACATTGTCAATCATACATTTGTTCCCATTAGAGGCATTGAACCACTAAATGAATCGTACTTTAATGCGATTTCTGCTGTATTCAGGTCAGGAACCAGAGGACTTTAATACATCGTGTAAAAGTCAAAATACATAATTTTTATTAGAGTACTAAAAAGAACTGTAACTTAGCCTATATGGTTTTTAACTAAAGTCTGAACAGATAAATTCAGAGCCAAAAAGCGAAAAGCCAGAGTAGAAATTTTCATAAAAAGCTTTTAAAGCCTATGCCAAAGTTTATAAACACACGTGCAGCTGCGCTTTTGATTTTCACTTTTACGATTTGTGGATACGGTTATGCTCAGACCCGTGATATTAAGATATATAAGTCCTTCCCTAAAAGCGAGAACCTTAAGCACTCAAAAGTTCAAATCAATGAAGTCCTTTACCCCCGTTCCATTCACTTAATAGATGACTTGGTGGTAATTATGGACGAGAAATCAGAATATGCGGTTCACTTTTACAAGCTTTCTGACTGGTCTTTAGTTGCACGATACGGAAGAAGGGGGGACGGCCCTGCAGAAGTACGGACACTAAAATTTTACGGTCAGTCAGTAGTAGAGAATAACGAAACTTATTTATGGTTTTCAGATTTTAGTACCTTCAAATTGAAGAAAATAAGCCTCAGCGGAATGCTCAAAGATGTTAATACTGAACCTATCCTCTCTTATAAATTACCCCCTGAATTGGCAATGACGTATAAAGACATTTATGCGATTTCCGACACTGAATTTGTTGGTACAGTGGAAGGGGATGTTATTGCTTTTTCTGGCGACCCTGAAGCCGGACGCTTTTTCCACTTAAATATGAGGGACAAGAAGATTAAATGGACTGCAAATTTCCCAGAACAAAAACTACAAGAGCCTAAAAAGAAGATGGGCTACCTTTACTCTTCCAAAACAACTTTCAACGCAGCTACAAATCAAATAGCCTCTGGAATGCGGTATTATGATAGAATCGACATTATAAACGTGAAGAAAGACAACGTTTTGACAGTGGTACAAGAGGATAATATAGAGGTTCAAGAAGTTGACTTAAGGGATGATTTTAGACTTATCCCACTGAGTACAAAATCTTACTATGGCTTTGGCTATAGCTCAGAAAAACTGATATACTTTTCATATTCTAATGTAACCTCACAGCAAGACATTGACTTTTTTGGTGGGCTAACAACCAATTATCCAAATATACAACTTCAGGTTTTCGATTGGAAAGGAAACCCCGTTTATCATGCTCAACTGGACAAACCTAGTTTGGGTACATTCTTCGTGGATGAGAAAACACGGAAAATGTATGTTATTGATGGCTACCCTGAAAATGAAGATGACATGATTGTATCTTATACCCTTCCAAATTTAATCTATGAAAAAAATAAATAAATCCTATGTAGCCCTCGGTTGTTTAGTAATCTTAAACGTACTAATGATGAGTAAGCTAGCATCTGGAAACAAGTATATCAGCGAGCTTCAACAAGCCATGGGTGTAGTTAATGACAATCATCTTATTGTGAAAGAAAGGAAGGATAAGCTTATCTCCAATTTGACTCTTGGCTTCTTAGACTCAGGGAAAACACTAGACAATTTAGATTCATTACTCCTGCAAAAAAAGCGCCCCTTACTAGTATTAAGGATTCATGAAAATAATTGTAACGATTGCGTCAGTCAAAGTTTAGTACACATAAATGATTTATTGAAAAAAAAAGAGAATATCCCATTTGATGTGGTTGTATCTACCAGTTATCAAAGCATCAATCTTTTGATGCAGGACTTTGACTTAAAGTTCTTCCCAATACAAATAGACAATACAATAGACCTAGAAATTGATTACACCTCCCAACCTTATGTCTTTCTAATAAGCCAAGAAGGTCTTGTGTCTAGAGTTTTCGTTCCAGAGTTTGACGAGATGGAACTCTTTTCCGCTTATTTGCAATCGATTGTTGAATAAACTCAGTCCGCAAATGGTCATCATTTTGCCCAAAGTCCTTCAACATCTTTGAACACGCAAGATGTAAAGCACTATATTTGCCAGCTTATGACTTACGGAAAGATCCTTATCATTCAAACGGCCTTTATTGGTGATGTAATCTTGGCGACTTCGCTGATCGAAAAGCTGCATCAGTATTACCCAGAAGCCAAAATAGATTTTCTGTTGCGTAAAGGAAATGAAGCTCTTTTAAACAACCACCCGAAACTGGGAGAAGTGCTGGTTTGGGATAAAAAAGGAGGAAAGTACCGCAACCTCTTTAAGCTCCTCGGTAAAATCAGAAAGGAAAAATACCATTTGGTGGTGAACGTTCAGCGTTTTGCCAATTCGGGAATGCTCACTGCTTTTAGTGGCGCCAAGGAAAAAGTCGGCTTTGATAAAAACCCCTTTGCTTGGGCTTTTACTAAAAAGGTAACTCATGAAATTGAAGAAGGAACACACGAGGTGGAACGCAACAATGAGCTGATCAAAGCCATTACCGATGACCAGCTTCAGCGCCCAGTACTTTACCCTTCCACTTCCGATTTTGAAAAAGTAGCTGTTTATAAAGCTGAACCATTCATCTGCATGGCACCCGCCTCGGTTTGGTTTACCAAACAATTCCCTAAAGAGAAATGGGTGGAATTAATTCAAGCGCTCAATTTTTCAGGCAAGATCTATTTGATTGGCGCCCCTAACGATGTTGCGCTTTGTGATGAAATCATTGTCCAAAGCGAAAACCCAAAAGCGCAGAACCTTTGCGGAAAAATGAATTTACTTCAGTCCGCTGCACTGATGAAAGATGCAGTAATGAATTATGTAAACGACTCTGCCCCGATGCATTTAGCATCTGCCATGAATGCTAAAACCACTGCTATTTACTGCTCTACTGTTCCAGAATTTGGTTTTGGGCCTTTGGCCGAAAACGCTAGAATTGCTGAAGTTTCAGAAAAGCTAGACTGCCGACCTTGCGGGCTGCATGGTTTTAAAGAGTGCCCGAAAGGCCATTTTAAATGCGGTAAAGATATTAGGATAGATACGCTTCTTTTAGATAGTCAACCCTAAACCAGAAGACACCCTTCAAACAATTAAACAGCGGGATTTTAGACTAAAAAAAAGAAAATGGTTATTCTTGCTACCTATTATTCTCTCTAACCCCTGCCTTTTGGCAAAGGACTGACCGTATGAAAACTACCGCCTTAATTACCGGTGCTGCCGGTGGAATTGGATTCGAATTCGCTAAAATCGCTGCTCAAGCCAACTATTCATTGCTTCTTATCGATGTAAACGAAGTGGCATTGACTGAAAAAAAAGCAGAACTCTCTGTGCTGTTCTCTCAAACTGACATTCATATTTTCGTTTGCAACTTGGCCGAAAAAAGTGTTGCTGAAAAAATTCACCAATATATTATTGACGAGCAGCTCCTTATCGAAATCCTATTCAATAATGCTGGCTTTGGAAACTTCGGGCACTTTATGGAAACAGATTGGGCAAAAGATGAAGCCATGCTCAATGTACATATGGTGACAACAACCCACCTGACAAAACTCGTGCTTCCTGGCATGACCTATAGAAAAAAAGGTTATATATTGAATAATGCCTCCGTAGCTGCTTTTGTACCTGGCCCACTCATGTCTACTTACCATGCTTCAAAAGCTTATTTGCTTTCATTTACCCAAGCTTTAGCTAATGAACTTAAGGGCACAGGCGTTTCAGCTACCGTATTATGCCCTGGCATGACCAAAACAGGCTTCGCGAAAGCGAATGGCAATGAAGATCCCAATATAAAATTCAACATCGCCACAGCCGAAGATGTGGCCTACTTTGCCTTTTCAAGCATGATCAAAGGTCATCCGGTGGCGGTTCCTGGTGTTTGGAATAAATTGAGCGCTTTTCTACCTAGGCTTCTGAGCCGCAATAGAGTGACCAATATGGTGGGAAATATTCAGCGAAAAAACCACGCTAAACGAGCCGATAATAGACAATTCGCCACCGAGTTAAAGCTTAAAGTTTAGATAACGAAAATATTCCACTCGCTAACTTGTTGATTTATTAGAATTTAGATTTTTTGTTCAACTATTTTCTATCGTTCTTTGAACAAAATCGGTGAACCCAATGTTGGCTACCCGTGAATAAAAAAAGTAGTAAGCACACTTCTTACTCGTTATAAATTACCAAAATGAAAATAGCTGTTTATCGTAAAGAGCATTTTAATGCTGCTCATCGACTTCATAACCCTAAATGGACTGAAGAGAAGAATGATGAGATTTTCGGAAAATGCAATAACCCCTCTTTCCATGGACATAATTATGAGCTCATTGTAAAAGTTGTGGGGGAGCAAGATCCTGAAACGGGCTATGTATGCGACATGAAAATCCTTAAGGACATTATTAAAGCTCATGTAACAGATAAGTTCGATCACAGAAATTTAAATTTGGATGTACCCGAATTTAAAAACTTAAATCCAACAGCGGAAAATATAGCGGTGGTGATCTACAACTTACTGCGCCCAGAAATTGACAACAAATTAGAATTGAAAATAAGACTCTATGAAACAGAACGGAACTTTGTCGAGTACCCCGCTTAACGTATATAGCAGTATTGAGGAGATTGGAGACGAACACGTGGGTACTTCTTATGAAACGCCAATGGTTCCGAATGCTTTCGACATGGACGATGATTTGAAACAAGAACTCGTTGAAAAGAAATTTAAGGAGATCATGGAAATCATGGGTCTTGACTTAACCGATGATAGCCTTGCGGGAACGCCAAAGCGCGTGGCCAAAATGTATATCAAAGAAATTTTCAGCGGACTAAGTCCTGCCAACAAACCCAAAGTCACCCTTTTCGAAAACAAATACCAGTACAATGAAATGCTGGTAGAAAAGAACATCACTTTCTATTCTAATTGTGAGCACCATTTTGTGCCGATTATTGGAAAAGCGCATGTGGCCTACATTTCTAGCGGGAAAGTGATTGGACTTTCTAAGATCAACCGCATTGTTGAGTATTATGCAAAACGCCCACAAGTTCAAGAAAGGCTCACTGTTCAAATCGCGAACGAGCTGAAAGTTTTGCTTGAAACAGAAGACGTAGCTGTAATCATGGATGCCGATCACCTTTGCGTTCAATCTAGAGGTGTGAAAGATGTGAACAGTAGCACAGTAACCGCCCAGTTTCATGGCAGGTTTAAGGAAAAGGCAACCAAAAATGAATTTTTGAGCTACATTAATTCAAAGGCCTAATGAGTCTATCAGGTAAAAATATACTTGTGGTAGGTGCCAGTTCAGGCATTGGTAAAAGTGTCGCTGAAATAAGTGTAGAAAAAGGGGCTAATGTTTTCGTTGCTTCTAGAAATCAACCTGATATTTCTGGTATGACCTATATAAGGTTGGATGTTAATGAAATGAGGAACGAACTTGACGGACTTCCTGAAGTTTTACATGGAGTTGTATATGCACCTGGATCCATCAACTTAAAGCCTTTTCACAGAATTAAACCAGAAGACTTTCAAGCGGACCTAAACATCAATCTCTTTGGTGCCATAAAAGTATTACAAGCTTGCATGGGCCGACTAAAAAAAGCCGAAGGCGCTTCAGTTATATTATACAGTACTGTGGCAGTTAATACAGGAATGAACTTCCACTCCTCAATTGCCGCTGCAAAAGGCGCGGTAGAGGGACTAGCCAAATCGCTTGCGGCTGAATGGGCTGCTATGGGTATTCGTGTCAATGTATTAGCACCCTCATTAACTGATACTCCGCTAGCAGAAAGACTATTGGCGACAGACGAAAAGAAAGAAGCCTCAAACAAAAGACATCCCATTGGTCGGTATGGCCAACCTTCTGACCTAGGTCACTTAACTGCCCTATTACTTTCTGACGAGGGCAGCTGGATCACAGGCCAAATCATAGGAGTAGATGGCGGAATGTCAACGCTAAAAACTTAAATGCAGCTTTCATATTCCGATATTCTTGGGTTAGAACAGCGTTTCCGAACCAACTTGATTAATTGCCTTTCGGGTTTTAAAACACCCCACTTAATAGGCACAAAGAGTAAATCGGGCATCACGAACTTGGGTTTATTTACTCAGGTAATGCATGTAGGAGCCAAGCCTCCATTAATGGGAGTTTTATTTAGACCTCATTCCGTTCCTCGTCACACGCTGGAGAATATTCTAGAAACAAAAGAATACACTATCAATCTAGTCAACAAAGAAATGATGGAGCAAGCTCATTGGACCAGTGCCCGATGGGAAAAGAGTGAATTTGAAGCGACTGGATTAACAGCACAATATTCTAACGACTTCTCTGCACCATTTGTAGAGGAAAGTAAGATCAAGATAGGCTTGGAATTCAAAGAGCAACTTTTAATACAGGCCAATAAAACCATTCTGGTTATTGGTCAAATCAAAACGCTAATTATTGAAGATGGCCTACTCTCTAAAGATGGACATTTGAATATTGAGGCGGCCAATACATTAGCCATGATAGGTTTGGATAGTTACCATGACACCAATACTATCGGTAGATTAGCTTACGCCAAGCCTGACCTTCCCCCAAAGAGACTAGATTAAAAACTTCGACTGCTCCTTTTTTTAAATGCCACTCGGCAATTTGAGAGATCAATTTCGAGCTTTTTAAGGAAAGGCTTCTTTAAATTGCTTATTGAAGGCTTTAAAGCTATGTTCTCATCGCTATTCTTTAATTGACATAGTTTTTCTTTTTGTAAAGGCAACTACTATCTTTGCACGTCTTTTATAAAACTGATAATTAAAAATGTCAAATCTGATTTATTTAGTCCCACTTCTCGGGCTAGTCGGCTTGTTAGTAATGATCGTTAAGTCGAAATGGGTACACAAGCAAGATGCAGGGGATAAAAAAATGCAAGACCTTGCCAATTACATCCGTGAAGGAGCTTTGGCTTTCCTCAGCGCTGAGTACAGAGTACTCGCTATTTTCGTAGTGATTGCAGGTATACTTTTAGGAGTTATCTCTACCTTGGTTGAAACCACTCACTACTTCATAATTTTTGCCTTTATCATTGGCGCATTCTTCTCAGCATTGGCCGGAAACATCGGTATGAGAATCGCTACTGCTGCCAACGTAAGAACTACCCAAGCTGCTAGAACTAGCCTAGGACAAGCCCTAAAAGTTGCCTTTACTGGCGGAACTGTAATGGGACTTGGTGTTGCTGGTTTAGCCGTATTCGGACTAAGCATGCTTTTCATTCTATTGTTCGCTTTCTTTATGGATAGCGATATGGCGAATGGTGGCGTTTATCAAATGACAATCGTATTAGAAGCTCTTGCTGGTTTCTCTTTAGGAGCTGAGTCAATTGCATTATTTGCCCGTGTGGGAGGTGGTATCTACACCAAAGCAGCCGATGTTGGCGCTGACCTTGTGGGTAAAGTTGAAGCGGGTATTCCTGAGGATGATCCAAGAAACCCTGCTACTATTGCCGATAACGTAGGTGATAACGTAGGTGACGTTGCAGGTATGGGTGCAGACCTTTTCGGTTCTTATGTGGCTACAGTATTGGCTTCAATGGTATTGGGCAACTATATCATTAGAGATATGGGCGGATCAGTTGATGATGCATTCGGTGGCATTGGCCCAATCTTGCTTCCTTTGGTAATTGCTGGTACAGGAATCATCTTTTCGTTGATCGGTACTTTCTTTATTAAAGTATCAAACAATAACGCTAAAGAAGCAGAGGTTCAATCTGCTTTAAACCGTGGTAACTGGATTTCTATTGTATTGACAGCTATCGGTTGTTATTTCTTAATCGATCTACTTTTACCTGAAACCATGAAAATGAGTTTCTTCGGTGAAGGCATTCTTGAAATTTCTTCTATCCGTGTATTCGGAGCTGTATTGGTAGGTTTAGTAGTAGGCGGATTAATTTCTTTCCTTACTGAATTCTACACTGCTATTGGTAAAAAACCAGTAATGAGCATTATTCAAAACTCTTCTACAGGTGCTGCTACTAACATTATCGCAGGTTTATCTGTAGGGATGAAATCTACTTTCGGACCAATTATTCTTTTCGCAGGTGCCATTTGGGGTGCTTACGAATTGGCTGGTTTCTACGGTGTAGCTATTGCTGCTTCTGCTATGATGGCAACAACTGCAATGCAATTAGCGATTGATGCCTTCGGACCAATTGCGGATAACGCTGGTGGTATTGCCGAAATGAGTGAATTACCTTCTGACGTACGTGAGAAAACAGATATTTTGGATGCTGTGGGTAACACTACTGCGGCCATTGGAAAAGGATTTGCGATTGCTTCTGCTGCATTAACAGCCCTAGCGCTTTTCGCTGCTTACGTTACATTCACAGGCATTGATGGAATTAACATCTTTAAAGCCGATGTTTTGGCGGCCTTATTTATTGGCGGTATGATTCCTGTTATTTTCTCTGCCTTGGCAATGGAATCTGTTGGAAAAGCGGCCATGGAAATGGTAAAAGAAGTAAGAAGACAGTTCAAAGAAATTCCAGGTATTATGGAAGGCACGGCCACTCCAGAATACGCAAAATGTGTGGACATTTCTACCAAAGCAGCCATCAAAGAAATGATGTTGCCAGGTGCTATTACGATCATCTTCCCTATCCTTGTTGGATTTATCATGGGTGCTGAACCTCTTGGTGCTTACATGGCTGGTGTTACTGTATCAGGTGTGCTTTGGGCTATTTTCCAAAACAACGCTGGTGGCGCTTGGGACAACGCTAAGAAATCTTTCGAAGCTGGCGTTATGATTGATGGTGAAATGACTTACAAAGGTTCAGAAGCTCACAAAGCAGCTGTAACTGGAGATACTGTTGGTGATCCATTCAAAGACACTTCTGGTCCATCAATGAACATCTTGATTAAACTTACTTGTTTGATTGGATTAGTAATCGCTCCACTATTGGTAGCAGGTCATGGAGAATCTAATGACGACAGCAAAGCTGAAGTAAAAGAAATTATTATTGACGCCCCAGCAGTAGAAATTACTGAAGTGGTGACTGAGTTAAACTAAAACTCAACAAAATATAGAATTGAAAGGCTACCCGAAACGGTAGCCTTTTTTTGTGTGAATTCATACTTGATACTCCAAACCCTATGTTATGAGTCTCCTAATTTATTGAAACCCCATAGCGATTGACCATAGCAAAATCAATCTGTACCAAAATGAAAGTTGGTTCTCTTCAAGGGAAAAGCCATATTTGACGTTCAAATGATAGATTACAATCCACCCTACTCCTTAAGCACAATCAAAAAGATTGCGCTTATTATACCTATACTACTTTCAATGTCAACTGATATATTTTCTCAAAAAGCCAAAAGATCCGCATCCGCAATAGTCAATGGAAAAAGCATCTATTATGAGGTTTACGGTGAAGGTGAGCCACTATTTCTTTTACACGGTTATACACAGTCCTCCAAATCATGGAGACCTTATGTCGAAGATTTTAAGCAAGAGTATGAGGTATACTTAATTGACCTAACTGGGCACGGAAAATCTGAGGCCTTCAAGCAAGAATTGTCCATAAAATCAGTGGCTGAGGACATTAACGCTTTAGCTGAGCACCTCCAATTAGAAAAAATAAAGGCCATTGGGTTCAGCTTTGGTGGAGACATTTTATATCAACTCGCCCTGTTTAACCCTCCTTTGATAGAGTCAATGATTACAATTGGTGCAGTGGGCACCTGGACGATAAATGATTTTCCTGAGTACCAGAAAATATTCACTTTTGAGAATAAAGACAATTTCCCTTGGCTTGCTACGGACCATCGTTCAGACGATCAAATAAAAGCCCTCATGGAGCAATTCAAGAATTATACTGTCAGGTTAAGTGACGAGGAATTACAAAGAATAAAACCTGAAGTATTGATCATGGTGGGTGATGATGATGAGGGTATGGATTTATCAGAAGTAGCTAGGGTAAAGAAAAACCTTCCCCAATCTGACCTTTGGATATTGCCAAACGTTGCCCATGGTGCTCATGAAGGTGAAACCAAAGATGAGTTCATTATAAAATCGAAAGCCTTTCTATCTAAAAATAGAGATAAAAAATAATCAAAAAGGCTACCGTTTCCAGTAGCCTTTTTTTGTGTCTATTCCTTTCTATTGATTACTCATACCTCAACGAGGTAATAGGATCTTGCTCTGCTGCTCTTTTGGCTGGTGCTATTCCAAATACAATTCCTACAGTCACTGCAACTCCAAACGATAGTAAAATGGAAAAGGGACTTACGATGGTTGGGATTTCAGCCAGTTCTGCGATACCAAAAGCAGCACCTAAGCCCAATAGCACCCCTATGGCTCCACCTGAAAAACTGATCATTACGGCTTCTAAAAGAAACTGAAAGATGATATCGAGTCTGGTAGCACCAAGCGACATGCGTAAACCAATCTCTTTAATCCTTTCCATTACTGAGGCCAGCATAATATTCATAATACCGATCCCACCTACCAGTAACGAAATCCCAGCAATTCCCCCTAATACAAAATTGAAGATGTTCTTGGTCCGTTGTTGCTGCTTTAAGAGCAATTCGGGAATACTGATTTCATAATCTACCACTTGACTATGCTTGCGCTTCAGCATTTTTGAAACCACTTGCGCTATTGAATTCATTTGTTCCGTATCAGACACTTTGAGCACGAGTCTATCGAGTTGATGATAGTTAACATCCGTTTTGCCTGCATTTTGAGCATTGTTCATTCGGGCTTGTTGAATGAGAGCATTCGTTACCATTGCCCTGTTCTCGTATCTGACCAATGCTGTACTTAGAGGCGTATAGATGTCCATATTATAATCGCGAATCCCAAGGTTCGACATGCTCTTATCTGAAATAATCCGCTCTTCTAATACACCAATTACCTTAAGCCAATGTCGGCCCACCTTAATGTATTTGCCAATAGGTTCCTCTCGACTAAAAAATTTCGACTTGATGGACTTCCCTATAATGCAAACAGGAACACCCTTCTTTAAATGCTCACTATTAAAATATTCTCCTTCATCAAGTTCGAAGCCTGAGATTTCGAAGTAGGTATTTTCAACCCCAACCAGTTTTGCCGAACGTCTAAAACCCTGTCTAGAAACCTCGGTCTCTAAAACAATCTCTGGACTGACCATGTCTATACCCGGAATTATGTTTTTGATGCTTTCTACATCCATGAAGTTGAGCCCTAATGAAAGGTTCTTTTTCCCTTTTTGAGTACCAACTGCTCCAGCAGTTTCATCCAGTTCACCTTCACTCTGTTCAATAATGGGCGTAATAACGATATTGTTAACACCCACCAATTCTATCTGTTCAAGAATTTCCTGCTGAGCTCCTGAGCCGATGGCCATCATGGCAATTACTGCGGCTACTCCAAATATGATCCCTAGAGCAGTGAGGACACTACGAATTTTATTTGACAATACTGCTTCTGAAGCAATCGCCAAATTTGAAAGGATTTTCCCAAGCATATCAGTCCTTTTTAGCGATAGCCTTTCCCCCTTCAGAAATACGTTTGATGGGTTTTTCTTCTATGCCGCTAGGATCAGACAAATAAACAGTAAGCCCTTCGTCAATTCCACCAAGAACAACCACTTCATCCGAGTTAGACTTACCCAGCCGCACTTCATGCTTAGTAATGTTCAGTCCTTCTTTGGCAATGATATAAGTAATGCTGTCGCCTTGGCTGTGAACCGCTTCTACTGGTATAAAAAGAACGTCTTCTAAAACTTCGGCTATTACCTTATTGCTTGTTGTCATGCCCGGTCTTAAGGTGGTATCAGATTCATTTACTGCCACCATAATCTCAAACACTTTAGAGTCAGAGTTAGGCCGCTGTTGCCCCATATTAGCCACTTCCAAAATCTGCCCCGTTAGCTTTTTATCTGGAAAGGCATCCAAACCTATTTCAACCCGCTGCCCTTTCTTTATATTATTAATATCGACCTCATTCACAAAGGTCTTTGATACCATCTGAGTTAGATCGGGTAATGTCGCCACCACGGGATCCCAAGCGGCAACTTGTGCCCCTACCCCCATTTTGCTTCCACGCCAGTCGCGTTTATAAATCAGCATTCCAGCTTCGGGTGCCATAATAGTAAACTGGGAGCGTAACGACATTAAGTTGTCTAGTTTGACTTTATCATCCTGCATTTTGGCGGCAGCTCCTTTCATTTTTGCCACAGATTTCTGTCGCTGAAGTTCGTAATTCTCCTTTTCAACCAAGAACTGCTTTTCTGCTCGGTCTAATTCCATTTGTTTCTCTGCCACCACTGCAGGGGGCTCATATTGAGAGTTTTTTAGCACTAATTTCTTTCTTTCAATCTCATAAAGTAGGTTATCCATCAAATCTCTGGCTTTACGTAGCTCTATTGCAGTATCTAGCTTCGCTTGAGTGAAGTCAGAAGAGGTGACAGTAAAATCACTTTGTCTTTGCTGTAACCTTGTACCTAGCTCCGTTTGGTCTAAACGCGCCACATAATCCCCAGCTTTCACTACCGTTCCCTCTGGAATAATATGCTCTAGTGTGGTTTGGAATATACCTGCACTTTGCATTCCGCCCGGCCCTAGAATATCTACTGAACTTTTTGCGAATAACTCTCCTGAAGCTGTAATTTCAGACCTGAATTGTCCTCGTTGAACTTTGGCGAAGACCTCATTTGAATCGGCTGACCCCTTATTTACTTTGGTGATAAAAAAAATAAGTACCGCGACAAAAATGCCGATAACGATTATCAGATTACGTTTTTTCATTATGTTGTTATTTTGACTGACCTTTTGAACTGTGAATATAGTTAAATATATTACTTTTCCGATGTTAATTTTTCTTAAAATACCAAAACACCATAAATACAATACTTATTGTGTTTTAACAAAAACTAAAGCACTAGCCTACCTCATATCCACAGTTAAACTTTCGCTTTATCAATTAAGATGAATTGATTGGCCAATTTGTTTTAAACAGCATCTTGATTAAGAATGGCAGCAAAACTCTACGGGTTGTTAGCACCAGAAAGTCGGGGTTTTAGAGGCTGGTTCTTATTTTTTGTACTCTACTAGTTAAAAAACACAATTAGACTAATTAGTAGAAAAAAATAGATTAGTATGTAATTAAAAACATCCCAGACGCAGAGGGGCGATACCATTATAAAACAAACCAATGTATAATTAACCTAGCTCCATAGGAGTGAAACCCAAATCAGCTATGCCAAACACCTACACACAAATATTAATACAATACGTATTTGCGGTAAAGCATCGGGACGCTTTAATCAATGCGAATCTTCGAGAACCGTTGGAGAAGTATATCTCTGGTATTATCGCCAAAAACGATCATAAGTTATTAGCCATTTATTGCATGCCCGATCATTGTCACATATTGGTTGGATTGAACCCTGCCCAATCAATTTCAGATTTGGCCAGAGACGTTAAATCCAGTTCTACCAAATGGATAAATGAAAACAAATACACTACATCAAAATTCAATTGGCAAGAAGGATATGGTGCTTTTAGCTATGCAAAAAGCCAATTAGATACGGTTGTGAATTACATTTTGAACCAGCGCGAGCATCACAGGAAAAAAACATTCAAACAGGAATACCATGATTTTCTTACGAAATTCAATATCCAATTTGACGATCAATATTTATTTAATTGGCTTGATTAGGTGTCGCTCCTCTGGAGCTTGGTGGGGTGGGTACAGCTACCGATTGATTTCTACAAAAATCAGGCTCCTCTGGAGCCCAATGAGACGTTTCTATCCGAATTAATCAGCTCCAGAAGGGCTCCGTAGTAGAAACAGCCTATTATCTTGACTTTTGTAAGACACAGCGGGATGTTTAGAATACGCCATCCCCAGCGAGGTGACACCTTCATAACGGAATAATAAAACAAATTCACCTGCCCCAACGTGCGAAACATTTATTGAATACCAGACAAAGAGGTGAAACACCCCAGCTCCGTAGGAGCGGAATATTTGTAATACACATTGGAACGTGAAGAATACTTTAGCTCCAGAGGAGCGACACCTTCATGAAAAGGCTGGTTCTTCGCATTTAATTCTCCCTTGATTAGGCAAAAACACATCGTTACCCATTTCTTTGGTTACTTTTGCGCCACTAAGAATTCCATTCAAGAATGAACTACCTTTCGTTAGAAAATATCACCAAGACATTTGGTGACAGAAAAATACTTGATGCCATTTCCATTGGTGTCGATCAAGGCCAAAAGATTGCCCTCGTGGGCGTAAACGGCTCTGGGAAATCCACACTGCTTAAAATTATTACTGGTGTAGAAAAACAGGATGCCGGTGATGTAGTTTTCCGAAACGACATTGTGGTGCGCTCATTGGTACAAAACCCAAAGTTCGAAACCAGTCAAACTGTACTCGATGCAGTGTTCGATAGCGATGACGAAGCCCTTAGGCTTTTGAATCGGTACCAAAAAGTGATGATCAAGGCTGAACGTGGTGATTACGATGACAAAGAAATGCAAACCGTTATCGAACGCATTGACGCTTTGAATGCTTGGGATCAAGAAAGTCAGGTAAAGCAGATTTTAGGTAAGCTTGGCTTGAAAGATCTGGAAGCCGATGTAAGTAAACTATCCGGTGGTCAGCAGAAAAGGGTGGCCATGGCACAAGTGCTTATTCAAAGACCAGATTTGTTAATTCTGGATGAGCCTACCAACCACTTGGACATTGACAGTATTGAATGGTTAGAAGGTTATTTGAGTCAAGCCAATATGGCCTTGATTCTTGTTACTCACGATAGGTATTTCTTAGAAAAAGTAACGAACGAAATTGTAGAGCTCGAGCAAGGAAAACTCTATCGTTATAAAGGTGATTATGGGCATTTCTTAGAAAAGAAAGCGGAGCGCCATGAATCCGAAGCTTCATCGGTAGAGAAAGCTCAAAACCTCTACAGAAAAGAACTGGATTGGATTAGAAGGCAACCAAAAGCCCGAGGCACAAAAGCCAAGTACAGAGTAGATGCTTTTGAAGAAACTAAATCAAAGGCCTTCTCTGGTGCAAAAACCACAGGCATGGAATTGGGTGCCACGGCTTCTCGTCAGGGTAAAAAAGTATTAGAAATTGAAAAAATCAGCCATGGTTTTGGCGACAAGAAATTGATCGATAATTTCTCTTACGTTTTCCCAAGAAAAGACCGTGTAGGAATTGTTGGTGCAAACGGAAGTGGAAAAACAACTTTCCTTCGTTTACTCGTAGGTGATTTAGAAGCCAATGAAGGGTCGATTGATTTAGGCCAAACCACTAAAATAGGCTATTACCGTCAGCAAGAGCTAAGGTTCAACGATGCTCAAACGGTGATTGAATTTGCGAAAGAAATTGCTGAATTTGTAGAGTACGGAAAAGGCCAGAGCATCCCGGTTTCTCAATTCTTGACTCGATTCCTCTTCCCACCCGAAGTGCAATACAAACCCATTGGTAAATTGAGTGGTGGAGAAAAGCGTAGACTTCAGTTGCTTAAAATCTTGATCAAAAGTCCAAATTTCTTGATTCTGGATGAGCCAACCAACGACCTCGATTTGATTACATTAAACACCTTGGAAAACTTCCTGGAGAATTTCGAAGGTTGCTTGGTGCTTGTATCTCACGATAGGTATTTTGTTGACAAATTAGTCGATCACCTCTTTGTTTTTGACGGCCAAGGCGACATCCGAGATTATAACGGTAATTATACCGATTGGCGTTTAGAAGAAGTAGCTGCCAAAGATGCACCAAAGCCTAAGGCCGTTGAGAAGCCCGCTGCTCCAGCCCCTAAAAAAGAACAGCGAAAAATATCGTACAAAGAAAAGCTAGAGTTTGATACGATAGAAAAAGAAATGGCCAAGCTAGAAGCGCAAAAAGCAGTCCTGAATGAAAAAATAATAGGGGGTTCTACTAATCATGAGGAATTAACTGAGTGGGCAACGGAACTAGAAAGGATTAATAACGATTTAGAGGAGAAGGAAATGCGCTGGCTTGAGCTTTCTGAGTACATGTAATCTAATTTATGGCTGAGCTAATTCTTAATTCAGATAAACTAACAGTAGACTGCGAGCATGGTGAAACCATTTTGGACGCCTCGCTTAAAATGGGTATCGATCATGCGCACGCTTGTGGCGGGCAAGCCAAATGCTCTACCTGCCGGGTTTATATTAATGAAGGATTAGAAAACGTAAACCCTAGAAACGAGAAGGAACAGAAATTAGCAGACGTACTTAAATTTGGGCCAGAAATAAGATTAGCATGTCAAACCACGGTATGCGGCCCAGTAAAAGCACGTAGGCTAGTTCTGGATAAAATAGACGAAAACATTATTCTAAGCTCAGGCATGTCAAGCGCCCCTCGAAGTTTGGGAGAAGTAATTGATGCCTCAGTACTCTTTGTGGACATTGCCGATTATACTGCCTTTAGCGAACGTACACCCGCATATGACGTGGTGCATGTGCTCAACCGCTATTTCTATATTGCAGGCAATATCATCAAAAAACATAATGGCAGAATTCTCGACTATTACGGTGATGGTTTCTTGGCCATTTTTGGTTTAGATCACCAGCCGAATCATACAAAAAATGTGATCAGTGCAGGTTTCGAACTTCAAGAAGCCATTAAAAAATTTGATACAGAAGTACACGATTTAGTGAATTCTTCTTTCAAAATTCGCTTAGGAGCGCATACTGGTAAAGTAATTTGGGGCACCATTGGTATAGAAGGCATGCAAAAAGAAGCTGCCATTGGCGATACCGTGAATTTCGCTTCGCGCATCGAACAAGCCAACAAAACATTAAATACAGATTTTCTAATTTCTGAAGCCCTCTTCAAAAAATTTGAAACTTGCTGCGTGGTAAACGGGGAATACGAAATAGAGGTAAAGGGCAAGAAAGGAAGCCATAAAGTTTATTCCTTAGAGTACGTAAGCCCAACAGTACTGGTCTAGTTTGTAATTACAATAAGTTTGTATTTTTGGATATGAGCACAACAGCATGGATTCTTATTTGCGTTCTGATAATGGTGGTTTACACCATCAGTTTTCTACAATTTTTAAAACAGCGATCGGCTCGTAAGAGCAATCAATCTAGAGTATTTCAACTTCCATTATTCACAGCTTTTTTAATAGGCCCACTCCTATTCTTTATCATAAACAGAAACCAACGCAGAGATAGAAGGCGCTTTATGAAGGACATGGATCGGTATTCCTAGAGTTCTTTACATTTACCAGAAACCTGAATTCATGAACATCGTTTCTAAAACCACCAACACTAACTGAAATGAAAAAAGCCCTCCTCATAATATTGTTAACTGGATTCACCTCTCTTTTGAATGCTCAAGCTATTCAGTTCGGTTTCTTTGAAATGAATGGTGTATTAAAGGCTAAAATGACCTTAGATGAAATTAAGTCCTCAGGAGTACCCATTGACAGTATCAATCCAGTTCCAGAAAATATGGGTATGTCTGAAGCTGACTCTTTAGTGTATATCGGAGGAACTTATTATGAATATTATGTGAGCTCAAATATTTGTGATCTAAATGTGATTAAGTTCGACAACCGTATTACAAAGGTGGTGCTTGGAGATATGACCTTTACAAAGGAAACTACCATTGAAGACGCCAAGGCATACTTTCCAGAGGACTGTGCCTCCACCGAACCAATCCAAATTCATAAAGACCCGGCCTCATACACCGTTTGCGGCATCCCCTTTGCCGATAGTAACGGAAATTTGGTTGACGCTGCATTACTCTTGTTCTTTTCTGAAGGAAAACTGAAACGTATTGATTTTTGGGAACCTAGTTAAGACTTCTGATAAAATGCCCCCTATCCTAAGACCAGCCCAAACAGCCGACATTCCTGAACTTCAAGCGCTCTATAAAAGCACGATTGAATCCCTTTGTATTAACGATTACTCTCCTGAGCAAATTAGAGTTTGGGCGGCTTCCGCTCAAAACGATGAGCGTTGGGAAAAACGTATTAAGGGACAGTATTTTATAGTAGCCACTATTAATGATGAAATAGTAGGTTTTGCTTCTTTGGAAAATGGAAACTACATAGATATGATGTATGTGCATTACAAACACCTGAGAAAAGGAATTGCCAATCTAATGATGGATGCCTTAGAAAAGGAGGCCGAGACATGTCGTGTAAAAGAACTCTATTCCAATGTGAGTAAAACTGCTAAGCCTTTCTTTGAGCAAAGAGGATTCCAAGTAGTAAAAGAAAACTGGATGAAGGTTGATGGAATTAGTATCAATAATTACAAAATGGTCAAACAGAATTTTCAAGAACGATGAACCCACTAGAAAACTTAAAAAAACTCAATCTTACGCTCCCAGAGGCTTCTATTCCTGGAGGCAATTATGTGTCGGTTAATATCCGAGCAAACATTGCCTATGTGGCCATACAGTTTCCAATTATGAATGAAGAATTTTTGTATCAAGGACGATTAGGAGATGAGCTCAGTACAGAAGATGGCTATCATGCTATGGAACTATGCACCCTGAATGTCTTGGCTCAAATCAACAGCAAAGTAGGCTTCAACAGATTAGTGGGTTTAAACCATATAGACATTTACTTTCAATCGGGACATAATTGGGATGCATCACCCAAAGTTGCGAATGGCGCTTCTGATCTTTTTGTCAAAATTTTGGAAGAAAAAGGCAGACATAGTCGAGCCATTTTTGGCGTTCAATCTCTTCCAAGAAATTTCAGTGTTGGGTTAACTGCGAGCTTTACAATTACTGAATCATAAAAAAAGCGGCCATTAGCCGCTTTTCATTCTATATTCGATTAGGCTTTATACCTTCTATCTTCTTCTCATCTGCTGATATGGGAATACCACAGGTGATTCACTTCCGTTCTTTGCTACAGCGGCCACTCCAAAGTAATAATTATCAATCACGATACCTTCTAAGGTGAATTCATTCACCCCAGAAACAAATCTTGAATTATCCCAAGTAGGAGAAGTCGTCAATCTCCAGTAAAGCTTATACCCAATAATATTCGGATCATTTGATTCTTTCCATTGTAAGGTTGTAGAAGGCTGAACAGCTCCACCAATTCTTACATCCTCAGGTAGTTTTGGACCCCAAGCCAAACCTGCCAATGAAATCGCATTAACGGCAGTGAGTTTAGCGGCATAATCAAAATTTACGCCTTCAATCACATCTCCGTACTCAATTCCATTTTCAGTTCGTACGTCTTGGTGTTGACGCACATAGTTTTCATGCGCTTCCATAATACGTACTCCAGCAAAACCCAAGTCATTGAATGGACGATGATGTCCTCCACGACCAAATCTATCCAAACGGTAAATCATCATCGGGTTCATTTCTGGCATGTAAGTCTGTACTTGCTTATAAATGAACCTGGCCAATTGCCTAGAGTTACCATCTACTTCTCCGCCAACGGTTCTTCTGGCTCTTCTTAGGCCTTCACTTTCATTGGCCGGAGTAGGCTCAGAGAAAATCCTGAAATCACGGTTACTGATTACTCCATCAACGCCTTCAATGTTTCCGATCATGTCGTTATTCAAGATTCCGACAATTTCCCAGTTATTCTCTTGTGCATATTTGGCCAAGCCAGCACCACCGAACAAACCTTGTTCTTCACCAGAAAGGCCAACGAAGGCTATGCTATGCTTAAACTTATACTTGGAAAGTACACGAGCGGCTTCTATCGTTCCAGCCATACCAGACGCATTATCATTCGCGCCAGGGGCATCAATTTCAAAGTTCATTGTGTTAGATGAGCGTGAATCAATATCACCGGACATCATTGCATAACTATTTGGGTACTCAGTTCCTCTCAAAACAGCGACAACATTCACCACCCAAGCCGAGTGAGGAACTCGGCTTCCTTCTGTTTTTTCCACAAAATCCTTTTGGTAGAAAACTTCAAGACAGCCTCCGCATTCTTTTGATATTTTCTCGAATTCAGAGAAGATCCATCTTCTAGCAGCTCCAATGCCGCGGGTTTGAGAAACGGTGTCTGAAAACGTATTACGGGTACCAAAGCTGATTAGCTTACGAATGTCAGCTTCAATTCTTTCTGGAGAAGCAGACTCAACGATGTCGTAGAATCTAGCATCGGTTTGGGGAGGAGCGGTTTGTTGAGCCGCCAGTGGATTCAAAAAGAAGCCAAAACTCAAAAGCACAAATAAATAATTTCTAATCTTCATAAGTCAACAGGTTAATTGTTGAAATATAAACATCATTTAACTGGGATAAAAAGCGATACTTGACCAATGGAAAACTAATTTTTCAGGCAAAATATAAAGACCCCAAAAATCTAAGAACAAATTAAATTTAAGTAAAGTTAAGATAAGGGAGAAGACTAATGCTAGTTGTTACTTAGATGTAAACCAAAGACAAAAAAATAATATTCTTAGAGCAGGAACATTATTGGCACAAAGGTTGTCTTAGGAGTACAAGTACCCCAAATAAACGAAAATGAGAACTAAAACATTATTATTTACAGCCGCAATTGTTGCCACAGGAATTGGCATCGCGACATTGGCCAGCAAAAAATTTGTATTGCCAAGGTTGAAGAAAAGCACGAAGTAGAATTCATTTTTGAATTCTAACAGTTCACAAAAACTGTTAAAACATATGGCCTCGGTAATTCCGAGGCTTTTTAATGTCTAAACTTTCTTAATTTAGGCGTTTAAATATTCACTATGAGGCAACTCTTCATTTCTACTATCTTTCTTTTTATTCTGATTCAAAACGTTTTTGGGCAAGAAAAAGAAAGTCATTTATTTCAAGACCCTAGAAGATATATCGATACGGCCGTGACTTACATGAACCAAGAAAAGTATTTGGAAGCCGACAAATACTTTATGGTGGCATTAGATCAAATTACTGTCCTTTCTTCTGATTTCTGCTATTACTTTGGAAAGAACTCCTTCTATCTTAAATATTATAGCCAGAGTATAGATTGGCTCAGCAAGTATCTAGAGCTGAAGGGTTCATCTGGCCAATATTCAGAAGAGGTTATTGCATTGTTGGATAAATCTGAACAGGAATTTAGGACCAACAGAACAACGGGAGCAACCGTAGAAACCAATACCAAATTTTTCTACTTAAATACAATCAGCTGTTCAGGACATGAAAATATTATTTGCCCCGTATGTAAAGGCGATGATATCATTACTACAAAAGATCGGCTGGGTGAGAATATTTACAGAACCTGCCCCTATTCTACCAATGGGGTATTGACTTGTGAAGAGTTTAACTTATTACTTCAAGGTAAATTAAAGCCAAAAAAGTAGCTGACCTAAAGCCTTTCAATAACCCATTCAATTAGGTCATTCACTGTTTTCTCTGCATTAGATGAAAACTGTTTATTAGGCCTATTCGCAATTAGTGCATTAAAGCTAATCATTTCATGGCCCAGCATTTTAGCCATGGCATAATAGCCAGCCGTTTCCATTTCGAAGTTAGTGATTTGCCCAAAAGAGGTGCTTATTTTTGAAAGCCTATCGAGATAGTCTGGAAGAAATGGCCTAAGCCTGATTTCCCTGCCCTGAGGAGCATAGAAGCCTGGAGCGGTTACAGTTACCCCACCGTACATTTGTGTCCCTTGAAACTCTTTCAATAACAATGGAGAAGCTTCTGACAAATATGGTCTAATAGGTAAGTCCAATGCCCTTTGCACTTTGTTGCCAATCACTTGCCCCTCCTCTGATTCCACCCAAGGATAAAAAGACATCAGAGAGTCCATCCCCAAGGCTGCTTTAGACACCAAAAACGAGTCCAATGGAATATCAGACTGCATACAGCCTGAAGTTCCGATCCTGATTATTTTAAGAGTTTTAAGCTTATCCTTTACCTGACGTTTCTTCAAATCTACATTGACCAAGGCATCAAGCTCAGTCATGAGGATTTCAACATTATCCGTACCCATTCCAGAGCTGATGACCGAGATTCTTTTGCCCTTTAATTCTCCCGTATGGGTAACAAGCTCTCGGTTGGTAACTTGAAAGTCTATTCGATCAAAATACTTACTGATTTTAGCTACTCGGGCAGGATCTCCTACTACGATGACAGTATCGGCTACCATTTCAGGATGTAAGCCTAAATGATAAATGGCGCCCTCGTCTGTTAAAATAAGTTCCGATTCGGGAATAGTCCTTTTCTCCACGTTAATCTAGTTTAGCTGGCTCTCTTTTCACCCCTTTTAATGGGTTATAATGGTTGGTATTCTTTTGGTAATACCCCGTTCCATCATAAGGTCTTCTTTCAGGATTTTGACGGCAATCTTCCGAGCAACACCCATCCATAAGCCAACCTGCTTCTTCCGACATTGGAATATGTGCATTACAAGTTGGGTTGGCACAGTTCACCATTCTATCTGTAAGCACTCCGGTAACATGGCATTTTGAAATTACCGAAGGGTTGATCTTGTTGACATCGGCCGTAATACGGTTATCAAAAACATAGCACTTTCCTTCAAAATCTTCACCACCTGCTTCAATACCATATTTAATAATTCCACCATGGAGTTGGTATACGTTTTCAAAGCCTTGCTCCAATAAATAGGCACTGGCTTTTTCACACTTAATACCTCCAGTGCAATAGGTGATAACCTTCTTGTTTCTCAATCCCTCTATCTCTTTCACCTTTTCAGGAAAATCTCTAAAGTTTTCAATGTCCAAGGTAAGTGCATTTTTGAATCTACCAACGCTATGCTCATAATCACTACGAACGTCAAGTATCACAGTGTCTTCTGGTTGATTTCTAAGAATTTCTTTGAACTCGTTTGGTTCCACATAGGTACCAGTCTTCTGACGCGGGTTGATATGCCTTAAACTAGAGTGTACAATTTCGGGCTTAACTCTAACGTGTAATTTCGCAAAAGCCATTTTTTCGTGGGCTTCTACTTTAAATTCTGTGTCTGAAAAACGGGCATCTGACTGTACATAAGCCATGTACTTTTCACAGTCTTCCTTCAGTCCAGAAACGGTTCCATTGAGACCTTCTGGCGAAATAATGATTCTACCACGCAGGTTGTTTTCAACACAAAACAAGTGATGTTCTTCTCTGTATGCCTCATAATCCTGGATATCGGCATAGCAGTAATACAGTAAAATTGAATATTGTTTTCCCATAGCTCGTGCCCTATTTCAAGTAGGGTGAATTTTTGTTCTATTGTAGAGGTCTGATTTTAGAATTAAGAATCTTACTCAGTTAATTTTGCACATCATAAATTTAAAATCGAAACTCGCTAAACCTCTTTGGCTGGGTTTCCGAATACGGTAGCATTGGCCTTTACTTCTGCTATTACCACAGAACCCGCTCCAATTCGTGCCCCCTTACCTACTTTAATACCTGAGACAATCGTAACGCCAGAGCCAATAAACACATTGTCTCCAATTTCAGCTTCGTTTCCGATTACGCTCCCCGCACCCACTTGTACTAGATCACCTAGTGTAGCACTGAAATCAACAGTTGAGTTGGTATTCAATAAACAGTGATTGCCAATTTTAGCATTCGAGCCTACCACCACTCCGTTATTTACAAAGTTGCCATGGCCGATGTGTGCCGAAGTAGCTATTTCCGCATTACGATGAATAGCATTCACTGGCATTTTCTTTCTGCGCTCTACCATCAGTTTCACCAAACCTTTTCTAAGTTCACGGTCGTCCACTGCGATAAAGCCTTCGCACTTTTTGCCAATCAATTTCAAAAAGCCATCATCATCGGTTTTTCCCAAAACAGACACTCCGTTCAATTCTTGGCCGTGTTTCGACTCATCGTCATCCAAAAATCCGTAGACCACAACCCCGTTACTTTCAAATATTTCGAGGGTAGCTTTACCCATTTCATTCGCACCAAATATAATTACTGGATTGTCCATAATTTCTCCTTTTTCGGGCGGCAAAGTTAGCTTTTTTTGAGTTAAATTCTAAGGATACTAGACTGCAGGATTACGCACCAATGATATTCCAATATTGCACTCAATACATTTTTTGGGGATACAATAAGCATTGTGAAGTTGAATCAATCCTTGACTATCGAAAGCAGAAGACACATTCCAGCCCAAGGTTTTCCATAATTCGGTAATATGGTTACTTTCGGCTTTAATGGACGAAAGTAGATTCAATGCCTTATCTAAGTAAGTACTATCATCTTTGTATTTTGCAAATGCAGCCAAAAAAGGAATGGCAGTATTTACGATAATATTTTCCTTCGATTTCTTAGTCAATCCGCCCAAGCGTTTGCTCAATTTCTTATCTATGGCATAATGAGTACACCAGTAGTCCGATTGTAAAACATCTAGTTTATCAATGGCCTCCTTTCGGTTTTCAAGTTCGGAAAAGAATGAAAAAATATGAGGGTAAGTAATCACCAAGGCCGCTAATTGAGCGATTCTTATGGTTGGGTAATTGGCTGGCCTAACTTTAGAGAAATGCCACTCATTATAGCCTATCTTTTGTTTCAATTCATATTTGGCTTTCAGAAATCTATATTCTTTTTGAAGCTGATAGGCATATTCGTCAGAAACATCTACATCTAAAAACCCTGCTTGCCCAAAAAGTAAGGCTTCGATCTGAAAAAGCTGGTTCGAATGCTTTGTAAGCACTTTTAATGGAACACTTTGCGCCAAACGCAACATATTGCTCGCATTGGTTTTAAAGCCGAAGCCTTTGGCTAACCAATGGTAAGCCGACTCTTCCCAATCATGTGCACTGGATTCCAATATAGAATTGAAGTCATGAGACTTCTCTTCCACCCTTTCTACCAGGGCCTTTTCTAACATTGAAAGTCTGGTGATGGATTTAGTGTTGTTTAGATGTCGGGCACATGGAATTGAATCTTCATTATCCATCAGGCTTTGATAGCGCTCTAACACCATGGGCTTCACCAAGCCTTTCAGTTCTAATGTAGGAATCGGCTTATCCTCACGGTTAAACACCTGTCTGTCATTCTCCCAAACTACATGAAGCACCACATTATCATAGTTGGTATCACCTTGATGTTTGTGCGCATACCAATCGGAAGCATTGACATGAATTTCGACTGAGCCGTGCCATTGAATTCCTTCAATATTTACTTCTGCCTCTTTGAAATCAGGGCCAGCCAAATGATTAAGGTATCCAGTTTTTATAATATTCAACTGGTCACCAGAAACTAACTTCATGGCAGAAGTATTGAAGTATTGATATCGCCAAACGAAATGAAGAAAGGATTCTGGTAACATTAAAAAGCCTTTTAGCTTTTTAAATTACAAAAAATCAGATAAATATTGTTGCATTTCTAACTGTAACTCGTGTGCCTTCTCTCCTGCCACCTCGGCAAAGTCACCTTCTTGCGAAGCATATATAATTCCGCGACTTGAATTTACCAAGAGCCCACACTGGCTATTCATCCCAAATTGGGCTACATCTTTCAGGCTTCCACCTTGGGCGCCAACACCTGGAACAAGTAAAAAATGATCAGGCACTATCTTACGAATTTTCCTTAATGCCTCTGCTCTGGTAGCTCCTACCACATACATTAGCTGATCAGCAGAACCCCATTCTTGGCTTTTCCGAAGTACTTCTTCATAAAGTTCACCTCCTTGAGTAAGCTCTAAATTCTGAAAGTCCTTTCCCCCAACATTCGATGTAAGCGCCAATAGAATTACCCACTTGTTCTTGAATTCAAGAAAAGGCTTTACCGAATCTTCTCCCATGTAAGGAGCAACAGTAAGCGCATCGCAATCCATATTTTCGAAGAAAGCCTTGGCATACATTTTAGAGGTATTACCAATATCTCCACGCTTCGCATCGGCCAGAATGAAAATATCTTTAGGAATATATGCGATTGTTTTTTCTAAGCTTTGCCAGCCTTTTACACCGTAAGCTTCATAAAAAGCAATATTTGGTTTATAGGCCACGGCATATTGGGCCGTAGCATCTATAATTTGCTTATTAAACTCGAAGATCGGGTCTTCGGTATCTAGTAAATGCTTGGGTATTTTATTCAGGTCGGTATCTAAGCCAACACATAAAAACGAGTTCTTTTTCTGAATTTGGCCGAAAAGCTCTGCTCTGGTCATTTAGTTCCTGTAGTCTTCAGTGTGTTGCACTGGGTTTTTCTTTGAGTCGAATTCAAAAAAGCCAGCCGCATAAGTCTGACTTGGTTTAAAGTTGGCCACTTCAAAAGCGGTTTTAATACCATCATAGTCAATCAAATCCCAAGCTTTAAGGTAGCTGGTCTTTTTGTCTATATACATGATGATATTCGTGAAATCACTGTCTTCATCGGTAGAAACCAATTCAACTACATCCACTAACGAGCCGCCCATATTTTCGGAACGCTTATAAGTGTAAGTAAAACCCTTTTTATAGATATCGTAAATATTGGTAGGGTTGATAAAGGTCTCTTCTGGTTCAAAATTGGTTATGGTCAGCTCTTGTGCCTCAACCAAGTAAGTCCAAAGTACAGGACCGTTGCAATAGATATGCTGATCTCTGAACTTAATCATAAACTTCTCTTTTGAAACTGCGGCAGTACCAGAAAACCTATCAAGTACCTCCGCCTCACTCATTACTCTCTGTACAAACTCTATTTCAAAACCAGGCATGGCTTTATAGGTTGCACTCATTTTATCTAAAACGGCCTTTGGATCCTGCGCCACCATCAGCGTACTGCTGAAAATCATCATCACTATCAAAAATCCTTGTATTCTTCTCATCGTATCTTATTCTAAGGAATTAGTTATTATCCAAGCTGTTCAATAACTGTTCCAAACTATGTTCGTCTGAAATTAAAACTTCTCTTGCTTTACTGCCTTCAAAAGAGCCCACAATTCCAGCTGCTTCCAGCTGGTCAATAATTCTTCCCGCCCTGTTATAACCCAACTTCAACTTACGTTGAATTAGAGAAGTACTTCCCTGTTGATGCGATACAATTAGTCGAGCCGCATCATTGAACATTGCATCCCGATCTGATAAATCAACCGAACTTGTGCTACTATCTCCATCATCTCCCGTAAACTCTGGGAGCACATAAGCAGATGAGTAGCCTTGCTGACCTCCAATGAAGTCACAAATGTCGTCTACTTCTGGCGTATCTACAAATGCACATTGAATTCTAGTGATTTCAGATCCCATGGAAAGCAACATATCACCTTGACCAATCAATTGATCTGCACCACCAGTATCGAGAATCGTTCGAGAATCAATTTTTGAAGTTACTCTAAATGAAAGTCGAGCAGGGAAGTTTGCTTTAATAATACCCGTAATTACGTTTACTGATGGTCGCTGTGTGGCCACTACCAAGTGAATTCCAATGGCCCTGGCCAATTGTGCCAAACGTGCGATAGGAGTTTCAACCTCTTTTCCAGCAGTCATCATTAAGTCTGCCAACTCATCTATAACAAGTACAATGTAAGGCAAATAACGATGCCCTTTTTCAGGGTTTAATCTTCGATCTACGAATTTCTGATTGTACTCTTTAATATTACGACAAGCGGCATCTTTTAGTAAATCGTAACGCTGATCCATTTCAATACACAATGAATTAAGTGTATTAATTACTTTTTTAGTATCGGTAATAATAGCCTCCTCACCATCTGGCAGCATAGCCAGAAAATGCCTTTCAATTTTATTGTAAATGGTGAGCTCCACCTTCTTCGGATCTACCAATACAAACTTCAATTGAGAAGGATGCTTCTTATAAAGTAAGCTAGTTAGAATAGCATTCAAACCAACAGATTTACCTTGACCAGTAGCTCCAGCCATTAACAAGTGAGGCATTTTGGCCAAATCTGTAACAAAAACTTCGTTGGAAATGGTTTTCCCTAATACAATAGGAAGCGCCTTATCGCTGTTCATGAACTTGTCCGTTGCGATTACAGATCGCATAGAAACCATCTCTTTGTTCTTGTTTGGCACCTCAATACCGATAGTTCCTTTCCCTGGAATTGGCGCAATAATACGAATCCCCAAAGCAGCCAAACTCAAGGCGATATCATCTTCAAGGTTTTTGATTTTAGAAATCTTAACTCCTGCTTCTGGAATGATCTCGTAAAGTGTTACTGTTGGACCAATAGTGGCCTTAATACTCGAAATTCCAATTTTGAAATTGGTAAGTGTTTCTACAATCCTATCCTTATTAGCTTGTAGCTCTTCTTTTGTTACTTGAATTTTTGCTGGGCCATATTCTTTCAATAAATCAATGGTAGGGTATTTATACTTGGCCAAATCCAACGTGGGATCATAGTTTCCTGCTTTTTCAACCAGTGCTTCTGACGAATGATTAATTTCAACTTCAAACGAAAGTTCGTCTTTCTTTTCTAATGGAGAAATTGGACGGTTTTCAGCCAAAGGTTTTTCTACAATTAATTCTTCAGGATCTGACTCTTTCTCTAGTTCGCTAGACAATTCTAGCTCAATGGAATTATCCTCTGAGGGCTTTTTTTCTTCCCCTTTCAACTCAATCACCCAATCCTCAAGGTCTGCTTCGCTAGATAACTCAAGGTCATCATCATCTAGATCTTCCCCTAAATCCTCCGCTTTTATGGTCTCTCTCGTTTCCGTAACAATGGTTTCTTTCTCTTCATCAGCATTATCCAAATCAGACAAAGTGCTTTTGGTTAAGAAAATCTGCTTAATGTCGAAGAAGAAAATAACGAACACCAGAAATGTAAACACTAGCAAAAGAAGTGTTCCGTAGCCCATGAGGTTGTCAAATATAACAGCGAGCTCATAGCCTAAGCCTCCACTGTAGAAACTCCATTCAGACACTCCAGAACCTCCTTTGATCATGGAGCCCATCAGTAGACTAATCCACAATAGGAAGAATACGACAAAGATAAAGGCACGTTGAATATTGACGAGGGCCTTTCCAAATACGATTTTGTAGCCTCCAACAAATAAAAATGGAGGAATAAGGAAGGCTGCTACACCAAACCATTTAAAAATAAGGAAATGTGAAGCGTAAGCACCCCAAAGCTTCATCCAATTGGCAGCCTCTTTGCCAGAAGCAATCATTCCAGTTTCACCGATGGACTCTATCACGCTTTGATCAGCCTTACCTGTGAACAAGTAACTTACACAAGCAACAAAAATGAAGACTGCAGAAAGTAGCAAAAACAAACCTACTGTAAGCTGAACTCTTCGGTCTTTTATGAAACCCAACCGTAGTTTCCCCTTGAGGCTAAATCCCTTGGATTCCTTCTTTTCTTGTTTGGTGTTTTTAAATGTATTGGACTTGTAGGTGTTTTTGGCCATGAAAAAGTACTTCCCTTATAGTTACGAAAATAATTGAATTTTATGAATCCTTTAGACGGATTGACTAAAACATCTTAAGATCACTCAACAAACTTCCATTTCAGAATGGCTTTGTTGATTTTCTTAATCATTGCAGGGCCTTCATAAATGAATCCAGTATACACTTGAACCAAGGTTGCTCCCGCTTTTAACTTTTCAATTGCGTCTTCTCCGGTATTTATCCCTCCCACTCCAATGATTGGAAAAGAGCCTCCAGATTTTTGATGAAGATAACGGATCACTTCAGTAGAACGATCTCTTACTGACTTTCCGCTTAATCCTCCTGCACCAATTTTTTCAATTTCGCTTTTTTCGGTCACCAAACCTTCCCTTGAAATGGTAGTGTTAGTAGCGATGATACCGTCAATCTTCGTTTCTTCAACAATTTCGACAATATCATCGAGCTGTTCTGGAGTAAGATCCGGAGCAATTTTCAATAAAATTGGTTTTCTAAGTTGCTTTAAATTATTAGCAGCCTCCAATGCCATGAGCAACAATTTGAGCGGCTCCTTTTCTTGTAATTCTCTTAAGTTTGGAGTGTTTGGTGAGCTCACATTCACTACAAAATAATCTACATGAGGAAAAAGCGTTTCGAAGCTCGATAGATAGTCGTTCACTGCCTCGTCATTGGAGGTTACTTTGTTCTTACCAATATTCCCACCAATCAGCACATTGGTTCTTTTTCTTTTCAATCGCTCAACGGCCGCCTCAACCCCTTGATTATTGAAGCCCATTCGATTGATCAAACTCTGATCTTTAGGCAACCTAAAAAGTCTAGGCTGTGGGTTTCCTTCTTGCCCTTTTGGAGTCAGAGTTCCTATTTCTATAAAGCCAAAGCCAAAAGCCGAAAGCTCATCAAACAGCTTTGCGTCCTTATCGAAGCCAGCAGCCAGGCCTACTGGATTTTTGAACTTGAGTCCAAAAGCTTTTACTTCTAATCGACTATCTTCAAAGTCGTAGAGTGATTTTGCAATAGAGGCTGCTCCAGGGATTTTAAAAAGACGCTTAAGCCACCCAAAAGTAAAATGATGTGCATTTTCTGCGGGTTTAGCAAAAAGGAAGGGACGAATAACTGATTTATACAAAGTTGAAAATTTTATCAAAAGTACGGCTTCATTGGGAACGATAAAAAAGAATTAAGATTTTAGAGTTATTAAGTTTTCCGAAAGGCAAAAACTTGTTTTAGAATCTCCTTTTTTTGAAGATTATGCAAGATTTCAGATTTCTGATATCCAAAAAATAAAAACTCATGTACAAGCGAATTCTTGTTCCAATAGATTTTACTGAAAAATCACACCGGGCTTTGGAAGTTGCCTGCCAAATAGCAAAAAAGCTAGACAGCGAAGTATATATGATGCACATTGTAAAAGCTGCATTATCTGTCTATTTAGACGAACTGGGGGAATACAAAAGTAAAACCCCAACTGGTCAGCAGTTTTTAGATGATATCCTATCCCTTAATGAAGAGAAGATGAAGCGGCTCATTCAAAAATATGAAGACCGCGGAATTACTATTCATTCTAAACTAAAGGTACATGACACCCCAAATGAAATCGCTAAGTTGGTAGCAGAAGAAGCTTTTGACTTAACTGTTGTGGGCAATTACGAGCACGAACGTTTTGATGAAGTTTTTAGAAGAACGCATCCGGAAAAAATTGCAGCGCTGGCAAAAAACCCAGTACTGACCATCAATAATGCACAAGACAGTTTTGAGATCAAAAGAATTCTCATCCCTACCAACTTGACGGATGATTATTCGCCAGCAATGCCCGATTTGATGAAGTTTGCAGAATCATTCAATGCAGAACTCACATTTGTTTATATTAACACGCAGGCCTATTTTAAAACGACATTACAGATCAACAAACTGAAAGTTGAATTCTTAGAGAGACATGGGATAGTCAATCATTCTGTAGAAGTATTCAATGCAAAGTCGATAAATAGAGGTATTTTGTATGCGGCCGATTTCTTTAAAAGCGATATGATTGCTCTTTTTTCTTACCATAAGGAAAACATAAAAACATTACTGATGGGCAACATTACTGAATACCTGATCACCAAGTCTAACATCCCTATACTTACCTTAAACTTGCGTAAAACGGAATAAAAAGCACCCAACTCTCTTTTTCAGCTTACTATAGATTATAAAATGCGAAAGATTAAATCCAGAAACCCAATAGACCTCTTTAGGTTAATCCCTTTGGACATCATAAGAAGACCGAGGGTATCGAAAGAAAAATCCAACCTAATGCCAGGGTCTTTGCTATACACTGGCGAGAAGAGAGATGAAGAAATCCTTCTTCAGGCAATGGTCTATAATGTGGAATCTTGCGAAGAAAAGGAACTCCAATCAATTGCTGAATTAAATGAGCTTGACCTAAAAGGTAAAAATCTATGGCTCAATGTTACAGGCTTGCATAATGTTGAATTGATACGAGAAATCGGTGACCATTTCGATATCCATAACCTTACATTGGAAGATATTTTAAACCTTGGTCAACGGCCAAAGTGGGAAGAATACGACCACTATTTCTTCCAAATCTGTAAAATGGTAATGACGCAGAACGAAATGATTAAGCATGAGCAGTTTGCCATGGTGGTGGGTAAAGACTTCATTATCACTTTTCAGGAGGATATGAGAGATGTTTTTAATGGCGTTCGCGATCGTTTAAGAAATGCCAAAGGCAAAATTCGCACGCGCAAGCCCGATTACTTATCCTTTGCTTTAATGGACGTAATCGTGGATCATTACCTCATCATCATTGAAATGTATGCGGACAGAATTGATGACTTAGAAGATGAATTAAGGAGCAAGCCCCACCCTAGTTTTATTAATCGACTAAGTACTTTGAAAAAGGAGGTGAATTGGCTGCGCAGAACGGTTCGCCCAATCAAAGAAAGTGTGATTAATTTCAATAAGTCTCAAACCAGCTTAATAGACAAAAAGACCTCCCCCTTCTTGAAGGATTTATTAGACCATACCACGCACCTAACAGAAAATGTGGAGCTATATATGGACGAGTTAAAAGACTTGATGGATCATTACAATAACCAAATGAACAACAAGTTGAATGACATTCTAAAAGTGCTTACCATTTTCTCGGTTATTTTTATTCCGCTTACTTTCATGGCTGGTATCTACGGAATGAACTTCGAAAACTTCCCTGAGTTAACTTATAAATATGCCTACCCTATATTCTGGGGAGCTATTCTCACTGTGGCAAGTGGAATGATCTATTATTTCAAAAGGAAAGGCTGGCTATAGTCTCAGCTTCTTGGATGAAAATCTTTGATAATCTGCTTCAGGTAATCGCGATCTAAGTGCGTGTAAATTTCCGTGGTAGTAATCGATTCATGACCAAGCATTTCTTGAACGGCTCTTAAGTCAGCCCCGCCCTCAATTAAATGAGTCGCAAAAGAATGACGAAAAGTATGTGGACTCACTGTTTTATGAAGACCAACTTTGGCTACCAAGTCTTTAATTACTATAAATACCATTTGACGGGAAAGTTGTTTTCCGTTGCGGTTCAAAAACAGAAAAGACTCATGCCCAGGTTTGACATCTAGATGCACCCTAACTTCCTCTCGGTACATGTTAATGTGTTTCAGCGCCTCTCTCCCAATGGGCACCAAACGTTCCTTATTTCCTTTGCCTAGAATCCTCAAAAAACCGATCTCGAAATGAATATTGGAAATTTTAAGACTGATAAGTTCGGTAACACGCAAGCCCGAACTGTACAGCGTTTCGAGCATGGCCCTATTGCGCATTCCTTCCGCTTTAGAATGATCGATGGCAGCCAAAATCTTATCTATTTCATGAATATCAAGTGTATCGGGTAGCTTCCTGCCCAATTTAGGAGCCTCCAATAAAGCAGTAGGGTCCACATCTATCTCTCCCTCATAAAGCATGAATTTATAAAAAGACTTGAGTCCAGAAATAATACGAGCTTGCGAATGGGCACTCATGCCCAATTCGTTGATGTATTCTATGAAATTTTGCAGATGGTTCGCCCGAACTTGCTGTGCCGTAATATCTAGATTGGATATTTCCAGAAACTGTTTTAGCTTCACCACATCGTGAACGTAAGCCTCAACCGAATTTTCGGACAGCGACCGTTCCAGTTTTAAGTAGTTTTCGTATTCCTGAATATATATTTCCCAAGCCACAGCTAAAGATAAGTAACCCCTCGACAAAATGAAGATCATCATCATCAATGGCCCAAATTTAAATTTATTGGGCACCCGAGAAAAAACCGTTTATGGCAACGAAAGCTTCGAGACTTACTTCGAAAAGCTTAAAGCAAAATTCAACGACTTAGAACTCGAATACTATCAAAGCAATGTGGAAGGGGAATTGATCAACAAATTACATGAAGTTGGTTTTTCTTATGATGGTATCGTCTTCAATGGTGGAGGTTATACACATACTTCTGTGGCCATTTCAGATGCCATCGCAGCCATAAACACTCCCGTGGCCGAAGTCCATATTTCTAATATTCACGCGAGAGAAGAATATAGGCATTTAAGCCTTATCACTAAAGAATGCGCAGGAATGATTACTGGTTTTGGTTTGAAGGGTTACGATATGGCGCTTTATTACCTAAGCACTAAGTCTTAATCAACATCTTTTAAATACACTTTCTCTTCCCAGTCTTTCAGTTTAGGATTCATTTTTTCGAACCACAAAGGAGGAAATGCCGCCATTAAAATCATGGCTGGATAGCCAGAAGGCAGCTGAGGAGATTCTTCATAATGCATTAACACCTGATAGCGCTTAATCGCATTCGCATGGTGATCGGAATGCCTTTGTAACTGAAACAGAAAAAAGTTGCTCAACCTATGATTTGAATTCCAGGAGTGCATCGGGTTGACTCTTTCGTAACGCCCAGGAGAAATCTCCTTTCTTACAATGCCGTAGTGTTCAATGTAATTCACAATTTCCAAAAGACTAAAGGCCAAAATGGCTTGGGTAAAGAAGAAAACAGGCACTTCCCAAACCAACTTCCCTTGCCAAAGGCTTGCCAACAATGTTAAAGTCACAGCCAATAAAACGGGAAGTATGGTAAACCAAATCATTTCATTTTTCAATGACCATACCTTCTCTCCCTTTCTTTTCAAGCTTGCCTTTTCAATATTCCAAGCACTGCGGTAACTACCAACCACTGAACGAAACCAAAAGCGATAAAAGCCTTCGCCTTTTCTGCTGGTTGCAGGATCTTGCGGAGTAGCCACATGCACATGATGTCCGCGATTATGTTCGATATAGAAATGCATATAGCAAACGGTCATTAAAATGAGCTTGGAGTAAAAACGCTCCAAAGCAGATTTCTTATGACCTAGTTCGTGCCCTACAGTAATACCTATTCCGCCTGTTACTAAGGCAAAGCTCAGCACAAAACCAATCCATTCATGGACTTCCATGGTAGTGGAAGCTACTTTAGCCGATGCCCAAACCAAAAAGGCCAATTGAAAAATGGCCCAGATGTAAGTGATGAAACGATAATAGAATTGTTCAGAAATAATTAAAGCATCGGTATCGTCCATATTTTCGGGGTCTTCACCAATAAGGAAATCAGCCAAAGGAATCAATACGAACACAAAGCAAATAGTGAGGTAATTCCACCAACCGCCAAGGTAAAAACCGAGGATGGCAAGCGCAGGAATTATAAAAGCAGTAAGAAAACCGATTCGCTTGATCCAACTCATATTGAAAAATACGAAATCAAATCATGGCTTTCAACTCCTGAAGGCTAGGTATTTCATCCAAGAAACTTACCTTCTGTTTTTCTTCATCGAACCAACAAGCGTAATGTACCATTCCATTGGTAACAATCAACAATTTGGCTTGGAGTGTTTTATTATATACCGCCACTTGATCAAAAGCGTTTTGGTTAATTTTTACGGAAGGTGCCTTACACTCCACAATCACAAGCGGCTTCATGTGTTCATCATAGAACAGAATGTCGGAACGTTTTTGTAGCTGATTGTACTTATTGCCCGTCTCTACACTCATTCGGCTCATAGCGTACCCCAAACTACCAGTGAGGAAATGAATAAAGTGTTGGCGTACCCATTCTTCTGGGGTAAGTACAACAAATTTCTTCCGTATAGGGTCAAAAATAACTAATTTGCCGTCCCTTTTATCGAGGCGATATTCATAAGCCGGCAGGTTGAGTGAATCCATCGAACAAATGTAACTGAACCCAAAACTTATACATGAAAACTAAGCAAGAAATTGTTGAAAACTGGCTCCCCCGCTATACTGGGGTTCCCAATGAAGACTTCGGAGAGTACATTCTACTGACTAACTTTATTACCTATGTAGAAATGTTTGCCGATAAGTTTGGGGTTGAAATCAATGGTGTAGGTCGCCCAATGCAATCAGCAACGGCAGAAAACATCACCATTATAAACTTTGGAATGGGGAGTGCCATGGCGGCCACCGTAATGGATTTACTCTCTTCTATAGCTCCTAAAGCCGTACTTTTTTTGGGTAAATGTGGTGGTTTGAAAAAGAAAACTGCCATTGGTGATTTAATACTACCAATTGCGGCCATTCGTGGCGAAGGCACAAGCGATGACTATATGCCGCCAGAAATCCCCGCACTACCTTCTTTCCGTTTGCAAAGAGCCGTATCTTCAATGATCAAGAAACACGAGCGCGACTACTGGACAGGCACTTGTTATACCACTAACCGTAGGGTGTGGGAACACGACAGGGCTTTCAAAAAGTACCTCCGTAAAATTAGAGCAATGGCCGTTGATATGGAAACTGCTACACTTTTTACGGTAGGTTTTGTAAATCAGATCCCACATGGCGCCCTCCTTTTAGTTTCTGACAATCCAATGATTGCAGAAGGAGTAAAAACGGAAGAAAGTGACAAAAAAGTTACTTCAAATTTCGTAAACGACCATTTAGAAATAGGAATTGATTCACTCAGAGAACTCAGAGATTCTGGTGATTCTGTAAAACATTTAAGATTCGAATAATGAAAAAACTATTAGCAATTGCCGCAGTCACCTTTCTACTGTGGTCATGTGGTGGGAAACAACAGGCCGACTTAATCATTCATAATGCAACCGTTTACACAGTAAATGATGAGTTTACCGTTGCCACTGCATTTGCAGTAAAAGATGGAAAGTTTATCGGTGTTGGATCGGACGAAGACATTCTGAAAGACTTTGAGTCTGACGAAACCATTAACCTAGAAGGTGCTCCTGTTTACCCAGGACTTATTGATGCTCATGCGCATTTTTACCGATACGGTTTAGGGTTGAAAAATGCTGATTTAGTAGGCACAAAGTCCTTTGATGAAATTTTGGAGATACTTCAAGCACACCGTGAAAAATATCCAGACGATGAATGGATTGTAGGGCGTGGTTGGGATCAGAATGACTGGGAGAATAAAGAATTTCCGAGCAAGGAAAAGCTAGACAAGTTATTTCCAGATGTTCCTGTCTTCCTTTCACGAGTGGATGGTCATGCGGCTTTAGCAAACTCTTCTGCCATGAGCCAAAGCGAGATTTTCGGCAACACAAAAGAAGTAACCGGAGGTAAAATCTATTTCGACAAGGACGGAAAGCCTACTGGCTTGTTGGTGGACAACGCCATGGACCTGATTGGTAAGTACATTCCTGAGCAAACCCGTGCCGACCAAATTGAAGCGCTTATCATGGCACAGCAGAATTGTTTCGCAGTTGGGCTTACGGGTGTTGTTGATGCTGGTTTAGAAGTAAGCACAATTGAATTAATCGATTCGCTGAACAAATCAGGCGAACTAAACATGAGGCTTTATGCCATGGTTGCTCCATCGGAACAGAGTATAGACTATTTTAAAAAGAAGGGCAAGATCAAAACAGATTACCTCAATGTGCGCTCTTTTAAAGTGTATGGCGATGGTGCTTTAGGTTCTCGTGGCGCAAATCTTTTAAGTGAATACTCTGATGATCCAGGAAACGCAGGTTTCCTTTTAGAGACTGAAGCCAACTATGATGAGTTAGCAAGAACCATTTATGACATGGGCTTTCAGATGAACACTCATTGTATTGGCGACAGGACTGATCGTGTTATTCTAGACATCTATGGCAAATACCTTCCTGAAGGCAACGATTTAAGATGGAAAATTGAACATGCTCAGGTCGTTTCTAAAGAAGATGTCCCAAAATTCGGCAAGTATAACATTATCCCGTCAGTTCAACCTACCCATGCGACTTCAGATATGTATTGGGCTGCTGAAAGACTAGGAGAAGAAAGAGTACGAACGGCTTATGCCTTTAAGGACTTACTTGACCAAAACGGTTATATCGCACTAGGTAGTGACTTCCCTGTGGAAGACATTAACCCGATGTACGGATTTCATGCTGCGGTTGCCCGTCAGGACGCTGAAAACTGGCCTGAAGGCGGATGGCAGGCTGAAAATAAACTTAGCAGAGAAGAAGCCTTAAGGGGCATGACCATTTGGGCAGCTTATTCCAATTTTGAAGAAAACGAAAAGGGAAGCATTGAAGTAGGCAAGTTTGCAGATTTCATCTTCACCCAAAAGGACATGATGAAAGCTCCAGAGTCTGAGCTACGAAACTTAAAAGTAAAAGCTACTTACTTGAACGGAAAGAAGGTGTTTTGATTTAAAAGCCTAGGGCTGAAGTTAAAAACGGTTCATATAATACATTTACAATATAGCCCACGGTCTAAACCGTGGGCTATATTGTTTGTAAGTATTTAATAATGGTTGAAACCATTATTAAATACTCTGGATGATCAGATATGTATCAAAAAAAAGGCCACCAAATGGTAGCCTTTTCTAAAATATAGTTTCTCAAAACTAGTTATTATCTGTCTTTTTCGGAGCTGCATAAATGATCTTACGAGCATTGGCTTCTCTTAATTCATTCTGAATATCAACAATAATCCCCATTTTGGTATCCTTATCTACCTTAAGAGAAATCGTAATTTGATCACGTTCAACTTCACTAAGTTGATCTTTCTCCGTGTTCACCCACTGAACAATACCATCAATAGCGATAAACGCATCGTTGGCTTGAACCAATGGTTCAGTACCGAAAATTTCCGGTTCCTTAGGCTCTCCCACGTATAGATAGGTAACAAGTTTCTTCTTTTCAAGCTTCACTAGTTGCTCAGCCCTTGGGATTTCTTGTTTTACCAAAACCTCAGTCTCTCTCATTACGGTGGTTACCATGAAGAAAAACAAAAGCATAAAGATAATATCAGGCAATGCCGCAGTTGGAATCTCCTGAGTGGATTCACTTTTCTTTTTAAACTTTGACATATCAGCCTCCTACTTTACTTGGTTCTGCAATTGAGATCGCTTTAGGAATTCCTGAACGAGCTCTCTCATATAAATCCAAATCTCTTGGATCGTTTCTATTCAATTTTCTAAACTCCTCATCGGTTAAACCTACCCTTTCACCATATACTCGGTTATAGGCAGCATTTAGCTGATCCAGAATTTGAATAAAAATCTCATAGCTACTTCCTCTATCCGCTTTAAGCGATACAATAGCCGCATTTGGTCCATCAGATGATTTATCTGATCTCAAACTGTTGTTAATGTATGCTTTCATCGTTGAAGGCAAAGATTCATAGGTTTGTCTATCGCTTACTTTCTCACCCGTAGGGCCTTTCTCAACGTCAGAAATATTTCCGAAATTCAAAATGAAATCATAAACCATATCCCCTATTAGTGCTGGGTCGTCTAGTGTCTCTCCTTCCACCAACAGCTTATTCAGAGAGTTTACCTGAATTTTAAAGATATTTCTCTCCTGTTGCTTTACTGGTTCTGGCTCCTCTTCATCCTGTTTAGGAGGAAGTAACAAGGTCAAACCTTTGTTGGTGGCGATTTGAGTAGTCACTAGAAAGAATATCAATAATAGAAAAGCGATGTCGGCCATTGAGCCTGCATTCACTTCTTGACCTCCTCTGTTCTTACTTCTTGCCATAATAAATTATCTAACGACTCTAGCGATTGACGAATAAACTAAACCTACAACGGCTACTATAAGTAGTACCAAAGTTGTGGTCATTGCTCCACCTATAAGTTTATAGGTAGTTAACGTAGATGCTGCAGAAGGGTCAATGTTGTTAGCGTCAAAAGCTTTTTGGCTAACAAGATCAATCTCAGCAGGTGCCATTGAGTATCCAATAAAGAATACCAATCCTAAGACAACTATCCCAATTCCGCTTTTTATTAAACTCTTAGGGTTACCTAGAGAGTTTATTAAGTTCATCACAATAGCAGCAATCGTTGCTACTGCAAGCAGAATGTAGGATGCGTATAGTCCTAAATTAATTAATTGGTCCTGATCCATAATAATCTATTTACAGGTTAATTACTTAGATAAATTGTGCTTCACTAGCAAATCAACCAAAGAGATTGATGCGTCTTCCATTGAGTTAACAATTGAATCGATTTTAGAAACACAGTAGTTGTAAAACAATTGAAGAATAATCGCAACGATCAAACCACCAACTGTTGTTAAAAGGGCTACTTTAATACCTCCAGCAACCAATCCTGGAGAAATATCACCGGCTGCTTCAATAGCATCGAAGGCACCAATCATACCAATTACAGTACCCATGAAACCCAACATTGGAGCCAATGAAATAAATAGTGAAATCCAAACTAGACCTCTTTCTAATCTACCCATTTCTACAGAGCCATAAGCAATTACTGATTTTTCAACCATTTCAATTCCTTCTGACATTCTCATAAGACCTTGAGTAAAGATAGATGCCACTGGGCCTCTAGTGTTTTTAGTCACTTCCTTAGCAGCTTCAACTCCTCCAGACTCTAGAGCATCTTCTACTTTGCTCAAAAGCTTGTTTGTGTTGGTAGTTGCCATATTAAGGCTGATAATTCTTTCAATAGAGATCGCAAGACCAAGAATTAAACAGATTAATACTGGAGACATAAACTTAGGATCTCCTTCAATAAATTTTTGTTTGATGACTTGGTCTAAAGACTCTTCTGGCATATCTGCCAATTCATCTGAATAGTCAGGTGATTCTGGAATGGTGTTTTCTACTTGCTCTGTTGCTCCATCTTGGGCATCATCTTGAGCGTAAGCATTGAATCCAATCGACAGAACGCCTAAGATCATCAATAGTGAGAATAACTTTTTCATAGTCTAGTTTTGATTAATAAAGGTTAAAACGGTTTCTAAATTATTAATAATTATTGTTAAAAGAAATTATACTTAAGTTTTTAGTTGATCATGCGGAGAGAGAGGGATTCGAACCCTCGATACCCTTTCGAGTATACACGCTTTCCAAGCGTGCTCCTTCAGCCACTCGGACACCTCTCCTCAACTTTTATCAACAAATGCGCTTATCGCAAGGTGACAAATAAATCAATAAAATAAACTTAATGCAAATTGATTTTTGTTTTTGTCCGTGATTAAAAATCAGTTCATTTCACCCGAAATCGGAGTAACCAATTTTTTTCTAAGTTCATCTAATTCAGAGCTTCTACCAAATAAGTGCATCATTTTCGTTGTAGCCGCCTCTGTTGTTAAGTTTCCGCCACTGATAATACCTATGCGATTTAAAGCACTGCTGGCCTCATATTTACCTTGAATAACGTTGCCTCCATTACATTGTGAGACATTCAACACAACAACTCCCTTGTTTACAGCACTTTCCAACAAGTCTAAAAACCAAGGTTGGTGCGGAACATTACCCGAACCATAGCTCTCCATGATCACTCCCTGAACAGAAGGGGTATTCAATAAATGACTTACCACCTGCTCGTTAATACCTGGAAACAGCTTTAAAATAACAATTTCATCCTTTAATTCAGGATAAAAAAGAAGTTCAGCAGCAGGGTTGTATGCCTTTAGAGCAGCGTAATTATAGTCTATTACAATACCTGCTTCTGCGAGAGAGGGGTAGTTCTCCGTCTCAAAAGCATCAAAATGACGACTCTCAACTTTTTTTGAACGGTTGCCTCGCAACAATAAGTGGTTAAAAAAGATACAAACTTCCGAAACCACCGGTACTCCATCCCTCTTATCTGCAGCGATTTCTAGGGCGGTAACAAAGTTTTCTCTTCCATCCGACCTTGGTGATGCAATGGGCAATTGAGCTCCTGTAAAAATCACAGGCTTGTTCAATCCTTGAAGCATAAAGCTCAGGGCCGAAGCGGAATACGCCATGGTATCTGTACCATGCAATACAATGAAACCATCGTAAGTAGCATAATTATCTTTAATAGTTTGACCAATCTGTACCCAATGTTCAATTTTAACATTCGATGAATCAATCGGAGGATCAAATGAAATTACAGAAAGATTAATGTTTAATTCCTTCAACACAGGTATTCTAGCTACAACGCGCTCAAAATCACAAGGCACCAATGCTCCATTTTCATCATAATCCATCCCTAATGTGCCACCTGTGTATACTATTAGTATAGATGCTTTCGGGTTTGGAGAAAATTCTAAGGTTGAAATCATGACTGTACTTTGAATAATGAATTGGCATTTATAGTAGTATTGGCTTTTATTTCCTCCACCCCAACCTGCCTTAAATCTGCTATTTTTTGGGCTATCATTTTTAAATACGATGGCTCATTTCTTTTTCCTCTGTAGGGTACAGGCGCCAAATATGGGCTATCAGTTTCCAAAACCACATGATCCATATTTAATTCTGGAATGACTTCATCCATACCACTGTTTTTAAAGGTGACGACACCACCTAAACCAATATAAAAACCCAGTTTATGGATGCGCTCCGCTTGCGCTGCAGAGCCAGTAAAGCAATGAAAAACTCCTGTCAGGTTATCTTCTTTAAGGCTTTCTACCAAATCAATGGTCATGTCTAGTGACTCTCGGCAATGAATGATAATCGGTTTCTCGTATTGTTTTGCCCAAGCCACCTGAATTTTAAAAGCCTCCACTTGTTGATTGATAAAAGTTTTGTCCCAGTATAAATCAGTACCCATTTCACCAATGGCAACAAACTCACGCTTCCCAAGCCATTCTTCAATAATATAAAGTTCCTTTTGGAAATCGCCTTTGACAGAGCATGGATGAAGCCCCATGGTAGCGATGCATAAACCTGGATACTTCTCTTCCAACTCCATCATTCCATCAATCGATGTGTGATCAATATTCGGCATGTAAATTTTGGAAACACCTTCTTCTCTTCCTCTATCTAGCACCTCATCTATGTCCTTTTCAAACTGATCGGCATAAATATGGGCGTGGGTTTCAATCATCATTTAAAGTTTCTTTTCTTCCAGCTGATCTTAGGGTTCAGCACTAAAACAACAAGGGCAAATGTATCTAAAAGAGCAATAATAAATGGTTTGAATAGACTAAACTTAACGGCAACTTCATCCATGGCACTATTAACTTGGTGTTGCCTAATGTTTTCAATCATAAGTTTTAATACCAAAAAAGAAATCAATGCAACCTGTGCTATTGAACTAGATACTAAACATAATACAATTAGCATTTCAACCAGCATCAACCTATATATAATAAAACCTACACCAGAGAGTGCTCTGTAACTCATAATGCCGCTCAACCACCGTTTCCTCTGATCAACATAACTCAAAACACTTTTTAATGGGGCAGTTAAGGCTGCTCCATTTACTATAAGTTGAAAAGTTCTTAAACCCATTTTCTTAGCTGCCAACAATAGTTTCAAATCTTCTACTTTGGTTTTACCTAGAACTTCAAAACCACCAACTGATTGATAGGCTTCTGCTGAAATCAGCATATTATTTCCTAAAGCAGTAAGTGTATTACCGCGGTCTGAAAACACCTTTAATGTATGGATGCTATTTTGCCAGTCCATTCTCTGAAGGGAAGAAAAATAACTCCCAGATTTCACCTCGGTATAGCCACTCACAAGATCAAAGCCTTGAGTTGCTTGAGCAACCATGGTTTTGAGCCAGTGCTTGGTTACTGTAGCGTCTGCATCTAAAATGACAAAAAACTTACCATCAGCTTTTGCGGCCAATTGCGCCAAAACATTCGATTTGGCAATAAGCCCATTCAAATTAGATTGAATGGGGATTGATTTAACATTTTGCCGTTGATTGATCCAGTGGTTTATTATGATTTGGGTATTGTCCGTAGACTGATCATTTCCTATCAGCACTCGAAATTTATTCTGAGGATAATCTACATTCAATACAGCATTAAGGCATGCCTCTAAATTGTCTTCTTCGTTTCTAGCAGCAATAAGAATGGATACATTGGGCCATGTTTGAATAGAGTCAATTTCAGTAGCTTTTATAAAGTCGTTTTTGAAACTCAATATTAAAAAGAGCTCCGACAGTAAGATGAGCGCAAAAGCAACAATCAAAACACCAACAATCATAATGGTTTAAAAGTAAAACCTTTCGATTGAAAATGATCTAAATAACGAGGCAATGCATATTGAAGGTTTTTGAATGCTTTCAAACTATCATGAAAAACAATTATGCTTCCTGGTTTAGAATACTGAAGACTCTTTTTCAATACGGTTTCAGGAGATAGTTTTTTAGAAAAATCCCCAGAGAGCACGTCCCACATAATGATTTCGCGGGAGGACAGTTGCCTAATTTGTCTAGCCGTTATTTTACCATAGGGAGGCCTAAAAAGTCTTCCGCCCCTATCGAATTCCTGAAGCTCTTCTTCACACTTCAAGAAGTCTTTAAGGTATTCGGTAGCATCAGTTTTCCAGCCATTCAAGTGATGGCAAGTATGATTCCCTACCGAATGACCTCGTTTAATCACTTCCTTAAAAATATCGGGATGCTTGTGAATATTTTCTCCCACACAAAAGAAAGTAGCTTTTGCCTTAAACTCATCAAGCGTTTTCAACACCCATTGGGTAACTTCTGGAATTGGGCCATCATCGAAGGTCAAATAAATGACTTTCTCCTTACTGGATTGTTTCCAAATCAAGTTTGGGTAAAGCCAATGGACAAATATGGGTGTTTTATGGAGTAGCATTATTTACCCTACAAGATAAGAAAGTAAGGTCATCAGCAAAGGCATTTTCCTTTTTGAAACCTTCCAATTCTTTCATTAAATCATTATGGGTGGTTTGAAGGTCCTTATTTTTGTGATCCATCAGAAACTTCCTGAGCCTTTCATCACCAAACTCCTCGCCCGCACTGTTAAAGGTTTCGGTGAGGCCATCAGTAAACATGAACAGCGAAAATTCGTCAAGATTCTCAATTTCACCTTTATCTAAAAAAGGAAGAGGGTCAAATGCACCGAGTACTGTACTTCCTTCGCTCAAAATCATTATCTTATCTTTTGTAATCAAAACAGGATGATTGTGCCCGCAATTAAAATAGCGAAGGTTCTTTTTATCAAAGTCGTAAACCGCTAAAAAGAAAGTGATGAAGTTTTCGCCTTTGGCATTGTGCCAAGTTTGGTGATTCAGCTCATGAATTACTTGTTCAGGGCTTTCCGCATTTCGGCTCAAAGTTCTTAACACTGCCTGAAAATTCGACATTAATATGGCCGCTGGCATTCCCTTTCCAGAAACATCGGCTATGCAAACAAGAAACTGATTTTCGTTGGGAATAGGAATGTAATCGTAATAATCTCCGCCCACGGTTTTGCAAGGCTGATAGAAGGCCTTGATTTCTAGTTTTTCAGAATTGGGCAAAACATCTGGAAAAAGGTAATTCTGAACATTTCTAGCAATTTCCATCTCACGCTGAGTTGCTTGTTGTTCCAGCTGCTTTCTGGCCAATCGCTTATTCTCAATGGCCACTAGAATTACATTACTCAAGGCTTGAATAAATGTTGTGTCGTCCCGATTTTCTTCTTCTGAAGTTTTAATGAATACAAATGCCAGAAGTTTCTCTTTATGCGTAACAGGGATTATTATGTCAAACTCACTGAAGCAGGAAATGGACAAATCGACTTCATTGACTTCTACAATCTCCGTTAAATCAAGGCAGCCAGCGTCAAGAGGGATTTGGGTAAAATCCTCCTTAGTACCAAACTGCACTTTACAGTCCCAATCCTCGTCCTTCACATACAATACCATTTTAGACAATTGTAGATTGCCCCTGAGCGTGAATTCGTAAATTTTGTATAGATCGTCTTCAGGAAGGTTGTTGTTCACTGCTTGAGTAATCTCCAAGAGTGCATTTACCTCCATTTCCTTTCTATAAAACTTACGTTGAAGTGTATCCTGCATAGTGCTAACGACCGTTGTGAGCTAATAAGCCTTCTTTTGTGGCCAAATAAAAATAAGACGCGGGATCATTTCCCAAATCTTTTGGTTCAATTGGCATTTCTGCTTGGCGATTGCCATAGCATTTCACCCAACCCTTGTTCAACAACTCTGAGAGCACTTTTCTAAGCTCGCCCGCTGCCAATTCTGTTTCTTCTAAAATGGCATCAAAAGGCTGAACAAAGTAAAGCGCATCCAAAACATCAAACTCCATGTCGTTCATAATATTGTACTAGATTTTGAAACTTCTATCCTTCCATTGGAAACGACCAAAGTTAGATGCCAAACCAACATAAAGCACATAAAAAGGATAAAAGGTTTGTAACAAAACGAAGTGGAAAAATGAGTAAGGCTGTTTTAAATCATCAAAGTAATTTCTAATCAAGAGAAACTCTAAAATAATCTTTATCAACCAAAGTCCTGCCACGGAACTAAGGGGTAATTCTCCTAAGAAAAACAACAATACCAAGCCAACAAAAGCCAACTGCACCATATAAACAAACAATGCGGAAAGTATTGTAGACCTCCGCATTCCTACTTTCCATTTACTGGCCCATCGCTTTCGCTGTTGCACAAAATTAGTCCAATTAACATGCGCTAAAGTATGAACTACGGCTTCAGCACTCTTTGCAAAGACCACACTCTTTGGGTACTTTTTCACAATTTTCATCATCAGCAATTCATCATCTCCAGAAGGCGTTTGTTCTATCCCTGAAAAACCATTTACTTCATTAAATACCGATTTCCTGTACGCCAAATTCGCCCCATTGGCCATGGTGGGTTTACTTAAACCTATTAATGCTGCGGAGGAAGCCAGCACTGCTCCAAATTCTATCCGTTGCAATTTCTGAAAGAAACTCATTCCTTCAAGCACCACAGGGCCAGTAATCATTTGTGTCTGGGGATTATGAAAGCCTGAAGTCATTGCTTTCAGCCAGTTTTCATTACACCAACAATCTGCATCGGTAGTGACAATAATTTCACCCGTAGCCTGTGCAATACCTGCCGCAAGAGCAGCTTTCTTTCCTTGGGTTTCTTCTAAAGAAATAATATTCAAGGATAAGGTTATTCCCTTATCAACAAGACACTTTAAAACATTCAAAGAATCATCCGTTGAATGATCGTTGACGAAAAGTACTTCGAAGGATGAGTACGTTTGAGCTTCCAATGACTCAGCCAACCGTCTCAAGTTTAATTCTTCATTTCTAAAGGGAATAATTACCGACACCTTTCCTTCATGTTTTTCAGAAGACGTAAACGGCATCTTCCGCCAAACGGCAATAGGGAAAAACAGAAGAAGCAGATAACTGCCTACAATGCCAACGGCAATCAAAACCATATGCGAATTACGTGGAAAGCACTTGGATTTAAAACCTTGTTTTGAATTACAGAAATGGAAGGTTTATTTATCTTGCGTCTATGCCTTTATCAAAACTCCCCATTAAAGAAAAAATTATTCTAGGTATCGACCCCGGCACCAGCATCATGGGTTATGGGCTGATTTTGATTTCGGGCAAAAAAATCACGCTACTTCAATTCGGTGTTATTCACCTCAGCAAATACGCTGGTCATGAGTTAAAATTGAAGAAGATTTTCGAAAGGGTTACTTCCGTTATTGAAGAGTTTCAGCCTGATGAAATGGCCTTGGAAGCTCCCTTCTTTGGAAAGAATGTTCAATCCATGCTTAAACTAGGAAGAGCACAAGGCGTAGCGATGTCGGCTGCTTTGGCAAGGGAAATTCCTATTACTGAATATGCTCCTAAAAAAGTGAAGCAGTCGGTTACAGGTAATGGAAATGCCTCTAAAGAACAAGTGGCGGCCATGCTGAAAACTTTATTGAAAATTGAAACCCTACCCAAACTACTCGATGCTACCGATGCTTTGGCAGTGGCGCTTTGCCATCATTTCCAAGGCGGAAGCCAACAAAGCGGCAACAAAAGCTGGAAGTCTTTTATCTCCGACAACCCCGGAAGAGTAAAATAAGACTAGCTAATTCCTTTATTATTTCATATCATCATTCAATTACAATACATATACTTACTCATTTAGCATACACCAGCACAGCATGTGTTAATGTATAATTTACCCGTGTTTTTAGGGCATTTACTGAAAGGACAAATCCTATATGAATAAACTCAGACTGAACTCAGACTATTTCTTCAAGTTTTCTCCAGACTTACTTTGCATTGCTGGGTTTGACGGGTTCTTCAAAAGGATCAATCCAGCGGTTTCAAAACTTTTGGGTTATACGGAAGAAGAGTTATTGTCTCGTCCTATTGATGATTTTATTCATCCTTCAGATCAAAACATCACCTCTCAATACCGAGAGAACATTAAAAAGGGAAATCCACTGCTCAATTATGAAAATCGCTATATAAAAAAGAACGGTGAAATAGTATGGTTGGCCTGGACCTCCATGCCCTTGGAAGATGAATCTTTAGTTTATGCTATTGCGAAGGACATAACGCATAAAAAGAAGCTAGAAGAAGAGCGAAATGCGCTATTGGCTAGCCTTTCAATAATGAATAAGAGGTTGAAAGACCTATCCTTCACTACTTCTCATGACTTAAGGGGGCCTGTGAATAACTTATTTGCCATTCTACACCTTTTGGACACTTCTGAAATTAAGAGCCCAGAAACATTACACCTAATTGAGCTTTTAAAAACAACTGCTGAAAAACTTGAAGTGAAAATGAACAAGCACTTAGACGCGCTAAGTGAGAATGCCAAGGTTTCAGTTAAAATCGAAGATGTGTCTTTAGCAGAAGTGTTGAAAAGTGTGCAGAAATCAATAGGGGCATTGATAGAAAATTCAGGTGTAGTTTTTCAAATCAATTTCTCATCGTTTCAAACCATTAATTTCAACAAAGAATATCTAGAAAGTATTTTCCTTAATTTAATAACCAATTCAATTAAATACGCTAAACCCAACACCCTGCCCATTATATCTATACAGTCTAAAATGGTAAATGATGTTAAACGACTCATTTTTACCGACAATGGAATTGGTTTTGATAAAGATGCTGTGAAAGATAGAGTTTTTGGTTTGAGCCAAACCTTCAACACTCGCCCAGAAAGCAAAGGCATAGGCCTCTACCTTGTTCACACCCACATGACCAACCTAGGCGGTCATATTTCTGTGGAAAGTAAAATTAATGAAGGAACAGAGTTTACACTCTCTTTTAGGGGCTAGGCTAAATATTTAGCCTTAATCTTCTCAGCCGTTTCTGCCAATTCTTCTTGACTTAAGCTTAGTTTGGGTTTACTAAAATCAATATCAGAAATATTCTGAAGGGGAATTATATGAATATGTACGTGAGGCACTTCAAGGCCAATAACGGCCACGCCTATTCTCTTACAAGGCACCGCAGCTTCCACCGCTTTGGCCACTTTTTTGGTAAAAGTGTGCAGGTTTATGTAAGCATCTTCACCCATATCAAAAATATAATTCACCTCCTCTTTAGGAACGCATAATACATGGCCTATTTTCAATGGATTAACATCCAAAAAGGCAATGTTATTATCGTCTTCTGCCACAACGTGGCCGGGAATTTCTCTATTAATGATTCGAGTGAAGATACTTGGCATAATTACTCTAATGTAATGTCTAATATTTCGAATTGCATAGTGCCGGCAGGAGCCGTTACTTCAGCAATCTCACCAATTTTCTTATTCAAGAGTCCCTTGCCTATTGGTGATTCATAAGATATTTTTCCAGCCTTCAGGTCCGCTTCTTTTTCGGATACTAAAGTGTATTTTACTACCATGCCGTTTTTAACGTTCTTGATTTTCGCTGTTGAAAGGATTGACACCTTTGAAAGGTCTACGTTTTCATCTCTCATGATTCTCGCGTCACCCACAACTACTTCCAGCTCAGAAATCCTCATTTCCATGAGTCCCTGTGCGTCTTTTGCAGCATCATATTCAGCATTTTCACTCAAATCACCTTTATCTCGCGCCTCGCCAATCTGCTTCGACATGTCCGCTCTACCTTTGGTTTTAAGGTGATGAAGCTCATCCTTCAATTTCTGCAAGCCTTCTTCCGTGTAATATGAAATTCCAGCCATAATTTTAATTGTTTATTTTGTTATGCTATAAAAAACAAAGAACGGCTCCTAACAGAAACCGTTGCTTTAAATACAAAAATCGCCCATAAAGGCGATGTATGCTTCAAATTTAAGCAAAATATCTATAGTCTCCTACTAACAGTGACTTTACTCCGGTAATTGAAAAGGGCTTAAAATTCGATTTGAGGTATATTTCTCAGTTTTAGAGTACCTAAAAAAAGCAAGCAACCACACCTAAGTCAGCTCCTATCTGCTTCTGACATTATGTGATAATGCGAGGCGATTTTACCTACCAACACTTCATTAATTCTTTTGTAAGAAGAGAAAGTCCAGCCGCCTACATGTGGAGAAAAAACTATATTCTTTCTTGAAAATAAATCTGTAAACTGATCACGTTCTTCCTCAGTCAATTTATCAAATTTTTCCTTGTCTAACACGTCCAGCGCTGCACCTTTTACCTTCCCAGAGTCTAACAATTCCAAAAGATCTTTAGTGGGTAAAATCTCACCTCGGGCAGTATTCAACAGGTAGATATCTTTTCTGAAATTTTGAATAAAATCTTTATTCACCCAAGCGAGTGTTTCTTCATTCAAAGGGACATGAAGGCTAAGAATATCGGCTTTATCATACAGCTTAGCCAAGCTTACTTCTTCTACGTTTTTGGTTCCAAAACCCTTTTTGTACTTGTCGTATACCAGCACGCGGCAATCAAAAGCCCTAAGCCTTTGCACAAAAGCCTGGCCCATGTAGCCATAACCAACAATACCAATGGTTTTGTCACTGAGTTCGTCTCCTCGGTTGCCCTCTCTGTCCCAAATCCAGTTTCTAACTTCGGTATCTGCCTTTATAATATTATTCAACATAGAAAGCAGCAAGCCCATGGCGTGTTCAGCCAAGGCATCACGATTTCCTTCTGGTGCATTTAAAATTTCAATCCCTTTGGATTCAACATATTGAACATCAATTTTATCCAAGCCTGCCCCTGCTCGGCCAATCACTTCCAATTTAGTGGCCGCGTCAATAAGCTCTTGATCTACATCGGTTTTAGAACGAATCAGCAAGCCTTCATAATCACCGATTATACTGAGCAGTTCCTCTCGTGAAATGTTGGGTTGATAATTGGCATCTATTCCAATTTTCGAAAGCAATCCACAGATACTTTGATGCATGTCGTCAACGATCAAAAACTTTTTCTGCATGAGCTTAGAGTAATGAATTTGCAATAAGTAAGTACACGGTAATTCCCAACATATCGTTGGCGGTAGTAATAAATGGGCCAGAAGCCAGGGCAGGATTAATCCCGAGTTTATCTAATATCAATGGCGTTGCTGTCCCAGTAAAAGAGGCCAATAGCACAACGGCTTGCAGCGCAATGGCGACTACTAAACCGAGTTTAACCTCTCCATATAGATAGACAAAAAAGAAGCTGATGGAACCCAAAACTAAACCTGTAAACATGGCGATGGCCACCATCTTCAACAACCGCTTCCCTAAACTATCTGTAAAAACTGACTTATTGGCCAAGCTCTGCACTACGAGCGTTGAAGACTGAACTCCCACGTTTCCGCCTGTCGCCATGATGAGAGGAATAAATAATGCCAAGCCTGTAATGGTTTGGATTTCCTCTTCAAAACCTCGAATTACAAAAGCCCCGACAATACCACCTACCAAACCAATGATTAACCATGGCAATCGGGCTTTTAGAATCACCCAAATCGTATCGTCTTCCTCAACATCTGAAGAGATACCAGACATCAATTGTCGGTCTTCTTCGGCTTGATCAGTAATTACATCTACAATATCATCTATTGTAATTCTACCTACCAGTTTGCCTTGCAGGTTTACTACAGGCACTACATCGAGGTCATATTTTCGCATAATATCTGCTACTTCCTCTTCATCCATGTAGGTTTCAACCGATATAACATCCTCATCAAATATCTCACTAATATGGGTATTATCATTCGCTAGCAAAATATCTTTTACCGAAACCTTACCCAACAACTTATGCTTATCATCAACTACATAAACAGAGTAAATGCGATCTACATTTTCACGCTGTCTTCTAATTTCTTCAATGGTCTGAACAATGTTCCAATTCATATTGGCGACAATCATTTCCTTCGCCATTAACCCTCCTGCACAATCCTCTACATACCGCATTAGTTCATGGATATGTGCAGCAGTATCGGGATCGATAATTTCGGAGATTACTTCTTCGCGTGTTTTTGCCGGAAGCTCATTAATGATATCCACCGCATCATCAGAATCCATTTCTGTAATGTAATCTGCTACTTCCTTGGGGGTAAAGTTTTCTAAGAATTTGGTTCGAGTGTCTTCCTCGAGGTCTTCAATAATTTCGGCTCCGACTTCATTGTCCAATATGTCTATGACATATTTGGCCATATCGGCACTCAACTCATCTAGAAGTGCAGAAATATCAGCAGAGTTCACCCCTTCCATCGTATTACTGATGAAGGCGCTATTTTTTTCCTCAATAGCTATTTCTAGCGCACTGAGGTATTCTTTAGATAGTTCAAAGTTAATTTCTACTCCCGACACGATGCTATAAGATTCGTCAGTTCCACATACTGGTCAACAGAAAGTGTTTCGGCCCTTTGATCAAGTACCTTTTCACCACTAAGTTCCTCTGGCAAATTTATTGGTTTTAGCGCGTTGCGCAATGTTTTCCTTCTCATTTGAAAGCCTGCTTTCACCACCCTTCTAAAAAGCACTTCATCACAGTCTAAAGCTACTCTTTCATTCCTTTTAAGGCGGATTACAGCACTATTCACCTTGGGAGGAGGGTTGAAAACATTAGGGGGTACAGTGAATAAATACTCCAAATCATAATAAGCCTGCAAGAACACGCTTAAAATCCCATAGGTTTTATTTCCTGGAGGAGAAATAAGGCGGTCTGCCACTTCTTTTTGAAGCATACAAACCACTTCTGGCACTTGCTGTTTTAAGTCCAGTACTTTAAAAAATATTTGAGATGAAATATTATAAGGGAAGTTACCCACTACCCCAAATTTCCCTGGAAAACGCTCTTCCATATTCAGTTTCAGAAAGTCGCCTTCAATAATCCTATCTTTCAATTGAGGGTAATGCTGTTTTAAATAAGCAACGGATTCTCTGTCAATTTCTATTACAGAAGTTTCTATCTCGTTCTGTAGAAGAAATTGAGTGAGGACACCTGTTCCTGGCCCTATTTCTAGTATCTTATCATACCCGCCATGCCCAGTGAGTCCATCGGCAATACTTTTGGCAATATTTAAATCTTTTAGGAAATGCTGGCCGAGATGTTTCTTAGGTCTGACTGATGACATGGGAGTAACTTATAGAAAAAACATTAATTTGCGCAAAATGAGAATTCTGTTGAAGACTACTCAGGGCAGGGCTTCATTGTTCTTCTCACATTCAAACCTACTTCAACTTTTCTTTAAAGATTACAAAAGCAGGAAATTCTTTGATCATGAATCTACAATCGGAAGACGAAACAACATACAAACCAGTAATTGGCATTACCATTGGTGACATTAACGGCATTGGTCCTGAAGTAATTATCAAAACAATTTCTGAGCAAAAGCTTTACGATTACGTGACCATCATTTTATACGGACACGGAAAGGCCTTTTCGCACTATAAGAAAATTCTAGGCTTAGATAATTTTTCCTTTTTTCAATTTAATACTGGCGACAGACTTCACGAAAAAAAAGCCAACGTTATCAATTGTTGGGAAGAAGATTTTGAAATAAAGCCAGGCGAAGAAAACGCCACCGGTGGCAAGTATGCCCTTGCAGCTTTACAACGAGCTGTGGAAGATTTACAGAATGGAGTTATCGATGGCGTGGTAACCGCTCCTATTAGCAAACACAATATTCAAAGTAGCGATTTCAACTTCCCAGGTCATACCGAGTTTTTTACTTCAACTTTTGGTGCAAAAGATAGCCTGATGTTCCTCTGCAACGATCGCTTAAGAATAGGAGTGACCACTGGCCATATTCCTCTAATGAAAATTAAAGAAGAATTAACTGCGGAAAGACTAACTAGTAAAATCGATTTAATGTTAAAGTCACTGAAACAAGACTTTGGTATTACTAAGCCTAAGGTGGCCATTCTGGGGCTCAATCCACATGCCGGAGAAGATGGGCTTTTAGGTACTGAAGAAAAAGAATTGATTATACCTGTCATCAACGAGTTTAAAGAAAAGGGGCACTTGGTGTTTGGGCCCTACCCTGCCGATGGTTTCTTTGGTAATAACACGAACTCACAATTTGATGGTATACTGGCCATGTACCACGACCAAGGCTTAATTCCATTCAAAACAATAGCCTTTGAAGACGGTGTTAACTTCACTGCCGGCCTTCCAATTGTCCGCACATCGCCTGACCACGGGACTGCATTTGGCATTGCGGGTAAAAACGAAGCCGACCCGAGTAGCATGAGGGCCGCACTTTATATGGCCATCGACATTATTCGAAACAGAAGGGAATAAGCTCATTCTGAGTAATTAAGCCCCATTTCAAAGGGCTCATTTATAAGGCATGAGTTAGTGACTAATTTTTGTTCGATATTTATTCATGAAATAAGTAAACACTGTTTTATGATTCAAATGAATTTTCATACCTTTGCAGTCCTGATTTTGAGGGGAGATATTTGAAACCAATCAGAAAATACGAAATACAGATCTTTAAGCTCAGCACTGGGCTGCATGATTTTGAGTTTCTGTTGGATGATGAGTTCTTTGAATTATTTGACAATGATATGATTAGCAAAGGGAAACTGACGGCTAACATTTCATTGAACAAGTCTGAAACAATGATCCAGACCGTCTTTCGCATCAAGGGTTCTATAGAGCTCGAGTGTGACAGAAGTCTAGATTTATTTGATTTTCCGATTGACTTGGAAAGACCGTTCATCTATAAACTCGGAAACGAGCATGAAGAATTGTCGGATGAAGTAATGGTAATACCACGCGACACCCAACAATTGAACGTAGCCTCCATAATGTTTGAATTTATAGGACTTGAAATCCCCATGAAAAAGCTTCACCCACGTTTTCAAGAAGAAGACGATAACAGTGAAGAAGAAGTGCTCATGATATATTCTTCGGAAGATGATGAGGAGAATGAAGATCAGGAAAATGAAGAATCAATAGACCCACGTTGGGCTTCTTTGAAGAAATTGAAAAAATAAAGAATAGCGAAAGCTATAAAACTGTAGAAAAATGGCGCATCCTAAAAGGAAAATCTCGAAAACCAGAAGAGACAAACGTAGAACTCACAAGAAATTACATGGCAAAGCTTTGGCTATTTGCCCTACTACGGGAGAAATGCACTTACCTCACAGAGCTTTCTGGCATGAGGGAAAACTTTACTTCAAAGGTAAAGTAGTAATAGAAAAAGAAGTTTTAGCCTAAGTTCAACTTTTGGCTTTTGAATATTTGCTCCTGAATCAACATTCAGGAGCAATATTTATTTATAGACACTTCATTTGCCCATCCTAAGGTTTCATTCAATCTATTATTTGAATCTGAAGCTTGAACCCTTATATTGGCACACTATTTAGAAATATGAATGGTGTTTTTCCATTCTAAAAATATTGGATGACTAAAATCAGAGCTAAAATCTCAGGAGTCAATGGCTGGGTGCCAGACTACGTTCTTACGAATAAGGAGTTAGAAACAATAGTTGACACCACTGACGAATGGATAACTTCCCGCACTGGCATTAAGGAAAGAAGAATTTTAAAAGGAGAAGGTCAAGGCACATCCGTATTGGGAATTCAGGCTGTAAAAGGCTTGCTCGAAAAAACCAATACCGACCCTTCTGAAATTGATCTTCTGATTTGCGCAACAACCACCCCAGATATGATGTTTCCTGCAACTGCAAATATTATTGCGGATGCGGTTGGGGCAAAAAACGCTTTCAGTTACGACCTACAAGCTGCTTGTTCAGGGTTTATCTATGCCGTAGTTACAGGCAGTCAGTTTATTGAAACTGGCAAGTACAAAAAAGTAGTCGTGGTTGGTGCCGACAAGATGTCTTCGATTATAGATTATAATGAAAGAACCACCTGTATTATTTTTGGTGATGGTGGTGGAGCTATTCTATTAGAGCCTACGGAAGAAAATGTTGGTGTCATGGATTCCATTCTTAAATCTGACGGATCGGGAGCACAGCATTTACACATGAAAGCTGGAGGAAGCCGCAAGCCAGCTTCACACGAGACCATCGACAACCGTGAGCATTATGTTTACCAAGAAGGATCGGCCGTTTTCAAATTTGCCGTCACCAATATGGCTGATGTTTCTGCCGAAATCATGGCCAAGAACAACTTAGAGGGCGATGACGTTAAATGGCTGGTTCCTCATCAGGCCAACAAAAGAATTATTGACGCCACCGCAAGACGTATGGAAATTGGTGAAGACAAGGTGATGTTGAACATTCATAAATATGGCAACACGACCAGCGGGACCATCCCTCTTTGTCTTTGGGACTATGAGAGCCAATTAAAAAAAGGGGATAATCTTATTTTGGCTGCATTTGGTGGCGGATTTACCTGGGGCGCTATTTATTTAAAATGGGCATACGACCCATCATAAAAATCTCGAAGGATCAGAATGGTATATTTGTAAATTAGTTTGAAATAAACGCATGGCAAGTACAGCAGATTTTAAAAACGGTCTTGTAATTGAATACAATCACGACCTTTACGCAATCACCGAATTCCAGCACGTTAAGCCTGGAAAAGGACCTGCATTCGTAAGAACAAAACTAAAAAGCATTAGAACAGGAAAGGTATTAGACAATACGTTTACCTCTGGTGTTAAAGTGGTAACAGCAAGAATTGAAAAAAGACCTCATCAGTTTCTCTTCATCGATGACTACGGTTATAACCTGATGAATTCAGAAACTTTTGAACAAGTAGCAGTGCCTAAAGAGTTAATCAATGCACCGCAACTGATGAAAGATGGACAAGAGGTAGACGTTTTGTTTCATGCGGAAACAGAATCGGTACTGAGTGTTGAGTTACCAGCATATGTAGAACTTGTTGTAACTTACACCGAACCTGGTATTAAAGGCGATACGGCTACAAACGCTACAAAGGCAGCAACGCTGGAAACTGGCGCTGAAATTCAAGTCCCTTTATTCATCAATCAAGACGACAAAATTAAAGTAGACACTAGAACAAATTCATACGGTGAGCGTGTAAAATAGCTCACTATCCCAACGAAATAATCGAATTGTTATGAATGCGAAAGAAATCAAGAACATGATCGACTTTATTGCCAAATCAGGTTTGGCTGAAGTCAATATTGAAACTGAAGAGTTCAAAATCAAAGTTAAAAGAGACACGGAAGGTAGAATAATCACTACACCAGCAATGCCTCAGCCAGCAGCAGCCCCCTTAGCCGCATCACCTGCACCACAAGAAGCGCCAGCACCTGCGCCTGCTAATGATGAATCTAGCAAGTACATTCAGATCAAATCACCAATGATTGGTACTTTCTATCGTTCACCAAAACCAGAAGACCCTTCTTTTGTGAATGTTGGAGATTCAGTCTCAGTTGGAGACAGGGTTTGCATTGTTGAAGCGATGAAGCTTTTCAATGAAATTGAATCTGAAATTTCAGGAACCATTGTAAAAGTATTGGTTGAAAATGCTTCACCTGTAGAGTACGATCAACCATTATTCTTGGTAGATCCTGCTTAAAAAATTGGTTAATGGGGTCGTCAAAAGCCCCCAATTATTTCTCAACCTAAAATATCTATTGTAGTGTTTAAAAAGATATTAATTGCCAACAGAGGCGAGATTGCCCTTCGTATTATAAGAACATGTAAGGAAATGGGCATCAAAACCGTAGCGGTTTACTCTGCGGCTGATAAAGACAGTCTACATGTTAGGTTTGCTGATGAGGCGGTGAATATTGGCCCCGCTCCTTCCAATCAGTCTTACTTAAAAATACCACATATTATCTCTGCAGCTGAAATTACAAATGCAGATGCTATTCACCCCGGTTATGGCTTTCTTTCAGAAAATGCTGAATTTTCAAGGGTTTGTCAGGAATACGGCATCAAGTTTATTGGTGCTAGCCCCGATATGATTGACAAAATGGGAGACAAGGCCACGGCCAAAGATACCATGAAAAAGGCAGGCGTACCGACCATTCCTGGTTCTGACGGTTTGGTTAAATCTGTTGAGGAAGGAATTAAAATAGCCAACAAGGTTAAGTACCCTGTTATCCTAAAAGCTACAGCAGGTGGTGGTGGTAGAGGTATGAGGATTGTAAAAAATGATTCTCAATTCCAAAAAGCTTGGGACGATGCCAGAATGGAATCAGCCGCAGCCTTTGGTAACGATGGTCTATACCTAGAGAAATTTGTAGAAGAGCCCCGCCACGTTGAAATACAAATTGTAGGCGATAGTAGCGGACGTGCTTGCCATCTTTCAGAGAGAGATTGCTCGATCCAAAGAAGGCACCAGAAGCTAGTGGAAGAAACCCCTTCTCCTGCGGTTAATCAAGAACTAAGAGAAAGAATGGGAGCCGCTGCTGTAAAAGCTGCTGAATCTATTGGCTACGAAGGCGCTGGAACGGTGGAGTTCTTACTGGATAAACATGGTGATTTCTACTTTATGGAAATGAATACGCGTATTCAGGTAGAGCATCCGATTACAGAAGAAGTAACTGATTTTGATTTAATTAAAGAGCAAATCAAGGTTGCTGCTGGAGAAAAAATATCCGGGAAAAACTATTTCCCTAAGCTCTACGCTATGGAGTGTAGAATTAATGCAGAAGATCCTGCTCATGGTTTCAGGCCAAGCCCAGGCAAAATCACAAACCTGCATACCCCTGGTGGGCATGGCGTAAGAATTGATAGTCACATTTATGCTGGCTACACTATTCCCCCCAACTATGATTCCATGATTGCCAAGTTAATTGTTACTGCCCAGACACGTGAAGAAGTACTGGTTAGAATGAAGAGGGCTTTGGAAGAATATGTAATTGAAGGTATTAAAACCACTATTCCATTCCATATCAAACTAATGGATGATCCTAAATTCAAGTCGGGTCAGTTCACTACAAGCTTCTTAGAGAACTTCGATTTTAAAGGAATGTAGGAACAGTATTATGAGATTATTATCAAAGGTCACTTTTGTTCTCAGAAGTGACCTTTTTTATAGGCTTATTTCCCCTCAATTTCATTACACAGTTCTTGGTACCAAGCCTCACCATATTTTCTTATAAGAGCGTCTTTAAGGAATTTATAAACAGGTACTCCTAATTTTTCACCTAAAACACAAGCGGCTGAACAAATCGACCAACGGTCATAATTGAGCGCCTCATAGTGATCGTATTTTGTTATTCGAATCGGATAAAGCTCACATGAAATCGGTTTTTTAAAAGTAGTTTTACCATCTCGATAAGCCTGTTCTATTCCACATTTTAGAATACCCTTTTCATCATAAATAGAAAATGCACATTCTTTATTGCCAATGGTTGTAGTAGAATAATCCCCCTCAAAATCTATGATGTATGGCCCTTCTTTTTCTATCGCTTTCAAACCTTCCTCGCTTAGGTAAGGTTTTACCGCTTCAAAAGCATCTTCCAATTCTTTTAACTCATGATCTTCCAGTGGAGCACCTAAGTCCCCTTCTACACAACACGCACCCTTACAGGCGTCAAGGTCACAAACAAAAAGCTGCTCTTTTATGTCGTCACTGATTACTGCGTTCTCTACTAAAATCATATTAATTTGGAATGGCTATTATTTCAAAGTGCTTTTTTATATTCATTGTATCCTTAGTTAGCTTGACTCTTTTTGCTGTGTCAACAAAGCCATCGGACAAATAATGAGTATCGTTCAAGTAAACTGTATAATTATGTTTTGCCATAGCGTCATACAAGTCTTCTCTTTCTTCCATGGTTAACCTTTTATAGCACTCGGCCATAATATTTGGTCTATAGGTTGATATCAGTTCACTTAAGCCATTGAGAATATCCTTGTCGTAACCCTCGGCATCCACTTTTAACAAAGACAGTTGAGATAGTCGATCAGCATAATTTTCATTCAGAAATTTCTGAAAATCTCTTCCTTGTACTTTGAGTTCGTAATTATGTTTGTGTCTTCTGCTTTTTATTTGAGAGAGAAACCCTCCGTTACAGAAGGATGCATCAGAATAATTAAACACAAACTCTCCATCCTCTATTGTAGCGGCAAAGGGTAATGGAACAATATTGGTGATTTCTTGATTCAATTTAGCATTCTCCTCTAATATCTTATACACATATGGATTTGGTTCCAAACCAAGAACAATTCCTTTTTTACCTACAGCCAAAGCCATTGGAACGGTAGTATCTCCAGTGTGCGCTCCAATATCTATAATCATCTGTCCTTCTCCTGCGAACTCCTTATAAAAGTTAACCTGAGATTTAGTTACCGACTTCGGTCCTTCAAAAGGGTGCAGCCATTGAGCATACTCGACACGACCATATTCATCAATATCGAATTGTTTTATTTTATGGCCATACTCCTTGAAGGTGGATTTAATAGCTTTTTTTGCCTTACGCTTCTTAAAAAAATCGAGCATTTGAGGTTGGTTAGTGCTTTAATTTGAATTTAGACAAATATAATAGGAAAGATGTGAGAATTTAGGCCTGTCAATTCCCCAATACAAAAGTAATCCAATGTCAATTCCTTATTTTTGTGACGTTAATGAAAAATAGTAGCCCAAAAATCAGTGGTGTAATTATCACTTTCAACGAAGAAAAGAATATTGCTAGGTGTCTTAAATCACTGAATGAAATATGTGATGAAATTATTGTAGTTGACTCTTTCTCAACAGACAAAACAAAATCCATTTGTGAGTCATTCAATGTAAGGTTCATAGAACACCCATTTGAGGGCCACATTCAACAAAAAAATTACGCTTTATCTCAAGCTAACAATGACCTAGTATTATCGTTAGATGCTGACGAGGCATTGAGTACAGAACTTCAGAAATCAATTAAAAAATCTCTTCCCGTTTGGAACGGAGAAGCACTTGAGTTCAACAGATTTACAAATTATTGTGGGAAATGGATTAAGCATTGTGGTTGGTATCCTGATAGAAAAGTGAGGCTATGGAACAAAAACTCTGGCCATTGGGGAGGAACAAATCCACATGACTCAGTAGAGTTAAATGATGGAATAAAAGTCAGTCACCTATCAGGGGATATACTCCACTACTCTTACTATACGCTGGAGGAACACATTACCAGGTCAAATAGCTATGCTAAAATAGCGGCCAAGGCAATGAGGGATCAAGGCAAGCCTTCTTCATACTCCAAAATTATTTTCAGCTCAAGCTTCAGATTTTTTCGAGATTATTTCTTGAAATCAGGCTTTAAAGATGGATTCTATGGTTTTATTATATGCGCAATAAATGGACACACTACGTTCCTAAAGTATACCTATTTAAAACAACTCAACTTGGGGAATAAAATTGATGAATAAATTAAAAGAGCTAATACTATTTAATTCAGACCATAGGAGTCAACTCAGGTTTTTATTTTGCATTATTACTGCATTCTATTTCTACAACTTTCATGTAAATGACATTTGGACTCCAAATGAAAGCTTTTATGCTGAATCAGTTAGAGAAATGTTTGAAAGCGGTGATTTTATTGACATTCAATATAACTACCGAGCACGGTATAATAAGCCCCCTCTTACCTATTGGGCTATTGCTTTAAGTTCATCCATTTTTGGGCTAAACGAATTCGGGATTAGACTACCCATGATACTTATGGCTCTAGGTTCCATTTGGCTCACCTATCTTTTGGGTAAAAAACTATATGGCCCAAAGGCAGGGCTTTACGCAATGTGTATAATGGCTGTCAGCGTACAGCTAATTGCAGTTAAACAGTATGCTTCACCAGAAGTACCTCTCACATTTTTCTTCACACTGACCATGTATTGGTTCCTTAGGGCCTATACTGAAAATAAAAATAAGTATTACTACTTAGCGTATGTGGCGTTAGGCCTTGCTGTCCTCACGAAAGGCTATCCATACATTATAGTGATTGGGGGCATTGTAGGTTTTTACCTCCTCCTAGATAGTCAATTCAATTTAAAGATCTGGTTTAAAAAGTTACTTCAAATTAAACTTCACATTGGTATCCCTATTGTCTTGGTGATAGGCTTAAGCTGGGTGATCTATATGTACTTCACTTATGGCCAAGACTTTTGGGTGATTTTTCAACACGAAACCTTCGAGAGGGCTTTCACCCGAAACGAAAAAAGCATGCGCCCCTTTTTCTACCTTGAAGTAATCTCATGGAGTATCCTACCTTATTCCTTAGCATTTTTTGTTGCACTGGTTTATTACATTTTCAACTTTAAAAGTATTCGAAAAGAAATTGGATTCGCCTTTTCATGGTTGATAGTCATGTTCATTATTTTCACCGCGGCTAAAGGTAAAATCCCCACCTATTTTATTCAGGCCCATCCACCAATGGCTCTAATTTTAACTGCCTTTTTAATTAATAAGCCTCAGCTCAAAAAGCCATTCAATTTCATAAGACTTTACTCCTTTCTCCTTCCTGGTTTGTTGGTTTTGGGCGCATCCTTTGCTATAGTTTATTTGTTCTCGCTACCAATACTTTGGTATATCGTGCCGCTATTATTCACGATAATTACATTTTACCTATTACGAAATAGCAGGGAAGACAAAAGAATAGGGACTCAGATGATAGCAATACCATTCTACGCCATAATTGGTGTATACATTTTGTTTGGCGCCTATTTAAAGCCTATTGAGGCATTTAGACCCTACAAAAAAATAGGAGCTATAATCAAATCAAGTCAGAGTATTAGTAAAGAAACTCCACTGCAAATTGACGGAACACTCATTCATAACATGCCGTTTTATGCTGAACGGAAGGTAATAAGGCAAGACACCCTTGAGAACATCATTGATTATGCTGAACCTACTTTAGCCTTAATAAGGAAAGAGCATATGAATGAATTCGAAGAAGCAGAAGTGCTATGGGAAGGTTATATCTATGATTTTGCCAGCGAGTCTCAGTTCGCTAAATTCATAAAGGCAAGCCTAAAAGCTGAAAAAGGTGATTATTCTGACTTTGCTATTTTCAAGTTGATCTATCGAGAGTGATACGTGAGAGTGTTTCAGCTCCAGGCCCATATGTAACCTGTCTCTTTTTTACTCACCTCCTTTAAATTCCACCCTTTTAATTTCAAAAACTTAACCAATGCGCTATGGTTTTCAGAGAAGTCATTTCCATAATGGGTTTCAATACTCATCATTGAAATTTTAGCTAAGTCCATATCATCCATATGGTATAAAATAGAGTACTCGGAACCTTCACAATCAAGTTTCAACAAGTCTACTTTATCAATATCATTCAGTTTCAATACATCGGCTAGCGTAGTAGTTACAACATTTATTTCGTTGGCCTTACTATCCTCTTTAAAAACACCAGCCATTGTTGAAAACCCATCAACAGTACTCGTATATAAGGTTAAACCATTCGAATGATCGGCAATTGCTTTATTCTCAATGAGCCAATTTACGTCTTTATATTCTTGTTGATAAGCTAATAACTGAGCATAATTAAAAGGCATTGGTTCAAATGCTATGACTTTGGCTTGCGGATACTTGGAGAAAATATTAAGGCTAAAAAAGCCCACATTTGCTCCAATATCAATTACCAAAGGGGAGGCTGTGAGCTTCTTCTCTTGAGGGAATCCATCAAAGTAAATGTTATCGAAAAAGCTCTCTTTAAATGGAGGAAGCATTTGACGCTTAACGTTAATGTGAAAGCCATTTCTCATCTCAAAGTTAAATGCAGGCATTTTGGACGATTTGAAAACTAGAAACTCTCTCCAGTTCTTAAAATTACCGATGAGAGATCTATACCTCCTTACTTTACTTCCAACCTTACCCATTGAACTACTTTTTAAAGAGTAAAAAATCACCTGACCCGTCCAAAAACAAAAAAAGCCAGTACGAAACTAGCTTTTTTTATTCTATATAAATTTTACTTAGTATCTGTATTGTTCAGACTTATAAGGTCCTTCAACAGTTACACCAATATATTCAGCTTGTTCTGTAGAAAGCGTTTCAAGTTCAACACCGATTTTAGCCAAGTGTAGTCTTGCTACTTTTTCATCCAAATGCTTAGGCAATGTGTAAACTGCATTTTCGTACGCACTTGAATTTGTCCAAAGTTCTAACTGAGCCAAAGTTTGGTTCGTAAAAGAATTAGACATTACAAACGATGGGTGACCTGTGGCACAACCCAAGTTTACTAAACGTCCTTCAGCCAAAACAATAACATCATTTCCATTGATATTGTATAAATCAACTTGTGGCTTAATCTCGATTTTGTTGGCTCCGTGAGTTTTATTCAACCATGCCATATCGATTTCATTATCGAAGTGACCGATATTACATAGAATGGTTTTATCCTTCATGGCTTCAAAATGCTTGCCTTGAATGATATTATAGTTACCTGTAGCAGTTACAATGATTTGAGCTCTTGGAATAGCATCCGCCATTTTTATCACTTCATAACCATCCATAGCCGCCTGAAGCGCACAAATCGGATCAATTTCAGTAACAATTACACGAACACCAGCTCCGCTCAATGAAGCTGCAGAACCTTTTCCTACATCACCATAACCAGCAACAACAGCAACTTTACCCGCAAGCATTACATCAGTAGCACGTCTGATCGCATCTACTAATGATTCTTTACATCCGTATTTGTTATCAAATTTAGATTTGGTAACAGAATCGTTTACGTTAATAGCTGGCATCGGTAATGTGCCTTTTTTCATTCTTTCGTAAAGTCTGTGAACTCCCGTAGTAGTTTCTTCAGACAATCCTTTTATATCGTTTACCAGTTCAGGGTATTTATCCAATACCATGTTGGTCAAATCACCACCATCGTCAAGGATCATGTTCAAAGGTTTTCCACCTTCAAATGCAAACAAAGTTTGTTCGATACACCAGTCAAACTCTTCATCGTTCATGCCTTTCCAAGCAAAAACAGGAACACCTGACTTTGCGATAGCAGCAGCAGCATGATCTTGTGTAGAGAAAATATTACAAGAAGACCAACTTACTTCAGCACCAAGTGCTGTTAAAGTTTCAATCAAAACAGCAGTTTGAATGGTCATGTGAAGACAGCCAGCAATTCTTGCACCTTTTAGTGGCTGAGAAGCACCAAATTCTTCTCTCAAGGACATTAAACCTGGCATTTCAGCCTCGGCCAATCCAATTTCTTTTCTCCCCCAATCACCTAAGGAAATATCTTTTACTTTGTACTCTAATCCCGTTTCTAACATATCGATTTTTTATTTGCGCTGCAAAGATACTACATGGCTTTATAAATTTCAAAACTAGAGCCATTCAATACAAAAATTCAACCTCCTTAAAATCAAAGGACTGTACTCCCTTAGCCGTTTCCATTACCAGCCTACCTGTGTCTGCAACATCTAAGATCTTACCATTGAAAATATACTCTGCTCTATATTTCCTAAATTCTTGAAAACCAAAAAGATGCTGTAAATAAGCTTCTTTAAGCTCTTCCTTCTTTCCAGATTTCAGTTTCAAATAATAGTACTCAAGCGATTCAATTAGCATTTCAAAAAGCTCCGCCAAGGAATTCATTGATTTAGTAACTTCAAAAAGTGAGGTTGCCTTTTCTAAGCCAATACCTTGTTGATTGATATTTATACCCATCCCCACCACTGACCATTGAATAGAACTACTTTGCAAAGTGTTTTCTATCAATATCCCAGCAATCTTCTTCTCATTCAGAAGTACATCATTAGGCCACTTTACTTTTAAATCTAGCTCAGTCACACAACACTCTTCTATCATCCTTCTCACGGCCAATGAAGTGATGATATTCAAATAGAATTGATCAGAAGCCTGAAGAAAACTAGGTTTCAGAATTATACTCAGTGTTAGGTTAGATCCCGAGTCAGATTTCCAGTTGTTTCCTCTTTGCCCTCTGCCTTGGGTTTGGTGATCAGTAATCACCACCATCCCTTCTCGAGTGTCAGGTTTCTTAAGCATTTGCAAGGCAATATCATTCGTTGAATGACAACTTGGCATGTAAATCACTTCTTTCCCTAGAAATAAAGTTTTAGCAAGGATTTTGTACAACAGATTTTCGTAGTTTTGACTGCAAATAAATAACAATTTAGACACAAAAAACTGAATGACTTCAGAAGAACTGAGCCAGATTATTATAAAGGGAATGGAAGAGCGTAAAGCAGAGGACATTAAAGTCCTTGACTTACGTGATGTAAAAGGTTCTATCAGCGATTTTTTCATTATTTGCTCAGGCAACTCTGATACCCAAATACAAGCCATAGCCGAATCTGTTGAAAAAGAGGTTAAAGAGTCTCAGGGCGAACGTCCATGGCGAAAAGAGGGGTTTACCAATAGAGAATGGATTCTTCTCGATTATGTAAGCAATGTTGTACATATTTTCAAGCGTGAGAAAAGAGATTTTTACGCACTTGAAGACCTTTGGGGAGACGCAAAAGTGACCTCAATCGGATAATCAAAAGTTGTTTTAACTTTATCGGTTACTCCTCGTTTAAAGAAAGATTTTAATTTTATAAAAAATAGAAATGCCAGATAGTCCAAGAAAGAAGAACATCATTCCAAAAGCAGGAGGCAAAAAGCCAAACAATCAAGTATGGATATTTATTTCCTTGATTATTGTGGTATTTTCCATTTCCATTTTCAGTAACCAAAGTACAGGCGTTATCATTACTATGAAACGCTTTGAGGACATGGTGAAGAGTAAAGATGTTCAAAGCATTGTAGTTATAACCAATCAGAAAACGGTTGAGGTTACTTTAAAGAATGAGGCACTTCAAAACGCCAAATATAAAACGGAGTTAGAAAATCAAGATTTCTTCAGTTTTGGAAGTCAAGGCCCTCACTATATCATTCAGAATATTCTATCAGCTGAAGATTTTAAAGACGACTACATAACTTTTGTTGAAAAAGAAAAAATCCCAGAAGAGGAGGTTGTTAGGGTTCAATTTGACGAAAAGACTACGTTCTTTGAACTTCTAGGCTCTTACGGTTTTCTTATCATAATAGTATTGTTCTTCTGGTTAATGATGAGAAGAATGACCGGGAATTCTGGTCCAGGTGGCCAAATTTTCAATATTGGTAAATCAAAAGCTGCCTTGTTCGATGCCGATAACAAAGTAAAAATCACTTTTGACAATGTCGCAGGTTTAGATGAGGCAAAAGAAGAAGTACAAGAAATTGTAGAATTCCTTCGTAACCCCTCTAAATTTACGAAGTTAGGTGGTAAAATACCTAAGGGAGCATTGCTAGTAGGCCCTCCAGGAACTGGTAAAACCTTATTGGCAAAAGCTGTCGCTGGTGAAGCAGCAGTACCTTTCTTCTCACTTTCAGGTTCAGATTTTGTTGAAATGTTCGTTGGGGTTGGAGCAGCAAGAGTAAGAGACCTTTTCAAACAAGCCAAAGAAAAAGCACCTTGTATTGTTTTCATCGATGAAATTGATGCCATTGGTCGCTCTAGAGGTAAAGGTCAAATGCCAGGATCTAATGACGAGAGAGAGAATACATTGAACTCACTTTTGGTTGAGATGGATGGTTTCGCAACAGATTCAGGCGTAATTATTTTAGCCGCCACTAACAGACCAGATGTACTCGATCAGGCGCTTTTAAGACCAGGTCGTTTCGATAGACAGATAAGCATAGATAAGCCAGATTTAGTGGGCCGTGAAGCCATTTTCAAAGTGCATCTCGCACCAATCAAAATGGACAAAGACATTGATGCTAAGAAGCTAGCAGCCCAAACTCCAGGCTTTGCAGGAGCAGAAATTGCCAATGTTTGTAACGAAGCAGCTTTGATTGCGGCACGAAGAGATAAAAAGGCTGTTGATATGGATGATTTCCAGCATGCGATTGACCGTGTGATTGGAGGTTTAGAAAAGAAAAACAAGCTTATCTCTCCAGAAGAAAAGAAAATTGTGGCTTACCACGAAGCTGGTCATGCCGTGGCAGGCTGGTTCTTGGAACATGCCGATCCATTGGTGAAAGTAAGTATTGTACCAAGAGGAGTAGCCGCATTGGGTTATGCCCAATACCTACCAAAAGAGCAGTTCTTATATCAAACTGAACAGTTGATGGACGAAATGTGTATGACATTAAGTGGTAGAGCTGCGGAAGAAATTATTTTCAACAAAATCTCAACAGGAGCACTGAGCGATTTAGAGCGCGTAACCAAAGTGGCCTACAGCATTGTAACAGTGTATGGAATGAATGACAAAATTGGTCATGTTTCATACTATGATTCAAAGCAATCGGAATACAACTATAGCAAGCCATACTCTGACGCTACCGCCAAGACAATTGACGAAGAGGTTAAGAAAATTATTGACGAAGCTTACCAACGTGCAATAAAATTATTAACAGAGAAAAAAGACAAGCTTGAAATTATTGCTCAAAAATTACTTGAGAAGGAAATCATATTCCAATCTGATTTAGAAGGATTAATTGGTAAAAGACCTTTTGAGAAGCAAACTACTTACGCTGCCTACACTTCTCCTAATGGTCAGGAAAAAGAAAAATTAGCGCCAGATACTGAGAAGGTAAGCACTGAAATTGAAGCAGATTCAACTAAGAGCGATGACGCACCAAGCACTGAAGACAAGAATTAGTCTTTTAAAGAAATAATTGAAATTGAAATCAGGCCAATAGTGCCTGATTTTTTTATTTGTGAATACTTTGCAATTTTGAAGTTGCACTAACGTAGCCATGAACATTAACTTAGCCGCAGGCAAAAAAGCTTATTTCGCATCCGACTTTCACTTAGGCGTCCCGTCCTTTGAAAAGAGTCTAGAAAGAGAACGAAAAATTGTGAGGTGGCTAGATTCTATTTCAAAAGATGCTCAAGTAGTATTCCTGGTAGGCGACCTCTTCGATTTTTGGTTTGAGTATAATTCCGCTGTTCCAAAAGGCTTTACCCGTTTCTTGGGCAAATTGGCTGAACTGAGTGATAGAGGCATTGAGCTTGTGATTTTCACAGGCAATCATGATTTATGGATGTTTGGCTATTTAGAGCAAGAACTGAACGCCAAAGTCATTAAAGACCCACTTGAAGTCACCATCAACAACTACTCAATGCTTGTTGGGCATGGCGATGGTCTTGGCCCACATGATAAAGGTTATAAATCGTTGAAGAAGATATTTACGAGCCCCTTCTTTCAATGGTGCTTTCACAGACTTCATCCCAACTTTGGAATTGGATTGGCCAATTACTGGTCTAGAAAAAGCCGAGCACAGGGACACGAAAAAGAGCAAGAGTTTTTAGGAGAAGATGAATGGCTTTGGGCATACGCCAAAAAGAAGGAAGGCCAAAAACATCGCGACTTATACCTATTCGGACATAGACATTTACCGCTTGATTTGAAGGTGGGAGAAAACAGTAGATATGTTAACTTGGGGGAATGGATCAACAACTATACATATGGAGAGTTTGATGGCCAAAATTTCAACTTTAAGACTTTTGAGGCTTAGACTGACCTTATTCACATTAATCATTTTCCATAGCCTTGGTTATACACAAGACTGGAAGAAATTAGAATCTATCACACTCAACAATCCCGCACACCAAGTTTCTATTGATCGACAGGGGAACCTTTATGTATCCTCTCTCAACGGATCAATAGACAAGTATGACTCAAATGGAGAGCTTCAATCACACTACTCTCCCACAAAGAGGTCTTCTCCCCAAATCATAGAAGCATGGCAAGGGCTTAGGGTATTTGCCTTCTATAAGGACTTTCAAGAGTACTCGTTTTTCAATCGGTTCCTCAGTGAATCTGAGCGATACTCATTTAACAATCAACAAGTCGTTAGCAATGCCAGCCTTTCAACGATTGCTGCAGATAATAATATTTGGGTATTAGATGCCCAAGAACTCAGCTTAAAAAAGATAGACATTAACAATAATGAAGTTATTTCAGAAACCAACCTGAGTCTAATTCTGAAAAATGAGATCAATAACTTCACCTACATCAGAGAATACCAAAACTTGTTATTCATCAGCGACAATAAAAATGGGATTCTTGTCTTCGATAACATTGGTAATTATCTAGAAACACTTCCTCTCTTCAACCTCAATTTCTTCAGCTTTAAGGGTTCTACCTTAATAAGTATTCAAAATGGAAATATTCTATATTTTGATATCTACACAAAACAAAAAAAAGAGGTCAGATTACCTGACCCCTCTTACACTTTTGCTTTAATGGAAAACAAACGAGTGTTCCTTTTTACAAAGTCTACACTCGATATCTTTGAGTTGAATTAGTTCTGGTTACTCATTTCGCCAGTATAGATATCTAGAATTAACTGGCGGAATAAGATACTGTATTTGGCTTGAACCAGTTGTAGCTCCCCAGTATTCTTTCCATTCAAGCTCGTTAAATAAGTAACAAAATCAATCGTACCATTTTCGTAACGGCTTTTCGCAAATTCAAATGCCATTTCCAAATTCACCAAGCTTTCTTTAGCAGCGACAAACGAAGTTTTGGCATTCACCAAATCTAAATATGCTCTTTGCACCTGATTGGTAAGGTTATTCTTTACTTGCTGTAATCCAATTTCTGAATTCAAAACCTGAATCTTGGTTTGCTGCACTCTCGTACGATTTTGGAAATTACTAAATATGGGTATACTTAAATTTAATCCCGCCCCCTTATTGACGTTGTTTTCCATTTGAGTAGATACGTCCACAACGCTACCATCTTGATTTCTCAAGTTGGAAGTCCAGCCAGAACTATAACTAGCAGAAGCACTAAGCCTTGGCATCCACGCGTATTGAGCCATTTTGAATGATTTCTTGGTAGCTTCTAAGTTCAGCTCTGAAGCTTTAATTGCTGGTGAATATGCTAAAGATTTCCCTGAAACCTCCTCAAAATCTGTGATTTGAGCTTCTAAATCGGCATCTTCGGCAGAGATACCTTGAAAACGAAAATCCTCAGTGGGATCCAAAAGAAGTAGTTGTACCAAGACCAACTCACTGGATTTAAGTTGATTATTCAACTCAACAATCCTTAAGTTTTGCTGTGCTACTTGAGAACGAAAATTGTAAACGCGCTCCATATCACCTACCCCTGCCTTCTCTCTTTTTTCCTCTCTATCGAGCTGTTCCTTTAATAAACCAAAGGTCTGATCCGCAATCTTAAGGTTTTCCTGAGTAGAAACAACCTGAAGGAAAGCTCCTACTACACTCCCTTCAATCGTTTGAATATTACTCTCTATTGTTTGCTCATTAGCCTCTAACAAGAGTTTACTCCTACTCAATTCTAAGTTTTTACTAAAGCCTCCAAAAATTGTGACCGAAGCACCAATTGATGCGCCTCCGCCCAACGTGGTTGTATTAACTCTTGTTCCCGAAGTTTGGTCAAAAGACAGCCCTTCACTCCATCGATGACTTGCTCCAGCACTCAGGTCAGGTAAAAAATTGAATTTGCTCTGCGTGTACCCAGCCCTAGCGCTAATCGCTTCATTTTTAGCTCTTTTAATATCCAAGTTGTTATCAAGTGCTATTTGAATACATTCATCTAAGGTAAGTACTCGCTGAGCGCTTAGAGAAGTAACCAAAAACACAGTGAAGAAAAGGGAGTAAAGTAATTTTTTCATCGTTCGAGTTTTCTATCCACAAGACATTATTGACCAATCATGCTGCCTTAAAGCATGTTTTTAATTAGGCTCTGGAAAAATCCAGAGCCCTTTCAGACACTTTGAGTTATATTTTTAAACCAGAGAGTTTTCTTTCGAATTGATGTTCTCAGAAACAATCTGACCATCAAATAGATTGATTACTCTGTGTGAGTATTCCGCATCTGTTGCAGAGTGAGTTACCATAATTACGGTAGTTCCGCTCTCGTTGAGGTTGGTCAAAAGTGTCATTACTTCTTGACCGTTAGTAGAGTCCAAGTTACCAGTAGGCTCATCCGCAAGTATTAAATTTGGCTTAGCGACAACCGCTCTGGCTACTGCTACCCTTTGTTGCTGACCGCCTGATAATTGCTGAGGAAAGTGATCCTTTCTGTGCATAATCTGCATTTGCTCAAGTACTTCTTCAACACGCTTCTTACGATCTGCCGCAGGGTACTTTAAGTAGATCAAAGGAAGTTCTACATTTTCAAATACTGTCAACTCATCAATAAGATTAAAGCTCTGGAAAACGAAACCAATATTTCTTTTTCTCAATTCTGCTCTTTGTCTTTCTGAGTAGTTTGAAACCTCCTCGTCATAGAAGTAAAACTCTCCTTCAGAAGGGTTATCTAAAAGACCAATGATATTCAAAAGTGTGGACTTACCACAACCAGAAGGGCCCATTACGGCTACAAATTCGCCTTCTTTAATTTCAAGGTTTACATTACCCAATGCTGTAGTTTCTACCTCATCAGTGTAATAGAACTTTTTAAGACCTTTAGTGGTAATAAGATTCTTACTGTTTTCCATTTTAATAAAAGTTAAAGGTTGTTGTGAATTAATTTATACTATTTTTTGATTATTAGCTTGTCTTTGTCTTCATAACCATCATAAGATGAGGTGATTACTTGCTCTCCTGGCTTAAGCCCTTCAAGCACCTCATATTGTCTTGTATTTTGGTTACCAATACTGATTTTTCTTCTCTCTGCAAATTCTCCTGATGCATCTACTACGAAGATCCAGTTACCTCCGGTAGTTTGGAAGAAGGCACCTCGAGGGATCATAATTGCTTGACGCTCCTCACTCAACTGAAGTTTAATAGGCACTGTCTGCCCTCTTCTTATATTCTCGGGTGCTTCGCCCTCAAACATCATTTCTACATTGAATTGGCCACTGTTAATTTCAGGGAAAATTTTACGAATTACTAAACCATAGTTTGAGCCCCCAAAATCAAAGTTACCTCTCAGCCCCAAATACACTCGGTCTAAATAATGTTGATCTACACGCGCTACGATTTTAAATCCATCCAAATCATCGATTTGAGCAATATTTTGTCCAGGACTTACCGTCTGACCAACCTCTGGGTTTACTGTTGAAAGCAACCCCGTGATTCTTGCCGTCACCCACAAGTTATTAAGGTTATTCTCAACCATCTTCAAACTCACATTGGAGGTACCAAGCCTCTCTTGGTTCTGAGCAATAGTATTTACAGCAGTTATAGAATCAAATTTAGCTGATTCAATCTCATTTACCCTTCGAGCCATAAGCCTGTCGTACATCCTTTTGGAATTCAAATACTCTTGTTCAGAAATAACTTTATCCTCCCAAAGTTGCTTATTCCTTGTATAGGCATCTTTTGCTTGATCGATATCAAAATCCAAATTAATTATTGCCGATTTTGACTGAAACAGTCTTTGCTGAAGACTAAGATTCGTGTTTTCTATATCGTTTCTTAGACGGTTGGTTTGTGTCTGTTCTTGAACATATTGCATTTGGAGGTTGTTGTTTTCTAATTTCAAAATGGTGTCACCCTTTTCAACCTCTACACCACCATCTAAAAATTTTTCCTCCACATTTCCGCCAACAAGCGCACCTACATAAATAGTTGTTTTGGGGTTGACCGTACCCTCAACAGGAATAAATTCTTGAAATGCGCCTTCCGTTACTGCAGCTACATTAATTTTGTCTAACTCAACGTTGAGTTTGGAGGATTTATCAGCAAAAAAGAACACATAGGCAATTAGGGCGACAACCCCAGTGATACCTAGTATTGTAAAAATTCTTTTCGCTGTCCATACCTTCTTTTTAATCTTTCTGTCCATTGCCATTTTGAGTGATGTTTTCTTATCCGGCCAGCTTTTACCAACAAAGATGCCACAAACTCAAGCCACTGAATTACAATGATTTAACACAAATTAACAAATACCAATATGCTGAAAGGTGTACAATATTAGAACAGGGCTTGATCGGAATCGAACAGTTTTAAAAATATTCAACCCAGAGGATTGGGCATAAAAAAAGGCTCGATTTGGTCAGAATCGAGCCCAAAGGTCAAAAACTCAAAATATCTGAATTAACGTTTAAATTAATTCAAAACAACGTGTGCAATATATGATACATAAATCAATTTCACAAAGCGAATGCACCAATAATTTGTGTTGCTACATAATTTTAGTTTAAGCGGTAACAGAAACATCAGATGACGGACATATAAATCTCCCTGTGAAATGGTTTAGCTAAATTCCTTAGCCAAAAAGACAAAATGTCACTAGCTTTATACTGTCCGAATTCAGTACATTTTCAGAACGATAGCGGACACACATCAACCCAGATAGTTGCCTGAGATGCCACAATGTTAGTTGGCACTATTATAGGCAGTAAGTAAGATTAAGTACTTTAAATTAGACACTAGTGGATAACGAACTCGGTAAAATATTAATCATAGATGACGATGAGGATGTACTCATTGCGGCCAAACTCCTACTTAAAAAACATGCCAAAGAAGTTATTATAGAAAAGAACCCTAAGAAGATTCCTTTCTTGATGAACAATGGCACTTATGATGTTATCCTGCTGGATATGAATTTCAGCAAAGACATTACTAGTGGTAAAGAGGGCTATTATTGGTTAGAACAAATATTAGATGCAGATCCTTCCGCAGTTGTGGTATTAATCACTGCCTTTGGCGATGTTGAAATGGCCGTTAAGGCCTTAAAAGAAGGTGCTACCGACTTTGTACTTAAACCTTGGCAGAACGAAAAGCTAATTGCAACACTCTCAACAGCAGTTAAATTAAAACGTTCTTATGCCGAAGTGGATAAACTTAAGAGTGCCAAAAAACAGCTTGAAGATGAAATAAGTAAGCCTTTCAAAGATATTATTGGAGACAGTCCTTCCATGAAGAATGTCTTTTCCATCATTGACAAAGTTGCTGGCACGGATGCCAATGTCTTGATCTTGGGTGAAAATGGAACAGGTAAAGAACTTGTCGCCAGAGCACTTCATCAACGGTCATTGCGAAAAGACAATGTATTTGTGGGCGTTGACATGGGAGCCATTACCGAAACCCTTTTTGAAAGTGAGCTTTTCGGGCATAAAAAAGGAGCGTTCACGGATGCCAAAGAAGACAGAGTGGGCCGTTTTGAAGTAGCCAATGGCGGTTCCTTATTCTTGGATGAAATCGGAAACCTGAGTCTTCCTCTTCAATCAAAACTCCTTACCGCAATTCAGCGCAGAGAAGTAACAAAGATTGGTTCCAATAAATCGATGCCAATCGACATCCGTTTGATTTGCGCTACAAACATGCCGCTTTATGAAATGGTGCATGAAAACACCTTCCGACAGGATTTGCTCTATAGAATTAATACTGTAGAAGTGCATTTACCTCCACTTCGTGAAAGGCAGGATGACATTATTCTTCTTACTGAGCACTTTGTTAAAGTCTATTGCGATAAATATCGAAAGGATAGAAAGAAGGTAGCTTCCTCTACTATGAAGAAGCTCCAGAAGTATTCATGGCCCGGTAACATCCGTGAACTTCAACACGCGATTGAAAGGGCCATAATCATGGGCGAAGGCAATACTTTAATGCCAGACGACTTCTTCTTTTTAGTTCAGAAGCAGGACTCTGTAAATGACGCAGCAGAAAACTTCAACCTTGATGAAGTAGAAAAAAACGTAATTCTTAAAGCGGTGAATAAGCATTCAGGTAACATTTCTAAAGCAGCCAAAGAGCTTGGATTGACAAGAGCTTCGCTTTATCGCAGATTAGAAAAACATGGGCTTTAAGAATTTACGATTTGCCATTGTTGCTCGAGTGATCCTCCTTACGGCCAGTGCTTTGCTACTGGCCAATTTAATCTATGGGTCACAAAATCAAGTCAACATATTCTTTGTTAGCCTAGCAATTGTAGTTCAGGTCTATTTGCTTATTCGCGCAGTTGAAAAAACAAATCGCGAGATTTCAGGCTTTCTCAATTCTATAAAATACGATGACTTTACGGCTACTTACCCTACTGAGGGACATTCTGCCTCGGTTGATCGGCTATATCAAGAATTCAATAGTGTAATTAAGAAGTTCAGAGAAATCAGGGCAGACAAAGAAGCCAACTACCACTATTTTAGAACGATAGTCCAACATGTAGGAATTGGACTGATCACTTTCAATAAAAAGGGAGACATTCAGATTATTAATAGCTCTGCAAAGAAGTTGATTGGCGTAGAAGCCATTCAGAATATTTTTGAACTGAGCAAGGTGAGTCCCAAGCTTGTTGAATCTTTGGTTAAACTTAAAACCGGTGGAAGTGACCTTATTGAATTTACGCAAGATGGAACACATATCCAGCTCTCCATTTATGTGATTGAACTGGTATTAAGGGGTGAGGAGTTTAAACTGGTTTCGGTACAAAACATTCAATCTGAGCTAGAGGAGAAAGAAATGGATGCTTGGCAAAACCTAATCCGTGTGTTGACCCATGAAATCATGAACTCTGTAACTCCACTCTCCTCTTTGGCTGCAACAGTAAAGGATAATTTGGTAGATAATATTGAAGATGATGTTCCAATAGAAAAAGAAGAGTTGGAAGACATCTATTTGGCAGTTCAAACCATCGAAAGAAGAAGTCAAGGCCTGATTCGGTTTGTTTCTGATTTCAGGAACTTAACCAAAATCCCTCAGCCAAAAGTGGCTACCGAAAGTGTAGCCAAAGTTCTAGAACACATACAAGTACTGTTTAATCATGAGTTGGCTGCGAAAAACATCAAAATCAGTTTTAGCATTGAGCCTATCAACCTAGCCATCAGCATCGACAAAGAGTTGATTGATCAAGTATTGATTAATATCCTTCAGAATGCGGTGCATGCCTTAGAAGAAACTACTGAAGAAAAACACATTGTCGTTCGTGCTTTTGTGAATGAATACAATCGACCTACCATTGTTATAAGAGATAACGGCTGCGGTATTGACGAGGAAGCATTGAGTAAGATTTTCATTCCTTTCTTCACCACTAAAAAGCAAGGGTCAGGAATTGGCTTAAGTTTATCAAAACAAATTATGAGAAAACACGGAGGTGGTATTACAGTAAAATCTGTAATGAATGAGGGCACTGAATTCACCCTTAGGTTTTAAATTTTAGCTAAATCGACTATCTTCCGAAAATATTCCTTTAGAGACCAACCAATGAGTGAGATTCAAGATAAAATCACAAAAATTCTAGTTGACAAAATAGGCATTGCATCCACTGAGGCTACAATTGACGCCAACTTCATCAAAGACCTAGGAATAGACTCTTTGGACTATGCTGAAATTGTAATGGAATTTGAGCAGACTTTTGAAATTAGAATTCCAGATAGCGATGCCGAACAATTACAAACCGTAGGACAGGCTGTAGACTACATTACCAAAAAGGTAAATCAGAATTAATCTATAACTAGATTAAGCCTGGATTACCAAAAATCTTATCATCCCTCCTTTAAATATTAATTAAGTAAAACCACGGTGACGATGGAGTCAAACTCAATTTGTTAATTGGGTCATACCCCTTTAACCGTGAAGAATAACTGCAAAACCATTGTTATTTCTGATGTTCATCTAGGCACCAAAGGCTCAAAGTCTAAAGAACTCGTCAGATTCCTAAAACAGTATCACTGTGAAAACTTGATACTCAACGGAGATATTATTGACGGCTGGCAACTCAAAAAGTCAGGTCAATGGAAGAGAAAGCACACCCGCTTTTTTACCCGTATTTTAAAAATGATTGAACACGAAGGTACTAAAGTAACCTACCTGCGTGGTAACCATGATGACTTCTTGGATCAAATCCTCCCCTTCACCATGGGCAACTTGACCATTAAAAGAGAAATGGTGTATGAGTCCTTCGGCAAAAAATTCCTAATTGTTCATGGTGATATCTTCGATTCCATTACGCGCCAATTCAAATGGATCGCCAAACTTGGCGATGTGGGTTACACCTTTCTCTTATGGTTAAACCGACAATACAATTATCGTAGACTGAAAAAAGGTCTTCCCTACTTCTCTCTTTCACAGGCAGTAAAAGGCAAAGTAAAGCAAGCCATTAAATACATTGATGATTACGAAGAGCAGCTTTCGGCCATGGCCAAATACCGAGAATGTGATGGTATTATCTGCGGCCACATTCACCAACCCGCGATAAAGGAAATTGATGGCATTACCTACCTCAACTCTGGCGATTGGGTAGAATCCCTCACCGCCCTCATCGAAGATTTCAATGGAGAATGGAGTCTGGTTTATTATTCTGAAACACAAAAAGCAGAAAATAAACAGAAAGAATTGAAGGCCTTAAAAAGTAAGCCCATTGAAATAACTGGCCTATTCGGGCCAGTAGAGCTAAGTCCAAAAACTGAAATTGGTTAAATGAGAGCACTCTTTATAATACAAGGTGAAGGTCGAGGCCATATGACACAAGCATTGGCCTTATCGCAAATACTGACAGAAGCAGGTCATGAAGTGACTTCTATGATCATAGGCACCAATAAAAGACGTGAAGTACCTGCCTATTTTAAGCAAAAACCCAATACAGAAGTCCATACAGTGATTAGCCCGAATTTCTTCTACGATAAAGGAAAGAAGTCCATTAACTTATGGAAAACAGGAGTTGTTAATGGCTTAAATATTCCACAGTTCATTGGTCAACTCAGGAAGATCAACAGGATAGTAAAAAATGAACAACCCGATGTAATCATTAATTTCTATGATATACTGGCAGGCATGTACTTTGGAATCTATAAGCCCAAAGTGAAAAGAATCTGTATTGCGCACCAATACTTGGCGGAAGACAGTTCGTTCCCTTTTGCCAAAGGCGCTCCACTTCAAAAACGATGCTTTCTACTTACAAACAAGTTAACATCATTGAATGCCCATAAGAAAATTGCATTGTCTTTCCGTGACATTAAGTCTGATTCAGGAAAGCTCACCATCGCTCCTCCACTACTCAGAGAGGAAATTTTCAACCTAGTTCCGAGTAAAGGAGATTACATATTGGCTTACGTAGTAAACCCCGGCTATGCCTATGACTTAATGGAATGGCACAAGCAAAACAAAAAAATTCGATTGCACTGTTTTTGGGATAATTTAGAGCAAGAGGATGGATGGACACCTTGGAAGAACATCACTTTCCATCACATCAATGACCAGAAATTTTTGAACTACATGAAAGACTGTTTGGGCTATGTTTCTACGGCAGGTTTTGAATCTATTTGCGAGGCCATGTATTTGGGTAAGCCAGTAATGATGGTTCCGGTTGAAAAACAATATGAGCAAGCCTGCAACGCATTGGATGCCGTAAAGGCTGGAGCAGGAATTACCAACCACCAGTTTGTGTTGGATCCATTCTTAAAATACCTTTCTACACACGAAACAGAAGCGAAAGAATTTAAACAATGGATGGTTTTGAATAAGACCATTATTCTTGAAGCACTTGAAGAACCTGTTGTATCTCCAACAAAGAGATTAAAACTCAACGAAACACCAAGGCTATCTCAATTCTTTTCAATATTGAGTAATTCATAAAAGCAGAACTTATGAAGTATATTGAAACCTCGCAGTAGACATTTGTGTTCTACCCCCGAAATCAGAAAGGAATATATGCTTACTTGGATTGACGTAATCAAATTTGCCAATAATGGCAGCCCAGCACCCGACAGAAGGGTGGAAAAAACAGAGGAAGAATGGAAAACCATTTTAACACCATCACAATTTCAAATTGCCAGATTAAAAGGCACCGAAAGGGCTGGAACCGGTGAATTCTGCGAACGCCACGAACCAGGACTATATGGTTGCGTTTGCTGCGGTACTCCCCTATTCGATTCCAGATTAAAATTTGAATCTGGTTCTGGCTGGCCAAGTTTTACGCAGCCTGTACAAGCAAACGCCATCAAATACGTAAAAGACACCGCTTATGGTATGGTGCGGGTAGAAGTAATGTGCAATACTTGTGATGCGCATCAAGGTCATGTTTTTCCTGATGGCCCTGAACCAAGCGGATTGCGCTACTGCATTAATTCGGCTTCAATGAAATTGATTGAAGAAGACAAAACCGTGGCCACAGCCATTTTAGGTGGCGGTTGTTTTTGGTGTACCGAAGCTGTTTTTCAACGCATAAAGGGAGTAGAAAAGGTAGAATCGGGCTATTCAGGCGGAGCCATTAAAAACCCTACTTATAGAGAAATTGGAACGGGAAGAACTGGCCATGCGGAAGTGATTAAAATTACTTACAATCCAGAGATTCTAACTTATGCTGACTTACTGCGCATCTTCTTTTCTACCCATGACCCTACTACTTTAAACCGACAAGGTTATGATCAAGGAACACAATACAGGTCGGTGATTTTTCATCAGGACGAAGAAGAAAAACAGACAGCAGAAGCCATAAAGGCAGAAATGAAGGATTACTTTGACGACCCTGTGGTAACAGAAATAAGTCCGCTTGCGGCCTATTATCCAGCCGAAGGAGATCATCAGAACTATTACAATGAAAATAGGGAGCAGCCTTACTGTAGGGCAATCATCGACCCTAAAGTTCAAAAATTAAGAAGCATGTTCAAGGACAGGCTGAAAGAAGAAGTATAATTACTGAGGCTCCACTCGTTAAAGTGGAGCCTTTTTTCACTCTCCTACCTTTTCCAATACTTTAAAATTCCGCGAAAGTCGATGTCCCTCCTCGTCAACCACGGTAATAGTATGTGCTCCGGCTGGCGGTGTAAGCCCTAAAACGTGAGTACCTCTAGTTGTTCCTAAATAAACATCGTCCAAATGCCAGTGCAATTCGCTGTTAGTTTTTCGATGAGCCACTTCAAAGACTACTTGTTCCCTTTCGCCTTCTAGGTTTATTGGAATATACACCTGCGCATCAGGTTCTGGATATACCATGTCCATCACCTCCATGTCTAAACTCTCGCCAAAGCAATCACTCCGCAAAGGAGGAAGTTCTTTATAAGTTGGGTTTCGTTTTTTATAATACAGTGCTTGTTTCGGAGGAAGCACAAACCAGTTGGTACTGATCATATCCACCACTGGCTCACAATCTGAGTTTACACGGTAGTTTCTACTTTCATCAAGGTGTACCCTTTGATGAAAAGGGCTTGCCAACGTATTTAACCCAGCTTTTGGAATTAAAACGGTATCCACTTGAATGGAATAAGGGGAAGCCAAATAACCACTTTGGCGGTCTACTGGTGCATAAACCATTTCGGCCATGGGCGGATTGAACCAAGTCGTTTCTGGAAGCACATCAAAAATATCGAAGAGGATTGGCGCAGCGGCTTGAATGCCCGTGAGGCCTGGACGCCCCTCGCCATCGGCATTCCCTACCCAAACCCCAACTACATATTCAGGAGTCACGCCAATTGCCCAACCGTCTCGATAACCAAAGCTTGTTCCCGTTTTCCATGCTATTTTCTTGGAACTAGAATATAGTTTCCATTGTGCATCATCGCCTGGACGATAGACTTCCAGCATGGCTTTAAACGTAAACCAAATAGAAGAAGCACTCAACTGTTTATTGTTCTTCAGTTCAATATTTTCAGTTGGCTGTTTTTTAGAAACATCTTTTTCACTCAACAATGAACCTTGAACTTTTGAATTTGCACCATCATAATTCGCAAAGTCAAAATCACTCTTCTCATAGCGATTATCTGGAGCCCGCCCATTAAACTGCGTGAGCGTACGGGCCATTCCCGCATAAATGTTCGTCAAGTCCCAAAGTGTACCTTCAGAACCACCTAGAATCATTGACAAACCGTAATAGCTAGCGGGCTGAGTTAGCGTAGTCATCCCTAAACCTTTCAGTTTTTCATGGAAACGAGGGTAGCCATAGTCTTGGAGCATGTGAACCGCAGGAATATTAAGCGACCTAGACAAGGCCAAATCAGCATGGACTGCACCATCGTATTCACGAGTAAAATTCTTTGGTGCGAAGTTCTTGAAATAGACTGGCACATCTGGCAAAAGTGTCTTTGGCAGCATCAATCCTTCATCCAATAAGGAAGCATACAGAATGGGTTTGAGCAAACTCCCTGTGCTCCTTGGTGCTTGAATTACATCTACTTGCTGCCCGTTTGACGATGTTCCTTCTTCGTACACATTTCCTATATAGGCCTTCACTGTATTGCTGCGAACATCCAAGACAATGGCCGAAGCGTTTTCAATTCCATCAAGTCTCAATAGCGCATTATGGTTTTTCACCACTCGATCTACGCGTCTCTGCAAATGCGCATCTAGCGTAGTTTGCAACTTTTGACCTTCCTTTCCATCTTTTATGCCTTTGTCCAACAAATGCAGCGCCTCAATTGGAACATCATTGGGTTTAGAAGGAATTGGTTCCTCCCTAGCAAGTTCAAGGCTTGTTGCGTCAAAAAAACCTTCCCCATACATTTTATCCAAAAGGCGATCACGTTTGGCTTTTAAGGGAGCCGTATTTCTGCCCGGATAAAGAAGTGAAGGTTGATTGGGAAGTACCGCCAGCAATGCGGCTTCGGCCCAGCTTAAATCATTGGCCCTTCTGCCAAAGTAACGCCATGAAGCCGCTTCAATGCCCACTGTATTCCCTCCAAACGGGGCGTGCGAAGCATACAATTTCAGAATGCTTTTTTTGGAATACCGAAGTTCAAGTCGCGTAGCCAAAACCATCTCCACCAACTTCTCATATACGTTGCGTGACTTCCCCCTACGGTACATCCGAATCACCTGCATGGATAGGGTACTGCCTCCACTCACCACCGATCCAGCTTTTAAATTCTGAACTATCGCCCTGCCCATGGCCAAAGGATTTACCCCAGGATGGCGATAGAAATATTGATCTTCGAAAGTAAGTAAGGCTTTCTCGTATTTTTCGGAAATGGAATCTACTTCTGGAAAGCGCCATTGCCCATCTCTTGCAATTCGGGCAGAAAGCATTTCTCCATTTTCAGCATTCAGTACGGTAGCGTATGGATCGTTAAAGAGAGTTTCGGGCAAACAGACATAATACGCAGCCGACAATAGTGCCAAAAGCACCACGATTGGATAACGATATTTCTTGATCTGCTTTTTCATTCGGTGAGGTAAGCCCTGTCAGGTTTTTGAAACCTGACAGGGCTACTTTTCTTTCTAATTTACGCGCTTCACTTCTACCCATTGACCCGGGAATCGAGCATTGATGGTGTTGTCGTACATGGCCTGCACTCCAACGGCCGGCAAGTAAAAACGACCCGCATAAGTGGCATTCAAAGCTACTTTAAACAGCTTCCGTTCGTTCGGCCTTAAGTCGAAATAGGTGTAAACTCTATCGTCTCGAATATCTTGATAAGTATAGTTCTGCGAAGTGGCAGCACCCGGAATTTCATTCAGTCGTTCATTCAAAATCTCCCAACCTGAAGGGAATACCTGACTCAAGGCAAGGTTCTCATAAACGCCTCTGGTTCCTGGATTGAAGACAGAAACCTCAGCAAAGAAATCAGTGCCTTGACTTAAGCTACTTGGATCCACGCTTTGTCCATTCCGGTCTACGTAAGTCACTTTTACGGTCAGGCCGCTTGATGCAGCAGTCTCATTTCCAGCCAACGGTTGTCCCGTTTTAATCACCCTAGCAAAGAGCACTCCCTGCCCTTTGTTTTCTACTTTCACCGCTCCAGCTTTTGCTCCATCTACTGGCACATCAATGAGCTTCACTGGCTTGGCCGTCTCTATACTTTGGTTCGCACCTGAATTCAAAACATAAGAAGCCTCCAAGCCTTTTGAGGTTTGATCTACCCCTGAAAACTTGATGACTGAAAGCAGAGAATAGGCCGTTGTTTGTGTACTCATCCAACGGTCGGCACTTAAATCATCGGCTACAGTTCTCAATAAAGTCATGCCTTCGTTTTGCATTTTAAGCAAACCCAAAGTCTCTAATATCATGGCATTGTCTCGTGTTTGAGACCCATAATAATAGTAGTTCGATTTAGGTTTAGACACCATAGGCTCTGAAGCAATTAATTCCTTTGCCACATTGACTTTTCCCGCTACCGCATAAGCTGCTGCTAGTCTCCATTTTGCTTCTAAAGAAAGGTTATTATCTTCTCTTAAGCGGTTCATAGCACCTAACTCAGGGCTTTGGGCTAAAGCCAAGGTATATAGTCGATAGGCATGCATTAAATCATCATTGTATCGACCATAGCGCATCCAATTCTTGGCTTTTCTACTTTGGTATTTCTTCCAGTTTCTAAGTAGGTTGGAAGGAATATTATAGCCTTTATCTTTGGCTTCCATCAAGAAATGACCAGCGTAATTTGTACCCCAATCGTTGTCATCACTTTGGCCTGTCCAATAAGAGAATCCTCCCTCGGCTGTCTGAAACTTCGACATTCCATCAATGGCTGCTTTGATATTTCTTTCAATATCAGATTTTCTATCAGCCGTCAATTCCATAATGTCTCCCAGAAAGAGTTGAGGAAAAACTGCGGAAGTGGTTTGTTCGATACAACCATGCGGATAGCCAATTAAGTAATTCAAGCGTTTTCCAAGGTTGATCGGAGGAATCACTGAAAGCTCAAGTTGCACCTTATTCGTGCCTGCCATTCCCATTTGATCGAAAGATTGATTCCAGCTTTCGCCAGCCTGAAGCGCCTTGGCAATTACATCGGTAGCGGGTGGGTTCGGACTGCGCACATCAATTTCTACCTTATAAGTAGCGGTTTCATTACCTGAAGTAGCTACAATTTCAACCGTACCTATGCCTAAAGTTTCGCTTACCTCTAGCTCAAAATCTATGATCTGATCTCCAATTTGATCAAAAGTCAACGATTGTTGTGCGGCTCCAATGGTTTTCAGCAGTGCGTTTCCCTTAACAGAAACCTTCACCTCTTTCACCGTAGGTTCCATGGCAAAAACGCTGACTGGCAATTTCACTTTTTCGCCTGGGCCAATTACTCTTGGCAGGGTACCCAACACCATCAATGGCTTTCGCACTGGCGTTGCTTTCTCTGCTTTTCCGTAAGCACCATCTTTTCCAGCTACCACCATGGTACGCACGGAGCCTACATAATTCGGCATTTTAAAAGTATGCGAAGCAGTTTTTCCAGCCTCCAACCTAAAAGGCCCCAAGTGTTTGACCACTGGCTTAAATCGATTGGCCTTGGCGCTTTCCGGTTTAGCGTTCGTGCCATCACCACCGAGTGCCAATAAACGAGTCAATTCTCCATTGTAGGCATTTGTTACATCATCGAATAAATCCCATGTTTTCACCCCCAAAGCCTGACGTGCATAGAAATTCGACCATGGATCTGGTGTACCAAAACGCGTGATATCAAGTAATCCTTCGTCTACCACTGCAATGGTATAGGTCATTGCACGACCATCTTTTTCACTCACCTTCACCGTTACATCCGATTCTGGTTCGAGTACATTTGGCAATGAAATTTCAGGATTCAGTTTGGTTTTTGGGTTGCTTACATTGATCGGAACTACCCCATAAAGCCTGATCGGTAAATCATTTCTGGTTTGTGCATGAGGTTGTAAAAGCGTGGTATTCACATAAGCATTTGGCACCATTTCTTCGGTAGTAGCAAATTCAAATGCCGTTTCTCCTTTACCGGTTTCCACCCAATAGGAAGCCACTACTTTGCTGCCATTCTCTACACTCACCAATGCCCTACCTTCTGAGTTTGATGGAATGTTAATTTTCACTTTTTCGCCAATATTATAATCTTCCTTGTTGGTAGAAAATGCCAAAAGTGATGCACCTCCCGGACGGTTATTGTCGTCTGCCCAGCCCGGCCAATCGAAGTAGGCAATTGTTCCGGTGGAGTGTTTAGAAACAGGATCGGTTACACGGATGTAATAGCGCCCCCATTCACGGTCACCAATATTCACATCCACGGTAGTTTTTCCTCCCGTGGTACTCACCGTTTTGGTAGTTACTGGTTTGTTGTAGTTGGCACCAATGTAATTGGCCAGGTCATTTTGACCACCGTCCCACCACCAGCGCCAGCCTAGTTTGTACACTTCAAAAGTTAAACCTTTCCTGTCGATGCTATTTCCTTTGGAATCCACAGTAACCACACTCAACTGATGCGACTTGCCTGTCACCAGCTGGCCTCTTCTGTCACCATCGGGTTTTTTCACGCCCACAAAAGAAGTATAGGGATAGAAAGGAATACTGAATTGATCGATACTGAAATCGCCTCCTGGCTCATACACCTTTCCTTTAAAAGTAGCCATTACAGCCCCCGGAGAATTGAGTTCTGCCCCAATTTTTAAATTCACTTTTGAGTGCCCAGAAGCGTCTACTTCTCCAGAGAAAACCTGAGTAGGCTGTTGGTTAAAGTTCTTCGCCTCATCGTCAAATGAATAGTTAGGGAAATCTTTAAATGTAGTTGTCACCGGATTCAAATAGAGGTCAAATTCTGCCTTCAAGTTTCTGGCAGCAGCACCAGTAAGCCATTTCACATTCAAATCACCCGATACGAACGAGGTGGCTGCGGTAAGCCTGTCTACTCCAAAATCTAAGTCAATCTTGAGGCGGTTTGGCTTGACTGTTTCCACCTTTACGCGTTTAGTGAACTCTGCTCCACCTAAACTCACTTTTGCTGTCCAATTCCCAGTTGGGTCGGTGTAGGCAGTTTGAGTTTTGAAATCGTAAAAACCATCCACAGACTGCGTCCTCACAATCCGCTGCTTGGTATTTCCAGATGGGTCAATCAATTCAAAAACCACAGGGTGGTCATTTGGCAGGTTGTCTTCTTTATCTTCTAAAATGAAGTTCAAATAAATATCATCCCCCGGACGCCAAACGCCTCTTTCGCCATACATAAAGCCTTTTAAGCCTCGTTCTACTCGTGCGCCACCTGTATTGAAATTGCTCATGGAAAGTGAGAGCCCATCGGAAAGTTTTAAATATCCACGCTCTGCGCCTCGGTTGGCGACCAACAGAAATGGCTTTCTCAATAAGTCGGTTTCTATTTTGCCTTGACCATCGGTGGTTACAGTAGTTATTTTTTCTTCCTGAAAGTCATAAACATCTACTGAAACACCTGAAATTGGCTTGGTAGTTTTAAGGTCGGTTACAAAAGCTGTAAGCTTTCTGTTGTTGCCCATTTTAGCGATCATACCTAAATCCGATGCTAGAATATTTTTGCTCACTATTCTATTAGTGCCCACATAATAGGAGTCTGTGCATGGGTCATCACGGTCCTGCCAATTGTAATTTCTTCCGTAGTTATAGTCATAATAACTATCGTAACTCCCACCATCATCACCAGAATAAGCATCCCAATTGTCCTCTGGAATTTGCCTGGTTAACGCTGGAGTTTCAGTCGTTGGTGCAGCACAGCCAAAAGTAGAATATGCTCGTTTGAAGTTGATTCGCACTTGGTAAATTGCTCCTGGTTCGGTTTGAATGAGTTCATTTAGGTCTAACGTGAAGCGATTCCACTTCCCCAAGTCAAAAACTCCCGATTCATTTAGGGGAATACGTTTCTGTAAAATTGGTCGCCCAACCCTACGCAATTGCTCATCCCCGCTAAGTTCATTTACCTGAAGAAATTGCAGCACATTGCGTTCGAATATTTTGATAACGGTTACATCAACTGCATTAAGGTTGACCGCTTCAAAAGGAAGAATGAGGCCATCGGTGCTGGGTAGAATGGTGCCTTTTGCGTTGAGCTTCAATAAAGGTTTCAATTGCTCAAAATTGACAAGGTTCTGATACAGCTCCTTCATTTTAAAGTCTAGAAGATTACGAACTCCAGGATATGCCTTTACCGCCTTGACGCCAGAAATATCAGATGTCACAAATACCTTTACGTTATTGCCATCAATCGAATAGCGAAGGTCATTTTGGCCTTCTACCGTAATTAAGCCGGTGAGGTCTTGATTTTCTTTCAGTGGATCAGAGAAACTCACCAAAACATAAGGATCACCTGTTTTCACCACTTTAACATCCAATACATTGAAGTCTCCCAAGATGGCCACTGGAACCACTGTTCGTGCGTCACGGTCAACCCCTAAACTGCTGCCATCAACTGCTACTTCAACGCCCGAAGCATTCTCCTTTCTCTCAATTCCCTGTACTTTAAATTTGTGAGCCGTTCCGTTTACTTTGTCAATTTCCCATTGCACAGAAAGGTTACTGCCCGGCTGTTTGAACGACACCGCTTTCACCACGGCCGCTGAATCAGCAAAATCAGCCGTATTGAATTGACCCTCGATGACTTGCTTTCGCATGGCGTCTTCAGCATCTGATGCGATCTGATCTATATCCAAATCAAAATTTTGACTAATTGTCTCAAACCCAAAATTGAAATTCTTGAGTTCCTCTTCAACTTCTTTCAAGTTGCTCAACTTTAGCGTTCCGTTGTACAAAGTGCCTGATTTGAGCGGAGACGAAGGTTGAAATTCCACCACATTATTCCCCACCCAGCGGGCCTTGCCAGAAATGCCTGGCGTGAATTGAAAAAGTGCCGTTGGATCAGTGTTCAGGTGAGCATCAGTCACTGGTTCTACCAATCGAACCATAATGGTCGAACGAGTAGATACTTTTCCAGAGGTATAGGATGAAACATAAGCCGAAAAGACCTGATCGGCTTGCTTATTTAGCTGATCTATTGGGGTTTTCTTATCACTACAGGAAATGATGAAGAGTAGGCACAGCAAGGCAGCCAAAAGAGAAGTTTTGGATATTGACATTTCAATTTAATTAAGACAGTAAGAGATCGGAACGCTGATGGTTCAATATAAAAATTACCGCTCCAAATAGATAACTAAGAAAGCTGTTTTTATTGCGTGCCGAAGAAAAATTAGCACAAATAAATTTTCGGGGCAATTCGTTTTTATGTTTAGCTATTGGGGTTTATGCCGCTTACCTCACTTAACAAGTCAAAATAGGCTTTGATCTAACATTGATCAAAGCCCGTTTTTCTTTCATCATTCCATTCTTAGTGAGAAAGGAGTTTTAAAACCACAGGGTCTAAAGCAACCCAATAATGAAAAATGCTATCTACTCCTATTCACTAAGGGAGTGTTCAGTATGCGGTTAATAAGGCCTTTGCTTATAAGTGTATTTTCTTTTCCGATCCAAGAAATGCTTGAAGCCGATCTGGAGGCTATTTGAATAATAAAGTGACTGATTAAATAGCTCGAATTGGCCAGTAACAAAGGTGTACTCTTTAATTGGGAATGACAGGTTACCAGTAACTCGTAAAAATCCATCAACATAACTATCGAAGAAATAGCCTGACTCAATCCTAGCCTTCAGTTTTCGTTCATTCTTTCCATAAGTCCAAGCAAAGCCACCGCCACCGTATAGTCTACTGTCGATAATCCAATATGGATTCCCATTTTCCTGATTTCTATTGGCGGCAGACACAAACAATTCAGCAAAAGGTGAGAACCTTGATTTTTCTTCTCTTTTTAAATTGGCATACAAACGAGAAGTCAATGCCGCTTCCAGCCCCCCGTTGGTATAGTGGCTACCCAGAAACACAAAGCTCGACTGCCAAAACTTGGTTGAACCGCGCTCGTAATAGCCAATCATTTCAGACTTATACACCTCTTTTGAAATACCTACGCCTGTTTTGACTGGCGCAAAGTCTAAGCTCAACGACTTAAATACGTTCTCCTTGGATTTAGAAATACTTGCTCCAAAACCCACAAACATTTTATTGAAATTATCCTGTTGTAAACCAGCACTGAAACTGAAGAATGGCTTTGTCGGGATGTTTGCGGTTTGAAAGCGGTATCGTAACCCGTAAAGTTCATGCGCTAAATTCTGTGGATCAATATCTGTCAGCACTAAATCCGATACACTCGAATGCGTAATGGAGAAACTATGCTGTCTTCCTTGTTCTGTCCTTAAATTAAAAGTAGCATCACTTTCCCACACCGACTGGCTGAAGTTATCCTCCATATAAGCAGTGTTCACCTCAATGGAGTTATTTTCATTATAGCGCAATTCTTTCTTTAGGGTATGAAGTGTTTCAGCACTAAAAAGCTCAGGTGTTCTATCGATCAGGAATTTCTGAATATCTGCATCGAAGTAAATCACATCTGGATTAAAGCGTTTTTCAATTTCAATCTTCTTTTCATTGCCCTCTGGTAATTGATTGGCCACTAAAGCTGACCTTTCATATTCACCAATGTCATACCAAGCTGAACTCACAAAAGCCTTTACCGCTTGATCTTCTGGGTGCTCTACAATGTATTCATGATAAACACTTTCCATTTTATTGAAGGCCTCCAGTTCAATCCACCATTGTAACACTGTAATCATTGGGATTTCATCTGAATAATCAGACCATAACAATGCTTCTTGAATCCTGCTTTCATCTGAATATGTGTAGGCAATTGTGGTTGCTTTTGGCCAAAGCAAAGGAAGCTCTTCCGGGTTCTTGCCCAATAGCTCACCCGTAAGTAGCACAGGTTCAAAATCTATAATGTACTGAATATATCGAGCGTAATTCTCAGGCGTTGGATTTTTGTCATTTAAATGAGCCAGCACCTCCTTGATTTGTGGATTATACTCTGTTGAGTAAAAGAAGGTGAAGTAATCCTTAATAGCGGCCTCATCATGAATATTAAAAAAGATTCTTCTATACAGCCATCTCTCTGTAAGTTCTTCATTCGGAAATGCCTCTTTCTTTAAATACAAACTTAAATAACCCAAGGCCAAAGATTCCGATCGGTCTTGGTAGATCTCTTCCATAAAAGTCCAAACATCCATAGACCGATCTTGATAACCCTTGTACAAAACATACTTATTGAAAATACTGGTATCTTGTACATCTCCCCTCATTAGTTCTTTTCGCAATATGTTCGTTGCTAAACCCAATTGGTCATTAGCCACAAACCAAGCCACCGAGTCCTCAGCTGTTGTCATTTGGGCTAAAACCTCCTCTTCTAAGATTCCTTGTTCATTATCTTCAGCCAAATAACCACTGGCTATGGCTGCCCTTTCTAGTACATAGTTCTGGTAGTCTTCCGTTACCATCGCCTTCACCTCTGATAGATCAAACAAGGGATCTTGTTTCCATTTTATATCTTCAAATAATAGTTCAGGTTTTGGGGTTTTAAGGGTGAACAAAGTTCCTCCAAAGAGAGCCGTCTTGGTATAGGTATCTACCACATTTGAAAAAGCATTTTCCATAGCATCTGCATTTTCCTCTTTGGCAAAAACAAACCAGTAGAATTCTTTGTCATTCCAGTTGTTGGCACTACTTTTTCTTACGGAATAAAAATCCCCACTTTTGCCATATTCATAATCAGAATTTCTCCAGTTTCTAGTAATTGTTCCTCCTTCTGTAGCGGTAAGAAATCTTGTGGTAGGATGTATCGTCTTCACTTTTTGCAAATAGTCTGTCCAATAAGAGAGCATCCCCTGTTTATCCCCTTTAGCTTTATACCAGTTTAGACCATCCCGATTCCTATAATCAAATTCACCTGCTGAATTATTATTCTCAGTTGGCAGCTGAAACACATCATCTGGGTGAATAAAATGAGTCCAAATACCAGTATACAAGTAAAGCGACTGATGGAAATACTCCTCTCTATCGGTAAATACATATCCACTAGTTATTCTTGGGTAATCAAAAAGGCCAGGCTCAAAGGGATCTGGATCAAAATCTCTTCCTCCTCCTTCTATTAGCTCTCCTCCATAGGTTGTACTCATGAACTCTATCTCAGGCATAACTCTTTTTAGGTGTACTAAGCCCATGCTATCAATATAATTAGACGGTGCCACATAACTTTTGGGGTATTTACCAAAACGGTCTACCGTCCATTTTTTTCTTGTAGCCTTAAATGCTGCATCTATGTTTTCTGGATTGTCCCAAATCTCTTTCATAAGAGATTCATGATTATACCCATGAATTCCAAGTTCAAATTCATTCTTAAGAACTTCTTTGCTCATCCATACTGAAGCACTCAATTGCTTACCATTACGTATTGTTTTTTGTGCATCCCACTCATTGAAAAGAAAAGGTGGGCTTTTTATTTCGTTGAAATTAAAAGTGGGATAAGCTGAGTACGCTATACCGAACCTTTTTGACACTTTGATCATATCCGGCCACCAAACATTTGTGACATATTCTGCCTGAGTAAGATCGAATTCTGACTTAATGGGCTCTGACTTAATGCCATAAGTAGGAGTAGGGAAGTCATCAATAAAAATAGTACTCGTGTTCACAATTGGATAAGGCACCCCTTCTAATCCACTCAAAATCGCAGCAAACAACAACCCCCTATCTGATCTTTCTAGTTTGATGGTTGTATTAAAGTTTATAACCTTGCCATTGCCAACCATATTTTCCATAATAATAGGTAAACCTCTATCGCTAATTGCCGTGGCCAATACATTTACATTAGGTTTAAAATTTTCCTTGGCTAATGAAGTATGGTTCCTATTGATGTATAATTTAACACTACCCAAGCCTGGAAGCACATTCTTAACAAAATCAAAACCCTTAGCTTCCAAATCATAGGCAAAAGTAGCATCTTGTTTCAAACCTGATAAGTATCCCATTCTCTGATCTTCATTGGCGCTCGTGAAAATAAGTGTGCCACCTTGTCCAACAAATCCAACCAAGTAATCAATTGCCTTCTCATTTAACTGCCCCGTCCCTGTACCATCAATCAAAATCACTTTAGGAGTAGATTTGAAAGTAGGGGCATTATTAAAGCTCCTTAAACTCACCTCCTTAAAGGGTATTTTTGTATAGTCCATAACTTTTCCAATATGGCCTGAGTAAGAGTCGCTAAGCTCACTTCCTGCCAAATGGATAAATACCACTAAAGGCTCGATGATGGGATTAAATTCAGTTGGTGATTCCTCCAACTCTTTCTTACTTTCTTTATCTTTAAAGTCACCACACCCAACAAGAGTGATCATGAACATTATGATCAATAATACCTTTAGGCCATATCTGCTACTTCCGTAATTCAAACTATAGTAATTCGTTAATTCTTGCCTCGCCCGGATTGTTTACAATTTCGTAAACGGTAAGGTCTCCTTTCTGAAAAAACACTCTAATGGTTCTTCCTTTTCCTCTTAGTTTATTCATCCGCTCAGTTACTTCATCGGTCAAATCCAAATACACAGCAAATTGAATAAAATCGTCTTCATTTGTTATATCATAAATAAAAACGAGGAGACTGTTTGGAACGATATACTGGGTATTCGCCCTCAAAAATTCTTTATCCTCCTTATTAGCAAAATAGACAGAATCACGAACAGCATATTCACCAAGAAAATCACGATAAGTCAGAAAATTATGCGAATCGGTACTGAGCGGTCGGAGTGTATTGCTATTTACTACCGCATAAGAATAGGGTAAAAAGCCGGATGAAATTTCTTGATAGGCCGCAATTATATTTTTTGATAACCTAGAAGTAGGTTCTTCCTTACTGAAAAGATTCTTTTGACCAAAGAAAGCCGCTGAGGCAAAAATCACAAAAATCAGTATAACAGCAAAGCCCTCTGGCATAAACACCTTTTTCACCTGGGTCACAAATAAATACATGATCAAATAAAAAGCGATCCCCAAAACGATAGATATAAATACTGGTAATATTTCATTTAACAGATCATGATCAAAATACCTGTAATTCTGAAAACTGATAAGAATTAGAACGTTCACATAGGCGATAAAAGCAATTAAGCTTGCCCATTTGTCATTCTTGCTTTTCATCATTAGAAACATTACCAAAACAGCAACCAAGGAAATAATCTGGACAACCCTCATTAGATCGTCATATGGAAGCATCATATTACTTGTATAGGTAGAAGAAGTTACCGACAAGAGATTAGATATAATAAACTGAAGAAAATCAGCACCTTCCTGATATAAATAAAAGGCATAACCCCCCAACACAATACCTGTTGCCAACAGGTATGCCTTGAGTGCAAGCCAGTAAAAACGCATGCGTTTCTTACTAATAAAAAAAGGAGCCACCAAAAAAAATGGAGGAATTAGGACAATAAGGGAATAGACATCGATCAACGCAATGGCTGTGAAAATCACAAAGATTTTATAACGATAGTTTTTGGGAGATTTACCATAAAGCAACCAAGGTTTAAGGATATAAACCATGGCAGGCAAGACCAACGTAAGTGCCATTAACGTTTCTTTCCCATGGGTGATTTGGGAAAGATTAATTGGTACAAGGTTAAAGAAAAAAGCGAAGCTCAAAGTGGTCATTAATGGAACGGTAATCTTAGACCCCGTTATAGTATTCATAAACCAGAAAATAATGAAGCTTAAAATAAAAGCCTGAAGAATTCCGAATGATTCAAGAGTAATTTCGGGACTGATGCCCGTCATTTTTTCATAGAAAGTCATTAGGGCATATTGCCCAACTACTCCCGTATCGTTACTCAACCAATTTTGTTGTGAAACTCCCTTAAGTATAGTGAGTTCATTAAACCATGATTCAGAGAGTTGATAGTTGTCATACTTGAGCAAGTAAAACCTCACCGCCATCGCAACAAAACCAGTGAGGGCCATTATTACAAAAGGGAAGTTAATAGACAGCCTCTTTGTAGGCTTGTCTTCAACAATATCAATCAATGGCTCTTTGTCCTCTGCTTTCTCTAAAACATTCAACAGAATCATTTTCCTTTGGCGCCTAAATAGAGCTGAATTGGAAAGCACATTCTGAATTCCAACTAGCTTAACCCCAAAAAAGATAACTATAATAAAAAGGCAAGTCATTAGATCATAGCCATTGATTTGAACCAGAAGGAAAACTCCTACGACAACGACACTGGCAAAGAAAGACCACATTCCAGCCATGGAGTTGATTTGATTCTTAGAACCTTTCCCTTTAAAAAAAAGACGCTTCATTATATACAGGAAAAGAATCCAAAGGAACAACCTAATGAGGCCCGTAAATATGGAGTCGGTATATGGAATGTTCATCTCCTATATTCCTATTTAAATTTTGGTATGCTTTGTAAACCAATGGTACCTATAAAATAATCCCACTTTAATGGGGCTATTTGTTGCTTTACTTTCTTATAAAGTTTCTCACTATCTGCATATTCTATAAGTATTATAGGTAATTGATATTTCTTTCTAATCTCTTGTAACTCTTCTACCCTTTTATAGAACTCATGCCATCTGTGCATGCGGTATTCCGAATTATCGAATGAATAATTAGTGGCAACTGATTCGATCGCTATTGAATCAATGTACTTGGCCGATTTTGAGATTAGGGAAAGCCCAGCATTCTGCATTAGGTGTATTTTTGGATATTTATCTTTGATCAACCTCAATAAATTAACCAAGTCGGGGCCCATATTGGGATAAGGACCCCATTCCGCAAAAGTGTCTACGGTATCCAAAAACAAGCCATCAAACCCTTTTTTTACCATTTTATCAACAAAGCTGATCAATACATTCTGTGTAGTCTCATCTCTAAGGTTTAAGTAATAGCTGCCCCAGATTTCATTCTTACCAAGTGTATTTCCCTTTAATGCATCATAATAAAAACGGCTACCGCTAACTTCGCCCAAGCTTATATATCCTATTACGCTCTCATTGTTTTCTTTGATCAGTTTTACATCGAAGGCGGTATAGTGTTCGGACTCTAAAATCACATACTTATACCCTTTTATTTGATCAGGATTAACTTTTCCATAGCAAATAAGGACAGTACTAGGCTGAACCTTTTGAGCGAATAGCCCCGAGAATGAGAACAAAGCCATAGTCAGTAGTATCGTTTTAATAAGCCGCATAATAATAGTAGTCTAGATTTTTAAAAAACTCAGTAACCGACTTTAAGGTCAAAAGCATGAAGACTGTTGAACCAATCAGCATTCCTACCACACTATACTCATAAGAAACAAGTCTGCTCATAAAGAGTCCAACTACTAAATTCACAACGCTAGCAATCATAATTGCCTTTAAAGGTTTAGTAGGCTTATTTAGTGTAAATAGATAAAGTGAGTTCAGCATACCCCAGGCCAACAGAATGTAGCCCAAACCACCCAAAACACTTACTCTAATGCTTATAGCACTCAAAGCCTGATCAAATGCCTTTTCATACCCAAACCATACCCATATCACCGTATAGAGCAATGTAACCATTACTACACCTGTGATTAAAAGTATTTGTACATGCTGCCAATATGTTGCCAATGACTTACGGTTAAATAGTTCAGGCTGGTTGTAAGGAATCTGTTTTTGTAACAAATCACTCAATGTACTAAAAGAGGCTATACTAAATTCTAATACTCCGACCAATAGAAAGAAAATTAGAATTGCGATATCCATGCCAACCTCATAATTCTTTTCATAATACACCGCATATGGCAACAATCCATCGGCAGAGGTAGACCATGCTAAAATTCGATCGATAAAAATAAACACGAAGAAAAGCAGGCCATAAAAAAAATAGCGGTAATTACGGTAAATCATCACCACTGTTTTGGAGGTGGCCCTGGTCACGTTTTTTGTAGCTTTCACCTTCTTGTTGAAGAAATAATTCAAATAAGTTACCAATAATATAATGGCTACCCAAATGCCTATCCAGTGGGTGAAATAGGTACCAAGGTTAGTAAAGAGTTTCAAGCAAAGGGCTATTCCAGTAGCAACTGAAAATGCTATTGTTATCATCCATCTTTGTTTTAACGGGTGGAACACAGCTGAAATCAATAGTAGAACACCAATGGAGAAGGAATAGATGTATACAATATAGAGAAAGCGATAGGGGTAAATATTAGCAAAGAAGTTAACCACTAGCAACAGCACACTAAGTACCGACATAAACAATAATCCATCCTTAATGACCTTGATGGTACTTTTTCTGGCCATTACAAAATCATTATTGAACCAGTAATGCGATATCTGCCGGCCAAGAACCTGTACAAATCCCCCAGTACCCACTAGTCCAAAAATAACCCCAAGCACCACAGCGGTTGATTGTAATTGATTGAAGCCTACGTAAGTCCATAAAGAATATCCAAAAAGAATAATGGTCAGGATTTGCATAAAAACAGGAAGACCATGAAAAAGCCCTAAAGGGTAGTAGTAAAAGAAATATTTTGTTTTGATTCGAAGGTAATCCGATGCTGAAGTAATCTCACTTTTAAACTGCTCGTTAACTTTGAGTGTACTTGGGTGAATGGCCAGAAAATCTGAGTTGGTAATTTGGGCATAAACCATTTTTGCCAATTCCTGTAAATTAGTCACACCATAGTCTAATTCTACATCAATGGCTCTTATGCCCATAGATTCGAGCATAGCCCTGACCACATTTACATTCACAGGCTTTCCCACCTTATCGTAAACGTCCAAGCCTAATTGCTCTATTTTATTTTCAAACTCCTTCATCAAATCACTGCCATCAAGTCTAACCTTTCTTTTTTGAGTTCTTTGTGTAAACTGATTCATAGATATTCTCATAAGACTCAATGAAAATGTCTAGCGTAAAATTATCTATCACACGTTGACGGGCATTTCTCCCCATTTCATCTCTCAATTCGTCATTGGTCAACAATTCAATCACCTTGGATCCAATGGCCTCAGGGTCCCTCGGTTTACATACAAAACCCGATGCTTCATCAATTGCTTCGCTAACTCCTCCAACGTCAGTAGCTACAACTGGAATACCACAACTCATTGACTCAAGCACCGTAAATGGAAAGCCTTCAGAAATGGAAGTAAGAATTGAAATATCTCCTTCACTAAAAATCAGATGCGGCTGACTGTGAAACCCCTTTAAAAAGAAGTTGTTTTCCAAACTCAATTCTTCGATCAATGCCTCACATTCTTCAGTATACTCTGGCACGGCATTCTTATCCCCATAAACCAAATATTGAACATCTGGTATCGTTTTCATTACCACAGCGCAAGAACGAATCATGGTAAGTACATCCTTAAGCTCAAATATCCTGGCAACAGCTACTACTGTGGGAATACCTCTCAAATGCTCTGGTTTTTCTCTAGGCACAAACCTCTCATGGTCCACACCATTGTAGGTGATCTCAATTTTCTCTCTATCAGCCCCATACATCAATTCCCAAGTGATATTGAACTTATTTACAGAGAGTATTTTATCCGCCTTGTAATAGGAAAGTCGAGTAATACATTCTGTTAGCTTTATTAAAAAAACTTTTATAAAATAAGAGTAGTCAGAACGATTGATGTACAACAAGCGCTCTCTTACATAAACACCATGTTCGGTAATAATCAGTGGAGTACCATATCTGTATTTTGAAACTAGGGCTGGAATTAATGGAAAGCCTGAAAGCGTAATATGTGAGACATCTACTTTTTCGATTGGAATAGAAAAAGGGATCAAGAATCTATATAACCAACGTAAACCAACAGTCAAATCAAAGAGGGTAGCATCTATGCCGTTATTATCAGCCTCTTGAATAGCCGCTTCCTGAAAAACACTCCAAACCTCTTCACTTTTTAGGGTCTCTTTGTAATCGTAGTCCTTAAAGTATTCCCACATACTTCTGAATACGAAATCCAAGGCTTCCATATCCTCAGAACCGCTGTATAGCAGGTCAAGAAATTTTCTAAAAACCGTGACAAAGTGCTCTTCAATAGCTTGAGGAGAAGTATTCTCCTTTTTACTCACTACCTTATAATATTCCTTACTAAAACTCAAATAATCCTGAGGTTCGTCTGGTGCCCAAAGGGGAACTTGAATTATCTTTTTTACATTTTCACTCAACTCAAAAATGGGTTCTTTTTCAAATCCTGCATTGATAGAATAAAGAGTGAAATCCACATTCGAAACCCTGTCACAGAGCATGTGACTCCAAGTAGAAATCCCACCACCGTAAAACGGATAGGTACCTTCTGAAATTAACAGTACATTGATTTTTTCCTTCTTCTTAATGGGCATATAGGTTTGAAAGATTTCATTCCCTGTAAATCCACTTTTCCAAAAAAGAGATGAACAGGTTGAATAAATATTTTGTTGCAAAAATAACATAATAAACTGACGGAATAACTTAAAGCTATTTCCCCAACCCTATTATAAAAGTACATATTTTGGTATAAAACTATTTAATCGGCCATCTTGACCTAGCTACTCCATTTCTATCACCAAGTCTTCTTGGTCTAGCATTGTTCCAAGCTGTAGGTGAATTCTCTTCACTTTACCTGCCTTGGGAACAGAAACGGTAGTTTCCATTTTCATTGCCTCAATCACGAACAATCCAGCGTTGACCTTTACCTCTTGTCCTTCCTTTACTTTGATTTCGGCCAATCGCCCTTGTAATGGCGACCCAATTTCATTCTCTGCTACCGCCTTACGGTGGGCAACTTTAGTCACTTTCACATTTAGGTCTTTGACCTCAATGACTCTAGTCTGCCCGTTCAGGTCAAAATACACTTTCCTTATGGCGTCTTCATCAGCTTCAGACTTATGCAACATTTTCACAATAATGTGCTTGCCCTTTCCTATTTGGACAAAGACTTCTTCATTCTCTTTTAACCCATAAAAGAAAGCTTTTGTTGGAAGATGACGTACTTCTCCATAAGTCAGCCAGTGCTCATAGAAGTCTCTGAATACTTTAGGGTAAAGTTTGTAAGACAGGAAGTCCAATTCATCGCAGTATTGATCAAAATCGGTTTGAAACTGTTTAAAGTCCTTTTCAAAATCCACTGGCTCTAAGTGCGCATTCGGTCGATCAGTATAGGCTGTTTTTCCTTTAAGAATAATCTTCGACAATGCCTGAGGAAAACCTCCAGGCGTTTGCCCTAAATCTCCCTTAAACAAGCTTACCACAGACTCTGGGAAAGAAAGAGATTCGCCACGGGTCATGACATCTTCGACCGTGAGGTTATTCGAAGTCATATAAATGGCCATATCCCCCACCACTTTGGATGATGGTGTTACTTTTACGATGTCACCAAACAGCTCGTTAACCACAGCATAATTCTTTTTTACTTCTTCAAACTTATGCTCCAAACCTAAGGCTGTTGCTTGCGGACGCAAATTAGAATACTGCCCCCCTGGAATTTCGTGATCATACACTTCAGCAGTGCCCGCTTTTAAACCACTCTCGAATGGATAGTAATACTCACGAACATCTTCCCAATAGTTAGAGTATTCGTTGAGCTTAGCAAGATTAATTTTAGGATCTCGTTCATGTCCTTCCAAACACGCCACCAATGAGTTAAAGTTAGGCTGTGAGGTAAGACCAGACATAGATGCCACTGCCACATCAACAATATCCACCCCAGCTTCAATGGCTTGAAAATAGGTGGTGGCTTGCATTGAAGAAGTGTCATGGGTATGCAAATGAATTGGCATATCTACAGCTTCTTTCAAAGCCGTTATCAATGCAGTGGCAGCTCCAGGCTTTAATAAACCTGCCATGTCTTTTATACAAAGTATATGTGCCCCTTCATCTTCCAAAGCCTTGGCCATATCTAGATAGTATTGAAGGTTATATTTTGAGTTGGCATCCAGCACATCTCCGGTATAGCAAATACAAGCCTCGGCAACAGAACTAGTTCTTTCACGAACGGTTCTAATGCTAACCTTCATATTCTCAATCCAGTTCAGCGAATCAAAAATCCTGAAAACATCCATGCCGTTTTCAGCAGTTTTTTCCACAAAACGTTCAATCAGATTATCGGGATACGCAGTATAACCCACCCCATTGGAACCCCTCAACAACATTTGAGTTAGAATATTGGGTGCTGCTTCGCGAATAAGCTTCAATCTGTCCCAAGGATTTTCATGTAAAAACCGCATGGAAACATCGAAAGTAGCTCCCCCCCACATTTCTAATGAGAAAATCTCAGGATGATTTTTAGCAAAACCATCAGTCACTTTTAGAATATCCAAAGTCCGCATTCGGGTGGCCAAAAGTGATTGATGCGCATCTCGAAAAGTAGTATCAGTGAACAAAATCTGCTTTTGTCCCTTGATCCATTTCACCAAGCCATCTGGACCGCTTTCTGTCAATATCTGTTTCGTTCCTCTTGGGTGGGGAGCAAGTCTGTCGCTTGTAGGTGCTTTTGGTTCTCTAAAATGAACATAAGGATCGATCCGTTTTATGTTGGGATTTCCATTTACCGCTACTTCTCCCAAATAATTTAGCAGACGTGTTGCGCGGTTCATAAACCGCGGCATTTCGAAAAGCTCTGGATGAGATTCTATGAATTTTACCGTTGCCTCGCCATTATAAAAAGTTGGGTGTTTTAGTACGTTTTCTAGAAAACCCTTATTGGTTTTAACGCCTCTTATTCGAAATTCTGAAAGTGCCCTTTGTAGTCTTTGTGAAGCCCCCTTCAATGTTCTTCCTTTTGCTGAGATCTTCACCAACATAGAATCGAAGAATGGCGATATGGTTACTCCAGCATAGCAGTTACCTGCATCGAGCCTGATTCCGAAACCACCTGCACTTCGGTACGCTATAATGGTTCCATAATCTGGTTTAAAGCCATTTTCGGGATCTTCCGTAGTAATTCTACATTGAATGGCAAAGCCATTACATTGTATATCGGATTGATCTTTGATGAAAATTCGTGGGTCGGAAAGCGGATACCCTTGCGCTATTTCTATTTGAGAACGAACAATGTCGATCCCCGTAATTTCTTCTGTAATGGTATGCTCTACTTGAACCCTTGGGTTGACTTCAATAAAGAATATACTCTCATCAGCATCCACCAAAAATTCAACCGTACCCACGTTGTTATAATTTACCTCTTTGGTAATTCTTAGGGCATAATCATAAAGTTTGTCGCGAGTGGCTTGGCTCAAATTAATGGAAGGTGCTACTTCTACTACTTTCTGATACCTACGTTGTACCGAGCAATCTCGTTCATACAAATGCACCAAATGGCCGTAATTATCACCCATAATCTGCACTTCAATGTGCTTAGGATTATCGATGAATTTTTCAAGGAACATGGTGTCATCACCAAAAGCTTTTGAGGCTTCACTTTTTGCTTCGTTAAATGCTTTTTCTAATTGGGCTTCTTCACGCACCACACGCATTCCACGACCTCCGCCACCTGCTGCGGCTTTCACCATTACAGGAAAGCCAATTCTTTGAGCTTCCCTTAGGACGATATCAAATGAATTGAGCGATTCGTGACTGTCTTCAATTAAAGGTACTTGGGCTTTTCTAGCTACTATTTTAGCCTGAACCTTATCGCCAAGCCTTTCCATCACCTCAGGCTCAGGTCCAATAAAAATGATTCCAGCTTCTTTACAAGCCCTTACAAAATGGACGTTCTCTGAAAGAAAACCATAACCCGGATGAATCGCATCTACCCCTTCATTTTTAGCCAGCGTAATAATTTCTTGAATATCAAGGTATGGCTTTAGAGGCTCTTCATTCTCACCAATTTGATATGCTTCATCTGCCTTGTACCTATGTAAGGAATAGCGATCCTCATAAGTATACATGGCTACTGTTCTGATCTTCAGCTCAGAAGCAGCACGTAAAACACGGATGGCAATTTCGCCACGATTGGCGACCAATAGTTTTTTGATTTTATTGATTTTGAGCTCCATAAAGATAAGGGTGTTCTTAAAGAGGTAAGTTAACAGAATATGTGATAATCGGCTATAAACGCGCCATTATGATTTGGAGGAATCATAAAAACACTTCTAGTTCAGAACATATAAAAAATGGAGTTTTTAAACTCGGCCTTTATCAAATCCTAACCGAATCAAAAGGCCAACCAACTGTAATTTCAAGACACTTCTACCTATATTCTTCACCAAAACAATGTACTGATCAGCTAAATCAAAGACCTGATAGCGAATGCATTGCCGATGTTCGTAGGACAGTCTTTCATAAAGTGAATCTAACTCTGATTTGCTTTTGCACAAGCTAAATGCCTTTCTACAAACGGCAAGTACTGACAGCATGTGTTCATTCTCTCTGTGTTTGTATCGTGCCATTGACATACTACTTTTCAGCTTGCGCTTTTGCATCAAAACCTCATCTATAAAAGTGTACTTATAGTGACGGGAAGAACGCAGCCAAAAATCAAAATCTTCATAGGATAGGCCTTCATCATAGCCTCCCATTCGATCGAAAACACTTTTGCGGATGACCATGGCTGGCGTACAAATGAAATATCGTTTGAGCACCATTTCAAAAATATCGCCTTGCGGAATTTCTTGAATCAGCTTTTTATCGAACAACGTTTTGTTGTGATTACCGATGACTTTGCATTCAGAATTGATGTAGTCCGCATTAGAGAAACTCACTCCGTATTCTTCACCCAAAATCTCCAGCCGTTTTACACTTTCACTTAAAAAATTAGGGAGCATCACATCATCTAAAGCGAAATCAACAACGTACTTTCCTTTTGCTAAGGCCAAACCTTTGTTGAAAGTTCGAGTGTAGCCTTCATTCTTTGTATTGGGAATGAAAACTACTTCGCTCTTCTCTTCAATGTATTTTTGTATTTCTTCCCTGCTTTTATCAGAGCTTCCGTCATCCAGAATTATCACTTCAATTTCAGTGTGAACTTGATTAAAAACAGAGTTCAGTGCCTCTTTTATATAGGGAGCATGATTATAGGAAATACATATTACCGAAACGAGTGGATTCATTTAAATAAGAATTTCCTGTTAAACAGAATGAGGATAAGGAAGAATCCAATATAACGCCATAAGTAAGCCAATGTAAGTGCTTCCAGATTAAACCGACCCATAAGTAAATAGACCAATGTCACATAAATGAGTGCCGAGAATAGCTGTGCCACAATGTATTTTATGGTCTGCACCCTGGCCGAAAGCAAATACGCTAAGAGATAAGAAAGAATACAAAAGAAGTCACCAATAGCTTGAAACCGAACCAGGTATGCGGCTCTATCAAAACCTTTGGCAAAGAACAGATTCAATAAAAACTCACTATTTAGATAGTAAATACCCAAACAAATAACTGTTACAAACGCAACAAAGCCCATCACTTTGAGTACGTAGCTTCTTAAGGCAGCTTCGTCATGAATGAGTGAGGCCATTTTAGGATAATACACAACACCTACTGTCCCACTGAACACCAGCAAATAACTACTCGACATTTTTGTCACCGACTGCCAAAGACCTGTTCGGTCTAAACCATAAAGTTCAATTACATAATCGCGAACCATGAAATCCAGCAGTTTGCCAAAGACAATGGAACTGATAGCCATAAGTACAAATTGGCTAATTTTCTTTAGTGAAGCGCTATCAGGAAAGCCTATGGAAAGTTTGATCTTATTTCTATTCAGAATAAAGTAGATCAACGAACAAAAAAACATGAGTGCGTAACCCACCACAAAACTGAGCAGTGCTTGATCGAGGTTTCCCAAATTTACCGACCAAAACACTACTGCTACTAAAAGTAGGATTCCAGAAATACTAACAAGGGCATAGCCTTTTACATCACGAAAAGAAAGAATCACTGAATTGAGCAAACCCGTCATCAGCATTAAAAAGATTGCGGGCAGAAAAATGGTTAGAAACTGACCAACGCTATAATGTTCCACAAATCGACCAAAAAAGTAATCCTTCCACCAAAAATAGAGCATGGCAAAAACCACTATGAAAATCAGGTTGCTTATCCAGAAGCCAGTTTGCCATAGCTTGTGTTTGCTCGCTTCACTGGCTTTAGGGTCGGACCAATGTTTCATGACTGCTCTATTAATTCCTTCTGAAGGGAGCAGTGTAAATAATGAAGTTAGATTCTGAAAGTGAGAAAGTAGGGTGATACCGTTGGTGCCGAAGAAAACGGCAAAGAGTTTATTAATAGTAAGTCCACCAATGGCGCGAAATACAACTGCCAAGAATGACCACCGAGAACTTTTAAAGAATTGAGACGCCAACAGCAAAAGATTTAATGCTAAGATACGGCTTTCCTAAAACTGTAACTAAAAAAACTCTGCCCCCCTAAGTGCGACTTAAATTGCCAAAGCCCTTTGTTTATCTTACCGTTGAGGTAAGACGTACCTAAATCAAGGTAGTTTAATCCCTCCGCTCTGCAAAAATCATAAAGCCCTTCTGTGAGCAATACATTGGGACTCAACGGGTCATATTCAGAATGATGTGCGGGAGAGAAATTATAAAGAACACGATCGGAAGCCAGAATACCAACAGTGGCTGCAATGATTCGTTCGCCATCTTTCACAACAAAGGGAATATATGCTTCAGGGTTTACTTTTTGAGCCAATTTCATTTGTGGCCATTCCATTGAAAATTCATAACCCTTTTCCTGACGTTGGTTTTTCACAAAATCGAATACATCAGCCAACTTGTGCTTTGGAAGCCTGCTGAACTCAAAGCCAGCCTCTTGGCATTTTTTTAATTTCCTGACTTCCATTGAGGCTAATCCAAGCTCAAAAGCTTGATCATTAATCGGAATGGCTTGATATTCCAGTTTTTCTTCTAAGTCAAAACCAGCATAAACCAAGTTCTCCTTCAACAAGAGTGTATTGTCGAAATAACAATAGGGGGCCAATTTCATTTGAATTGAAGTCACTCCTTGCTCTTTGAGTTTTCTCAGTACTTCAAAAATAAAGAAAGTGATTTCTGTACTTGTCAAATCATCGGCCAAAGCAAAGCCACCGAAGGGAGCTCGGTAGGCACTGAATACAGTTCCTTCTTCTAAAGAAAAACCAATATGGCCTAACCCTATTACCGCTACGGGATCGAATAAATAGAAATGAATTTGCGGTAATAGATTGTTGCCGACAAGAAAATTAGGCTGTGTATAAAGCAATTCAGAAAATCCTTTTTTGGTGTTTTCTGGTAAAACCTCAGCCACTTTCAGGTTTCTCATTTGAACTCAGAACGTTTTCGTATGTAATCATTTTCATCGAACTCATCAGAAGCAAGTCCGATCATTATGGTGTTTTTGCTGAAAATCATTTTACCCCACCACATGGGTGGTATGTAAAGTGCCTTGTCGGCTTTGTCTAAAGTGCAATTAAAAAAATCTCCTTTTATCGACTCTAATAAAACCTGAATCTTACCCTTAATGGCAATAATTACCTGTTCACCTGTTTTATGTGCATGGTCTCCTCTCGTTTGTTGTTCAGGCAAATCATACAGCCAATACACGCGCTTGATTTCAAAAGGAATGCTCTTCAGTTCTTCTAAAAAAGTAAGATTCCCCCTCAAATCGGGTTTCGAATCGAATGTATACACTTCAGGTTTTTTCACAGCAGTTATTTATTCACTAAAGTAACAATTAATCTATTCTGTATCTTCGCGCGGTATGCTTTACCTTCTACTCGCTATACTTGGCAATGTTGCAGTATTCCTCTCATTTAGGTCGTTTACACGATTTAAAATCAACACCTTTCCTGCCATTGTTACCAATTATTTGGTTTGTGTAATTACTGGAAGCATCTATGTCGGTTTTAGCCATATCAAGTCAAATATCGCATTTGATCAACCTTGGTTCTATAGCGCATCAGCATTAGGCTTATTATTTATAGGCACATTTTACCTTATGGCCTTAACCACTCAATTGAGAGGTCTAGCAGTGGCTACAGTAGCCACCAAAATGTCACTTGCCATTCCAGTTCTATTTAGTTTGTTCATTCTTAAAATTGGGACTTCCGAACTGGGGGCTTGGAACTACATTGGTATTGTTACCGCTTTTGTAGCCATCTTTTTGGTATCGAAGAAAAAGATATCGCTAGAGGTAAAAGAACCATTATCTATTGGCTATGTGGCTTTACCCTTTGCTGTATTTTTATTGGGAGGAGCGCTGGACACTTGGTTAAATTACGCCAGCCAAAACCTAATTGAAGCGCATATAGAAGGCATTTACCCTATAATCACTTTTGGTACTGCCTTTATTATTGGCAGCATCTTGATTTTGGTAAGGAGAATAAAGGTGACCAAAAAAGACATCATAGGCGGCCTTTACCTCGGTATTCCAAATTATTTTTCAATCTACTTTCAAATCAAAGCGCTTTCTGCTTTCGACAATAATGGCGCAGTACTTTATCCTGTATTGAACATCGGAATCATCATTGCCTCAACAATTTTTGCCGCTTTCATTTTCAGAGAATACCCTAGCAAACTGAATATTATAGGGATAGTACTTGCTATTACAGCGCTTATTCTCATAAGCATATAAACAAAAATGGGCCGCCCGAAAGGACAGCCCATTTTTGTTTTCTCAAAGGAGATTGTTATTTTTTATCCTTATCGTCTGGCTTTCTTCGTGTAGTTGCCTTTTGTTCTGGATTGGCAATGGATTCTCTCATGTCCGTATCGGCCTGAATGTTTTCCATTTTATAATAATCCATAACTCCTAAACGACCGCTTCTGAATGCTTCAGCCAATGCTCTAGGAACTTCCGCTTCCGCTTCAATTACCTTAGCTCTTGCCTCTTGCGACTTGGCTTTCATTTCTTGCTCTTCGGCCACGGCCATTGCACGTCTTTCTTCCGCTTTTGCTTCAGCTACTTTCAAGTCGGCTTGTGCTTGGTCAGTTTGAAGTATCGCTCCAATGTTCACCCCTACGTCCACATCGGCAATATCGATAGATAAAATTTCGAATGCAGTTCCAGCATCCAAACCACGGCTCAATACTAGTTTCGAGATTTTATCTGGATTGGCCAACACTTCTTTATGTGAAGCCGCAGAACCAATAGAGGTTACAATACCTTCCCCTACTCTAGCTAGGATCGTGTCTTCACCAGCTCCACCCACCAATTGCTGAATGTTCGCTCTCACTGTCACTCTTGCTACAGCCACCAACTGAATACCATCGGCTGCCACAGCTGCCACTTTAGGTGTAGTTATTACTTTAGGATTTACTGAAATCTGAACTGCTTCAAATACATCTCTACCAGCAAGGTCAATTGCTGTAGCTTGCTTAAAGCCCAATGTGATGTTTGCTTTGTCGGCAGAAATTAACGCCTTAATTACTGATGGCACATGGCCTCCCGCTAAGTAGTGCGTTTCCAATTCATCTGTAGTCAATTCAAGCCCTGCTTTTGTTGCAGTAATCATTGAATCAATAATAATTCTTGGCGGCACTTTTCTTACTCGCATTAATACTAACGCCAATAAACTCACTCTTACACCAGAGAATCTGGCGGTAATCCAGAGTCCAACTGGTACAAAATAAAAAAAGGAGAAGAAGACAACTATGCCCGCTCCAACCGCTATCAAAACAATGTAATCCTGCATATCTTAGTTATTATTTAATAAATCTACTGTAATGCGGTTACCCACTAAATGGGTAATCTTAATTTTGCTCCCCGACTCAATGTGAAAGCCTGGAGAAGTTACTTCATAAGTCTTCTCTCCAAATTCAGCCTTGCCAATGGGTTTCAAATCCGAAATAGCAACACCAGTCATTTCTAGGACAAGCCCTTCAGAATACCCGTCATTCACTTTGGTGTTATTTGAACCTTTGAGTGAATAGCGTTCCCATGCCTTTGACTTAAAGCTAAAGTAAATAGCGATAGCTGACACGGCAAAAGAACCAACAAGTACATAATTACCAGCGGTTGACCCGTGATTTTCATAGGTTAAATACACCCCCACACAAGTCAACAAAAAACCTACAACTCCAACAATGGTAGTCCCGGGAACAAAAAGCAGTTCCACATAGATTAATGCTAACCCAATTACGACAAGTAATATTATTGTTATCCAATCGCTCATGAGCTCTGTTTAAACTTTTTCGAATATACTATTATTTACTCACATCAATATGCCTTTGCAAAAAGTACTCGACCTGTTGATGGTTTTCCAGAATAGATACAAACTCCTACTTCTTCCTTTCTATCTAAAGGAATACAACGGATAGTCGCTTTGGTCTCTGTCTTAATTTTATCTTCCGTTTCAGAAGTACCATCCCAATGGGCAGAAACGAAACCGCCTTGACCATCAAGCACCTTTTTGAAATCATCATAAGTATCAACTTCAGTGGTATTTTCCGCTCTGAAGTCGAATGCCTTTTGATAAATAGAACTCTGAATTTCGTCCAATAAAGCTTCCACCTTATCCGCCAAGTTATTTTCTAAATTGAAAAGTTCCTTGACACCTGTGTCTCTTCGGGCAATTTCAACAGTGTTGCTCTCTAAGTCTTTCGGGCCTATAGCCAACCTTACCGGCACACCTTTCAATTCCCATTCAGCAAACTTGAAACCAGGCTTGTAAGTATCTCTGTTATCGAATTTAACAGAAATACCTTTGGCTTTTAAGCCTTTGGTTAGTTCTGCTACTTTATCAGAAATGGTTTGAAGCTGTTCTTCTCCTTTATATATAGGTACAATTACCACCTGAATTGGAGCCAATTTTGGAGGAAGCACCAGGCCTTGATCATCTGAATGCGCCATAATCAGTGCTCCGATTAATCTAGTGCTCACTCCCCACGAAGTACCCCAAACGTATTCTTGAGTTCCTTCTTTGGTGGCGAACTTTACATCGAAAGCCTTTGCGAAATTCTGCCCTAAGAAGTGAGAAGTTCCAGCTTGAAGTGCCTTCCCATCTTGCATCAAAGCTTCGATACAATAGGTTTCTACAGCACCCGCAAACCTTTCGCTTTCGGATTTTATCCCTTTTACCACAGGCATCGCCATGAACTCTTCAGCAAACTCAGCATAAATGTTCATCATTTGCACAGACTCGTCAATAGCTTCTTGCTTGGTAGCATGCGCTGTATGTCCCTCTTGCCAAAGGAATTCGGTTGTTCTTAAGAAAAGACGCGTGCGCATTTCCCAACGAACAACATTTGCCCATTGATTAATAAGAAGCGGTAAATCTCTATAAGACTGAACCCAGTTTTTATAAGTACTCCATATCACTGTTTCAGAAGTCGGTCTCACAATAAGCTCTTCTTCTAATTTAGCATCGGGATCAACCACTACTCCATTTCCATTCGGGTCATTCATCAATCGATAATGAGTCACTACTGCACATTCCTTTGCGAAACCCTCTACGTGATCTGCTTCCTTACTCAGGTATGATTTCGGAATGAAAAGAGGGAAGTATGCATTCACATGCCCTGTCTCTTTGAACATTCGATCAATCTCTGCCTGCATTTTCTCCCAGATGGAAAAGCCATAAGGCTTAATCACCATGCAACCACGAACGGGTGAGTTTTCAGCTAAATCTGCTTTTTTTACCAGTTCATTGTACCACAATGAGTAATCTTCACTTCTTTTTGGTAATCCTTTGCTCATATCAGTTGTTTGGTATGAATCTTGTTTGTTAATGGTTGTTAAAATAGTTGATACAAAGATATATCATTCGATTATTTTATCGACCAATTTTGATAAATACACGTTAACTTAAAAAAGCCAAGGAGGAAACATCATGAAAAAACGAGACTACATCCGAATTTTAATGGCACCACTTAGCATGCTTACCGTGTTTGCATGCTCACCAAACCAATTTCAATCTACCCAAGAGTATGATGATGTATACTTTACATCAGCAGACAGAACCAGTAAACCAACGATTATTGAATCGACACAAGAAATTGAGTCATCCAACGAAAAAGCATTTTCGTTAGGCGATTATTCAAGCGAATCGGTAGATCCTACATTGGTAAGTAAATACAACAATAGCCAAGATGGAGAAGTAGTTTATTATGAGGAAGGCCCCATTGTTAAGCAAGCCAGAGACTTGAACTACGATGACTTTATTTATGACTATGAAAACGAAAATTTAGAGTACTATGAATTGCCTCTAGATTGGAATACAGACTGGGATAAATGGAGTTTCAATAAGCTTATGGTGAATGATTTCCAATTTCAATTGGCTTGGTATGAACAATACTATTTAAACCGTGATTTCAGAATGAACAACTACCTATCAGGTAGATATGGCAGCAGGAGAAACGGAGGAACTGTACCGAGAGTTGGTCTAGATTTATTTGGAGCAAGTTCGTTTTACCATGGTTTCGGTGTAAGTATGTCATTTGTTAGTTTAAATAACTTCTATCGCCCATCAAATCTATTTTGGGCGCCAGTATATGACCCATTCTGGAGCTATGGTGGTTACTATTCACCATACTACAGCTCATTTAACTATGGTCGTTACCCTCCTTATGGCTGGGACAGATGGAACAGATTCCCACCTTATTACAACCCTAACAGGTATTACACCAGTAATTATTACTATAACAATGATGGAAATTTGATAAACCGAGATGGCAGAGATATAACAAGAGGCGGTAGGATAAGCTCAACTTCTGTAAGCAGCGTTAGAACTGATGCTATCAATGGCTCAACGCCTAATACACGTTCGTCAAGATATGCCAGTGATTTAGGAGCCAGAGGGTCAAGAGCAGCGGGTTCAGATGGTTTTCAAGTAGTTGGCGGAAGAAATAGCTCAACAGCTACTTCATCTAGTAATGCGAGAAGCTCTAGAGTAAACACTAATGCTTATCAGTTTTCAAATGATAGCCGATTAACACGCTCAAACGTAGTTAGAAGTAGTAACGCGAGAAGCAGTAGATCTCAAACTTATGCGGATTCTAGGTCAGCATCAAGTTCTCGAGTTACTTCAGGAAGAAGTAGCTCATCAAACAGTAACTTATTCAGCAGATCAAGCTCTACAAGGTCAGCTACACCAAGTTATAGCCGCTCTTCAAGTAGCAGCAGAAGCTCAGGCGTTTCGAGCGGTAGGTCTTCTTCTAGTTCATCTAGAAGTAGCGGAGTTTCTTCTGGTAGAAGCAGCGGCAATAGCAGCTCATCTTCGAGTAGTAGATCATCTGGAACGGTTAGCAGTTCTTCTTCAAGAAGTGGAAGCTCTAGTTCTAGCAGCAGATCTGGTAATAGTAGTAGCTCAAGCTCAACTAAAAGTAGTTCATCAAGAAGCGGAAGAGGTAATTAGTAATACTCACAAAAAACTCACAAAACATGAAACTTGGAATAAAGCTTATTATGATAAGCCTTGGCGTGGTTTGCCTATTTCAAACCTCTCAGGCACAGATTCAACAAGGATCTTTTGGCTATTATAACGATGCCTTAAGGTATAGTCAGTTGCAGAATTTTGGAACAGCACGGTTCTCAGCTTTGGCTGGTTCAGGCTCGGTGTTAGGGGGCGACATTAGTTCTGCCATTTATAATCCCGCAGGGCTAGGCGTATTCAATAGGTCTCAATTTACTTTCACCCCAGGCTTCTCTTCATTACAAACTGAGGGCGATTCCTTTGGCAGCACCAATAAGGATGAAGCTAATAAGTTCTCCATTGCCAATTTAGGCGTAGTGATCAATTTCAATAAAGGGGATTTAATCCCAGGTTCATTTAGAGGTGGTTCATTGGCCATCACCTATAATAGAATCAACGACTTTAATAGGAACGTGCTATCAAGTGGCTACAATGGGGATAATTCCATTATCGACAATATGCTTCAGCAGGCAGACGGTTTTTTTCCTGATGAACTCAATGGGATTGCTCAAACTGGATATGATCATTACATCATCAACCCCGATCCGAATGACCAAACACTTTATCATTCACCAGTACTGGGTTTCCCAACACAAACCGAAACAATTAGAACCAAAGGCTATACTGATCAAGTGAACATTGCCTACGGAACCAATTTTGATGATAAAATATATTTAGGCGCTGGAATGGGGATTACATCTTCTAACTATTCGAACAGTAGAATTTATACTGAAAGCTTCAATAACGAACCGCTTTCTTCATTTACAATTGATGAAAGACTAGAATTAAACGGAACGGGAGTGAACTTCAATATTGGCGCGATTGTTCGTCCAGTAGATGTATTAAGAGTCGGTCTATCTTATACCTCTCCTACTTTTTATAGTTTCAATGAGGAAGGCGATAATGTATACACTTCTGAATGGAACAATTACGATGTTTCAAATTTCAGAGATGATCAGAATAACCGTTTGATATTAGAGGACACTGTTTTGAACACTTTACAAACGGCCACTGACATATTTGTTTCCACCTTCAATTTAAGAACACCTGCAAAGCTTAACGCTGGGCTGGCCTTTTTCTTCAACAAAAATGGCTTTATCACTGCCGATATTGAGCACTTAAATTATGCGAACGCAAATGTATCGTCAAGTGATTTCTTTTCTGGAAATGATAACACCACAATTGAAAACATTTACAACTCTGTAACCAACATCAAACTAGGCGGGGAATACCGCTACGAAATGTTCAGGTTTAGAGTAGGTTATGCAAATTATGGCGACCCTTACAAGAGTAATTTTGACGGAGTAGATTTAGATAGATCAAAAAAGATCGTCTCAGGAGGATTAGGAATCAATATGGGCAAATACTTCTTTGACTTTGCTCTTGTCAATACCAAATACGATGAGTCATTTAGAAGCTATAGAATGGCGGTACTTGAAGACTCACCATTGACAACGATCAAGCACAATTTCACAAATGCCAAACTGACTTTCGGGTTGAATTTCTAGGTCTATTTTAAGACTTCAAATACGAGATAATCTTATCCAATGTGATTCGGTTGTCTCGTATTTTTATTTTGGCCTCATTGTAAAAGGCCAGTCTATTTTCCGCTAAATCACGCACTTCTTGAATCAAATCTTGTTGATCGTAGCTTTTGAATAATGGCCTTTTTTCAACGCCCTGATCTAATATTCTTAAGGCCAAATCTCCAGGGCTCACATCTAAAAATAGGGTAGTCCCGGTTTCATTCATGTGATCCATGTTGAAATGAAAGCAAGGTGCTCCACCTCCTGTAGCCATCACAAATTGTTCATTTGCGGCAGTAATGTTTCTTAGGGTTTCTTTTTCTTTGATTCTGAAGTTTCCTTCCCCTTGAAAACTGAAATAATCAGGAATAGATTGGCCTACAACTTTTTCAATTTCAGCATCCAAATCTATGAACTGGATACCCAAGTGCTCCGCCAATTGCTTACCCATTGTTGTTTTGCCAGAGGCTGGCAATCCTACTAAATAAATCCTATGGACTTGACTCATCTATCTGAAGTTCGACATTAAATCGCTGGCAGACGGAATATCATTATTGTGCCATTTCTTAATTATGGTTCCGTTTTCAACAAGCACCAATCCCGGATTTGAACGAATCATGGTTTTGAGTAAAGTAGCATCAGAGTATACATAAGGAATGGCCAATTGAACACTGTGCCGTAATGTTTCAAACTGTTCACCTGACGAGGAGGTAAGGGCAATTACCTCCACTTCACTTCCTAGTGCACTAATCAAAGTGTTCAAATCGACATATGATTTCTCATTCGTTTTCTCGGCTTCATGAATGACCACCAATAATTTTCTTCCTGTCAAAATATTCTGAGTTTCATCTGCCGTATCGCTCCACATGGCAAAGTTGGTAATCTTCGGCACCTCATTTGGTTCATTCGGTGGCGGCAGCATCTCGGTTGGAATGTGAGTACCTTCCTTATAGGCCCTGAAATCAATAAAAGGTAAATGAGCAATGGCTAAAAATGAAATCACCAAGCAAAATACAAGCGCCCCTGCCAAGGCAATGGACTTGTTTTTAAGGGCTGAGGTAATCTCTTCCTTCTTCCGATTAAAGAACAGCACCAGAATTAAGACCAACAGAATAATATCTTTGGTAAACGACTCCCAAGGAGTAAGCTTTATAGCATCCCCAAAACAACCACAGTCGGTTACTTTATTGAAATAGGCCGAATAAAAAGTGAGGAAGGTAAAAAAGACGATCATAACCAAAAGCAACTTGGTCACGATTTGCGGTTTATACTTCAATAAAACAGCAAGCCCGAGTACAATTTCAAGAGTGGAAAGTAAAACTGAAAGGAATAATGCAGCTGGTTTTAGTGCTTCAAAAAATGGAGCAATATCTACCGAGAAAACGGTAAAATATTCTTCCAATTTTATTTGTGTTCCAACGGGATCGTTGATCTTAATAAGGCCAGAGAAAATAAAAAGTGCTCCAACCAAATACCTTGAAATTGTGGTCAATAGTTTCATGATTTTGAAAATTTCATTAAGATCAAACAAAACACTGCATAGTTGATCATGTCTTGATAATTGGCATCAATTCCTTCAGAAATAATAGTCTGCCCCTGATTGTCTTCAATCTGCTTCACTCGCAGTAATTTCATTAGAATAATATCGGTCATAGAACTTACACGCATATCACGCCAAGCTTCACCGTAATCGTGATTTTTGTCCATTAGCAGATTAAAAGTGCTTTCTATCTTTTCGTCATACAAGGGTTCCAAAGTTTCCACCTCCATTTCGAAAGGGTCATTCTCACCCAATTCCATTTGAATAAGGGCGATAACACAGTAGTTTATAATCCCAATGAACTCTCCAGCGATATCATCCCCTACCTTCTGATTTCCTTTATTTTGAATGGATTGTATACGCTTGGCCTTGATAAAAATCTGATCGGTGATAGAGGGCAGCCTGAGTATTCTCCATGCCGTTCCGTAATCTTTGGTTTTCTTAAGAAATATGTCTTTACAGGCCTCTATAACTTGCTTATATTCGCCTACCGTTTGCTCCTTCAAGTTGAGTGATTTTAATTGCTAAAGGGAATTTTTGAAAGCGAAAGATAAAATATTTCAGGTTAAAAAGACATTGAACTTACGTGGAAATCTAGTTTCGCTCGATAGGCCAGCAGTAATGGGTATTTTAAACATTACCCCCGATAGCTTTTATTCCCTTGGCCGGCAAAACACCGAAAAAGAAATTCTTTCTGCCGCAGAAACCATGTTGGCAGATGGTGCTCTCATTCTCGATATCGGTGGTTATTCATCTCGGCCTAATGCTGAAGACATAAGTGCAGCAATAGAAACAGAGCGTATCAGTAAAACGATAGCCCTTGTCATCAAAGAATTTCCAGAAGCCTATATCTCTATCGACACCTTTAGAAGTTCGGTAGCCAAGATTGCAATTGACCAAGGCGCCTGTATCATCAACGATATTTCTGGTGGAACTTTGGATGCCGAAATGTTTGAGGCAGTAGCCAAATTAAATGTGCCCTACATTATGATGCATATGAGGGGTACTCCTCAAAACATGGTCAATCATACCGATTACAAAAATCTATTAAAAGACATTACTTTATTTTTTAGCGAAAGAGTAGAAAAGCTACGTAAAATGGGAGTGAAGGACATTATTCTTGATCCTGGCTTTGGTTTTTCGAAAACTGCGAAACAGAGTTATGAGATTCTCCAAAATTTGGATTATTTTAAAGGAATGAGGTTACCTTTACTCGCTGGCTTATCCAGAAAGTCTATGATCTATAAAACTTTAGACATTTCGGCTGAGGAAGCACTCAATGGCACTACGGCTTTAAACATGGCAGCACTTATTAATGGTGCTTCAATACTTAGAGTACACGATGTAAAAGCCGCTGTAGAAACAGTTCAATTATATAAAGCAATATATCCTTGATTTACGCTTTTAAAATAGGATTTCTGGACGTACGATGGGTCGATATTATCGACATCCTGCTCGTAAGTGTATTGCTATATCAGGTTTACAAGCTCTTAAAGGGTAGTGTAGCTGTTCGGGTTCTAATCGGTTTCCTTTCGCTTTACCTTATTTACTTAGTAGTAAGGGCTGCCCAAATGGAATTACTTGCTGGTATTTTAGGCCAGTTTATGGGCGTAGGTGTTTTGGCTGCCATTATTATTTTCTCTCAAGAGATCAGAAAATTCTTGCTTATTTTAGGTAAAACTTCATTCCGAAAAAATGGAGTCTTTGAATCGCTATTGATTTGGCGGAAAAAGAAACCCAAGATTAACATGAACCTCACTGCAGTAATTGAGGCCTCAAAAAACCTATCAGGTTCAAACACTGGAGCTTTGATGGTGTTTTCAAGAAATACAGAATTAAAGTTTTATGCCGATTCTGGTGACCTTTTAGATGCCTTTATTTCTAAAAGGTTACTGATTTCTATTTTCAATAAATACAGCCCGCTCCACGATGGGGCCGTGATTCTGTATGAAGGAAAAATTAAAGCGGCTCGTTGCCTTTTGCCAGTAAGCGAAAATGAAAATCTACCAGCCCAATACGGCTTACGACACAGAGCGGCATTGGGAATGTCTGAGGCTACCGATACACTCATCCTTATCGTTTCAGAAGAAACTGGACAAATGTCAATCGCTAGAAACGGAAAAATATTCAGTAACCTTTCCGCACCAGAAATTCGAAAGAAGCTCAACAAATACCTGAGTGAGGAAGAAGAGGAAGCTCCAGAAACAGGTAAAAAAGAAAACTTAGAAGCCGCTTCTTAACTCTTCTAGAACTCTTTGAATTTCACCCAAAGAAGTACAGGATTCTGAGAAGACTTTATTCCTTCCAGACTTGTCCCATCATGCAGCTTATAACGTTCCTTACCTAGGTCAGTTAGCAGTTGAGGTAAATCTTCTGGTTGGAGGCTAAATAACATTCTATCACCTTCCCAAGCCAAAGGAGCAAGCGAGTATTGTTGATCATCCTCCATTTTTAAATCTAATATTTCATAGCCCCTAGTCCTCCTATTCAATACTAATTGAGAATGGTTGGTAAGAGAGGTATAGTAATTAAGATAAATCAGCTCATCGTTTACAAAAGGATTCATCGCCCAAACTAGTCCTTCTTCACGAATGCGACTCATCATGCTTGGATCATCCATTGTCACGCCTTCTCCATTCCAAAACCAATCCTTGCCAAAGTCTATTTGAGCTATTGTTTTGCTCCCCTTGTCTTTCAAATAGAAAATGGTGTCACTTAATACTGAATGATATGTCAAATCTTCCTTATAGGGTTTAAAGCTATTAATTGATAAAAGCATCGGCACCCTCAAAAGTCCTGTATTTGGGTTTGCCATGGCTTCAACATTAAACTCCTTATCCATAAAAAGAACGTTGTAAAAAAGACTGTCTTGATAAGGATAGTAATTCATATTGGCCACATATCCGTCTTGGTATGGAAACAAGTGTGTCGGTTTGAAAGGAAGATTGATGCGATCGATCTCTTCGCCTTCAATATTATAGGTTACCAAACGCTTATTAAAATAGATGGAGATAGAGTCTGAGTTTGTCCAAGAGCTTTGAATGAACTGATATTCCTTTAAGCTACTCCCTTTATGGCTAAACTCATTAATGAATTTCCCGTCTTGGGTATAAGTAAGAACCTCTCCTTTTCGGGCAGTAGTAAAAAAAAGCTTACCATCATCTCCTCTTTCAAACGATAAAATATCATTCAACTTGGCTTCTTCTGTTTCTTCCAAAGCCATGATTTCAACATTCTCAATTATATCTGCTAATGCGGTAAGTTTATTTCCCACATCAATCGGATAGGCGCGAAACTGGTCATCATTTACCGCAACTGATGTGGTATTTTCTGACTTACTTTCTGAACACGAAATGGCCAAAAGGCCTACTAAAACGAATTGTAATGCTGCTTTTACTTTCAATTTCATTCTTAAATTGTTTGTACTGACTAGTTAAAGTCTTTGAACTTCACCCACAATAATACTGGGTTTTCTGAAGATTCTATACTTTCTAGCGTACTCCCTTTCTTGAAAGCTGCGTTTTCAGAACCAATTTCCTTTATAAATTCGGCCAAATCGTAAGAATTCACACTAACGAGCAATATGTCTCCTTCCCATCGAATAGAGACAAAAGCATAATTCTCTTCCGCATTCTTTTTATTGTCTATTTGATAATACTTACCTGAATTTCGATCTACCAGCAGCCAGAATGCTTCTGAAAAACCTGTATTGAAGCTCATATAAATTTTTGAATTACCCACCTTAGGATTGAAAATCCATACTTTCCCGCTTTCCTGGATACTATTCATCGCCTTTTGCCCATCAGCCCTCATTTCTTCATCATTCCATAAATATTCTGAGCCAAAATCAAGCTTGAGCAATGGCTTGATAGATTTATCACTAATATGAAAAATGGTATCCCCAAAAATCCCCTTGTACAAGAGGTCATCACCATAAGCCGCCAAACTGTTTACGCTACTCACAATAGGAAAAGGCACTACGTCTTTATATGGGTTCTTCATCCCCTCAATCTTCAACTGACCGTCATAGAAAACGATATTAAATTTAAGCGAATCGTTGATCGGTATTCCACTCATATCACCTACATAGCCGCCTTGATATGGATACAGATGGGTAGACTTAACGCTCGGTTTTAGTTGACCTAGATAAGTTCCTTCAGAGTCATACTTATTAACGTTCCCGCGCTGACCATCATGAATAAATAATGTGTCGTCTTTTAGCCAAAGGTTTTGCAAGCTTCCATATTCTTCAGGCCCATCACCTTTTCTATTGAAAGTGGAAACGAACTTCCCTTCATTAGAATAAACAAAAACATCACCCTCTGATCCGCTAGGGAAAACGATTCTGTCGCTTGTTTGAGAAAAATTATATACCCCGCTCAACAATCCTTCATCTGTTTCCTCCAAACCCATTATTTCAACGGATTCAATCATTTCAGAGAGTTTCCGTTTCTCCGATTCGATGGACAAAGGAATCACTTTAAACTCGTCATTGGCTTGATTTTTCTCTTCCGTAGTATTCTCTTTTTGACCACCACAGGCGGTAAACAATGCGGCAACTAATAGTGCTGGAAAAACTCGTTTCATATATTCTAAATTGTTATTTCAGTTCCTTAAACTTCACCCATACCAACACTGGATTCTCAGAGGACTCAATCTTTTCTAAAGTAGTGCCTTGGCGAAATTTCACCTTATCCTCCCCTAATTCTTCAATAAGAAAAGCTACACTTGTAGATGGTAAGCTGCAAAGAATTCTATCTCCATCCCATTGAATAGGCAAGAGCCCAAGCGTTTCTTGATTCTCCAAGGAAAAGTCAATGGTTTCATACAGACCAGTTTTCCTATCAATCCATACATAACCTGTGTGGTTTCTATAAGAGGCTAATATAGTTTCTGAACCCACGTAAGGCTTAATTGTCCATACCAATTCTTTGTTCCTCATTACTTCCCTATTTTTAACCCGATCTAAACGATCAGCATCATCCTTCCAGCCCCACTTACTTCCAAAATCAAGGCTGAACAGAGGTCTGGCATCCTTATCCTCCAAAACAAAAACAGTATCACTGAATGGGTCATGGTAAACTATTGTATTTTTATAGTCTGCAAAACTATTGGCTCCAATAAGGCCTACTTCATGCCGTTTTGATGGATTCATCATTGACCTAAGCCTCATAGCTGAGTCAAGCAACATAATACTGTGATGGACAGGCCCTTCAGTAAAAGTTTGACTTAAGTCCAATGCATAACCTCCCTCATAAGGGTAAGCATGAAAGGGGGAAATTGGAAGATTCTCTTTGGCTAAAAACACCCCTTCTAAATCATACTGTATAATAAAACGACCTAAAGAATATAACCCAATACGTCCATTTTTCACCCAAAAATTACTAAACCTTATATATTCCTCTGGCCCCTCACCTTTATGGTTGATTCTTCTGACCAACTCTCCTGTTTCGGAAAAAACAAAAATATCTGGTTTAGACATTCCAGCCACAAAATACTGGCCTTGAGAATGACCGATAAAGGCCAGATTGGTTAATAAAGATTCAGGAGTTTCCTCTAGCCTCATCACCTCCACTTCTTCAACCAAATCAAAAAAAGAAGTGGGTGCTTTTTCTGGATCTATGGAGTAGAATCTAAAATCATCGATGTTTTTTGCTAAAATACTCTCCTTTTCGCTCTTGTTAGAGCAGGACATTAAACCGAAAAAAAACAAAGCATAACAGGCGGTAAGTCTTATATAAAATATTTTCATACTTTAAAATAAGTACTCAAAGCTCAATATTATAGTTATATGCCTTCAACAACATAATTCATGTATTCAATCCTGATTTCCTTGTACTCAAAGTCAGGCATGAAAACACTATTTAAACTTCACCCATACCAGCACTGGATTCTCAGAGGACTCAATCTTTTCTAAAGTAGTGCCCTCACGGTAATTGATTTGATTTTCATCCAAGGCTGATAAAATGTTAGGAACATCGGCTGTGGTGACAGAGAACATCAATCTATCCTCCTCCCAGCCCAGATAGTAAAACTCTTCACTCACAGATTTGCCCTTCGGCATTCCCATTCGCTTGACCTTACCAGTCATTCTGTCAATTAAAAAATACTCCCAATGCGAATAGCCAATCAAGGCATCTGCATAAATGTATTTTTGCCCAATCGACATGCCTATTGTCCAAGCTTTATTCTCGGCTTCTACTTTCTGCCAAACCTCAGAAGTAGGTTCAGGTTTGTCTGCCCAAAACCAATTCTCCTTAAAATCAAAATGCACCAAAGGAGCGAGTTTATCATTTGTATAGGCGTAAATAGTGTCGCTGAAAACCCTGAAAAGCCGCACACCATCTTGGTAGGGAATAACTGTTGAGTAAGCAATAAACCACGGCATTTCATCAGGAGCATTGTCGTATTTCAGAAATGCTTTTTCAAGCTTCAAATCTTTGTCCAGCTTCGCGAATTTGTAATAAGAGGTGTCATTGATAGGGAGGTAATTCATTTCAGCAACGTAGCCATCCTTATAGGGCCGAATATCTCCAACCCGAAGTTGATCGGGTAATTTACGTGAGTCGACAAAATCGCCTTCAGGAGTGTAACGATAGATTACCGATTTGGGCATTGAATACACCGTGACCAAGCCGCTCTCTATCCATAAACTTTCGATTGATCCATACTCTTCTGGCCCCTGACCTTGTCGGTTTATTTTATTCTTGAAATTTCCATTTTCGTCAAAAAAGTAGATTGTCATATGCTCATCCGTCCCCATCTTTTTATCTGTATGAAAGACAAAGCCATCATCGAGCCTATTGATTTTGCGGATTGTAGATAAAAGCGACTCATCGGTTTCTTCGAATTGCATCAACTCTACTGATTCAACCATGTCGATAAAATTCTCTTTGGGCAAATCCAAATCGAGATGATATGATTTGAAGTCGTCCAAGTCCGTGACCTCCTTGTCATCAACCCTTCCCTTTTCAGCGCAGCCTAAAACAAGCACAAGGATCAAAAAACTGAATAATTTATTCTTCATTTCTAAAATCTAGTTACTCAATACTATCTACTCTCTACTTAAACTTCACCCACATCAACACTGGGTTTTCGGAAGATTCGATTTCTTCTAAAGTGGTGCTTGGACGGAATTTGATTTGATCTTCGTTAAGCTCGGAGAGAAAAGAGGCTACGTCTGGAGATTGAATGGTAAATATCATTTGTTCATTGTCCCAGCGGAGGGCGATTGCCACACTGTTAGACTTATCTGCTTTTCTCATATCCACATTATGAACAGTTCCTGCGCCACGGTCAATAAAAAAATTTGGTGATACCCTCCCTTCAACGGAACCTGTATATGGTAGCACCCAAATTCGATTTGCTCCAATCTTGGCATCGGCAGACCAAACCTTCTCAGTGTTTCCCATTTCTGAAACAAACTGCTCTGTAACATCTCGGCTCTCTTTCCAGTACCAATCGTTACCAAAGTTCAAGTGTAAGAGTGGAGTAAAGCCTTTATCGCTCATATAATGAACAGTGTCGCTCATCGCCCTATGAAGTATCACCCCATTCTTATAAGGTGCTACTGAGTTGGTGCTTAAAGAAATCCCAATTGCCATTCGATTGTCCACTGGCAAATACATTCCGTTTGGTTTTAAGTTCCTATCCAGTGTCGCATATCTATAGCGAGAAGTATCGTTAATAGGGCGATAATTCATATCCATCGCATAACCCTTGTTATAACTAAGAACATGACCAGGAGATGCTGGCAATCTTTCCGATCGAATAAAGTCGCCTTCCAGATTATAGCGCATAACGGTAGATTTGTTCATCGAGTAAATGGCCAATGTATCTCCTTCTAACCACAAATCTGTGATATTCAAATACTCCTCTGGGCCTTCTCCTTTCCTATTGATCTTGCGAACAAAATTTCCTTTAGAGTCAAAAACAAATACATCATCTTCTCTTCCACTGGTGAACACCAATTCGCCTTTCGTATGATCGATGGCATAGATATAAGACAATAATGAGTTATCGGTTTCCTCCATCCGCACCAATTCCACCGATTCAATTAAATCGGAAAAACGCTCTACAGGGAGATCCATATCCAGACGGTAGGACTTAAAATCATCGGTAACCACTACGGCTTCAATTTCTTCTTCAGAAGTGTTTTTTGAGCATGAAAATGTGACCAACAGTAGGAGAAAAAATAGGCTAAACTGCTTCATAGTTTTTTAATGTTGAAGGAAGTTTGAACTTGATTAATGAGCCAAACATTCACTAACAAGAATAACTAAAAGAATAGTCGTATCAAAAAAATAGCAGATCAAATTTGATATTGTGTATTCTAAAGTTTTCTATTGAAATAAGGGAAAAAACACAACAGCTTGCTCAAATAGACTCACAGCCAAATCAAGGCCATTCCCATTTTATGGTCTGAAAAAAACCGTGATTAAATCTGCTCTCAACATGACTTATATCATTATTCGGTAAAGGGATACCCACTAACTTCATGATATGAAAGCAAAAGCATTTAAGCTGCTGATCGTTTGCGGCTTGTGTCTGATAATCATCACAGGGATTGTGCTTTTATTAGAAACCATCTAACTATTGAGATTATGAAAAAGAACATGGGAAGTGCAGATAAAGCAGTAAGAATTTTACTCGTAGTTGCGATTGCGATACTTTATTTTAGCAACATAGTGACGGGCACATTGGGCACCGTATTGCTAGTTTTGGCGGCAGTATTTCTTCTGACCAGCTTGGTGAGCTTTTGCCCACTTTATACGCTTGTAGGACTCAATACTTGTCCGGCAAAAAAGTAACATAAAAAGAGGCCATCAGATTGAATCCAATGGCCTCTTCACTAAAAACCATAAGAGATTTTCATTTTTTTGAAAAGTCCTTGATACGAATGCGCACTAAAACTGGGTTTTCGGACGAGGCTATTTCTTCTAAACTGGTACCTCCACGGAAAGACCAATTTTTTGCACTAGCTTCAGTTACCAAACCAACGGCATCCATTGAAGGAAGAAATGCATAAAAAGTGTCATCAGACTCCCAATGGCTAACCTCCAAATCAAAGGATTCTTTTTTAGAAGTTCTTTCAAGATCAATGAGAATGGTTTCAGCATTTCTTCTGTCAATCACATGTTCCAACCTTAGCTTGCCACTTTTTCCATAGAGTGATGAGGTAATAATATACCGTGAACCTACTTTAGGCTTAATCGACCAAACCTTCTCCCCATCTCTTAAGCCTTTGATTACATCCGGACCAAACGGGTCGTAATTGTCCCAATGCCAATTGTTGCCAAATTCGAAATGTATAAATGGAACGAATCTATCCTTCTGATAAAAATAGACAGTATCAGAGTATGCCCTATAGTATCCAATTGACTTCTTATACTCAAACAGTGGACTTGGTGAAAACATGGTGGCAACGGGAGCTTTCGTAAATGGCAAATACTTTCCAGTAATGCCCATATTCCCATCAAGTCTTACCACTTTATACTTGGACTGATCTTCAAGACTGTTGAAGTTCATATCGAGGAAGTAGTTTCCAGAATTACCCAAAGCATGCCCCGCAGTCAATTTCAGTTTACTGCTATTCGCGAAATCACCGTTGAGCCGATAGCGTTTGATGTCTTTTAAAGAGGTATGGACAGCTATTAAGTCGCCTTCTATCCAAATGTCTTTGATTGCAGGATATTCTTCGGGAGCACTTCCTTGTCGGTTGATTCGATTGATGAATTTACCTTGGGTGCTAAATACGAAGATGTCGCCTTTGAATCTATCGCCCATAAACACGAACTTATCTCCAACTACATGAACACCTCCAACGCTCCCCAGTAAAGACTCCTGAGTCTCTTCTAAATTGATGAACTCAACTTCGTCAATGAGGTCAGTGAGTTTGATTTTTCGATCATTCTTGCTCAGGTCATAAGACACGAAGGAGTCCGAGACTTTTCCCTGCCCAATAACTTGAGCAGAGAAAAGGCACATGATAGCTAAGATTTGTAGACAACGAATTAGCTTTATTTGATCATAAATATTCTGCATATAGCAATATAATCAACAACAGACTATACCGCATATTCAAATAGTGATGAACGGACTGGTTTTGTTAAATCACTCCTAAATCTTTACCCACTTCGGTAAAGGCTTGAATGGCTTTGTCTAAGTGATGTCTTTCGTGCCCCGCAGAAACTTGAACTCTAATTCTCGCCTGGCCTTTAGCCACTACAGGGAAGAAGAAACCAATTACGTAAATGCCTTTTTCTAAAAGTGCATCGGCCATTTTTTGGGCCAATTTGGCATCGTAAAGCATTACAGGCACAATGGCATGTTCGCCCGGCTTAATGTCAAAACCAGCTTCGGTCATTTTACTTCTGAAGTACTTGGTGTTTTCCTCCAATTTATCGCGAAGAGTGGTGGCTTCAGAAAGCATATCGAATACCGCGATGGATGCCCCCACAATAGAAGGCGCCAAAGTGTTAGAAAATAAATAAGGTCTTGAACGCTGACGAAGAATTTCGATCACTTCTTTTTTTGCTGAGGTAAATCCACCAGAAGCACCACCCAAAGCTTTACCCAATGTACCAGTGATAATATCTACACGGTCCATGCAGTTTCTGAATTCATGAACACCTCTACCTGTTTTGCCCATAAAGCCTGTTGAATGACATTCGTCTGTCATCACCAAAGCTTTGTATTTATCGGCCAGATCACAGATTTTATCCAATTGTGCAATCGTGCCATCCATTGAGAAAACACCATCAGTAACAATGATTTTATTTTGTGCTCCCTTAGCATCCGCATCTTTCAATTGCTGCTCAAGGCTGTTCATGTCATTATGATCGTAACGGAAGCGCATCGCTTTACACAAACGCACACCATCAATAATTGAAGCATGGTTTAGCGCATCTGAAATAATTGCGTCTTCGGCACCCAACAATGGCTCAAAAACACCACCATTCGCATCGAAAGCCGCAGCATAAAGAATGGTATCTTCCATGCCCAAAAATTCTGAAATCTTTTGCTCTAGCTCCTTGTGAATGTCTTGTGTTCCACAAATAAAACGAACCGAAGACATACCGAAACCATGGGTATCGATGGCTTTTTTGGCCGCTTCAAGCACCCTTGGATGAGAAGATAGACCTAAGTAGTTATTCGCACAAAAGTTGATTACTTCTCTTCCATCGGCAGTTTTGATGTCGGCCGCTTGGGGAGTCGTAATAATTCTTTCTTTTTTATAAAGTCCGGCTTCTTTGATCTCTGCTAGTTCAGCCTGAAGTTTGGGTTGGAGTGTATCGAACATAATTAATTTGTTTTCGGTTTTGGTCTCATCATCACTTTAGGTCGAGCGGCTTGCACAGTTGTCGCTGCCTTTTCAGGCGCTTCTTCTTTTAATGGAAATGCTCTCCTAATGGGATTGATCAGGTATAATTTCTGAGCTGTAAAGCTATTTGGGTGCATTTGGTCATACAAAGCTTTGAATTTAGACCATTGTTCTGGTTGCCCTTTTTGAAAAGCAGCCGAGTCAATTTTCTTGTCTTTTAAATAAGTTTCAAAGCCCTTGATTTCCATTGCAATGCAAATATAAAAAATATGGGTTCCGAACGACTATTCGTGTCGGCAAAGGTTTTACTTATTCTATTGCATTCACTAATATTGCAGCACAAAGTGGTAGCGAGTTATGAGGATTTAACCTCCTCAAGGTCTTCCTACCGTTCAGAAACTTTCTATTCTTAAAGCAGAAAAAGAAGAATAGATTTCTGATTCAACGATTACAACTAAAATTAAGAAGCAAATGACTAGAGTACTTATCATCGGAGCGAGTGGACAATTAGGATCGGAACTGACTATTGCGCTCGGTGAGGTTTTTGGAAACGAAAACATCATTGCTTCTGACATTTCTTCGCCTCACGCCAACATTGCTGGTTTTACTTTCGAAAAACTAGATGTAATGAATGCGGCTCAGTTAAAGGAAGTTGTTGAAAGACATTCGATCACACAGATTTATCATTTGGCGGCCATCCTTTCTGCCAAAGGCGAATCTAACCCTCAATGGGCTTGGAACTTGAACATGACCAGCTTATTGAATGTGTTGGAGTTGGCCAAAGAGAAAAAACTAGACAAAATTTACTGGCCAAGTTCTATTGCCGTTTTCGGGCCGAACACCCCTCTGGACAATACGCCTCAATTCTGCGAGAAAGACCCCAATACCGTGTATGGCATTAGTAAACTCGCTGGCGAAAGATGGTGTGAGTACTACTTCGAGAAATACGGTGTGGACGTTCGAAGCATTAGGTACCCAGGACTTATCGGCTACAAATCATTACCAGGTGGTGGAACCACAGATTACGCTGTAGAGATTTATCACAAAGCATTAAAGGGAGAGAAATTTACCTGTTTCTTGAAAGAAGACACGGCCTTGCCAATGATGTATATGCCGGATGCGATTAAGGCGACCATCGACTTAATGCAAGCACCAGCAGAGCAAGTGAAAGTACGCTCTAGCTACAACTTGTCGGCCATTAGCTTTACGCCAAAAGAAATGGCAGCCTCTATTCAAAAGCAAATGCCTGAATTCGAAATCGATTATGCGCCAGACTTCCGTCAGGCCATAGCCGATAGCTGGCCAAACACCATTGACGATTCTCAAGCCAGAGCAGATTGGGGTTGGAAACACGATTTCAGCCTTGATGCCATGACTGAAGACATCCTTGAGAACCTACCACCAATTTTGGATAAGTTTTAGGGATTGGTTTATTAGTCATTAGTCACCACTGTCGCAGGTGCTCCGATTTATCTACCCAGCCTACTTTCGCAGGTTCTCTGAACCTGTGACTACTTATGGACACAAGGACTCTGTCCGCTATTATTAAGACGAATGACAGACAATCATCAGTTTTTCTTTGGGAGTTTATCTTTTTGACGAAACTAGAACTCAAAAAAATGTCTTAATCCCAATCTAATCAGGAATCTTCTGAAATTATTTATATCTTGATTTCATGATTCAATCCGAAGAACAGCATGTCAATAGACTGATTGAAAAGATCAAATCTATTACAGACCCTAATGTACTTGAGGAAGTTTACAGACTTTTAGCTGTTAATTTTGACGACACCATTTATCTAACGTCTGATGCTCAAAAACAAGTGGTTGCTGAATCACAACAAATGATTTCTAAAGGAAATGGCATTTCGTCTGAAAAAGCCGATGATGAAATTGACCAATGGTTAAGCAAGTAATTTGGTCTCCAAAAGCACAGGCAGAACGTAAATCAGTTCTTGAATACTGGCTCAACCGTAACAAAAGCAAAACCTACAGTTTAAAACTCAATACGCTGATCAAAGAAGCAATAAACTTAATTATCTCCAATCCTGATGTTGGCCGTAAAACCGACATCCCTAATGTTCGAATTAAAATTATTCGTGACTACTTAATTTTCTATGAGGTCAAAGACGAATCGCTGCATATTTTGTCTTTTTGGGATAGTCGACAAGATCCTCAAAAAATAAAGTTTTGACCCCACTGTCGCAGGTTCTCCGATTTACCTGCCCTTAGGCAGGACCTGTGACCAACTATGAATACAAGGACGCTGTCCGTTTGAAAAGTCTTCTTATCTGTGTTACTGAAAAAGACCTCTGCGAGGTGACTTAACACGAGATTAGGTAAGCACCTAAATCATTAAAACCCTAATTGATTATTGTTCCAGCCAACCTAATCTAGGTTACCCGTGTCTAAACAGGTATGAAAAAACTAATTGCTCCTATTTTACTCCTAACCGTTCTTTCTTCTTGCGAAAAAGTAACTCCATCTCGCGTATATAGAGAATTCCAAAAAGAACGTAAACTAGAGTTTATAACATACGAGCCTGATAACCCTCAGATACCAGTGGTTTCAGAAGGAGAAAACATGGTATTTAGATACACTTATGTACACGAAGAAGATGAAGACATTGCCGATGATGAATTGTTTGAGTATTTCTATTTAGAAATACCTAAAGGCAGCACTTCATTTACCTACAATAGTACTAATAGAGATGAGGATGGGGTAATCAATGCGGCTTATCGTAGGTCCTGTTTTTGTTCATTTAGTGAGTTCAGCTTACAAAAAGCAATTATTTCTGCTTCAAAAACCAATGATAACCAGTGGCAGATTTCTTTTGATGTAATCTTTAAGGATGAAAACGATCAAGAGTACCCGTTGAAGGACAGTGGTAAGTATAGCATCAATACAGATGAGAATTTTTGATAAAACAGGGTTAAAAAAAATGTCTTGAGCCAAAAGCAGGCCCAAGACATTCGTGAAAATTAATCAAGATAAAATCTTCCTATTCTCCTTGGCTTAAAGAATAACCTCTTTCGCCATCGAAGTGATATAAATGTTCTGTTTTAATAAAGTCGAAACCTTCTTTTTGAACACGCTCTAGAATTTCAATAATATCGGCATTATCTAGCGTCCCTCCTTCTGGATGTGTAAATCTACATCTCCAATGGTCTGACTTAAAAATTTCGTCCATTCCATTCGGGTAAACCACCACACCACGGTTCGATACTTGGTCTAATTTCAATTTATCAGTAGAAACGTTTTTCAGTAATCGATCACCAATTTCATTGGCATCACGCGTACCTTCTCTCCAATCGATAAATACATCAACCCCAACCAATTCTTTCTTCTTGGCTGGTTTTTCAGGCACAACCACTTGAATTTTCACATCTGGGTTATACTTTACCGCTTTCAATTTCTCAGGTACTTGACCCAATCTTTCGATTACGGCATCGGCAAACTCTCTAGTGCCTACTTTCTTCACACTTCGGTTCAGTCTATAAACATCACCTGTATGGATTCCGTCTTCTAAAGTTTTCAACCAAGCATTTTGGATTAACTCGGCTTTATCGGCTTTACCCAACTGAACTAGCATCATAAATGCACCATTCAACAAACCAGATGGATTGGCCATGTCCTGACCCGCAATATCTGGTGCCGAGCCATGAATGGCTTCGAACATAGAATAATTTGTTCCAATATTGGCCGAACCTGCCATTCCCACTGAACCTGCTACTTCCGCAGCAATGTCAGAAATAATATCTCCATATAAATTCAAGGTCACCACTACGTCCAAAGACTCTGGACGAGCCGCTACTACAGCCGATCCAATATCAATAATCCAATGATCCGACTGAATTTCTGGGTATTCAAGTCTTACTTCATTAAATATTCTGTGGAACATACCATCAGTATGCTTCATAATATTATCCTTGGTCATACAGGTTACTTTTTTTCTACCATATGCTCTGGCATACTCAAAAGCGTATCTGATAATTTTTTCTGAACCTGGCTCTGAGATCAATTTCAAAGTCTGAACAACCTCACTCGTTTGCTGATGCTCGATTCCAGCATATAAATCTTCTTCGTTTTCACGAACAATCACTAAATCCATATGAGGGAAGTGTGACGGCACAAATGGAGGGTAAGCTCTAAATGGCCTAACGTTCGCAAATAATCCAAGGGATTTCCTGATGGTTACATTCAAACTCTTATAACCACCACCCTGAGGTGTGGTTATAGGTGCTTTAAGCAAGACTTTATTCTTTCTCAGTGTTTCCCAAGACTCAGGGCTGATGCCTGATTTATGTCCTGCTTTGTACACTTTTTCACCGATTTCAATCACATCATAGCCCAAACCTACATTGGCGGCATCCATAATACGAATGGTGGCATCCATAATTTCTGGACCAATTCCATCACCATAAGCGACTGTAATTCTATTTTGTGTTTCCATAAGTGCTTGAATGTGTTTTTTCTTGAACGGCTGCAAAGGTATCAAAGGAAGGTTTTAAAAGGAATTAAAAGCCAAATTTATCGCCTTCCGCTCATCATATATTTTGATTCAAACACTTAACCTTGCTTTAGCCTTTTTAGTTTTCTCACATTGCTACTATCTTTGCACCTTACTCAACTTAGCAATGGACTCATACCAGAATATAAAATTCGAAAATAAAGACGGGGTCGTTTACCTCACCATTAGTAGGCCCGACAAGCTAAACGCTCTTAACATCAAGACTGTTGAAGAGATTGGAGAGGCCTTCCAGGAGATTTACGATTCGGCCGATATTAAGGCAGTAATCATTACTGGAGAAGGTGAAAAAGCTTTTGTAGCAGGCGCGGACATTTCCGAAATAGCCGAACTTTCAGAATTAAACTCAAGAAAATTCTCAGAACAGGGACAAGAAGTTTTTGCCAGTATAGAAAACTGCCATAAGCCGGTAGTCGCTTTAGTGAATGGTTTTGCATTAGGCGGAGGATGTGAATTGGCCATGGCTTGCCACATCCGCATCGCTACTGAAAATGCGAAATTCGGTCTTCCAGAAGTAAACCTTGGCATCATTCCTGGTTTTGGAGGAACGCAAAGACTGACTCAATTGGTTGGTAAAGGAAAAGCATTTGAGCTGGCCATGTCTGGCGATATGGTGAAAGCTGACGAAGCAAAAACCTTGGGTTTAGTAAATCATGTAGTTGAAAGTAAAGCTGCTGGTCTTCAAAAGGCAGAAGAACTTCTTGGCAGAATCACAAGCAAAGCACCTTTGGCTGTTGGAATGGTAATCGAATGTATTAATGCAGTTTATACAAACGACATTGATGGCTACCAGACTGAGGCGAATAGTTTTGCTAATTGTGTGAAAACCGAAGATTTCAATGAGGGCACAAACGCTTTCTTGGAGAAAAGAAAGCCAGATTTTAAGGGAGAATAATAAGCTAGTTCAAAATGCAGGATTTAACGAAAAAGCATAACATTATAAATGGTTTGGCGTTCAATCAAAAATCCTAAATCGTAAATTCATTTATGGCTCAAAGCATAAATTCTTTTAGCTTCGCTTTATGAGTCAAATCAAAAAATTGGCGAGCCAAACGGCTTATTACGGCATCAGTAGCATTTTGGGCAGAGTGCTCAATTTTGCTTTGGTGCCGTTCTATACCAGAATTCTTCCAGAACAAGAATATGGTGTAGTCATCCACCTTTATGGTATTGCTGCTTTTCTGAACATTATCTACACTTACGGTTTAGAAACCTCGTTTTTCAGGTTTACAACGAAAAACAAGTCCATTGATGCCTACCATTATACGGCAACGGCTATTCTATTCACCAGTATAATTTTCTCTGGCTTCATCTATTTCGATGCTGCATCGCTAGCAAATTTCACAGCCGCCTCGGATCATCCAGAATATTTACAGTATTTAGCCGTCATCGTATTTATAGATGCCATCGTTTCAATTCCTTTTGCAAAACTGCGATTGGATGATCGACCTATAAAATTTGCGGTAATTCGACTTACTGTAATTGCCGTCACCATCGGTTTGAACTTACTGTTCTTATTGGCCTTTCCCGCAATTGCCGATGGAGAATATTTAACCGTCTTACAACCTTGGGTTCAAAAAATATATAATCCAGAAATGGGTGTTGGCTATATTTTCCTTGCCAACCTTATTGCTAATAGCTTGTACATCCCAATGCTGTTTAAAGAATTGGGGCAAATCAGAATCCGATTTAAATGGTCGGCATTCAAACCTATTTTGGCTTACTCATTCCCTATTTTCTTAATGGGATTGGCGGCCATGTTCAATGATCAAGGGTACACCATCCTTTTTAGCTTCCTTTTTGATAATCCAGAGAAGGAGCTAGGAGTATACGGTAGTGCATTTAAGCTGAGTGTATTGATGATGCTTGGAATACAGGCCTTCCGCTATGCTGGTGAGCCTTTCTTCTTCTCTCATGCTGAAAACAAGGAAGCACCAACGCTATTCGCCAAAGTGATGCACTATTTTGTGGTATTCAATATTGCCATTATGGTGGCCATTGCCGTAAACATTGAATTAATAGCGGATGTCTTTTTAGGCCGACCGGGATACAAAGCCGCACTCTATGTATTGCCAGTGTTATTGATTGGGAAGCTGTTTTTTGGCGTGTATGTAAACCTCAGTGTGTGGTTTAAAATCAAAGACAAAACCATTTATGGTACCTATTTCACAGCCATAGGCGCGTTAATCACGCTTGTTGGACATTTGTGGCTGGTGCGAATCCCTTCCATTGGGTATTTTGGATCTGCCATTTCAGCATTGGTTTGTTACGCAGTAATGTGCGCCATGTGCTATTATAAAGGCCGAAAAGTCTTCCCTATACCTTACGATTTCAAAAAGTTATTTCTGTATTTGATCATTGCTGTTGGGGTAATTTATGGATCAAACCTAATTTCAATTTCCAACGCATGGGGTCAATATGGAATAGACATATTTGTTACACTTGCCTTTTTTGTTGCTATTTATCTTTTGGAAGGACGTGGTTTTAAGTACAAAACAGTTGAAAAACGCCAATAAAATAACTGTTCTTACATTCATCAGAAAGCTTAAACATAGCCCACTTAAAATGCGTTTCTTGAAGAATTGAAGAATATTGTGAACAAATACCTCCGTTTTTACCCCTTCATTTTCACCCTGTTACTGTTTTGTAGTAGCACTGAAGCTATTGCGCAAGAAAAGAAGGGAAAAGAGAGCAAAGAGGTTTCTAAATACGAAAGGGCCAATGCTGAATACTTAATGATCGATGCCCAGAAATTCTACCTGTTAGAAGACTATGAAAGGGCCATCGCTTTTCTAGAGCAATCCTTAGAAATCGATAAAGACAACCATGCGGCTTACTTTAAATTGGGTGAAATCTTTTTAATCCAAAGAAAGTATGACAACGGTTTGAAATCAATTAAGAAGGCGCAAGAGATTAAGCCCGACAATAAATTCTATTACATCCTTGCAGCACAACTCCATAAGTCGCAGAGCAACCTGCAAGCAGCCGCTTCAGAGTATGAACTGATGCTTAAAAACGCTACGGATTATCGCGAGTATTTATTGGATCTCGCTGATGTATATGTGGGTTTAGGCAATTACGATGGAGCTATCAAAATGCTTGAGTTAACAGAAGAAAAATACAATACCCCCAATAAATTCACCACTCAAAAAAAGGAGTTACTCCTTCAGGCGGGAAAGAAAAAAGAAGCATTGAACATGCTGAAAAAACTAACGGAAGACTTCCCTGGAAATGAAAGTTATAAATTAGAGTACGCTGATTTACTGGCTTCAACGGGTAATAAAACAGAAGCGGCAGACATTCTCAATTCAACAAAAATATCGACATCTTCTAATTTCCTCTTAATTAACCTAAAGTTAGAAGAAGGTGATTTTGAGGCGGCTAAGCCAATGATTTCAGAAATCATGATGGATAAAGAAGCAGACCTTAGCTCGAAACTTCTATTAATGTCCAACTTATCGGCAACAGGATCGGACAAAATTTCGCTCTCCTTTTTAGATCAGCAACAAAAAACGCTGTACTCTATATATCCCAACGATGTTGAAGTGATTAAAACGGGAGAAAAAGTCTATAGCGCTTTGGCTGAAAAGGCGAATTCGCAAGATAAGGCGGCCTATGAAACGCAAGCGTTCACTGCATTAAATCAGCTAAAGGACCTTAATCCATCTGACTACGAAGTTTGGAACCAACTGCTGACTAAGGCTTATAATCAAAACTCTTGGGACGTCTTACTTATCAATAGCGAAGATGCTTTGAGCTATTTCCCTAACCAAGGCCTATTCTATTATTACTACGGAAGCGCCCAGCTTTACAGTAGCAAAGGAGATAAAGAAGAAGCGAACATGGCTTTCGATCAAGCCTTAAAATTGGCCAGAAATGATGAGTCCTTGACGAACAAGATCAGATCAAAGAAACTAGAATTTGCACTGGAAGAAGAAAATATCAAAGAGAACCGAACAACATTTCAAATCCCCGTTGCTTCAGGTAAAGCGGATAGAGAGGCTATTAATCTTATGTTACGCTACTTAAATGAAAGTAAAGAGCAGAAAGTCATTGAAGATGTACTTGTACTTGCAGATGACTTAATCAAGGAATATCCATTGGATGGTGATTTATTTCATGTGAAAGCTAAGGTTTTGTTTCAATTGGGTAGATTTGCAGAAGCAAAACAGTTGATTGAGAATTTTATAAAGCAAAACCCAGCCAATATTACTGGAGGGCTTTTAGAAGTTTATGGCGATAATCTTTTTATGTTAAACCAAATTGATGCGGCTGTTGAGCAATGGAAAAAAGCGAAAAACACAGGGAATACTTCCGATAAAATCGACAAAAAAATTGCAGACAAAAAGTACTATTAACAGAGCCGCATTGCTCCTCCTCATTGTTTTTTCGGCTTTCTTTTTAGAGTCGTGTAAAAGCACTTTCCTAGGTACAAACACAAGAGTTAAAGAAGAATTTCAAGTAGCTGAAATTCCTTTTGAATACTTCTCAACCAAAACTAAGTTTAAGTTTAAGGATGGAGAATCGAAGACCAAAGCCACTGCCGATATTCGTGTAAGAAAAGATAGTTTGATCTGGTTCAGACTAACACCAGGTTTGGGGATTGAAGGTGCCAGAGGAATAATCACCCAAGATTCGCTCATTATGATCGACAGGGTGAACAAAACCTATTATGCCTACAGCTTTCAAGGACTAAGTGAAAAATTTAATTTTGAATTGAATTTCGACCTTTTTCAATCTGTGCTCATTGGAGACATGCCAATTGCCCAAAGCGAAGAAGACGATATTGTTGCCCAAGCTAATCAGTTCACGATTGTTCAAAGAATTGGAGACCTTACTTTAATGAACCAAATTGGTAACAAAACCAAAAAGCTAGAAAAGCTTACTGCAAGCACAGTAAAGAGTAAAAACACGCTTGAGTTAAAGTATACTGATTTCAATATGCTTGAACAGTTTGTGTTCGCTTTTAAAGCAGATATGGTATTACAATACTTCAAAGACAATAAAAAAGGCGAAATTACGATAGATATTGAGCACAACAGGGCCAGAATTGAAGAAGATCCACTTACATTTCCTTTTAGTATACCAGAGAGCTATGAGCGTAAATAGGGTATTTTTAACCCTTTCTATATTTTTCCTATTTACAGGTTTTGACAGCGCAGCTCAAGACCAGAGAAAGACATTAGAAACTCAGAAGAGTGAAATTCTAAAGAAAATACAGGAAACTGAACGTATCCTTTCTCAAACTTCCACCAAGAAAAATAGCAGTATAGGGCGCTTAAGAGCACTTAATGAGCAGATTCAAACCCGTTCTTCTTTAATTGGCGCCATCAAAGGCGAAGTGAGTTTGCTGGACAGTGAAATTTCTGAAAATCTTGCCATTATCCAAGCGATGGAAAATGACCTTTCGCAGCTTAAAAAAGAGTATGCAGAAATGATCTACACCACTCAAAAAACCAGCAAAGGCTTTAACGAGATGACTTTCCTTTTTGCCTCTTCCACCTTCAATCAGCTGTTCATGAGAATGAAGTACATCAAACAGTATTCTGAAGCACGAAAAAAACAAGCAGATCAAATCCAAATTGTTCAAAGCAGTATCGGTTTGCAAATTGCGGAAATTGAAAGCCAGAGAAAAAGCAAGCAGTCGCTACTTAATGATGAGCTTACAGAAAGCAATAAACTTGAAGAGCTCAGGGGAGATCAAAAAGATTTAATCACCAAGCTAACCCAAGACGAGCAAAGGATTAAGAAAGAACTAGAAGAGCAAAAAAAGGCTGAAAAGCAATTATCGGAGCGTATTGAAGCAATTATTGAAGAAGAAAGAAAGGCAGCTTTGCTAGGTTCAGTTGATATGACAAAGCTTACAGAGTCCTTTGCCAAAGAAAAAGGTAAACTGCCTTGGCCTGTAGATCAGGGGTTTGTTTCTTCCAAATTTGGTGAACACCGCCACCCGACTATCAAAACAATTACCATTAATAACTTTGGGGTGGATATTCAAACCTCTGAAAACGCTATGGTAAAGGCTGTATTCCCAGGGAAGGTAAGTAGCGTGTTGTCTGTCCCAGGATTAGGAAACAGTGTATTGATTCAACATGGAGAGTATTTTACGGTATACTCAAAATTAAAAACGGTCGTTATTAAAAAGGGAGATCAAGTTCAGGCAGGGCAAAACCTAGGGCAAGTGCTTACCGATAAAGACAATATCTCTCAGGTCAAGTTCAGGGTTCATTTCGAAAAAGCAACCCTGAATCCAGAAATATGGCTTCAAAAACGAACAAAATAAAGCGTCCTTAATGTTCATTTAAATGGGAATTGATCGCTTGTTAAAAAATAAAGTCAACAGATTTTAACCCTAGCAATTAAATTCCGTTTACACAACAAACACGAATCCCTTTACTTCCTAGATAGTTTTTAGCTATCTTTGAAGTCTAAATTTTAAAGTAGGTAATCATGCAAACAATTTTCGCACTAGGTATGCCAGGAACTCCAGAAATGATTTTCATCGTATTTGTTATCTTACTTCTTTTCGGTGCTAAGAAAATTCCAGATCTCGCAAGAGGAATGGGAAAAGGCATCAGAGAATTCAAAGATGCTACCAAAGAAATTAAGAAAGAGGTAGACGATGCAGGTAAAGAAATTGATAAACAAGCTAATTAATAATTGAAATCTTATCATACTCTTGATGAGATTCAAAAAGATATTAGACTTGGAATAACTTCTTGCAAAGCGCTTGTTGAACACTATTTAAATAACATTAAGGTTCATTCGGATCTAAATGCTTTTGTAGAAGTTTACAGTAAGGAAGCTTTGCAAAAGGCAGATATTATTGATCTTAAGATCAAAGAAAACAAAGCCGGCAAACTTGCCGGCTTAATTTTTGGCATTAAAGATTTAATCTGCTACCAAGACCACAAAATCAGTGGTGCAAGTAAAATTCTCCAAAATTTTGAATCTCAATTTTCAGCGACAGCCGTTGAAAAACTCCTTCAGGAAGACGCCATTTTAATAGGACGCCAAAACTGTGATGAATTTGGGATGGGATCATCCAATGAGAATTCGTTTTATGGACCTGCTAAAAACGCGCTTGATCAAAGCAAAGTAGCTGGAGGCTCTTCTGGAGGCTCTGCAGTTGCTGTTCAAGCCGACATGTGCCATATTTCTCTTGGCACTGACACTGGAGGATCTGTAAGGCAACCTGCAGCATTTTGTGGCGTAGTGGGGCTCAAACCCACTTATTCAAGAATTTCACGTTGGGGACTGTTGGCCTATGCCTCCTCTTTCGATAGCATCGGCATCTTCTCGAAGAGTATTGAAGACAGTGCTAGAGTATTGGAGGTGATCGCTGGAAAAGACGAAAACGACTCGACTTCTTCTTCCAGAGAAGTACCCAATTATTATCAAGGCTTAGAAAATAAAAGCAGCTTCAAAGTAGCCTATTTACAAGAAGCACTTGAAACGGAAGCACTTCAATCAGAGATTAAAGCTGCTTTTGAAAGTCAGATTACTAACTTAAAAGAAGCAGGACATACGGTTGAAGCCGTGAGCTTTCCTTTGCTCGATTATATTTTGCCTACTTATTATATTCTGACTACAGCCGAAGTAAGTTCAAACTTAAGCCGTTACGATGGCATTCGTTATGGCCATAGAAGTTTGGATATTTCTGACCTAGAATCACTATATAAAAACTCTAGAACAGAAGGTTTTGGAGAGGAGGCCAGAAGAAGAATTATGTTGGGGACTTTTGTATTAAGTGCCGATTATTACGATGCATATTTTACGAAAGCACAGAAGGCTCGAAAGTTAATAAAAGAGGCTACGGAAAAAATTCTTTCGGAATATGATTTTATTATCATACCAACGACACCAACTACTGCGTTCAAATTGGGAGAACATACTAAAAGCCCGATTGAAGTCTATATGGCCGATTTATTTACTGTGCAAGCCTCCATCTCTGGGCTTCCCGCTATATCCATTCCTGTTGGAAAAGATGAAGAAGGAATGCCTATTGGTCTACAAATTATATCCGCGGCTTTTCAAGAAGCCAAACTTTTTGCATTTTCGAGAAACTTGATTCAAAACATTTGAACAGACGCTATACAATGAAGCGATTACACTGGGTATTATTACTGCTAATTATCTCATTTTCCTTTGCGCAAAAGGGCTATGCAACCAACGATACCATACCAGAAGAATTCAAGCCTAGTTACGACTATGCTCCTGACTTTTCTTATGAAGAACTACAAAGCCGTTATAACAATCTAGACCTTGAAATCGACATCTCTTTCAATGATCAGGTCAAGGCGTTTATTAATTACTTTACGGTGAGAAACAGAGAGTACACACGTGAAATGCTTAGACGTAGAGAAATCTACTTCCCTATTTTCGAAAAGTACCTTAAGAAATACGACCTCCCTGAAGAGCTTAAATACTTACCAATTATTGAATCTGGGCTAAACCCTATAGCTACTTCGGGCCCCAAAGCCGTTGGCTTATGGCAGTTTATGTCCCCTACGGCAAAACAGCAAGGATTACAGATTGACTGGTACATTGATGAGCGAATGGATCCAGAAAAATCTACTGAGGCTGCCTGTCAATACATCAAATGGTTATATGGCATTTTAGGAGATTGGAAAATGACACTAGCTGCCTACAACAGTGGTATCGGCAATGTGCAAAGGGCCATGAGGCGATCTAACAAGGATGATTTCTGGGAAGTTTATAAATATTTACCAAGAGAAACAAGATCGTATGTACCACAGTTCGCAGCCATTTTATATGCGATGGAATATGCGGACGAACATAATTTATTTGTTGATAACATTCTATACCCTATCGACTTTGAAGAAGTTGAAGTAACCCAATTCGTGTACTTGAAGGCCTTCGCAGAAGAAAGCGGAATGGATTTGAACACCATAGAAAAACTAAACCCAGCCATCAAGAAAGGAGCCCTTCCTGCCAATGCTAAAGGTTTTAAACTAAAAATCCCAAGAGATGGAATGGCATTATTTGAAACTAATCGTGAAAACATTTTAGTAAAGGCCGAGGAAGGACGAAAGGAATTTGAAAAAATGGCTTCCAATATGCCAGGTAGTACTTTCGGTAAAGAAAAAGTGAGCTACAGAGTATCAAGTGGTGATGTATTGGGCACTATTGCTAGAAAACACCAAGTGCGAATTGAAGACCTAAGGGCATGGAACAACATAAAAGGGTCAATGATCAAGGTGGGCCAAAAACTGGACATCTACACAGGTCCAGATTTTCTTTCAAACAACACAGTAGTCTCTACAAAAAGAGTCTTGAATCAGCCTATTCCTAATTCGAAGGAGTATACGGTTGAGCCTGGAGATACATTGTGGGATATATCAAGAATGTATGAAGGCTTAACAATTGAGCGAATTAAAGAGTTAAATGACCTGAACACTAGCAGCCTAAAACCAGGAATGAAGCTGAAAATAGGTTAAGTTAGTTGCCAACTAAATATTTAGTAGATATTGTTTGCAAATCCATTTCATATTACCTTTCTTGACACAACCAACTAAACTAATAGTTTATGAAAAAGCTCTTATTTCTAGCACTGATTCTCCTATCCATATCAAGTTGCGGAAGCAAATCGGATCAAGAAGGTGAGGAATCAAAAAAAATGAACCCCAACCTTTTACCTGATGCTACAGGGCAATCTGGGGAATTAGTGATTGTGATGAACAAAGAGAAGTGGGAAGGCCCACTCGGAGAAGCCTTGAAAGAAGTTTTTCACGCTTCTGTACCTGGTTTAAACAGAACAGAACCGTCATTCACCACACGAGTTATCGAGCCCTTTCAGTACAATAGAATTTTTCAACTTTCAAGAAATGTGGTGTACATAACCACCCTCGATGGCACTACTCCTGCGGACAAATATCTCAAAGGCATTCTTCCGGATAGCTTTAAAGACCGAATAGCAAATGAGTCAGATTTGTTCATGAATACTTCTGAAAATCAGTACGCCAAAGGGCAAAAGATACTTAACCTATTTGGTAAAACTGATCAGGATTTAATCAATCATTTGAAAGAAAATGGAGGGATTATCAGAAACTACTTCAATATGGCTGAAAGAGAAAGGTTGGCCACTGACATTCGATCCTCTATTGATTCAAGAGCCATTTCTGATCAAATCAGAAACAAATTTAATTATTACATTAAAATCCCTGTGGGTTTTGAATTGGCCACCACTGCTGATGACTTTATGTGGTCACGTTATTTACCTTCCAGAGGGCCAAGTAAAAATATTTTCGTCTATTTTAAAGACTACAAATCTCAGGATGAATTCACCCATGAAAATGTTATAAAACTCCGAAACGAAGTAGGAAAAAAGTACATCTATGGTGATCCTGACAACAAAGAATCCTTCATGATTACCGAAACGGAATTTATGCGACCTGTTTTCAGAGATATTACTTTCGATGGAAAATACACCGTGGAGATGCGTGGTGCATGGAAAACAAATAATTATTCTGTTGGAGGCACTTTTATCAGTTATACTTTTGTGGACGAGAAAACGAACAGACTATACTACATCGAGGGCTTTATTATTCATCCGAACGAAGCACACCGTGAGCTAATCCGACAAATGGAATCAATACTGACCACATTCAGAGCAGTAGATAATCCATCCTAAATCGGCTATTTTAGGATTGCCGACATTGATTTTACTTGAATATTCTTAAATTTAAGCGAAGGCAGGTTCAACTTGCCTTTTTTTATACTCAAGTCACAATCAGAATCTATGTTTGCATATATAAAAGGTAAGCTTGCCTATAAGGACCCAACTTTTGTAATCATTGATATTCAAGGAGTTGGTTATGAAATTAAAATATCGCTAAATACCTACTCCCACATTAAGGACGAAGAACAGTGCAAACTCTTTACTTATTTCCATGTTAAGGAAGATATTCAAGTGCTTTACGGCTTTGCCGATGAACCTGAAAAAAAACTGTTTACTCAATTAATTTCCATTTCAGGCATTGGCCCATCCATAGGCCTCATGTTTTTATCATCATTAAGCCCCTCAGAAATCGTGAATGCCATTGCCACTGAAAATGTGGCCACAATTCAAAGTGTAAAGGGTGTAGGTGCCAAAACGGCTCAAAGGGTAATTTTAGAGCTAAAAGACAAAGTAGGAAAAGAGTCAAATGATATAGGGGGTGGAAATATTACCTCTTCCTCAATTAATACTATAAGAAACGAAGCTTTAGCTGCGTTAGTAACTCTAGGCATCAATAAGGTGGCTGCACAAAAAAGTATTGACAAAATTTTGAAAAATTCTGAAGGTCAAATTTCCCTTGAAGAATTGATCAAACTGGCACTGAAAGCTGCCTGATTTTTAGGAAGACTTGATCAATCAAACCGTCAAAATATTACTCCTGATTTTGATTGGGCTCACCTTTTTAGGTGGTGCCACTGAAACCTATGCCCATGAACAGCAAACTCAGGATACGACTAGAATCAGTTCAGACACGACTCAATACCAAAAAGTATCATACCCTAACTTTGGATTAAGGTTCCGTGTTGGTGATCCACTCACTAATAGGAGATTAAAATCACCACTACTTTTTAATAACCTCAATTTTTACAATCGAGAATACCAGTTAGATACAAGTAAATCCTTAGTGTATAGTGAAAAGTTTGGTAGTCAGTTCTTAGGTCCTCCTATGTTCATTCCATTTAATGTTGCATTACAAGAAAGAGAAGAACAGGGAACCAGAGAATTTTTGGCCGAAAAAGCAAAGGCACAGGATGGAGAAAGCGCAGTGAGCAACCGTGGACAACTTATCCCTCCTATTGCCTTAAGCCCATTTTTTGATCGACTGTTTGGCGGGGACGAAATCAACATTCAAACCAGTGGCTTTGTGCAGTTAGATTTTGGAGGGCAGTTCCAAAGAGTAGACAACCCAGCAATCCCCATCAGACAACAGCGAACGGGTGGGTTCGAGTTTGACCAGAATATTGAAATGAGCTTGCAAGGAACAATCGGTTCCAAACTCAAAATCGGAGCCAACTTTGATAACAGTAATTCCTTCGATTTTGAGAATCAGCTAAAAGTAGAGTTCGCTGGGCTAGAATCTGATATTATCAAGACCATTGAACTCGGTGATGTGAGTTTACCAGTAGCCAATAGCCTGATCAGTGGTGCTCAAAACCTTTTTGGCTTTAAAACCCAATTACAATTTGGACGGTTATATGTCACCACTTTGGCAGCCACGCAACGTGGCCAATCTCAGTCTATCGAAATTGAAGGAGGAATTCAAAGAAATGAATTTGAAATCAGGGCTTCAGATTATGATGAAAACAGACACTTCTTCTTAGGTCAGTTTTTTAGAGATAATTATGAAAACTGGTTGCGAAGCATCCCTTCAGTAATCTCTGGTCTGCAAGTAACAAGGGTCGAAGTTTATGTACTCAACAGAACCAACAACACACAAACACTTAGAAATTTTGCGGCTTTCATGGATTTGGGTGAAGGCGATAAGATATATAGAGAAAACAACGCTTTTGTGGGAAATGGCACACCAAATTCACCTACGACCAACGATGCCAACAGCTTATATCAAAACCTAATTAACGACCCACGTTTGCGTCAAGCCGACCAACTGAGTTCCGTATTGGAAAATGAAAAAGGCTTGGAAAAAGCCCTCGACTTTGAAAGAGTGACAGGCGCTAGAAAACTTGATCCATCCGAATACTATTTTAACAGTCAGCTCGGGTTTATTTCATTGAGTAGACAATTACAAAGCGATGAAGTATTGGCCGTTTCCTACGAATATAATTACCAAGGAAGAAGATATAAAGTTGGAGAGCTGACAGAGGACTATCAAAACAGAGCAGAAAGTGAGGCCATCTTCTTGAAACTACTTCGCCCAAGTAAAATCAACACTAGAGTACCCACATGGGATCTGATGATGAAAAATATCTATAACCTCAACGCTTCAAATATTAGTAAAGAAGCCTTTCAGCTCAGGGTAATTTATCGGGACGACAAAACAGGAATTGACAACCCAAGTCTTCACGAAGGTGAAAACACCAAAGATGTCCCACTCATCAGAACCTTTGGTTTGGACAAACTCAACCAAAGCGGAGACCCTCAGCCAGATGCCAATTTTGACTTTGTAGAAGACATTACAATCAATACCGAACGTGGATATATGTTATTCCCTGTGCTCGAACCTTTTGGGCGAACCTTAGAGAGTAAATTTGCTACAGGAGAACAATTCTTAGTAGATAAATATGTCTATGATACTCTTTACCGCACCACCAAAGCAGATGCCGAATTGGTATCTCGACTCAATAAATTTTATATCAAAGGAAGTCTACAATCAGGTTCCTCAAACGAAATTAACCTCAATGCTTTTCAAATAGCACCGGGTAGTGTACAAGTATCCGCTGGAAATACGCCACTCCAAGAAGGCTCAGACTTTACCGTAGATTACTCATTAGGGAAAGTGAATATTATCAACCCTTCCATTCTAAATTCAGGAAAGAAAATCAGGGTGAATTATGAAAAAGCCGACCTATTTAATTTTCAGTCGCGCACATTGGTTGGAACACGGCTGGACTATGTTCTCAACCCAAAAACTAATTTTGGTTTTACCTTCCTCAATTTGAATGAGCGTCCGCAAATGACCAGAGTAGGTATTGGCAATGAACCCGTAAACAATACCGTTTGGGGGCTCGATGTAAATTATAGTGATGAATCTCGTTTGCTTACCCGAATGGTGGATGCGTTACCCTTCATTGATACCAAAGCCCCTTCTACCATTACTTTCAGTGGCGAAATGGCGCAGCTTATCCCAGGCACTTCCAATAAAGTGGAGGGGGTTGGCACTTCTTATATTGACGATTTTGAGTCTACTGTTACGCCATTCAGTTTGAATAACCCTACCAGTTGGAAATTCGGAGCCACTCCCAAAACAGATGACAACAGGTTCGACAAAAGCAATGAAACGGCCAATCGACTTGGCGCCAACTATAAAAGGGCGAAAGTGGCTTGGTATACCATTGATAATGTAATCTACAGAAACACAGGGAGGTCGAGACCGGAGAATATTACTTCCATAGATTTAGAAAACCATTATGTGCGTTCTGTTGGTCAGAATGAAGTAATTAAAAGAGATGCACAACAAATCATTGTGAATGAGCCTTCTTTCGACTTGGCCTATTACCCATCGGAAAGAGGTATATATAATTACAACCCCTACCTGACCTCAGAAGGCTTTCTACCTAATCCAAAATCAAACTTTGGGGCCATTACACGAGCCATTTCGAATGAAGTTGATTTTGATAAAACCAATATTGAATACATCGAATTTTGGATGATGGATCCATTTATCAATTCAACCAACGGCACGCCAGGTAACCCAAGAGGGTTTATTGATGATGGAATCAATACTCCGAAAGCAAATACAACAGGGGGTAAGTTCATCTTAAACCTCGGTAGTATTTCGGAGGATCTAATGAAAGATGAACGACATGCTTTCGAGCAAGGTCTTCCCGCCAATGGAGATCCAAGTATTGAAAATGTAGTAGAAAATGAGTGGGGCCGAGTTACACGCCAGCCTTACTTGAATCCAGCTTTTGACAATTCGGGGGAAGCAAGGGCAAATCAAGATGTAGGGTTAGACGGATTAAAGTCTTCTGATGAGCTTACCTTTTTTGCCAATTATTTGAGTTCACTTAATGTCAATAGTACTGCCAAACAGCAAATTGAAGCAGATCCCTCAGCCGATAATTTCCAGTATTATTTGGGAGACGATTTAGACGTAAAAGACGCCAAAGTGCTGGAGCGATATAAAAACTTTAATGGACTGGAAGGGAACAGCCCAGTAAATAACGGAAATCAACTTTACACCCCATCATCCACCAACTTACCCGACAATGAGGATTTGAACCGAGACAATACTCTAAACGACCTAGAAGAATATTATGGTTATGAGCTAAACTTAAAACCTGGACAACTCGAAGTAGGAAAAAATAATATTGTAGATAAGGTTTCAAATGCTGTTGGAGACAATGGAGATGTTGTCAATTGGTATCTTTTCAGGATTCCTGTAAGAAAACCAGACTATGTCCAAGGAAACATCAATGGATTTAAGTCCATTCGTTATATGCGTACCTATTTTACAGATTTTGAAGAACCTGTGGTCCTTAGATTCGTGAATTTCAGATTGGTAGGAAGCCAGTGGAGAACATTCCAAGAAAGCCTATTCGAAAAAGATTTGAATGAAATTCCAGAACCATCAGACCCTAACTTCACGGTTTCTGTAGTTGGAATTGAAGAAAACAGCCAAGGCAGTCAAGGCAGACCTCCTTATGTGTTGCCTCCTGGTATTCAACGCGATAGAGACAATACCTCTGCTGTCGAAAGAAGACGTAATGAGCAGTCGTTACAGCTTTGTGTAGAAGACCTGAGGGATAAAGATGCACGTGCGGTATTCAAAAACGTCAGCCAAGACATGGTTAACTATGGAAGAATCAAAATGTTCTTACATGGAGACAGCCAAGATAACCTTGCTCCAGGAGAGGTAACGGCCTTCCTAAGATTGGGTACCGACTTTACTGAAAACTATTATGAGATCGAAGTGCCTTTAACCATGACGCCTTCAGGGATGTTCTCCCCTCTGGATATTTGGCCAGAAGAAAATGAAATCGACTTGGCCTTTAGTAGCCTTTATGAAGTGAAGTCAAAGCGAAACGCCAGGAATGCCAACCTAAGCTTACCTTATACCGAAACAGTAGGTCGCTACAACATTACAGTAGTTGGCCGACCAGATTTAAGTTCTGTTCAAACCCTAATGATTGGGGTCAGAAACCCGAGTTCACCAGATTTGGAACCAAAGAGTTTTTGCATTTGGGCCAACGAGCTTCGTGTAACAGATTTTGACTCAAAATCAGGTATAGCTGCCAATGCAAGGTTCGATGCCCAGTTGGCCGATTTCGGAAACGTTTCAGCATCAGTAAGACATTCATCTATTGGCTTTGGCGGAATAGCAGACAAAATTTCTGAAAGAAGTAGAGAAAACACTACGCAGTATGATATCTCCACTAGTCTTAAACTAGGCAAGTTCTTTCCAGAAAACTGGGGCATTGAGCTCCCTGCCTATTTTAGTTTAGAAAATTCACGAGCCATTCCACAATACGACCCTCTTGACCCAGATTTACCACTTGAAGATGTGCTTAACTCTTTTGAGTCCAAGGAAGAACGTGACTCCTACTATGACAAGGTGGTTGATCAATCAAAACGAAGGAGTTTTAACTTCTCTAATGTTCGAAAAAGAAGGGTAAGCGCAGATGCACCAAAACGTATCTATGATATAGAGAATTTAAGTTTCACCTATGCTTATAATGAAATAACGAGAAGTAACATTAATACTGCTTCTTATGATTACAAGAATTATAGAGGGGCTGTTACTTACAGTTATCAACCTAAAGAATGGTTTATAGAACCATTCAAGAACATTGGATTCTTGAGTTCAAAATGGCTTCAAGTTATTAAAGATGTCAATTTCAATGTGGTACCAAACTCTATTACTATCAATGGAAATGTAAATCGAAGCTTTCTTAAAACTCAGTTAAGAAACTCAGACCTCAACACTGACGGAATAGACCCCTATTTTGAAAAATCTTTCACTTTTGATAGAAGCTATGCTGTAAACTGGAACCTAACTAAAGCTTTGACACTAGATTACTTTGCCAATGTAAATGCCATTATTGATGAACCAGAGGGGGATATTAATACAGAAGTAAAAAAGGACTCTGTATGGACCAATTTCAAAAACTTCGGAAGAATAAAGAATTACACACACACAATCAATTCAAGCTATACCCTACCATTTGAAAAAATACCCGTTACAAACTGGCTAAACTCTACTGTAGGTTATGCTTCTACCTACAATTGGAAAGCTGGCGCCATTGGTCAAGCCGATACTTTAGGGAATTACGCAGGTAACACACGCGTAGTCAAATTAAATGGCAAAATTGATTTCCAGAAGATCTATAACAACATTGGGCTGCTAAAGAAAATAAACTCCCCAACACGAAGCAGGGTCCGCCCTACTGGATTAGCAACAAACGATTCTATCAAACAAAAAAAGACCATTGATCAGATGCCTGCACTTAAGGCATTACTCAGGGCGGTTATGATGGTGAGAAGTGCCACTTTTGATTACTCGGTAGCCCAAGGAACCGTTTTACCGGGTTATATGCCGGACGTTTTCCTTTTTGGGCTAGATAAAGAGATGACAAGTCCAAGTCTCGGCTTTATTGTAGGTAGCCAAGACGCTGCCATACGAACGCAACTCGCCAGAGATGGGCTATATGCTCAGAGTACATTCCTGACCGCCCCATTCACCCAAGATAAAAACATGAGTTTCAACTACTCCACGGTATTAGAACCTTTTGGCGATTTTAGGGTAACACTTACAGGAAGAAAAACACACTCTGAAAACTATCAGGAAATATTTAGACGAGACGATGTGGCAGGTGAATTCTTAAGCATCAACCCAAATCGAACGGGTACTTATATTGTTTCTTACAATATGTTCAAAACAGCTTTTGAAAAAGATGATAACAATGATGACTCACCTCTATTTGCTAATTTTGAAACTTACAGAAATATTTTAAAATCGAGATTAGACCAATCTAATGATTCAGGGAATTATGATGTCAATTCGCAAGATGTAGTGATCCCAGCATTTTTAGCAGCCTATTCTGGGCAAAGCCCAGATGAAATCAAAACTTCAGCTTTCCCTCGACTTCCCATTCCAGGCTGGGCGATGAACTACCGTGGTCTAACAAAAATTGATGCCATAAAAGAGCTGTTCAGTACAGTAAGCCTTACACATTCTTACAGTAGCCAGTACAGCGTAAGCAATTACATCAACTCAGCCCTATACACATCCAACCTCACTTTGGAAAATCAATTAAACGATTATGGTTTGGCCAATCAGTTCAATGAAGACGGTAATTTGGTGCCCATCTTTACTTCACAACAGGTGGTGCTTACAGAGAAATTCTCGCCTCTGGTAGGAATAAACCTCAAAACTACCAATAGCTGGAATCTGGACGTCAATTACTCCAAAGAAAGAAACATTGCACTCAACTTGTCTAATATTCAAGTTACAGAACGATCGGCAAGCGATATCAGCGTAACGCTAGGTTATACAAAAGCAGGAGTAAAAATCCCTTTCAGGATTAGAGGAAGAAAAGAAACCCTTCCTAACGAATTGCGCTTTAACATGACATTTAGCATACGTGATAGCAAAACCGTTCAGCGAAGAATTGGCGAATCCAGTATCGTTACAGAGGGAATCAAAATCTTCCAACTTAGCCCAACATTAGAATACAATGTGAGCGATGCGCTCCAAGTTGCCTTCTATTTTGAAAAGAATATAAACGAACCAAGAGTGACTACAAGCTTCTTAAATGCTAGAACTGCCTTTGGTGGAAGAATTAGGTTTAGTTTGTCTCAATAAACGCTTACTTTTCACAATATTCCGTTTATTTTTGATCGAATTTATTTTAGAGAAATGAACATACCAGAAAACTTATTGTATACCAAAGATCACGAGTGGATAAAGGTTGAAGGAGATGAAGCAACAGTTGGAATTACTGATTTTGCACAAAGCGAACTAGGCGATATCGTCTATGTTGAAATTGAAACAGAAGGAGATTCGCTTGACAAAGAAGAGGTATTCGGTACTGTAGAAGCCGTAAAAACCGTATCTGACCTGTTTATGCCACTTTCGGGTGAAGTAAAAGAATTTAATAGCCAGCTTGAAGACGCGCCTGAAACGGTGAATTCTGATCCTTACGGAGAAGGTTGGATGATCAAAATCACCATGAGTAATCCTTCAGAAGTAGAAGGTCTTATGGATGCGGCTACTTACAAAGCATTAATCGGTCAATAGATCCAATTTGCCTAATGCCTTCGTTTATTAAACAGTATTGGGCAAGCCTATCTTGGGCCATAGTTTTGGCAGTATTGATGTTATTGCCACAAGATTCTTTTCCAGAGTCTAAATTACTTTCATATGACAAAATTGCCCATTTGGGTGTCTTTGGAATTCTAAGTTTTTTAGTACTTCTGGGTAAAAGAAACAATAAGAACAAAGTACGGCTTGAAAACAAATACCTGTTGAGTTCGTTAACTATATGCGTAGTTTATGGATTGGTTTTAGAATTATTGCAGTCCGTTGTTCCCGGTAGAATGACAGATATATACGATTTGCTCGCAAATACAATTGGAGCTATTGTAGGTGTCGTAGTTTTTTCTACTTTTATGAGATATTAGTTTGCGAATACCAAACTAATGTCATAGTTTTAAAAGTGTAACTAAAAGAGATTATGGAAGCTAAAAAGACTCCGTCAGCAGACTTGAACAAAAAGTCCAGCCTATTCTTAGCAATAGGTCTGCTAGTGAGCCTTGGTATTACATTCACTGCCTTTGAATGGAAAAAAACTGAAAAAGGTGAATTGATGGACCTAGGTATGGCTACTGACGATTTTGAAGATTTAATTGAAATCCCACCAACCGAACAACCACCACCCCCACCCCCAGTAAAACAGCAACCTCAAATCATTGAGATTCCTGACGAAGAGGAGATCGAGGAAGAAATAGAGATCAATTTGGATGTGGAAATTACTGAAGAACAAGAGGTAGAAGAAATTGTTTTTGAAGAAGAACCTGAAGAGGAAGTGGGAGATGAAATTTTCCTTATTGTTGAAGACAATGCTGAATTCCCTGGAGGTGACGCTGAATGGAATAAATTCTTACAGAAAAACCTAAAATACCCTCGTTCTGCTTCAAGAATGGGAATTGAAGGATCAGTATTCTTATCCTTTGTTGTAGACAAAGAAGGTAAGCTGTCAGATATTACCGTAACAAGAGGAATTGGTGGAGGCTGTGATGCTGAAGCAATTAGAGTATTAGAGTCGTCTCCAAGATGGACTCCTGGAAAGCAAAGAGGTAGAGCCGTTAAATCAAGAATGGCCATCCGAATTCTTTTCAAACTTAAGTAAACTAAAAAAGCCCAATGACCTTGGGCTTTTTTAGTTACACAATAACTAGTTTTTTAGTTTTATATTGAGTATGTTTAGTTATTAACTTTCACAGGTACACATCTTTGAAGAAAGTGGTAGAATTTTTCAACTCTAAATTATAAAACTATGGAAACTAAAAAATCTCCTTCAGCAGATATTAACAGGAAATCAAGCTTGTTCCTCGCTATTGGCTTGTTGGTTAGCCTTGGAATTACCTTTGCAGCCTTTGAATGGAAGCAGTACGAAAAGGGTGACCTTATGGACCTAGGTATGGCAACTGACGATTTTGAAGATTTAATTGAAATCCCACCCACCGAACAACCACCACCACTTCCTCCGCCAAAACAGCAACCTCAAATTATAGAAATCCCAGACGAAGAAGAGATTGAAGAAGAAATCGAGATCAATTTGGATGTGGAAATCAATGAAGAAACTGAGATTGAAGAAATTGTTTTTGAAGAAGAACCCGAAGAAGAAGTGGCTGACGAAATACACTTGATTGTTGAAGAGCAGGCAAAGTTCCCAGGTGGTCAGGGTGAATGGACCAAGTTCCTAAAGAAAAACTTGAATTACCCTCGCTCAGCCGCTAGAATGGGGATTGATGGATCAGTATTTTTATCCTTTGTTGTGGACAAAGAAGGTAAAATATCAGATATCACCGTAACAAGAGGAATTGGAGGAGGCTGTAATGAAGAAGCAATTAGGGTATTAGAGTCATCTCCAAGATGGACCCCTGGAAAGCAAAGAGGTAGAGCTGTTAAGTCCAGAATGTCAATTCGAATTCTTTTCCAACTTAAGTAAAACCAAAGAGCCCAATGAACTTGGGCTCTTTTAGCACTTTATTAACTATATATTTAGTTTAAATACAACATCATGGAAATTAAAAAAAACACGCAAGTAGATATTGAAGGAAAGAGACCTCTTTTTCTCTTCATGGGATTAACCATTAGTTTGGGGCTTAGCCTAGCGGCTTTTGAATACAAAACTGTTCCAACACAGCCCCCCATCTTACCCACTGACGGACAGCTCATTTGGCTATTTGATGAGCCTCCTATTACGGCCCAGCAGCCGCCAAAACCTATTCAACAGCCTGTACTATTGGAGGTTCCCAATGTAGAAGAGCTGAATGAAATCATAGACTTTACCTTTGAAGTAAACCCCGATAATTTTGAAAGTCTAGAGCCTGATGAAATTATAGCAGAGAAGCCCGAAAAAGCGGAAGACCCATTTATCGCTGTGGAAAAACAAGCTTCCTTTCCTGGAGGAACTGAAGCATGGGTGAAGTTCTTAAATAAGAATTTCAAATACCCTAAAAATGCTCAAAAGTCGAGAATCGAAGGGAAAGTTGTACTGACATTCTATGTAGCGGCTAATGGCGAAATCTCTGACCTAAAAGTAATCAGAGGCATTAGTAAAGATTGCAATGCAGAAGCCATTCGTGTGCTTAGCAAATCGCCACGTTGGAATCCGGGTCTGCAGAGAGGAATTCCAGTCAAATCGCCTAGACAGGTGACGATAAATTTCAAACTCAATTAATTCATACAACACAAAAGGCCTGCTACCGCAGCAGGCCTTTTATATAACTCGTCAACTCAATCACATCAAAGCTTAGATGATGTTTAAGAGCTGCTCTTTGATTTTCTCTAACTCATCCTTCATACACACAACAAAACGCTGCATAGGCGCGTAGTTAGCCTTAGAGCCAATGGTATTAATCTCCCTTCCAATTTCTTGAGAAATAAAATTCAATTTTTTCCCTTGCGAATTAGCCTCCTTTAAAATTTCCAAAAAGTAATCAAGGTGTGCATTCAATCGAACAAACTCCTCACTCACGTCCAGTTTCTCGATAAAGTAGATCATTTCTTGTTCGAATCTATTGACATCAAACTGGTCTGACCCTACCAAATCTTTTTGGTGACCTTCGATTCGTTCTCTTATAGACACCAATCTTTCGCCTTCGACTGCCTTGATATCATTCAAGTAATTTCCAATATTTTGAATATAAGATTCAAGCTCAGATTGAAGTTTTGCACCTTCTTGCTCTCTAAATTGATTACAATGCACAATGGCAGCAATTAAATTCTCTTTAGTGAAACCCCATTGCTCGGCAATTAGCTCTTCATTAATACCGGAGCCAGACATTACTTCTGGGCTGTGTAAAGCCAGCCTAAAAAGATCTCTCTTTTCTGCACCAACTTCAGTGGCAAGCTGGTCATATTCATTATAATAAGATTTGAACAAGACATGATTCACCTCTTGTTTTGAGGCTTCGGCATCGTCTGAGCTCATTTCGATACTCACCGACACTTTACCTCTAACCAACTCTGAATTCAATATATTCCTGATTTCAAGTTCCTTGTCTTGCAAATGTCTTGGTAGACGAATTTGAGCATCAAGAAATTTAGAATTGAGTGAGCGAATTTCAACTGAAACTTGCATAGCGCCTTTCTGCGCCTTAGATAGGCCGTAGCCCGTCATTGATTTAAGCATGGAAATTTGTTTTAAACAACCCGCGAAGTTAAACCTATTCAGCCAATCTCAAAAAGGAATCAGAAATCGTAACCTATTGATATTTGAAGTTTAGGATTTCCTACTTCGAAATCTCGGATCGGCCAAGCCACGTCCAGCCTTGAGAAAAAGCCAAAAAGCATCGTCCTCATTCCTACCCCAGTACTTTGTAACCAAGGATTACTAAAATCATTAATTACACCAGAAAAAGGAGAGCCTGGAAGTTCAATATCCTCTGTATTTACATCATTTCGAGCGTTAAAGGCAGAAATTTCGTACCAAGCAGAACCAACGTCATAAAAGCCAAGAAACATAAGGTTCCTAATAAAACTTGATTTGGTCTCCGATGTGGCTAGAAATTGATTTACAGGCAGCCTAAGTTCTCCTGAGAAAGTCAAAACGGTGCTGCCCTGAAACGTATTATAGGAATAACCTCTTAGGTTAGTAAATTGGTTAAATAGGATATCGCTGTTGTCATTAAGACTTTGCAGAATAAAAGGGTCGGGTTCCGTGCCTTCTACTGCTTCACGTTTATTAAACGCCCAGTTATCTACTCCGCCAAGTAAGTAAGCCTTAGGTGCTTTTCCACCATAATGGCCAAAGAATAATCTTCCTGCCAAATAAACTCCCTTAGTAATTCTTTCATAATGGCGAACATCCGCTTCAATTTTATTAAAGCCAATCGCATTTTTATTCAGCTTTGAATGAGACTCAAAGCTGAGTTTAGCTCTTGTTCCCTCGTGAATATTCACACCACCCGTCAAGCTATTATCAAAAACAACACTCGTTTTCAGCCCCAAATAATTCGCTGTTTTTTCTGCCTGAATTCCTGCAGGTGCATTAAGCAACAGAAGATAATCTAAATCAATATACCTGGTTTGTTCAAAAAATGGGTTGACTTCAAACCTTAGGTAAGGACTATAAGGCAAAGCCGCTCCGAGCTCAAATCTATTGAGGTTATAGCGTTGCGACTGAGGAGTAGTATTATCTCTTAGGACAATAGATTTTCGATAATACTTAGCTTTTACATCAATGGCTTCTTTGAGATAATCGTACTCTAAAAAAACATCGTATCCACTATTGAAATTGTAAGGAATCAATGCTCCTCCATGAAACCTATGATTTTCTAGATAGTCATTCATTTGAATTTCTAATAACTGAGAAAAAGCCCTCAGTTCGTCAATTACAAATGATGTCACAATATTATTGGTTTGAAAACGTGATTCGTACACAGAAGGACCCTCTATTGTGTTTTTTAATCCCCTATTTTGGTATAGGCTTAAAAACGACCTACTCGATCCCAGATCATCAGACACTGGTGTTTCAAACTTATAATCTTTAGAGTTTACTTTGGACTCATTTTTAAAGACATAGTTTTCCGTATCAATTGCACCCGTTTTTAAAGAATCAATTTTCGGCTGCTTTGGTATTTCTGTGCTTTTTAAGGTCTTTTCAAGACTATCAATGTTTTCTGTATTCAACAATCTCTTTCTCCTGATTTCAGTAAGTATACGAATACTTTCAAGTTCTCTTCTAGGGGTTACAGGCGTAAACACATGCTGGATATTACCTAGGTCTTCCAAGTAAATCACATCCTTAGAGTCAATAGTGGAGATAAACGCAATTCGATTATTATTAGGATCGAGAGAAAATTCCTTAATTCCTAAGCTATAATTACTCATTTGCTTACTGATCGAATCGTTGATTGTGTGCAAATAAAGATTATTCACCCCCTGTTGATCACTTAAATAATAAACGTCATTCAGGTTCTTAGCAACGGGTTTCGATTCAACCGAAAGAGAATTGGTTAACTTACCATAAACACTATCTACCAAGTCCAAATCATAACTAAACACATTAAACTGGTTGGATTCAACATCTTTCAAAGCAGCTGGCCCTTCTACATAAACACTATCACTAGGTCGGTTTGAAACAAACAATACCACATTGGATTCGGGCAAAAAGCTAATATCTCGATCGTCATAGCTATCATTGGAAATCCTTCTGATTGTGCCTCTATTCACCAAAAACAAATAAGCGTCACTTTTACCATTTACTACCCCAGTTAAAGCGGCCAGTCTCCCCCCTTGCTTAAATTCAAAACTCTGAATTTGCCCCACAGTAGGAATGGCCAAAACCTGTTGTCCTTTTGCTCCAACTCTCTTAATTGTTACTGTATTCCTGCCTTCGGTATTGGCCACAATGCCTAAAGTAAATTCATCAACCCAACTCAAGAGGGGATAATTGTCATTTACCTCTTGTGATAACAGTTTCATTCCTCCTTTATAAATCACCTCCTCCTCTTGAGAAGTCATATTGATCACTCGAACTTCATACTTCCCTTTATCAAAGACAGCATAGGCCAGCAATGAGCCTTCACCGTTAAATTTCAAATGACTAATGACCGATGTTTTGGATCGATTACTAGAAATGACTTGTGTTTCTGGAAGCCTTTTATAACTCTCTAAAATTCGAGTATTCATTTGGGAATAATAGGCTTTCCACCCAGTCATAAAGTCTTTATAAGGAACTCCCAATGTTTTGGAAATACTGCTCTCTTCGTCTTTCACTATTCTGGCTAAGTTCAGAATATTTGAAATATCTCTTTTACCATAGGTCTGAGCTATAAAGCTCCAAATGGACTGGCCTAATAGTAAATTGACCTCTTTGCTTAATTTCGAAAATTTGACGGGCTCATCCTGTGAAACATACTCTCTGGCCATGTCGTCAGACTCCTTCGTCCAACCATAGGCTACATAAGCAGAAATACCATCGATAAACCAATTGGGGATTGGTGATGAAAAAGAAGATTGAAACATCTCAGCCAGATTTCCACCAAACCACATTTCCTCCACCAACATTTTGGTGAAATTAAAGATCAACTCCTTTTTAAATGAAGTGTAATCACCCGAAAAAGCAATCTCTACCTGAGATTTAACAAAGTCAGTTTGACCGCCAATTGTAAAATCATCTCCTCTTACACCAACATTGCTTTGCTGCTTTTCAGCGATGGAATTATATAAAAATATTCTTGTCTGAGAGTATGGAAAAAAACCAATAGTTTCGGTAACCCTACTGAATTCAGACTCTAAATAGGCAATTGATTTTTTGGCCACATCTTCGCCACCTTCATAAAAATAAACCTCAAAATTGTTCGACTTTAAATACTGCCAATCAAAGTATTTGTATTGAATTCTGTTTTGCCCATACACTTCACGATATACCTGCGCCTTAGAAGAATAAGGAATAGACAAAAAGCCAATGGTTAAAAAGGCTAATATGAATGGGTAACGTAGAGATTTAAGCATATATCTTCTTTTCAGAAAAGACTGTTAATATAACGAAAAAAAACGCTCAATATTAACCTCATCATCTATACTGCCAGCGTCTGTTAAAAGCTGCGTGAGCTGCATAGCATAATATGGTATAAGAGAAACCCCTTTTGTGCCAAATCCATTAAAAGAAATCAAACTTTTAAATTCTGGATGTTGACCAATTATTGGCTTTCTATCTTTTGTCGCGGGCCTTACGCCAGCCAACTGGTACTCAATTTTATAAGAAAATTTGACCAGTTCATTCAATTTATGTACTAACACGTTTTTTGCCTCAATGGTTGGATTTTCATCCAAATTTTTATGGTCATAAGTAGAGCCCACCTTGCAAATTCCGTTTCCTAATGGAATAACAAAAACACCCCTGTTATGAATTACCCTTAAATCTTCCTCCGTCTTAATCATCAGGAGTTCGCCTTTTACAGGCCTTAACGGAATCCAACCAAAATATTGTTGCTCAAGCGATTTATGACCATTGCAGAAAATCACTGACTTGCATTTTATACCCTGATAACTGGCAAAACCCTCATCTAGCTTTAAATCTGCAGGATTGAAATACGTTTGTGTTAAACACTTTTTCTCTTCCAGAAATATTCTTGAAGCATCCAAAAGTTTACCCGTATCCACAAAGCCTGATTGATTTAACAGAATCCCTCCAAAATCATCGTTGACTTGATTTCCGTATGCCGAACTATTATGAACTGCCTTTACATACGAAGAATAATCAATATCAGCGCTTTTACCCATCCATTCATTTAGTTCTTCAGGAGAAATAAACGGTCGGTAGATAGGGATATCATTCACGAAATCGGCATCTAACTGCTGTTGAAGTTTAGGATAATAATCTGTCAGATAGCCAAATAGGTTATCTGCATTCCAAGTTTTAACCATCTTACGGCCAGTCACTGGATTATAAAGGCCTCCCGCAATTTTAGAGGAATTGGAAAGCAACGGATCGTCAAAAACCATCACACTACAACCCGCATTTATCAAGTGATTGGCCAAGATACTTCCAGCCAACCCCTGCCCTACCAGAATATAATCCACTAACATTGGCCGAATTTAAACCAACATTTTTTGAATAATGGCTATTATTAAATGAAATTTGAGCAAAACAGTATTTTATGATCAAGATCAAGCCATTCACCTTTAATCCCTTTATGGAAAACACCTATGTTTTGTTTGACGAAACAAAGGAAGCGGTAATTATAGATCCTGGTTGTTATGAGAAGGATGAAGAGGCCGAATTGGTTAAATTTATTGAAAGTGAAGGCCTAAAGGTGAAATCACTCTTGAATACACACGGTCATATCGACCATGTTTTAGGGAATGATTTCGTGAAACGAAAATTCAAAGTTGATCTCATTATTGGTGAACATGATGAAGATACTTTGAGGTCTGTGGGTGTCTATGCAGCTAATTATGGTTTTCAAAATTACACTCCAACGCAACCAGACAAATTCCTAAAGGAAGGCGACACTGTCAAGTTTGGTAAAAGCGCACTTAAAGTCTACTTCACTCCAGGTCATGCGCCCGGCCATATTGTTTTTGTGAACGAAGAAGAAAATGTTTGTATCGGTGGCGATGTACTTTTTGAAGGAAGTATCGGAAGAACCGATTTACCTGGAGGCGATTTTGACACTCTAATTAAAAGTATTCACTCCAAACTCTTTAAGTTTGATGATGACATGGTAGTTTACCCAGGGCATGGCGGCCCAACCACCATTGGAGATGAAAAAGCCACCAACCCATTTTGCGCTCTTAAAAAATAACCTTTGGAACCAATCAAAAAAGCCATCCCAAACCTGTTTACCCTAGCAAATTTAAGCTGCGGAACTGTCGGTATTATTCTTTCTTTTCAGGGAGAAATAGCTACTGCATGTTACCTGATTTGGTTGGCCGCTGGCTTCGATTTCTTGGATGGTTTTTTAGCAAGAATCCTTAAAGCCCAATCTGAAATCGGGAAACAACTGGACTCATTGGCCGATCTCATTACCTTCGGTTTGCTTCCTGCTATTCTATATTATCATATGCTGGTGGGTAAAATTGATTCGCCACTTGAATATGCAGGCGTACTCATTGCTGTTTTTTCTGCCTTGCGTTTGGCAAAGTTTAATGTTGACGAAAATCAAACGACAAGCTTTACAGGTTTAACCACCACTGCAAACGGGATTTTTACCAGCACACTTCCTTTAATTATTATTGGCGATACATTCATGAGTGGCTTTCTGGCCAACGAATGGGTGCTTTTCACTTGTGCTATTGTCTTTTCATTATTAATGGTTGCCCCAGTTACCTTACTTTCTTTCAAATTTTCAAACTTTACCGTAAAAGACAACTGGCAGCGTTTTTTGCTTATTTTATTGAGTATTGTGCTCATTGTGATATTCAAAACTGCCGCAGTACCCTTAATCATTGTTGTCTATCTTTTGCTTTCGCTGCTTACCCAGCCTGCACATAAGAAAACTGTTTAAATAGCGTTGAGCTTCAAGAAATGGCCAGTCGATTACGATCAAAACATATCTTGCTCATTGCCTTTTTCATTCAGGTATTTGTAGGGAATGCGACTGCCCAAAATTCGAGCGTTTTAGCCACTGGTAAATGGGTGAAAATGAGCTTCGACAAAGAAGGCGTTTACCGGATCGATCAAAGTACTTTAAGTCAAATGGGTTTTGACATCGGCTCGATAAACCCGCAGAACATTGCTATTTATGGGAGTAATGGAGGAATGCTTCCACAAGCCATTTCGATACAAAGGGAAGGCCTGAAAGAAACCTCTATTTTTGTCGCTGGAGAAAGCGATGCTACTTTCAACGCTGGGGATTACATTCTTTTTTATGTAGACCGAGTAAATGAACTTCGATTCAACCCAACAACCAAGAATTTTGAATCTATTCAAAACCTCTATGCTGATGAAGTTCATTACTTCATCACCGTAAAAAACAGCAAAGGTCTACGTATTGAAAGCCTTCCGAATTTAGGCACCAACTTGCCAGAGGTAAGTTCTTACAACAAAATTATTAGGCACGAAACGGACACCAAAAACATTCTCGGTTCAGGAAGGAAATGGTACGGGGAAAGCTTTAGTACAAATAATGAACTGAGATTCGATTTTCCGCTTTCCAACTTAGCGGCCAACGAGCAAATCAAAGTACAATTGGATGCTTTAAGTCAAGCATTCAATATTACTTCCATGAGTGCAAGTCTGAACAGTCAATCCATTGGTCAGCTTGACTTTTCGCCCATTCAAGATACGCGGTATGGGATTAAGGGAAATGAAGCATCGGACGTATTCGAAATCAGTTCTTCTAATTTCTCTGGTTCAGGTCAGCTTAGCCTTAAGCTCAGTTTCAACCCAAGCGGATCCAATAGAGCTGTGGCTTACTTAGACAACTTCCTGATGGATATTCCGACCAAACTTCAATATACAGGCAGCTTAATTTTATTTCGAAGCGCAAAGTCCTTGGCTCAAGCCTTAACCACTTTCAAAATTTCTGAAGCGAATCAGAACCTGATGGTTTGGGACATTACCAACCCATTGGTAGTTCAAAGTCAAACGATTAATTTAAGTGGTTCAGAAATTCGATTTGGTGCTTTTTCAGATCAACTTCACGAATATGCCATGTTTGAAGCGGCATTACAGCCGCTTCCTACAAAATTTGCACCCTTGGCAAATCAAGATTTAAAAGGAAGTGCAACACCAGATATGGTAATTATTTCCGCACCAGAGTTTTTAACCGAAGCGGAAAGGCTAGCATCCTTTAGAAGAAGCGCAGACAACCTTTCGGTTTTAGTCGCTACACCACAGCAGGTGTACAACGAGTTTTCCGCAGGGAGGCAAGACATAACTGCCATCCGTGATTTCATGCGTCACTTGAAGATACAAAATGATCAACTCAAGTATTTACTACTTTTTGGTAAAGGCTCTTATGATTACAAAAGTAGAATTGAAAGCAACTCTAACTTCGTTCCCACTTATGAATCCAGAAGTTCAATTCACCCATTAACCTCCTATTCTTCAGATGACTATTTTGGTTTTCTAGAAGAGGACGAAGGAGAGTGGGTGGAAAGCAGAGCGGGTGATCATACGTCAGACATTGGAATGGGCCGAATTCCGAGCACTACTTTAGCACAAGCCAAGACCGCTGTTGATAAAATCATTAATTATCAAACCTCCACAGCGAGTATTGGAGATTGGAGACGCAGATTGGTTTTTGTTGCCGATGATGGTGACAATAATTTACATCAGCGCGATGCGGATCAATTGGCCACGCTGGTAGATACCACTTATGCGGGCTTTAATGTGCGAAAAATTTACCTTGATGCTTACGAGCAAATCCGATCGCCCAATGGAGAATCATCGCCCAAGGCTGAAAAAGCATTGTTAGATGCTGTTGAGCAAGGAGTTTTGATTATGAACTTCACTGGACATGGCGCAGAGACTGGCTGGATGCAAGAGCGTATTTTAACCACCGAATCCATTGACGACTGGAAAAACACTAACCGACTGCCTTTATTGGTAACCGCTACATGTGAGTTTGCCAGAAACGATGACCCTTCTATTTTTTCAGGTGGCGAAAAAATAATCTTCAAAGAAGATGGTGGAGCAATTGCTTTGGTGGCCACTGCGCGTCCTGTGTTTTCTTCTTCCAATTACGCCTTGAACCTAGCACTTTATAAGACCATTCTAGAACAGCCTAATGGTAATTTCCAAAGGCTTGGCGACATCATTCGTTTTACGAAAAATAATGCTCTGAATGGAGCTAACAACCGAAATTTCATCCTTCTAGGTGACCCAAGCATGCGTTTGGCCTACCCTAAAAACGAAATTACCATTACGAGTATCAATGGCAAATCACCTGCTGCCAAAGCAGATACAATAAGTGCACTAGAAAGGGTGAGAATTGAAGGTCAAATTGAGTCGAATGGCAAGCAAATAGAAACCTTTAATGGTGAACTCACTTTTAGTCTTTTCGACAAACGAAACACTTTGCAAACGATTGGTACTGAAAGTGATAAATTTAAATACCTAGAGCGTAATGGTCAACTTTTCAATGGACAAGCATCAGTAATCAATGGGGCTTTCACTGTTGAATTTGTAGTACCTAAAAACATCAACTATCAATATGGTAGCGGGAAGATGAGCATGTATGCCTTAAATAAGAGTAGTCCTGAAGATGCTTTCGGAGCTAAAATCGATTTCATACTAGGAGGCACGGCCCAAAACCTTTACGAAGACAATATCCCACCTAGTATCAGGACTTTTATTAATGACTCTACCCCTGTCATCAGACCAGTGTTAAAGCGAGATGCAACGCTTATTCTTAAGTTGTTCGATGAAAGCGGCATCAACATTTCAGAAAATGGGATTGGTCAAAACCTTTCGGTTACGCTAAACGATTCGGTGACTTACAATTTAAATAGCTTTTATGATGCTGATAAAGATAATTTCAGAAAAGGAGAAGCCCTGTTCCCAATGCGAGACTTGCCTTTGGGCATCAACACCTTAGAGATTAAAGCTTGGGACAACTACAATAACCTGACTAAGAAAATGTTTGAATTTACCGTGACGAATGAAAATTCCACAATCATCACAGAAATAAACAGCTACCCTAACCCGTTGATAGAGAATACCACTTTCAATATTTCGCATAACAGCGCAGGCGAACCATTGGATTTATGGATTGAGATCATAAATGCTCAAGGAGAGAAAGTTATTTCAATACATTCAGACATTGAAGTAGGTTCAAACACAGAAAGCATTGAATGGAATGGTTTAGACAATTTCGGGGTTAAATTGGGTAAAGGAATCTACGTTTACAATGTTGTTTTAATGTCCAAAAACAACGGAAAAACGTACACCAAGCGCAAAAAACTTATTATTTCATATTAGTTTTATAATAGTATCTTTGAAAAAAAATTACATGAAAATTAACATTAGGATCGTAGTAATCCTGGTATTAGCCGTCATTTTTTCGCTTCCAGCTATAGCCCAAAACTCAGGGGTAATTTCAGGACAGGACACCAAAAAGAACGTAATCACTACTGCGGTTCCTTTTCTAGCCATTGCTCCAGATCCAATTTCGGGAGCGATGGGAGATGTTGGAGCAGCCACCGCACCTAATTCCAATACTATCCACTGGAATCCTGCAAAACTCGCTTTCATTAACAATGATTACGGTTTTGCTTTTTCATACACACCTTGGTTAAGCAAGTTTGTAGACGACATGTCTATCTCTTATTTGTCTGGCTACAAAAAAATAGATGACAATCAGGCTTTCGGAATGGCCCTTACCTATTTTGACTTGGGAGACATTCAGCTTACTGATGGAGTTGGCAACAATCTTCAGATGATTAACCCAAGAGAGTTCTCCATTGCTGGTACCTACTCACGAAAGTTGAGCAACGATTTAAGTATTGGTGTTTCAGGTAAATTTATCCACTCTAACCTTTCTGGAAACATTACCACGAGCCCAGTAATGGACCCAAAACCAGGCACCAGTATTGCAGCTGACATTGGAGTGTATTATAAAACGGAAATGAATGTGTTAGACAAGCAAAGTCAGCTTTCCTTTGGAGGTATTATTTCAAACATTGGAGCGAAAATTTCATATAACACAGCCGATGAAGAAGATTTCATTCCAACGAATTTAAGATTAGGAGCTGCTTTGGCTAGTTTCCTTGATCCTTACAACAAGATCACTTTTGCCTTAGACTTCAATAAGTTGATGGTACCTACTCCTCAAGCGGACGGTAGCCACAGAGATAAGTCGTTAATTGGAGGTATGTTTGGTTCTTTTGCCGATGCCCCAAATGGATTTAATGAAGAACTTCAAGAAATCATGATTTCTTTCGGTACCGAATATGAATACAAAGAGACTTTTGCGATCAGAGCTGGGTATTTTTCGGAACACCAAAACAAAGGAAACAGAAAGTATTTTACTGCGGGTGTGGGCTTTAAAGTAAAAAAATTAGGGATTGATTTCGCTTATTTGGTTCCTACCTTACAAGAACATCCTTTGGCCGAAACCTTGCGTTTTGGACTTACTTACAACCTTGACAAAAAAGCCAAGTAAAACGAATGCTCGATAGAACAATCGCTCCGGGTTTTAAGCCCATCAAAAAAGTTACTATTCCCCAAGTCCATTCAACAGCACTTTCAAACGGAAGGAAAGTCTTCTATTTGAATGATTCGGCTGTAGAAGTCTTTAAAATAGATTTAGTAATTCCTTGCGGTAGTTGGTTTGCGGAAAACTACAACATGATCTCATTCGCACTTAAAATGCTAAATGAGGGGACTACAAACCGCAATGCTCATCAGTTGGCCGAAGCCGTTGATTTCATAGGCAGTTTTGCTGAATTCTCCCCAGGCTTCGATCAGAGTACAATTTCATTTTACGGCCTTTCCAGGTTCTTCGACAAAAACTTATCTCTTCTTTCAGAAGTAATAAGCAACCCTAGTTTTGACGAGCAACAGTTTGAAACATTAAAGAAAAAAGAGGTTCAACGCCTAAAACTAAACCTCGAAAAAAGCAGCTATTTATCTTCGGTAGCGTTGAGAAGTTCGCTTTTTGGGCTAGATCATCCTTATGGGAAAAGTAACAGCGTTGAAAAAATACAGGCCGTTCAACTGGCAGAAGTGAAAGCTTTTTTCGCTTCAAACTTTAGGGATTTCGACATTATGGTTTCTGGGAAACTACCCGATAATTTCCATGAAGTTATTGAGTTGAACTTCGGCAAAAACCAAATAAAAAAAGTAGACTTACCTGAATACAAAATTGCCAACACGGTTGGTCACTTAAATGAAATTAGGAAACCCGCTTTTGTTCAGTCGTCCATAAAAATCGGGAAAGTACTCTTTAATCGCACCCACCCTGATTACATGAAGTTCACGGTAACCAACGAGCTTTTTGGTGGTTTCTTTGGCTCGCGCTTAATGAAAAATATTCGCGAAGAAAAAGGCTTCACTTATGGCATTCATTCACATCTCTATTCCCTAAATCAAGAAGGCTACTTCAGTATTGGTACAGATGTAAATGGCGAAAACGAGCAAGCGACTATTGACGAAGTTTTCAAAGAAATTGTAAAGCTTCAGCAAGAACCTGTTGGCGAAAATGAATTGGAAACAGTAAAAAACTACATGGCTGGTTCATTTGCTGGCTCTGTAAATTCGCCTTTTGCCATCATGGAGAAATTTAAGGCTGTGTATTTCCAAGGCATGGACATGAGTTTTTACGAACAGTACTTAAACGCTGTATACCAAGTAACTAGCGAAGACATTTCCGAAATGGTAAATACCCATCTTCAACCCGACAGCTTTTATACTTGTATTGCTGGGCCAGAGAAGGCATAAAAAAACCCTAACCTTTTTCAGATTAGGGTGTTTCATTTTCTAATGTTGGTTATACACTTTGGCAACAATTCGCCAACCACTCTCAAATTTTATTAGACTGAGGTAATCGGTGTACACCTGTTTACCTTGGTTAAAAAGCTCGATTTTCACTTGAGCTGCACCGCCAGTAACATCCACCGAAGCAAATTTATGCTCCCATTTGTTCTTCGGATCTTTAGCATCATAGCCATTGGCTTTTCTTTTCGCGACACCATCGGCCCAAGTAGCAATGGGGTATTTACTTATGCTTTCACCTTTGGCTGAATAGATGGCAAAGTCTTCGTGAAAACCCTTCTTCATGGCTTCGGGATCCAATTCATTGAATGCTCCATGCACATACGACTTCAATACTAAATCTTTGATTGCCTCTTCTTCAGCCCTGTCTTTTGCTTCATGTTTAATGAAAGCAAAAGATGATAAACCCAAGAGACAAATGATAACCAGTAAGTAATGACCTTTTTTCATAATTGATATTTGTGTTAGTGATTACATAACTATAACTGAATTTATAGTTTTAGGTTACATAATATCTTCTCACAAATCTCTCACTCGTATCTTAATGATTCCACGGGGTTTCTTTTTGCTGTTTTAATCACTTTGCCTGAAATAGAAAGAAGGGCAATCAATTGAATAGTCAAAATGGGTATTAGTGCACTTATTAAGCCCGGAGTTACATGATAAGTCCAGATACTACCCATCAGCATCCCCGCAAAATAAACGCTCACCGCTCCTCCCAACACTGACGCAATACCTACAATGATCAAGAATGGCTTGTTAATTAAGGTGGTAATTCTAGCAATAGAAGCGCCTAGTACTTTTCTGATACCGATCTCTTTGGTTCTACTTTGAATATTGATAGAGACAAGGGTAAAGAGTCCGATGGCAGAAAGCACAACGGCTATTAAGGCTAGAAACAAGAACATCGTTACAATATTCTTATTCACATCTCTGGCCTCACCAAGGACATTGATTTCATGACTATAAACTCTAGCAGGCCTATCTTTGATCACTTCACTCCACGTAGATTCAAGGTAGTCCATTGTTGCACCAGCTTTCTTAGGGTCTACCTTAGTGATGAGCATAGATAAATCCTTGTCATCTCTGAGCCTTAATATCATCGGCTCAATGGGTGCCCACAGACCAAAAGTATAAAAGTCCTTCACCATACCCACCACAGTGTACCTGAGGCTATCGTTCATCGTAATTTGCTGACCAATTGGCTCTTCCCATCCAAAACGAGAAGCCATTTTTTGATTAATCACAATCCCACTCTGTTTATCAGTCTCTTGATTTTCAGAAGTAAAGGAACGCCCGTCTACTACTTTAAGGCCCATCGTTTCCATATAGTTGAGCCCAATATCCAGAATAGTTACTTGCCCTTCATTACCTTCTGTTTTCACAGGCCTTTGGTAAGAACTCCACCCTACATGTCCGTTTGTAAGGGCGGACTCCTGTATTAAAGGGTTGGTTTGAACTGCTGCCCTAAACCTCTCTGCTTCATTTGAATTATTGAGAGGCACCATCAAAATGCCCTCTCGATCATAACCCAAATCTAAGCCCTCTTGAAAGTTAGAGTTCTGGACAAATGCAAAACCAAAAACCAAAGCCATTACTGAAATCAGCATTTGGAACCCAAGTAAAACCTTAGATAAGATACTGGATGAACCTACCTTTAGATTCCCTCTAAGAATAGCCACTGGACGGAATCGACTTACAAAAATAGCTGGGTAACCGCCCGCTAAAAGAGCAGTTAGCACAAGACTGGAGATTAAGAAAATAATCATACCTGGATTGTTACGAAGGCTTAAGTAAACATCCATATTGGGCCACATATCACTGTATTTTGGCACCAGCCACAAAGAAAACAACAGCCCCAATAGCAGTGCTAAAAAGCACAAAACCAAGTTTTCTCCTAAAAATTGAATTACTAACTGCGCTCTAGACCCACCAACTGTTTTTCTTATTCCTATTTCCTTCAACCTTCTATTGGACATCGCAATAGCGGTATTGGTAAAGTTGAAACAGGCCAAAAGCAGAATGAGCACAGCCATAATATTTGGCACCAAAATATGTGCAGGATGAAGTGCTTCATTCCCTAAGTTGGTCCCATTCAAATCTCTTCCGTTGAAAGCGATTTCATCCATGGTTTGCACCCAAAACCCACTGGCAGGTAAGTCCTTTTTCACCTCTGCTTGAACAGCAGCATATTTTTGTAGTAGTGCCGGAGCCGTTTCCACAATAGCGGGGTCTTTGCTTTGAATAAACAAGCCATCTGTGAATTGACTCCAGTCATCTTTTTTCACATTAAAGTTACGGTAGAAATTTTCGAAATCCGCAACCAGCTGAAACTGTAGAGTGCTTTTCAGACCTGGTTCTTCAAAAACGCCTCCCACTGTCAGTAGAATATTAGGCTTTCCAGTAAGCACCAATTCAATGGTTTCACCAACCGCATTTTCTCTTCCGAACAGGGCAATAGCCGCTCGGTCAGAAATCAAAACCGTAGAAAGCTCGTGATAGCTCTCAGCACTTCCATATAACATGGGGAAAGTGAACATCTCCATAAAGTCTTGGTCCACAAAAGCCATCGTTCGGTTGAAAACATTGTTGTCCCTCTTGATTGTAACCCCTGCCCTTTCAAACCTACTTGCGCGTTCAATACTTGGAATTTCTGATTTAATGACCGTACCTAAAGGCATTGGAGCAAAACCGAATGGTACCTGACTACCATTCTGATCTATCCGTACAGAGACTTGATAGAGTTCATCATAATTAGTGTGTTGCTTATCGAAGGTGGTGGCAAACTCATAATTGAGAAAAGCCACAATACAGCAGGCTAAGGCCAACCCTAGCCCCACAATGTTAATGAATACAAAGAGCTTACTTTTCAGTAAGCTCCGAACCGTAACTTTGAAAAAATTTTCGAACATGACCTTATTGTTTTGATTTGAGTAATTCAAAGATGCAAAAACTTAAACAAAGGTTGCTTTTAACTCAATAGTCAACCTCGCATCAAAAAGTGCAACCCGATACCTTCTCCTTGAGGCGTTGTTTTTATGATCTAATTGTTACTTTTGCCAACAAATTAAATCGCCTTATGGAAATGGAATTGAAGAAAGTCGCCCTTAACGATCTCCACGAAAAGATTGGAGCTAAAATGGTACCCTTTGCAGGTTATAACATGCCTGTTCGTTATTCATCTGATTTAGAGGAACACAACACTGTGAGAAATGGCGTTGGCGTTTTTGACGTTTCTCATATGGGTGAATTTGTTTTGGAAGGCCCAGAAGCCCTTGACCTTATTCAACGCGTAACGAGTAACGATGCGTCTAAATTAGTAGATGGCCAAGCGCAATATTCTTACTTGCCAAATGAAGATGGTGGCGTAGTTGACGATCTTTTGGTCTACAAATTCAAGGACGAGAAATATATGCTGGTTGTAAATGCTTCCAATATTGAAAAAGATTGGAACTGGATCAGCAAGTATAATACAAAAGGCGCGATCATGAAGAACGTGTCGGACAGCCACTCTCTTTTTGCTGTTCAAGGCCCTAAAGCGGTTGAAGCGCTTCAGTCGCTTACTTCTGTAAACCTATCAGATATTAAATTTTACAACTTCGTGGTTGGACCTCTCGCAGGTGTAGAACATGTAATCATTTCTGCTACAGGCTATACTGGCGCTGGAGGTTTTGAGCTTTACGTGAGCAACCAATATGCTGAGCAAGTGTGGAATGCCATTTTCGAAGCAGGTGCAGCTTATGACATTAAACCAATCGGACTTGGTGCTAGAGATACACTACGTTTAGAAATGGGCTATTGCCTTTATGGCAACGACATTACTGACGAAACTTCTCCATTAGAAGCGGGATTAGGTTGGGTAACTAAATTCACCAAAGAATTTACCAATTCTAAAAACCTTCAAGCGCAAAAAGAAGCAGGCGTTAAGCGTAAACTTGTTGCTTTCAAAATGATCGATAAAGGTATTCCAAGAAGCCATTATGCACTTGAAGATGCCAACGAAAACCCTATTGGAGAAGTCACTTCTGGTACCATGTCACCTTCATTAGGTTACGGAGTTGGATTGGGTTATGTAACGCTCGAAAATTCGAAAGTAGGCACTGAAATCTTTGTAGCAGTAAGAAATAGAAAGCTTAAGGCCGAAGTGATTAAACTTCCCTTTTATAAAGCTTAATTGCAGTTACATTTAGCACTAGTACATGAAAATAGACGTTTGTTATACCCCTGACCTTATCCACCAATTTGAGGTTGAAAATAAAACCGTAGTAGTCATTGATATCCTCAGGGCTACTTCGTGTATGGTGGCCGGATTGGGTTCGGGTATACAATCAATCACTCCTGTTGCCACCATTGAAGAATGTGAGGCGCTGGGTAAGCAAGGCTATATCATGGCGGGTGAACGTGGTGGAGAAAAAATTGAGCAATTCCATATCGGTAACTCTCCATTTGACTACATGAAACCTGAATTAAAAGGTAAAAAAGTAGCCACCACCACCACCAATGGCACACATGCGATTGAGCTTTCAAGAAATGCAAAAGAAGTAATCATTGGTTCTTTTCTTAACCTCAATGCTGTAGTAAATCATCTGATGAAATCACAAAACGATATTCTCCTTTTTTGCGCAGGCTGGAAAGGAAGGTATAACCTGGAGGATAGTCTTTTTGCAGGGGCGGTTTGCAATGCATTAAAGCAAAATGCTGAATTGGAAAGCGATTCAGCACTATGCGCTTTTTTCTTATACCAGTCCATGGCTACCGATCTTGCTTATTACATCAACAGAAGTAACCATGCTGCAAGACTTTCTAAATTCAATGTCAGAGAAGACATTGAGTATTGTGCCAGACTGAACGAATTCAATGTTGTGCCGAAATTAACTGGTTCGGAACTCATTGCATAAAAACCGACTAAGCCTGCTTTACTAAAGGTTTTTCAATTTCTTCTGGGTCTAAATCCACTTGAACTTCTGCATTCTTTAATACATTCTTCAGCCTATTGCTCCTTTCCCTTAAACCATATACCCAGCGGTTGATGGGTTGAAAAGCCTTCGGCAAGTCGTTTCTAAACACATCGCAAAACAAGACCACTCTGGTTTCATTGGTTTTGTTCCAAACTGCGTGTTGGAAGGTGTCATCGAACAGTACATCCTCCCCTTCTTTCCAGTCGTAGCGTTGTCCACCGTCAATAATATAGCATTCACCTTCTTTGGGAATCACCAAGCCCAAGTGATAGCGCCAGACGCCTTTATAAAATCCGTTGTGTGGCGGAATATGTTTTCTAGGGCCAATAATGGAAAACATGGCGGTGGTAATTCCAGGAATTTGTTTTAATAGTGCCGCAGTTTTTGGAGCTTTCTCGCAGTTGGCTGCTTGCCAATTATCATAGGCTTTAAACATAAACACTCGCCAAGCAGACTTATCCTTGTCAGAGACGAATCTTTGAATTTTATCTACTTCGTGAAATTTAGGGATGTTGTTTTCATTCTTCAACACCTTAAAAAGTTCCTCTTGAATGACTTTCCAGTTGTCTTTTAAAAGTTGGTGATCTGGGAAGAATTCATCCAAATCAACGATGGGTGGATTCTTTTTAAAAACACGCAGTACCAATGAAAATGTAACAGCAATAAGGCTGGGCTCTACAAAATAGAGAATCACATTCAGCAAAATAAAGGCTAGAAGAATTACACCTAAAATCTGTAAAATGATCATAACTCAGTAGTGATTTTAATTAAAAAAGGTACCTAAAGTTGTTAAAAATTTAACCTATTGACACCTGTATCACACAAAAAGTTCAACCCTATTCCCACATTAATTGTTCAAAACATTATGAGTTCAATTTTTCGTTGTTCTTATGTCGGTCTTTATCCCTTTGCGTCTTCTTCTCCATCTTAATATCCCATGCGGCTTGTAAATCCGTTCCTGTTTGATTGGCCAAACAGACCACAACAAACATTACATCGGCCAGTTCTTCACCTAAATCCTTACCCTTATCTGACTCTTTCTCAGACTGTTCCCCATACCTGCGTGCGATAATTCGAGCAACCTCCCCAACCTCTTCCGTTAATTGCGCCATATTGGTGAGCTCATTGAAATAGCGAACACCAAACTCTTTGATCCAATTGTCAACTTCCTTTTGAACGGCAGTAATTCCTTTCGATTGCTCAGTCATTATTTTTTGTCTTTAGTATCAATTATTATAGTTACCGGACCATCGTTTATCAAGGCCACTTTCATATCTGCACCAAACTCTCCTGAGCCAATAGGCTTCCCTAAATCCGCAGCCATCTGTAACTTAAACGCTTCATAAAGCGAAATGGCTACATCGGGCTTCGCTGCTTTAATGTATGAAGGTCGATTGCCCTTTTTAGTACTGGCATGCAGCGTAAACTGGCTAATTACTAAGGCTTCACCATCTACATCAATCAAGCTTTTATTCATTACGCCCTCTTCATCTTCGAAAATGCGCATATTCACTATTTTACGGCTGAGCCATTCAATATCCTCATGATTATCGGCTTCTTCTATGCCAATTAAAATCATTAAACCTCTTCCAATAGCAGCCCTCACCTGGCCGTCTATGGTTACCGATGATTCGGAAACATGTTGTATCACTGCGATCATATCAATGCAAAAAACCCCATTAATAAAATAGGATTCAAGTAATTTAGCTAAATTTCAAACTATGCGAATTAGGTTATTTTGGCTGGCCATTTTTTTAAGCATTACTGTGGCTGCCTTCCTTTTCTATAAAAACACACAAGCGCCCATCACTTATGGTTTAGCGCCTGCTTTTGATGGAAACGACTACACGCATATTTACCACTATTTTGTGGGTTTAGAAGATAGTTATCAAGTTCCTTTTCCATTTAACGGACGAGTTTTAGTGCCTTGGCTGGCCGCTCAAATCGACTCTGGAAATATGATTCAAGATTTCCAATGGGTGAATTTATTTTTCACTTTGGCTTCTATCATCGCACTATTTGCGCTTTGGCGCCAAATGGGTTTCGAACTAAAATGGTTTATCGCAGGCTTTTTCTGGCTGCTCTTTCATTGGACGGGCATCATCCGCTTGAATACCTTCGATCCTGTTACGGTTGATCTTCCGCTCTACCTTTTTCAGACTTTGCTTTTACTCATTATTTTGAAAAGAAAATTCGTTTGGCTACTGATTCTAGCTCCTTTTGCAACGGCTCAAAAAGAATCGTTCTTGGCCTTAGTCATCATACTCACGGCTCACGGTATTTGGCACAACCGAAAAACGGAAGAAGGCTACTATCCCATTCCAATACTAATTTCGGCTGTTGCGCTTTCACTCATTACTAAATTCTCAATCGCGCATTATTTCCCTCCCATTGAAGAAGGAAAAGGTGCCATCATCACCTTGCTCTACCACGCCAAAGAAGTCTTCCTCCACCCTTTTGAAATTGTGCGCTGGTTGGTGGCCATGTTAGTGGCTTTTGGGCCTGCTTTGTTTTTGGCTGGAAGAAAGTATGTATTGACCAATCGTTACGACAATACCCGAAATGTGCTTCTGATTTTTACGCTTACCTATTTAGCTTTCGGTATTTTAGCGGGTGGCGATATGACCCGCATTATCTATCTCGGTTTTCCTTTTATTGCCACATGGATGATGTATGAGCTGCGTGAAATAAAGACCAAGTCATTGTTGATTCTTGGACTTTTATCCCTTCCGCTAATGATGCTTCACCAGCACCTTCCTGACCCCGCTTTTGAAATGGAATTATGGGAAAGTTGGTATCCTGAGTTTGCCAATACGAGTATTGTGTTGATGTATTTGTGTTATGGGGTTATTGCCACATTCATTGGCTATCGTGTTAATCAGGCCGCCCCTACGGAGCTCAAAAACTAATATTGAAACCAATCATTCTACAAGTAGGGCGTCCCGATGGGACTCTTGACAATGTAGCTAAACGCAAGACGACTTTCAAACTCACAATTAGAATGAAATTCAACCCAATAAACCCCAGAGGGGTGCCCTGTTTGTAGATAATAGGAAAAAGATATACATAAGCCCCAGAGGGGCGACCCGGTGTTTAATCCATATTTCTGACCCAATCAGGCCGCTCCTACGGAGCTCTAAAACTAATATTGAATCCATCATTCTACAAGCAGGGCGTCCCGATGGGACTTTTACTTGCTTTGGTCATATTCGAAATTAAAATCAAACGCGAAAGAACCTCATCACATCTTCTGCATAATTTCTGACTGGTAATAATAGCAGCCTTTATCGTGTTGCAAGGCCACTTTCATCATGGCGTCCGCTACCTTATCTGCATGGATGGGGCGGTACTTTTTCCATGGACCAACAAAAGGAATAATACGTGTGATCAGCTGCGCAAACTTTTCTGCAGGTCGGCTTTCGCTGCGATTACCGCGGAGTAGGCTTGGTTTAAAAATGTAGATGGTTCGGTAAGCGAGAAATGAGAGTTTGTCTTCTAACTCACCTTTCACACGGTTGTAAAAATACCGTGAATTTTTATCTGAGCTCATGGCTGACACCAAGAAATACCTTTCGGCACCAGACTTTAATGCCCTTTCTGCCAAATGGTAAGGGTAGGTGAAATCCACCTTATAAAAAGCTTCCTTCGATCCAGCTTTCTTTATGGTCGTTCCCAAGCAGCAGAAAATATCATCTGCTTTTGGGAAATCTTCCATGGTTTCTAGCTGATCGAAATCAATGTTGAGTTCGGCATATTTCTCATGCGAAATCCCCAACGGTTTTCTAACCAGCGCTATGACCTTAGCGTACTGATTGCTGTTCAATAAATTCTGAGTGAGTGACCGGCCAATCAGTCCGCTTGCACCGGCAACGATTGCTGTTTTTTGTTCCATAACTCTAATTTAGCCAAAAATTCATTCTGTAGAGTTATGCCTTTATCTTGAGCGTACCATAAATGTAAATACACTGCAAATTCATCCGAAGTACGCTCTTGCGTCTTCTTATTTTCTAAAAATTCATTCTGAATTAAAGTTGGTCTTGGCCCCCAGTCGCCTAATACGGTTAAATCCTCAGGATTCACCGCAATAACTTTCGGGATTGAACGACCCCCATCGGTAAGAAATTGGTCAATCACTTCTGGGTGCTCATCACGCAAAATCATCTTCATTTCTAAAAGCGGATTCAGCTGCGTCATTTTGTAGATGAAGGGCAAATTTTGAGCAGCATCGCCACACCAGCCTTCTGTTATTACTAATAATGTGAGGGGAGATTTAATGTTGAGCAGGCGCTCTTGAGTTTCGGGACTCAGCTTTCCAATTTTCGTCCATTTTTTCATGCGCTTGTCGTTCATTCGCGCATAATTAAGCATGGCCTCCGACTGGTTTTCTCCAGTCGTTTTTTCGTCCATTAATAAGCCACTGAGCAAGCTTAAATATTGCTCATAGCTCAAGGCATTTTCAAGTAATTGGTTGGTAATAACAGCTTCCATAAGTCATGATTTTTGGATGACAATATGGAAACCAAAGGCTATTCAGAATCGTTCGCGTCTTCCCATTTTTTAAAGCGGGAAACGTCATCTCTAAAGCTTTTCCCTAGCCAAACCAGCACGGTGGCATCATCGATAAGTCCGGCTACTGGAATAAAATCGGGGATTGCATCGATTGGGGTAATGAAGTAAATTAAGCCAGCCACAAACATAACAATGGTTTGCCATGGGGTTTCGGTATAAACACCCTTTACATAGCTCGAAATCATGCGCATAATCAAGGACAGAAATTCAACGATTTTATCTTTCAACGAATCATCACTACCACTGGCTTCCATCTTTTTCTGGGTGTCTGCCAATAGCTCCTTCAGCTTTACGCGGTCATTAACAATCTTGCCTGCTTTGGCCTTCATTTTGCCAAAAAACCGCTCTTCTCTTTCGTTTAAATCCTTCTCCTTACTCATACACGATCAAAAAACTTGTCTAATTTCACTTTTCACAAAAGAGAGCGTATCGCCAACAGGATCACTCTCTAATTTCATCATTTTATCAAAGATTGCCTGCGATAAATCAATGGCATTGTTCTCGGCCTTCATTTCTTGGGAAGCATCTTGAATAATAGCAATGATAATGTTCACCGTATCTCGTACTTGCTTCCACGCCTCATCACTCATGTAAACCTGTTGCGAGAGGTTATGGTTTAGTTCTTCCCCAATTTCATTCAACAATAAATGCTGGAACTCAAAAGCATTGATGCCGGGGTTGCTGAAGCGAAGCAGCATATTATTGGGTGAAATGCGTTCTAACAACAAACAAGTGCGTTCGTAGGCTTGAAGTCGAATGGGCAAAACCGTATCTGTAGTCTTCATCTTAAGTTGAATCAGCTGAGCGTCAAATTGCTTTTGCAGAAAACTTCTGACGATTAAGTACACAGCATAAAGCACCAGACCCGCTGGAACTAAGATTTGAATTAAATCGGTAAGGTATTCCATATTCATTTTTAAAGCGACATTCTGTTAGGCTCTCGGAAATTGTGAGTGAAAATAATGAGATTATTGTCCAAAGCCATTGATGTAACTAGAAATTCATTTTTTCATTGTTTGAAATGAAGAGCAATCTTGTCAAAGGAAAAACCAAAAATCTGTAACCGGCTTTTTTTTATAGTCCGCTAATCGCTTTCTGATCTGCTCTTTCCCCTTTGGCGATGCCACAACGACCATAATCTGCGGGTTTTCGAGTTCTTGTATAAAACTTACATGTCGCATTAGCACATCATACACTTCTAAACCTATTTTCTTCTGATTATTACACACCCAATAAAATGGCTGATTTCTTTCCTGAAGAAGTTTCGCCATATTTTTCCCATTAGTGCCCGCACCCCAAAGTACCAATGGCCTAGATTCGTCACGGTCGAGCTCGAAAAAATAACGCAGTTTTAAATCGAAGTAGCGGTTGTCTTTATACACCTCCAAAGTTCTTGAAATCCGATCAGGCCGATCGCGCCAATGATTCATCACTTTGTTTAAGCCAATCACTTTTAATCCATGCTTGTAAAACCGAAAGCACAAGTCATAATCTTCTGGATACACCTCTGGATTGAAAGCCCCGACCGCATCAAAATCGTCCTTGTGCATTAGCCAACACTGAGAAGGAATAGTGCATTCTTTGTAAATCTCCTGGTAATGATTGTCATCGGTAGCAATTTCGTTTAGCCAGCGGTCGTAACGTAAAAAACCTTCACCCACATCTCCTTCAACCACAAAATGAGCCGTGCCTCCAGCTACCACGGTTCCCTTTCCAAACTTCTGCCATTCCTCCACCAGTACTTGCAGTTTATCTGGCGGCATAATATCATCAGAGTCCATCCGATTGATCAATTCACCTTGTGCAAAAGCATAGCCATGCTTTAATGTGGGAATCAGGAAATTGCGTTCGGTATGATAGAGCTTGATGCGTTCATCTTTTTGAGCATAAGCCTCTAAAATATTAGGCGTTTCGTCAGAAGAATGATCATTTACCGCAATCAATTCCCAGTTCGTGTATGACTGAGCGATAATGGAATCTATGCATTCGTGTAAGTAGGGCGCAGTATCTTTGGCGGCCATAATAATGGACACCAATGGCGAAGTGCCAGGGCTATTTGAGTGATTAGAATGCATGTTTATTTTCAGCGGGTTTTGTGAATGCCGAATTCAGGAAAATTGAAATTACCGAAATAAAGGTGCAAAAGCACTTATATTGATATATTCCGAACCCGACAGAGCGAAAAGAATATCGTACCAAAAAGTTATTCAACAACTTAAATGGAAGGAAGGGAACATTCTCAAATCTGACTAAGTTTACATTTCAAACAACGATAGATTATGTCGCAAGTGTTAGAGCCCGTAAGCATTACCCCAAAAGCCTTGGAAGAGGTAAAAAGCATTATGTCAACCAAGAGCATTCCTGAAGGGTATGGTTTGAGGATTGGCGTCAAAGGTGGTTCTGGTTGTGGTGGCATGGGCTACTTACTGGGCTTCGATAAACCCAAAGAGGGCGACATCACTTATAAAGTAGACGGAGTCAATGTGCATGTTGAAAAGCGTCAAACCATGTATTTACTAGGCTTAGAGGTTGATTTTTATGAAGGAGCCGATGCCAGAGGTTTTACTTTCGTTAATCCAGATAAGGAAGAGTAATAACTCCCACGAAAACAGTCGTCCCAATTCCTTAAATCATTAGGCAATAGCTGCGCATCAAACGCAAAAGCAAGCAAGGATTTCTCTAGTTACAAAGGCATATAATTTACAGTAGAAAAATCTTTCGTGTATGGCGAATGAAATTATATTTGCCATAAATAATCACCATGGCTCAATTCGATATTGTAATCGCTACCTGCGATAAGTATGTAGCTCCTAAAAACATTACCCCTTACATACAGAATGTGCTTACCGAAGATCAACTCGTGCTTTCTGCTTTCGAAAAGAAAGGGCTTAAAGTAGTACGTAAGTCTTGGTCCGATCCAGATTTTGATTGGAGCAGCACGGATAAAGTATTGATCAGAACTACATGGGATTACTTTGATCACTTTGAAGAATGGCAGCAGTGGCTTGATTTGGTTTCAGAGAAAAGCACCCTGATCAACCCCGTAGACTTGGTGCGCTGGAATATGGATAAGCATTATTTGGGCGATCTGCAAAAGCGTGGTATTAACATTCCTGAAACATACTATATTGAAAAAGGTACAATCCCTTCTTTGAAAGAACTACAGGTCTTAACAGGTTGGGAAGAAACCATTTTAAAACCATGTGTGTCAGGCGCATCGCGCCATACTTACAAACTGAATGCGGACAATATTGAGACGCATGAGGCCATTTTTCAAAAGTTAATTCAGAACGAAGCCTTTATGCTTCAGCCTTTTCAGAAGAATATTGTTAAGGGCGAAATATCCTTAATGGTCATGGGTGGTCAGTTTACCCATGCGGTGTTGAAAGTCGCCAAGCCGGGCGATTTCCGTGTACAGGATGACTTTGGTGGTAGCGTCCACGACTATCAGCCCACGCAAGCGGAAATGGATTTCGCTGAAAAGGCAGTGTCGGTTTGTAGCCCAAGCCCATCTTTGGCTCGAGTAGATATTATCCGCGATAACAATGATGAACTGGCCATTATCGAATTAGAAATGATTGAACCGGAGCTTTGGTTTAGGCTAAACCCAAAGGCTGCTGAGATCTTAGCCAATTGTATTTAGATTTTTTCACCATTCAAATGACCTAACGAGTATTTGGCTAAATTTTCTGACCAATTATTTATTAAAAAACATACCTTTCATACTATCAAACGATTTGCTATGAAAAGACCATTCCTCTTTGCGTTGCTGCTTCTGACTTCATTTTTTAGTCTCAAAGCCCAAGTAATAAACATTGAAATCAAGACCGAGTTAGGTTCCATTTTGGCCGAGCTTTACCCCGATAAAGCTCCTATCACCGTAGCAAACTTTATCAAATACATAGAGGCCAATAAGTTTGATAGCGCCAGTTTTTACCGCACAGTAAGAATGGACAATCAGCCGAACAATGATGTGAAGATTGAAGTGATTCAAGGTGGAATATCATACAATCGTTCGGTGACTTCTTTTCCTGCCATTGCGCACGAAACCACCGAGAAAACAGGAATTCTACACAAAGACGGTGTTTTATCCATGGCACGTGTTGGGCCAGGCACAGCTACTGCCGAATTTTTCATCTGTATTGGAGACCAACCTTCACTGGATTTCGGAGGAAAAAGAAATCCTGATGGACAAGGTTTCGCCACCTTCGGTAAGGTGACCAAGGGGATGGATATCGTGAAAAAAATTCAACAACGAGAAGACAAAAATCAATACTTGGTAGAGAAGGTTAAGGTTCAGTCGATTGAAATAATTAAGGAGTAAAATTGACTTACATCCCTAAATTAAAGTAGAACTACCAATGGAAGAACTTTTATTTCTGCATTACAACTTAAGTGACGTAAACCTTCAAAAAATGGAGGGGTATATCAGCACCAACTATAGAGTGGATGCAAAGCAAGGTACTTTCGTACTCAAGGTTTACCCAATAGGAGCCAAAGAGGATATTCTGGCAGAAACTGCCATGATCCAACACCTCAGTCATTTAGATGCCTCTTCCGTATCCAAACCAATTTCTAATTTAAATGGGGAACTCATTACACTTGCGGAGGTAGGTTCTGAGTCAAAACTACTTAGGTTACTCACTTTTGTGGAAGGTGATTTTTTAGCCGAGGTAACTCAAAGCCCTGCTCTACTCCATTCATTAGGCCAGTTTATGGCGGAGATCGATAAATCATTACTTGACTATAGAATCGCAGGTATTGAGGCTAGAAAGTTAGACTGGGACCTTCAACATATCAACCAATGCAGGGCTTTGCGAACCGACATTTCAAACCCAGCCGAAAGGAAATTAGTGGATTACTTTTTTCTTCAATGGGATCAGCAAGTCTATCCGAAGTTGGCCAATTTGAGAAAATCCGTCATTCATAACGATGCCAATGACTGGAACATTTTGGTCAATGGAGATAAGGTTTCAGGTATAATCGATTTTGGAGATTCCGCATTCACGCCCCTGATCAATGAGTTGGCCATTGCCATTACTTATTCAGTATTTGGAAAGGATGACCCCATCGCTTCTGCGCTCCCTATTATAGAGGGATATACTGCTACTTTGGAACTTCTGGAAGAGGAAATCGACCTCCTTTATTACCTCATTGCCGGACGTTTGATTATGAGCGTATGTAAATCGGCTCATGAAAAGAAGTTAAAGCCCGACAGTGAGTACATCACTATCAGTGAAAAACCTGCCTGGGATTTACTCAAAAAATGGGCTGCCATTAATCCAGTCAAGGCGAAAAATGAATTCCGAAAAGCGGCTGGTCTTCCCTTGCAAGAGATCCCGAAAATTGATGAGGTATTAGAACGAAGACATTCTTCACTCAGCCCAATCCTGTCCGTTTCCTATACAACGCCAATTTATATGGAATCAGCAGCTTTTCAATTCATGTTCGACCGATATGGAAACAGCTACTTAGACGCTTATAATAACATTCCGCATGTTGGTCATCAACATCCACGTGTGGTAGAAAGCGGCCAAAAACAAATGGCAAAATTGAATACGAATACGCGGTATCTATATGACCCTTTGCAGGAATATGCCGAAAAACTCCTTTCTAAATTCCCATCTACGTTAAACAAAGTCTATTTCGTTAATTCAGGTTCTGCTGCCAGTGACTTGGCCGTTCGCTTAGCGCAAACCTATTCGCAAAAGCAAGGCATGGTGGTAATGGAACACGGCTACCATGGCAATACCCGAATGGGTATTGACATTAGCCCTTACAAGTACCAAAGCAAAGGTGGGAAAGGCAAAGCAGGCCACATTATAGAAGCGGCCATTCCCGACACTTACCGAGGGGTTTACCGGAACAATAATGGTGAAGCTGGCGTGGCCTATGCCAACGATCTACTTCAGAAAGTTAGAAATCATGAAAGCGGTGTGGCAGGTTTTATTGCAGAACCAATCATCGGCTGTGGTGGTCAGGTACCTTTGGCTAAGGGTTATTTACAGGCAGTTTATCCTGCCATTCGTGCCCAAGGTGGCGTTTGTATTAGCGATGAAGTTCAAACTGGCTTTGGCAGAATGGGTAGTCATTTTTGGGGTTACGAGATACAAGGTGTAGTGCCTGACATTGTAATATTAGGGAAGCCAATGGGTAACGGGCATCCTATGGGTGCGGTAGTGACTACCGAGGCTATTGCAGAGGCCTTCAACAATGGCATGGAGTTCTTCAGCTCCTTCGGTGGCAACCCTGTTTCATGCGCCATTGGTTCGGCTGTACTGGATGTGATTGAAGAAGAACAGCTTCAGCAGAATGCCTTGATGGTTGGTGACTATTTCATGGATCAACTTAGGCAACTTCAACATGAGTTTGTTACCATTGGTGACGTTCGTGGTTCAGGACTTTTTATTGGTGTGGAATTTATCAAGGATGATCAGCTTACCCCGAACACTGAGCTCGCACAGCAAATCAAAAATGAGCTTCGGAACCGGCATATTTTAGTCAGCACAGACGGCCCATACGACAGCGTTATCAAATCAAAACCACCCTTGTGTTTTACAAAATCGAACGTAGATCAGGTGGTGGATGAAATGAGGCTAGTGCTTTTAAACGGTTCTAACTAATCGGATTTATCTCTTAAACCACTTTACTAAAAGGTGAAGCATTTTCTAAAAAAAAGGGAAAAGAGATTAACCAAAAATGTAGATTAGGTTCCAATTCTCCGTTTTAAATACCTTAAAAACTAATACCTGTGAGTGATCCAACAGTAAAAGTAATCCAAAGCCCATGGTTTAGAGGAGTACCCGACTCTGAAGCTCAAGAATTTCTAAAATTAACAAAGCCAATTAAAGTGAAGAAAGGCGCTCGTTTTATTGAGGCCGGAGAAACACCAAAGATCTTCGGCTTTGTTACTCAGGGCCTATTCCGCTTTCTATATACCGACCAAGAAGGGAAAGAGTATACCAAGGTTTTTATGCCTGAGAACAGCTTTGTAAGTGCCTATTCCGCCATGGTATTGAACCAAGCTTCACACTTTTCTATTGAGGCGCTTGAGAATTCAGAAGTGTTAGCCATCAGTTATGTTGATTGGCTCAAGTTGAAAGAAAGTAATCCCTGTTGGAATGAACTGTTGATTAAAGTATTGGAAAAAGCATTCATTATGAAGGAAGCCCGTGAAAGGGAGCTATTATTTTTGGACGCTGAAAGTCGATATCAAATTTTCCTAGAGCGTTTCCCAAATCTTGAGCACAGACTGAAGCAGCATATGATCGCATCCTATTTAGGAATAGCGCCTGAATCCTTAAGCCGAGTTAGAAAAAAAGAACAGCCTTAACCTAGGTCAATGTTTTGAAGGTTTACAGCGCCTAGTTTTGTCAAAAAAAGATGAGACTTAAAAACAACACCGTATTGATTACTGGAGGAAGTTCAGGCGTTGGGCTGGAGCTTGCCCAAAGGTTAATCCAACTCAACAATAAAGTATTGATTTGTGGTAGCTCACTTCAAAAACTAGAAAGGGCAAAAGCTCAAATGCCCTCTATCGACTATTTAGCTTGCGACTTATCTCAAGAAGAAGGCCCTTCGCAACTCTTTGATTGGGTCAAAGAGAAACACGCTGCTTGCAATATATTGGTGAACAACGCAGCCATTACCCATACCCTTGATTTTCATGCAACAGCAAACATTCTCGAGGTGGCGAAAAAGGAAATCCAGGTGAATCTAATGGCCCCAATTGCACTCACTAAACTCTTCACTCCATTAATAGAACAAAACCCAAACCCCGCAGTGATTAACATCACTTCAGGTTTGGTCTATTCACCCCGCGCAGCCTATCCATTTTACAGTGCGACAAAAGCTGCTTTACATTCCTTTACTCAAGTGCTCCGAATTCAATCTTCGAAACGAAGCCTTGAAGTAATCGAAATACTATTGCCAGTAGTAAATACACCATGGCATAAAGGCAATCCTCCTAAAATTGCCATTCCAGTAGAAAAAGCGGTAGAAGGAATGCTTGAAGGGTTAAGAAAAGGTCAAACTGAAATTAAGGTGGCCGGAGTGAAAATTCTTTATGCACTATCTAGAGTAGCACCGAGTTTTGCACTAAAGAAAATCAACAACCTTAGTTGATGTTACTTCCTTAAAAAGTCTTGAACGACAGCAAAAAACTGCTTTTGGTTTTCCACAAAAGGAAAGTGACCAGATTTTTGGATGATGGATAGTTGGCCATTCGAAAAACTATCTGCCATTTTTTGAGCATGAAGATTTGCGGCTGGTTCTTCGCTGCCATAAATAACCAGGGTCGGACAAATAATTTTCTTCAAATCGGGATAAAGATTGAAATCCGTCAAATCCGTCCCTAGCGAGCTAAAGACTTGACTTCGCTGCATATAATCTTGTGGGACATAGAGTTTGATGTTACTCAAATTGCTAGTGTCATACATTTGTGGACGGAACGATATACGCAAGAGTTTTTCAATTGCTTTTGTAGGATTCGCACTTTGCAATACGCCCGACTCCATGATTACTTGTCGATCTTTGCTGTCTTTATTCGTTACCTTTTCTGAAACGCGTCCGTCCTCCAATTGCCAGTCAATCACACTAGGAGCCATAGCGTTAGAGAGTATGAGGTTATTTAAGTTCTCCGGATACTTGACCCCGTATTTCATGGCCAGTAACCCGCCCCAAGAATGACCAAACAAATTAATTTTATCTAGCTGCAAAGCTTGCCGGATTTGCTCGATATCCTCTACAAAACCGACTAAGTTCATGGTAGCAGCTTCAACCTCTACGGAAGACTGACCGCATGCCCTTTGGTCGTAAAATATAAGTTGGTAGTCTTTGGCCAGTTCTTCTAAATGAGGGAGTAAATAAGAGTGATCCAGCACAGGACCACCATGCACAATCACTAGTGGTTCACCCTGCCCCATGGTTTTATAGAATACTTGAGAACCATTAATTTCTAGAAAGCCCGAGGAAGTGAGAATTTTCTCTTTACTGAACTGACAGCCAAGCAATACAGAGGAAGTGACGAGTAAAAATAGAGTTCTCATAAATTCTAATGTTGATTAAAAAACTTCCCTTTTCAAGATCCTTCCTTCCTCAGTATGAAAAGCAGTATGCGAAAAATAGCTCAATCATTCATACTGACCGTGATAAAGTCAATTCAGAAGACGTCCTTTATCCACCTACCCTTTTGACATTGTAGCCTTCAGATTGAAGTAACTGGAGTATTTTATCTCTAAAATCTCCTTGAATTAAAATCTCACCCTCTTTGGCCGAGCCGCCTACACCACATTTCTGCTTGAGCAGTTTACCCAGTTCTTTCAAATCGTCATCCGTTCCAACAAAGCCTTCCACAAGCGTTACTTGCTTACCTCCACGGCTTTTTTTGTCTAACATCACCTTTAACTTTTGAGCACTAGGTGCTAGCGTTTCTTGGGTGGAGTCATTATCATATTCGTATTGAAAATCATCACTGGTAGAATAAACTACACCCGAACGCCCCTTATCTCGATTACTTTTCTTGGCCATTTTCAAAAATAAGAAAGCCAGAGCAATTTCGGGCTTTCTGTATTGAAATTCTGGTTTTGAATCCGTGGATCCCTATTTCTTCCTAGAGAGCGTCCATACTGGGATTTGGGAATGATTCACCAAATCCTCGGCAATACTTCCACTCAATAAATGCAACAAACCAGTTCGTCCGTGTGTGCCAATGGCAATCATATCTGCATTTACGTCTTCCGCATAGGCCAAAATCCCTTCTTCTTCAGAAGTCTCATTATAAATTGCAGTATGCACATTGGCCAATTGGTGGTCGTTGATATACCTCACAAACTCATCCTGCATTTGACGTTGCGTATGAAAATCGTTAGTCGTATTAATTTTAACCAAGTGCAATTTTGCCCCAGTTAAAGCTTGTAGCTTTTTAAGCTCCTCAATCAACCTTGACTGTACTTCACGTAAGTTAGTCGCCAATACTATGTTTTGAATCTCATGCAGTTTAACCTCTGACTTGATGGTGATCACTGGGCACTTGGCATGACGCACTACTTTTTCGGTATTCGACCCAATTAAAACTTCATCAATACCACTTGCGCCTTTAGAGCCCATCACAACCAAATCAGCTTTATGATCGGCAATTGCTTTTGAAATACTCTGGTATGGATTCCCAATCTCCACAGATCCGGCAATATCAATCCCTGAATATGCCTTACTCCCTATTAGGTTGGCCATGTTTTCTTTGGTCTTCTCAAGCAGCTGTTTTAGAAAAAAATAATCCTCTGACTCATTTGCAAAACCTTCCCCCATTGTATTGAAAGTGTGGCTTTGAGGCCCCTCAATAATATTAATGGCTTGAATTTGAAGCTTACCTTTTCTGGCCAGCTGAGCAGCAAAATTTAAAGCATGTTTAGATTGTTCAGAAAAATCTATAGGTACGAGAATGGTTTTCATGGCTTTATGTTTTTATTGATTACTAATTAACAACCATGAATTACCGAAAATGGTTAGATAATTTTGATGATGTACGTCATGTTTTGAACTGATCTTATCTCTAAACCGTAGTGTCCGCATCCAAACGCAAAACCCAAATAAGGTACAGCTACAATCGTAGGTAGTCAATATTTAATAAATTAGAAGAAAAATATTTGGCGGCTAATCGCGATGATATCCCTAACTTTGCGACCGTTTACCCAATGAGGGAGAACAATTGAAAAAGCGGAAAACACGAATATGAAAGAAGTTTATAGAAAATCCATCACCCTACATAACGACCTTAAAGGTAAAATCGAAATCACGAATAAAATGGATGTCAATAGCAAGGAAGACCTTTCTTTGCTTTATTCCCCAGGAGTTGCCCAACCTTGTTTAGAAATTGAGAAAAATCCAGAACTGGCTTATGACATGACCATTAAAGGCAATACCATTGCCGTGGTCACCAACGGAACAGCAGTTTTAGGCTTGGGTAATATAGGTGCTTTGGCATCGCTTCCTGTGATGGAAGGAAAAGCCATGCTATTCAAAAAATTTGCAGGAATAAATGCCTTCCCAATCTGCTTGGATTGTACAGATACCGATGATATTATTGATACGATCAGACGAATAGCGCCAGTTTTTGGAGGCATAAATCTAGAAGATATTAAAGCACCCGAAAGCTTTATTATTGAAGAGAAACTACAAGACCTTGGTATTCCTGTTTTTCATGATGACCAACATGGAACTGCCATTGTAACCCTAGCCGCTTTGATCAATGCTGCTAAAGTAGTGGGCAAAAAAGTAGAAGACATGAAAGTGGTGATTAATGGAGCTGGTGCTGCCGGAATAGCGATTGCCAAGCTTTTGCGTTGCTATAATGTTGAGTCTGAACTTTGTGTCTCCATTAAACAACTGATTGTTGCCGATAGCCAAGGTGCTATTCACAGAAGAAGACACGAACTGAATTCAGCCAAAACTGAACTTTTGAAATACTCCAACTTCCAAGATGTTGAAGGCGATATTCATGAAATTATAAAGGGAGCCGATGTATTTATTGGAGTAAGTAAAGGAGATGTACTTACCAAAGAAGACATTCAGAACATGGCCAAAGATCCTATCATTTTTGCCATGGCCAACCCTGAACCTGAAATTCACCCAGAAGAAGCTTTTAAAGGCGGAGCAGCCATTGTAGGTACAGGCAGAAGTGATTATCCTAACCAGATTAATAACGTTTTGGCTTTCCCTGGTATTTTCAAGGGGGCATTAAAGGCGCGTGCAAAAACCATCAGCACTGAAATGAAATTGGCAGCAGCTTTTGCCATTGCGAAAAGCGTTGAGCACCCAACAAAAGATCAGGTGATTCCTTCAGCGCTAGACACTTCATTGGCTGATGTTGTGGCCCATGCGGTAGAGCAAGCAGTATATAAAGAAAGAGAATTAGAGGCGGAAATCAAGAAAGAAGAAGCCAAGCTGAAAGGCTAAATCAGTATAGCGGGCTTTGTTCGATTGTTCACTCCCCGACATTTGGTAAATAAATTTTGAACCACCAGACAATGTGGTGGGTTAGATTGAGGTAAGTATTCCTGAAAACGGAAATGCTTACCTCAATTTTAATTTAGAGCCTATGAAAGCCATTTGGAACGAAGAAGTAATTGCAGAAAGCAAAGACACAATTGTGATTGAAGGAAACCATTATTTTCCTCACGATTCAATCAAAAAAGAATACTTCACAAAAACAGACACACACACCACCTGTCCATGGAAAGGTGTAGCGAGTTATTATACCATTGAAGTAAATGGTAGTGAAAATCCAGATGCGGCTTGGTTCTACCCAGAAACCAAAGAAATGGCCAAAGGCATAAAGAACTACGTGGCTTTTTGGAGAGGGGTGAAAGTTGAAGAGTAAACATTAGTACCTTAAGGGCTACATTTTAATCATAGAACTTCAAACGCCAAATGGAGACCTTTCTGAACATAGCTCTGATATCCTTGCTTGTTATTGGTATAGTAGTTTTCTTAAAGAGTCCATTAGAGATTATTCGTAATTTCTTTTATGGTACCATGCGGGCAATATCCCAGCCAATTCGGCTTTTCCTTCTCCCATTTCCTAGTAGGAAAAACCAAAAGGAGGTATCTAAATCCACGCATTTCGAAAGGATTATGATGGGTAATAATAGTCAAAACAAACTCAAGCTAGATACTTCTGAGTTTTCTAACTTCATTATAATCAAAGGTGATTTTGCGCATTCAGTAATTAGAACAGATATCGAAGAAGCCCTTTCTCATATCGAAAATGGGGCTTCGATTGAGTTCGCAATTCACGATAAGGGAAAAACTATTATTGTTCACTTAACGCAAGTTGATAGCATTGCCGATTTAATGTTCATTGCTCAATTTATAGCAAACAGCTATGGAACCGATAATACTTTTGGGTTTCAACGAAGCAAAAACCTCAGTCTATTCTTCATTGTATATGCGGACGAAGATTTAGTCAACATTTTGGGCGGAATGACAAGTGAAAATGAGCGATTCTTTTTCTCCTTCGAGAACCCTAAAATGGACAAGAATACCGTTTACCTAGACCAGTCGGTAGACTTGCCCAAAGTTTTAAACACTGATTTTTTTGAACACCTTACTAAAGACATATAACCTTTTCCATAGTTCAGGTTTCAACTCATTCCTACTAAGAAAAACGTGTCAGGTTTTAAAAACCTGACACGTTTAGTATCAGCGCTTATTGTCAAAGCAGAAAATTACTTCTTGGCAACCACCATCTGCTCGAGATTGGCCAATCGCTGTTGAATTTCCAGTAAACTTGTGGTTCGCATTCTTAAGAACACACCTATGGTACTGAGTATGGCTATAATCAGACATAAGCCCCCTAATACTATAGCAAATGGTACCACAGTATTGATTACAGATTGGCGTGACACCATGCCCTCACCGTACAGCCCCACCATTCTACTCAGGTCAATTAAGGTAATTGTGAGGAAAAAAAGCAGCATGACTACTGTACCAGTCCATCCCATTTTGCTTATGCGCTTTACAAAAACATCTTTCTTCTTTTCGCGGTCAATCATTTTCCAGATCGCGTCTTTTGATTTTTCATTCATCTTTGTCATCGTCTCCTATTTTTATGTTTATCAGATATTTGAGTTTCATTTTTGCATGGTGCATTCTGGACTTTACCGTTCCAATTGAACAACCGGTGATTAGTCCGATCTCTTCATAGTCCATTCCCTCCAAAAAACTTAGAATCAAAACCTCTCTGTGTCGTTGTGGAAGTTTTTCCAAACATGCCCTAAGCCTGATCTTTAGCTCTTCATCTTCTCCATCATAAAAGGGCTGTTCTTCTCCCCTCTCCTCTGGAGCTACTTGCGTAGCCTCCTGTAATTCCAGTAATTTTTTATTTTGCCTGAAGTAGTCTAAGGCCCTATTTCTGGCCACCTGAAACAGCCACATTCTAAAGCCATTAGTATTGGTCAGAGAAGTAATTCTTCGGTAAACCGTCAACCACACCTCTTGATTCAAGTCTTCTGCCTCAACTCCCTTCACCAAGCCCTTTAAAAAAGCAAAGGTTCTGGGTTTGTATCGAAAATATAATTGTCGGAAAGCCGTCTCATCACCAGCCTGACAACGTAAAACCCAAAACTCTTCTTGGATTTCGTTACCTCCCTGATTGTGATCTGCTTCCATTATTCTATAAATTATAAATAACTCGCAGCAAGAGACGTCTGATTTTTTGAATGGTTCATTTTTGGAAGAAGAAAAACATGTTAGGTGTTAAAACCTGACATTTTTACTACGACAGTATATTGTCACTCTTCATACTTTCCAAAGCCTCCTTTTTATACTTTCTACCCACAGGAAGCTGTTGGGCTTGAACTTTGACATAATCGTGGCCAAAGGCTTCTATTCTATTTTTATTCACCAGATAAGATCGATGAACTCGAATAAACCGCTCTGGAAGCACTTTCTCTAATCCGCTTATTTTTTCCTTTGTAATAGTAACTCCGGTAGTTGTATTGATTTTGACATAATCGGCAAGGCTTTCCACATAGAGAATATCATCAATCGCAATTGAAATAGCTTCTCTATTTGACCTTACTGTGATGATCTGTAAAAGGTTTTTCTGATTTACTTCTTCCAAAGCAGCCATCCTAGCTTCATGCTTAAGGTTTGATCGATATACCCGTATAAAAGAGAACAAAATCACAACAAAGTAGATAATGACTCCTAACTGTAATACGTCCCCAGCAATAGGGCTCATCCGATTCTTATCAAAGTCAGTTAGAAAAATAAATGCCCCCATGGCAATTACCCCAGTTAAAAAAACAGAGACTACAACGGTGTAAAAAGTATAGAGTATAAACCAAAAGTGCTTTTTGGTTTCGAGGTACCGAGGCACCAAAAAAAGGTTGAAAAAATAAGAAGTGGCAATCGCCACAGGCATAAGCATAGAGGTGAAGTAAAAGGAATCAAGATAATTACTCCATTTCAAACCAAACAATATGTTTAAAAAAGCAAATATAAATACCCAGAATATGACTTGACGATAATGCTTGATCATTATCCAAGATTAAGTAAAACGCCAACTAATTCCGCTACTTTCTTACTATTTTAAGCCAAATATCGACTAACGACAGGTATACAGATGGATATGACTTACCCATTGTAGAGCTTCCTTAATAGCTTTGAAAGCAAGCTTTAACCCTTAAATATTCAAACTATGCTAGAGTTATTTTTTTTAGGAAGTAAATTGTTCATGGGCATACAAACGATCGTTGCCGTAATCATGATCGTTCTGTCGGTTTTTAGTACTAAAAACGTTTTGGCCAATCAGGTGAATGAGAATTCCCAACGAAAGATAAGCCTCATAAAGGAGGTTGGTTTATTTGCGCTCATTATAGGTATACTCGCCAGCGCTCTTGATTTGACAAGTGCATTTCAGGCCATTGAAGCGGCAGGCGATATTCACCCAGGAGTATTAGCCGGGGGTTTGAAACTCACTTTCATCCCGACTATCTACGGACTGATGATCTACGTTTTGTCGTTACTCATTTATTTTGCGCTAAGCGCGAAAGCCAATAAAGTGGCCATTGAGTAAGAGTTCAGCTTCCCTACAACACCAAAAATCCCCAGCCTATTGCTAGACTGGGGATTAATTATTTAATCAAATTATCTTTTTATTGTTTGTCGGCTGTAAAGCTGGCACTCATGTACTCACGATTCATACGCGCGATATTCTCTAGGCTAATGCCTTTAGGACATTCCACTTCGCATGCTCCTGTGTTAGAGCAGTTACCAAAACCTTCATCATCCATTTGTTGTACCATGTTCAGTACACGCTCTTTTGCTTCTACTTTACCTTGTGGCAATAGTGCAAACTGCGATACTTTGGCAGAAACAAACAGCATGGCTGAAGAGTTTTTACAAGAGGCTACACAGGCTCCGCAACCAATACAAGTAGCGGCATCAAAAGCCTTATCGGCATCTGCCTTTGGAATTGGAATAGCATTGGCATCTTGGGTGTTTCCGGAAGTGTTAACACTCACAAAACCACCAGCGGCCATAATACGATCAAATGCACCTCTATCCACCACCAAATCCTTGATTACTGGAAATGCCTTTGCTCTCCATGGTTCTATATAAATCGTTTCACCATTCTTGAACTCACGCATGTGCAATTGGCAAGTAGTAATTTCTCTACCAGGCCCATGGGCTTCGCCATTGATGAACATTGAGCAGCTACCACAAATACCCTCTCTACAATCATGATCAAAAGCAACAGGGTCGCCCCCATCGTTGATCAATTTTTCATTGAGAATATCCATCATTTCAAGGAAAGAGCTATCTGGAGAAATATCAGATACCTGATAGGTTTCCATTTGGCCTTTTGCTTTATCGTTCTTTTGTCGCCAAACTTTCAGTGTTAGATTCAATCCGTTTGCTGTTGACATATTTTCTGATTCTTAAATTCTCAATTAATTATTTGTATGAACGGGTTTTGAGCTCGATGTTCTCGTAATTCAAAGTCTCTTGATGCAACACAGCGTCTGCTGGTTCTCCTTTAAATTCCCAAGCAGAAACATGAGTAAAGTTTGCGTCATCACGCATGGCTTCACCTTCTTCTGTGCTATACTCTTCCCTGTAATGGCCTCCACAAGATTCTTCTCTCAACAGTGCATCTCTAGCGAATAACTCACCCAATTCAAGGAAATCGGCCACACGGCCTGCTTTCTCCAATTCAGGGTTCATGCTGTCGGCACTACCTGGTACTTTCACTTCTTTCCAGAACTCCTCACGGATTTCTTTGATTTCAGCAATAGCTTCAGTTAAGCCTTTGGCATTTCTGGCCATACCTACTTTATTCCACATTACTTTACCTAAGCGCTTATGGAAGTAGTCAACCGATTTTGTTCCTTTATTATTAATAAAGAATTCAATTTGATCAGTTACTTCTTTTTCTGCCGCTACAAATTCTGGTAAGTCAGTAGAAATTTCACCTGTTCTAATATCATTGGCCAAATAATCACCAATGGTATAAGGCAGAACAAAATAACCATCGGCCAAACCTTGCATCAAAGCCGAAGCTCCAAGTCGGTTGGCGCCATGATCTGAGAAGTTTGCTTCACCAATGGCGTAACAACCTTCAATCGTGGTCATTAAGTTATAATCAACCCAAACACCGCCCATGGTATAGTGTACCGCTGGGTAAATTTTCATTGGCGTCTTGTATGGATCATCGGCAGTAATCTTCTCATACATTTGGAAAAGGTTACCGTATTTCTTCTCAATTACATCAACACCCAACTCCTTGATTTTAGCATCAGAAGCATTGTGAATATGTTGAATATTGGCTTGTTCCTGTCCGTAGCGCATAATGGCTGAAGAGAAGTCCAAGTAAACTGCTTCACCTGTTTCGTTTGTACCAACACCGTAACCAGCATCACAACGTTCTTTCGCTGCTCTTGAAGCTACATCTCTTGGTACTAGGTTACCGAAAGAAGGATATCTTCTTTCTAAGTAATAATCTCTATCAGCTTCAGCAATCTGAGTTGGCTTTAACCTGCCTGCTCGAATCGCTTCGGAATCTTCTTTCTTTTTCGGTACCCAAATTCTTCCATCATTTCTCAATGACTCAGACATCAAAGTCAATTTAGACTGCTGATCTCCATGCTGAGGAATACAAGTGGGGTGGATTTGAGTATAGCAAGGGTTAGCGAAGAACGCTCCTTTTTTGTGTACTTTCCAACCTGCAGAAACGTTAGAGCCCATTGCATTCGTAGAAAGGAAGAATACGTTTCCGTAACCTCCAGATGCGATTACCACCGCATGAGCAGAATGTCTTTCGATCTCTCCTGTCACCAAGTTTCTTGCAATAATACCCCTGGCTTTTCCGTCTACTTTCACAATGTCCAACATCTCATGACGGTTGTACATTTTGATTTTTCCCTTACCAATTTGGCGAGACATGGCAGAATAGCAACCTAAAAGTAGCTGCTGCCCTGTTTGCCCTTTGGCGTAGAAAGTTCTTGAAACTTGAACCCCACCAAAAGACCTGTTGTCTAACAACCCACCGTAATCCCTTGCAAAAGGAACACCTTGGGCCACACATTGGTCAATGATATTGGCAGAGACCTCTGCTAAACGGTAAACGTTGGCTTCTCTAGATCTGTAATCTCCACCCTTAACGGTATCGTAAAACAGTCGATAAGTAGAATCACCATCGCCTTGATAGTTTTTGGCTGCGTTAATACCACCCTGAGCCGCAATTGAGTGTGCTCTTCTAGGTGAATCTTGGTAGCAGAATGCTTTTACGTTGTAACCCAATTCGGCCAAACTTGCTGCAGCAGAACCACCCGCAAGCCCAGTCCCCACCACTATTACATCAATAGCGCGTTTGTTGGCTGGGTTTACAAGCTTAATATTATTTTTATAATTCGTCCATTTGTCTTGAATAGGACCTTCTGGAATCTTAGAATCTAATTTCGTCATGGCTACTTATGAATTAAAGAGCAGTTAGATGATGATACAGCGCAATGAAAATAAAACCCGCAGGAATTACAATGGCGTATAGCGTACCCAATTTTTTAATGGTAGGCGTGTACTTGCTATGCCTTGCCCCCACCGACTGAAATGCCGATTGGAAACCGTGCATTAAATGAAGTCCAAGGAAAACGAAACTCAAAGCGTATAATCCTACTCTCCATGGCTCATGAAACTTCTCTACCATTTCGCCAAAATACCTTGTAGAATCTTCGGGCAACACTTCAATGTACTTGTGCGAAATCTCTGGAATCCAGAAATCATAGAAATGAAGTCCTATGAAACCAAGGATTACAAGGCCTGAGTAAATCATGTTTCTCGAAAACCACGTAGAGTTTTCGCTTCCTTTGTTCATCGCATACTTAATCGCACGTGCATTTCTGTTTTGAATTTCCAACACAAAGCCCATTACGAAGTGATAGATCACTCCGATAATAAGCACTGGCTGAAGAGCGAACTGCACCAACACGTTGGTTCCCATAAAATGAGAAATTTCATTAAAAGTATCTTCACTCAGAACTGAGGTGAAATTGATAATGAAGTGTTGAAGTAAAAAGATAACTAGAAAAAGGGCTGAGAGCGCCATGGCATATTTCCTGCCGATGGAACTCGTAAAGGTTTGTTTTAACCAGCTCATTAATTTATTTAAGATTAAATTTGGTAGCCAAAGTTAAGTTTGCAATCGTTAGTAATCAAATGGCTCTTTTATTTGAATGCATTCTAAATTAGAATTCATGAATCAAACAGATTGTAAAGTTTTTTTGTTCAGAAGTATAAGTTATTAATGATATTGCGTTAAAGCAGAAACCAAGGTATTGCATGGGGTTACAGAGAAAAGCATTCTTTATCATTTCGTTTTTAATATTGGCCAGTGCTCAAGCATGGGCTACCCACATAAGGGCTGGTGAAATCACAGCCGTTAGAATTTCGCAAACGAGCTTAAAATTTAGGTTTACAATAGTAATCTATTCCGACACTGATTCTGGAGTACAAGTAGCAGACGGAGGCATGCTTGATTTTGGCCAAGGTCGGACTATTGGCTCATTGAAGGGGGGAAATCGCCAAAAGTTTATTGAAGCTGCGGTTTTCTTTGAGGAAAAATTCATTGGAAATAAAACAGCCATGACCATCTTCCAATTTGAGCACACTTTTGATGGGCCAGGAGTCTATGTGGTGAGTTACACTGAACAAAACCGAAATGATGAGATTTTAAATATCAATGGAGGAAGCTCAAAACAAGTTCCTTTTCATATTGAGACTGTACTTAGAATAGACCCAGGACTAGATGTCAACGCTACTCCTCAATTAACAGTCCCACCAATCGATCGTGGATGCATAGGCTTCAGGTTTGTCCATAACCCAGGAGCATATGATCCTGATGGAGACAGTCTGGCTTACAGAATGGTTCCTTTATTGCAAGATAGGGGTGTAGAAGTAAACGGTTATGTGCCGTTAAACGATCCGTCAGTTTCTACAATGAGAGAAAATGGCGGAAGTCCTGCCAAGTTTGAGATTGACCCAATTACTGGTACTTTCACTTGGGACGCTCCTATGATTGCAGGAGAATATAATGCGGCATTTATAGTAGAAGAATGGCGCTATTCTGAAATCACCGGAAAGCATGAATTACTTGGTTACGTGACCCGCGACATGCAGATCCTCATAGAAGACTGTGATAATGAAAGACCAGAATTAGAAATACCAGCAGACACCTGTGTCGAGGCAGGTGCTATGTTGGAGGCTGTGATCAGAGGAACAGACCCTGATAATAATAAAGTTTTAGTGGAAGCCTTTGGTGGTGTTTTTGATTTAAAACCAAATGCTGCAGAGTTTACTCCCGAGCCGGCATTTAAAACTCAACCAGTAAACCAATTATTCAGATGGCAGACTGATTTTTCTCATGTGAGAGAAAGGCCTTATGAAATTCAGTTTAAAGTATCAGACAAACCTACAGACCCTGACGCCCCTTCATTAACCGAATTTGCGAGTTGGTATGTCACCGTTGTGGCTCCAGCTCCTACAGGGTTAAATTCTGCCATTGCAGATGCTCGATCTATCCAACTGACTTGGGATAATTACCTAGGAAGAAACTTGAGTCCTGTTATGAAAATTTATAGGAAGATAGACACCTTCGATTTTGATCCTGAGAATTGCAACCTTGGAATCCCAGATGGATCGGGTTATGAACTAATTGATCAGGTACCTATCAATCAAACCAGTTATGTTGATACCAATAATGTAAGACCTGGGGTCAACTATTGCTATAGAATTGTTGCTGAATTTCCACTCCCAAAAGGAGGAACGAGTTATGCCTCTATTGAAACCTGTACTTTGATCCCCATTGATGTGCCTGTCATCACAAATGTTTCTGTAAAAGAAACCAGCGAAACCAATGGCGAAATGTTTGTAAAATGGACTTCGCCACTTGAGATAGACCAAGCCCTTTTCCCACCTCCATTCAGGTACGAATTAGTTAGATACGAGGGGTATACAGGTACCGCAGGGCGCACACTTGTAACTTCTACAACTGACACATCTTATACCGACACTGGACTAGACACTAGAGATATCCCTTATCACTACCAAGTTAGATTTTATGATGCTGGTGATAATCTAATTGATAGCTCCGCAGTAGCTTCCTCAGTTTGGCTTAGTGCCCTAGGCTTAGTGAAAGCTGTTGAATTAAAATGGGAAGCCAGTGTGCCTTGGACAAACAAGGTGCAGGCATACCCGTACCATTATATTATGAGAAACCGCACCGATGCAGCGGCAATTGATGAAAATAATTTCGTCTTGATTGACAGCGTAAAAGTAACCGATCGTGGCTTTATTTATTTTGACGATGGAAGCTTTAACAATATACCATTGCTTGATGATCGAGAGTATTGCTACATAGTAACTACTCAAGGGAGTTATGGTAACGACCTTATTCCTGCACCCCTTATTAATGATTCGCAGAAGTTATGTGTTCAGCCTAACGACAGTGTAGCACCGGAACAGCCAGAAATAGACGTACCCGATGGTGCTGAGCAAATAAACGGTTTAATTGTATTGGACAGTCCTAACTGTGCTGCTCTCGAAAATCTAGGTTGTGCATTCACTAATTTCTCAAACACACTGAGCTGGACGGCCGATGATGTTGACGGAGATATCGCCAGTTATAACATTTACTTTTCTCCAACTGGGGCAGAAGGCACATTCAAACTGGTGGGAAATTCAAGAGATGCAACTTTCACGCATACTGGCCTAAGTTCATTCAAAGGTTGTTACAAGATTAGTTCTGTTGATCGCTCCAATAACGAAAGTAGTTTGAGTTCAGCAGTCTGTTTCGATAACTGTCCTAATTATGAATTGCCAAACACTTTCACTCCAAATGGAGATGGATCAAATGACACATTTAGGGCCTTTGATAGACCAAATGGGAAATGCCCACGCTTTGTAAAAGCTATTGAATTTAAAGTATTCAACCGTTGGGGTGGCAAAGAAATTTATAGCTATAGTACTAAAAGTACCGTAGAACCAAACTACTTTATTGATTGGGATGGACGCGATAGTAGTGGAAAAGAATTGCCAGAAGGCACCTATTACTATCAGGCCATCGTTACTTTTGATGTTTTCAACCCAAGAAAAGAAACCATGGAGTTTAAAAACTGGGTTAAAATTGTAAGGTAATCGCTGAAACTTTAATCGCCTTCTAATTGTCTCAATGGTATGCAAACAACTATGGAAAATCAGGAACATGACATTTTGCTCTTCGATGGTGTTTGTAACCTATGCAACAGTTCTGTCAATTTCATAATCGATAGGGATCCGAAGAAGCATTTCAAGTTCGCAGCACTTCAATCTGATTTTGGCCAGACTAAACTCAAGGAACTGGGCTTTAATCAAGAAGAGTTTGACAGTTTAGTGCTGCTCAGCAATGGTAAGATTTATCGAAAAAGTTCGGCCGCATTACGCATCGCCAAAAAATTAAAAGGACTCTGGCCCTTCCTTTATATCTTCATTATTATCCCTCCTTTTATTCGACACGGAGTTTATGATATTATTGGTAAAAACCGCTATAAATGGTTTGGAAAGCAGGATTCTTGTCGAATGCCCACTCCTGAATTAAAGCAGAGGTTTGTTTAAGCTCAAGCGCTTATTTGATTCATTTTTTGCTTGACAACCAAAGTAGAATTAGTTTTACCTTCTCAAAAAATCAGATCGTCCATGAACGCATACGTTTTCCCTGGTCAAGGTGCCCAATTTCCCGGAATGGCCAAAGACCTATACTCTTCTTCAGAAAAAGCAAAATCACTTTTAGAGTCTGCCAATCAAATACTCGGTTTCAGAATCACCGATATTATGTTTGACGGCACTGCCGAAGAACTTAAAGAAACCAAAGTAACACAACCTGCAGTTTTTTTACATTCAGTCGTGTTGGCATTGATTTCAGAAGATTTCAAACCTGACATGGTTGCAGGTCATTCATTAGGTGAATTTTCTGCATTAGTAGCGAATGGTGTTTTGTCATTTGAAGATGGCTTAAAACTTGTGTCCAAAAGAGCTTTAGCCATGCAAAAGGCATGCGAAATCAATCCTTCTACCATGGCAGCAATTCTTGGTTTAGAGGATAAAAAAGTGGAAGAAATATGCGCATCAATAGATGAAGTGGTGGTAGCTGCCAATTATAATTGCCCTGGTCAGTTGGTTATTTCAGGTTCTCATAAAGGTATTGAACTGGCTTGTGCCGCAGCACTAGAAGCCGGAGCAAAAAGAGCACTTCCTCTTCCCGTGGGAGGAGCTTTCCACTCCCCCTTAATGGAGCCTGCACGTGAGGAATTAGAGAAAGCAATTGACGCAACGCAATTCAATCCAGCCAAATGTCCTATCTATCAAAATGTAACTGCCAAAGCATCATCGGACATTAACGAAATCAAAGAGAATTTAAAGATTCAATTGACCGCTCCAGTACGTTGGACGCAATCTGTGCAAGCCATGGTAGCCGATGGAGCAACCCACTTTACTGAATCTGGCCCTGGAAAAGTACTTCAAGGTCTGGTGAAAAAAATTCATAGAGAAGCCGAGGTGTCAAGCATCTAGCAGAAAACTACCCTACAGTCTTCAGAGTCACCAAAATTCCTTCATTAAACCAATGAAGGAATTTTTCGTTTAAAACCCTGTCCGACCAAGGCCTGTCCAAAACCTAGGCTTTTGCTTAGATTAGAGAAGAAACCACAGTATCTAAAAATTACAGCTATGTCAAGGTATTTATTAACCCTCTCAATTCTATGTTTATCCTTTGACGCTTCTGCGCAATACACATCTGAAATTAAGGCCATGCAGCTTGAAAACACTTTGATTTCACAGCAAAATGCCGCATTAAAAGGTCAGAAACTAGTTGGAATGACACAATATGATTTAGACTTTGAAAGAAGCCCACTCGTCTATAAAGACTGGCAGTTCGGGACCATTAGCTTTAAGACAGAACAAAGGGCTGATTCAATGCTGTTAAATATCGATGCTAATATAAATGCATTAGTTTTCAAGCTTAGTAAAGAATACAATCCTTTTAGAGTTGAAAGCGAAGAGATCGCGGGATTCACACTCTATGGTACGGAAACCAAATCTTTTGTGAGAAAATTTACAAGCGATTTTAAGGAGTTAAAAAACGAACTGCCATTTTTTGAAATACTATTTGAGAGTGAAAAATTTTCCATTCTTAAGCAAGAAACTAAACGCATTGTCCCCGCAGATAGTCAGTTAAGATACGTTTCCGTGCCAGAGGACAAATACAGAGTAGAGATTAATTATTTTTTCAGAAAAGACTCAGATTTATATGAAGATGTTTCCTTAAACAAGAAAGGCTTTAAAACTATGGCTTCAGGTAGTCAGTATAGTGAAATTCAAGATTTCGTGAAAAAGAATAAACTCAAATGGGGAGATGAGACTGACATGATCAAAGTGTTTAAGCAATTCTTTTAAACTACCCTTTCCATTTTCAAGCTAGGCTAGTGTTTTCAAAATTAAGCCTTAAAAATTTCTGCCCTCAGTTTATCTGGGCATTCCTCCAACATTTCCAATTGCGTTTTCCCATTAATTGGATGCTTAAAGTCAGAAGCCAATTCAACCAAAGGAGCCAATGTAAACCTCCTGTTTTGAATTTCAGGATGAGGTATTTTTAATCTGGGTTTATCCACCACCATATCCCCATAATAGAGTATATCAATATCAATTAAGCGCTGTGCCCATTTCTCGTTACGCACACGTCCCATTAAAGCTTCAATGATATTGATGATAATTAAGATACGCTCAGGATTCTTATCGCTATCTACAATCACCACTTGATTTAGAAAACTAGGTTGATCTTCAATACCCCAAGCAGCGGTTTCATAAATTGAAGACTCCTGCTTTATGGTCAATTGATGTGCAGTAAGTTGCTCCTTGGCAACCTGTAAATTATTTTCTCGATCGCCCAAATTGGTACCTAACAATAAATAGATGTCGCCCATAGCTGGCAAATATACTATTTGCTTATTGGAGTTGATAGTGAACCTACTTAATTTGCCAGCTCATAAATTTGGAGAATGAGCGAAATCAGAAACGACTGGACGAAAGAGGAGATTGTTGAATTATACAACAAGCCGTTGCTTGAACTTGTATATGAGGCGGCAACGGTTCATAGAAAATTCCATAATTCAAGAGAAGTGCAAATCAGCACTTTGCTTTCCATCAAAACTGGAGGTTGCCCAGAGGATTGCGCATATTGCCCACAAGCAGCTCGTTACCACACAGATATCGAAACCAATGATTTGATGACTGTGAGTCAAGTGAAAGCACAAGCTTTAAGGGCCAAGTCAACTGGTTCTTCACGCGTTTGTATGGGCGCAGCTTGGAGGAATGTGGAAGACGGACCAGAGTTTGAGCAAGTGCTCGACATGGTGCGCACCATCAACACATTGGACATGGAAGTATGCTGTACCCTAGGAATGCTTACTGAGAACCAAGCACAGCGTTTGGCAGAAGCTGGCTTGTATGCCTACAACCACAACCTAGATTCATCAGAAGAATATTATAAAGAAATTATTTCGTCCAGGGGTTTTGACGATCGTCTTCAAACCTTAAAAAATGTGCGAAAGACTAACGTTACCGTTTGTTCTGGCGGTATTATAGGCATGGGCGAATCCATTGAAGATAGAGCAGGAATGCTGATCGCTTTGGCTTCTTTGAGTCCTCAGCCAGAATCTGTCCCAATTAACGCATTGGTAGCCGTAGAAGGAACTCCCTTAGAGGATCAGCAAGTGATTCCTATCTGGGATATGATTAGAATGGTGGCTACCACAAGAATCGTATTGCCGTCAACAACTGTTCGTCTTTCTGCTGGAAGAACAGAAATGAGTAAAGAAGGTCAAGCTTTCTGTTTTCTAGCGGGAGCAGGTTCTATATTTGCTGGAGACAAACTATTGACCACTCCAAACCCGGATGTGAATGAGGACATGGAGCTTTTTAATATTTTAGGGTTGAACCCTATGAAGCCTTATGCCAAAGGCGCCAAGCCTACCCCAGTTAACCCTGATGAAATGACACCATCAGAAGCAGAAAAAGCGAAATGGTCACGACCTGGCCACAGAATCGAAAAGAATGTTGATGCCACCAAAAAGGCCAATAAAAAAAGAAAGGAAGCTTTATAGCTTCCTTTCTTTTTTACTTTATACCTCAGTCTGAGGTTTATTCTTTAGATAATCCGCTCTTAGAATAACTTGAATCCAACAGCTAATACAATTTGGCTGCTTCTTTCATCAGTTTGAAAAGAGCTACCACCAGCAGTAATTGTTTCACCGAATTTCTCGCTTAACGCTCCTTCATATTTGAGGTCAATCACGAATTTCATAACATCTACACCTAAGCCCGCTTGAAAGCCAACTGTTGTATTACTATAGTTATCCTTAATATCTACAACGGCACCACTGACATCACTTTCTGCTTTTGTTAAAAAGCTAAAAGCTGGACCTGCATTTATTCTCAGTGGACCGATTTTACCTCCTATCATCACAGGTACGTCTACTCTGTTGAAGCTTAAATCAACATTACTTGTACCAGAAGTGATAGTAGAATTAGTTTGGCTTAATAGGGCTTCAGGCTGAATATATAGACCTATCACAGGCACTTTCACCCTCAAAAAAGCGCCAAATTGGTACCCAAATTCAGCATCACCTTCTTGTACACTAGCTACACCTTCTTTTACATTGAGGTTAGAAGAGATAAGTGCCACTCTTGGGCCAAAATTTACCTGTGCGGACACGCTGTATACCATACCCAGCATTAATCCCATTATTAAGAACTTTTTCATTTTCAATTATTTAGAGTTTTAATTTATAGATTCAATTGACTTGCAGTAGCGTTAACCATGCATTTTCTAATTCATTGTTTCTCAAAAAATCTTGCGCCATTGTATGTAAATGATATTCCAATGACTCTGGATCATTCTTGAAACGTAATTTTACTTCTTCTATTTCAGGACGAGTCCCAAAAGCCGAAACGGCCTCAGCATCAGGAAGTTTTTCAATATTCCCTAAACGCCCCAAATTATTGCCCGAAAGTACTACACTATTTTGAATTATCTCAGGGATTTGATCATATCCAATTCCTAAATTCTTATTGGGTTTTGGCAATTCAAAAAGGGCTTCTCCATTGGCCCGGCAATACCAATCTCCTCCCATTCTACCTACCAAGTCCGCTTTAACAGGATCGGGCATTCCATGTTCATTAAGAATTTCTTCTTTCAAGTGCATTAAAACCACCTCACAAATAATCAGATTGCCAGCTCCACCCTCATCTCCCAGAGAAATCACCTCATTCACCTTGCATTCATACGCAGCAATCGACTCTCCCACTCTGGGTGGCTTTACCATTTCAGAGTCCACCGCAGTCAGCCCTGACTTTACAAATTCGTTCACTCCTTGTGCATATTCTGTGCTCGCCAAAGACATTTGCTCCACAATATCGTAACTCACAATATTGATGACCACTTCTTTGGTTTGAAGTGCATTTTCAAGTGTATGTTTTGTGGTGTTATCTCGTACCCTTCTTGCTGGAGAAAAGACTAGAATTGGTGGGTTAGCACTGAAGACATTAAAAAAACTGAAGGGACTTAAGTTTACATTCCCAGCTTGATCTACAGTACTTGCAAATGCGATTGGTCGTGGACCAATAGTCCCCAACATCAAGCCATGCAGTTTTCCCGTTGGGATTTCTTTAGGATCGATTCTCATCATTATTGAATTCTAAGCGTTTTAATCATTCAGTAGAAGAACACCTTACTAACAGGCCCTGCTATTATTTGTTTGGTAAATACTTCGTCTTGATTTGTGAAAAATTCATCAATAGTGTAATGACACAACTCACAAAAACCACAATGGCTAGGGCAAATAAGTAACCTCCATCACCTTGCACTCCGATACCCAATTTGGTTAAATGGAAAAAGATGGCGCCAGAAATTGTCCCTAGTCCTAGTAGCGCTCCTAATTCATAACGGTTTGTCAGTAAAAGGACACTAGCGATCAATTCCACAGTCCCTGTCAGGTACCTACCCCAAGGTTCCATACCTATTTGCTTGAATATATAAATGGATTCTTCAGCTCCAGTAAATTTAAAAAATAGCGTCTGAAGCATAATTAAAGCAGCCAAAAGCCTAAGGATCCACGTTACAATCTTCTTTGATTTCTTGTTTCTCATGTTGTCTAATTTCGTAAAAAATAACCGAATTCGACTCCCTTACGCTTCTGGCCGCTAATGGTTTCTATTTAGCAGGCAACACCAAAGCACTTACCTCTCCAAAACCAACGCGAACTCCATCCTTTTCAGCATGGCCGCGCATAATGACGGTATCACCATCATTGATGAACTTACGTTGCGTTCCATCTTTCATAGTGACAGGTTTTTCTCCTCGCCAAGTAATTTCTAGCATCGAACCAAATTCTTCTGGCTTTGGACCAGAAATGGTTCCTGAGCCATACATATCTCCTACTTGTAGATTACAGCCGTTGCCAGTATGGTGTGCCACTTGTTGGCTCACATTCCAATACATGTATTTGTAATTGGAATTACTCAACACTGTTTCGTCTGCTCCCTCTGGTTTTAAAGCCACTTGTAATTTGACATCGTAATGTAAGTCACCGTCAGTTTTTAGGTAAGGTAAAACTTCTGGGTTTTGTGTTGGACCTGCCACTTTAAAGGCTTCCAAAGCATCCATGGTAACAATCCAAGGAGAAACGTGAGAAGCAAAGTTCTTCGCTAAAAACGGTCCTAATGGCACATATTCCCATTTCTGAATATCCCTTGCAGACCAATCGTTTAACAACACAAAGCCGAAAATATGGTCTGGCGCAGCTTTTACAGAAACAGGATCTCCAAGTGCATTTTCTTTACAGGTAATGAATGCCATTTCCAATTCGAAATCCAGCAAACGACAAGGCCCGAAAGATGGCATTTCAGCATCATCGGCTTTTGTTTGCCCTTTTGGCCTGTGGAATTCAGTGCCAGAAACCACGATGCTAGATGCTCTACCATGGTAGGCTACAGGTAAATGTTTCCAGTTTGGCATCAAAGCATTATCTACCCCTCTGAACATGGTGCCTACATTCCGGGCATGGTCTTCAGAAGAATAGAAATCTGTATAATTTGGTACTCGAACAGGCATCAGCATTTCAACTTCTTCTTTTGGAATCAATGCCAATTCGCGGGCAGCTACATTCTCACGAAGTTCTTCATTACCTTTTTCTAAAAGCTCAGAAATTCGGTTGCGCACCTCGCTCGTTTTCTTCTTTCCTACAGCAATAAATGCATTTAAAGAATTTTGATTGAAAACGCCAGCAGGAAGGCCTAAACCATCGAAATAGCCATTTTCGTATAAATAGGTTAAATCCAAAACATAATCGCCTATGGCTACTCCAGCACCAGGCTGCAAGTATTCTGTTTTGAATATACCGAAAGGTAAATTTTGTATGGGAAAGTCTGAATCTTTGGCCACTTCTACCCAAGATTGAAGTGACGGATTATTTGCTTTAATCATAATGTCTTTTAAGAATTATAGCGTTCCTCTTAATTCTTGTTCGTGCTCAATAGATTCGAATAAGGCCTTGAAATTACCTTTACCGAAGGATTGTGCTCCTTTTCTCTGAATAATTTCGAAGAACATGGTTGGTCTGTCCAGAACAGGTTTCGTGAAAATCTGAAGTAAATAACCTTCATCATCTCTGTCAATCAGGATATTCATTTCCTTTAGTGGTTCTAAATCCTCATCAATTTCACCCACGCGATCTAAAATGTTATCGTAATACACTTCAGGAACATAAAGAAATTCAACGCCACGGCTTCTCAAATTACGCACAGTTTCGATGATGTTATTGGTGGCCACAGCAATGTGTTGCACACCCGCACCATTATAAAAATCGATGTATTCTTCGATCTGAGATTTTTTTCTTCCTTCGGCAGGTTCGTTAATCGGAAATTTAATTCGACCCGTACCATTACTCATCACCTTACTCATTAAGGCCGTGTATTCGGTAGAAATATCTTTGTCATCGAAAGAAACCAATTGAGCAAAGCCCATTACTTTGGCGTAGAATTCACACCATTTGTTCATTTCGCCCCAGCCTACATTGCCCACCATGTGGTCGATATATTTAAGGCCAGTTGGCGCAGGGTTAAAATCAGTTTTCCAAGCCTTAAAGCCTGGCATAAACACACCCTTGTAATTACTTCTTTCTACAAAAATATGGATGGTTTCTCCGTAAGTATGAATTCCAGAACGAACCACATAACCATACTCATCTTCGGTTTTTTCAGGCTTCATAAAAGATTCCGCTCCGCGAGAAGTGGTTTCTTCCCAAGCCTTCGTGGCATCTTCCACCCAAAGCGCAATTACTTTTACACCATCGCCATGATTATTGATGTGCTCGTTAATTGGGCCATCTTTTTTCAAAGGTGAAGTAAGTACCAATCTAATTTTGTCTTGCTGAAGCACATAAGAAACACTTTCCTTATTACCAGTTTCCAAACCAGAATAAGCTACTGATTCGAAACCAAATGCAGTTTTATAATAATGAGCAGACTGTTTTGCGTTACCCACATAAAGCTCTACATAATCGGTTCCATTGATCGGAAGGAAGTCTTTTGCTTCCTTAAATATTTTTTCTCCAGGATAATTTGCGTTCTCTGTTGCCATGATTTTTTATTCTTCTAACCAAGATTTATGGTAATCTTTTACTAATAATTTCATTGCGGCTTCGGTTACTTTTAAAGGTTTAAAAGTATCGACCATTACCGCCAATTCTTGAGTTTCTTTTTTACCCAAGCTGCGTTCCATCGCTCCCGGGTGCGGCCCGTGCGGAATCCCCGCTGGATGCAATGTAATCTGCCCTTTCTCTATGTTATTACGGCTCATAAAGTCACCATCTACATAGTAGAGCACTTCGTCTGAATCGATATTGCTATGATTGTAAGGCGCTGGCACCGAATCTGGATGGTAATCATAGAGCCTCGGTACAAAGGAGCACACCACGAAAGCATCTGTCTCGAAGGTCTGGTGTACCGGAGGTGGTTGATGCACACGCCCTGTGATTGGCTCGAAATCATGAATTGAAAAGGCGTAAGGGAAATTATAACCGTCCCAGCCCACTACATCAAACGGATGAGTGGCGTACACATATTCGTGAATCATGCCTTGCTTTTTCACCTTAATAATAAAGTCGCCCTTTTCATCGTGCGTCTCTAAATTCTGCGGTCTTCTAATATCTCTTTCGCAATAAGGTGAATGTTCTAAAAGCTGACCAAACCAGTTGCGATAACGCTTTGGTGTATAAATCGGGCGATGCGATTCGACAATGAACAAGCGGTTTTTCTCATCATCAAATTCGATTTGATAAATCATTCCGCGCGGCACCATCAGGTAATCCCCATAACCAAACTCTAAAGTACCCAGCAAAGTGCGTAGCCTTCCTGTTCCTTGATGGATGAAAATCAATTCATCACAATCGGAATTCTTATAAAAATAGTCGGTTTGAGATTTTGTAGGCGAAGCCAGAATAATCTCACAATCGCTATTCACCAAGACTGGTGTTCGGCTTTCCAAGTAATCTGCCTTTGGAGGCACAGAAAAACCCTTCAGCCCAAGGGAAAGCATATTCTTCTCCACCGCAATTTTAGGAGAAACATCGTAAGAACGAAGTACCTCTTTGACCTGAGTAGGTCTATGAACATGGTAGAGCAATGACGACATTCCGTCAAAACCTACAGTCCCGAAAAGCTGCTCGTAATAGTAGCCACCATCTTCCTTTTTAAAAGTAGTGTGGCGTTTATGCGGGATTTTTCCCAATTGATGATAAAACGGCATATCGCTTTGTTTTTATTTTGCACCTCAACGTATTGAGGCCTACTAACATTAAACTAACTGCTTAAGAGAATTCTCCAATGCTCTTTTCGAAATACCGGTTTTTTCTGGAGAAAGGTCATGTACTTTCTGCAATGCATTTCGAATAATATTGGCAGTATCCTCAAAAATCGCCTCATCAGTCAAGGCAATTCCTCCCTGCATAAGATACGCAAAAACACGCGCCATTCCACAGTTGGCAATAAAATCTGGTAACACTGAAAGGTTCTCATCTGCGAACAACCCAGTAGGGCCGAAGAAAATTTCAGGGTCATTGAACGGAACATTCGCACCACAAGAAATCACTTCTAACTTCGATTCGATCATCCGGTCTACCTGTGGCCTTGTAATTAATCGAGAAGCAGCAGCAGGAACAAAGACTTCGAAATCTAAGCCCCAAATTTCTTCATTGATTTGATCAAAAGGGATCATCTCTTTTGCAACAAGCTGGTTGCCCTTTCTGTTTAAAAAGTAGTTTTTAATTTCTTCCAAAGAGAAGCCCTCTTGTTTCATCACACCACCTTCACGGTCGATAATTCCCACCACTTTCATTCCCATTTGAGCCAAATAATAACCCGCAGAAGCGCCTACATTTCCCCAGCCTTGAATCACAGCTCTTTTCTCTTTGTAGTTGCCCCCCCAAATTTGATAGTAGCTGCGTATAGCTTCCGCTACTCCATAGCCAGTAATCATATCGGCTACTTTGTATTTCCTGCTCAAATCAGGTGTGTACTCTGGGTTCTCTATCACCTTGATCACCCCATTTCTTAGCTGACCTATACGGTTGATTTTTTCGGCTTCAGTTGGCTTAAAGTGACCATTGAAAACGCCTTCTTGTGGATGCCAGATTCCAGCTTCTTCGGTCATGGCAATTACTTCGTGAATTTCATCCACGTTTAAATCACCACCCGTTCCATAATAGAATTTCAAAAGTGGACTTACAGCAGCAAACCATCTTTTCAATACACCTTCTTTTCTAGGGTCTTGTGGGTCGAAGTTGATGCCAGACTTGGCTCCACCAATGGCTGGACCAGAAATGGTGAATTTCACTTCCATAGTTTTGGCAAGCGATTCTACCTCTCTCTTATTCAAACCCACACGCATACGAGTACCGCCACCAGCAGCTCCTCCGCGCAATGAATTGATCACTACCCAACCTTCGGCCTCCGTTTCTGAATCCTTCCACTCAAAAACGATTTCTGGCCTCTTATTTTCAAATTTCGCTAATAGCGCTTCCATATCTCTTTTTACTATAGTCAAATACTAACAAATATACTTTTTACAATTCGAGCAAAATACCTTTCTCCTAAAATGATTTTTATATTTAGGCGATTCACATTTATTATAACCAATTATTAGGCAATCCCACTTTAAAGCAAGTCAAAAACACGTATCTTTAGAAAATTCCACTTTTATGAAGTTAGACGCCACCGACATTCGCATTTTAGAGATTCTGCAAGAAGATGCCCGCATCACCACAAAAGCCCTTGCCGATCAACTCCATCTTTCTACCACACCTGTATTTGAAAGGATTAAACGTTTGGAAAGAGAAGGAGTTATTAGAAAATATGCGGCTTTGCTCGATGGCAAAAAACTAGACTTGATGCTCACTGCGTTTATTTCCATTTCGCTTACGAAACACAGCCGCATGTACTTAGAGAAATTTGTGGACGAAATAAAAGCCTACCCCGAAGTAATGGAGTGCTACCACATTGCTGGAAACTTCGATTTCCTTTTAAAAGTGGTGGTAAAGAGCATGGAATCATACGAAACCTTTATCCTTAGCAAACTCTCTACCACAGCAAATTTGGGACAAGTACAAAGTTCCTTTGTGCTCTCCAAAAACATTCACACTACGGCATTTAGTTTTTAAAGAAGAGGTGAAATGGTAGTGACCATTGAGGAATTAACAAGTTCTTCATCCTCTAAACTTCATTCTTCTGGCTTCTAACTTCCGTGTTCCGACTATTCCACCTATTTTTGCAGCCTAATTTTATTCAAACAATTACATGTCGCTTTCAACGAAGTATAACCCGAACGAGATAGAAGATAAATGGTATGCCCACTGGATGGATAAAGGGTATTTCCATGGCAAGGTAAACCCACAAAAAGAACCTTACTCTATTGTCATCCCTCCGCCAAACGTAACGGGTGTGCTCCACATGGGCCACATGTTGAATAATACCATCCAAGATGTGCTGATCAGAAAAGCACGAATGGAAGGCAAAGAAGCTTGCTGGGTACCTGGTACCGACCACGCTTCGATTGCCACTGAAGCCAAAGTAGTGAAAATGCTTCGCGAAAAAGGCATCAAAAAATCTGATCTCAGCCGCGAAGAATTCCTTACCCATGCTTGGGAATGGAAAGAAAAGTACGGTGGAATCATCCTTGAGCAACTCAAGAAACTTGGTGCTTCATGCGATTGGGAGCGCACCGCGTTCACCATGGACGAAGGTTACCACAAGGCAGTGCTTCGTGTTTTTGTAGACCTATATAATAAGGGATACATCTACCGTGACTTGCGTATGGTCAACTGGGATGTTGAAGCCCAAACTACGGTTTCGAATGAGGAGGTGATATATGCCGACCAAGATGAAGTATCGAAGCTTTACAAATTCCAGTACAGTATTAAGGATTCTGACGAAAAGGTAATTATTGCTACGCAGCGTCCTGAAACTATTTTAGGTGATGCCGCCATTGCCGTAAACCCAAAAGATGAGCGTTTCCAACATTTGATTGGCAAAACGGCACTTGTGCCTTTCGTTAACCGTGAAATTCCAATCATCGCGGATGACTATGTAGAAATCGAATTCGGAACAGGCTGCTTGAAAGTAACGCCTGCCCACGATCCGAATGACTATGAAATTGGTTTGCGTCACAATTTAGAAGTGATTGACACCATCGGTTTTGATGGCGCCTTGAACGAAAACTGTGGTGTACCAAAATATGTAGGCATGGAGCGATTCAAGGCCCGAAAAGTAATGTTAAAAGACTTAGAAGAAGCTGGTTATTACATCGGTTTTGAAGAGTTTACAACCAGAATCGGTCGTTCAGAAAGAACAAATACAGTGATAGAGCCAAAGCTTTCTTTGCAATGGTTCATCAAAATGAAAGAAATATCGCGCACAGCGCATGAGGTGGTGATGAATGACGAAGTGGAGATTCTTCCTTCGAAATTCAAAAACACTTATAACCACTGGATGGAGAATGTACGCGACTGGTGTATTTCCCGTCAGCTTTGGTGGGGGCAGCAAATTCCTGCTTACTTCTATGGAGAAGGCGAAAACGACTTTGTTGTCGCTGAAACAGCAGAAGAAGCATTGGCTTTGGCCAAAGAGAAATCAGGCAATGCACAACTGACTGCCAGTGACCTAAAGCAAGATGAAGATGTGCTCGATACTTGGGCTTCTTCTTGGTTGTTCCCAATGGCGGTTTTCAATGGCTTTGACGATTCTTGTTTTGATAGAGAGACAGGTAAAATCATTAAAGGCAAGAATGCTGAGCTAGACTACTTCTACCCTACCACCACTTTGGTGACTGCTCCAGAAATTTTATTCTTCTGGGTAGCCAGAATGATTATTGCGGGCTACGAATACACAGGAGAGAAACCATTTAAGCACGTTTACCTCACAGGGATTGTACGCGACAAACAGCGAAGAAAAATGTCCAAGTCTTTGGGTAATTCTCCAGATCCGTTAGACTTGATTAAAGAGTTGGGAGCAGATGCAGTCCGTACCGGAATGCTCTTTTCTTCTCCAGCAGGAAACGATTTGCTATACGATGAAAAGCTAGTAGAGCAAGGAAGAAACTTTGCCAACAAAATCTGGAATGCTTTCCGCTTAGTAAAAGGCTGGGAAGTTGGCGGTAAATCTAACGGACAAGAAAACCAAACAGCAGTGCGCTGGTTTGATTCTCGATTTAATGCCGCTTTAGAAGAAATTGAAGATCATTTTAGCAAATTCAGGATTTCTGATGCACTAATGACCACCTATAAGCTCATTTGGAATGACTTCTGTTCTTGGTACTTAGAAATGATTAAACCTCCTTTCGGAGAGCCAATCGACAGACCTACTTACGAAGTAACCTTGAATTTTTTCGAGAAAATCATGAAGGTACTTCATCCGTTTATGCCTTTTATTACTGAGGAAATCTGGAATGAGCTAAGAGAAAGGTCTGAAGGTCAGGACATCATTGTATCCACCTGGCCAATCATTGGTGGGGCTGATGAAGCACTAAACAAGCAATCCGAAATAGTATTTGAGTTGGTTTCTAACCTTAGAAACTTGCGCTCTTCAAAGGGTATCTCTCCCAAAAAGGCATTGGACCTAGCAATTAAATCAGAGAACGCTGAAGCTTACGAACCTTTTATTAACATCATCCAGAAGTTAGCGAACATCGATCAACTGACCTATACGGATGAGAAAGTAAGCGGCACTTTAGGCTTTGTCATCAAATCTGATGAATTCTTTATTCCTATGGAAGAAGGCGCGATTGATATTGAAGTAGAAAAGACCGAAATATTGAAAGAGCTAGAATACACTAAAGGCTTTTTGAACTCCGTATTGAAAAAACTGAGTAATGAACGTTTTGTGGCTGGCGCACCTGAGCAAGTAGTAGCCATAGAGAAGGCCAAACAAGCCGATGCAGAAGGAAAAATAAAGATATTGGAAGAAAAACTAGCTGGACTGAGTTAAGGGTTACCAGTTCTCTATTAAACATTGAAACAGCCTCGAAAGGGCTGTTTTTTTTGTTCAAAATCTCAAAAACGTACCCGGTAATATTTTAGCGTGTATCCCTACATAATTATCACACCAAAATCGACAGATCGTAAAAATTATAAATTTCGCGATAACGTTATAATACATCAGACAAGTAATATTTTTTGTAATTATTTGAAGATGAACCATATACATATCAGTAGCTCTCATTAATTTAATAAAACCAATATCGTCATAGATATTTACAATTTAAAAATGACATAAATTTGGTCATAAATGAACAATAAAAATTTAAATATGACAATACAAATATCATCCATTCAAACTAAATATATACCATTTATAAAATCATGCAGCCTCATAGATACGTTAAAGCAACATTAACATCCCTTTAGGTGTTATTCGCGCAAACAAATGAATTACTTATAAATGCAAAAATTTAAACTAAAATTAATGCTCATTTTGCTACTCGTTAGTAGCAGTGTAATGGGCCAGCAACGTACCGTGGAGGGTACTGTGCTAGATGAATTCGGTTCTAGCTTTCCAGGCGTGACTGTTTCCATTAAAGGAACAACCACTGGGATAACCACAGAATCGGACGGTAAATTCTCACTATCAGTGAATGCTGAGAATGCAGTTCTTGTATTCAGGTACTTAGGTTACAAAACCAAAGAAGAACCTGTAGGAAACAGAACCACAATTAACGTGTCAATGGTACCTGACATTATTGACGCGGGTGAAGTTGTAGTAGTAGCCTATGGAACTCAAGATGCTAAGAGTATCACAGGTTCTGTGACTTCACTTTCAGCTGAGAAAATCAAAGACAGACCGATTACTAGTGCTATTTCTGCACTTGGTGGTTCTGGCCCTGGTATTCAAGTAACGACAGCAACAGGTCAGCCTGGTTCTAGCCCTGCCATCAGACTAAGAGGTATTGGTTCAATTAACGGAAGTAACGAACCTTTCATAGTTGTTGACGGTGTTCCTTTTAGCGGAAACATTAACAGGATTAACCCTGATGACATTGAGTCAATTTCTACTTTGAAAGATGCCGCTTCAACTTCATTGTATGGAGCAAGAGCAGCGAACGGTGTAATTATCATTACCACCAAACAAGGTAAGAAAAATGTTGCACCAACTTTCTCTTTCTCAACTAAGCAGGGTGTTTCAGCCAGAGGTATTCAAGAGTATGACAGACTTGATCCATTGAGCTATTACCAAGCCTATTGGGAAGCACTTAGGAATGACAAAGTAACTGGAGGAAAGACTCCTGAGGTTGCAGCAACGGAAGCCACTAATGAGTTAATCACCTTCCTTAAGTACAATGCAACAAATGTTGCTGGCAATCAAATTATCGGAACCGATGGTGCAATCAATCCAAACGCAGGTGTACGATATTCTTCTGACGACCTAGACTGGTTTGCTCCTATTGAACAATTAGGTTACAGACAAGAATATAACTTCAGTGCAAAAGGCGCAACAGACAGAGCAGATTACTATGTATCTCTTGGTTATTTGAATGAAAAAGGGGTTTTCAAAAATTCTGATTTCGAGAGATATACCTTAAGAACAAATGTTAATGTTGATGTTCTAGACTGGTTGAAAGTTGGAGTAAACAACTCTGGTGATATCAGAATAACTAACTCTGTAACAAGTAGCGGAACTGGCTTTGCTAACGCTTTCTACAATGCAAGAAGAATGGGGCCTATTTTCCCTGTTTATGCTATTGACGATCAAGGCAACTATATTACTGACCCTGACTTTGGAACTAAAGCCTTCGATAGAGGTGATGGTAGATTTGGAATACCAACTAGACCAAACAACACCTCTGGTAGACAAGCACCTGAAGAGTCACTTTTAAACAATAGTTTGACTGAAGCTTTATTCTTTAGAACTGTAGGTTATGTGGAATTAACTCCAATGAAAAACCTTAGTGTTAAAATTAATGGCAGTGTGGACATTGGAACAGCAAATGGCCAATTCTATGGCAACCCATTTGTGGGCGATTACATTGGAGTAGGTAGAGCTACGAAGAGCGCCAACTTTGATATCACCACAAACTTTAACCAATTGGTTGATTATTCATTCGATCTAGACGCCAGAAATAGTTTTGACATATTAGTTGGCCACGAAAGCTATGGTATTAAAAACAATGATTTCAATGCTGCAAAAACAGGTTATATCGTTTTAGACAACCCTGTTTTAGATAACTACACTACAATTGTTTCAGCCGCCTCCCAGATTGACAGATACAAGACTGAAGGTTTTTTCTCAAGAATCAATTATAACCACAACGATCGATACTTTGCTTCATTCTCTTTCAGAAGAGATGGTACTTCTCGATTCTCACAAGATGCGAGATGGGGTAACTTCTGGTCACTTGGTGGTAGCTGGAGAATGTCTGAAGAAGCTTTCATGAGCGGTATTAGCTGGGTTGATGAATTGAAACTTAGAGCATCATACGGACAAACAGGTAATGATAACGTAGGTGGATACTACCCTTCTCAGACATTATACTCTTCTGGCCGAAACAACGCCAATAACGCAGGATTCTTTAGCTATAACGTAGGAAATAATGCCCTACAATGGGAAAAGAATACTTCTGCTGACGTAGCGGTTGACTTTGAAGTTTTAGGTAGAGTGAGAGGTACTGTTGAATACTTCAACCGTTATTCTGACAACCTATTGTTCTCAGTGCCAATCCCAAGTGAATCTGGTTATACCTCTCAGAACAGAAACATTGGTAAAATGGTGAACAAAGGTTTAGAATTCGATGCTAATGTTGACATTTTAAAATCATCTGGCGGACTTGAGTGGAACTTTGCTTTGAACGCAACAATGCTTACAAACGAAATTACTCAACTACCTGAAGCTTCAAGAGAGAATGGAATCATTACTGGTACCAAGAAACTTTTAGAAGGTCACTCTATTTATGACTTCTGGCTGAAAGAATGGTACGGTGTTGACCCTGATACAGGTAACCCACTTTACGTTTACGATCCAGAGTCAGAATCTACTCCGAACAACCTTTTGAAAGAAATCAACGGGGTTCCAGTAACAACTAACCAAAACAATGGATTATACCACTATGCTGGATCTTCTATTGCAGATGTTTATGGCGCATTCACAAACAACCTTTCTTACAAAGGATTTACATTTTCGGTAATGTTTGCTTATAGTGTTGGTGGTAAAATTTATGATGGCAACTCGCAAAGCTTAATGGCCGCTCTTGATGGTAGTGCTCTTAGCGTAGACATTGCCGACAGATGGCAGAACCCAGGAGACATTACTGATGTACCAAGAATCTCTATCAACAATAACACTAACAACATTGCAACATCTGATAGATGGTTGACAGACGCTTCATTCCTAAATCTTAGAAATATCAATTTAGGATATGAGTTTAAGAAAGCTGCAGTTCAAAGCTTGGGAATTTCTAGCCTTAGAACTTACGTTTCGGCTGAAAACCTATTCTTCATTAGTTCGAAAAAAGGTCTGAACCCTATGGAGACATTCAATGGAACACAAGATGCAGGACTTTACCCTCCTTCAAGAGTTTTAACCTTGGGTGTTAACATCAACTTCTAAAACAAAGACAATGAAATACATTTCAAAAATAATTCTACTCTTTATTGTATTGGCTATAAGCTCATGCAACGAAGAATATCTTGATACAGCCCCTACTGATCAGCTTGGCGCTGATGAAGTACTAAGTACTATTGTTAACCAAAGAGCTGCTTTGGAAGGAATCCACCGCTATATGTATGGCTCTGGAGGTTCTCAAGATGAAGCAGGTGGATATGGTGACCACATGATCAACTTTGATTTCTTAGGGCAAGACGTTGTGAACCCACAAAGAGGTTCTGGATGGTTTATTGGTGTGCATCAATGGCTTGAACACAGATCGAACACTAGCTCATTAGTAAATCAGACTTATAATTTTTACTACACAATTATTGTTAATGCCAATAACATTATCAATTCAATTGATAACGTAGAAGGAAGTGATGATGAAAAGAACAACATCAAAGGTCAGGCTTATTTCTACAGAGCGTTTGCACACTATACGCTTGTCCAGCTTTATGCTGAAAGATACAAAGCAGGTCAAGCGAACAGTCAATTAGGTATAGTAATTAACCTTGATGATTTGAGCAACCTTGGTGAAGCAAAAGCGCGTTCAACTGTGGATCAAGTATATGCTCAAATTGGGGCTGATCTTACCACTGCTTTACAAAATTTGAACGCTTCAACAGTAACGTTCTCTGACAAATCTCAAATCAGCAAAAACGTTGTTAATGGTATGTTGGCAAGAGTTGCTTTGACCAAAGGAGAATGGGCAAACGCCATTACTTTTGCGCAAGCAGCAAGACAAGGCTTCCCTTTGACTTCTGCAGCTCAAATTCAACAAGGTTTCAATGACTATTCTGCAACTGGCTGGATTTGGTCGAGTCGTATCATCCCTGATCAAGGAACATACTTTTCGTCTTTCTTTGCTTACATGTCATACAACTACAACTCCTCGCACATTAGAGCCGACCCTAAGTGTATCAATGCTGATTTATATGATATGATCTCTTCTACAGATGTTAGAAAAGGTTTTTGGGCAGTTACTGCAGCTGAAAGAGCAGCAGTTGTTCTACCAAGTAGTTTTGCAAAGTATCCATACATGAATGTTAAATTTAAATCACCTGGTAGTGGAACCCTTGGAGATGGTGACATTGTATTGATGCGTACTGCAGAGATGATCTTGATTGAAGCTGAAGCAAATGCTCGTTTAGGAGTAGCGAATCAAGTAGCAGCTAGAACAGCATTGTTCTCTTTAGTTTCTCAGCGTGACCCTAATGCTGTAATTAGCATTAACACTGGACAAGCACTTATAAATGAAATCTTAGTACAAAGAAGAATCGAACTTTGGGGTGAAGGATTTAACTTTTTAGACCTTAAGAGATTAGATTTACCACTTCAGAGATCTACTAGAGGTAGTTTCAGCATAACTCAGGCTAGAATTACAGATATTCCTGCTGGTGATTTACAATGGCAGTGGTTCTTCCCAATTAGTGCAATTAACGTTAATCCTAACTTGGTTCAGAACGATTAATAAAACGAAGAAGATTTAACATCTTCATCTTCATAAATTACAGAAGCCCAATTGTATCAATTGGGCTTCTTCTTTTTCCACCCCTACCTACCCAAGGTAAAATTCACACCCCATGGCCGGCACAGTTTTCATTTGTTGCTACATAAACTTACTTATGAGTGTCTGGATCTTTAAACCAACAGGCACTGACATATCCCCCCTCAAATAGACCCGTTGAAATCATAATATGTAGTGGTTTTTCAACAATTTAAGCACGTTCACAGCCCCATCTATTGTCCACCAAAATCGCATAATCCTAGGGCTTGGAAATTACCTTTATCTTTCCTGAATATTTACAATATTACTTGTGATAATCTCAGCCAAAATGAAATATAAATCAGATGGAATGAATTAGAAAATTCATACTTTAAAATCAAGTATTTAAGTAAATAATATTTACATAATTTTTATACCAATTTTTAAACATATATATACATATTTATTTTAACCAAAATCCTCTTCAGGTTCGTGCGTTAAAATCGATATGTCGTAAATATTATATGAATCACGACAATATTATAACTATTCAGACAAGCCCTATTTCTTGTATTTATTTGATGATGAACGACATACATATCAGTACCACTCATAAATTTAATAAAACCAATATATCCATAGATATTTACAATTTTAAAATAACCTAAATTTGGTCGAAAATGAACAATAAAAATCCTTAAATAACAATCTAAAAAACTACCGTTCACACTACAATAATACCTTACAAATAAATATACAACCTAACAGTTACGTTAAAGTAACGTTACCCCTCTGTTTAGGAGTTATTCGTGAAACAAATAAATTACTTATAAATGCTAAAATTTAAGATCAAATTAATGCTCATTCTGCTACTCGTCAGTAGCAGTGTAATGGGCCAGCAACGTACCGTGGAGGGTACTGTGCTAGATGAATTCGGTTCTAGCTTTCCAGGCGTGACTGTTTCCATTAAAGGAACAACCACTGGAATAACTACTGGATCGGACGGTAAATACTCATTATCAGTGAATGCTGAGAATGCGGTTCTTGTATTCAGGTTTCTAGGTTACAAAACCACAGAAGAGCCTGTTGGAAACAGATCCACAATTAATGTATCGATGGTACCTGACATTATTGACGCGGGTGAAGTTGTAGTAGTAGCTTACGGTACTCAGGATACAAAAAGTATCACTGGTTCGGTGACTTCGCTTTCAGCTGAGAAAATCAAAGACAGACCTATTTCAAATGCTATTTCTGCACTTGGTGGTTCTGGCCCTGGTATTCAAGTAACGACAGCAACAGGTCAGCCGGGTGATAGCCCTGCCATTAGACTAAGAGGTATTGGCTCTATTAATGGTAGTAATACCCCTTTCTTAATCGTTGACGGTGTCCCTTTTAGTGGAAACATTAACAGGATTAACCCTGATGACATTGAGTCAATTTCTACTTTGAAAGATGCCGCTTCTACTTCATTGTATGGAGCAAGAGCAGCGAATGGTGTAATTATCATTACCACCAAACAAGGCAAGAAAAACTCTGCACCAACTTTCTCTTTCTCAACTAAGCAAGGAATTTCAGCCAGAGGTATTCAAGAGTATGATAGAGTTGATCCATTAAGCTACTACCAAGCATATTGGGAAGCGCTAAGGAATGACAAAGTAACTGGAGGAACAGATCCTGTTACTGCTGGAGCAGAAGCTACTGCTGAGTTAATTGACTTCTTAGCTTACAATGCAACAAACGTTGCCGATAATCAAATTATTGGGGCTGATGGTGCTATCAATCCTAACGCAGGCATCAGATATTCTTCTGACGATCTAGATTGGTTTGCTCCTATTGAAAGATTAGGTTACAGACAAGAATATAACTTCAGCGCTAAAGGTGCAACAGACAGAGCAGATTACTATGTATCTCTTGGTTATTTGAATGAAAAAGGGGTTTTCAAAAATTCTGATTTCGAAAGATATACCTTAAGAACAAATGTTAATGTTGACGTTCTAGACTGGTTAAAAGTTGGAGTAAACAACTCTGGTGATATCAGAATGACAAACTCTGTAACCAGTGGAGGTTCTGGATTCGCTAATGCTTTCTACAATGCAAGAAGAATGGGGCCTATTTTCCCTGTTTATGCTATTGACGATCAAGGAAACTACATTACTGATCCTGATTTTGGAACTAAGGCGTTTGACAGAGGGGATGGTAGATTTGGATTACCAAGAAGACCAAATAACACTTCTGGTAGACAAGCTCCTGAGGAATCTCTTTTGAATAACAGCTTAAATGAAGCCTTGTTCTTCAGAACTGTAGGTTATGTAGAATTAACCCCAATGAAAAACCTAAGCGTAAAAATCAACGGTAGTGTTGACATTGGAACATCAAATGGTCAATTCTATGGTAACCCTTTCGTTGGGGATTATATTCCAGTAGGTAGAGCGACTAAAAGCGCCAACTTCGATATCACTACTAACTTTAACCAGATTTTAGAATATTCTTTTGAATTGGACAGCAGAAACAGCTTTGACATCTTAGCTGGTCATGAGAGTTATGGCGTTAAGAACAATGATTTCTCTGCTTCAAAAACAGGTTATATTGTTTTAGACAATCCAGTTTTGGATAACTATACTACTATCACAAGTGCAACTTCTAGAGTTAACCGCTATAAAACAGAAGGTTACTTCTCAAGAATTAACTATAACCATGATGAGCGTTACTATGCGTCATTCTCTTTCAGAAGAGATGGTACTTCTAGATTCTCACAAGATGCGAGATGGGGTAACTTCTGGTCAATTGGCGCAAGCTGGAGAATGAGCGAAGAAGCTTTCCTTAGTGGCGTTAGTTGGGTCGATGAATTGAAACTTAGAGCATCATACGGACAAACAGGTAATGATAATGTGGGTGGTTTCTACCCTTATCAAACTTTATACTCTTCTGGCCAAAACAATGCAAACAACCCTGGATTCTTTAGCTATAGTGTTGGAAACAATGACCTACAATGGGAAAAGAACACTTCTGCTGACGTAGCGGTTGACTTTGAAGTTTTAGGTAGAGTGAGAGGTACTGTTGAATACTTCAACCGTTATTCTGACAACCTTTTGTTCTCTGTGCCAATCCCACGTGAATCAGGCTATACTTCTCAAAACAGAAACATTGGAAAAATGGTGAACAGAGGTTTAGAATTCGATGCCAATGTTGACATTTTGAATACAACAGGTGGACTTGAGTGGAACTTTGGTTTAAATGCAACTGTGCTTTCAAATGAAATCACCAAGCTTCCTGAAGATTCAAGAGAGAACGGCATCATTACTGGTTCTAAGAAACTTTTAGAAGGTCGATCAATTTATGACTTCTGGTTAAAAGATTGGTATGGCGTTGACCCTGATACAGGTAACCCACTTTACGTTTACGATCCAGAGTCAGAATCTACACCAGCGAACCTTTTGAAAGAAATCAATGGAGTTCCAGTAACAACTAACCAAAACAATGCAGTATACCACTATGATGGTTCTTCTATTGCAGATGTCTATGGCGCATTCACAAACAGTCTTTCCTACAAAGGATTCTCTTTTTCTGTAATGTTTGCTTATAGTGTTGGTGGTAAAATTTATGACAACAACTTGCAAAGCTTAATGGGTGCTCTTGACGGAGGAGCTCTTAGCGTTGATATTGCAGACAGATGGCAGAACCCAGGTGACATTACAGATGTACCAAGGATTTCTATTAACAATAATACCAACAACATTGCTGGTTCAGACAGATGGTTGACAGATGCTTCATTTCTAAACCTTAGAAATATTAACCTAGGATATGAGTTTAAGAAAACTGCAATTCAAAGCTTAGGAATTTCTAGCCTTAGAACTTACGTTTCGGCTGAAAACCTATTCTTCATTAGTGCAAGAAAAGGAATGAACCCTATGGAAACGTTTAACGGAACACAAAATGTTGGACTTTATCCTCCTTCAAGAGTTTTAACCTTGGGTGTTAACCTAAACTTCTAAAACAAAGACAATGAAATATATTTCAAAAATAATATTACTCTTTATTGTATTGGCTATAAGCTCATGTAATGAAGAATATCTAGACACGTTCCCTACGGATCAACTTGGAGCTGATCAAGTACTTGGTACTATTTCAAACCAAAGAGCTGCTTTAGAAGGGATTCACCGTCACATGTACGGTGTTGGAGGATCTCAAGATGAGAGGTCTGGTTACGGCAACATGATGATCAACTATGACTTCTTAGGACAAGACGTTGTGAACCCACAAAGAGGTTCTGGTTGGTTCATTGGTGTGCATCAATGGCTTGAGCATAGAGACAACGGAAGCTCATTAGTTAGACATACGTATGATTACTTCTATACCATGATTGCAAACGCTAACAATATTATCAACTCAATTGATGATGTTGAAGGAAGTGATGATGAAAAGAACAACATCAAAGGTCAAGCTTACTTTTACAGAGCATTTGCCCACTTTAACATGGTTCAACTCTACGGTGGTAGGTACAAAGCAGGTCAAGTAAATGACCAGTTAGGTATTGTGATCAACCTTGATGATTTAAGTAATCTTGGGGAAGCAAAATCACGTTCAACAGTGGATCAAGTATATGCTCAAATTGAAGCAGACCTTACCATTGCTTTACAAAGCTTGAATGCTTCAACAGTAACATTCTCGGATAAATCACAAATTAGTGCAAATGCCGTAAATGGTCTTTTAGCAAGAGTTGCTTTAACCAAAGGTGAATGGGCAAACGCCATTACTTTTGCGCAAGCAGCAAGACAAGGCCATGCCTTAACGTCTTCTGCTCAAATCCAAGAAGGATTTAACAATTCTGGTGCAACAGGTTGGATTTGGTCTAGCCAAGTTATTCCTGATCAAGGAACATACTTTGCCTCTTTCTTTGCTTATATGTCATACAACTACAGCTCTTCACACATTAGAAACGACCCTAAGTGTATCAATGCTGATTTATATGATATGATTTCTTCTACAGATGTTAGAAAAGGTTTCTGGAAAGTAACTGCGGCTGAACAAGCAGCGGTTGACATCCCAAGTAACTTCAGAAAAGCACCATATATGAACACTAAATTCGAAGCATTGCCTAGTGGAACTATTGGAGATGGTGACGTAGTGCTAATGCGTACTGCAGAGATGATTTTGATTGAAGCTGAAGCAAATGCTCACTTAGGAGGAGCTAATGAAGTTGCTGCTAGAACTGCTTTATTCTCTCTAGTTTCTCAGCGTGATCCAAATGCTGTAATCAGTACTAATACTGGACAAGCGCTTTTAGATGAAATCTTAGTTCAAAGAAGAGTTGAGCTTTGGGGTGAAGGATTCAATTTCTTAGACCTTAAAAGATTGAATTTACCATTGAAAAGATCTACTAGAGGTAGCTTCAGCCTTACTCAGGCTAGAGTTACTGATATTCCTGCTGGTGACCTTCAGTGGCAATTCTTCTTCCCAATTAGCGCGATTAACATCAACCCTAATTTGGTGCAGAACGATTAATAACAAGAAGAAGGTTTAATATCTTCCTCTACATAAATTACAGAAGCCCAATTGTATCAATTGGGCTTCTTCTTTTTTCTACTCCTCTTATCAAACCTCTATTGATATTCAAATCTACCTTGAATTATCCCCTACATTTCACCACCTTTGCGCTTCAAAAAATCACAAACTATGACTTCAGATCAGCTGAAAGATTTAAAAGCCAGGGTAGCGGCTTTGAGGGGGTATCTTTGACTACGATGTCAAGAAAAGTGAAGTAGAAGAAGAAGAACTGGTGACGGCCCAACCAGAATTCTGGAATGACCCAAAAGAGGCCGAAAAAGTATTAAAACAAATTCGTTTAAAGAAAGTCTGGACCACCAGCTTTGAAAACGTTTTGACCGCTTTAGAAGATGTTGACACCCTTAACGAGTTTCTCGAGATGGGTGAAGTATCGGAAGAAGAGGTGCAAAAGGAGTACAAAAAAGCACTTGAAATTTTAGAGGAAATTGAGTTCAAGAAGATGCTCAGTGGTGAAGAAGACCAGCTGAGTGCCATGATTGAAATCAACCCAGGGGCAGGCGGAACGGAAAGTAACGACTGGGCCGAAATATTGATGCGTATGTACATCATGTGGGGCGAAAGTAAAGGTTACAAGGTGAAGCAAATCCATTATCAGCCTGGAGATGTAGCAGGATGTAAATCTTGCACCCTTGAGTTTGAAGGTGAGTTTGCCTTTGGACTATTGAAAGCTGAATCTGGCGTACATCGTTTAGTGCGCATTTCTCCTTTCGATTCTGGCGGAAGAAGACACACTTCGTTTGCCTCCATTTTTGCCTATCCAGTAGTTGATGATACTATTGAAATTGAAATCAACCCTGCCGATATCAGTTGGGACACTTTCCGCTCTGGTGGTGCTGGTGGACAGAATGTAAACAAGGTAGAAACAGGTGTGCGTGTAAAACATGCACCTACTGGGATTACCATTGAAAACACAGAATCGCGATCACAATTGGGCAACAAGGAAAAGGCGCTTTCTATGTTGAAATCTAGATTGTACCAAATTGAGTTGGACAAGCGTAATGCAGCGCGAGATATAGTGGAAGGCGCAAAAATGAGGGTGGATTTTGGTTCTCAAATTCGAAACTACGTTTTACACCCTTACAAACTAATTAAAGATGCCCGAACAGGTTATGAACGAACTGATGTTCAAAACGTGTTAGACGGTGACTTAGACGGTTACATAAAAGCCTTTTTAATGCAACAATAAACTGAATGGAGCTTCGGCTCCATTTTTTATTTACCACTATGCTCAAAAGAAAGACAGGAAAGCCCAGCATTTACACCTTACAGTTCTTTTTACTTTGCTTCAGCTCCTTCCTTTTCTTCGGTAGTTTTAATATGATCGTGCCCGATTTGTATGACTACATCACCACCTTAGGCGGAGGTGAATACAAAGGCCTCATTATTTCATTATTCACGGTCACTGCAGGTCTTTCTAGACCCTTTAGTGGAAGGTTGTCTGACACAATTGGCAGAATACCAGTTATGATCTTTGGAGCCAGTGTATGCTTTGTAATGGGCTTTCTCTATCCAATGGTCAGCACCGTTTGGGCACTTTTACTCCTCAGGTTTTTGCATGGCTTTTCCACAGGCTTTAAACCTACAGGCACCTCGGCTTATATTGCCGATATAGTACCTTCTACAAGGCGAGGAGAAGCCATGGGACTCTCTGGATTTTTCGGAAGTTTAGGCATGGCCGCTGGCCCTTCGATTGGCCCAAAAATTACAGCCGCTTATGGTTTGGATATGACGTTCTATACTTCCTCAATCGCTGCAATACTATCAGTGATCATTCTAGCGGGGATGAAAGAGACTTTGAAAGACAAGGTTAAGTTCCACCCAAGATTACTCAAAATCAAATGGAATGAAATTATTGAACCAAGGGTATTCAACCCCTCCCTCCTCTTTCTATTGACCGCATTTTCATTTGGGGCGGTACTCACTTTAGTGCCCGACCTCACCATGCAATTGGGTTACGATCAAGGTCAAAAAGGAATTTTTTTTACTGTATTCGTAATCGCTTCTTTGGCCATTAGACTTTTGGCAGGTAAGGCTTCCGATAAGTACGGTAGAATCATTGTTTTGAAAATAGCAGCACTGGCCATAGTCGTCTCCGATGTTCTTATTGCCTATACGCATACTCAAACCATGCTCATGGTGAGTGCGGTAATGTTTGGCGTAGCAGTGGGCATGAATACCCCAACCATTTATGCATGGACAATTGATTTAAGCTTAGACCATTTGCGCGGCAAAGGCTTGGCCACCATGTATATTGCTTTGGAAGTTGGTATTGGTTCAGGAGCACTCATTGCTGGTTTTATTTATGCAAACCACATTGAAAACCTTCGCGAAGCCTTTTTGCTTTGCGGGGCACTTTCCTTTATTGGTTTCTTATTTCTTACTTTTGGTTTAAATTGGTCAAAACGGTTTGTGAAGAATACAGTTTAGCTGAAAACACATGAAAACACCAAAGACACTGCTCCCATTTTTTGCATTTGCCTTTCTCCACCTGTTGGCCAAGCTTATGGATTTTCCTACCATGGCTGATTTCACCAAACCACTTTTAATGGTGGGTTTGATGATTTACTTCAATAGTGAAGTACCAAAAACAGTACTGAGCAAATTTGTTAACGCAGCCCTATTTCTCTCTTTGCTAGGCGATGTTTTCCTGATTTTCACCGATGATCAACCCATCTTCTTTCTGCTAGGTTTGGCTTCATTTTTACTCGCTCACCTTGTCTATATTTTCCTTAACCTGAATCTAATAGACACGGAAGACCGAAAACTAAAATTCAGATGGCACGATTTGTTATTTGGGATTTACGGTCTGGTCATATTCCAGCAAATCAAGCCAGGCTTGGGAGACATGATGATTCCTGCTCTACTCTATACCATCGTGATTTGCATTATGGGCATTACCGCCAGCAAGCGCTGGGGAAAAACAGACAAAGCCAGTTTTTGGTGGATTATGATTGGCGCCTTTTTCTTCATCATCAGTGATAGCATTTTGGCCATTAACCAATTTGGAACCCCTTTTCCACAAGCAGACTTCCTCATTATGCTTACTTATATTATTGCCCAATTTATGATTGTGAAGGGAATTGTGGAGTTTATTAAGGGACTTAAGGCAAGTGAATAAGAGCCATTACGCCTTCAATCTATTTATCTTTCGTTCCGAATGAAAGTGCCTTCCTTTTCGCCAAAACCTTAAAACGGATAAAGAGTGTGATGGCGGCAATACTCAAACCTGTCAGCAGGCCGTACCAAACGCCTTCAGGACCAAAGCCAAGCACAAAACCAAAAAGATAACTGACCGGAATACCCAATACCCAATAGGCTACAAAAGTGATTACAGTAGGCACCCGAACATCAGACATTCCTCTAAGTGATCCCAAACCCACTACTTGCACTCCATCTGACAACTGGAAGAAACCTGCCACAATAATCAATGAACCAGCTATTCTTATTACTTCGGGGTCATCAATATAGAGTGTTGGGAAGAAATTATGGAAGACGATGTACACTACAGAACAACAGGCCATAAAAATAAGCGCCATCATAAAACTGGTATTGCCAGCGCGATTCAGGTTGAAAGCATCCCTTCTACCCACTTGGTTACCAATACGCACTGTAGAAGCCGCTGCAATACCTGTGGCCATCATATAACTGAGTGAAACTAAGCTCAAAGCAATTTGATGTGCCGCCAAAGGCACAACGCCCATTTTACCCATCAGCAAAGCAGCTCCGGCAAAAGCACTTACTTCGAATACAAACTGGGTTCCGCTTGGCACTCCAATTTTGAGCATGGGCTTAAAGTAGGCAGCCGTAATATTGAAGATTTTGAAAGCCTCCCTATAATACTTAGTTCTTTGGCTCTTCCCGACATAAAGGATCATGCCTGCCGCCATAAAAATTCTGGATATTAAAGTACCCCAACCTGCACCAATTAAGCCTAATTCTGGAAAACCGAACTTCCCGTAAATCAAAAGGTAATTGAACAACACATTGATAAGGTTCGCACCAATTGTAATAAACATGGTCGGTTTGGTGATAGAAAGCCCTTCAGCAAATTGTCGGAAATTCTGAAATAGCATCATCGGAATCATTGAAAAGAGGATGACATAGAAATATGGTTTCCCCAACCTTATTACTTCTTCGGGTTGAGAAAAACTCCCAAAACCAAAAGACAATAGATAACCAGACAACACTAATACTAAACTGGTCCCTAGACATAAAACAATTCCATGACGGAGCAGGCGCATAATTTTATTGCGATCGCCCTCACCATCCGCTTGAGCGACTAGGGGCGTAATACCATAGGACATACCAATGCCGAACATGAGAAATACCATCATCACATTGTTGGCGAATGAGGATGCCGCCAATGCTTCTGTGCCAATTTGGCCCACCATAATACTATCTACAATACCCACAGTAACGTGGCCTACTTGGCTCAGCATTACTGGGTAAGCAAGGTTAATCGTTTTACCGAAATGCTGTTTGTACGATAGTTTTTCCAACATCAGATTCCTTTTATTCTGGCGAACCTCATGATTGCCGCCACGCTTAAACTATCGGTAATACGACCATCGAGCACCATTTCTAAAGCTTCCCTAAAAGGTAATTTTTGGATTGAAATGTCTTCCGTTTCATCAAAGTTAGTTTGGCCCTCTTTAAGGCCTGTTGCTAAATAAGCATACCCCACCTCGTCTGTTACAGAATTGGAAGTATGAATTTTACACAGAAACTCTAATTGTTGGCAATCTAGCCCTGTTTCTTCTTTTAACTCACGCTTGGCGCCTTCTTCTAAAATTTCGTTTTCGGGTACAGCACCCATCGGGATTTCCCAGCTGTACTCATTCAACGTATATCGATATTGCCCAACCAGCCAGGTATTCATTTCATCGTCTATTGGAAGAATACCCACAGCTCGCCCTTTAAAAGACACCTTGCCATAAATTCCCTTTCCGCCTGAAGGATTGATCACATTAAACTCATCGACCCTAATCCATGGGTTCTCATAAACCAGTTTTCCGTCTAAAGTCTTCCAAGGATTTTTATGCGATTCCATGCCGCAAAATTAGACATATGTTTCAGCATCCAAATCAAAGTTTTAAGTTTGGGCATGTTATTATCAAATTTTGGTTCTGGAAAGATTGAAGCAGGTTGCGATGAAGCTGGCCGTGGCCCCCTAGCGGGGCCAGTAGTGGCCTCAGCCGTTATTCTGCCAGCTGATTATCAGAATGAATTGCTCAATGATTCTAAGCAACTAAAAAGGGCTCACAGAGAGCAACTTGAAATTGAAATCAAAGCAGAAGCCTTGGCTTGGGCCGTTTGCGAAGTAAGCCCGGAAGAAATTGATGAAATCAATATTCTAAACGCCTCATTTTTGGCCATGCACCGCGCCATCCACCAACTCAAGATAAAACCAGAACTGTTACTTATTGATGGAAATCGCTTTAAGGTCTATCAAAGCATTCCCCATGAATGTATTATCAAGGGTGATGGGAAATATTTATCGATTGCTGCTGCTTCCATTCTGGCCAAAGTAGAAAGGGACCGAATTATGAGTCACGCGGCTCAACAGTTCCCTGGTTATGGCTGGGAAAGCAATGCAGGCTATCCTACCAAAAAGCACCGTCAAGCCATTCGAGATTTAGGCATCACGCCATTGCATAGAAAGTCTTTTAGGTTACTGCCAGAGCAGATGGAGTTGTTTTGATTTTAAGACAAGGAAAGCTTCTTTCGAGTAGCATTTGAATTGTGATTCGTGAAAAGTCCCCTACGGGATGACTTAGTAGCTAGCTTATCAGCATTAAAAAACTCTGTGCACTAACATCAAAGTTAAGTCATGCTGTAAGTTCCGAAGTCTCGGAATTTCAGTAACACAAGATAAGAGTACGCTGAAAGTAGCAGGCAACTTGTAAGGCGTGAAAACTCCGAAGTCTCGGAGCCTACGGGATGACTTAGCAGCGTTCAAACATTTGATGCACTAAGTTCAAAGCTAAGTCATGCTGTAAGTTCCGAAGTCTCGGAATTTTAGCAACACAAGATAAGAGTACGCTTAAAGTAGCAGGCAACTTGTAAGGCGTGAAAAGTTCCCTACGGGATGACTTAGTAGCTGGCTTATCAGCATTCAAAATTTCGTGCACCAAGCTCAAAGCCAAGTCATGCTGTAAGCATCCTTTTCAGCAACACAAGACAGAGAATTAAAAACAGCAGTCTGTATCGTCCTGAAATAGGTTGATTATAATCTTATGGATTGGTTATAATAACCCTTGGACGGTTGGCTGGGCAGCAACAAAAAAAGACGACCCATGGCAGCAGGTCGTCTTTTATATTTAGGTGAAAGATTTTAATCAATCAACATTGTCATGTAGAAATTTATTGTTGCCCATAATTTCATCGTCATCATTAAGGTTATAGCGTGATACATTGCTCTCAGATGAAGGTGGTGCATCATTTAACCTCACTTGCCTACGCTGATAAGCAGGAACTTCAAGTTTCTCTTTTATATCATCATTCTTGATCTGATAATTTCCAGAGCTACGTAATTTCTCTTCTCTTAGTCTTGCTTGCTGCTGAAGTTTGTTGCGCTTCATTTCCAAGAAATCCTTGTAACGCTGCTCTTCGTGATCTAGCTCAACACGTTCATTACGTAAACGAACTTCAGGATCCTCATTGGCTTCTGGACCTACTTCTTCGATGTCATATTTCTGAGCTAACCTAGACAAGAAAGTATAACCCGAAGTGATGTTATCATCATCGCTGTCATCCTTATTTTCTACTTCATCAATTTCTTGACGCGGTTCTGGCTTTTCAAAACCTGCACTAAACAATGAAGATTGTGTTGGTTTCTCAATGAAAGAAGGTTTTTCAACATTACGTTCGATTGGCTGATTACTCTCTAAATCGATGACCGTTTTCTTAGTTGTATTTGGTCTCGCTTCCACCACTGGAGTTTCAAACCCTGTAGCAATTACAGTTACGCTAATGCTTTGCCCGTGCTCTACATCAATACCGTGACCGAAAATCACCTCTGCATCATCACCCGCCTTATCTTGGATGTACTCAGTGATTTCAGTAAGCTCGTCCATTTGAAGTTCAGCTTCTTCGCCAGAAATAATAGAAAGCAATATTTTCTTAGCCCCTAAAATATCTTGACTGTTGAGTAACGGAGAAGAAATTGCCATTTCGGCTGCCCTTAGTGCTCTTCCTTCGCCTTCGGCAGAAGCAGAACCCATAACTGCAGCACCTGCTCCTTTCATTACGGTTTGAACGTCCATGAAATCGACATTTACATAGCCAGGAACAGTAATGATTTCAGCAATGCCTTTCGCGGCTGTGGTTAAAATATTATCAGCTTCGGCAAATGCCTTACTGATCGGTAGGTTACCGTGGATTTCTCTCAGCTTATCGTTGAGAATGACCAAAACAGTGTCACAATTTTCCTTTAATGCAGCAATACCTTCGTTGGCTGCGTTCATTTTCTTTCTTCCTTCAAAGCCAAAAGGAGCCGTAACAATCCCTACCGTAAGTAGGTCCATGTCGCGTGCTATTTTAGCAATGATCGGAGCAGCTCCTGTTCCGGTACCTCCACCCATTCCTGCTGTAATGAATACCATTTTGGTATCTTCACCCAGCATTTGACGGATGTCTTCTTTGCTTTCTAAAGCTGCATTTTTACCCACTTCTGGGCTAGCGCCTGCACCAAGACCTTCGGTGAGACCAATGCCAATTTGCAATCTATTAGGAATAGGACTGCTTTTCAATGCCTGCGCATCGGTGTTACATACAATAAATTCCACATCCTTAATTCCTTGATTATACATGTGGTTTACTGCGTTGCTTCCTCCTCCACCAACTCCGATCACCTTGATGATCGATTTGTGATGCTTTGGAAGTTCGAACATATAAGATTCTGCCATGATTATTATGTTTAAGTCCGAAGCCTGAAGTCCGAAGACCGAAGACAAAAACGGACATTTGTTATTTTACATTATTTCTAAATGCTGTCATCAAATTAAATGACCAATTGCCAACAGCATCAAATTCACTTTTTGTTTACTTCCTAGTACTCTCCGCCTTTGTCTTGAAAATCATCCATCAACAAACCTTTTGTTTTATCGATGAGGCCTTTGAAGAAGTCTGAGCTTTTCTTTGCGCTCTTCATTGTCTTCTTTCCTGAGGCCACTTGATTTTCCATGTAGCGATTTTCTCTTTCATCTATTGCTCTAAAGCCCGAAAGCACCAAACCAACGGTGGTTGCATACATTGGGCTTTTGATTGCTTCAACTTTGCTCTTGCCAAGGTGTTCGTTCGGGTAACCAATTCTGGCATCCATACCCGTCATGTACTCGAACAACTGTTTTACATAACCCAGTTGTGAACCACCACCAGTAATTACAATTCCACCAGCCAACTTACTGGCATAACCTGAAGTGATAATTTCTGAATGTACCAATTCAATAATCTCTTCCATTCTGGCCTCAATAATATTGGCGAGGTTTCGGATTGAAATTTCCTTCGGTGGCCTATTTCTTAAACCAGGAATCGAAACTATTTCATTTGGATTAGCCTCTTCTGCAATGGCTTTTCCAAATTTAGTTTTCAATAGTTCAGCTTGATTTTGCATTACTTTACAGCCTTCCTTAATATCAGAGGTAATGATATTTCCACCAAAAGGAATGACCGCTGTGTGTCGGATAATATTATCGTGGAAGATCGCGATGTCGGTAGTACCACCACCAATATCTACAAGGCAAACGCCAGCCTCTTTTTCTTCGTCACTTAAAACAGACATGCTCGATGCCAACGGTTCTAGAATCAAATTTTCAATTTCTAAACCAGCTCTTCGCACACATTTATTGATATTTCTAATGGCATTAGTTTGGGCAGTAATCACATGGAAATCTGCTTCAAGCTTAACACCCGACATACCCACTGGGTCTTTAATTCCTTCTTCGTAATCCACAATGTAATCTTGTGGCATTACGTGAATTATCTCACAGCCGGGAGGCATTACAATTTTGTGTATATCATTCGATAAACGAGTTAAATCGCTTACCGTAATTTCGTCTTCAACCACTTCGCGGGTGATGCTACCATGGTGCACAGAACTCTTAATGTGCTGACCCGCAATACCCACATTTACCACATTGATTTCAATACCCGATTGCTCACTTGCTTCGGCAATTGCCTTTTCGATTGCAATAACGGTTTTATCAATATTGGTCACTATACCACGGATTACTCCATCAGAAACGGCTTTACCCATCCCTAATACTTCGAGTTTTCCATACTCATTTTTCGTCCCCACAATCACACAGATCTTCGTGGTTCCAATGTCTAGTCCGACAACTATTTTATCTTCTTGCATGGCGTTGTTTGTATTTTATATTTCAGAGCTTCTATGATTGTAAACCTGTCACTTCTACATTCATTTTCACTTTAAATTCCTTTTTTTGATCACTCACAAATGAGTTGATCCTTGTATTCTACATTTACTCTACTGTATGTATTCCAACCTTTTGTTGGCATAATTTCCTTGAAGAAAATTTCCAACCTTTTAAACTTCGACTTGAAGTTTTCTGCATAACCAAATTCAAGTTTCTGGTCTCCCACTTGTGGAATCATCACTACTTTTCCATTTTTACCCACTATCAACTGAGCAATCTGCATACTCCAAAACTTATCCTTGTTGATGTATTCAACCAAATCATAAAGTTGGTGGTCGTACTCGTTTCCCTCAATACTTTTTCGAGCAGTCAACTCATCCATATATTTACCTGAAAGCACAATGACTCTTGCGGTATATTTGTTAGAAACTGGTAAAATATCACCCTCCTCACCCAAATAGGCTTGCTTTCCGTTATTAGCAACTATCCTTGCTATTGGCTTATCCTGAATGGCCTTCACTACCAAATGACCATTTAAATCTCTAAACACTTGAGCATCCTTCACGAAACTGTGCGACTCTACTCTTTGCTCTATTTCCTTCAAACTCACCCTTCCGTAAGCATCACCCAAAACGGTATCTCCCTTGTTTTCGAAGATGAGCGACATTACATCCTCTTCATCGATAAAGAAGTTCTCATAGGTGTTTTCTATGTCCACTTCGATGTCGTCAATTCTGTATCCCAATTCCCTTTTATCAATAAAACTGATCATAGATATTAGAAGGACAGATGCCCCAGTAATTCCTACTACCCTCCAAATTGTTTCTTTTGCTCTCATGACAATTCAGCTTTTATAGGTTCTACAAACTTATCAATATCGCCTGCACCAATGGTTAAAAGCACCTCGGGCTGCCAAGCCTTAATCTGCTCAATCAGTGCTTCTTTGGCACTAACTATTTTCTTTTCAGCAATCACTTTTTCGAGCAGCATGTCTGAAGTAATTCCTTCAATCGGCTGTTCTCTTGCTGGATAGATGTCCAACAAAATCACCTCGTCAGCCAAGCTTAGGCTCTCAGAAAATTCTGGAGCAAAATCTCTTGTGCGACTAAACAGGTGTGGTTGAAAAACAGCCGTAATTCTTTTATTTGGGTAAAGCGCTCTCACCGACTTCAATAGTGACTCAATTTCTACTGGATGATGTGCATAATCATCGATATACACCAAGTCTTCAGTCTTGATAATGTATTCAAAGCGTCTTTTCACCCCTTTATAAGTACTTATTCCCTCACGAATAGAATCATCATCTGCACCAAAATATTTGGTTACAGAAATGGCCGCCAAGGCATTTTCTACATTGTGAAAACCTGGTACATTCAATCGAATACCTGAGATCGTTTTCTTGCTCGTTTTATAATCGAAAACGAAGGCAGCCTCTTCAATTCTTAGGTTTTCAGCTGTAATATCAGCCGACTCCAAAGCATAGCTCGAATGATGGATTCGATTTTCGTCTCCTAATATTTGGCTTCCCACTCCTTGCTTCGCGAAGAGTTTACCTTTCTTTTCTATTTTACTAACAAACAGTGCAAATGACTCTTTCAAAGCGTCTTTATCACCGTAAATATCTAAATGATCCGCATCGATAGAGGTAACCACTGCCGCATCTGGACGAAGCGTTAAGAAAGAACGATCAAACTCATCGGCTTCGATTACTGCGATAGAATTCGTTTCCTCATTCATCACCATGTTTGTACCGTAATTGGTGGCAATTCCTCCCAAAAACCCAGTACAATCAATGCCTGCGGTTTTCATCAAGTGGACGATCATAGAACTGGTAGTAGTTTTACCATGCGTTCCAGCTACCGCTACACTAATCATGCTTTCGGTAATCAGCCCCAACACTTGCGAACGTTTCATAATAGTGAAACCTTCCGCCTTGAGCCAAGCCCACTCCTTATTGTCTTTTGGAATAGCTGGCGTATAAATTACCAAAGCATCTGCCTTTGACGCTTTGAATTCGTTACTGATTAGAGCAGAATCATCTTCAAAATGAACTGCAATACCTTCGTTTTCTAATTGACGGGTTAGGGCAGTTGGCGTTTTATCATAGCCCGACACAGCTTTACCATTGTGCTTAAACCATCGAGCCAAAGCACTCATTCCGATCCCTCCGATCCCAAGAAAATATACGTTATGTATGTCTCTCAGCTTCACGATATCAATTTTAAAATCTCGTCAACTATTTCATTTGCAGCATTGGGTTTAGCCAATGCCTTTATTTTTTCACTCAGCCTTTCTTGCTTTTCCTGATCACGGATCAGCGCAATGGCTTCGTCTATTAATCTTTCTCTGGCTTCCACATCTTTCACCAAAATGGCAGCATCATTGTCTACCAAAGCTTTCGCATTTTTGGTTTGATGATCTTCGGCCACATTAGGCGAAGGCACAAAAATTGTCGGCTTGGCGACTATACTCAATTCCGAAACCGATAATGCACCTGCTCTAGAAATCACCACGTCTGCTGCTGCATAGGCCAAATCCATTTCTTTCAAAAACCCGAAAAGAAGAATGCTCTTTGCATCTCCTGAAGCTTCTAGTTTCTGTTTCATTTCAGCATGGTAAAACTTACCGCACTGCCATATCACTTGAATACCTTCCGCTTTCAATTTTTCTAAACCTAGCACCATACTGTCGTTAAGTGTTCTGGCACCAAGGCTTCCTCCTAAAATCAACAATACTGGTGCATCACTAAAACCAAAATGCTTTAGTGCGGCTTCCCTTTTTCCAGATAAATCAACTATATCTTTTCTCACTGGATTTCCTGTAAAAGCGATTTTGTTGGCCGGAAAGAATTGTTCCATACTAGGGTATGCTACACAAATCCTTTGCACTTTCTTCGCCAATAGTTTATTGGTAAGACCTGCATATGAATTCTGCTCTTGAATCACCGCTGGAATCCCTTTTCGCAAAGCCACCCTTAGCAAAGGCCCACTGGCATAGCCACCAACACCTACTACTGCATGAGGTCTAAACCTTCGAATAATCCCTGCACTTTTGCTTAGACTATTCACCAGTTTTACTGGGAAAAGAAGGTTGTCGAAAGTGAGCCTGCGCTGCAAACCACTGATCCAAAGACCAATGATTTTATAGCCTGCTTCTGGCACTTTCTGCATTTCCATCTTTCCTTCAGCACCCACAAAAAGAATTTCAGCATCATCGAAACGAGCTTTAAAAGCATTAGCAATAGCAATAGCTGGGTAAATATGCCCGCCTGTGCCGCCTCCGCTGATAATGATTCGATATGGTTGTTTCTTTTCTATGATTATTATGCTTTAGCTGTATTTCTTAAATCACCTGTTATGGGCGAAAATATTTCTTGTTCTCCTCGGCTCACACTCAGGATAATTCCCAAGGCAAGACCAGTAAAAAGTAATGAGGTTCCTCCCATACTAATCAATGGCAACGTTTGCCCCGTTACAGGCCCTAAACCCACCACAACACCAATATTTACCAAGGCCTGAATGACAATAGCGAAACTGAGCCCTGCCGAAAGCAGCCCTCCAAATGCCCTGTCACTGTTGGCCATTACTCGCATTCCTCGATAAAGCAGTACTAAATAGAGGAACAAAACGAACACACCTCCAATCATTCCATATTCTTCGATAATGATGGCATACACAAAATCTGAATAAGGATATGGAAGGAAATTTCTTTGATCACTTTTACCTGGCCCTTTTCCAATTACTCCGCCTGTGGCAATAGCGATATAGGATTGTTGTGCCTGATAAGGAACTTCTTCTTGGCTTATAAAGTCAGTTACCCTGCTAATTGCTGTTCCTCCACGCTGACCAAAACTCATGGCAAGTACTCCTACAAACGCACCAACGACCATTAGCATGGCCAAATACTTTGGTGGTACTCGGCCTATAAATAAAAGCAGCATGCAGGTTAGAAACAGCAAAATCGCTGTCGAAATATTTGTCATTGCAATAAGGCCGCAGATAGCGCCACACCATGCTAACATCGGAATCAAGGATTCTTTGAAACTTGCAATGTTTTGCTGCCTTTTGGCCAACATACTTGCTAAACCTGCGATTAAGGCCATTTTAGCTAAATCGGAAGGCTGAAATTGCAAACCAATAAATGGCAATTCAATCCACCTTGAAGCATCGTTGACTGTTGATCCATACAACCAAGTGTACAATAAAAGCGGCACAGAAATAAACAGCGCGTATCGGGTGATTTTAGAATAATATCGGTAATCGATTTTATGTGCAATCCACATCACCAACATGGCCAAACCCACCATAATGGTATGGCGAATGAGGTAATACTCAGTATTGCCTCCCATTTGCTTGTAGGCCAAAGAGCCAGTAGCACTATATACTACCAAAATACTAATGAGCGAAAGGCATAGCACCACCACCCAGATGACGGGATCGCCCTGAAGGTTTTTATCGGCCCATGCTTTTAGCTTAATCATTTCTTTAATTTTAGATTTTCCCTTACGCTAATTCCATTACTATTTTTCTAAACTGGTCTCCGCGATCTTCATAGTTCTTGAACAAATCGAAACTTGCACAAGCTGGAGATAACAAAACGGTATCGCCCGGTACGGCCAAATCTTTGGCCATTCTAATCGCTTTAATCAAATCATCTGTCGCCTGAATGCTGGGCACTAAGTTTTCGAAAGCCGTAAAGAGTTTCGTATTATCCTTGCCTAAGCAAATCAAGCCTTTTACTTTATTCTGTACCAAAGCCTGAATCAGGCTATAATCATTTCCTTTATCAACCCCACCTGCAATCCAAACAATAGGTGCATCAACTGCATCCAAAGCATAGTAGACAGAATCCACATTAGTCGCTTTTGAATCATTGATATATTTCACTCCGTCAGTTTCCCTTACAGGCTCTAGTCGGTGCGGTGCATTTTTGAAGTTTTTAAAACCACGAATAATGGCCTCATCACTTACTCCCGCTAGGCTTGCGGCATAACCAGCAGCCTTGGCATTGAGCATATTGTGTTGCCCCTTTATTGAGATATCTGCTCTGGGGGCGGATATCTCAACGTTTATAGGGGTAAAAAACAACCTATCATTTGTTATCTCAGAGGCGTCTCCTCCGAGCGAATAAGGATGAAATTTCACACCACGATCGGCTTTAGAAATGTTCTTCCCAATTTGGTGGTCATCGCTCCAATAAATGGCATGACCACCCAGATGTAAAAGGTGAAAGATGCGCATCTTCGATGCGATATATTTTTCGAAGTCGTAATCGTATCTATCCAAATGATCTGGAGTGATATTCAATACTACAGCAACGTTCAATTTCAATTCGTAGCAGTCATCTAACTGAAAACTACTCAGTTCTAGTACGTACCAATCGTGTTGGTCTTCCACTACCTGACGTGCTAAACTTTTTCCTACATTTCCTCCAAGACCAACATTAAATCCCCCCTCTTTCAAAAGATGGTAGATTAAAAGGGTGGTAGTGGTTTTACCGTTTGTTCCAGTAATACCAATGAGCTTTGCGGCCGTATGCCGAGCTGCGAATTCAATTTCGCCAATGATTAAATTTCCTTTAGCTCGAAGCTGCTTGATTAAAAGAGCCGATTCAGGAATACCAGGGCTCTTGATCACCAAGTCACTTTCTAAAATCCGCTCTTCTGAATGTGTCCCACTTTCAAACTCAATACCATTGGCCTCTAATTCCTGAATATATTGAGTTTTGATCTGCCCCATATCAGACACGAACACATCATAGCCCTTTGCTTTTCCAAGCAATGCTGCTCCTGTTCCGCTTTCGCCTGCACCTAGTATGGTTAGCTTCCTTTTCAAGTTATCAGTTATCAGTTATCAGTTATCAGTTATCAGTTATCAGTTATCAGTTATCAGTTATCAGTTATCAGTTATCAGTTATCAGTTATCAGTTATCAGTTATCAGTTATCAGTTATCAGTTATCAGTTATGGCTGAGTTTTTTTTCAGAGAATTGAGTTCCCTGACTCCCAATTTTTTCAATTCTTTTTCCCGTTTTCTTCCCGATACTTCGGGACTGTTTTCCTGTTTCCTTATCAACTACCTCAATTTCAGTGTTGCCAATGTTATAATTGCCAGCAGAATTCCGATGATCCAGAACCTCGTTACAATCTTAGCTTCTGGTATTTCCTTTTTCTGATAGTGGTGATGCAAAGGCGACATTAAAAACACCCTTTTTCCTTCACCATATTTCTTTCTTGTGTATTTGAAATAGCTCACCTGAATGATTACAGAGAGGTTTTCGATCACAAAGATTCCGCACAATACAGGAATCAAAAGTTCTTTTCGGAGCACTAGAGCCAAAACAGCGATAATTCCACCCAATGAAAGACTGCCTGTGTCACCCATAAAGACCTGAGCCGGATAGGAGTTGTACCATAAAAAGCCTACACAAGCTCCCACAAAGGCAGTACAGAAAATTACGAGCTCCCCAGAGTTTGGTATGAACATGACATTCAGATAATCTGAGAAAATTGCGTTACCCGATATGTAAGCGAAAATCGCCAAGGTCAATCCAATGATGGCCGATGTTCCCGCAGCTAAGCCGTCAATTCCATCCGTAATATTGGCACCATTAGAAATGGCGGTAACAAAGAAAATCACAACCAAAATGTAAATGGCGGCAGTGACCCACTTGCTATCTGTCGGGTTGAATGCGTCATAATCCAACTCATTATTCTTTACAAATGGAATAGTGGTAGTAGTGGATTTGCTGTCAACATAATTTGGTGATGATGCAACTTTAACTGTTTGAACTTCAGGAATAGGGTTGAATTCCCTAACCACCACATCATCATTAAAATAAAGTATTGAACCCACCAAAAGACCAATTCCCACCTGACCAACTACTTTAAATTTACCAGCAAGACCTTCCTTGTTCTTCTTAAAAACCTTGATGTAATCATCCAAAAAGCCAATAGCGCCTAAACCCAAAGTGGTGATTAACAAAAGGATGACATAAATATTTTCAAGCTTAGCGAAAAGCAAAGTTGGAATTACAATCGCAGCAATAATGATAAGTCCACCCATGGTAGGCGTACCCTTTTTAGCCATTTGCCCCTCTAAACCCAAATCTCTTATGCTCTCCCCGACCTGTTTGTTTCGAAGCATATTGATCAGCTTCTCACCAAAAGTAATGGTGATTAATAAAGATAAAAGCACAGCCATACCTGCACGGAAAGAGATGTACTGAAACACTCCCGCGCCAACCAAGTCAAATTCTTTATCTAAATAATTAAACAGGTAGTACAGCATACTTTATGATCTTCTATTTATTTATGAATTAGGTTTAACATGTCTTTCAATACTTTTCTATCATCGAAATCGGATTTCACTCCTTTTACATCTTGATAGGTTTCGTGACCTTTTCCCGCCACTAGGATAATATCATTAGGTTCGGCCATTGAGCAGGCGGTTTTAATCGCCTCTCTTCTATCTGCCATGACCAGTGTTTTTCTATAATTGCTCGGGCTCACGCCTTTTTGCATATCTTCGATAATCGCCAATGGCTCTTCAAATCGCGGGTTATCTGAGGTAAGCACCACCTTATCACTTAGCTCACAAGCAATCTTGGCCATTTCAGGTCTTTTGGTGGTATCTCGATTTCCACCACAGCCTACCACTGTAATCACTTTCTCGTTTCCACTGCGGAAAACTTTAATGGTAGAAAGCACATTTTCCAGTGCATCTGGCGTATGGGCGTAATCGACTATAGCGGTTATGCCTGTATCAGTAAGCACCTGTTCAAAACGACCTGGCGCTGGGTTTAAATCCGATAAAGTTTGAAGTACATCTGCTGGTTCTTCCTCCAACAAAATGGCTGCTCCATAAACCGCCATCAGATTATAGGCATTGAAATCACCAATCAGTTTGAACCAAACATTATGGCCTTCAATATCCAATTCCAAACCTTGAAGGGTATTGGAGAGAATCTTTGCCTTGAAATCGGCCATGGTTTTTAGTGCATAGCGGTATTTCGAAGCTTTAGTATTTTGAAGCATTACTGCTCCTCTTTTATCGTCTATATTGGTTAAAGCAAAAGCAGAGGAAGGAAGTCCATCGAACAGCATTTTCTTTGCTTTGATGTACTCATCGAAAGTCTTGTGATAATCTAAATGATCGTGGGAGAGATTGGTGAAAACTGCCCCTTGAAAAGTAAGTCCTGAAACACGGTGTTGCACCAAGGCATGAGAACTAACTTCCATAAAACAATGAGAACAACCTTTGGCCACCATTTTCGCCATCAACTCATTCATTTGAATAGCATCGGGAGTGGTGTGAGTTGCAACAATTATTTCATCATTGATTTTATTGACTACTGTAGACAGTAAGCCAACATTATAACCTAGTTGCTTGAACAGCTGGAATAACAAGCTAACACAGGTTGTTTTTCCGTTGGTGCCAGTAACACCCACCAGCTTTAATTTAGCACTAGGGTTACCGAAAAAGTTAGAAGCCATAATACCTAATGCCTCACTACTATCTTTCACCTGAATGTAAGTAATGGAGGTATTCAGTATTTCTGGAAGTTCTTCACAAATAATAGCAGCAGCGCCTTTTTCAATGGCTTGCTCGATATAATCATGACCATCAACTTGGGTGCCGCGCGTAGCAATAAAAGCCGTGTTGGCGCCCACTTTTCTTGAGTCGAAAGCCAATGCAGCCACCTCTACAGCCGTATCGCCAGACACTGACTGCAACCCCACTTTGTACAATATGTCTTTTAGTGCAGACATCTAAATTAACCTAGTTCAATATTGATCGTTGTTCCTTTTACTATTCTTTTCCCTCTCGAGATCGATTGCCTAAGCACTCGGCCCGTACCAGAGACGTTAACTTTTAACCCTTTATTTTCCAGTATATAAAGCGCATCTCTAAGCGTCATTCCTTCTACATTCGGTACAAGGTTAGACTCAGGATGATTCGATTTCCAAGCAATCGCATTGTTGCTAACACTGGCCCTTACCCATTCTGTATTTTCTTCTTCCATATGATTTGAAATCCCAAACTGATTCAACAGTTGGTTCAATTCATCATAATTACCAGCCCTAATTACAGGGAAAGTTCCTTCTTTGGCCAAGCGCTCTTCTTTGAATGTATCATGCAAACCAAGGTCAAGGGCAAATATCATATCGGCAATTTCTTTGAAAACAGGTGCAGAAACATCTCCCCCGAAACTGTTCCAGCCTTTGGGATCATCAATCACCACGATGCAAGAATACAAAGGCTCATCGGCAGGGAAATAACCAGCAAAAGACGCATAGTAGCGCTGCTTATAATATCGTCCGTTGATCAATTTTTGAGCTGTCCCGGTTTTCCCAGCAATCTTATAAAAGTCGTTTTTAATGTTTTTGGCAGTACCTCTTTCCACCACACCTTCCAGCATGATTTTCAATTTCTCTAGTGTAGCTTTTGATGCTATTTTTTTATCGAGCGTTTTAGCCTTGAATTCTTCTACTATTTGATTTCCCTTTCTAATGCTTTTCACAATAATGGGCTGAATCATTTTACCATCGTTGGCAACTGCATTGTAGAAAGCCAAAGTCTGAAGCGGAGTTATGGCAGTTTCATAGCCTACAGACATCCAAGGCAAACTCGTTCCACTCCAAGATTTATCATCTGTATTCTTAATGTATGGAATGCCTTCACCCATCATTTGAAAGTCGAGCGGTTGACCTAAGCCCGTAGACTTAATAATATCAATATATCTCTGTGGGTTCTTTCCGAAATATTGATCTACTAATTTGGAAACCCCCACATTGGATGACTTCTCAAATACTTCCTGCACAGTAAGTTTGCCATACCCACCCTTCCAAGCACTTTGATCCTCCATAGAACGATCATAAAATTTAACCGTTCCATCACCTGTATCAACAGAATCCGTAAGCTCAATCTTATCCGCCTCTAAAAGTGCTAACATGGAGGCAAGTTTAAAGGTAGACCCAGGGTCATTTAAGCCTTGGACCGCATAATTATAATCTTCTACGTATGAACCACTTTCCGTTCTTGTAAGGTTAGACATGGCCTTAATTTCACCCGTTTTAACCTCCATTAAAACCACAGTGCCATAGGCCGCCTCGAATCTTTCTAATTGCCTCAATAATGAATTCTGAGCTACATCTTGAAGATTGATGTCGATTGTTGTAAACACATCATATCCATTTCTAGGCTTTACATCTGAAGCTACATTTACAGGCATCCAATTACCCCCTGCTATTCTTTGATATAAACCTTTCCCGTCTTGACCGGCCAAAAATTGATCGTAGCTCTTCTCTATTCCTACGGTAGCTTCTCCATCCTTATTTACACCACCAATTGTACGCTGGGCTAAAGTTTTGAATGGGCGATGACGTTCATCGAACTTATCAAATATTACCCCACCAATCATTTGACCTTCTCTAAAAATTGGCCATTTCTCCATCATCTCTTTATTCTGATAATTGATGAGGTTGTTATTTAGAACTAAGTACCTCTTGCGGGACTGTCGAGCTTCCGAGATCTTCTTCCGATATTCACCAGGAGAGCGATCTCGAAAAAATTTCGACAATAGTAGTGAAAGGGAGTCAATACCTGTTTTAAAGGTATTATCGTTTGCAAGCGATGGGTCGAGTGCAATTTTATAAAAAGGAAGTGAGGTCGCCATCAAGTCATTACCATCGGCATAAATACTTCCACGGGTGGCCTTTATTGTTTTATAGTCCAGCCCAATTTCTTGTGCTTCTTTTCGCCACTCATCGCCTTGAACAAACTGAATGTCTGCAATCCGGTAGATTACTACCAAGACAAAGGCAATCACAGCTAAAAAAGCTATTCTTACTCTTAGTAATATCGACTCCTTAATATTCACTTTTGTCTACAACAATTTTGTATGGCGGTTCTTTACTTTCTTCTAATCCTAGTTTTTTTACGTTCTTGGCGACTTCCGACTGCTTACTGCTGTACATATAATCTGCTTCCAGCGTAGTAACATCGGCCCTTAAATCCTCAACCTCGGTTTCTAGTTTATCAATATTCCTATTTGCCTTTTCAGCATAGTGACTGTTCCAAACATAGAACACACCCAACAATAATGCGAAAGCCACTTTTGGCAGGTGCTTCACCGGAAGACCTGTCTCTAAGTTTCCAGCAATTTTCAGCTTTGCCAAAAGACCAAACAACCCACCACCACCTCGAGTGCTAGATTTATCATTCTTTTTCGCTTTAAATTTATTCGCTGCCACTTTCGTTTACTTATATTTTTTCGGCAATACGAAGCTTTGCACTTCTTGCCCTTTTATTCACTACTAACTCTTCTTCATTCGCTTCTATCGGCTTTCTGTTGATCGCATTAAATGGTTTCAACTGGTTTCCGAAAAAGTCTTTCTCCACCTCACCGAACACTTTACCTTTATTAATAAAGTTCTTCACCATTCGATCTTCGAGAGAATGATAAGACTCTACTACCAACCGACCACCTGGCTTAATCACCTCTGCCGACTGCTCCAAAAACTCTTCCAGCGCGCCCATTTCATCATTTACTTCGATACGGATGGCCTGAAAAACCTGAGCATAATACTTATACTCTCTATGTCTTGGCGCCAATCGATCTAACAATTGAATCAGATCTTTGGTGGTTTTGAAGGGCTTTGAAAAACGCTCTGAAACAATAGCCGCGGCTAAAGTCTTTGCATTTTTTACTTCTCCATAAATACCCAAGAGCTTATGCAATTGCTCTTCTGAATATTCATTCACCACATCGCTAGCATTCAGCGAAGCGTTTAAATCCATCCTCATATCAAGATCAGCTTCAGAACGAGTGGAAAACCCACGCATCGGCTCGTCAATCTGATGAGAAGAAATTCCCAAGTCAGCCAAAATTCCATCTACCTGCTTTACCCCATGTAATTTGAGGTATCGCTTGATGTGCCTAAAATTGGCTTGCACAAATGTGAAAGAACGATTTTCTATTTTATCTGCGTTTGCTCGGGCATCTGTATCTTGATCGAAACCAAAGAGTCTGCCTTCACTATTTAAATGCTTCAAAATTTCGGTTGAATGTCCGCCACCTCCAAAGGTGACATCCACATAGGTTCCATTTGGCTTGATAGAGAGGCCATCAACGCATTCCTTAAGCATAACTGGCACATGGTACTCTGACATAGTTTAATTATTCTTCTGCCAAAAATTTCTCAGCCATCTTGGAGTACTCGCCTGCGTCTTGGATGAGGTATTCCTCATATTGGTCAGGATTCCAGATTTCAATTCTATTCCCTAACCCCACTAACACCACTTCCTTCTCAAGACTCGCATATTCCATCATTTTTTTAGGAATGTTAATTCTTCCCGCTCCGTCCAACTCAACGTCAACATTTCCCCTAAAAAAAGTTCTCTGAAACCTACGGTACTCTTCACTGAATTCGCTTAGTCCCTTTATCTTCGCATAGATCTTTTTATACTCAAGCATAGGATATAACACCAAGCAAGGCTCAAAACCTCGTCTTAGCACAAGCTCTTCTGATGCATTATCCGGCAATGCAGCCCTTACCTTTGAAGGTAAAGCCAACCTGCCCTTTACATCGAGCTTACAATCATATTCACTTGTAAAAAAAGCCATTACACACCTGAACCTTTACAAAAGTAAGATTTTTTCCCACACTTCACCACTTTTACTCACTTTTCCCCACTTTTTATGAAAAGTATCTTTTTCTATTCAGAAAAACAAGCATTGCTAAAAAATACAGACTACAAGACGAAGGGTTAAAACCTTTATCTCAATTGAAAAAACAAAGGTTTTATGAAAGAAAAAGTGTCCTCTATGGCAGTTATGCTTTAGAAAAAAGGATCGTCTAAAAGATTACACTTGCGAAACGCAAATAACAGTAATACAGTCGAAAGCACTCAAAAAAGCACCTGACCACTCGAATTCTCAAATAGGTGGAGTAAAGTGGGAAGAAAACTACACCAAAATAGTCTTACAAAAGTGAATGATGAGTTTGGTTAAAGAATCAGTCCAAATCACTCAGAATTTCATGGTTGTGCTGACCTAATTGGGGAGGTGGGCTCAGCGAAAGACGATCGAAACCGGAAGCTGCAAAAGATCGCAACCCTGTTAGACTCCCTGCTTTAAGAAACCAATGAGGCTCTCCATGTTCAAGCGCCTCATTTACCGTGGTGACTAAGCCAGCTGGCACCTGTTGTTCTGCTAATATTTCTGTTAACTCACCCGAAGTCCAAAGTTGAATTTTATCAGAAATCATCTGATTCAATTCATTCCTATTTGCCACCCTTTCCTGATTGGTAGAAAAACGGTTTATCTCATTAATCCCCAGAACACTACAGAGTTTTAAAAACTGTTTATCGTTACCTACAGCCAGTAACAATTGACGCTCATCTTTAGTGATAAAAAGCTCGCCATAAGGCGCTATGTTTGGGTGAATATTTCCCATAGATTTAGGTTGATTCTGCCCCACCAACCAATTCGCACCTTGATTCACCAAAGCGCTAACGGCAGCATCAATCAAAGCCACTTGAACAAACTTCCCTTGACCGCTCTCCATCTGCTCAATAAGGGCAACCAGTAAGGCTTCTTTCAGTTGGTGCCCAGCCAAAACATCGATTAAGGCCACGGGCATTTTTAAGGGGTTAGCCCCTAACTCCCCATTAATGCTCATGTATCCAGACTCGGCTTGAATGACCGCATCGTACCCTACTTTGGAATTATCTAGCCCATAGCCAGTAATTTGTCCATAGATAAGTGCTGGGTTAATTTCTTTCAGGGTCTTGTAATCAACGCCTAACTTCTCTGCATCCCCTGGCTTGTAGCTGGCAATTACAATATCGGCACCCTTTATAAGCTGATAGACCATTGCTCTTTCTTCCTTATTATTTAGGTCTATGGCCAATGACTTTTTACCCCAGTTTACAGAAGTAAAGTAGGCCGAAACGGTGCCATTTATCTTTTCCCCCTTAAATAACCAAGAACGGGTAACATCACCGCCAGTTTTAGGGCTTTCCACCTTTATTACTTCCGCCCCTAATTCCGCAAAAAACTGCCCAACACTTGGCCCAGCCAAAACGGAAGCCAACTCAATTATCTTTAGTTTTTTCATGTGTCCTAAAAGCTATTGGTGGTTTTTAAAAAAAATAAGATTTTAGGTAAGGGCTTTTCAAAGACAGATTGTTATTTTAGCATCTGCCATAGACTGATTTAATATCATGCTATAGCAATCAAACAAATTTACTACTAACTAACTGAACAGCGCCATACCTCAAAGTGTGGCGTTGTTTTTTATTTAGACCTTTCTATTGTGTAGGTAACCAGCTGAGAAAGAGAGTCTCGGTAAACGCTTGGCTCAAATGTTTCTAAAATTTCTTTTGCTTCTTGGTAATACTGGTTCATCACATTCTGGGCATATTCTATTCCACCAGATGCTCTAACAAATGCAACCACCTCATTCACTTTTTTAGACTGATCTCCTTTGCTTTTTACAGTTCGGATGATTTTTCGCCTAGTACTACTACTGGCATTTTGTAGAGAGTAGATCAACGGTAAAGTCATTTTCTGCTCTTTAATATCGATCCCCAATGGCTTACCAACTTCCTCCGTACCATAATCAAAAAGATCATCTTTGATCTGAAAAGCCATTCCAACCTTCAGTCCAAAATCTCTCATTTTATCTATATCTTCTTGGGAAGCATTCGAAGCTGTAGCACCAACGGCACAGCATGAAGCAATTAGGGAAGCGGTTTTTTGGCGGATTACATCATAATAAATATCTTCTGTAATATCTAAGTTTCGGGCTTTTGCCATTTGAAGCAATTCCCCCTCACTCATTTCACGCACCGCCCTAGAAACAATCTTTAAAAAATCAAAGTCTTCATTATCCACAGATAAGAGCAAGCCTCTTGAAAGCAAGTAATCGCCTACCAAAACGGCAATCTTATTTTTCCAAAGGGCATTAATTGAAAAGAAATCCCTTCTATAATTGGAGTCGTCTACTACATCATCATGCACCAATGTGGCCGTATGCAGTAACTCGATAAGTGATGCTCCCCTGTAAGTTCTATCTGAAATCTTACCAGTTACCCCTGCCGCCAAAAACACAAACATAGGCCGCATTTGCTTGCCTTTTCGTTTTACAATGTAACTCATGATTTGGTCGAGCAGAAATACTTTACTCTTCATGAACGACCTGAATTTCTGTTCAAATTCAGTCATTTCATTCGCAATGGGGGCTTGTATTTCGGAAAGCTTTAATGCCATATCAGTAGAATGCCACAATATTAACAGGTAATGCCTCAATGGCAAAGTGAGGGAAGCTTTATTTGAGGAGAAAAGTACAACCTTTCTCCATTAAAAAAATTTACACATAGCTTATTCTCAATTTTTATTCTTCAATCTAAAGTCAAAGCTAAATGAAATATATGAATCGTTGCTCGCAGTTTGAACATCTTTGCTCAACCAATGGAACATTATTTCAAATGTTATTTTCTCATTACTAGTCGCCCAGCCTGCTCTAAAAGTACTTACCCAGGGCATCTGCCTTCCTATGTGAGGACTATCTTCATTGAACAAACTCCCCGAAACGGTAATATCATGCAATACATAGGACACTCCGTACCCGAATACCACATAACCTAGTTTCTCAAGGTCTTGACTATTTTCTCCGATCATTGCATTCACAAATGGCGACTTGTTCAGTGCATTTAATATTCCCATTCGGAAATCGAAATTTTGAGCAATGTTCGTGTGGCCTGTACCTAATGATGTTGACGATGAACTGATGAAGTCCATACTTTTTGGCACCAAAGTAAATTGCCTATTGTATTCTGCAGTGGCATTTAGTACCAAAGCCGTTTTAATTTGAAACTGCCAGCCTCTGGGTTGCTTAAACCCCACCGCATTATGATACCACTTTTGCAAAACCTCCGCCCCCGAAGCCTTACCTGTTGTACCTAACACCAGTCCATATTTAAACCTCGATTGCGGGCTTTTGAATTTAGACTTAGAAATCCCTACCGACAATAAGCCTGCATAAGGCCTGTCTAATTCCGAAATTTGATCAAACAATAAGTCATTCGGGGTATAGAATTTATGAGTAAGCTCTATGTCAATAATCTCCTTATTGTTCAAAGAAGAGTCTGGCTTGTTTGGTACGTAACGGTAATGAAAAAGAAATCCATTTGAATAATACTCATCATCCCTATTCATTAGGTAAACATCATTCTCTGTTGTGAATGAGAATTCAGCCCTACGATAGTCCCTTTGCCCAAAAAGTGAAAGGGTAAGCGGTAGGAATAGGAAAATAAAGAGCGACTTGATTGCAGTGATATTTAATTTGAGCCGCTAAAGTCTCAATTATTTATAATTTTAGCCAGCGTATTAACAGCAAATGGATAAAAAGAATTTAAGAATTGAGCAGCAACTGAATAAACGTGCCTCTCTGGGTAACAAACGAAGCTTAAAACTGACTGACGAAAAGCTTGTTGACTTTAGCTCCAACGACTACTTAGGTCTTTCTAGGTCAGAGGATTTGAAAACTCAAATTTTAAATGCTTATGAAGAATTGGCGCCAAAAAATGGTGCAACCGGATCAAGACTATTAACGGGCAATTCTGTCTTGGCTACTCAGGTGGAATCAGAATTGGCTACCCTGTTTGGTTTTGAATCATGCCTTGTTTTCAATTCGGGCTATACCGCCAACATGGGTTTTTTCTCTTGCCTTCCTCAAAGAGGCGACACCATTCTGTATGACGAACTTTCTCATGCCTGTATTAAAGATGGAAGTCGATTGAGTTTAGCTAAATCAATGTCTTTTAAGCATAACGACTTAGAGGACCTTGAACGGAAATTGAAAGTAAGTGAGGGTGAGATTTATATAGCTTGCGAAGCCGTGTATTCAATGGATGGTGACTTCGCTCCATTAAAAGCACTTTGCGAGCTTTCAGGGAAATATGGGGCTAAATTAATAGTGGATGAAGCACATAGCACAGGCGTATTTGCTAAGAATGGAGCAGGCTTAGTGGCTGAATTGGGTTTGACTGAACAAGTTTACGCGGTAATTTTCACTTTTGGTAAGGCCATGGGTATTCATGGAGCTTGTGTTGCTTCAAACCATACTGTAATTGATTATATGATAAATCATTCACGTCCCTTCATATATACTACTGCACCATCGGCTTTTGAGTTTTTGTCAATACGCGAAGCTTTCCGATTCCTTGAAAGCAAGCCGAGTTTAGCTACTGATCTAAAAGAAAATATTTCTCTGTTCAATCAATCCCTTAATTTTCAGCGACCTCCCCGTCATCTATCTACAAGTGCGGTACAAGTAGTGATTACTCCTGGCAACCAAAAAGCCAAATCCACGTCAATGCAACTTCAGGAATCCGGATTCGATGTTCGCCCAATACTTTCACCCACAGTGAAAGAAGGGGAAGAACGTTTGAGAATCTGCATACATAGTTTTAACAGTAAAAATGAAGTAATGGGCTTGGTGCATGGACTGAATTCCTTACTTTGTTAAAAGCGGAAGCTAGAGGAACAATTTTTATCATATCTTTGGGGTTTTGAAAAACTGAATGAAGCCAATCGGCAAAGACTACGTAAAGAAGAAGTACGACCAGGTGGTTCCGGGAGGAATTGACGAGTGGCCTGTCGTAAGCTTGAGCAATAACAGGGATGCTTTTATTAAAGAAGTGACTGCTGAAAGCATTAAGCGTATAAAAAAACTGACCCCAAAACGTTCAAGCCTGATTGAAGAGATAGAGACTACTCTTTTCAGGGAGAAGCTAAGGGTCAAAAGAAACCCATGGGCAGTGGATCCGCCAGATGAAGCGGATTTCCTCCAGTCCATTAAGGATAGACTCCTCGAAATCTCAACAAATGACGATAAAGAGGATATTGATGGGACTTTAGAAGATATTTTATCCGAAATCATTGAACGTTACGCTAGCGAAATTGCGGGAAACTTCAAAAAATCCCGCTTTAGAATGGCCCGTTCAATAGTAACCTTTGGCTTCGCCAGGCTATTGAATGCATCCCGTGCACGAGGTTTTTGGTCTATTTTCAGTACCCGATATTCACTTCAAGACAAAATTCACATTACAGGCGAAGTAGAAGAATTGCGCACCTTAGCCAAAAAAGGGACAATTATCATGGTTCCTACCCACTTTAGCAATCTGGACTCTATTTTAATTGGATGGGTAATCAACGCTTTAGGGCTGCCAGCTTTTATTTATGGTGCTGGCCTAAACCTCTTCAACATTAGAATATTTGCCTATTTCATGGAAAGCCTTGGGGCTTATAAAGTAGATAGAAGAAAAAAAAACCTACTCTACTTAGAAACCCTGAAGAGCTATTCAAGCCTTGCCATTCAGAAAGGTTGTCATAGTCTTTTCTTCCCTGGTGGAACTCGTTCGCGTTCAGGCCAAATAGAAAAAAGATTAAAGTTGGGGCTTTTAAGTACTGCCATCGAGGCTCAACGTGTCAATTATCAGAAAGGAAAAAGAGATGGACTTCACAAAATTTTTATTGTTCCAGTCACTTTAAACTACAATTTCGTACTTGAGGCACCCTCGCTTATTCGTGAATATTTGAGACTTAAAGGTCAAGAACGTTACTATGTCGAAAATGATGAGTACTCGACTTCTTATAAAATCTCAGCTTTCTTACTTAAATTCTTCACCAAGGGGTCAGACATATCTGTATCCATTGGCCGTGGGTTAGATGTTTTAGGCAATTACGTTGATACAGATGGCAATAGTTACGACAAAAGTGGCCGCCAAATAGATACGCAAGAGTATTTCACTAAAGACGGGAAAATAATTTCGCATGATCAGCAACGTGAGGATGAATACACCCGAATGTTGAGTGATAGGATTGTAGAAGAATTCCACCGTATTAATAAAGTATTTGCGAGTCATTTAGTAGCCTTTGTGGCTTTTGAAATGCTCCAGAAGAAATTCAACAAGCTGGATTTATATAACTTATTAAGAATTCCAGAAGAGGATCAAGTTATCCCTCACGAGGAGTTTAAAACTGTTTTCCAGACAGTTTTAAGAAGGGTTCACGAAATGTATAATAAAGGCGAAATCAGCGTTTCTCCTTATCTAACAGGAGATCCAGACAAAATTATCGCACATGGATTGGCCAATATGGGTATGTACCATGCCAAACGCCCGTTGATCAAGAACAAAGAAGGTGACATTTACACCCAAGATTTAAATTTGCTGTTTTACTATCACAACCGTTTAGTAGGTTATAACCTGGAGAAATATGTCTAAGGAATGTGTTGGAGTAATTGGTTCAGGCAGTTTCGGGACAGCCGTAGCAAACATTCTTTCCAAGAATTCGAATGTATTATTGTATGCTCGAAATGCTGAAACGGTAGAAAAAATTAAGTCTACCCGCATTTCAAATGGTCAAGAGCTCAGCGAAAACATTACCATTACAAATAGCTTAGAAGAGGTAGCCAAAAAGTGCAACGTCATATTCCCTGTGGTTCCTTCAGCGAATTTCAGAGAAATGATGCGCCAATTTGCTCCTTTCCTCCACCCTTATCATGTTTTAATTCATGGCACTAAAGGCCTAGATTTGATTCTACCCACTGAAATTCCTATAGATTTCAAAATGGATCGTTCATGTATCAGAACCATGAGTGAAGTCATCAGGGAGGAAAGTGTAGTTGTACGTGTGGGTTGTATGGCAGGCCCAAATTTGGCAAAAGAGTTAGCTTTAGGGCACCCTGCGGCTACTGTGATTGCTTCTCCGTTTAACGAAGTGATTAATGAAGGAAAAAGATTATTGAGGTCCGACAAATTTCAAGTTTATGGCAATCAAGACCTCAAAGGCGTTGAACTTTGCGGTGTTCTTAAAAACATCATTGCTATTGCTTCGGGAATCATTTCTGGCTTGGGCTTTGGCGATAATGCCAAAGGACTATTAATCAGCAGAGGCTTGGTAGAAATGATCTATTTGGGTAAAGCCCTAGGAGGCGAAATATCATCTTTCATAGGCTTAGCAGGGATTGGTGACCTAGTGGCAACCGCTTCCAGTCAAACCAGTCGTAATTACACCATTGGCTTTAAATTAGCACAAGGCAAAACCATGAATGAGGCAATTGCTGAAATGGAAGAAACCGCTGAAGGGGTCAATACCATTAGGATTATTAAGCAATTGGCTGATGCCCAAGGAATAAAACCATTGATTACCGATATGCTTTATAAAATTCTTTATGAAGACATGAAGCCACTAGACGGCCTAAGCTACCTTATGAAATACCCTGGCAATATCGACATTGACTTCCTTTAGCCGTCAATCTAAAAACATCTCCTTCCCATTCATTCGGATTCCCTTTTTTTCAATTATATTAAGAGAAAGGCGCTCTAATCCCTAAGGCTATCAAACTCACAAGTCACCATATCATCATTCTTTGTTTGACTTTTTGGTCTTCATTTTCGCTTAATGGTCAGAAGAAACAAGTGAAATATGACACGTTACAGCTGCCAAAAAACACCACTATCATTTTAAAAGATGCCAGACTTACCTTTGACAAAGACACCACACTCATTTTACCCGACACCGTTTTCTATAAGGTAAGCGATAATTTTTATCAACGTTTGCATGGAAAGTGGTCACAGCGAAAATTTACAAAAGAGCTATTCGACCTTCTGTTTTCATTACCTTCAGATGACTTTAAAATCGACTCCACTCAGTTAGTGAAGAGTGAGAACCCATTTAAAGACTATGGCGGAAAAATCATAGGTGACATTAATCTAGTAAAGCTTAAGGCACTCGGCACACGAATGGACAAGCCTGAAGAAAGACCAAAGTCATTTGTTCAAAAAACAGGCAATACAATCAATTTCAATACTCGAGAACGCGTAATACTCAATAACCTACTCTTCTCTAGTGGTGATATTGTTGACCCACTGGTGATATCAGATAACGAAAGGATACTTCGTGAACTGCCCTATATAAAAGATGCCAGAATTTACTTAACCCCCAGAGCAGACAACCCGAATATTGTTGACGTAGAAATTATCACTAAAGACGTTTTAGCCCTTTCATTCGACATTGAAGCACGAGATTTTGATTCAGGGATTCTAAGGATAAACCACAAAAATATTTTTGGGTCTGGTCATGAAATCGACAATCGATTCGCTGTTGACAATAGTTCAGATCAGAAGTTTAGTTATCAAGCTCGATATAGGGTACCTAATATTAAGCGCTCATTTATTTCCTTCGAGGCCAACTATGCAAATACCGTTAACAAAGATTTTAGCAGCGTCAAGTTGAGCAGAGCGTTTATTTCTCCTAAAATTAAGTTTGCAGGAGGTATTGAAATCACCAACCAGAGGCTTCGTTTCAGAGAATTGTCAAATATCATTTCTGATGATGAGTATGATATTCAAACCATCAATGAACGTTATGATTATCAGGATTTTTGGCTGGCCAGGGCCTTTCCGCTTAACTTAAAAGACCCTGTTCTGAATGATCGAACACGACTTATTCTTTCAGGAAGGGTCTCAAATATTAAATTTTCACTCAGGCCAGAAGTCGATATTGACTTAAATCAACAATTTCATAACCGCACATTGTCCATTGCGTCAATAGGAATTTCACAAAGAAGGTATTTCAAAGATCAGTTGATTTTTGGCTATGGCAGAACGGAAGATATTCCATATGGCTATCAGGTTGAATTACTGGGAGGTTACGAATGGGCTGAATTTGGCAACCGCTATTTCCTTGGAGGTAAAGCAGGGCGCGGTGGGTATATTGGGAATTTAGGCTATCTATTGGGCGGATTTTCGTTAGAAAGTTTTCTAAAAAACCGAATTTTCGAACAAGGCGTATTCAAAGCAGACTTCCGGTTTTTTAGCTCATTAATTGATTTGAACCAATGGAAATTTAGACAATTTATTAATATCAATTATACTTATGGTATAGATCGTTTTCCAAATGAGTACATCGACATTAGGGACAAAAATGGAATAAGAGGTTTGGGGAGTAATACATTGAGAGGCACCCAGCGTTTCTTGATCAACATTGAAACCGTAAGCTTCACCCCATTTGAAGCCGCAGATTTCAAATTAGCAATTTTTGGTTTTTATGATTTGGGTATGGTCAACGATGGCCAACGCCATATTTTTAGAGAAAAAGTTCAAACTGGAATTGGAGTAGGTTTTAGAATCAGAAATGACAACCTCACTTTTAAAGCAGTAGAAATTCGATTGGCCTATTATCCCGATGCTCCCATTGGAATTCCTATGACAGATTTAGATTTATCAGGAAACAGCGGTTTTAATTTCTCTGATTTCTTAATCACTCGTCCGTCTCCAAGTATTTTTAAATAAAGACTATTTTTCTTTTTTGAATTTATCCATCTGCTTAATCCGCTGAAGCAAGGTAGGGTGTGAGTAATTCACAAAAACATAAGCAGGATGTGGAGTGAGATTGCTGAGACTATCTACCGACAACTTCTTCAGTGCTGATTGCAGAGGCACAGGATCATAAGTTGTGGAAGCATAAGCATCTGCTTCGTATTCATTCTTCCTACTAATCATATTCATAAAAACACCCGTAAGTTTTGAAATCGGAGTGTACAATAAGGCAAACGCAACAAGGTTTAAATGAACCGACATGTCATCTGCTCCCAAAGCCAAAGAGAGGCTTTCATTAAAAATAAAAAGTGACAAAATGTATAATGTGATCGCCATCTGTACTATTGATATGGCCATGCTGACAATCACATGCTTCTTTTTAAAATGGCCTACTTCATGTGCTAGAACGGCTACCAGCTCTTCTTGAGATTGTTTTTCAATGAGCGTGTCGTAAAGTACAATCTTCTTTTTCTTTCCCATACCAGAGAAGAACGCATTGGCCTTACTTGATCTTTTAGAGCCGTCTATTACAAATATATTGTCCAACGGAAATTTAACACGATCAGCATAGGCATTGATTTTATTTTTCAATTCTCCATCTGCCAAAGGTGTCAGCTTATTAAATAAGGGTAATATAAGTGAAGTATAAAAAATACTCATGAACAGCGAAAAGGCTGTAATAACAATGAGAGCAAATATCCAGAATTGCTCTTGCCATTCAAAAATCAGCCATAACAATACATACCCTAATCCACCACCCAAAATAATGGCCAATAAATAGCCCTTTAACTTATCTACCCAAAATGTTTTTAATGAAGTTTTATTGAAGCCGAATTTCTCTTCAATCACAAAAGTGGAGTACAGTTCAAAGGGAATATTAATGATATCGGAAACAATAAACAAAATGCTAAAAAAGACCATTGAATGGGCTATAGGGTTTTGGAAATGATCAGAAAGCCAAATATGTAAGTCTCCAAAAAATCCGAAAACAAGAATAAGTACAGTAAGTGAAGTACTAAAAGCAGTGGTAAGAAATGAAAATTTAGATCTGGCTTTCAAATACCGCTGAGACTTAGCGTATTCCTCTGGAGGGTAAATGTCTTCTACTTCCTTCGGTAGTTTGCCTTTGGCCGATTTCATATTTAAAAAATCGAGCAGTAGATCAAAAAAATAATCAACCAAAACAATTCCTATAATGAGAACCAACAGTTGGAAGGAAGACATTCTAGCTTAATTTTTCGGACAAGGAATACTCCATTGATCGCGCGACAGCCTCAATGGTTTTCCCCATTGAAAGAGGTACGAAATAGAGATTTCATGCGCTCCTCCACTTGCATTGCTCAATTCCGAAAGTGTGTAATCGTAGCTATAACCAAAATTAAAGTCGTCAGTGGTTACCCCAAAAGAGAAAATGAGTGCCTCATTATTAGGAAAATTCTCAAAGGTTTTAATAGGCAAGCCTCTGTATTGTAACCCCAAATTAATGGGTTCTAAGTGCAAAAAGAACCCAGCGTCCAATTGACTAAATTCACCTTGGGTTTTATACTGAAAAATTGGTGTAATGCTTCTTTCCTTTCTAGTATAAGTAAGATCTCTTCTTAGTGCCCCTTCTTTTAACATTATTTTGTACCCCCCATGAATACTAACACGCTTACTAAGCGGGCTATTACCATCCAACAAGGACTGGTTAGGCTCAGTTAAATGCTGAACTGAAGCACCCAAAAACAAATTTCTCGAGTATAGAATTCCGCCAACACCAAGATCTACGTAATTCACATTAAGGTTATTACCTCCTAAATTTTCACCCGGTAAGTTAGGGTCAAAACCATTAACAGGATCAATCTGACTGGCAAAAACAAGATTAGAAAAATTAGCATTCCGCATAAAGTAGCTGGCCTGAATACCCGGACGAAAAACAATATTATCTGAAATTTTAAGCTGATAGGCGTAAGTCAAACCCACATTAGTGCTCTGCAGTCCAGCTACTCCTTCGCGATCGGTGGTCACAATAAAGCCTACCCCACTGTTATATTTTTCCAAATAATGGTCGGCATAAAACGAAAATGTGACGAAAGAAGCATCGAGAGATGGCCATTGATTTCGATAGTTAACCCCTAAGCGAGTAAAACCAGATGCCCCCGTAAAAGCAGGGTTAATATACAATGGAGCCGCATAGAATTGAGAGAACTGTGGATCTTGGGCTTTAGCCTGTCCCAACCCTACTCCCAAAGTGGCAATCAGCAAAAATAAAGTTTTGCGCATTTAAACTTTTAACCTTTAACGTTTGAGTACCCTCAAACTATTGTGAAACGTAAAGTTATTTTTTTTCCTCGAAACCCAACGCTTAAAGCCTAGCATACAATTAGAATCTCCTATCTTAGCCCTGACTTTAAAGAGCGATGAATATAATAAAAACTCCGTTAACCACGTAATAGGGTTGTATTTTAGCTTCGGTGTTTATACTTATATGAAATTTAGCGTGGTAAGAAAAACTCGCATTTTATTCTGTTTACTAGGGATCACTTTCTCGGTACTGACATCTGCTCAGAACTTTACGCGTCATAATTGGTATTTCTCCAACAATGACCAAGCCCTTGTTTTTGGAAAAGCCCAGCCCGCAAAATCATTTTTAGAAGATGGAAAATCACCGCAGATAAATGTCGGTGAAAAGATAACTGCCACCAACCCCACAACTGGCGACCTACTTTTTTACTCTGACGGAATTAATATTTTTGATGCCACCCATGCCATTATGCAAAATGGAAATGGCCTCACTACCGACCCGAATGGTATTCAACCTCTTGCATTGAGCCCTGTCCCTGGGCTTGGCAATGAATCTCGCTATTATATTTTCCACCGTAATGCTGCGGGTGAAATACTTTACACTTTAATAGACATGGGTTCACAGGGAAACAGGGCAAATGGCCCTCCCGCTGGGGCGGTTGTAATTGGAAGCAAAAACCAAGTAACAGGAATTATAGATCGAGGCGATGGCATGCTTACAGTAGCTTCTGATGATATGACCCAATTTTGGTTGGTAAGCCAAAATAGTGCGAACGGAAATTTCGAAATTCATGAAGTACCAATGGCAGGTCAGCCATTCGACCCACAAGGCGCTCCAACGGTCTTAACATCCAACGTTCAGGCAGCACATTTGTCATTGAATCCCATGGGCACTCAAATTGCGGTAAGACCAAAAAACAATGTTAACATTCAAATATTAGATTTTAATAGAAATACTCCTGAATTAATGTTCAATCGTTCGGTGGCTAATTCATTTGTACCGAACCAAACCTTATCAGGCTCCATCGGCTGGTCAAACAATGGAACCAAACTTTATTTCAGCAGAAACTTAGCGGCTTCTGGCAACCTATACAGAATAGATTTAACCGACCCCATGGCTTCTGTAGAACCGGTCTTCAGTAATCCAATGGGCGCTAGCCAAAGTGTAATGCTTGCACCAGACCGCGCACTTTACCACATTTATAGAGAAACTGCAGTGGGACCTAGGTTATTGGCTCGGATCAATCAGCCAGACAGTGCACTTACCGCCTTAGCGTATGAGGCTTCTCTTTTTGAAGGATTTGACCCCTCATCTGACTATTTTCAGCAGTTTATGCCTCCTGCAGCAATAGGGCCAACGGTTACTATTTCAGAAGACGGAGACTATTGTATGAACACTCCAGTTCAGTTTTATGCGAGTATTGATCCTTCAACAGCAATTCCAACTTCTTATTCTTGGGATATTCAACCATTCGGAATTAGCTCAAACGCGATTGCCCCTATTTTCACTTTTGATGAGGCGGGAATGTACATGGCCACACTTACGGTAGAATTTGATGGAATAGGGACAGTAATGTCCAATACCCTCATGGGTGAAATCATGGAAAATGATATTCAGGTTGATCTTCAAGACACCACTATTTGTGAAGGAGAAACACTGACACTTGATGCCGAACCTGAGAGTGGTGGGCAAGGACAACAAGGAGGGGCAACTGGCGGCCCATTTGAATACCGTTGGAATACAGGAGAAACGACATCTTCAATTGATGTAACAGAAGCAGGTAACTATTGGGTAGTAATTACGCCATCTACTGGCTGCCCAATTTATGAGACAGTAGAAGTAAAAGTATATGGTGATGAAAACCCAACTGCCAACATTTGGTATTTTGGAAATGGGGCAGGAATAGATTTTAATGAGGTAGATGGGCTCCCTCCGCCTCCAAGGAGTATTACCATTCCACATGCCATGGATGCTCCAGAAGGAACCTCTACAATATCTGATGCCAATGGGCAAGTGTTATTCTACACCAATGGATCAACAGTATGGAATGCCGACAATGGTGTGATGCCAAGTGGAACAGGTATTGGAGGAGACTCCACCTCAACGCAATCCGTGGTCATTGTTCCGTTCGAAGATGACGAAACCCTATTCTATGTTTTCACTACAGAGGAGGTGTATGGCGACAATACCTTCATGCTAAAATATTCGGTTGTCGACCTCAAAGAAGATAATGGATTAGGAGATGTAATATCAAAAGACAATGTACTCTTTACCAAGAGTACAGAAAAACTGATTGCCTTAGAGGGCGGTGGTGGCTATTGGCTAATGGCTCATGAATACGGTACTAATACTTTTAGAGCCTACCCCATTACTAACCAAGGAATTGGCCAGCCTGTATTATCTTCTGTTGGCTCAATTCATAGCCTCAATGATGCATTAAGTGGCCAAGCAGGAATGAAATTCTCAGGTGACGGTTCTCGCATAGCGGTAGCCTTAATTGAAGGTGCCGAAGACTATGTTGAGCTATTTAGTTTCGATGGAGGCACTGGAGAGGTGACTGATTTATTATACCAAATTGATATTAGTGAAGGTGGATCAAACTTGAACGATCAAATTTATGATGTTCATTTTTCTCCAGGTGGTTTAAAGCTTTTTGCTACCATGAACAACCGAAATGGTGGGGCCGCAGGAGGCAGGATTTTGGAATATCGAATTGATACTGCCTCTACAGAAGCCACTCGACTCGTATCTAAAACCAATATTGCCAGCAGTGCTACGGTTACCGTAAACTACGGAGCTATACAAACTGGACCAGATGGGCAATTGTATGTAGCCATGGAAATCCCGGGCAATCCGGCAGGAACAGCTTTTGTTGGCTCCATCAATGCAAATGAAGATTCCCTATCAGTTTCGGTATTCAACCAAACGCAAGTACCATTGACTACAGGTAATTCGCGTTTAGGGCTGCCTAACTTTGTTCAAAACAATGTGAACCCTCCAATGGAGCCTTCAATGTCAGCACCTGACAGTACCTGTGTAGAAGAAAGAATAGAATTATCAGGAGTAGAAACCTCTGATATTGACGAATTTCTCTGGACTATTATTGATGATGCAAATACCACTGTATTCAGTGCTTCTGGCCAAGATACTGCCTATGTTTTCCCCCAAGGCCAAGCAGGTAGATTTGATATTTCGTTGAACATTTCTAACCGCTGTGGTTTCGATACTACATTCGTTCAAACCATTCAGGTATTCGATATTCCACCAAGGCCAGCAGTGCCAACTGCCGTGGTGCTTTGCGAGGGGGCTAGCTATGATTTAGATGCTTTAGGTGGTGACCCAGATGACCCAGCCTTAAGTTTTGAATGGACCAATAGCCAAGGTGCTGTAGTGAGCAATACGCGATACTATACCGTTACTGAAGAGGAGATTTATACCATCACTATCACAAGTATTGGAGGAGGAGGCTGTGTTTCTAGTGCTGAAATCTTTGCCGCGCCTCCTTTTGAGATTGAGTTACCAGAAACCGCTACTATATGCCAAGGAGAACCGCTAACCTTGGATCCAAACGTAAATGCCAACAACTATATATGGACTAGAATTAACCCCGATAATTCCACAACCACACTTCCAAACCAAAGAACAGCTGTTGTTGACAGTAGTGTTCCGGGTATATTCACTTATGTAGTTTCCATTGAAGACCCGGTTGAACCAGGTTGTTTTGCCAATGACTCAACAGTAGTAACCATCAACGGCTCCCCAAATTTATCATTGGTGAGTACTCAAGATGCCATTTGCCCACAAGTAGGTCCTGCACCAGATGGCGGATTTGTATTCAATATTGGAGGAACTGGCAATTATAGCTATACTGTAAGAAATGCCATTGGCGCTACTGTGGCTCAAAACAGCTCGATAGATGGCCCCAATGATGTGACCGTTACTGGTTTAATTGGTGGTATATATTCTGTCAGCGTAGTTGATAATAGTACAAACTGCACGGATGAACTTACAGGCATTCAAATTCAGAATAATAATTTCAATATCGTTGTACCTGTTGTTACAGCCAATGCTACATGTGATACAGCGGATGGAAGTATTACCATTACTTTAGATGACGCCACGGTTTTTCCTGTAACCTATGTGCTCAACAGAAATGAATTGGGTTTCACTCCATTGTCAGGAAACGCTACAACTAATGGCTTTGTAATTCCTGGCCTCGAAGGTGGCACTTACAATATTGAGGTAACCTCTACGGCTTTAGGCTGTACCGCAACCGCAGCGGATATAGTGGTAAACCAACCAACAGATTTTCAGAACCTTCAGATTGCAATTGATAACACGAACGCCTGTGCAATTACTCCTTCGGCAGACCTAACAGCTAGCTCTTCTAGCTCTACCATTGGAACAAATTATTCTTGGGTTGGCCCTAGCGGACCCGCAGGGAATACAGCAAGTATTACCGCAACCGAATCAGGAACCTACACCGTTACAGCCGATGAACCAGGTGTAGCTTGCCCTACTTCTGAGTCGGTGATTGTTACGCTCACCGTTCAGCCAGACATAACTATTATTAGAGATGGAGACCTTTGCGATGGCACTTTAGTGTTAGAAGCTCAAATTAACAATGAGAAGCCAAACACTGTCTACAACTATTCTTGGTCTACAGGCCAAAACACAAAACGAATTACTGTTACAGCCGATGGTACTTATGATGTTACAGTGAGAGAGGCAGGAGATTTAACTTGTACTGGAACAGACACGGAAACCATTGATTTTCCTGAAGAATTAGAAGTTACCTTAAGTTCAAGCCCTGCTTGTGATGACGGACAACCAATAACGCTTACTGTGGATGTTTTGTCTGGCAATGCTAGCAGTTTCACTTGGACCCGCGATAACCAAACAGTAGGAACTGGCAATCCATTGGTAGTGAGTGATGAAGGACCTTATACCGTTACCATTGGTGACAACAATGGCTGCTCTATTGAAAGAAGTATTTTGATTCGTAGAAAGGGAATTCCAGAAGGACTTTTACCTGACCTCGAATATTATTGTCCAACTTCTTCTACCGCGCTAACCTTAACGGCAGGTATTGGTTTTGAAACCTATGAATGGACGCTAGATGGTCAACCCTATCCAAATGCAGATCAGGAGTTGACTGTTACTGCAGCTGGTATTTATCAAGTAACTATGACCACGACCACAGGCTGCGTAAGAGTAGATCAAATTGAAATTATTGAAAGCTGTGACCCTGTTATACTTGCTCCTAACGTAATTGTGCCTGAAGGTAATCCCCCAAATAATGTATTCTCGGTCATTCCAAATGACTTTGTATCTGACTTCCAGATTTTCATTTATAGCCGTTGGGGTGAATTGATTTTCCAAAGCAGTACGGTAGAGTTCCAATGGAATGCCAAATTCAATGGCAGACTGGTGCCAATAGGCACCTATCCTTATGTGATGAAATTCAGAAATAGACTCAGACCAGAAAGAGGTGAGTTCGAACAAAGAGGAGCAATTACAGTAGTTCGTTAGTCCGTAAATAATTGTTATTTTAGGGAATGAACCGCTACATTTTCGCTCTATCGTTCCTATTACTTTTTACCATTACTCAAGCCCAAGAAAAAAAGAGGGCAAGGGACTATGGTATTGAAATAGGTGTAATGTCTACAGGAAGCCTGAATGCCATTACAGATGTTCCGGGTGTAAAAGTTGGTCACCAGACCCTCACTAAAGGAGATAATATTCGAACTGGAGTAACTGCCATTCTACCCCATTCAGGAAATATTTTTCAAAACAAAGTCCCTGCCGCCATATATATAGGAAATGGTTTTGGGAAATTGGCTGGTATCAGCCAAGTACAAGAGTTGGGAAACCTAGAAACCCCCATTATTCTTACAAATACATTGAGTGTACCAATGGGTATTCAAGGTACTGTAAAATACACCCTCGCTTTAAAAGGAAATGAAAACGTACAATCAGTTAATGCGGTAGTAGGCGAAACCAATGATGGTTATTTAAATGACATTCGAGGGATGCATATTTCCGAAAGTGACGTGATTACTGCCATTCAAAATGCAAAATCGGGTATTGTTCCCGAAGGAAATATTGGTGCAGGAACAGGTACAGTTGCCTTTGGTTTTAAAGGAGGTATCGGTACTTCATCAAGGAAATTACCAGAATCTTTAGGAGGCTATACCATAGGCGTTTTGGTACAAACCAATTTTGGGGGTGTACTCACCATTAATGGTGCACCCGTTGGAAAAGAACTCGAACAATACCCCTTCTCCAGTGCCATAAAAAAAAGTGATGGTTCATGTATGATCGTTGTATTAACCGATGCTCCATTAGACTCCCGTCAGCTAGAGCGTGTAGCAAAAAGGGCCATGATGGGCTTGGCCAAAACTGGAGGAATAGCTTCAAACGGTAGTGGCGATTACGTTATAGCTGCTTCCACTGCAGAATCAATACGAATCCCCTATCAAACCAGAGAGAAGCTGGATTCAGGTGATGTGCTAAGAAATGACAACATAAGTTCAATTTTTATGGCCACCATCGAAGCAACAGAAGAAGCCATTATCAACTCCCTCTTGATGGCTGAAACCTCAAAAGGAAGAGAAAACCATGTTATTCAAAAGCTACCAATGGAAAAAGTACTGCCGATACTCAATAAATATGGAGTAATTAAATAATAATTAAGATTGATTTTGCTTGGATTGCCATAATTTCCAGATTCCTTCAGCAGGATATAATTCTCAAAAAACAACCTATTATACCTTTCTAATGACTTATTTCGCCCTAGTTACTAAGCCACTACCCTAATTCACTCCAATTGATTTCACTCATAATTCATGAGCATTTTTCAACCATATAATATTGTTTTGAGATGACGGTCGTTTCTATATCTTTAGCAAATCAATCGGATTCTACTAGTGCTATTATTGAGGAAAACATATTTATTGTTTTTTCTACTCCTTTTAGGCCATTCTTCCTTTGCGCAGAATGACAGTTGGGGCAGGGAATTCTATGTGAGTTTGTTTCCACATGACACACCTCAAAAAGAAGTTTATTTTCACTTCAGAGCCAATGAGCCTAGCACTGTAGAAGTCAATTTTGCGAATAAGCAAAATGTAAACTATGACCTGCCAATTGGTCAATCAAGTTTCAAATTAACAGCGGAGCAAGTAAAACTTATTACAACTTCAATTTCAAATGGAGGTAATGACAACACTTCTGCCCAAATCATTTCTGACAATAAAATAATCTTCGCATTTAGTAATTCAAGCTCCTTCAGTGCCGATGCTACCCTTGCAACTCCTTTGATTTCAGCTGGCCATCACTATATCGTTGCTGATGATTGGGAAGGCGGCCTTAACCCTCCTTACACTAGCCAGGTAAATATTATAGCTACAGGAGGCAAGACTGTACTAAAAATAATTCACCCTGATGGCACAGAAAAAGCCTTATTTCTTGACGCCATGTCCACTTACACCATCGAATCGACAAGCGATCTTACAGGACTCGAAATCATAGTATCTAAAGACCAAACCATAGTACCTAGCAATGGGCCACCTCCCCCTCCTGGCGGAGTCGGTCTTCCACCCATTTATTGTAACCCTGTGATTGTATATACAGGAAGTCAAAAACGCTCATTTGGTCACTGCCCATTCCCCGCTGCCAGCAGCCACGTAGTAGAATCACTTTCTCCCTTGTCTACCATAGGTACAGAATATGTTTTAACCCCACTTTTAGGTAGGGATGAAAAAAAATTCTCATACAGTTATATGGCGACTGAAGACAATACTACTATAAAGACCACCACCCAGTTTGTCACTACAACAAAGGTGCTTGATAAGGGCGAATGGTTTTCACTTTCTAAAGGTGATCCAATATTTATCAAAGCCGACAAACCCATTCTAGTTACACAGCAAGCGTCAGCTCAAGACGGTTGTAGTGCATTTGTACCCTTCAACTTGGGTGAACATATGGGTTCTCCTTTTTCCATCACCTTATCTCCCTTTGAACAAGGCATTGAAGAAACAGTGGTAGAGATTGTTGAAACCGAGGGTATCATTAACCAGTTTTTAAACATTGGTTTACCTACAGCTGACGTTTCCAACTTTAGTATTTCACCAAGTCCTGGTGCAGTAAATTTCACAGAAATAGGGACCAGCGGCTTCTCCTATGCTACCGTTTCGGTAGAACCAAATATTGCTTATAGACTTAAAGCAGGCACAGGAAAATTTACTGTGACTGAATATGGTTTTGGGCTAGGAACAAGCTATGGCCAAAATCCTTTTCAAAATTTGAATAACCTTAGCTTTGAAGTGATCATCAATGATCAACAATTAGGTACGGTTAAAGAAGATGCCTGTTTAAACTCCGAGATTGACTTTAGTATAAATTACCTTAAACCAGGGCTAGAAAACACGTATAGCCACATTGAATGGGATTTTGGTGATGGCACCACAGCTGAGGGTCTAAGCGTAACCAAAACTTATGATGAAGCTGGGCTCTACAGAATTTCAGCCAAGATTTTTACCGATGAAGACATTTGCCTAACGACCCACACCCTGATTCGAGAAGTGGAAGTTCACGAAATAATTGCCGAACGAATAGAAGGCCCTACCTCGCTTTGTCCATTCTCTCAGAACATGGTGTATACCCTGATAAAAGATGGGGATTACTTCTACAACTGGGAAGTAATCGGGGGTACTATTGTTGGAGCAGACAACCAAGAAACAGTAACCGTTAACTGGGGTCCACCAAATCTACAGGCAATGGTGAGGGTATATGTCTCTGATGAATTTAGTTGCGCCATTCCTGCCATAGAACTCGCTGTGGTACTAGAAGCCAAAGACGAACTAAATCCAGACCTTCCTTTTGGAAGCACCGAGGTTTGTTTTCAAGAAAAAGCAAGCCAAATCTATTATACACCTCAAATTACAGGTGCTACTTTTGAGTGGCATGTTGAAGGAGGTACGATTACTTCTGGCCAAAACACAAATCAGATTGAAGTAAACTGGACTCAACCCAATGGAAAAGTGTCTTATACCTTATTTCAGAGCTCATGTTTTGGTACCTCAGAAGAACTCAACGTTCTTATCTACGAAGACCTTACCTTTGATATTCAAACCATCGACCTTTCTTGTCTCGATGCGGACGATGGTAAAGCAAGTGTTTCAATTCAAGGTGGGAAAGCACCTTACACAATTAGTTGGAGTAATGGTAAGGAGTTAGCCCCAAGCGTAAGTGGCTTAGCCGTTGGCCAATATGAAGTAACAGTAACCGATGAAATCGGATGTAGCTTAACGAAAGCTTTTGAAATTACTTCTCCTGAGCTACTGGAGGCCAGCGTAGAAATAATCAAGTTTTGTAACGGTGAAGCAGACGGTCGCGTGAGCATTATACCCAAAGGTGGTACTGCACCCTACACCTATCACCTTTACGGAAGCCTAAGTGGTAATAATTATGATGAAACCAGCAATGAACCAATCTACGAAGGCTTATTGGCGGGCAGATATACGCTTGTGGTTACAGACAACAACGGCTGTACTTCCAATCATTATGTTGAAATAATTGACCCTGAGGCTCTAGAATTAACGGTTACCGATAACGTTGATATATGTCCACAAGTACAAGACGGGACAATATCAATATCCGTAACCGGAGGAACGCTTCCTTATACTTATCATTGGTCATCACATCCAAATGTAAATGCCCCTACTATTTATGATGTGGGAAAAGGAACTTATCAAGTGATTGTAACCGATGCTAATGGATGCACTATTACTAGAGAAATTAAAAAAGAGGAGACCTATCCTAGTCTATTTGTCCCGAACATTTTCACCCCAGATGGCGATGGAATTAACGACACGTTCAAACCAATATCTCCTTGTATTGTCAATTACCAAATTACCATTTTTAACCGATGGGGGCAGCCAATCTTCATATCAGAAACAGGTGGTGAATGGGACGGCACACAAGAAGGCAAAGACCTTCCTGCTGGTGTATATATCTATAGAATAGATTATTCCGACCCCATCAACCCCGAACTAGCCGCACAAACCAAAGGCCGGGTGGTGATGTATAAGTAGGTTAGTTTCCCTATTTCTTCAAAGAAAACACATCAAATACTAACTGATCCTCATCAGGCTGATAGTCAATTTGGCGTGAAAGGTGCAAGCCTTCCTTGCTCACAAAGGATGTTTGGTATTCATATAAACCTCTAGGTAAATCAAGTTCATCTATTTTTTCAAAATTTGAATTCGTTACGATGACTGAAAGCTTAAAACTACTTTTACCTCGCTCATACTGCTCAACCGCTCTTTCATGGAGAGCAATGCGATAATAAACATCCTTATAAGGGTCATAAATGAAGTTCATATAAAAACCCTCCATGTTGGTAAGAGAGGAAAGCTCTTTAAAACTATAACCGTACAAAGTAGGCGTATCGTTACGCTTAGGAAGCGGTTTCAACTCTCCCATGTATTCAGATTTTACAGACTTACTTTCTTGAATGTTATCTAAATCTGAAACTGAAATGATGTCCACTTCTGGGTTTTTAGTGTAACTCAAACTCAGTTGCTGAGTATTTGGGTTAAAAGCCAAAGAAGAGGCAAATGGAGTAAAAACACCCCAGAAGTTGTTCAACATTAAAGGTTGGGGAAGTGAATGATAATCCCTTTCTCCTGTCTCTAAATTCAACTCAAACATATAGATCAGTCGGTGATCATCAAAAGGATTTGCTCCTGCATTCTGAACAGGGATAAAAAGTCGATTACCATTTTTAAAAGCTTGGGAAGTGGGTGAAATCATCACATAAAACCCTTGTCGAGATTGCTGCTTACTATCTTCTCCTATTCCAACATCATAGGAACGTAATTTCTCACCTTTAGCATTCATTAAGTGTACTCTACTTTGCCAATGGTTAAAAAAGAAAATGGAATCTGAATTTTGCATATAGTGCCCCATTTTCGAAATTTTCCCAATTCCATCTGGACCGTCAATTTCAAAGCCAATTTGGTTCTCTATTCAACCAGTGGCATAATCAAATACGTTGACGCTTACATTTAAATGATTAAGGATGGATATTTTGGTAGTTCCGTCTTGTTCAAAAGTCAAAATGGACTGGTTAAAAGGAGCTAGTGTACTGTCAAGATAAAAGACCTTCTCTGCTACTTTTTCAAGTTCAAATTGGCCAAAGGCATCACCATTTACATTGTCCTTGTGTGTAGAGCAACTCCAGAAGAGCAGTAAAAATATAATTAAAAAATACTTCTTATCTGAATTCATAATTGATGAAACTCTATTGATTTGAAAAGCACTAAGCTGATTTTTATGAGAATTAATTATGTACCAAGTTAATCAATACGATATAAATCCATATTTATTTTAATTAATAATTCGCACATTTCTATTCCCTATTCATTACCACTTAGGATGGATGAAGCAGTCAGCAAATCCTCCTTACCCCTATAGTAATCCTGCCACCCTGTCACCCATTTTAGCTTGGTATGGCCTTTGTCTTAATGGAGTTGGAATAAAAAACTGACAATAAGCCATGCAAGAAAAAGGTACAATCTCGATTCACACCGAGAATATTTTCCCAATCATCAAGAAGTTTCTCTATTCAGATCATGAGATCTTTTTAAGAGAATTGGTATCGAACGCAGTTGATGCCAGTCAGAAAATGAAACGCCTTGCCGTACTCGGTGAGTACAAAGGTGACCTCGGAGAGGTAAGGGTAGAAGTAAGCGTAAACAAAAAGAAAAAGACGATTACCATCAGCGACCGAGGAATCGGAATGACGGCTGAGGAGATCAAAAAATACATCAACCAAATTGCTTTCTCTGGCGCCACTGAGTTTGTAGAGAAGTTTAAAGATGCGGGCGATGCCAAAGAAATCATCGGTAAATTCGGTTTAGGTTTCTACTCTGCCTTTATGGTAGCCGATAACGTAGAAATTGACACCCTTTCTTATCAAGAAGGTGCAGAACCTGCCAAATGGATCTGTGACGGTTCAACAGAATTCGAAATTACTGAAGGAACAAGAAAAGAAAGAGGTACAACCATCACGCTTCACGTGAACAAAGATTCTGTTGAGTTTTTGGAAGAATCTCGTATTCAGAATGTGCTTACCAAATATGCCAAGTTCCTTCCTATCGAAGTGAAATTTGGAGAGAAAGACAAGCAGGTTGAAGACGGTGAAGACAAAGAGGGCAAGAAGAAATATAAGACTGTTAAGGAAGACAACATCATTAACAACACTACGCCACTTTGGACGAAATCACCTAATGATTTAACAGATGAGGATTACCTAAACTTCTACAAAGAGCTTTATCCGTTCTCTGAAGAACCTTTGTTCTGGATTCACCTCAACGTAGATTATCCGTTCGAACTTACTGGTATTCTTTACTTCCCGAAGTTGAAAAAAGACTTCGAAGTACAGAAAAACAAAATCCAGCTTTACTCTCGTCAAGTATTTATTACTGACGAAACTAAGGATGTGGTTCCTGAATTCTTGATGTTACTTCACGGTGTAATTGACTCTCCAGACATTCCATTGAACGTTTCACGTAGTTACTTGCAGTCGGATGGAAATGTGAAGAAAATCAATACTTACATTTCTAAAAAAGTTGCTGACAAACTGAGTGAGCTTTTCAAAAAAGAGCGTGAGTCGTATGAAAGCAAATGGGAAGACATCGGTCTTTTTGTGAAGTACGGCATGATCTCTGACGAGAAATTCTATGACAAAGCAAAAGACTTTGTTTTGGTGAAAAATACTGCTGGCAAGTACTTTACAATGAAAGAGTACGAAACGCATATTGAAGCCAACCAAGTAGACAAAGACAACAATAAGGTTTGGCTATACGCCACTAACATTGCGAAGCAAGATTCATTCATTAGCGATGCGGTTGACAAAGGTTATGATGTGATTGTATTGGATACTCCAATCGACAGCCACTTCATTAACCACATGGAAACCAAGTTGGAGAACACGCAAATTAAACGTGTGGATGCCGACAACATCGACAAGCTGGTGGACAAAGATGAAAAGCGCGAGTTGGTCATCAATGACGAGCAGAAAGAGGCTGTAAAAGGCGTTTTCGATAAAGCGATCAATAACAAAACTTACACGGTAGCAATTGAGCCTTTGGCGCCATCAGACGCTCCAGTTTCTGTAACCATGCCTGAGTTTATGCGAAGAATGAAAGACATGCAAGCAACAGGCGGTGGCGGTTTCAACATGTTCGGTTCAATGCCAGACAATTATAATGTAACCGTAAACGGCAACCATAAATTAGTGGACAAAATCATCAAGGCTGGTGAAGAAGGCGACAAAGAAGGTTTGGCAAAACAAGCATTCGATTTGGCCTTACTTTCTCAAGGTTTGTTGGAAGGCAAAGCCCTTACCGATTTCATCAAAAGAAGTACTGCCATTTTAGGCGAGTAATTCTCTATAACTTATAAAAACAGAAGCCTCAATTCAGCAATGGATTGAGGCTTTTTTGTGTTTATAGATATTGATACTAAGACAGGCTCAGCATGAAGCTTAGATTTGACATCAGCACTCTCCTGTCGCAGGTTCTCCGAACCTGTGACATCTATTAAAAAGGGACTCTGTCCCGTTAAAAAGAACTTACCCCCGAAAAACGATCAATTGCTTTGGTGCTAAACGGACAGAGTCCTAAAAACCATAATGAGTCACAGGTTTGGAAAACCTGCGACAGTTGCTTTAATTTCAACCAAGCACTCCCGCCTTTGTGGGTGTTGTCACCCACAAACCGCAATAACATTCTTCACTCTCCAGCGCTTGAAATACCATGGCTAATCTAAGATTGAAATTATCCATACTTCATCAACTTGTTGGAGAAAACTCCAACAAGGGCGGAAAGCGTCACAGGTTCGGAGAACCTGCGACAGTTGCGTTTATCCGTGTTATTCAAAAAAGATACTGAAACAAGTTCAGTATGACTTCTAGATTTAACCTTAACACCAAAACACTTCAGTACATAACCACATCAACACTTCAACACATTTCCACCGTCCGCCACCGCACACTTCTGTTCTCTACGGCACAAAATAAAAAGCTAAGAGCCTAAAAAATGCTCATTTGAGCCCCTAAACACATGTTTTGTTTTGGCACTCGTTTTGGAAACAAACCAGCAGAAATACCTAAATTCATTCCCATGCTGAAGAACATGTTCAACGTTGCCTGGCGCAACGCAATCGCAAACAAACAATTCACCATTCTCAATATTCTTGGGCTCTCCATTGGCATTACCGCCTGCCTACTAATTACCCTTTATGTTCAAGAGGAATTGTCTTACGACAATTTCCACAAAGATGCCGACCAAGTGTACCGCATTAACCAACCTATGATTTGGGGCGATTGGGATGCGGAATTTAGCTCCACTGCCCCTGGAGTAGCGGTAGCACTTCGTGAAGATATTCCAGAATTTACTGAGGTCTTGCGAATTCATGATTCTGGTGAAAACTTGGTTACTTATGAGCCAAAAAACGATGACCCTGTTTCATTTAAAGAATCCAAGATATATGCAGCTGAAGCAAATTTTTTCAACCTTTTCTCATTTCCTGTTTTAGAAGGAAATCCTGAAACAGCTTTAGTAGAACCATTAAGCATTATCATTACCAAAAGTATGGCCACCAAGTATTTTGGGAAAGAAGAGGCCATAGGCAAAATATTAGAAGTAAGGCAAGGCGAAAACGCTGGACCGTTTAAAGTAACAGCGGTGCTAGAAGACATCCCTTCTAACTCTCATATCCAGTTCGACATGATGACTTCCATGAGTACCTATCGTCATATAGAAGCACGCCAATGGACATGGATTTGGACAACCTTTGTGACCTATGTAAAAGTTGATCCAGGTGCCAATCTGGAAAAAATAAACAAGAAACTCCAGGCGATTCCACCAAAGTGGGCAGCTCCAGCGGTAGAACGTGCCTTTGGCGAATCTTATGCTGAATTTATTCCTGATGGTAAAAAATGGACACTCACCATGCAACCCATTCGAGAGGCCTATTTACATTCTCCTATTACGGGCAATAGAATCGGTCCATCTGGAAGTATCGCTTACGTCAAAATATTTGGCGCTGTAGGAATCCTCGTGCTTATGCTTTCCTGCATTAATTTCATGAACCTTTCTACTGCTCGTTCGGCCGGAAGAGCCAAAGAGGTTGGCGTTAGAAAAGTGCTCGGTTCAGGTAGAAAATCAATAGCCAACCAATTCATTTTCGAATCTGTTATTTTCGTTTTAGCAGGCACCACGATAGCACTTATTCTTTGCGAACTGTTCATCAATTCGTTCAACACAATTGCTAACAAAACACTTTCCTTACAAACCGCAATATCCAATCCCTTATTTTTAGCTGGATTGTTAGTTTTCATTTTAGGTTTGGGTCTTGTAGCAGGTAGCTATCCAGCATTTTATCTTTCCTCTTTCAAGCCCATTCAGGCTCTAAAAGGTAAAGTAAGCAATGGTTTTAGGGGGAAAGGTATAAGAAATACCCTAGTCGTTTTTCAGTTCACCATTTCTGTTGCGCTTATTATCACCACGTTCTTTGTTCAGAAGCAACTGACTTACACTGCCAATTTAAATGTTGGTTTCGAAAAAGAGAATATTCTTCAGGTGCATAATCTGGAGCTAATGGATTCTTCGAGCATTGTGACTTTGCAAAACAGATTGAAGCAAAACCCCGCATTTACTCAAGTAGGTTATTCAGACCTAGTGGCTCCAAATATTTATAATGAGGATAAATACAAAGCTGAGGGCCCTGAAAACGATATCACCACACTCAACCGAGTGATGGTAGACGAAGATTATATTGATTTACTCAGCCCCCAATTTATTGTAGGTCGCAATTTTGACGATAATATCGCTAGTGATAAACTTGCTGTGATTCTAAATGTTTCAGGTGCAAAAACCTTAGGCTTTGGTGGTCCAGAAACCTATGACACCGATAGCCCGCTAGGCAAGCACGTTACCTTTCCTGGTTCTGAAACTATAAAATTTGAAGTGATAGGCGTGGTAGAAGATTTCAATTACAACAGCCTAAGAATGACCATCGCTCCATTAATGATTGCGCACAAAGGAAATGAAGAGCTCTTTGATATTGGCACCTCTTTTCTTTCAGCCAGGGTTGATCCAACTCAAATTAATTCTGGAGAGAAGATGTCTAAGCTATTAGATGAAGTAAAAACTGAATTAGCCGCCATAAAACCTGGGCTTCCTTTTGAATACAGTTTTATGGACAGGGATTTTGAAAGCAGTTTCCGTACAGAGCAACGCATGACATCAGTGCTCAATATCTTTACCGTAATGGCTTTATCGATTGCTTGTATTGGCTTATTCGGATTGGCAGCGTTTACATCAGAGCAGCGCACCAAGGAATTAGGGGTAAGAAAAGTATTAGGAGCCAGTGTAAAAGACATCGTACTGCTGTTCAGTACCGAATTCACACGACTGGTAATTATTGCAATTCTGATAGCCGTTCCGTTGGCTTACTATGCGGTGAAAACATGGCTTGCAGATTTCGCTTACCAAACCCCAATAACGGCTACGGTATTTATTATTGCTGGCGGTGCCGCACTGCTTATTGCCTGGGGAACTATCAGTTTCCAGTCCCTAAAATCGGCCTATAGAAACCCGGTTGAGGCATTGAGAGATGAATAAAAAAAGTCAAATGGTTCATTGTTTAGGCTTCTTTGTTGGAGGCTAAAGCCTCTTGCTCCTTCTTTTGATCGTACTTCCAGCGCTTGTGTGACCATAAATAATCAGAAGGGTGTTCACGAATAGTTTGCTCTAGCAATACCGCAAACCTTTGCACGATATCGTGGCCTTCCTTTTGAAAAGGAGGAAACTTAACCGGTTTGAACTCTACTCGATAATGGCCTTCCGAGGTACGTTCAGTATGTGAATAAAAAACTGGGTAGTTTACAATTTGAGCAATCTTTTGAGGTCCCGTATAAAAAGCTGTAGACTGATTTAGAAAATCGATCCAATACTTGTCAGCACCAATAGAAGGTAACTGATCTGCCAATATGCCTATTATTCTAGGCTCATTCTTACGCTTGATAATTTGCCTTAGGGCAGAATCCTTAGGCAGTGCACGCCCACCATGGCGAGTTCTCAGGTTGATCATCAATTGGTCAAACTTGGGGTTTTTCACAGGCTTATATAGAAACTCCATTGGGTAACCCATTTGCTGGCCAATAGAAAAAGCAGGCCATTCCCAATTAGCCGTATGTCCCGAAAGCAAGATCACCGGTTGACCTTGATCCAAATATTCAAGCATCAATTGAGAATTAACAAGCGGCACACGCTTTTCCCAATCCTTTCTTTTAAAACGGTAGGCCTTAATCGACTCTATAAAAACCTGAGTGAATTGAATATAAAACGCCTTTTCAATTATAAACAGCTCTCGATTAGTTAAATCAGGAAAAGTATTACTCAAATTATCACGCACAACAGTTCTACGATAACCTACAGTATGATACAGAAGAAAAGAAATCACCTTCCCTAATCCATACAGAAACCAAAACGGAAGTAATGATATAAGCCTGATCAAAAACATCGCGCAAAGATAGACAAATGAAAAATTGATGAGCGATAAATAGTGTATAAAAGCAGGTCTAGTGACCATTCGCCCCTGAATTTAAAAAAGTTAAAGATTATCTTCCTTTGGCTAGATCCACTCAAAGTCTTCACTTCGTAAGTTAAAGTCGTATATAACAAAGTGTTTTGGTTAGTCACAAAGCGGAGCGATCAGAAGGATGGCTCCGTTTTCTTTTTGTCCTTCACAGAAAGAAAACCTACCTTCAATCTAAGGACAAAAACAATGAAAAAAGATCAAATCAAAGGAGCACTTACTGCTTCTTATTTAAACTTTGTAAGCAACTGCGACTCACTCACCAAAGATGAGTTTGAATATGCTCCAGAAGGAAAATGGTCGGCTGGGCAGCAAATGGAGCACCTGATTAAAAGTACCTCTCCATTACACAAAGGAATGGGCTTACCGAAGTTTCTGATCAAGCTCAAGTTTGGCAAAGCCAATCGTCCTTCAAAAACCTTTGATCAGCTAGTCGAGCGATATAAAGAAAATTTAAGTTTAGGCGGAGTGGCCAGTGCAGCTTTTACTCCTCAAAAAGTTGATTTTAATCAGAAGGAGAAACTTATCAACCAGCTTCAAAACAATATCGAATCCATAAATCAAAAACTAGATAAATGGGCTGAAGCGCAACTAGATGAGTTCATTTTCCCTCATCCACTACTGGGTAAAATTACCATCCGAGAAATGATGTACTTTACTATCCACCATGCAGACCATCATCGAAACTTGATTAAAATATATTTGAAAGGAGTTTGATAATTACACTCAAAATCAGCCTTTAAAGCTTTCTCAAAACCTGCAAAAGGTCTGTCAAATGATCTTGGGTAAAATCATAATGAGTTACAAAACGAATCAGCTGAGGACCAAAGCCAAAGGCCAAAACACCATGCTCTTTCAGCTTCGCTAAAAACGACTCGTTGGTATAGCGATCACTTATTCTAAAAATCAGAATATTCGTTTCGCAAGGATAAATCTCTTCTACATAATTCAAGCTCTGCAAAGTGTCAGCGATAATCTGAGCATTTTTATGGTCTTCCGCCAAACGTTCTATATTGTTTTCCAAAGCATATAAACCAGCAGCTGCGATGTAACCAGCCTGTCTCCATGCACCTCCCATTACTTTACGAACACGTTTAGCACGTTTAATTTTTTCAGCAGTCCCTAATAACAAAGACCCTACCGGAGCGCCCAAACCCTTAGAAAGGCAAATAGAAATGGTATCGAAAGCTTTACCATAATCCTCGGCCTTTTGGTTCTTAGCGATTAAAGCATTGAATAGTCTGGCACCATCCAAATGAAAAGCCAAACCGTTATCGGTACACACCTTTTTTATAGCCAGAATTTCATCAAAGTCATAACAGCTTCCTCCCCCCTTATTCATGGTGTTCTCTAGCGAAACCATTCTTGAAACGGGTGAATGAATATCGTCTGGTTGAATTGCAGCCATCACATCTTTTGCCGTAATTCTGCCCTGATCGCCTTCAAGCAAGCGAACTGAAACTCCCGAGTTTGACATAATCCCACCGCTTTCATAAAGGTAGATATGGGAATATTTATGACAGATCACCTCGTCCTGCAAAGTGGTATGTAAACGGATTCCAATTTGATTGGTCATGGTGCCCGATGCACAATAGAGTGCCGCTTCCATACCAAACATGTTGGCTGCCTTTTTCTCAAGGGCAGCTACGGTTGGGTCTTCACCAAACATATCATCACCCACTTCGGCTGCCATCATAGCGGCATGCATTTCAGGAGTAGGCTTGGTTAGGGTATCACTTCGTAAATCTATCAAGGGAATAATTTTTAGGATCGGAATCTAGGGGGAAAAGGGAGGAAGTGCAAATGTTTTTATTTGAGCCATCTCCCGGTTAGGAACCTAAGGCTCCTAACCGGATTCTCTCCGTTTAACTTAAACATTAGAGATTTGAAACTCAACTAGCTTCAAAATGACCTGACCGTCTGTCATTATTTGGGTGTGTAATCTCCTAGCATTGTCCGAAGCTTTACCAGCTCCTGTTTTATGCTGTAATTCGTTTGCGCAGGGACACTTTTTAAAAATTTAGCAAAGTGTACCTCCATTGACATCATCATCTCAGACTTACTCTCCACACCACGCTGAGTAAGTTTTACCCGAAAAGACCTTCCGTCTGCTTCATTACTCTCTTTTTCAACCCACCCATTACGCTGCATACGCACGATCATGCGAGAAATTGAAGGTAAATCCTGAAGCGTCACCCTACTGATTTCAGTAGGCGTTACGCTTCCGTGATTCCACAGCATAATCAACACTTGCCATTGCTCTGGAGTAACCGAATACCTCTTTAGCGCCCTAATCAACTCTCTATGAAAAAGTAAATAGGTACGGTAAAGGTTATAGCCAAGGTTGCTATTCAGATGAAAGAGAGTCTTATCGAAATCCATAAGCAGTCAGTAAATTTAACTAAAGTACTTGTTTAAACAAGTACTTTAGTTAAAAAAATCAGGCCATTCGAGAAAAGCCGAAATACATTAACCTATTATTCGGGGTCACTCTATAAATATCTTGATGTAATCCCTCATAATATAAATATGAGGGCAATGATATTCCCTATCCATCAGATTTAGATTGAGGAATTAAAGGAATTCTAACCTATTTTGAGATAAGGTAAATTAACCCACTAGATACTAAAAATGATACTCTCAGATCTTTTTGATTGACTTCTCCTCTAAATCACTCAACTCAAGATTGAGTGCCTTGGTGGAGATCTGGGTTTCAATAAAGGAAAGCGTAAGCGAAGCAAGTAGGAGAAAAAGACTTACTCCAAAAACAAAGTCGGCAGTTTGTTGCTCGCGCAAGTACATAAGTACCATACACAAAACACAGCAGAAAAAACTAGCAATCCCTAGTGCCTGCATGTTACGAATGAGTAATAAGCGCACTTTTAAATTCTTAATTTGCCCAAGTATCGTGGCAGGCGGGTCATTATGATCCAAGTACCGTTGCCTTAAACCACGCGCTAGGGTAGCCAAAGCCACAAAGCGATTGGTAAATGCCAATAGCAAGAGCGTTATGGCTGGAAAAAGCAATGCAGGAGTTGAGATGTCTATATTCAATTGTCACGCTTTAAGTCTTCATTTTTTTTCTCCCGCTGGTCTTTGCCTTCTATCTTCTTATCTAAGGTAAGTCGCCAAACAAGAATCAATATCGCTAGTCCAGTAGGATATAGTATAATTTCTATCCAATATTTAGCCATTACGGGGTCAGAGAAGTTATGGACCCCAACCACATATTGTAACACCAAGCAAACACTAATGATGATCACTAGAACCGCTACTATTCGCTTTTCCATCTTAGCCTTCATGTTACAAAGCTAATGAAGTATTATTACTGTAAGCACAAAAAAAGGTGTCTCAATGAGACACCTTTAAGTTTTATATATTCAATCTAATGATTTCTATTGATTGGCAGAAGCCGCTGCTTTAGCACTTGCCTTAGCTCTTGCATATTCTTGTTCTTTGTCAGCTGCTTTACCTAAAGTCTTTTTAGACAAATCAACCACAATTGGTGAAGCAATGAATATTGAAGAATAAGTACCTACAATAATACCTACCATGAAAGCAAAAGAGAAGCCTCTTAGCACCTCTCCACCAAAGATGAATAGAACCACCACCACAATCAAAGTGGTCATTGAAGTAACCAACGTACGGCTAATGGTGCTATTAATTGACTCGTTGAAAGTACCAACTAAGTCTTTTGAGCCTTTAAGCTGCAGGTTCTCACGAATCCTATCAAACACTACCACGGTATCGTTTATAGAATAACCCATGATTGTAAGCAAGGCTCCAATAAACACCTGATCCACTTCAAAATTAACTCCAAATAGGCCCGCAATTGCAAATGCAGACAATACAATTAATGAATCATGCACCAAGGCGATAATTGCACCCAGTGAGAATTGCCATCTTCGGAACCTAATAAGGATATAGAAGAATATGGCGACAATGGCCAAACCAAATGATTCAAGTGATGAATTTTTAATATCATCTGCAATGGTAGGCGACACTTTAGAAGAACCTCCAATTATAAACTGGCCAGCCCCTACATTATCAACTGTTCCATCCACAAAGGTCTTATTGGTGATCTGACTCAAGGCTCCAGTCAATGCGCTTTTTACAGCTGCATCAGCTTCTGCCGATTCATCCTCAATCAAATAAGACGTGGTGATCTTAAGCATATTCGCAGTATTGTAAGTTTTCACTTCGATACCTGAATTAGCAAAGGTCTCCATTCCAGAAAGTGACGTTTTGATATCAGAAGCTGTCATAGCCTCATCAAAATTCACTACATAAGAACGACCGCCTTTAAAGTCTACACCTAATCTCAAGCCATTGGTTGCCATTAAAATTATACCAACTGCAATCACAATACTTGACATTAGATAAGCCAATCTCCTTTTACCTAAGAAGTCAAAATGAACATTGTTCAACCAACCTTTTGACAAAGGAGTATCGAAAGTAAGTTTACTGTCATTTCCTTTCTTAGTCATGTAGGTAATGATTACCCTTGTAATGAATACCGCTGAGAAGAATGAACAGATAATACCGATCATCAAGGTTACTGCAAACCCTTTTAATGGACCTTGACCCAAAACGTAAAGAATAACACCTGTAAGGAAAGTTGTTACGTTCGCATCAATAATAGAACTGTAAGCCTTTTGATAACCCGAGGCTATCGATTGCAAAAGCGGAATACCGTTTCGCATCTCTTCCCTGATTCTTTCGAAAATAAGTACGTTGGCATCAATGGACATACCAATCGTCAACACAATACCTGCAATACCAGGCAAGGTCAGCGCGGCACCTAAATTGGCCAAGATTCCAAGAATAAAGAAGATGTTGAAAAGCAAAGCTACGTTCGCCACAATTCCTCCTTTAGCATAATAGAAAATCATGAAAATAACCACAATGGCCAAACCGGCTAAAATTGAAGTTACCCCTTGTCTTTGTGCTTCTTTACCCAAAGTTGGGCCAATCACAGCTTCTTCTACAATTTTAGTTGGTGCTGGAAGTGAACCTGCTTTAAGAATGTTTGCAAGATCCTCTGCTTCCTCAATGGTGAAGTTCCCACTAATCTGTGAGCTACCTGTTGGAATTTCTTCATTAACATTAGGTGCTGTATAAACATAGTTATCTAGTGAAATAGCTACTCTTCTTTGAATGTTAGCCCCAGTAAGGTTTCTCCATTTTTTTGCTCCCAATGCATTCATTTGCATGCTTACAGCAGGACTCATCATTGCATCCAAAGATTGACGAGCATCAGTGATTACCTCACCAGTTAAAGGAGATTCTCCACCTCTACCCATTTTAATGGCGTAAAGCTCTAGTAATTCAGTTCCCTCAGCAGGTTTTACTCCCCATAAGAACTTTAAGGTACTCGGAAATAATCTGGTAATGCTTGGGTTATTAAGCACTCTATTGATCTGCGAAGTATCTTCTAGAGCGTAGTATAAACCTTCAAAGGGACCTTGTCTCATTAAAGAGAAAAACTTTGATTGACCTGGAGTAGCCAATTCTTCCTCAGCAGTGTTGGTCGTGTCGCCAGATAATTGATCTTCAAGAGAATTTTCTTGTCCATCAGCACTTTCAGCTTTCAATTCAGAAGCTAAATCAGTTGTAGGTGCCGTTGTTTTCTCTGACGCTTCAATTTTCAGCAGCGCATCGTTAATAGCAGAAAGCGTTGGAGAAACTTCACTTGTTCCGTAAACTTCCCAAAACTCTAACTTGGCTACACCTTGTAATAGTTTTCTTACCCTCTGTGGGTTATCTACACCTGGCAATTCAATTTGAATTCTACCCGTTCCCTGAAGTCTTTGAATGTTTGGTTGTGATGTACCAAATCGATCAATCCTAGTTCTAAGAATTTGGAAGGCACGATCGATAGCGTTATCGATCTCCTCGTTAACCACCTTCATAACATCAGCATTGGTTGAGCCAAACTCAATTCTGCCCTTGTTAGCTGCATTTGCAAATACTTTGCTTAACTGCCCACCAGAGGTAACGTCAGCATATGCTGTCTCAAATAAGCTTGAGTATGGCGCTTGAGTGTTCGTTTTGTGCGCTTCATCTGCCTGTGCTAATGCTGCTCTAAACTGTGGATCTTTGCTATTTCCAGCAAGCCCCTCTATAATAGCTATAGGAGAAACTTCCAAGGTAACATGCATTCCACCTTGTAAATCGAGACCAAGGTTCAATTCATATTCTTTGATTTCCTGGTAAGTGAACTCTGCACCTAAAATATTGAGCACAGGCTCTCTCCAAATAGAGTCTAGGTATGATTGCTTCTTCTGCTGGTCTATTACACCAGCTTCATTTTTAGCATAATCAACTGCGTCTTGTTGAATTCCTCTTGAGAAAAAGGTGATTCCAAGGTAATAAAGACACAGAGCCGTAATGATCACTGTCAAAAGGACTATGGTATTCTTATTTTTCATTTTGGTTTATGGTTAGTTAATCATTTGGAGGTTTTCTGAGATTCGTTATCTAAATGAATGACAACTAGCTTCCGATACTCCTGATATAATAAAGTTTGTTTTGTGCGTGTGTGGTTATAGCAGAAGATTCATGCTATAAGAAAGAATGCCTATGGGGCGTTCGGGGATATTTTCTTTCGAAAAAGATTCTTGTAATGAGGTGAATCGGATAGCGAAACGCTAGGGTATTGAATCTGTTTTTCTTCAGACTCTCTGATTACTGTTCCTATAAAAACAGGAATAAAGGCTTGCAACTGAACCACTGTAGATGGCAAAGCCAATTCACAAGTGTAGTCATATATAAGCTCCTTTTCATCTCCTTGATCATCGGCTTGTTGCTGATCAATTGATTCTGAGGCTAAATCAATCCTTAAACTCTGGTAGTCTATGAGCTCTTGGGCCACTACAAATACAGCCACCAACACCCCCAATACATAGAAGAGGGTTCTTTTGATGCCTAATATTTTTGGTGATATTTTCATTTAGCGTGTCAAATTTATAGAATAGACTTTACAATCATACGGTATGCTCATTTATTTTCGACTGAATAAATGCCTTCACCACATCTAAGGCTACTCCAAAGTCAGTATTATTGGGCACCACAATGTCTGCGTGTTCTTTATGTGGCTCAATATATTTCTGATACGATGGCATAATATGGTTCTCATACTTATAAAGCACATCATCCGCGTCATAACCTCTTTCTACTCTGTCGCGGGTTAATCTTCTCTGAAGCTTAATGTAATCCTTTGCGTCTACAAAGATTTTTAAGTCAATCAATTCAGAAATTTTTTGATAATGAAAGATAAAAATCCCCTCAACCAAAATGACTGGTGCGGCCTTGACTACTATATTTTTGGGTTGAACATTAGGGTTATTAAAGGTGTATTCCTGTTTTTCAACATCATTCCCTTTGCTCAAGGCCAAAAGATCGCTGGCGAAATGCTCGTAATCAATTGACTCTGGTCGGTCAAAATTAAACTCCCCATTTTTGTCCACCAATTGATGTTCTCGAGGCCTATAATAGTCATCTTGGGAAATACTGGCTACTCCCGAATCAAAACTTTCGATTAGTGAACGAAGAAAACGTGTTTTCCCCGACCCACTCCCTCCTGTGATCCCAATGATATACGGCTTATGCTCAGACATTTTGCAAAAGTAGTAACCTAAACTGATTTACCTTCTTTGCCTTTCAAAAAAATGATAAGTTTATCGAAGGCTCTTTTTCTATGGCTGATTGAATTCTTTATTTCTGACGATAATTCCCCAAAGGTTTTATCATAGCCAGTGGGTTGAAAAATAGGGTCATAGCCAAAACCTCCTTGACCGCTAACTTCCTTAGTAATTTCTCCCTCCACTATTCCTTCAAACTGGATTGGCTCACTGTTTTCGATATAAGTGATTACCGTTCTGAATTTTGCCGAACGGTCTGCCACAGTTCCAAGTCCTTCCAGTACCTTATTCATGTTCATGATGGAATCTCTCACAGGCCCAGCATACATAGCGGAGTAAACACCTGGTTCTCCATTCAAACCATTCACCTCTAACCCTGTGTCATCAGCAAAAACAGGAATGCCATAATGCTCAAAAACATAAGACGCTTTCTGTAAGGAGTTTCCCTCAAGCGTATCATGCGTTTCTTCCAGTTCTTCCAAGCAACCGATTTGTTCTAGGGACACAAGTTCAAACTGATCCCCTAAAATCTGAGATATTTCCTCAAGCTTATTCTTATTGTTAGTAGCAAAGCAAATTTTCATATCGCAATTTATGGAATGAAAACAAAAGAGCCGTCTCAAACTTAATTAAGACGGCTCCTAAACTCTTTAAACTGAATTATTATTCAGGCGTTTTCTCATCAGGGTAATCTTCTTTCATCCCTTTCCAGTAATCAGCAATGGTGCTCTTCATATCCTTTCTCAGTAAGAAAATTCCCAACAAGTTAGGCAAGGTCATTACCGCAATGGCAATAGCTGCCACAGTCCAAATGATGGTAGTGTCAGCAATAGCGGCAATAAAGAAACCAGCCACATATACAATTCTATAATATTTCACGGAACCTGAGCCCCATAAGAATGTCATGGCTCTATCTCCATAGTAAGACCATGAAATGGCAGTACTGAAGGCAAACAATAAAATACCAATAGATACAATATACTGTCCGTATTCACCAAACCAACCTTTGGTAAAGGCAATAGCAGTAAGTGGAACACTATGGATTAATGATTTACCATAGAATGAAATACTTCCATCCACTGGTTTACCATTAGAGATTTCAACTTCACCTGTGAGCGGTGAGCCTCCAAAAGATTCGTTTACGGTAATATCTTCTGCCAAAGAGCGGGCATGAATTACGGTTACAACACTCGTAATTTTACCGTTCTCTACTTGAAGCATTCCATCAAATACTGGTAATGGATTTTCTCCTGACAAGTGCTCTTTTAAGGCTACCCTACCTGGCTTATTATCATCAGTATAATCATGACCGGCAAGAATCGACATATCGGTTACTGCAAAATCATTCAAATGTTTTTCTTGCCATACACCGGAAGAAAGAAGTGTAAGACCTGTGATCGAACAAATGATAATAGTATCAATGAATGGCTCTAAAATCGCAACCATTCCTTCAGATACTGGCTCATGTCCCTTAGCTGATGCGTGAGCAATTGGAGCAGAACCTTGACCTGCTTCGTTAGAGAAAAGACCTCTACCTACCCCAACGTTAAAGGCATACATTATTGTTGCTCCTAAAAAGCCACCAGTAGCTGCCGTTGTGGTGAATAAGCTTGAAAAGATTGAAGTGATTGATGGAATCAAGTTTTCTAGGTTGGCAAAAATCACTGAGAAACAGCCGATGAAATAAACAATAGCCATGGCAGGCACTAACTTCTCTGTAACCGAAGCTATTCTTTTAATCCCGCCAATAATAACAAACGCTAAAATAACAGATAAAACCGCTCCTGTCATCCAAGGCTCAATAGCGAAAGTTGATTTCAATGCCGAAGAAATACTGTTGATCTGCGGCATGTTACCCGTACCGAAAGAAGAAAGCACTGTAGCTACAGCAAAAACTACCGCTAACCACTTCATATTCAACTTATTCTTCATGTAGTACATTGGCCCTCCAGCCATTGTGCCGTCTTGTGCTACTTCACGATATTTATGAGAAAGCGTAACTTCTACAAACTTGGTACACATACCAATAGCAGCAGTAACTACCATCCAAAACAAAGCAGCTGGACCACCTAAGTGTACAGCGAGTGCAACACCAGCAATATTTCCGGTACCCACAGTGCCAGAAAGCGCGGTGGTCAAAGCTTGGAAGTGAGAAGTATCTCCTTGATCTCCAGCCTTATCAAACTTTCCTCTTAATATTTTAAAAGCAAAACCGAAGTATCTTATTTGAGGGAATTTTAGATAAATAGTAAAAAACAGACCCACGCCTAATAAAGCGAAAGGGAACCATCCTGCACTACCGATATAGCTATCTATAGTGGAGAGAAAATCGTTGAGTTGCTGCATAATTCGGTTTTATGGTTTTTAAGGAAGTCACAAAAATAGGGATTAATGCTTCCCAACAAAGCCCGTAATTATATTAGTGACAATCCATGGTTTTAACGGAGTCGGCTTTTACTTAGGAATCGTATTGCCATCTGCTACTAGGTCGGCACCGAAGGTCAGGCCAGATGATATGGATCTTAAAGTCTCAAATAATATCCAAGTCTGACGTTCCGTCCGACTTTAGCTTAAGCCATCAAAAATCAGAAAAGCTTCCTCTTTGGACTCTTGGCTACTTCTTACTCGGAAATTTCATTCTGTAATCTGTCTTTACCGTGCCTTTTGAAATATTCAGCAACTTTGCACGAAGCATCTGCTTTTTTAATCCTTTGATATAATCAGTAAAAAGAACGCCATTGAGGTGGTCGTACTCATGTTGAATCACTCGAGCAGTCATGGAATCAAACTCTTCTTCGTGTTCGTTCCAAAGTTCATCGAAATAACGAATGGTGAGCTTTTCGGGGCGAAGGATATCGCCATGTACATCAGGAATACTTAAGCAGCCTTCTTCAAAATCCCACTCATTTCCATATTCATCCAAAATTTCTGGATTGATAAAAACGCGCTTAATGCCTTTTCCTTCTTCCTCTTCCATTTTGGTAGAGTCAATTACAAAAAGCCTTTTGGACATTCCTATTTGCGGAGCCGCTAAACCAACACCATTGGCGTTATTCATGGTGTCATACATCGCTTCAACCAGCTTCGTAAGGTCTTCAGAATCTCGATGGAACTCCTGGGCTTCTTTTCTTAAAATATTATCTCCGTAAGCTACTATTGGGTAAATCATGCTATCTGCTTTCCAAAAAGGACTGTAAAATAATGGTTGCGCTTATTTTATCTATATTCCCTTTTTCTCTTCTATCCTTTTTTTTCATGCCTCCGGCTATCATCGCGTCCATGGCCATTTTGGAGGTAAATCTTTCGTCCTGCAAATAAACGGGTTTTTCTGGAAATTGCTTTTTAAGTAGGTTCTCAAATTGTTGAGCACCCAAAGTAGCGTCCGTAGGTTGGTTGTTTAAGTTCATGGGCATTCCCAATACAAACGACTCGATGTTTTCAGCCTTGTCGTAATCCTTCAAGTACTGGATTACATCCTTGCTGTGGACGGTATCTAAAGGGGAGGCTATAATTTGAAGTGGATCGGTAACAGCCAAGCCAACACGCTTTCTGCCATAATCTATGGCGAGGATTCTGCCCATTAATTCTGTTTGATAATGTCGTAAAAACGAAGTTTGACCAGTTTTTCTAATTGAAGCGCTTTCGGTAATAAAATATCATCTTCAATTTTGGCGTGGATGAGTAAGTCTTCTTCAAAGGCCTTCAGTTCTTCATAAAGCACTTTAATGTGCAAATCAGCCTCTTCGCAATAAGTATAGTTATTGGTGATTTTGCGAAGACCATCCATTTCATGCTCATGCTCTTCGTGATCTACAGCAAATTCATGAATAGATATCTTTTCCATGGTATAGAAAAGTTTTGTGCCATGATTTTCCCCCGAAAGGAAATCTCTCAGCTGCTGAATGTAAACGAAAAGAGAATCTTCTTCTTCGTGAATATGATGGATGAAATCCTCTACAAACAAAGGAAATACGGTTTTTAAATCGTGGGCCAAGCTTTGGTAACGATAGTTCACCACGCCCAAACTGTCAATCAGTTGCGCTATATAAGCCAAACGTTTTTTCACGAACACTGAATGCGCGTGCTTTAAATATTCAACCACAAGGTCAATTGGGTAGGCCATTAGCCTTAGCTCGCTTACCTCTGACTTCTTTGGCTCAGACTCCAAACTTTTTATGACAGTCTTGATATTCAAACCGCAAGAGGTGCAAACCTCTTTCAAAGTTCTTTCCTGATTGTCGTAAAAATTAACCCCAAAATAATAAAGTACCGAAGCCCTAACATGGTTCTCAGCTACTAAATCATTGATTGTACGTTCTTGTATACCTTGCATTTGAATTTGACTATTCAGCTAAAATAATAAATCTTGAGCGATCTATGCCTTGATGAACACAGTTAAATTTTTATTTAAACACAAACCAACGCATTTCGTTTCTATCATACTATGCTCAAACAGAATATTTTGTTTGAACGAAATAGTTAATTTTACCGAATTCAAAATTTTGCAACATCGTGAGTGATACCCCTAATTCTAAAAATCAAATCCGTTTACCCCTTTTACTTGCTGCCGCTGTGGTTATCGGCATCTGGATAGGGTCAAGCTTCTCGACACCTGGAGGAAATAGCAAGTACAATGCTTCAATCCAAAAATTCACACAGCTCATGGACTACATTGAGCACGACTATGTAGATTCAGTAGACACAGAAGAATTACTAGAAGAGTCCATTAGCCAAATGTTGGACAAACTAGATCCGCACACCATTTATATTCCCCCACAAGACAGAGCACTTGCCGAAAGTCAATTACGCGCGAGCTTTGATGGTATCGGAGTGGAATTCAACCTGCTTAGAGATACTTTATATGTTGTGACTCCATTGGCGGGAGGCCCTTCAGAAAAAGCAGGAATTATTGCTGGAGACAAAATTGTGAAAGTAGATGGTGAAAACATTGCAGGTATCGGCATGGATAACAACCAAGTTTTCAACCTACTCAGAGGGCCAAGAGGCACTGAAGTGGCAATTTCTGTCGTAAGAAAAGGAGATGATGACTTAATTGACTTTAAGCTGATCCGTAATGCTATTCCACAATATTCAGTAGATGCAGGTTATATGGTAGACGATGAAGTGGGCTATATTAAAGTAAACAAGTTTGCTGAAAATACTTATGCTGAATTCAAATCTGCTTTGGAAAAGCTGAAGGAACAGGGAATGACAAAGCTGATCCTCGACCTGCAAAACAACGGTGGTGGCTATATGAGTGCAGCCATTGGTATTTCTGACGAACTACTTTCTGACGGACAGCTAATAGTTAGTCAGAAAGGCCAAGGGTCCAAATACGATTCTGAGGCAAGGGCTACCAAACGTGGTATTTTTGAAGAAGGTCCAGTTACCGTATTAATGAACGAAGGAAGCGCCTCTGCCTCGGAAATTGTGGCGGGCGCTTTGCAAGACAACGACAGAGCTTTGATTATCGGCAGAAGATCATTCGGCAAGGGTTTGGTGCAATTGCCCTTCGACCTAAAAGATGGCTCAGAATTACGAATGACCATTGCCCGATATTATACGCCAAGCGGACGCTCAATCCAAAAACCTTATAGTGAAGGAGAAGAGGCTTATGCTTCGGATTATTATCAACGCTTCGTTTCTGGTGAGTTGTTCAGTCAAGACAGCGTCCATTTCAATGAAGACCTGGCGTACGAAACTACTTCTGGAAGAACCGTTTATGGTGGCGGAGGAATTATGCCAGACTACTTTGTGCCGTTAGATACAACTTACGCTACAGCCTATGTAAACCGACTTTTTTCAAGCAATGCTGTAAAAGAATTTACGCTGGACTATAGGGATAACAACAAATACCTGAACGATTGGGACTTTGAGCAATTCAATAAAGAATTTGAGGTAACCGAAGCCATGCTGAACCAAGTGATTGAAATTGGAAAAGCCAATGGTGTAAGGTTCAGAGAAAAGGAATACCTTAAATCGAAGGAGTTTTTAGTCTATTTGATCAAAGCACAATTGGCCCGCGACATTTATGACGATAACGCCTTTTACAAAATCTACAATCAGACCAACGAGGTATACACTCAAGCCTTATTGCTTTTCCAAAACCCAACTTTACTGAAAGACAAATCGAATAGCTTGTTGCTTCAAAAGCGCTAGAAAACGAACAACACATACTTTAAAAGCCAGAGTTACTTCAATGATTCTGGCTTTTAAATTTCGAAATTTTCTTCCTTTCAAACACGATTCCTACTTCCTCTCCGTTGCATTTGTAAGGTCATTAAATTATGAAGAAGATTTTACTCGGAGCCATGCTTATCATGTGCAACTCCAATACATTTGCGCAGTCGGAACAGGTCAAAATCAACAAAGATGTTTGGTACAACTTCATGCAGGCTTATCAGGATTTGAACGCCAGCCTTTTCAATCACATCCACACAGATGATGTACTCCGAATACCGATTGATCAAAATAAAATATTAGTAGGCAGGGAATACAAAGATTCTAACCTCAATATGTTCAATCTTTGGAATGAACATAAAATCAAACAGCGCATTCAGTTCAGTTTTACCAGCCGAATACAAAAAGGAGATTGGGCTTATGAAACGGGTATATACAAACTTACGCGCTACAGTGGCTTCAACCCTGAACACCTCTACGGCAAGTTCAACGTCACCTTAAAACGCATGAATGGCATCTGGAAAATCTATATGGATGCTGACACTAGCGAAGACGCTACAGTGAATGAAAGTGATTTTCTTAAGGCGAGAATACTTCAATAACTAAAAACATAGTTTTTTTTTCGACTAAGCAAACTCAATTCACTAATTAATCTACTTTTGTTTTATGTTCTTGTTAAGAGTCAATTAATTCCGTTAAAATAATTATTTTTCCAGTAGTCCGAAATAGATGACCTTTTCTGTCAAAAGACTGTCTAAAGGTTAAATCATTCCCAAAACTCAAAGACATTATCATGAAAAAACTAATTTTTACGATGGCGATTCTTCTGGTCAGTACTCTTGGATTTGCCCAGATTCAAAAAGGGGATATACAGATAACTGGAAATGTTGGATACAATAAAACAAGACCATATATAACACAAGTTGTTACACGAGAAACTTCAAGAATAACGATTTCATCAAAAGCAGGAGTGTTCCTTTCAGAAACAACAAGCCTCGGAGGAATTTTAGGCTTCTCAAGTCTTAAACCTCAAGATTTAACTATATTCAATGTTGGTGCCTATGCTAGGTTTCATAAACCCGTAGTCGAAAATTTCTACCTCTATCTCGAACCTTCTTTCTCCTATGGGTTTTCAAACTCAAATGGCACTTACGATACAATAGATGCTAAGCTATCGCCAGGAATGACCTACTTTATGTCACCAAAATTTGCCCTTGACATGAATTCCGGAATGATAGGCTACGCTAAAAATACTAACGGTGTAGAAAACTACAGCTTTAACTTAAATCTGGCAAACATCACTTTAGGGGCGAGTTTCTACATTAGGTAGTACTTCAAAAATCTCAAATAAAAAGGCCAGACTCTCAAGAAAGTCTGGCCTTTTTTCGTGTTTTCTGTACCCTTAAAACTACTTGTCCGAAATCAGCTTTAGGCCTAAACCATTAACATAGTTTTTGTAAGCCGTAAAGTCATTGGCTAAAAGCGCTTTTACCTTGGCTTCCATTGGAGGAACAGCAGCTTCGATAAGCTTCATTGCCGTTTCATCGTTTTTGGTGATTGGCAATTGTACCGATTGCATTGCTCCTCTTACTAAACCTAATTTAGCGGACAATACTGTTCCGTCACTATAACTTCCTTGAGGCGCAGGTTTGCTAGAAATCTGATAATACAATTCATCAATGGCTTTAATCATTTCTTGCCCACGTTTTATAACTGGATCTGCCACGGATTTTTGTTCCTCTCTCACTCTGGCATTCACTTTTTCCACAGCAGCTTTTGCATTTCGCAAACCGGTGGTCATGGAGGATACCGTACTCTGCAACTGATTATATTTCTCCATAAATGCCCTTTTGCCAATCATATCTTGCGTATTCACTTCTATTCGTGGGTCTGCAAAAACATTCACTTTGGCCTCGCTTTTTTCGTTTTTATAGCTCACACGAATAGTATACTTACCTGGGAAAACATCTGGCCCACGTGAAAAACGACCTGCCGATGGATTCGCTCCATCAGAATCTAGCCTCCACTCAAAACGGTTCAAACCATTTTTTGCATTTTGATTTATCGTTTTCACAACTACTCCTTTGTCATCAAGAATCTCAACCTTAACACGTTCCGTTTTATCATCCTTCCCTTTAAAGTAGAAAGAGATCATGGCATTAGGTGAACGATTGTCACCTTCGAAAATGGCATCCCCAACCAAGTTGGCACGGTAGCCAAAAGATTCACCGATAAACGCCTTGTAAGCATCTGGCGCATCGAAAGCCTGTACCTGCTTATCCATCAAATTCTTCATTCCCATGGCAGCCATTGCTCTTAACGGACGAATATCGTCCAGTACCCAGAAAGACCTACCAAAAGTAGCAATCACCAAATCATGTTCTCTTGGGTGAATCACCATGTCCTGAGTCGGAAGTGATCCATATCCGTTGGTCCATTGCGACCAAGTGGTGCCCGCATCTACACTTACCCAAAGGCCAAACTCAGTGCCTGTAAACATCAGCTTTGGTTCAATTGGGTCTTGCACAAAACTCAAGGTTGCTCCTCTCATATCTGTGTCATCAACTAATCTTGTCCAGGTACGACCAAAGTTCTTGGTGTGATACACATAAGGTGTCCAATCATGCATTCTGTGGTTATCGATGACTACAAAAGCCTCTGCGGCATCATATTCAGAAGGTTGAACCTGCGTAATCCATGCATTGGCAGGAAGTCCTTTCATGTTGCTCACTACATTGCTCCAGCTTTTACCGCCATCTTGGGTCACTTGAACATTACCATCATCTGTGCCTACCCAAATTACACCTGCTTGCTTAGGGCTTGGGCCTATCGCAGTAATGGTAGTGTGATTTTCAGCATCAGTATTATCGTAAGTAAGTCCTCCAGATTTGTAATCTTGTTTAGCCGGATCATTGGTAGTCAAGTCAGGAGAAATTATTTCCCATGACGCTCCGCGATCGTTGGTTTTATGTAAGAACTGACTGCCATAATAAGCCACAGATTTGTCAATCGCATCTACTTCTAAAGCCGCATTCCAGTTAAAGCGCAAAGCAATTCCTTCTGGGTGAACCGGACGAACTTTGTTCATTAAGCCCGTTACTCGATCGTAGTAATTCAAGTTTCCGCCCTGCCCCATAGACCAGCCGTAGCGATTATCTCTTGGGTCGGGTGCCATGTCAAAGCCATCACCGGTACTCAGTCGTTGCCAGTAAAAATTGCGTATTCCGCCTCTGAACCATGACTGACTTGGGCCACGCCAAGAACCATTGTCTTGCGCACCCCCATAAATATTATAAGGAATATCATTGTCTACTCTTACATGGTAAAATTGTGTTAGAGGAAGGCTTGTCACAAAATGCCAGTTCTTACCACGGTCTCTAGTATAAGTTAGTCCGCCATCATGGCCATCTAAAATGAAAGAAGGGTCTTCTGGGTGAATCCACCATGCGTGGTGATCAGTATGTACTTTTCCTCCGGACACAAAACTGCCCCAAGTTTTTCCTCCGTCTTCAGAAACGGTAACGGTGGAATGGATACTGTAAATTCGATTTTCATTGATTGGATCAACATAGATATCGGCATAGTAAAAAGGTCTTCCTCCTATATTTCTATCTCCATCTTTCGAAACCTGTTGCCATTTAAAGCCACCATCATCTGAACGGAAAATCGCGTTAGATTTTGATTCTACATACGCATAAACCCTGTTGGGATCTGAAGGCGCAAAAGCCAAACCTATACGGCCTAAATCACCTTTTGGCAAACCATCTTCTGCCGTTCTTCTATTCCAAGTGTCTCCTCCATCTAAACTTACAAATATACCAGAGCCTGCTCCGCCTGAATTAAAAAACCATGGCCATCTTCTGTGTTCCCACATGGCTGCAATGAGCTTATTTGGGTTAGAGGGATCAACTACTAAGTCAGCAGCGCCCGTTTTTACATCTATGTATAAAGTCTTAGTCCAGGTTTTTCCGCCATCTGTGGTTTTATAAATACCACGTTCTGGATTTTCTCCCCAGGGGGTACCTGTGGCCGCAACCACTGCTATTTTTGGATCATTAGGGTTGAGAATAATACGGTGAATACCGTTTGTTTTTTCCAATCCTAAAAATTCCCAAGTTCTTCCTTTGTCAATGGTTTTATAAATTCCAGCGCCATTGTTCATGCTATTTCTTGGGTTTCCTTCGCCAGTTCCTACCCAAATTTCATTCGGATTATTTTGATTAATGGCAATTGAACCTATTGAGGCCGACTTACCATCATCAAACAAAACATCCCAAGTGGACCCTCCATTTTCAGACAACCATAAACCGCCAGCGGCCGTGCCAGCGTAAATTATATTGGGGTTATTAAGCTCTACATCAAAGGCAGTTATCCTACCACTTGCTCCTGCGGGGCCAATGCTTCTTGGTTTCATGTCCTCAAGTAGTGACATGTCGATTTTTTGGGCTGAAACGGAGCCTAAAAGGCCTATAAAGACAATTAGTGTTAATAAAATTTTCTTGTTCATGATATACTATAGTGATTGATCAATGGAAAAGTAGTAAGCCCATTTAAACAATGGAAACAGTATCGGATAGAAGGGGATTTGCCATTCGTTAAACCATATTCTAAAACTTCCGTATATTTGGCCAGATTGAAAAAAACAGTAACCATATTATTCACTACCCTTTACTTGCTTGCCAGCACCGGAATACTGGTTGGACAACATGTTTGTATGGGCATGATAAAGGAAACTGCGCTATTCAAACAACAGGAAAAAAAGTGCAACATGTCTGCCGAAATGCATAAAAGCATGAAAGACTGTTGTGAGGATGAATGGTCTTTAACCAAAATCGAAGACAATCAGCAAGCCTCTGTTCATAACGAAATTTTGAATGCCAATTATTATCTTCTTTATGAAGTTCCCTACAGTGCATTCCTTGTGGTTATGGCCGAACAAGAAGAAATATTAGAAGTCAAAAACACTGGGCCACCCGACATCCCCAAACCCGACCTCTATATCACCTACCATTCCCTAAAAATCCCTGCTGCAATACAATCCTAATCGGCCTTTTCATAGGTTAGATTTAGCTGTGCTTTTTTAAAGTGGCAGACTATTCCTTTTTTAAATCTAACCCTAAGATCTGTGCTGAATCGCTCAATCCATTGAGCCAAACCGTTATTTTCGGATTGTAAAGCAAGCATTAATGATCAATAGACTAATTAAATTTTTCCTAGAGAACAGACTAGTTACTTTTCTGTTCATGGTAACTTTTGTTGCCTGGGGTATAGTTACAGCTCCTTTTGACTGGGATATTAACCTGCCAAAGGACCCTGTGCCTGTAGACGCTATTCCAGACATTGGAGAAAACCAACAAATCGTTTTTACTGAATGGGCGGGAAGATCGCCACAAGATATTGACGACCAGATTACCTACCCGCTTACCTCTTCCCTATTGGGTATTCCTGGGGTAAAAACTATTCGAAGCTCTTCCATTTTCGGAGTTTCATCCATCTACATTATTTTCAACGAGGACATAGAATTCTATTGGAGCAGAAGTAGAATTATAGAAAAGCTCAACTCATTGCCCAAAGGGCTTTTACCTGATGGAGTACAGCCTGCCTTGGGGCCCGATGCCACAGGGTTGGGCCAAATATTCTGGTACACGATTGAAGGAAGAGATGCAAACGAAAACCCTTCAGGTGGCTGGGATCCCCAAGAAATTAGAACAGTTCAAGACTATACTGTAAGGTATGCGCTTGCCTCAGCTGAAGGGGTTTCGGAAGTAGCTTCTGTTGGGGGTTTTGTCAAGGAATATCAAGTAGACATTGATCCGAATGCCATGGAGGGTTACGGAGTGTCACTAGATCAAGTGGTCAAAGCTGTCAAGGAATCGAATCAGGATATTGGTGCCAAAACACTTGAAATTAACCGCGTTGAATACTTAGTCCGAGGTTTGGGCTATATCAAAAGCTTAGCGGATTTAGAAAATGCCGTTGTCAAGGCAAATGGAAACACGCCTATTTTAGTTAAAGATGTTGCTCATGTTTCTTTAGGCCCAATGGCCAGAAGAGGTGCTTTGGATAAATCGGGAGCAGAAGCTGTTGGTGGTGTGGTAGTGGCCCGTTATGGGGCAAATCCAATGGCTGTAATTGATAATGTAAAGCTAAAAATTGACGAGATCAGTCAAGGTTTACCTTCAAAAACATTGGCAAACGGTACCGTTTCCAAACTTACCATTGTGCCTTTCTACGACCGAACCAAGTTAATCAAGGAAACCATCGGCACTTTGGAAGAGGCGCTAACGCTAGAGATTCTAATTACAGTAGTGGTGGTATTGGTAATGCTCTTTAACCTAAGAGCTTCTATTCTAATTTCCAGCTTGCTGCCCATCGCAGTACTGATGTGTTTTATTGCCATGCGCTACTTTGGAGTCGATGCCAATATTGTGGCATTATCTGGAATTGCCATCGCCATTGGCACCATGGTAGATGTGGGGATTGTGCTGACCGAGAACATTACCCAACACCTAGATGAGAAGAAGGACCAGCCACTTCTGAAAACAATTTTAGAAGCCAGTCAAGAAATTGCTTCGGCCATTATCACAGCTGTCTTAACTACCATAGTCAGTTTTATCCCTGTCTTTACTTTACAAGCTGCGGAGGGTAAATTATTCTCTCCTTTGGCTTACACCAAGAGTTTCGCACTGATTGCGGCCATCATCGTTGCCTTGGTTATTCTGCCAACAATGGCTTATTGGTGCTTTGGTTTCAAACCTAAAGGCAAAAACCTAAAATTAGCGCTCAATATTGGCCTTATCGTTTTTGGAATCTGGGCTTTAACCCTCTCTTATTCATTTGCGGGATGGGTATTGATTGCCTTTGGTATTTTAAACCTCGTTCGTCACTACGTCCCTTCTCTAGGCTTCCTGAAATACGGAACTATAGCTATTTCCTTATTGTCCATTACAATATTATTGGGTCAAGAATGGATGCCATTGGGGGTTCAAGTAAGTGGCTTCGTCAACTTTATTTTCGTGGCGCTGATTATCGGAATTACTCTTGGGTTTTTCAATCTGTTTATCCATTTCTACCCAAGAATTCTCGATTGGTGTCTACAAAATCGATTGAAGTTCCTAGTCATTCCTGCCTTCATCGTGTTATTAGGAATTACTATTTGGCAGGGCTTCGATAAAGTCTTTGGCTTTATTCCTGCCACTTTCGGTGAATCGGTTCGCACAAACAAAACCTATTCAAACCTGAACCACACCTTCCCTGGTATTGGAAAAGAGTTCATGCCTTCATTGGACGAGGGTTCCTTCCTATTGATGCCTACATCCATGCCGCATGCCGGAATGGCTCAAAACATAGAGGTGCTGAAAAACCTCGACATGGCAGTAACCGCTATTCCAGAAATTGAATCTGTGGTGGGTAAATTGGGGAGAACAGAAAGTGCTTTGGACCCTGCACCCATCTCGATGTACGAAAACATCATCAACTACAAGAGTGAATACCTCACCGATGAAAACGGAAGAAGACTTCGCTTTAAAAAGGAAGATGGTGCATTTGTTCGTGATACAAAGGGCGATCTGATTCCAGATGAAGACGGTTCTTACTTTCGTCAGTGGCGAGACCATATTTCTTCACCAGACGATATTTGGAATGAGATTGTAGAGGCCACTCGGCTACCAGGCGTTACTTCGGCCCCAAAACTTCAGCCCATAGAAACCCGCTTGATCATGCTCCAAACTGGTATGCGAGCCCCTATGGGAATAAAAGTAAAAGGACCAGATTTGGCCACTATTGAGGCTTTTGGATTACAACTCGAAGATATTTTAAAGGAAGTGCCTTCGGTAAAAGCACAGTCGGTTTTTGCTGAAAGAATTGTAGGAAAACCCTACTTGCTGATCAACTTAAATCGGGAAGCACTAGCGCTTTATGGCCTAAGTGTTGTACAGGTTCAGCAGTATTTACAAGTAGCTGTTGGAGGCATGGAACTCTCCAAAACTGTTGAAGGGCGTGAGCGATACCCGATCAGAGTTAGGTACCCTCGAGAATTAAGAGATGACCCTGAAGCACTCAAAAACATCTTGATCCCCACAACATCGAATGGGCAAATTCCTCTTGGCCAATTGGCCAGTATAGAATACACCCAAGGTGCACAAATGATTAAAAGTGAAGACACTTTCCTTGTTGGTTATGTGATCTTCGACAAGAAAACGGGATATGCCGAAACTGATGTGGTGGAGCAATCTCAAAAATTGATTGACCAAAAAATAGCAGCGGGTGAGTTGAAAATTCCAGCTGGCGTTTCATTCAAGTTTGCAGGAAACTATCAGAATCAACAAAGGGCAGAAGCCCGACTCGCCATCGTTATTCCAATCGTATTGGCAGTTATTTTCCTGATCCTTTACTTCCAATTTAAATCGGTACCAGTTACACTTATGGTGTTTTCTGGAATTGCGGTAGCCTTTGGCGGAGGCTTCATTATGTTGGGTCTCTATGGTTGGGATGGTTTTCTTGATTTCGGATTGTTCGGCACCAATATGCGAGAGCTGTTTCAAGTGAGTCCAATCAATTTAAGTGTAGCGGTTTGGGTAGGCTTTATTGCTCTGTTTGGTATTGCCACAGATGATGGTGTTTTGATTGCCACCTACCTGACCCAATCTTTTGAAGGAAAAGAAAACTTAAACAAGGAAGAAACCCGAGCCTTAGTAATTGAGGCTGGAAAAAGAAGAGTACGCCCTTGTTTAATGACTACAGCTACTACTTTGCTTGCGCTATTGCCTGTTTTGACTTCTTCAGGAAGAGGCTCGGATGTAATGATTCCTATGGCAATTCCATCTTTTGGAGGGATGCTCATTGCCCTAATCACACTGTTTGTTGTACCTGTGCTTTACTCCTATTACAAGGATGCCCAGTTCCGTTCATCATTAAAATCAAAATCACTATGAACCAGTCATCATCCAGTTTTATATATCATATACACTTATACACCGTTCTTATTATTAGCGCTATTCGATCAAATACGATTAAACTACATTCAAACACTCAAATCATTGGCGCTCAACAGAGAAGAACAACTAAGAGTCGCCTTTGGAAAAATCTTTTTTATATCTGTGGTATATGGATAATGATGGGAATGGGCCTTAGGGCCCAGACCCCTCTTAATGATTATCTCAAGATTGCCGCTGAACAAAACCCTTCTTTAAAAGCCAAGTACAATCAATATTTGATTGCCTTAGAAAATGTAAATCAGCAAGGCGTTTTACCTGATCCAACCCTTAGTTTTGGCTATTTCATTTCTCCAGTAGAAACCCGTGTTGGGGCGCAGCAGCTTAGGTTGTCCATTTCTCAAATGTTCCCATGGATAGGCACGCTCGAAACAAAAGAGCAGGCAGCCACCATGATTTCCAAAGCCAGATTTGAAGAGTTTGTAGAGGCCAAAAACCTACTTTTCCTGAACGTAAAAACCAAATGGCTTACGCTTTTAGAGATACAGGAAGAAATAAGAATCACCACCCAAAACCTCAGCATCCTTCGTTCTTATGAACCCATTACCAAGACAAAGTATGAGGCCAGTTTAGTCTCTTTGGCAGATTTAGTTCGAGTACAAATTACCGTAGAGCAATCTGAAACCAAGTTAGAACTTCTTGAACTTAAAAAACTCAGTCTTGTAGGCGATTTCAACACCTTGCTTAATCGCGAATTAAATACGGAAGTGCCTATAAATGAGTCTGTGAAAATCGACCGTCAGCATACGGCCTCACTCGACTCTGTGCTTGTTAATCAGCCAGGGATTAAGGCAATTCAAGCAAGTTTAGAAGCGGTAGACAGTGAGGTGATGCTAGCCCAACTGAAAAGAAAGCCAAACATTGGTGTTGGCTTGGATTATGTTATGGTAAATAAGCGGCAGGACATGGTCATACCCGATAATGGTAAGGATGTGTTGATGCCAATGATTACCTTGAGCCTACCCATTTTTGGAAAAAAGAACCAATCGGTGATTAAGGAAGCCGAGCTCAAAAAAGAAGTGATTACAGGGCAGTACTACGGTTTGCAAAACCAGCTTCGTAACATTTGGAACACCACTGAATTCGATATTCAAGCCTCACTTAAGGAGATCGCTCAGATTGATAGTGAGATGAACAAAACGCAGACACTACTGAGTGTTCTGACAAGCGAATATACCAACGACAACCGCAACTTCGAAGACCTATTGGCCACACAACAAAAACTATTACAGTTGCAACTGGCCAAAATCAAATCTAAAATCAAACACAGGGAGGCACTCTATATGAGAGAGTACCTTACTGGTTCAACCTTAAACCAACTCAAATGAAATCAAAAACCATAGCCCTATTGCCCATCATTGCACTGAGCATATTACTCTGTGGATGTGCTACAAAGGAAAAAGAAAAGGCATTTTTCGATAAACTAGATCTAAAAACCATGGACGGTAAAGCACTGACCGTGGAAGATTTAGAAGGAAAAATGGCATTTGTAAATGTTTGGGCAACTTGGTGTGGCCCATGCTTGAAAGAAATGCCTTCAATAGAAAGAGTTAAAGCCAAATTGGAAAACGAAGGCTATATATTTATTGCTGTTTCGAATGAAGAGCATGATAAGATTGAAAACTTCATTGCAAAAAATGACTATACGTTTGATTTTGCCAAATTAGGAATGGGCCTTGAAGCACTCAATATCTATGCTCTTCCCGCCTCATACATTATAGATGGAAAAGGCAATCTCGTTTATGAACACATGGGAGAGAAAGAATGGGATAGCCCCGAAAATATCTCGTTGTTCAAATCCCACCTTAAAAATTAAACCATGAAAAAGATTTATTCAATATTAATCATTGCAGTTATTGCAGCCACTTCATGCCAACCAGCAAAAGAAGCAGCACCAACAATTACCAACATTGATAGCCCTGCCGCTGAAGGTAGCCAGGAGCCAAACCTCTTTACTGACAAAGCAGGAAACGTCTATTTATCGTGGGTTGAAAAAAAGGAGAAGAAAGCGGTTCTCTCGTTTTCTAAATTAGAAAATGGCCAGTGGACTTCTCCTAAAAAGATAGCAGAAGGAGACAACTGGTTTTTGAACTGGGCCGATTTCCCATCCATTGCTGTAAATGAAGATTGGATGGCTGCGCACTGGCTGCAAAAACGAACAGAAAGCACCTACGATTACGATGTGCAAATTTCCACGGCCAGCAACTCAGGAGATACTTGGAGCGAATCATTTATTCCCCACAAAGACAACATAGCTGCAGAACATGGTTTTGTAAGCATGATGCCTATGGATAAGGACAGAATGATTGCTACTTGGCTAGACGGAAGGTATACCAAAGGCGAAGGACACGAAAGTGCAGATGGCCACGCAATGAGTATAGGAGGTGGAGCGATGACGCTAAGAGCGGCCATTTTCAACAAAGCTGGAGAAATATTGGAAGAATGGGAATTAGACAACCGTGTTTGCGATTGTTGCCAAACCTCTGTAACCATGACCGACAACGGCCCAGTTGTGGTGTACCGTAACAGGTCTGAAGAAGAGATCAGAGACATGTCCATCGTTCGCTATGTAAATGGAGAATGGACAGCACCGAAAATCATTAATGCAGATGATTGGAAAATAGCAGGATGCCCTGTAAATGGCCCATCCATTACTTCAAATGGCCAAAATACTGCCGTAGCCTGGTTTACCGCCAGCGGAGGTGTTCCTACGGTTAAGATTGCCATCTCGAGCGATGCAGCTGCTACTTTCTCAGCTCCCATTATAGTAAGTGAAAAAATCACAAGTGGAAGAGTAGGAGCAACCATGTTACCAGACCAAACGGTATTGGTAAGCTACATGGAAACAAAAAATGACGCAGCACAAATCATGTTAGCCCAATACAATCAAAAAGGAGAGTTACTCCAAAAAATGGAAGTAGCCCAATCATCATCTTCAAGAAGCAGTGGATTTCCTGTGCTCACCAGCAACAAGGAAGATGTTTATGTTTCATGGACAGAAATTGGTGAAACTTCAATGGTGAGGACAGCAAAAATTAATTTATAAGCCGATGAAAATAAACAAATCTATTGTAATAACAGGCTTAGTAACCCTCGGTTTAGGGCTACTCATAGGCGCACTGTTTTTAGGAGGAAGCCCCACCCCTACTGCCCAACTTGATGGGCATGAGGGCGAAGGCCATCAATTGGAGCAAACTGCTTCCGGTTTATGGACTTGCTCCATGCACCCGCAAGTACGGCAGTCGGAACCAGGCGCTTGTCCTTTCTGTGGCATGGATTTAATCCCTTTGAAAGAAGACAGCGTAAGCGATAATCCAAAAATGCTGAAGATGTCGAATGCGGCAATTCAGTTGGCCAATATTCAAACTTCGATCATCGGAAGCGGAAATATGGATGCAGGGTTAGTATTGAATGGGAAGGTGAAAGCTGATGCACGCAGGGTGAATGTGCAAACCACACATTTTGCCGCCCGAATTGAAAAGTTGTACAAGAACTTTGAAGGCGAACAGGTGCGCAAAGGCGATAAAATTGCGGAGTTATATTCCCCTGAATTGGTTACTGCCCAAGAGGAACTGATTGAAGCAAAAAAGGTGGAGAAATCAAATCCTGTTTTGCTCGAAGCTGCGCGAAAAAAGCTTCACCATTGGAAACTGAGCACGGAGCAGATTCAGGAAATTGAAAGCTCAAATAGGCCCATGCGTACTTTTGATCTGCTGGCAGGTTATGATGGAGTCATCAGCAAGAAAATGGTGAATACTGGCGACCACCTCAAAGAAGGCGGTGTCTTGCTAGAAATGACAGACTTATCTCAAGTTTGGGCGGTTTTTGAAGTGTATGAAAAAGACTTAAAGAACTTGAACCTCGGTCAGAACATTGATTTCACAGCCAGATCAGTTTCAAGTCAGCAGTTTTCTGGAAAAATAGCCTTTATCGAACCCGTTTTAAATGCCAAGAACCGAGTTGTAGAAGTTCGTGTGGATGTTAATAATACGAATGGTGCATTAAAGCCAGATGTTTTCTTAAAGGGAAAAGTAGCTATGAATTCACAAAGCGATGGCCTAATGGTACCTAAGTCAGCTGTATTATGGACAGGTGAGCGTTCAGTGGTTTATTCCAAAGTGAATGAAGAAGGCAACGAATACTTTATGCTGAATGAAGTCACCTTGGGTGATGCTTCTGGCGACTACTATCAGGTTAAATCTGGTCTATCTAGCGGTGACGAAGTGGTCACCAACGGTGCATTTACTTTAGATTCCGAGTCGCAGCTAAAGGGAAAAATAAGCATGATGAGCCCAAGCAAAAACGCAGAGGGAACATCTAACGCTGTTTTCCCTGTAGTGACTTTACCAGCATCAAAAGACTTCAAAAGCCTAGTTGTGGCTCCTTTCCAAAAGCAACTTGGAGCCGTAGCCAATGCCTACATCAATCTAAAGGATAAAATGGTAGAAGGAGAAGGAAATACCATTAAAAATGCCGCATCAAAAGTGAAGGAGCAACTGTCTAAAGTAGACATGAGCCTTACCAAAGGTGATGGGCATTTGCATTGGATGGCCATACTGAACCCAATGAATGAAAGCTTGAAGAAAATTGAGGAAAGTGATAACAGAGACCAACAGCGATTGGAATTCATTAATCTTTCTAAGGCTTTAATCAATGCGGTTCAATCATTCGGTACTGATATTAACAATCCGCTCTACGTACAGTTCTGCCCTATGGCAAACGACAACAAAGGAGCGACTTGGATCAGTAAGGATGAAAACATTATTAACCCATATTTTGGTGATATGATGCTAACCTGCGGAAGTGTGGAGTCGGTGATTGGTCAATAGTCAATAGAGAAAAACGAAACAAACAATTAACCGTCATTCTGAGGAAAAGGACTTCTTAACAAAGAAGGACTTGACCGAAAGAATGACGGCAACGAAATAAAAATCTAAAACTAAAAAAACATGAAAAGAGCAATTATATTAATCGCATTGGTAGCCACAGTGGTAGCCTGTGGAGGAAACAAAGAAGAAAAGTCAACAGCAGAAGTAAACTTGGTAGAAAACTACTTAGCACTAAAAGATGCACTAGTAGCCACTAATCCTGCACAAGCGCAATCAACTGCCAAAGCATTTTTAGAAGTGAACAACAACGATGCCCTAACAGCAGACTTGAAAGCCATAGCCAGCAGCACCGATGTAGCAACTCAACGTATCGCATTCGAAGGCCTATCTGCAAATATGTATTCTATTGTAAAAGCAGGTGGCTCTGAAACTGTGCTCTACAAGCAGTATTGCCCAATGGCTTTCGGCAATAAAGGAGCGTATTGGTTAGCAGCTGAAGAAGAAGTGAATAACCCTTATTTCGGAGATCTAATGCTTCATTGTGGAAGCGTTCAAGAGACTATTAGTCAATAACACAATTGGGTGGTTAGCGCCTGAGGCTTGATAACCACCCAATTAAAATTTCTTATACTTATTATATCTAATACGGATTCGGAAAGTCCTAATTAGCTTTCAATTTGTAATCAATCTTTACGGTTTGTTCAGAAAGCGTTCCACCTCTTTCAGAAGATGCACCGCCACCATCGCCAGTTTGTCCACCACCAGCACCTCCCCGACCTCCGCCTCCTGCACCACCGCGGCCTCCGCCACCTGATCCGCCACCAGGGCCAGCTTGAGCGCCACCGCCCCCACCTCCTTGAGGTTGTGACATCGCATTCACAGTAAATGAAATTTCTATATCAGACTGACTTAAGGTATTCAAATCTACTTCCCCATCAAAAAGCTCCTTTAATGGAAGAACCAGTTCATAACTCAACAACCTAGTTCTACCTTCTCCTTCGAGACTAAGTATCAGCTGAGTATCATTCATCTCGTAAAGTCCTAGGGTTCCATTCAAATTTGAAAAACCTTTCAGTTTTGCTTCAATCTTCGAGTCTAACAACCCTACTAATAACATTTCCTGAAGCAGTGCCTTGTCCTCTGCCGTACCCTGAGCCCTTAACATTCCGCTAGACTTATCCTTAGAAGCTAAGGGGTAATCGATATTAGCATTAAGCTTTGGCTTTGTCTTGGCCTTTAATTTTACACTCATGCCGGCCTGCATTACCTTATTTAAACTTTGCTGATTTGCAGTTTGAAAAATTAGATACAAGTTTTCATTATCGTTTTTGACCCCTGTTAAGAACGAGGTTTTCTCGTCTTTGATTAACTCTTCGGCTGTCCAAACTTCGCCATTAGAAGCTGCTTCAACCTGAGTTCCTTGGGCTTTGATCACCTGACAAGTAAAAAGCAGACCCGCCAATAAAAAAATATTTCTCATGTGTAGTTTATTTAATCCCACTTAGACACGTGCTGAGGTTCTTGGTTTAAGGCGCCTTAGTAGTATATTTTTCACTATAAACCGTGCTGATTGGTTTGATTGATTAACTTTGCGTAATGCAGTGGTCAAAGACCTTCATGGCCTTATTAATTCTTTTCTTCAGCCTTACGCCTTGTGCCGAAGGTTGGGGAGAAGACAATTGCGCAAACGAGAGTGGAATTCATGCAGAATCTGAGCCCATTGATTCTCATCAGGAAGCAGACACATGCACTCCTTTTTGTGCCTGCGCCTGCTGCCACATTCCACTCATTACTGTCTACGTTTTTCCGAAAATGCCAGAAAATGACCCCCCAGGTGATTTTTTAGTTGAAGTATCGGGAAGCATTACTCCTCCACTTTTTGAAATTTGGCATCCCCCGAAAATCTAATTCCACTTTGGTATACAATTAGATTTTTAATTCAAATTCAATTCAAAAATGATCAAAAGATTCTTTTTAGCATCTGTATTAATGATGCTTTTTACCCATATGGCCATTGGCCAAAATAACATTCAATTTCAGGTTTTCGATGAAGAAACCAATACCCCGTTAATTGGGGCTACGGCTTATGTAAGTGATACTAAAGGAGGGATTTCCGATAGCCAAGGTTATGTAAACCTCACCGGTTTAAGCGGAACTCAAGTTGAAGTTCGCTTTTCTTTTGTGGGTTATGAAACACAAACCAACACTTATATTTTTAACGAAGTAGGCACTGAAACCATCAAAATCATAATGGAATCTGCCACTGAAGAGCATGAGGAAGTGGCCATTGTTACTGCCACTCGTTCCAGCCGAAGTATTGAGGAAATTCCAACGCGAATTGAGTTTTTAGGAACGGAGGAGTTGGAAGAAAAAGCAGTAATGAAATCATCCAATATCGCCATGTTGCTTCGCGAAAGCACAGGAATTCAGATGCAGATTACCTCACCGAGTTCAGCCAATCAAAGCATCAGAATCCAAGGTTTGGATGGACGTTACACACAGCTTTTAAAAGACGGATTTCCGCTTTACGGTGGTTTTTCTGGTGGCTTGAGTATTATGCAAATCCCTCCTTTAGATTTAAAACAGGTGGAAGTAATTAAAGGCAGTAACGCCACTTTATATGGTGGTGGAGCCATTGCTGGCTTAGTAAACTTGGTAAGTATTCAGCCAGAAGACGAAGCAAGGTTTAGATTAATGCTAGACCAAACTTCGGCAGGAGGTACAACGGTGAACACCTTTTATGCCAAGCGAAATGATAAATTTGGAATGAGCTTATTTGCCTCAGGAGGTTTGCAAAATGCTTATGATGTAAACGATGATAACTTCTCTGACATTCCTGAATCGAAAGCCTTAACCTTCAACCCTACATTCTTTTATTACCCTTCTGACGGCAGTAAAATTAGGCTTGCTTTGAGCGGTACTTTCGAAGATCGATTAGGCGGAAACTTAGACGCCATTGATACAGAACAAAGTAATGCGAATGCGTATTTGCAAGAAAACACCACCAACAGACTTTCATATCAATTGAGCTATGAGAAGAATTGGGATGCAAGCAGGTCATTCACAATCAAAAACAGTTTGTTGAGTTTTGACCGCACTATTCAAGAGCCAAACCTTGTTTTTAACGGCCAGCAATACGCTACTTTTAGTGAAGCGGCTTATTCTTTTGGACAAGACAAAAGCAGATGGATTTTAGGTGCTAACCTTTATTCTGACAATTTTACCGAAGATAGCGGTACAAATAACAATCGTAATTACGAGCAAATTACAGCAGGTGCTTTTATACAGCAAGTAGAGCAAGTATCAGAAAACTTCTCAGTTGAATCAGGCGTTCGCTTTGACCACAATAATGATTACGGCTGGTTTGCACTTCCAAGAGTAGCACTTTTCTATAATCCTGCTTCGAAATTCTCATATCGATTAGGTGGCGGTTTGGGTTATAAAACACCAACTATCTTTACAGAAGATACCGAGAGATTATCCTTCAGAGGTTTGGATGCTTCGAACTTAACCAGCCTTGATGCCGAAAAATCCTTTGGTGGAAACTTCGATATTAACTACAAAACCTCCATTGGTGAACGTTGGACGTTCAGTATAAATCAGTTGTTTTTCTACACCCAATTAAACGATCCTCTGGCACTTCGTCAGGTGCCGCTTACAAACTCTTTTAGATTTGAAAACGCTGGTGACCACATGCGTTCTCAAGGTTTGGAAACGAATTTGAAGCTGACTTACAACGATTTCAAGTTGTTCTTCAATTATGCCTTAATTGATGCGCAAGAGAAATTTGACAACAGAAATGACCAAAAACCATTAACGGCCAAGCATAACATTGGGGCGGTTTTGGTGTATGAAGAAGAGGGGAAATGGCGAATTGGCCTTGAAGCTTATTACACAGGCGAGCAATACCGAAGAGACTTGACCAGGACTGATAATTACTGGATTACTGGCTTAATGGTGTTGCGTAAGTTCAAAAACATCAGCCTGTACAGTAATTTCGAAAACTTCTCTGATACTCGACAATCTAAGTTCGAGAACATCAATTTGGGTTCAGACATGAATCCTGAGTTGTTAGATATCTGGGCACCACTTGAAGGTTTTGTCGTGAATTTCGGAGTCATCATAGATTTCGGTCATTCAGAACATCATTAAAAACTAAACCGCAGTTAATGCCACGTTTCATAGTTATTTGAAGCGTGGCATTTTTTTTATGAACTGCTCATATCTCTTCGCTTTAGGTCAGACACATTACACCAAAGCTCAATTCATGGTGAGATCGCTAACTTTGTTTTATCTTAGCCGTAAGTCCTTTCATAATATTAAAAAAATGAACCTTAAAACATCTGCCCTACTTCTATCTGCCTTTGCCATGGCTTGTTCTTCTCCACAGAAAACAGAAAAAGCTGAACCTAAATCTAAAGTTCAAGAAATTGTTGATGAAGCCATTGCCTTTCATGGCATGGGAGGATTGAATAATGCTGAATTTTCACTCACTTTCAGAGACATTGACTATACCTACAATAACAGCAGCGGTCTGTTTGAATACACCCGTACACAAGTAGATAGCGTTGGCCAAACGGTTTTTGATGTGATGAATAATAGCGGTTTAGTAAGGCTAACGGATGGGGATACCACAGACATTTCGGAAGAAGATAGGGCCGCTTATACCCGATCGGTTAACTCCGTAATTTACTTTTTTAGGTTACCATTTGGTTTGAATGATGCTGCGGTAAATAAAACTTATGTGGGCGAAAAAGAGATCAAAGGCAAAACCTATTACGAAGTAAAAGTGACCTTTGCCCAAGAAGGCGGTGGGGAAGATTTTGACGATGTATTCCTTTATTGGTTCGACAAGGAAGATTACAGCATGGATTATTTGGCCTACTTATATCATACCGATGGAGGTGGAATGCGTTTTCGCGAAGCCATTAACCCTAGGAGAGTAAATGGGATTCTAATTCAAGACTATTTGAATTTAAAGCCAGAAGACGAACGTATGGACATCATGAACATTGCCGACTTGCATCATGCAGGTGAGCTTGAAGTGCTTTCCGAAATCATCAATGAAGATGTCAAGTTCTCACTTAAATAGCCAAGCTGGATGACGCTAACTGCTCAACCAACCTTTCACCCTAAGTTTTAAACCACCTCGACAAAAAGGTGAATATGCTAAGGAAATAAATCAATACTTTAAGACATATAATTCTATTGCTATGTCTTTTAATTTTTCAGAATGGTGGGATGCCCTAGAAACTACCCATAAAATTTATTGGGGATTGGCCATTCCATTTTCCATCATCTTTGTGATTCAGATGATCATGACCTTTGTGGGTGGCGAAGTAGAGGTTGATGGAGACGCAGACTTTGATGTGGACAATGACGGAGGTGCAGGCTTTCAGTTTTTTACCCTTAAAAACTTCATCGGCTTTTTTACCATTTTTTCTTGGACAGGAATAGCCTCGATCGACTCTGGGTATAGCGGCCTTACTACGCTAATCATTGCAACAATATCTGGCCTTATTATGATGAGCATAATGGCCTCACTTTTCTACTTTTTCAGTAAACTTACCGACAGCGGTACGATGAACATCAACAACGCAAAAGGCGGAATTGGTGAAGTGTACATGCGCATTTCTGCCGAAAGGGGCAATGTAGGGAGAATATTGATTAAGGTGCAGGGCTCTTTAAGAGAGCTAGAAGCCATAACCGATGACGAAATAGACATCCCAATGGGCTCGGTTGTCAACGTAAAAGACGTCATTAACAACAACATACTTTTAGTGTCTAAAAATTAACCTAATCAATATGAGCGAAACTTTTATCATTATTATTGCCGCTGCGGTCGTCTTTATCTTTGTGATGCTGATCGGCATTTTCAGGCGTTACAAACGTTGTCCTTCAGATAGAATTCTAGTTGTTTACGGAAAAGTAGGCAATAATGCTGGCTCCGAGACTGGTAGATCGGCAAAGTGTATTCACGGGGGTGCTGCATTTATTTGGCCCGTCATCCAAGACTATGCCTTCCTAGATCTCACTCCAATTTCTATAGAAGTAAACCTTACCAACGCACTGAGTAGACAAAACATTCGAGTGGATGTTCCTTCAAGGTTTACTGTTGGTATTTCAACAGAAGAAGGTGTAATGACGAACGCTGCCGAAAGACTTTTAGGCCTTTCGCAACAAAACATTCATGATTTAGCAAAAGACATTATTTTCGGTCAGTTACGTTTGGTGGTTGCTACTATGGACATTGAGGAAATTAACTCTAACAGGGATAAGTTCTTGGCCAATGTAGCTTCTAACGTTGAGCAAGAGCTGAAAAAAATTGGTTTGAAGCTGATCAACGTAAACGTAACCGATATCAAAGATGAGTCGGGTTATATTGAAGCTTTGGGTAAAGAAGCGGCTGCAAAAGCCATTAATGACGCCATTAAGAGCGTAGCCGAAAAAGATCGTGATGGTTTGATTGGTCAAGCCAACGCACACCAAGATCAACGTACGCAAGTAGCTGCAGCTGGAGCAAGTGCTGTAGAGGGTGAAAACTTAGCGAAGATCAAGGTAGCACAGTCTGATGCCCTTCGTTTGGAGAAAGAAGCCGAGGCAAGAAAAATTGCCACCGCTGCGGAAAAAGTACAGTCAGCCAAAGCCTTAGAAGAAGCTTATGCTGCTGAACAACAAGCAGAAAATGCCAGAGCGGAAAGAGACAAATCGAGCCAGACCGCTGATGTTGTAATCCCAGCTCAAATTGATAAGCAGCGCGTTGAAATTGCTGCGGAAGCAGAAGCTGAAATGATTAGAAGAAAAGCAAGAGGTGAAGCCGATGCCATTCTTTACATGAAAGAAGCGGAAGCAAAAGGTATTTACGAAGTACTCACCAAGCAAGCACAAGGTTTGGAACAAATTGTAAAAGCTGCTGGCGAAAATTCTAGAGATGCTGTACTCCTACTGATTGCTGATAAACTACCAGAATTGGTAAGGTTGCAAACTGAAGCGATCAAAAACATCAAGATTGATAAGGTTACTGTTTGGGAAGGTGGCAACACCACTGACGGCAAAAACTCTACCGCCAACTTTATTTCTGGATTGTACAAATCAGTTCCTCCATTACAAGACATGTTCAACATGGCAGGAATGCAGTTGCCAGACTATCTGAAAGGAAAATCTGCTGATGAAATCCAGCAAATGGCAGAAGAAGTAAAAGGTAAAGAAGAAGATAAAGCCTAAATTTTATCAAGTGAGAACTTTAAAAGTCAAGTCGAAAGGCTTGGCTTTTTTTGTTGATTCCAATCTGTAGACTGTAAGGAATGATGAAAAGCAATTTGGGTTTTTGACAGTTTTACATTTCACCCAAATCCAGCAGGGTTTCTAAGGCAACTCTTCAAAAGGCTCATCATCTGATTGTTCTTCATTTACCTCTACCTGATAATTGGTATCATCCATGAATCGATTTTCCTGCTTAACACTATTAGCAATACCAACCATCCAAGCTACTATTAGCACCCTAAAGAATGCGAATGTTTTGAGCAGCAGCTTCTGAAATTTAAACTTGGACATACTTAAACTTTGGCAATTGTCATTCCAAAAGGATTATTCGATTCTTTTCTGACATAATGTCCAAATTTTCTACTGTCGCTCGACTATACCCTGTGACAATTAGCGTTTTGGCATCTAGCGAATGATAAAACCAAGCCTGCATGTTTTGGAGATTGAATGCTACCTGTCAGCGACTGCTGTTCTGAACCTAAGCATGTTAACAGTCGCTCGGCTGTGCCGAGTGACCGATAGTAATTTGGCATCTCGCCAACCTCATTCCTAGTCAATTGAATGACGCGATGATAAAATTTAATAGTAAACTTTTCCTTTCTAATAATCCACTCTTACATTTTATTGAGCGATTATGTAATATGGCAGTATGAATAAGAAAGTAACCATCGGAGTTGTGCAGTCTGCGCCAGAGTACCTTAATGTTGAAAAGTCAATGCAGAAGGTGGAAGCGCTTTTAAGAGAAGCCGCAGCTAAAGGCGCTCAGCTGATTACTTTTGGCGAAACTTGGTTTACTGGCTACCCCGCCTGGATTGACTATTGTGACGAGTATGCCCGTTGGGACTTTCCGGCCACCAAAACCGTTTTTGCCCGAACACATGAACATAGCTTAGATGTGAACGGGCCAGAAGTAAAACAAATTGGAAAATGGGCCAAAGAGCTAGGCGTAGTTGTCGTAATGGGCATCAATGAAAAAGTAGATTCGGGAGTTGGAAATGGCACTATTTATAACAGCCTCCTCACTTGGAATGAAAAAGGAGAATTGGCCAATCACCACCGTAAATTAATGCCAACGCATACTGAAAGACTTCTTTATGGTCAAGGGGATGGCGCTGGATTGCAAGCTGTTGACACAACCTTTGGAAGAATTGGTGGATTAATCTGTTGGGAACACTGGATGCCTCTGACACGCCAAACCATGCACAATTCGGGTGAGCATATTCACGTGGCGGTTTGGCCAAAAGTTCATGAGATGTTACAAGTAGCAACACGTTCTTACGCTTTTGAAGGCCGTTGTTTTGCCGTTGGTGTGGGTCAAATCATGAGGGTAAAGGATATTCCTTCAGAATTTAAACTCCCCTTAGAATTTGAAGGCAAACCAGACCATATGATTTTAAATGGTGGGAGCTGTATTTTCGGTCCCAGTGGCGAAACTATATTAGAACCGCAGTGGGATATAGAAGGTGTATTTATAGCCGAGGTAGACCTCAACAAATGTTATGAAGAACGATTGGCGTTAGATGTAACAGGCCATTATCAACGCCATGATGTTTTCGAACTGACTGTAAACAAAAAAAGACCGAAGTAAATCGGTCTTTAAAATTTATTAGGTCACAAATCACTCTCAATGAGAGTGATTTGTGCTATAACCTTAATAATTACCCTTTTCGGATATAGATGTTCCCGTTTCTCGTTTCCATTGTTACTTCGGCTCCGCCACCATTGAGTTTTCCTTCCACCCAATCTTCGTACTTCACCTTATAACCATTGGCTTCTTTACTCTTTTGAGGAGTAGTTTTTTGCAGTGCAAAATTTTCGAAGTCAGTAAAAATATCTCTTGATGTTTTCATCTTAGTGGAGAACTTTGTACCCGCTGGCACAGTCAAATCTACATCACCATTGTACGTGGTAAAAATCATTGGCGCATTTGCCGTTACAGCCTTGAAAGTCGCTTTAACTGCTCCATTATAAGTACTTGCACTTGCAGATCCACTTACATTGTTCAAAGTAATTGGCCCGTTGTAACTTTCTACACTGTGTTCGCCATTCACGCCCTCAATTTCAATACCTCCATTGTTATAAGTTTTTATATCCAGACTAAAATTAGTTGGCACCTGAATCTCAAAATCAACTCGATTATTCCAGCCTTCAGTTTCTACTTTCACGATGTTATTGCGTTCTTCTGCCTGCACATTAAAACCACCACTACTCAATAATCGCATTCCATTTTCACCTGATTCGCGTTCTACCTTTTTGCTGTATTTTATCATCTTTACCTTCACCGTAGGCCCCGAATAAGCTGAAACCTTCACTGTTCCATTATGCGATTCAACTTGTAGTTTTCCTTTCTCTCCTGGTTTGCTTAAAGGAATTTCAAGTTCCTCAGTGTCTTGCTGGTACTTTTCTTTCCATCTCCCTTCTTCATCCCCAAAGTCCATTCCGAACATGCCTTCGATACTGCTCATGGCTTGTTCAATATGTGCACCAAGGTCAATTTCAAAGTCTGGTCCCACGGTCATTTTAAGGTCTGGAGTCACTTCAACTTTAATATTTGGGTCAACTTTAATATTCTGGGCTGTGAGGCCAAAAGCCACACCAACCATTAATAATGTTATAATTACCTTTTTCATATTGTTTGTTATTTGAGTCTTTGATTAAATAATTTTTTCAATGCTCTCTTTGAGCGTCACTTTTACATCTTCTGGTGTTCGATCACTTTCCAGAATAGATTTTAATTCATCTTTGGCTTTTGTTTCCTGAAGCTTCACCATCAGTTCGGCAAGGTTCACTTGCATCAATGGTGATTTCTGCTGTGAAATACTGCTGACCAATCCTGCCCTCACCTGAGGATCATTAGCGTATTCAGCCAGGGTATTCAGCGCAGCAATTCGAACATTCGTACTTGGGTCGCTGTTGAGGGTAAGGAAAAGTGCATCAATTACTTTTTGATTCGAAGAAGAAAGCTCAGACGACATTTGCACTCCTTTCAGTCGATCTGAAACAGATTCCTTCTCCAGCATTGCCATCATCATCATTTCACGCATTTCTACCATCTGTCCATTCAAATCGGAGAGCTCTTCCTTATAAGAATTGTTCCCAAAGTTTGTCCCCAGGAAAAGACCGATGACTAACACCCCTATTCCAAAAGCCATTCTACCATACTGGTTACCGAAAAGGAAGCTCTTTATCCTTTCAAATAAAGAAGAGTCATTTTCAACTTGAGATGACTTTTCACTTGCCTCATTCAGCATTTGATAGAAATTCTCTTTCAAAGCAGAAGAGGGTTCGGGTACCGATGAGCTCAGCATTACCCCCTGAAGTTTTGCCAATCCTTCTACCTCGGCCATATCAATATGTCCTTCTTGAACGTATTGTTGAAATTCCTTTTCCCTTTCAGGAGTCAATGTGCCATCAATATATTCGGTAATCATCGACATATATTTCTCTTCCATCTTTTCCACTATTTAGCTTTCATCACCCTTATATCTCCATTCAGTGTTTTGAATGTGAATTTGGGACCTCCATTACCTACTTGGTAACCATTGGAGTTGTCAACCTTATATTTTGTCCCCCCTCGTTCGCCCGTATTTGCTACCATTCTTGGCGATAGCTTTTGAGAGAACTCTAGGTCACTGTATACTTCTCCCCATTGAGTTTCGAAGTTGTAGGTCGCGGCCAAATTTTCTGGAGTAGAAATTTCTATCTCCCCATTCACCGTTTGGAACTCTGCAAACTCTGCAGGCATCTTCAAGTAATTCACCTCGATTTTACCATTTACAGTACTTGCTTTTGTATTACTTTCTACATCAATCAGCGTTACATCGCCATTCACATTATTGGCATACACCTCTCCCTTCACTCCTTTAATGTAGAGATCACTATTATTCACAGTAGAAATTTTTACACTGATGTTTCTAGGCACTTTAATTTTGTAGTCAAGCCTTACCCTGTAATCGACTCGCTCTCGATTCTGATTCCAGTCCCAACCGCAAGCCAAAGGATCATCCTTTTCTCTCACTTGATTGTTTGGTGTAGTAAATCTCGCTCTCACGAAATCATCACCTTGGGCAAAATCCAGCTTAACTTCCTCCATTCCCTTTTCAATCTCAGATTGCTTTCCAGAAATTCGTTTTTGCACTTCAATTTCTATGGTGTTGCCATCATGAGCTTCCACTTCAACATCACCTTCGATATTACATACCGCCAGCCATGTTACCTTTTCATTTTTCACAGTAAAACTCTTCTTTACCGTTTCAGTTTCACTTTGCCCCTTAACCATCAGGGCTGGCAAAAATGCCACAAGTAAAACCATACACTTTATCACTTTCATCATTCAGCTATTTTGTTGTTTCACTGCGCAGTAGGAGTTGCCTCTAACTGCGTATAGACCATTTTTAAATCCTTCAATGCCCTGAAGATTCGCACCTTCACTGCACTTTCAGTAATCCCTAGCAAGTCGGCAATGTCTTTATATCGCATTTCCTGATACTTACTAAGTATAAGCACTTCCTTCTTTTCGAAAGTCAGTTGATTCATGGCATGCTGCAGCAAATCCATTTCTTCCTTTTGAATTCTATTCGACTCTGCATTACTCTCGTTTCTGAAATATTTATCAGCCACTTCTACATCTTCTTTGTAGCCCATCTTCTTATTTTTCCGATAGTGATCAGAAAATAGATTTCGGGCCATATGGTACATCCAGGTTTTAAACTGGCCGTCTCCTTTGTAGGTGTGTTTGTATTTCATCATCCGTAGAAACACATTTTGCACAAGATCCTCACTCACCTCACGGTCAATAGTTAAGCGATAGAAAAAACCATAAAGGCTTTTATGATATCGTTCGAACAACAACCCGAGTTTATCGAGCTGTCCTTCTTTTACTTGTAGCATCAACGCGTTGTCAGAGAGAGAGTCCAATAGTCTGTTTTAAGAATTCAATGGGGGAAACCTAAGCTTTTTAGAAAGGTTACATTCAAGGTACACTTTTTTGTTTTTATTCAGATATGCCCTATATTCATACACCCTAAGTAATATTGAACAATGGAAATGACGACAGAAACCCTCGAACAAGAAATTCAAGCACTCACTGCGCAACTTACTGGAGACATGTTTAAAGACATGGACATTAAAGATCAAATACACAATTTAACGATGAAACTGAAAGGGGTAAAACCTATGGATTCGTCTATTGATTGTGTAGGCTGTGGAAGCTAAGCCATGAAAATAGCACCAAATTCAACCATCAAAATTGAGCCTCTTTTGGCTCTTTTTTTATTTTTATTCACCGCATGTAGCGAAACGAATATTCAAAGAGAAATTCCTACCGAAGCTCCTTTCATTGTAGTTTTGGGCGTTGCACAAGATGCTGGTTACCCTCAGGCGGGTCAACAGGAAGAATGGGAATTAATTAAAGAGAGAAGCGCCCGACCAAAGAATACAGTAGCACTTGGCCTCGTTGATCCTACTACAAAACAAAGATGGCTTTTCGAGGCTACTCCTGACTTTAAACTCCAGTTGCAAATGTTAGATGATGTTTCAGAAACCAATCATTACCCTTTGGATGGAATATTCTTAACCCATGCACATATTGGTCATTATACTGGACTTATTCATTTGGGACGAGAGGTAATGGGGACTTCGGGTGTTCCTGTGTATGCCATGCCTAAAATGAAGACATTCTTGGAAGAAAATGGCCCTTGGAGTCAGTTGGTCGATTTAAAGAATATCGAAATCAAGCCTCAGCAAGACAGCATCGCCATTCAGCTGAACAATAGTATTTCTGTTACGCCTTTCATCGTTCCACACCGCGATGAGTTTTCAGAAACCGTTGGTTACGAAATTAAAATCAAGGATAAGTCTATCATCTTTATTCCAGACATTGATAAATGGAGTAAATGGAATCAAGATATCATTGAAGTAATTCGTAAAAGTGACATAGCGCTACTTGACGCCTCATTCTTTAAAAATGGCGAAATACAAGGGCGCGACATGAGCGAAATACCACACCCGTTTGTGGAAGAAAGCATGGGATTATTTGGCAAACTCTCTGACGAAGACAGGGCCAAAGTTCACTTTATTCATTTTAACCACACCAACCCCATGAACTTCAGTGATAGCAATGAATCAAAATTGGTACGCGACAAAGGCTTTAATATTTCTTATGAGGGTCAGATTTTAAAGTTTTAGAGCACATTCAACTCGTTCTTCTTTTTGAATCGGAACAAAAGAGAGCACTCTTACTTAGCGCGAATATAGAATATATACGTAGTGCATAAACACTAAAAAAGGCAGCCATAAATGACTGCCTTTTGGTGGGCGCTGAGGCTCCGAAGCTTCGGAGCGAACCCCGACCCCTTATTTAAACCTTAACAAAAGATCATTAATTATTTTTGATTCCGATTTTAATC
>NZ_JAXMOQ010000007.1:0-243274 GCF_034669765.1 Roseivirga sp.
TTGATGACTTTGGGCAAGTAATTTTAGTGAATTTATCTAGCGCCTTCGAGCGAGGAACAGCGTATTCTATTACACTATCTGGCCTCAGCGATTGCGAAGGAAATATGATTTCAACCGTAACCAAGAACTTTTCATTGGGAGCCGTTCCGTCATATCAAGAACTTATTATCACCGAGATTATGGCCACTCCAACGCCAAGTAAAGGCTCGCTAGAGGTAGAGTATGTTGAAATTTATAACAATTCAGGACGAATTATTGATTTGGAAGGTCTCTTTTTTGGTAATAATGACGGGGATTATAAACTGACAAAGAAGAACATATTACCAGATACATATTTGATTTTATCAAGCAATTCAGCCACCGCAACTTTGGCTGTTTATGGTGATGTTTTGGGCGTAAACTCATTTCCAACTTTGACGATTGAAGATGAGGCGAAACTCAAAGATGCTAATGGAAATATCATTTTTGAAGTGGCTTATGACCGCAGTTATTATCAGTCCGATGCCAAGGATAATGGAGGCTATAGCATGGAGATGATCAATCCTTTGGCTACTTGTTTCGATAAGAGTAATTGGATTGCTTCAAATAGTGCGAATGGCGGAACGCCAGGTATTCAGAATTCAGTTTTTGACACCACGCCAGACACTACGGTTCCATTAGTAACCTCGCTTTCTACGGAATCAGAAACACAGCTGAAAATTACTTTTAATGAAGCCATGAATACGTCTTCAATCTTGACTTCGAACTTAAACTTGTCTGGTGGGCTTCAGGTTTCTAGTATTGAAATTCTTGATGACTTTGGGCAAGTAATTTTGGTGAATTTATCTAGCGCCTTCGAGCGAGGAACAGCGTATTCTATTACACTATCTGGCCTCAGCGATTGCGAAGGAAATATGATTTCAACCGTAACCAAGAACTTTTCATTGGGAGCCATTCCGTCATATCAAGAACTTATTATCACTGAGATTATGGCCAACCCAGCTCCTTCGCAGGGCTTGCCCGTAGTGGAATATATAGAGGTTTTTAATGCTTCCTCTAAAATAATTTCTTTGGCAGGTTTAACACTTTCTGATGGTTCAAGCTCAACCAAATTGGGTAACTTCAACCTTAATCCATCTGAATTTTCAATCCTTACAGCTAATTCCGATAAGGGCGAAATCGAACCCTACGGTAATGTTTTGGGGGTAGCGAGCTGGCCAAGCTTAAATACAAGTGGCGATAATGTTTCGCTCAAGCTGGGTGATCAAATAATTCATAGTGTGGATTATTCTTCGGCTTGGTATCGCTCTTCTTCAAAAGCAAATGGAGGTTTTAGTCTAGAGCTTATTGACCTTAACTATGCTTGTGTTGAGCAGCCGAATTGGAAAGCCTCAGACGCAATGGCAGGAGGGACACCAGGGGCGCGTAACTCTGTCAATGGAATTAATCCAGATTTGGCTGGGCCTGAATTGGTTAAAGCAGTCGCATTAAATGTCAATCAGATTCAGTTATTGTTCAATGAAAAATTAGCGGTGTCTTCATTGATAGGAAATAATATTTCCATTTCGGAAGGAATTTCTGTTTCGAGCATCAGTGTCGCATCCGATGCTAAATCAGCCACCTTGAACTTAAGTAGTGCTCTTGTGTCGAACACAGCTTATCAAATCACGGTGGATAACATTACTGATTGCAGTGGTAATCTTATTTTGGCCAATGCCAGACAAGCAACTGTAGTGATAGCCGTGCAAGCCGAACCTTTGGATATTGTGATCAATGAAATTCTTTTCAACCCTAAAACAGGGGGTGTGAGATTTGTCGAGATCTGCAATCAATCGAACAAATACATTAATCTTAAAAGCTGGAGAATAGAGGGTAAAACAAATGAGAGATTAATCTCTACAGAGAATATTATAATTGCTCCTTCTGGTTATAAAACCATTACAACAGATGGTGATATTTTGAAGAATCAATACGCAAAAACAAAACTTTCCACGATACTAAAAATGGATGCCTTACCAAGCTTGCCTTCTGACGCTGGAATGGTTCGGCTTATTAATAGTGATGCTGTTGTGATTGATGAAGTGGAATATGATGAAGATTATCATTCTCCCCTGTTGAGTTCAGTAGACGGTGTTTCGCTTGAGAGAATTCGTTTTTCTGGGCTATCAAATGATGCTAATAATTGGCAGTCGGCTTCGAGTCAGTTTGGTTATGCTACCCCCGGCTATCTAAATTCTCAAGCACAAAGCCAGCCTACAAGTATGGCTGCCCTCAATATAGAGCCAAAAGCATTTGCTCCAGATGTGATAGGAAGCGCTAGTTTTACGACTATTAACTATGAATTTGATAATACTGGGAACGTAATAACAGTTTCAATTTACGATTCAAATGGGAACCTAGTTAAAAACCTTACACAGAGTTCGATAGTAGGCACCTCGGGTTTTTTTCGCTGGGATGGAACAAACAACATAGGTAAAAAAGTACGTGCGGGTTATTATCTGATTCTGTTTGAAATTATAGAACCCTCAGGAAAAGTAACCCTCAAGAAGGAAACGGTAGCAATAGGTACTCGCCTCTAATTTTGATATGTAATAGATACAATTTGCTGCTTATGATGAAAGTTGCATTGCTCTGTTAGGGAATATGCGTGAGGAATTGTTATATTAGGAGAGACTATTTTCAGAACCATCTAATACCCAACTAAATGAATTGTTTAATAAATAATGCAATCGATTTTAACCTAAAAAAGGGTAGAAAGATCGAAGTGATTAATCGATACCTCAGAATGAAGTATAGGGTGCAAATTGATAGCTTTTCGATTATGAAAAGGATGCAGTCCTTAAACACGTAATAATGAAACAAATAGATAAGCAATGACATATTGGTTGCACTAGGAGTTTTATCATGAGACTATGTTTTCTAGGGCTGAGGGGGCTTTGTCATTTTTTGTAATGAAAAACCATAATGTCATTGCACTGTCCTCTTAAAAATTAATTGAAAGCCTTTGCGTTCTCTTTGAGGTCGGCTATTTTAGTGCGACTTTTATACCACTACATTTAAATAAAACTAATTATGAGCCAAGGAGAAAGAACAAGATATTCTGACAGTGAATTAAAGGAATTTGAGGCGCTCATCAATGACAAGTTGGAAAAGGCTAAAAGTGAATTCAATGAATTGAAAAGAAGTATTTCTAAAGGAGGAGATACAGGCACAGATATCACCAACAACTCTACCAAAGTTTTGGAAGATGGAGCTGATACACTAGAAAAGGAAAATCTTAATCAGTTGGCTGCCAGACAGCAGAAATTCATCAGCAACTTAGAGAATGCCTTGATTAGAATTAAGAATGGTACCTATGGAATATGTGTTGATACTGGTAAACTTATTTCAAAAGAAAGGCTGAAAGCAGTACCCCATACCATGCACTCTATTGAAGCCAAATTGGCTCAAAAGAGTTAGTGGATTTTCTCGGAAACCATATTGAAGCCCTCGTTTTTTGCTCTGAGAAACCAATTAAAGTAGCTGAACTCAAATCCTGTTTGAGTGAAATGTTTGAGGCGGATGTACCAGAGCAAGATATTCTGGATGCTATTAGTAAGATCGAGGAGAAGTATTCAGGCGATGAGTACCCCTTTACTATATTCAAAAGTGGAGGGGGGTATCATTTTCTTACCAAGCCTGCTTACCAAGCTAGTATTGGTATTTTACTCAAACAACAATCAAAAAAAAGACTTTCTACCTCCGCTTTAGAAACCCTTTCAATTATTGCTTATAAACAACCTGTTACCAAATCCGAAATGGAGCAAATCCGGGGCGTAAACTGCGATTATGCTGTTCAGAAATTATTGGAAAAGGAGCTGGTTGAGATTAAAGGTAAATCTGAAAACGTGGGGAGACCGCTAATTTACGGAACTTCTGAAAAGTTCATGGACTATTTTGGTATCAATAGCCTTAAAGACTTACCCACCCCAAAAGACTTTGCCACAGAAGAAAACGAAATAGGCCAACCCACAGAAGAAGGTTCATAGATAAGCTTTTCGTACCTTTGCCTATATTCCAGTAGAGATACTGCATCATTATGGCAAAGAAATTCAAACCAAAAAAACCTTTTTTCAATAAGGTTAAAAACACTCCAAAAACTCCACCCACCTACGATCGCGAACTCGTGCAAATGGGAAGGGCTAACGCAAGTGAAATAAGGCTTAACCGCTACATCTCTAACTCAGGTGTATGTTCTAGACGCGATGCTGACAAGCTTATTGAGGCGGGTGAAATTAAAGTGAACGGAGAAGTAGTTACCGAAATGGGTTACAAAGTAAAGCCCACCGATAAGGTCTCTTACGAAGGCAATGTCTTAAAAAGAGAGAAGCTGGTCTACCTAGTACTCAATAAGCCCAAGGATTTTATCAGTACTACAAGTGATCCTGAAGGTAGGAGAACAGTGATGGATCTGATTAAAAATGCTTGTGAAGAACAAATCTTTCCTGTAGGAAGGTTAGACCGAGCCACTACAGGTTTGTTGATTTTTACTAATGATGGAGATTTGGCTAAAAAGCTGACGCATCCATCGCACAAAGTGAAAAAGATTTATCAGGTCACTTTAGACAAGCCGATTGAGGAGGAGGATTTCGAGAAAATCAAAGCCGGAGTAACCTTAGAAGACGGCCTTGCTCCCGTAGATGACTTGGCAGTGACTAGCCCAGACGGGACCGTTTTGGGAATCGAAATTCACATGGGAAAGAATAGAATTGTCCGTAGAATCTTTGAGCACCTAGGCTATAAGGTGGAAAAACTTGACCGAGTCGTGTATGGTGAGTTGACTAAAAAGGACTTACCACGTGGCAAATGGCGCTTTATGACTGAAAAAGAATTGATGAAGCTTAAAAAATAGTATGCATGCATACTATTTTTCACTTCATTATGTATATTTGTTTATGCACTGCGAGATGAACCAGTTCTTGGCTGAAGAGCAAAAAATAAAGCCTCCCATTTCTGGAAGGCTTTTTCAACGTGGTGCTGAGTGGATTCGAACCACCGACTCACGGATTTTCAGTCCGATGCTCTACCAACTGAGCTACAGCACCCTCAATTGGAGGCACAAAAGTATACAAAAAGTTCACCCGTACAAAACATTTTTAATAATTTCAGGTCTGAATACTTATTAACCCTTGAAGCCCTAACCTATGCAGTATATATCTCAAATCGTTTTCTTGATTGTAGTGGCTGTGGCAGCATATTTTCTGTACAAGCGCATTAGCCGAATTAGGAAAAATATTTTTCTAGGAAAAGCTTCTGGAAGAACCGCTAGCCCCGAAAGATGGAAAACAATGTTATTGGTGGCCTTGGGTCAGAAGAAAATGTTCAAGCGCATTGTGCCAGCTTTTTTACACATGTTGATTTATGTGGGCTTCTTAGTCATCAATCTTGAGGTACTTGAATTTGTAATTGACGGAATTGCAGGAACACACAGAATATTTGCTCCGTTTTTGGGAGGTTTCTATACCGTACTCATCAATGTCTTCGAGTTTCTAGCCGTTGGGGTAATGTTTTCATGCGTTATGTTTCTCATTAGAAGAAACGTAGTCAAGGTTAAGCGCTTTCAAGGCAATGAAATGAAGAAGTGGCCGACCCTAGATGCCAACCTTATTTTGGTGATTGAAATCGTTTTGATGTTTGCCATTCTTACCATGAATGCAACAGATACGCTTATTCAAGGTCAGGATGAACATTATGCCCAAACGGGAACATTCTTCTTTAGTGGCTTTCTAGTGCCGATTTTCGAGGGGATGCAGCTATCTACTTTGATCTTTATAGAGCGGTTTGCTTGGTGGTTCCATATTCTTGGAATTTTAGGTTTTGCCGTGTACGTTACCTATTCTAAGCATTTGCATATCGCTTTGGCCTTTCCAAACACATGGTATTCTAACCTAAACCCTAAAGGGCAAATGGAGAATATGGCTGAGGTAACCAACGAAGTGAAAATGATGTTGGGCATGCCTACCGAAAATGCCAACGAACCACCAGCTGAGATTGCTCGATTTGGAGCGAAGGATGTAAACGATTTGAGTTGGGTGAACATCATGAATGCCTATTCTTGCACAGAATGTGGCCGATGTACTGATAACTGCCCAGCGAATATGACTGGTAAGAAACTTTCTCCTCGAAAAATCATGATGGACACGCGTGATAGGGCTGAAGAAGTAGGCGCTAGCTTGGCCAAAGGAGGTAAAGGGTTAGAAGATGGGAAATCGCTTTTGGGCGACTTCATCACCAAAGAAGAAATTAATGCATGCACCAGCTGTAATGCATGCGTAGAGGCCTGTCCAGTAAATATTGACCCACTGGCTATTATTTTACAAATGAGAAGGTACGTAGCCATGGAAGAATCAGGGTCACCTGCTTCATGGAATAGCATGTTCCAAAACGTGGAAACCAATTTTGCCCCATGGAAATTTCCACCTACAGACAGGTTTAATTGGGCGAAAGAAATGGAGTCTAAATCTTAAGAGAGAAAGAAATCATGAGTGATAATTTGAATAATGTACCCGTAATGGCCGATTTGGCCGCCAAAGGCGAATCTCCTGAAATACTTTTTTGGGTAGGATGTGCTGGTTCTTTTGATGACAGATATAAAAAAGTAACCCAAGCCTTTGTTAAAATACTGAACAAAGTGGGAATCTCTTTTGCCGTTTTAGGCCCAGAGGAAACCTGTACAGGCGATCCTGCCAGAAGAGCTGGAAACGAGTTTTTGTTTCAAATGCAGGCAGTTTCCAATATTCAAGTTTTGGATACTTACAATGTAAAGAAGATCGTAACGGCTTGTCCGCATTGTTTCAATACCATTAAGAATGAATATCCAGAGCTAGGAGGTAATTACGAAGTGATTCACCACTCTACTTATCTTCAGCAATTAATTAATGAAGGTAAAGTTGGCTTGAAAGGTGGTGGAGAATTCAAAGGTAAGAAGATCACTTATCACGACTCTTGCTATTTGGGTAGGGCGAACAATATTTACGAGGCTCCTAGGGAGGTTCTAGCAGCACTTGATGCCGAATTAATTGAAATGAAACGCTGCAAAACGAAAGGTCTTTGCTGTGGTGCTGGTGGTGCTCAAATGTTTAAAGATGCGGAACCAGGTAACAAAGAGGTGAATGTTGAAAGAACCGAGGAGGCCATTGAAACAGGTGCCAGTATCGTTGCTTCGGCTTGTCCTTTCTGCATGACAATGATGCGTGACGGTGTGAAAAGTAAGAACAAAGAAGAGAGCGTGGTAGTAATGGATTTGGCTGAACTGATCGCTAAAAATGAAGGGCTATAATGTCTGATTGCCATTAAGGAATTATTCTTTACAGATTGAAGTTCAACTACAGTCTACCAACAATTTTAAAAAACGTATGCTAGCCGATTTCAATAACCTTAGCGACAACTCTAGAACCTGGGTATATCAGGCCAATAGGAAACTGACTGCCTCAGACAAAGAAAAGTGTTTAAGTCAGCTTGATGCTTTCCTAAATCAATGGGCGGCCCATGGTAATGATTTAATGGCTTCGGGAATTATCAAGCATGATTACTTCCTCATCATTAGTACAGACGAATCTTTCAATATGGCCAGCGGCTGTTCTATCGATACGCAGGTGAGGTTTGTGCAGCAGCTTTCATCAGACTTAGGTATTGACTTTTTTCAACGTACCAACATTGCTTTTTTAATCAATAATGAAGTAGAATTGGTGCCGTTAAGCCAAATCAAAACCGAGGTTGAAAATGGCCGAATTTCTTCACAAACACTTTTCTTCGACAACACAATTCAAACAAAAAGTCAACTTGATAATAATTGGTGCGTTGAAGCGGGTAAAACTTGGTTGAACAGATACTTTAAGCAGGCTCTAAGCGTATAGAGTATTAGCATTCAGCTTATTTCGCTAATTTACAATCGATGAGGAATAGGATTCAAATTACTGGTATTCTTATATTGGCCCTTTTGGTGGGCTGTAAATCTTCCCAAAACTTTCTTGGAGTGGATACTCCCAGCACTTCGACAAAAGGTAACCAGCCTTCAAATACCCAATCTGACAGCGTTGGTAGTTTGACTAACGGAGTGGAGGAGGAAATAGAGAAGACGAAGGAGGTCAAGATTAAGAAGAGTTATGAGAATGCTAACTACAACCTAGCAATCGAAGATTATAAAAAGGAACTGGAAGACGATCCTGAGTCACCAGTCTATAATTATTACGTGGCGGAATCATACCGCAAAACAAACAGGATTTTTGAGGCAACAGATTATTACGCGAAGGCCATAGAAGGGGGCTTTGCTGATGATGAAATGGAGTTACACTATGCCCAAGCTTTAAAGGCGTCTGAGCGATACAACGATGCTAAGAATGTGCTACAGAATTACCTCCAATACGCTACCGTAGAAAGTTTTGTAGATCGCGCTAAAAATGAATTGAAGAACCTAGATAAGCTGGACAGTATTGGGTTGAATGTTCGAAATATTGATATCAAGAATGCGGAAGGTATTAATACTGAAAATGCAGAATACAGTCCTTATTTTTTCAACAATGAGCTTTATTTTGCCACGGGTAGAGAGCAAGCAAAATTTGAACGCTATGGAATTCCGTTTACGGATCTCTATAAGATTCAGAGTAATGGTTTAAATATGGATGCGTCTTCCATTGAAAAGCTTTCGGATCTATTCAATGATGAAGAAATAAATGAAGGCTCCATTGCCTTTTCCCCTGATGGGAATTCAGTGGTTTTTGCAAAAGGGAATTCAGCTGATAAACGAGGGCGATTTAACATAGATCTCTTCATTTCTACGAAGAGAAATGGAGAATGGACGAAGCCACAAATTATGCCTATTAACAGCCCAGACTCGTGGGACACTAGCCCTACTTTTAGTGGCGATGGAAAGACCATTTACTTTGCTTCTGACCGCCCAGGAGGTTTGGGTGGCTCAGATATATATAGAACGAGATTGAATGACAGGGGGCGTTGGGGAGATGTTCAAAACATGGGGCCAACAATTAATACGCCTGAAGATGAAATGTTTCCTTATGTTTCGCCAGATAACAAGCTTTACTTTTCTTCAACTGGACATGCTGGTTTTGGTATGCTCGATGTTTTTGTGGGCATTAATGAAGGCGGAAATATAACTATTCAAAACATGGGGCCTTCTATCAATTCATCTTATGATGATTTTGGCCTAGTTTATTCTGATTTTCCTTTTGAAGGATTTTTCAGCTCTAACCGCCCAGGCGGAAAAGGAGATGATGATATTTATACTTTCATAGACAATTCATCGGACTTGAAGCAAATTGAATACGTACTGTCAGGAGTTACCTACCAGCTGAATGAAGATAGCACACAAAGCATTTTAGCAGATGTGCGAGTAAAGCTGATGAGCACTGATAATCAAGTTGTTGACGATCAAGTCACCGGTCGTGGTGGAGTTTTTCAATTCGTAGTGGATCCTGAAAGGGAATATATTTTACTGGGTGAAAAAGCGAACTTCTTTGCAAAAAGACGAGACTTTTCAACTGTTGGGGAAGCGGTGAGACAAGAAGATTTGATAGAGCGATTTACCACAAAAAAGTTTGAATCCTCTTTAACTCTTGATCCTATTATTCTTGATAAGACAATTGTGCTAGAGAATATTTATTATGATTTAGATAAGGCTGAAATTAGGCCTGATGCAGCAATAGAGCTGGATAAACTCGTGGAACTTTTAAATGATAACCCGAATATTAAAATCGAATTAAGTTCACACACCGATTCACGTGGTGAGGATGCTCCAAATTTAGATTTGTCAGAAAGAAGGGCACAAGCAGCAGTTCGTTATTTGATTTTAAATGGAATTTCTCAAAGCCGACTTGTGGCCAAGGGTTATGGCGAATCGCAATTGATAAATGGATGCGTTAATGATGCAGATTGTACCGAAGATCAACATCAGCAAAACCGTAGAACGGAGTTCAAAGTGATAGAATATAATGGTAATTAAGACGTATTGAATTTTTAAGCAGATTAAAAACTTGAAAAAAGAGCCCCGTCATACGGGGTTTTTTTATTTTTGTGATCTTAAATTATCAGATATGAGCGACCGGTACATGCAAAGAGGCGTTTCAGCTTCAAAAGAAGATGTTCACAACGCAATCAAGAACTTGGACAAAGGGGTTTTTCCTACTGCCTTTTGCAAGGTTGTTCCTGATTTTATGGGCAATGACGATGCGTTTTGTAATATTATGCATGCCGATGGTGCGGGCACAAAGTCTGCTTTGGCTTATATGTATTGGAAAGAAACTGGTGACCTTTCAGTATGGCGTGGCATTGCTCAAGATGCCATCATTATGAATATTGATGATTTGCTTTGTGTTGGTGCCACTGATAATATTCTCCTTTCTTCAACTATTGGTAGAAATAAAAATCTGATTCCAGGTGAAGTCATTGCTGAGCTGATCAATGGCACGGAAGAAGTGCTTCAAATGCTGAGAGATAATGGCGTGAATATTATCAGCACTGGAGGCGAAACCGCAGACTTGGGTGATTTGGTAAGAACCGTAGTGGTAGATAGCACTGTAATTGCCCGAATGAAAAGGGAGGATGTGGTGACCAATGAAAAGATTAAGCCGGGCCAGGTAATTGTTGGTTTGGCCTCTTATGGTCAAGCTACCTACGAAAGTGAGTACAATGGTGGAATGGGCTCAAATGGGCTTACTTCTGCTCGGCACGATGTGTTCCATAAGGACTTAGCCACTAAATTCCCAGAGAGCTACGACCACGCAGTGCCTGCTGATTTGGTGTATTCAGGCAAATATCAATTGACTGATGCTGTAGAAGGAAGTCCATTGGATGCTGGTAAACTGGTTTTATCGCCTACTAGGACTTATGCACCAGTGATGGTTGAGATTCTGAAGAAATTCCGAAATCAAATTGGTGGATTGATTCACTGTAGCGGAGGCGCTCAAACCAAAGTACTTCACTTTGTTAATGGTGTTCATATTGTGAAAGACAACCTTTTTGAACTTCCTCCTTTGTTCAAAATGATTCAGGAAGAAAGCGGAACAAGTTGGAAGGAAATGTACAAGGTTTTCAATATGGGCCACAGAATGGAGGTTTATATTGATGAAGAATTTGCTGAAGAAATTATCTCTATTTCAAAAGGATTTAATATCGATGCTCAAATTGTAGGCAGGGTAGAAAGTTCAGAAACAAAGAAGCTTACCATAGACTCTAAGTTTGGAAACTTCATCTACTAGAGGGTAGAATGTTTGTTGTGATTACAAGGGGATTTATTCCTCAGAGTAAAAATCAATAATATTCTGGGAGATAGACCTGTAGATTTCTGCAATGTCTGGATTGCTCGAAAGGGTTTGGAAGTGATTATCCAAGGTTTCAAAATCGCCTCTTTTGGCTGGTCCAGTTTGAGCATTATTTGGGCCTATTTCAAGCGACTTGCTGAGTGTTTCAATGATTAAAGGCTCAAGTAAACCGAAATTTAGGTTTCTATTTTCCAAAATACCTTTTGAAATCGTAAACAGATGGTTTGTAAAGTTACAGGCAAAAACGGCCGCCAAGTGAATCGTTCTTCTGTCTCGGCTATCCATTAACTGTACTTTGTTGCTAATGCTTTTAGCCAAACTGTCCAGAGCGTTTTCCGTCATTTTGTTTTCTGCCTCAATGCCAATTGGAATCTCTGAAAAGTCAACCGCTTTGCCTTTACTAAAGGTTTGAAGCGGATAAAAGACCCCTTGGTTTTCAGTTGGTGCATAACCCAATGCACTCATTGCTACGGATCCTGAGGTATGCGCTAAAATGGCATTTTCTGGAAGTGTAATTTCAGGAGCAATTTCAGCTATTGCATCATCCGAAACGGCCAAAATAAATATCTGTGCACTGCTATTATCAAAATTAAGCTTATTGGTGGGTTGAGCATTAAAAAAGTCCAAAGCAAAGTGTTTGGCCTTGCTTACATCTCGATTATAGACATCAGTAATTATATGTCCAGCATTTTCAAATGCTCTGGCCAAGTGCCAAGCAACATTTCCTGTACCTATAATGCCAATTTGATAACTCATGGTTCGAAGTTAGAAAAACGAATGGAATAGGTTGATATCGAAAGAGCTGTTCTTGTCTGCAATAAGTTTACTTTGGTGTCTCTGCAATTTTGAGCATGGCCTCCACCAAACGATCTAAATCATACTTCGTAGTATACACATGAGGCGTGATTCTAGGTCCATTTACCTTTTCCCATTGCACAGGGCTCGTATGTATTTTGTATTCGTTAAAAAGCCTGTTGTGTACTTCTCCTGCTGTCATTCCCGCCACACCAAAGTTACAGAGGGCTCTACTAAATTCCGGTTTTAGAGAAGTATATGGAATGATGTTTTTATGTTGAATAACCTCCTTGGCCCAATATTGCTTCAAGTATTCTAACCTAGCTCCTTTTCGCTTTTGGCCAATTGCGTTATGAAAGTTGAGCGCCCCACCAATGGCTTGTTCTGTGGCAAAAGATCGTGTGCCAATATTTTCGAACTTGCGTATGTTGGTTTCTTGGTCTTCGGGCGAAGCCAAAAGCGGCCAAATGTCTTTGATCTTTTCTTTTCTAATGTAAAGCATTCCAGTTCCGAAGGGTGCGCAAAGCCATTTATGAAGGCTGGTTCCGAAATAATCGCACCCCAGATCTGAAATTTTAAAATCTAGATGAGCGAAAGTGTGAGCTCCGTCTACCACAGAGTCAATTCCTCTTTTTCGGGCTTCAGCACAAAGCTTCTTAGCGGGCATAATTTGGCCAGTCCAGTTGATCATATGGGTGATATGAAAAACGCGTGTTCGTGGCGTTACCGCATCTGTAAACTGTTTTACAATAACGTCATCGTTTTCATTGGGCAAATCTAAATCGAGCCAAACCAATTTTATTCCATCGCGTTTTTCACGCTGCCTCCAAGCATTCATCATGTTTGGGTAATCATATTTGGTCAGAATTACTTCGTCTCCCTTTTTCAAGTTCATTCCAAATATTACCGTATTGATGGCTTCGGTGGTATTTCGGTTGATGGCTAGTTCATCTGGAGAACAACCTGCAAGTGCTGCCAGTTTATCTCTAACAGGTTCACGGCCCTGATCAAGAATTCTCCACATGTAATAGGAAGGCGCTTCGTTGGCGTATTGGTAATAGCGAATGACAGCATCTTGCACCACTTTTGGCTGTGGGCTTACTCCGCCATTATTAAGGTTAATAATATTGGGGGAAGTGGTATAGGCCTGCTGAATCCTTGTCCAGAGCTCCTCGTCTTGGGCTGCGGCCTCAGGAGAAAGCTGATTTATTTCCACCATTGCTTGACTCACATCTTCGGCAACGGATTTGTTAAAAAATGAGGAAAGAGAAAGACTTCCTGCGGTTAAAAAGGATTTTTGGATAAATGACCTGCGTGAATTCATAGCCTAAAATTTTAGTGAATTCAAATTAGGCATTTTTCAACATTTTAAAACCTTTGATTAGAAGAGAGGTAAAAACACCAGAATATGGCGGCTTTACTCAATCCCCTTGTCTCTCATTTGCATGAACTCAATATAGCGTCTTCTAACGGCTATAATAAAGCCTGCAATCATCACCAAAGTACCTATCCACAGTATATTGATGTGTGGCTTTTCAAGGGCTTTCATAATAATGAAATCCTTTTGGGTGGTGGTTAAGCCTAAGGTCACAGAACCCGTATCAGGATTAATACTCTCTACTGAAATCTTTGAAGCGATCTCCTTAATTACATCAGGCTGTTTTCCGACTTGCCCATTTTGAATAATGAAAACGGGTTGAGCCAAATACTTAATATTATCTTCAGCATAAACAGTAATATTGGCCCTTACAGCAACATCTTCTGGTCCAAGATCTACAAAACTCATGCGGTCAAGTTTTTCCAAACCATTGAAGTCGGCTACGTAGTCGTTTACGAAAAAACGCTCTCCTACTTTTACCTCGATATCTACTTTTTCACTCCATTCAATATCTTCTTCGGAGTACGGCTTAACTGAAACGAAAGAGTAGATATCTCTACCCCATAACTTTTTAATGTCAGGAGAAATTACATCACCCATTTGAGGGTTGACTTGAATTCTAGGGTAAAGTGTAAACTCTTTTCCTGTTTCTAAGTCCTTATAATCTGTTTGGTAATAGAAGTTCTCTGGACTTTGAACATAAACCGTATCACCAGCTTGGGCATAGGTTGCACCATCAATAACAACAGTTTGTTTGATGACCTTATAGTAAGGGTCTTCTGTATTATTGAGATTAGATTTCTTAACATAACCTGGAATGTCATTGACCTTCATGAGCTCATTACGGTAAGTAATTTCATACTTATCCATAAAGCTTGGCTCATTTAAGAAAAGGGGGATATTAGTTTGGTTTTGGTCATCCGTCCATTCTTTGCTTATGATAAGTGTGTTTCGAGAAATAGCTTCAGAGTAACCTTCTGAAAACATAATTCCAATCAACATCATGGCGATACCAATGTGGGCTACCGAGCCTCCTACCAACTTAAAACTCTTACTTTTTAGTAATTCTAACAGGATTTTTGAGTTGGCTACAATTGAATACATTCCAGCAACGAGTACGAGAATATATACAGGGTCATAAATATTTGCCACAATGAAGATAACAGCACTCAATAATAGTGATATCAAAATTGGGGAAGTAAGCGAAGCAATAAGTTTTTGCTTATCCATTTTCTTCCAAAAGAAGAATTGGCCAGTACCACTCAGCAGGGCTACAGCAATGGCAAACCATACTTGACTATTGGAGTAGAATTCAATTTGATTGGCTGGTTGGGCAAGGGTAGAAATCCCACCAAACAATTCTATGACCGCATTGAATACAGGGAATGAGGTTGGAATCAATACTTGAAATGCCATGAGAGACAATGTTAATGCCCCTATAAACACCCAGAACTCTCTGGAATAAGTTGATGCTTCTTTTTCTGAAGAAGGAATTTGCTTCCAAACCCTAGCTGCAAATATGATGGAGATAATGAGGAAGAACATTAAGTAGATCAACAGCTGTCCTGAAAGGCCTAAGTCAGTAAACGAATGAACCGAGGCATTTCCTAAAATTCCACTTCTTGTTAAAAAGGTAGAATAAAGAATAAGTATAAAAGAGGTGATCACTAGAATAATCGATGTCTTCAGTGCTGTTGCACTTTTCTTGAAAGTGATCATGGTATGAATACTGGCTACCATAATTAGCCAAGGCACATAAACTGCATTTTCAACGGGGTCCCAGTTCCAATAGCCACCAAAGTTTAGGGTTTCATAAGCCCAATAGCCTCCCATAATAATGGCAGTGCCCAATATCATTGTACCAAAAATCGTCCAAGGCAAAGCGGGTCTTACCCACTCCTTCACCTTACCCGTCCAAAGACCTGCAATACAATAAGAGAATGGAATTAACGAACAGGCAAAGCCTAAGAATGTCATTGGAGGGTGAATCACCATCCAGTAGTTCTGCAATAGAGGGTTCAAGCCTGTTCCGTCTGCAGGAATAAAATCTGGATTGATTAAGAAAATTGGATCGTTAAGCACCTCTCTTAATAGTAAGAATGGGGAGCTTCCGATTTTCAAATCACCAATTACTACCCCTAATATCATTGAAGCCAAGAATGCCTGAACTACCGCAAAAACCGTCATTACTGGAGCTTCCCATTTACGGTTGGTTTTGATAATGATGAAGCCCAAAAGCGCATTCCAAAATAACCAAAGCATAAAACTTCCTTCCTGACCTTCCCAAAAGGAGGCGATCATATAATAGGGAGGGAGATTTTCTGATGCATGGCTCCATGCATAATGGTACTCGAAATAATTATTATATATAATGGTATATAGGGTAACGACCACACCAACAACCGAAAAGCCATGGATGATAAAGGCAGTACGGCTAAAGCTGATCCAAGGAGATTTGCCTACCTCATTATTGTTAGTGGCTTTGAAATACCCGAAGGCGGCCATTAATGAAGTAATAAATGAGATTATAATGAGGAGGTGGCCAATATTGCCTATGCCAGTGTGTACCATGCTTGGTTACCTTATTTCAGATTAAAGTTCAGTTTCTTCGTACTTAGAAGGGCATTTAAGGAGAATTTTATCAGCAATGAATCTGTCATCGTGGTAAGACCCGATAACTACCACTTTTTCTGACCTTAGAAAATCAGAAGGCATTGGCTCATTGTAATAAACGGTTTGTTCCAAGTTGTTGTCGTCTAGCATAACAAACGAAACAGAAAGTTTGTCTGGGCTAGGGTTTACGCCAATCACTTGGCCAACGGTGTTCTTTTTTAATTCACCTACAACATGAATTTTCTTGCTGCTTCCATTTTGAGCCATTTCTTTGGCGATATCAAATGAAACATAAGAGCTAGCACTGTTTTGTGTAGAAATGATGATAGCGATGGCAATGGCGATCACTACGATTCCGATGATACTCGATTTTTTCATAGCACGAATGTTTTTTGGGGTTCAACGGGATGAACCTCTATTTGGGTGCGAAATTACAACACAAACGGCTATGAATTAACCTTTTCCTTGAAAACCTCTTTCTCTAGCTTACTTATCTTTTTATCAACGGAAATGGTGTAAACACTTAGGCCAACAAAAAGGATCATAATAACAGCTACAACTACATAGATTTTACCATTTGAGCGCATTGTATCGGCCATTTCAACGGTCTGATCAGTATAACTGCCTTCGGTAATTTCTTGAGCTACGGAAGCTAAGCTAAAGCAAAGGAAAAGGATGGTGAGAAATTTTTTCATATCAATTAATCTTCTAGGGCGCGTTCAATTTGTCGAGTTCTAATTTTTAATGAGGCAATCCATACCCCCATCAATGTCCAGCCAATTACCGCAGGATAGAAAACTACCCTCAGTTTACTATCAAGGTCGTAAGCGTTGAAGCCTGGGTTTCCTCCATTACCTGGGTGTAACGAATTAGGGTCAAGCCTTGGTAAAATAAAGAGGAGTGGGATCATTGCTGCATAAGCGAATATGTCATAAACACCGCTTACGCGTGCCCTTTGCTGTTCGTCCTTCATTGAGTTACGCAACACCAAATAAGCGAAGTAAATCAAAAGGCAGATAGCGGCAGCATTTTGCTTAGAGTCACCACTCCAAGGTTCTCCCCAAGTATAATTTGCCCAAACGGCTCCGGTAATAATTCCCATACTACCAAGTAAAACTCCAGCTTTGGCCATTTCTACAGACTTATCATCATAGGTGATTTGGCCAGAACGTAAATATTTAATCGCATAAACCATCGATGCGGTAAGCAGGATTACCATTCCAAACCACATGGTAACATGAAAATGGAGATTGCGAATAGTTTCGTTAAGAATATTTAAGCGGGGGGCATCCATGAGTAAGCCTGCCAATAGCGTGTAGGTTACCAAGATTAAGGCGAGGGCTTTCCACCAGTTTTTCTTCATGACAATTAACTTTTTTGGTTAATTAAAGAAAGCGGTTAGACGAGAGTTATCTCAGAATGGTTACGCTTCTTTTATGATTTCCAAAGATAAGGGAATAACAAGTAGGATACCGAGAATACAATGGCATTTATGGCTACCAATATTAGAATTTCATCCGTGCTTACGGATCGGTCAAGTCCATCCATGGCATTTTTAGAAAGCTTGATAACCATGAGGATAATGGGGAGTATGACGGGGAAACTCAAAACAGCCATTAAAGAAGTACTATTCTCTGCTTTGGAAGCAATACCTGAAATCATGGTAAGGCTCGATGCTAAGCCTAATGAACCAAGCACTATGGCGATTAGGAAATAGAGTAAGTCAAACGTAGCTCCGTCTTCGTTGGCCCTTTCCATCACAAATGAATAGATGAAGAAGCCGACTAGGGCCAAGGCCAATAACAAAAGGGCATTGTAGATAATTTTAGAAACTATGATTTCTATTGGACTAGCGATGGAGTAATAGTAAAGTGCTCTTCCACGCGATTCCTGAATAAAGCTTTTGGCTACTGAATTTACGGCAGTAAAGAGCAATATAATCCAGAATAACGCATTCCAGGTTATAGCGTCTATGGCACCCGCCTTTAATCCAAAACTCATATAGCAAATGAAGATGGTGCTTGCCAAGTAGAGGATCATGCCATTAAGCGCATACCTTTGTCGCCATTCTGAGAGAAGCTCCTTCTCTATAAGTGAGAGTATTTGATTCTTATTCATTTGAGAAGGCAAAGATAACTCCTTTAAAGAAAGTATGCCTAAAGTTTATGGGTTAATAGCCTAAGGTGGTATGAGTTAAAAAGTAATGTGATGATTTATTATGTGAAGAATCTTTTTATTCCACTTGAAGAATCTTTAATAATCCCTAATTTCGTGCCGAACAAATTTTTAGCATGTCGAATAATAGAATTGCAATCATTGGATTAGGCTATGTTGGCCTTCCGTTGGCAGTAGCTTTTGCGGAGAAATATAAAGTCTTTGGCTTTGATATCAATCAACCAAGAATTGATGAATTAAATAACGGTCATGACCGAACATTGGAGGTAGAAGATGACCTTCTATCTTCTGTTTTGGTAAAGCAAGATGCCGAATTAGGTCTTTTCAATACAAATAAGCTAGAAGATATTAAGGACTGTAATATTTTTATTGTCACAGTCCCAACCCCTATTGATGATGATCAAAATCCAGACCTGACACCTTTAATTAAGGCTTCAGAAACGGTGAGTAAAGTGCTTAAAAAAGGAGATATTGTTATATATGAATCTACGGTGTACCCTGGTGCTACTGAAGAGGATTGCGTTCCCGTTTTGGAAAAGAAATCGGGCTTGAAATTCAATGTGGACTTTTATTGTGGCTACTCACCCGAACGTATCAATCCTGGGGATAAAGAGCATACGGTAAAGAAAATTTTGAAAGTAACCTCTGGTTCTACGCCAGAAATAGCTGAAACAGTTGATCAACTCTATAAGAGTGTAATTACAGCTGGTACTTACAAAGCGGCTTCAATTAAGGTGGCGGAAGCCGCAAAAGTAATTGAGAACTCACAAAGAGATATTAACATTGCTTTCGTTAATGAATTGGCAATGATCTTTAATAAGATGGGTATTGACACGGTTGACGTGCTTGAAGCTGCTGGTACAAAATGGAATTTCTTACCGTTTAGACCAGGCTTAGTTGGAGGGCATTGCATTGGAGTTGATCCTTATTATCTAGCTCAAAAGGCTAAAAAAGCAGGGTATTATCCACAGATTTTGCTGGCAGGTAGAAGGTTGAATAATAGTATTGGGCCTTATGTTGGTAGTCAAGTGGTTAAGCTTTTGATGAAGAAAGGGAAAGTTATCAAAGACTCTAAAGTGCTCGTTTTGGGCATTACCTTCAAAGAGAACTGCCCAGATATTCGTAACTCTAGAGTTATTGATATTATTCAGGAATTGAGAGAATTTGATGTAAATGTTGACGTTTTCGATCCATGGGCCGAACCTAAAGAGGTGAAGCATGAATATGGCTTAGACTTAGTTAGTGAGTCTAATTTCGACATGAAGGCATACGATGGGATCGTCTTGGCTGTGGCGCATAATGAATTCCTTACTATGATGCGACCTGAGAATGTAGATCCAGATGCTGTCATATATGATGTTAAATCATTTCTTCCAAAAGAAACAATTACAGCTAGATTGTAAATGGCAAAAATTCTAATTACCGGAACGGCTGGGTTCATCGGATTTCATTTGGCCAAAAAGCTCCTTGAGAGAGGAGATGAGGTGGTTGGGCTAGACTCAATTAATGATTATTATGATGTTCGTTTAAAGCATGGAAGGTTATTAGATACGGGTATCAATCCAGAAGAAGTTGAATATAATAAATTAGTTCAAAGCTCTACATTTAAATCTTATCGCTTCATCCAGTGTCAACTAGAAGATGCGGAAAATTTAAATCACTTATTTGAACTTGAGAATTTCGATAAGGTTATTCACCTTGCCGCTCAGGCAGGGGTGAGATATAGTCTAGAAAATCCAAAAGCCTATGTTGACAGTAATATTGTAGGCTTTGTAAACATCTTGGAAGCTTGTAGGCATAATAAAGTGAAGCACTTATCATACGCGAGTAGCTCTTCAGTTTATGGTTTAAATGAAGTTCAACCTTTTTCGACAAGTCACAATGTAGATCATCCGATAAGCCTATATGCGGCCAGTAAAAAGAGCAATGAGTTAATGGCCCATACTTATAGTCATTTGTTCGGTTTGGCAACAACAGGCTTAAGATTCTTCACGGTTTATGGGCCATGGGGAAGGCCCGATATGGCGCTTTTTTTATTTACAAAGTCTATTTTGGATGGAAAGCCCATTCAGGTTTTCAACAATGGAGAAATGTCAAGAGACTTCACTTACATCGATGACATCGTTGAAGGGATCACTAGAGTAAATGATAATCCTCCAAAAGGGAATGAAAGTTGGTCAGGTAAAACTCCTGATCCTGCATCATCGAAGGCGCCTTATAAGATTTACAATATTGGTAACAATTCACCTGTTATGCTCATGGATTTTGTAAGAACAATTGAAAGAGCTTTGGGTAAGGAGGCTGAAAAGGAATTTATGCCAATGCAGCCTGGTGATGTTTCGGCTACCTATGCAGATGTTCAGGGTTTAATTGATAATTTTGATTATAAGCCCGAAACAACTTTAGAAGATGGAGTAGGAAAGTTTATTGAGTGGTATAGAAATTTTTATAAAATTTAATATGGAATATTTTGCACATGATTCTGCAATAGTTGATGAGAATTGTCAAATAGGTGAAGGCACCAAGGTTTGGCATTTTTCACATATCATGACTGATTGTATCATCGGGAAGAATTGTAATATTGGTCAGAATGTAGTTGTTAGCCCTGGGGTTGTTTTAGGCAATAATGTGAAGGTCCAGAATAACGTGAGTATTTATACTGGGGTGACCTGTGAAGATGATGTTTTTTTAGGCCCTTCGATGGTTTTTACTAATGTTATTAACCCAAGAAGTGCCGTTAACAGAAGAGGGCAATACTCGAGAACTGTGGTTAGAAAAGGGGTTTCGATAGGCGCTAATGCTACTATTGTTTGTGGTAATGATATAGGACAATTCGCTTTTATCGGTGCAGGAACGGTGGTTACCAAAGAGGTTTTACCCTATGCACTTATTGTTGGAAACCCAGGAAGACAAATCGGTTGGATAAGCGAATTTGGGCATAGGCTCAATTTTAATGAAAAGGGTATTGCCGAGTGCCCAGAATCAAATGAATTATACACACTTTCTAATGGTCAAGTGACCAAAAACATATGAAAAATTTCGCACTTATCGGGGCAGCAGGATATATAGCTCCAAGGCATTTAAATGCAATTAAGGAAACTAATAATAATCTAGTAGCCGCTCTGGACACTTTTGACAGTGTTGGAATTATGGATTCATATTTTCCAAATGCTGATTTTTTTGTGGAGTTTGAAAGGTTCGATCGGCATATTTATAAGCTGAAGAACGATAAAGGTATTCAACTTGACTATACGAGTATCTGTACTCCTAACTATTTACATGACGCTCATATTAGAACGGCATTAAGAGTGGGGTCTGACGCCATCTGTGAGAAACCTTTAGTATTAAACCCTTGGAACATAGACGCACTGAGTAAAGTAGAAGAAACAACTGGTAAAAGAGTCTGGAATATTCTACAACTAAGAGTACACCCAAGTATAATTGCCCTCAAAAATAAAATTGATCAGGGTCCGAAGGACAAAATATACGATATTGACTTAACATACCTAACCTCTAGAGGGCATTGGTATTATACCTCATGGAAAGGAGATGTTGATAAGTCTGGTGGAATTGCAACCAATATAGGAGTTCACTTTTTTGACATGTTAAGTTGGATTTTTGGTGGCGTTAAATCAAATAAAATCCACGTTCATACACATGACAGAGCATCGGGTTTTCTAGAGTTGGACAGGGCCAACGTAAGGTGGTTTCTTTCAATTGACGAGAATGTACTTCCTAAAGAGGTGGTTGAGAAGGGACAAAGAACTTTCCGATCAATTACCGTTGAAGGTGATGAATTAGAATTCAGTGGAGGTTTTACAGACCTTCATACAACCTCGTACACTGAGATACTTGCTGGCAATGGTTATGGTGTTGAAGAAACTAGACAAGCAATTGAGCTAGTTTATAATATTAGACACGCTACCCCTGTTGGGTTAACTGGAGATTATCATCCATTGGCTAAACTACCTCTTTCTTCTCACCCATTTAGTAAAAAATAAAATATGAAGCCAATTCAAATGGCCGATCTTATAGGCCAATATCAAACAATTAAGGACGAAATTCAACAGGAGATTGGTAAGGTCCTGGACACGGCTACATTTATCAATGGCCCTATTGTAAAGGAATTTCAGGCTCACCTTGAAGATTATCTTTCGGTTAAGCATGTAATCCCTTGCGCTAATGGTACGGATGCGCTTCAGGTAATCATGATGGCCTATGCCTTTAAGCCAGGTGCTGAAGTCATAGTTCCTTCGTTTACTTATGTTGCAACTGTAGAAGTTATTGCTCTTTTGGGCTTAAAGCCTGTTTTTGTAGAGGTTTACCCTGACACCTTCAATATGAATATTGAAGATATGGAGTCGAAAATCACAGATAAGACTGTTGCTATCGTTCCTGTGCATTTATATGGACAGTGCGCAGATATGGAGCGAATTATGGAAATAGCGAAAGCCCGAAATCTAAAGGTTTTTGAAGACACGGCTCAAGCAATTGGTGCTGATTATACCTTCTCAGATGGATCTGTTGCTAAGGCTGGAACCATTGGAGATGCTGGTTCAACTTCCTTTTTCCCCTCTAAAAACTTAGGGGCTTACGGAGATGGAGGAGCAATTACAACCAATGATGATGAACTGGCTGCTAAACTAAGAATGATTGTGAATCACGGTCAGAGCGAGCGTTATTATCATGACTCTATTGGGGTGAATTCAAGGCTTGATAGTATTCAGGCAGCAATATTAAATGTAAAGCTTAAATATTTAGATGACTACAGCGCTGCTCGTCAGAATGTAGCCAAGCGATACAACGATATTTTCTCAACAGTGCCCGAAATAGAAGCACCTCTTACTGCGGACTTTACTACCCACGTATATCATCAGTATACGGTAAAGCTAAAAAGTGCTGAGAACAGGGATGCCTTGAATAAATTCCTTGCGGAGAAAGGCATACCTTCCATGATTTATTATCCTGTCCCGAATCACCTACAAAAAGCGTACAGTTATTACGGTTATAAAGTAGGAGACTTCCCAATCACTGAAGATTTATGTTCTCGAGTTATTTCTTTCCCTATTCATACTGAAATGGAAACGGATCAACAAGACTATATCATTGATAATATTCTGAGGTTTTTTAGAAAGTCCTAAGGATACCAAACAGTATTCATTTAGAAGTTGGTCAACATTTTAAAGCTCAAACGGCATTGTGGTGTTATATTTTTGAGTAAATTTGTTACTCAATAATGGATCATTATGTGACTCAGGTGGCGAAGCTGTATCTTCCCAAATGGGTTTTTGGTTTAAAAAGAAGCTACTTTGTTAAATGCTTGAGGCACTCATCTCTTCTAAAACGCGCATTAGGTTACTTTTGCGCTTCTTCCTTAACCCAGATTCCAGTGCTTATTTAAGAGGGCTGGCAGAAGAGTTTAGTGAGAGCACCAATTCGGTTCGTTTAGAGCTTAACCGTTTTGAGGAGGCGGGTATGTTGAATTCTGATTTTGTTGGTAATAAAAAAGTGTTTAGGGCAAATAGATCCTATCCCTTATTTAAGGAAGTAAGAAGTATTCTATTAAAGTACACGGGTTTACAAGAGGTTTTAGATCAAATTATCGAAAAACTGGGGGATTTAAAAGATGTGTATTTGACAGGTGATTTGGCATTGGGGAAAGATTCTGATGTAGTGAGCCTCATTTTAATCGGGGATCCTGATTTGCATTATCTAATTCAGCTGATTAAAAAGGCCGAAGAGTTGATGCCGAAAAAGATTCAATATTTGGTCTATTCGCAAGAAGAAGCCTCTAAGATGACCTTTGATTCTAACCACCATCTATTGATTTGGCATGAATAGAGAAAGAGACCCATATTGGACCGCTTTTTATACCAAACCAAGGAATGAAAAGAAATCTGCCGATAGATTGGCGTCTAAGGGTTATCAAGTGTATTGCCCTACACGGACAGTTTTGAAGCAGTGGTCGGATAGAAAAAAGAAGGTAGTCGAGCCAGTCTTTTCTTCATATTTATTTGCCAAGGTAGATGATGCTGAGAGACTTGAGGTTCTTAAAGATAGGGGCATAGTTTCAAATGTACGATGGTTAGGTAAGCCAGCTGTCATACGAGATAATGAAATCAGGGAGATTAAGAATTTTCTTAACGATTATCCCGCAGCTGATGTGCTGAATAACGATTATATAGTTGGAGATCATGTCACTGTTGAAACTGGGGCACTTTCTGGAAACTCTGGAGTGGTAAGAAAAATAAAAAAAGGAAGAGTAGTAATTTCAATAGTAAGCTTAGGAATTGAAATTAGCGCAGAGATAGGGCTTAATCACCTTATAAAAGCAGGTGATTGTTTCGAGAAGTAGTTATATTTGGCCTTTTAGGCGGGCTTATGTTCTGGGAGATATCATGAAGCGCTAATCTCATGATAATTGAACTCAACAAATTTAATTTATTTATTTTCGACTCTCAGAGACAACTAGCAAGGAATACATAAAACCGGGTGAGCCCGCAGAATCTGTAATGAAATCAGGACAACAATTAATTTCTCATCGAATGAAATTTTTAATAAGATATGGAAGGAAAGCGGCTTGCTTCCTTTCGCTAATACTAAGCCTTCAAATAGTTACTATATCTAGTTTGGATGCTCAGGTTAGTCAGTCCAGCGGGCAAAATGTATATTTAATGTCGGATGGCCAATTGAATGACTTCTGGGTAAATGCTAAGAAACTTGGATATAATTATCAAACCGTAACTAAATTGCTACAAGAGGGGGGCTTTAGCTACACGGAGTCTCTTAATATAGTTGACCGAATTAGAGGTATAGAGGCTTCCACCTCCAGTGATCCATTTTCGGTATTATCAAAGGTTTCTTCTAGCGGATTAACAGCAGACGAAGAGAAAATTTTTGGGCTGAAACTTTTTCGCCAGAGTGAATTTTCATTCCAGGACTATAACTCGATGACCGTCCCTGGTACCTATGTCCTTGGAATTGGAGATGGGTTGAGTGTTATCCTATATGGAGAGACTACAGATAGTTATAGTTTTACAATAGACCAGCAAGGTCGAATACAATTGCCTTTTATAGGCCCCGTGTCAATTGCAGGTCTGCAATTCGAATCGGCTAAGGCTTTGATTAAAGAAAAATTAAGTCAAAGACACGTTGGCTTGTCTTATCCCAACCCAACAGTTTTTTTAGACATAACTTTAGTGAATACTAGATCAATTGTGGTGAATATTTTGGGTGAGGTAATAAAACCTGGCACTTATGCTCTTTCAACCACATCTACCATATTTAGTGCTGTATATAAAGCGGGTGGACCTACCACCAATGGCACACTCAGAAATATTAAAATATACAGGTCTAGCAGATTAATTAGAGAATTTGATCTATACGATTTTATTTCTAAAGGCTTTACCGATCAGGAATTCGTTCTGAATGATCAAGACGTAATTGTGCTGAGCACTTATAACCGAAGGATTGAACTTGAAGGGGCGATAAAAAACCCAGGGATCTACGAGCTTAAGAATGAGGAGACGATAAATGATATTTTGAATTTTTCTGGAGGATACACCGCAGGTGCTGATAGCACTTCTTTAATCCTTAAAAGGTTAAATGGTGCATCACAATTCATAAGAGAAGTTAAACCGAATATTTCTTTAAAGGATTTGAATGATGGAGATATATTAGAGATAGGCAAATTAAAAGATAGCAATATTGAAAGAGTAGAGATTTCTGGAGCTGTCATGCGACCTGGATTTTATTCATGGCAACCAGAAATGAATTTAAATGACTTGATTGAGATGGCAGGTGGGGTTAGAAGTGACGCTCTTCAGAATAGGGCAACCGTATTTAGGTTGAATGAGGACTTATCTCCATATGTGAGGTCTGTTGGTAAAGGAGCTTATGAGCAGGTTAATATCGAAAAGAGTAGTTCGGTTTATATTCCTAGTAAGATAGAGATTACAGAAACAAAATTCATCAACTTATCAGGGCAGTTGAATAGAGAGGGATCATTACCTTATTATGAAGGAATGACAATCTTGGATGCGATAGTTCTTTCCAACGGGATTAAGAGTTCTGCTTTAGGCGGTAATATAGAAATTGTTCGTTTGAAGAATGAAAATGGCTCTGGGGAGTATGATTACTTTAATATTGAGGTCCCTAGAGAGATTGAGAATATTGAAGAATTTGTGTTAAGAGAAAACGATAATATCTATGTCAGGGATACTTGGGTAAGAAGAAAAAGTAGATCAGTTTATGTCAAAGGGGATGTCGATCAACCTGGCGAATATATAATAAGTCAAGGAAACACCCGCGTTTCCGACCTAGTATCTAGGTTTGGGGGCTATATGCCCACTGCCAACCTGAATGGGTTGAAGCTTTACAGACAAGTGAAGAACGTGAGTGATGAAAACGACAGCATTGAATATGAAAGAAAAAAATCCATTTCAGAATTTATTAGCAGTGCTCAATTTGAGGCTACTGTTTCCAAATTAGAATATGATGAAATAAAGAACTCATATGGACAGCTTCAGAATGATAGAATTCTTTCAAATAGAAAGAATTCTAATGAAGGTGTAAGAAGTGACAGTATAGACGTCCAGAATAATTTTAAACTCTCAAAGCAGTTTGTGATCAATAACAAAGTGGTTCAATTAATGGAAATAGGACTATCCTATGAGGACATTATGAGTAACCCTGAATCTCAGTATAATGTAAAACTTTTGGACGGAGATATACTTTTCGTGCCGTCTAGATCCTCTTTGGTTGAGATTGATGGGGCTGTGTTTCAACCCACTCAGGCAATATATAAAAAGGAAAAATCCTTTTTAGACTATGTAGAGACTGCCGGGGGTTTTAAACGTAGGGCGGATAAACGTAGGGCCTATGTTGAATATGCAAATGGGGAGATCGCCAGAGTAAGGTCATTTGTTTTCTTTAAATTTTATCCAAAAGTGACTACTGACGCAATCATCAAGGTGCCGCTTAAGCCGGAAAATCAAAAAATTAACTTTGATAGAGTTATTTCTCTGATCACCACGACCATATCAACATATTTATTAATAGAGGCAGTAAGCAACAGATAATATGAAGTTAAGGAATGTGCTTCGACTGAATAAACAAAGCGTAAAGTATCAGTTTATTCATAAAACCATTGAAACAGAGGAGATCTCAGTTTTAGGTATTATAAAGTATCTGCTGTCTTTTTGGAAGATAGTTGCGATTCTTTGTTTTGTTTTCTTGATTCTGGGCTTTATTCAGGCAAATAACTATACCGAATATTATTCTTCTAAGTCTGTAATTATCCCTGGAGGTGGCGCTCCTCCTCCCCCCCAAACGGCCATGGGATTAGAAGCTTTTATGATGCCTCAAGTGGCTTCTACAACAAGTTCAATCGGAATAGAATCTTTTGCTGGTATTATGGAAAGCTCTCCTTTTTTGATTGATATGTTAGATGAGCCTATTTTGTCCGAACAGCATGGAGGATATCTTCCTTTGTCAGATTATTTGAAACTCATTCAGCCAAAGACTGGTGTTATAGGCACAGCGGTATCTAAAATCAAAGATTTACCTAATCGCTTTTTTGAACTTTTTGAACGAAAAGACGAATCAACATCTGATATGGATCCCAATGCAGCTAAAATACCAACAGATACGTTGAGTACTCTCACAATGGAACAAATAAGTTTAATGTCTCTATTAAAAGCGAGGATAAGAATTGAAGGCTCCAATCCTGTTACCATAGAAACCGATATGCCCACGGCTAAACTTAGCACTAGGCTCAATAATCTTGTTTTGGAAAAACTAGTTGAAAAAACAGTTGAAATTAGAACAGGGAAGCAGCAAAGAGACCTTATGTTAGTGAAAAAGCAATTGGACACGGCTAGGACTAATTTTAAAGAAAGCCAATTGGCTTTGGCGAAATTTCAAGATCAAAATTTTGGAGTAAAATTAGCCGTGGCGAATACAAACTTAGAGAATCTTTCAACCAACTATGGTTTGTATTCCGGTATTTATGCGGAACTGGCATCTAAAGTTGAATTAATGAAAATTGATCTTTTGGAGAATACTCCATTTTATAATGTCTTTGAACCTGCTTATGTGCCATTAACTCCGATAGGTAGCTTTAGCATTTCTTCCGTGATACGTTACGTAATTTTCGGTATAATTTTCGGTATCCTATGGGCGATAGGCTATACTGCCTTAGTTATTTTTGGTATTCTTAGAAAAAAAATAGACGAAACCACTCTCATCGAATGATGAACCCAAATTTGGTTTCGAATTATTACAATACATTTAAATAAAATTTAACAAATAATAAATTTCATATGGAATTAAAAGGCTCAAAAATTCTTGTTATTGGTGGAGCAGGATTTATTGGCAGTTTTGTAGTAGCAGAACTGCTTAAAGAAGATATAGCAGAGGTCCTTGTTTATGACAATTTTGCCAGAGGCCAGAGAAGTTATTTAGAAGAACAACTAAAAGATTCAAGGTGCTCTATTTTCCCTATCGGTGGTGACATTAGGGAAGTTGATATCCTGAATGAAGCTATGGCAGGTAAGGACTATGTAATCAGCCTTGCAGCCATGTGGTTATTACATTGTAAGGATTTCCCAAGAACTGCCTTTCACGTAAATATTGAAGGTACTTTTAATATTCTAGAGGCTTGCGTTAAGAATAATATTAAGAAATTAATATGGTCTTCTTCTGCTTCGGTTTATGGTGATGCAGTAGAATTACCCATGACGGAAGAGCACCCTTTTAATAACAAAAATTTTTATGGAGCCTCGAAAATTGCTGGCGAAGCGATGTGTACTGCGTTCAATGATAGGTATGGACTAGAAGTAATTGGCCTACGATACATGAATGTTTATGGTCCGCATCAGGATCAGACAGCGGCCTATACGGGTGTGGTGCCCATTATGCTAAACAAAATTGAGGCCAATGAGTCACCAGTGATTAATGGTGATGGAAGTCAGGCTTATGATTTTATCTATGTGGAGGACGTTGCTAGATGTAATGTGGACGCATTAAAAAGTGATACTAAATTTGGAATGTATAATGTCGGCACTGAGGTTCAGACATCCATTAAAGAATTATGCGACACCATTCTCGATCTTAAAAAATCGGAACTGAAGGTGATATACAAACCTTATTCTGCTGACGATGCAAGGTCTTTAGTTCAAAATAGAATCGGGTCTCGTGTGAAGGCCGAAGAAGAATTGGGCTTTCGCTATAAATATGAATTAAGAGATGGTCTTAAGAAGCTTATTGATTGGAGAATTGATACTGGTGTAGATCAAAGAAAGTAAGAATTTTTAGCATGAGTGAACAAACATGGGACCTAGTTATTGATGCCAATGATAAGCGTGGGCGTGCTAGTTTAAAAAAAATATGGCAGTATAGGGATCTCCTATGGTTATTGGTAAGAAGAGATTTTGTAGCCTTTTATAAACAAACTATACTAGGGCCTTTATGGTTTTTTATAAGGCCAATTGTAGCTACCCTTGTCTATTTCTTTATTTTTGGTAAGGTGGCAGGCTTATCTACTGGTGGCATACCTCCAGTATTGTTTTATCTTTCGGGATTAATGATTTGGTCTTATTTCACTGACACAGTAGGAAAGTGTAGCGGAGTACTATTGGAGAATGCTGCTATGTTTGGAAAAGTTTATTTTCCTCGCTTGATAATGCCTTTGAGTATTGTTTTCTCGAGTATGCTGAGATTAGGGGTGCAATTAATATTGCTCATATTGATCTTTGTATATTACTTGTTTACATCAGATACAATTAGTCTTACTCCTGCTATTTTATTGGTACCGTTCCTTATTATAATCGTTTCTTTTCAGGCAGTTGGTTTAGGCTTGTTGGTTGCGGCCATAGCTACAAAATACAGAGACTTTTCTATGTTATTGGGCTACATTTTGCAATTGGGGTTATTCTTGGCCCCAGTCGTATTTCCATTATCTGGGATTTCAGGTAAATTCAAACTGATAGTCTCTGCTAACCCAATGACCTTCCCTATTGAGTTGTTTCGTTATTCATTTTTTGGTACAGGCTCTTTTTCAACAATGAATATCCTTTATATGATAGTGATTACGATCATTATATTATTTGTTGGTGTTTACGCTTTTAATAAATACGAGAAAACATTTGTCGACACAATTTAATCAAATGAGTAGTAGTACAGCGATTAGTATAGAGAATGTTTCAAAGGCATATCAACTAGGTGTTTTCAATACAGGATCTTTTTCTGATGACCTTTCCAGGTGGTGGGCCATGAAAAGAGGTAAAGAAGATCCTTTTTTAAAAATTGGAGAAGAAAATGATAGATCAATTAAGGGTGATAGCAATATAGTATGGAGCCTTAAAGATATTTCTTTAGATATACAACAAGGTGATTCTGTTGGTATCATTGGTCGCAATGGTGCTGGTAAAAGCACATTGTTGAAAATTCTATCACAAGTAACTCATCCGACTTCTGGGCAAATTAAGATAAGAGGAAAAGTAGCCAGCTTATTGGAAGTGGGCACAGGGTTTCATCCTGAATTGACTGGTAGAGAGAATGTATTTCTAAATGGTGCTATACTGGGTATGCGCAAACAGGAAATCAAAAGAAAGTTTGATGAAATTCTAGCTTTTTCTGGCGTAGAGCGATATATAGACACTCCTGTAAAACGTTATTCATCTGGCATGTACGTACGCCTTGCTTTTGCCGTTGCTGCACATTTGGAGTCTGATATACTTATTGTAGATGAGGTATTGGCAGTAGGAGATGCGGATTTCCAGAAAAAGTGTATTGGTAAAATGAATCAATTAGGAAGTTCTAGTGGGCGTACGATTATATTTGTGAGTCATACTATGCCAACTATTAAAGCCCTTTGTAAGAAATCCATTTTCTTAGAAAAGGGTAAAATTCATACTGTCGGAGAAACGGGTGATGTGATTAGCACTTATTTATCTGCCTATTCACCTGCTAAAACTGGAGATGGTTATTTACCTAAGGGCATTAGTCTTCAAGGGACAGGTGAAATACGATATACACGATTTTTACCAACAAAGGAAGGCATGGGTTGTGAAGAATTCTTTTTTGGTGAAAGGCCTGTATTACTTTTGGAGGTGGAAGTATTTACTACTGTTACCGATGCTGCCGTTGGTATTCATGTATTGAGTGTTTATGGGGAAACAGTTACAATGATAGCCCCAAATAAAAACTATAAGCCGATCTCTCTTGAGAAGGGTAAATACCAATTTAAAGTATTACTTGACGAAGTGTTAATGCCGGGTGAATACTCTTTTAATTTATCTGTTTCAAAGTACAATACGGGTGCTGATATTGACTCTGTGGAGGCTGTTGGGACGATAAGAATTCTCCGAGATTCAATTGAGCATGATCTTGATTACCCTTGGGCCACAGTACATGGGTATTATAAGCCTAGATCGAGTTGGGAAATGAAACGCATTTAAAAAAACATAAATGAGTGTAAAAAGAAACATACCTATTTCTTTACCGAGCACCGGACAAGAAGAGTGGGAAGCTGTTAAGGAACCAATTATGTCAGGTTGGTTAACCTCAGGCCCTAAAGTAAGGGAATTTGAAGAAATGTTTGCTGAGAGGCATAAGGTCAAACATGCATTGGCGGTTACTAGCGCAACAACAGCATTACATTTGGCACTAGTAGCTTTAGACATAGGGCCTGGTGATGAAGTAATTGTGCCAGCGTTTACTTGGGTATCAACGGCTAACGTTGTGCTTCACCAAGGTGCGAAGGTTGTTTTTTGTGATGTTGATCCTAAAACGTTTAACATTGATCCAGTTCAATTGTCGGAGAAAATCACATCCAAAACCAAAGCCATTATGGCGGTGCATCTCTTCGGTCTATGTGCGGATATGGATGCGATTAAGTTAGTGGCACCAGGTATACCTATTATTGAAGATGGCGCTTGCGCGGCAGGGGCTGCTTTTAAGGGAGTTCCCGCAGGAGGCTTAGGAATTATGGGTTGTTTTTCATTTCATCCTAGAAAGTCTGTAACGACCGGTGAAGGTGGTATGATTACCACCAATGATGATAAGCTTGCCGAAAAACTTTCAATCTTGAGGAATCATGGCGCTTCTATTTCCGAAGAACAAAGGCATCATGGTGCTCAACCTTATATCTTGCCTGACTTTGACGTCTGTGGCTATAATTATAGAATGACCGACCTTCAAGGAGCTTTAGGCTGTGTACAACTTGGTAAACTAGATCAGTTTATTGATGAAAGAGCAAAATGGGCACAGTATTATGTAGATCAACTCTCAGAAATTGAATGGTTGCGTCTTCCTGTCTATTCTCAAGACTTCAAACACGGGTGGCAAAGCTATGTTACCATAGTAGATGAAAGCAAATCACCGATGTCTAGAAATGAGATCATGCAAAAACTACTAGATATGGGCATTTCAACTCGACCAGGAACGCATGCTGTTCATATGTTGGGCTTTTATTCTAAAAAATACGGTCTTCAACCCACTGACTTCCCTGGAGCTCAAGCCTCGAATGATTTTTCAATGGCTATACCTTTGCATAATAGAATGATGCCAGAGGATTTTGAATATGTTGTCCAAATACTAAAATCTCTTTAGGCATGTGTGGATTAGCCGGTGTTTTTAACCTCAATGATAAACCAGTTACCACTCAACTTCTCAAGAAGATGGGTGAAAGTATTGCCCATCGAGGCCCAGATGGAGATGGCCTCTTCATAGACAAAAATATTGGATTGGTCCATCAGAGGCTAGCCATTCTAGATACATCAGAAAAAGGTGCACAGCCTATGTCATCACGAGATGGCAGGTATGTACTTGTTTTCAATGGGTGCATCTATAATTATTTGGAATTAAGACAAAAGTTAAGGGCAGCCGGACATAGTTTTCATTCTAATTCAGATACCGAAGTGATTGTTGAGGGTATTTCTGAGTTTGGTATCTCCTTTGTTGAAGAATTGAATGGCATGTTTGCCATTGCCTGTTGGGATAAGCAAGAAAAGAAACTGTATCTATCTAGAGATCGTTTTGGAATTAAGCCGCTTTATTATTGGTTCAATGGAGAAACATTGGTTTTTGCCTCAGAGATCAAAGCCATATTACAACATCCTGGCTATAAGACTGAAGTAGATCTAGGCTCCTTGAATGAATATTTTACTTTCCAAAACTTATTTACGTTCCGAACCTTATTCAAAGGAGTAACAATGCTTCCTCCGGCAAATACTGTTACCATGGACCGGACCTCTATTAGTGTAAAGCATCGTTCTTGGTGGGATTATGATTTTACCAAGCCAGATGATGCTATTAGCTTTGAAGAAGCTAAACTTGAAACGGAGCGGTTGATGGAGCAAGCGGTGGCCAGGCAAATGGTTTCGGACGTTCCAGTAGGGAGTTATCTTTCTGGTGGAATGGATTCGGGCACAATAACATCAATAGCCTCGAAATACGTCCCTAGAATGTCAACATTTACCTGTGGTTTTGACATGAGCGGGGTGACAGGAGTAGAGGCCAATTATGATGAAAGAAGAGATGCCGAGTTGATGGCCAATCACTTTAAGACTGAGCACTTTGAACAAGTGATGAATGCAGGTGATTTACGCTGGTCCTTACCAAAATTGGTATATCATTTAGAGGATTTAAGGGTAGGTATGTCTTACCCAAACTATTACATATCAAGATTAGCATCAAAGTTCGTCAAGGTATGTTTACAGGGCACTGGAGGAGATGAGCTTTTCGGTGGTTATCCTTGGCGATACTACCGTATTTTTGATTCCATTAGTCAAGAGAATTTTTTTGAACAATACTATTCCTTTTGGCAACGATTAGTTCCAGATGGAGATAAAACCACGTTGTTTCAAAGTGATAAAATTTCTCAAATGGACATGTCCGAGCCAAGGAGAGTTTTTGAACGGGTATTCACCTTTAATAAGTCATTAAGGTACGATAGTCCAGAGGCCCATATTCAGAATTCACTGTATTTCGAAGCGAAGACATTTCTACCAGGTTTATTTTTAGTGGGGGATAAATTGGCCATGGCAAGTGGTTTAGAAGAAAGGTTCCCATTTATGGACAATGACTTGGTGAATTTTGCTCAGAAAATTCCCGTAAAATACAAACTTGGTAACCTAACTAATGAGATTAAAAAGATAGATGAGAATGCTCATATGAAGTTACGTTATAGAAACTTTGATGACGGGAAAATGATTCTAAGAGAGGCAATGAAAGATTATATTCCTAAAAAGATTCTTGACCGTAAAAAGCAAGGTTTTTCAGCACCAGATGAAAGTTGGTACAGGGGTGAGAATATGGGCTATGTTAAAGAGCTCCTACTTGATAAGAAAAAAACAGTTTCTTATGAGTTTATAAATCCAGAATATATAGAAAGGATCGTCAAAGAGCATAATGAACAACACATTAACCATAGACTTTTAATTTGGTCATTTATGAATTTTGAATGGTGGTGCAGAATTTTCTTAAATGGTGAAACCGAAGGCTTGAATTAATTATTCATGATTGATAACGTAATAAAGCAATACCAAGAGGCATTTGATAAATACGGCAATTCAGAAAAATCAGTCTTTTGGCCTAAAGGGAGACAAAAAGAGAGATTTGATGCTTTAACTAGATCAATTGTAAAAAAGAAATTCTCAATTCTAGATTTTGGATGTGGATTGGGGCATATGTTTGATTACTTAAACGCGATTTATGATGGGGGTTTTAGCTATCATGGAGTAGATGTAGTTGATAGTTTTATAGCTCAAAATAAATTAACCTATCCAAATACTGATTTTCAGTTAATTCAAGATTATTCCGAAATACAGAAGAGCTTTGACTATGTATTAATTTCGGGGGTATTTAATATATCCTATTTTGAAGATCTTGAAAAACATAAAAATTTGGTGTATGAAATTTTGGAAGGTTTGTTTAGTAAAACAAGCGTCTATTTGTCTGTGAATTTCATGTCCGACCAAGTTGACTTTATTCAAGAGGGTGCATATCATCAAAATATAAATGAGCTATTGAGATTTGTTTCAGAGAGGTTATCAAAAAGATATGTCCTTGATTGCTCATATATGCCTTATGAATTTACCATTACCGTATTTAAAGACCAAACAATAAAAAGGCCAGATAATATTTATAAAAATGAATGATATCAACTGCATAATATTAAATCATGAGTGGGAAGACAAGTATGAAAAGTTTGTCTACGATCATGATGCATCAATGCTCTATCATTCCTTAAAGTATAGAGACCTACTTATACAATTATTAGATGTTGAGGCTCTTTATATAATCGCGATTATTCAGGATGAAATCGTGGGAGTTCTACCTATGATGATTAAAAACGGAAAGTATGGAGATGTTGTAAACTCTTTGCCTTTTTATGGGAGTAATGGTGGGTTTTTAACAAAAAATGATAAAGCATTTCAGGCTTTAATAAACTATTATAACCACAAAGTTATAGGAAAAGAAACAATAGCTGCATCTACAGTGATTTCTATTCCGCTTTTGTCCAATCAAGATTTTTCTGGAGTAAAGAGTAACCTGATTGATTTCAGAATTGGCCAGTTTACGGACATTGGTTTTGAAAGTAATTTCGAAGAGAATCTAATGAATTTATTTCATTACAAAACTCGGAACATGGTTCGAAAGTCAATGAAGTCGGGCTTAGTTATAAGTGTTGATAATTCGAAACTGGACTTTTTATACCAGGTTCATTTAGAAAATATGGAGGCAATCGGAGGGAAGCCAAAAAACGAACAATTTTTTAAGATATTTCCTAGTATTTATGAAGCTAATAAGGACTATAAAATCTATACTGCTTCTTTTGATGGAGAGCTTATCTCATGCTTATTGCTGTTTTATCATAAAAATACGGTTGAATACTACACCCCTGTAATAAAGTCGGATCATAGGGATAAACAGCCAATGAGTTTACTTATTCTTCAGGCAATGAAAGATGCTTCTGAGCAAGGCTATAAATTATGGAACTGGGGAGGGACTTGGGAAACTCAAGAAGGAGTGTACCGGTTTAAAAAACGTTGGGGGACTTTTGATGAAAAATATTATTACCACACCCAAATTAATAATAAGGATATCTTCCAGAGCACCCCAGAGGAATTATTAAGTGAGTATACAGACTTTTTCGTTTTACCCTTTAATCAATTAAATATTAACAAGGATGGGGAAGAATAAATCGATCATTATTGGGTCAGGTATTTCAGGGTTATTAAGGGCTTATTATTTGGCCTCTAAAAAAGATACTGATGTAATTATTATTGAAAAGAATTCAGAGGTTGGAGGCTTGCTAAGAAAGCTGGACTATGGCGATGATTATGGTGTTTTTGACTACGGAATGCATAATATCATGGAAACCGGGATTCAGGAATTAGATGATTTTATTTTTTCTCTACTCGAAAAGGAAGATTGGCAAATATTGGAAGGAGAGAATCGCGATTTAGCGGGTATTTATTATTCAAATACCTTACAAAAAAACACTCCTTATTTTGATTTAAGAAACCTTGAAAAACAAGAATATGAAAAGTGCATGTTTGAGTTTTTCTCAAACCTAAAGGAAGAGGACTCTCAAAGCAAACCTAAAACGGATCTCTCTGCAGAGGAGTATGCCAACCATCGGTTTGGAAATTATATTGCCTCAAAAACAATTATTCCTTCCGTAGAGAAAATTCATCAAAAACCTGCCAGTGAACTGGATTACATGGCTACTATTTTCACACCAATGACAAGAGTGGCTTTATATGATGCTCCATTGTTGGACGATTTGATTAAGTCGGATGTTCTAAGGTCTAAGTTGGCTTATAGTCATCAAAGAGAACTTCCCCTTAATTTATCTTCTGGGAGAAAAGCATATTACCCAAAGAATTATGGGATGTATCGTGTTATAGAGGCTCTAGTAGCAAAATTGAAAGGTTTAAATGTTGAGTTTAAACTATCATCTGAGCTAAGGAAGGTTAACTTAAAAAGTAACAAGGTTGATTCTATTTCTCTTTTGACAGGTGGGGAACTTATTGAAATTGACAAAATTCAGAATTTTGTTTGGACAGGAGGCATTCCACTTTTAGGAAGGATGTTAGGGGTTGATTTTACTGGATTGAAGTATGATAAGCCATTAAAAACTGTGGTGGTTAGCCTCTTGCTTGATAAGCCATTGGATATGGATGGCCTTTTCTATTTCTTTTGCTATCAAGATGGTTTCCATACTTATCGATTGAATGATTTTAATGCCTATTGTTCTGGCGCAAAAAGGAATGGTTTGTATCCAATCAGCATTGAGCTTTTAATGAGTGATCAACAAATCGAGGAATCGAAATTGACTTTTGAAGAAATAGCAATAAATGAGCTAAAGAGATTTGATGTTTTACAAGGAGGAACCGAAATAGTTTTCGCAAAGGCAGAACCTTTGGAAAGTGGTTTTCCTATGCCATCAAAAAACAACATAAGTGCAATAAGAAATATTCGGAAACAGATAACAGACATGAATATCGACAATATTGAAATGATTGGCATCCTAGCTAAGGATAACCTGTTTTTTCAAACAGATGTTCTCGTTGATGTTTATCAAAAAAGTAATTAAGGATGAAAAGAGAGATTAAATTAGGGAAACTTCCATTCTATTGGAGAATGACAGATAAACCAAATTCACCTGTTAATCCCGTTCCCGATTTTGTTGATTTTAGTTTCGAGTTTAATGAAGACTATCAACTAATTATTCAGAAAAGAAACGATCAAACATGGGGTTATCTTGAAACTATTTACAAAGAGGATTATAACGTAGGGTATTTACAGGAAGGGCACGACTTAGCAATAAGTTACGGTGGTGATTTTCTTGAATTTATTGAACAATCAATTGACAAACTAAATCCATCAACTAAAAGAATCTCAGAGGTTGGCGCAGGCGGGTGTTATATCTTAGGAAAACTAAAAGATAAGGGCTTTGATGTTGCTGCAATCGATCCCAGTCCTATAGCGATTCAAGCTGGAGCAGAGCTAGGCATTGAGGTAATAGAAGACTTCTATCCAACAAGCAATGAAATGCCGAAAACGGATATGATTATTCATTATGATGTTTTAGAACATGTTTTAGAACCCTCAGCTTTCATTAAAGAACATGCGAAGGATTTAAATACAGGAGGTTTGATCGCTTTTGCAGTTCCAGATTGCACAAGATATATAGACTCTGGTGACATGTCTATGATCTTGCATGAACATCTAAATTACTTCGACCAAGAATCGCTTCGTAATGTAGTGGAATCAGCTGGGTTCGAAGTGTTGAGTATTCGGCCGGCTGATTTTGGTGGGGTGTTATACTGCGTTGCTAAAGTTTCAGAAACTAAGGATTGGACTGCGAAAAAAGGCACTAGCAAATTTGAAAAATTTGATAAAAACTTACATACACTAAAAAATAAGGTAGTTGACCTAATTAATTTAGGGCTTCAAGAAAACAATACTTTAGGCTGTTATATTCCATTAAGAGCCATGCCTTATCTGGCAATTGCCGACATCGGAAGTAACAATAACATCAGATTCTTTGATGATAACGCTGGAATTTATAATCAGTACTTCGATGGCTTTGAAATAAAAGTAGAGAACTTTCAAGATGTAGTAGATGAGCCTGTAACCCACATGGTGATCATGAGTGCCGCTTTCGGTCAAAAAATTAAAAATAAGATCATTGATAAAATAGGGAAAGACAAAATGGTTATTTATTGTCTAGACGATTTTTTTATTTAAAAAAAGGAATGTGAATTGTTTTACTATTGATGTGGACTGGGCTCCTGAAGAGGTGATTCAGGATACGCTTGATTTATTTAAGAAATACGATGTGCCTTGTACTATTTTCACGACACATAAGTCAGAGGTATTGGACAATTGTGATCGTGATTTATTTGAAATTGGTTTGCACCCAAATTTCAATCAGATTCTACAGGGAAAAGGAGGGAATGTTGAAGACGTAATGTCTAATTTAAAGGAGATGTACCCAGAGGCAAAAGGTGCTAGGTCTCATAGCCTTACTCAAAGCGGGTATATTCTTGAGATGTACAGAAAATTTGGAATCACTTATGAGGTAAACCACTTTTTACCATACCATCAAGGGATTAAACCATTTGTTTTATGGAATGGCTTATGTAGAATTCCATTTAACTGGGAGGATGATTATCATTTCGCATTAGATTATCCATTTGATGATAGCAAGATAGACTTAATGGACAAGCGATTAAATATTTTTAATTTCCATCCCATTCATATCTATTTGAACTCAGAAAACAATGATCGTTTTTCCAAAATAAAACATGATCAACAGAATATGGGATTGTTAAAAACGGTACAGAATATAGGAGAAGTTTTAGGGACTAGAGATATTTTGATTGCCTTGTTAGAGCATGTTTCACTGAATGGCTTAATGTCCTCGAAACTATACGATGTTAGTTTACAATTTGGAGGGAAAAAATGAAGGTAGCTCTGATTGGGAGAACAAAAGTATTGCTTGATACAGGTAAGTTACTGCAGAGTAAAGGATTTGAAATAGCTTATATTATTACCTCCAAGGAGGCTCCAGAATACGAAGTAGGGTCGGATGATTTTAAAGCTTTTGCAGATGAACTAAATTGTCCATTTCTGCATGATCCCGCAATTTCAAAAGACAAAATATTGAAGCTATCAACTTCGAATGATGTAGCCATTGCCATTAGTATTAATTACAGTGGTGTTATATCAAAAGAGGTTACGGATTTATTTCCATTAGGGATCCTCAATGCCCATGGTGGAGATCTACCTCGTTATCGAGGTAACGCTTGTCAAGCATGGGCCATCATCAATGGAGAAAAGGAAATTGGATTGTGTATTCACAGAATGATTGGAGATGAGCTTGATTCAGGAGATATTCTATTAAAGAAGCTTTACCCAATAGATATTGATACTCGAGTTGGGGAGGTATATCAGTGGTTTGAAAAAGACATACCAAGGATGTTTCTCAAGGTGGCGGAGAAACTGAAAGTAGAACCTCAGTTTGTTTTAGAGGCCCAAAGCAAAAATTCTTTGATGGCTTTAAGGTGTTATCCCAGAAGACCAGAAGACGGAAGAATTGACTGGAATAATCGAGCGGAAGATATTATCAGGCTAATTAATGCTTCATCTGAGCCATTCAGTGGGGCGTTTTGCTATGATAATAAAGGCCAAAAAATTACTATTTGGAGAGCTTCCGTTTATGTTGATCGCGAAAATTTCAGCGCGATCCCTGGACAAATAGCAACAGTAGATTCTAACACAGAAGACATAGTCGTGATCACTGGAGAGGGAAAAATTTTGGTAAAGGAAATCGACATTGATGGTCAAAGGGTTAAGCCTGCCACAAGATTTAAAAGTGTAAGGTTAAGACTAGTATAATCATGTCCATATTTAACAGAGTTTATAATAGTGTTAGATATAGAGTGTATCATAATATTCGGTCTAGAATATTGAAAATAATGAATAGTAAGCATATGGAATATGCGTTTTATTATTATTATAGATACTTTGTCTTTACTGCAATCACTTTGACCAAGGATCAAAAGCCAAGGGTTTTATTTGGTCCCTGTCCAATTATAAATAACAAATATTGGGCTAATGCTTTGAAGTTTAAGGGGTATAAAGCTGACTCAATAGCATATGGAGTTCCTACAAATAATACTAAGAAGGATTTTGATTTGCTGATTGAGGATCTGTTTCCAATTAACGGAGAGCCTAATAATTGGAAGCTTACTCGACAGAAGCTTAGGGTATTTAATTTTATAATCAAGGAGTACGATATTTTTGTAATGGCCTTCCGATTCAATTTTTTTGACGGCACCGTATTTTTTAATAGAGAGGCATCTCTGATGAAAAAATACGGAAAAAAAGTGGTCATTATTCCCTACGGGAGCGATTTCTACAAGTATTCTAAAATTATAGATCAAAGCCTTAAACATAACTTAATGATCAATATGCCGGCAGAGGTGTTCAATGAGAAAGCAATAATAGAAAAAGTGGACTATTGGACGATCTATGCAGACTTCATGATAATGGGTGTTATGGTAGACGATGCCTCGAGGTGGGATATTCTTCCAGTTAGTCCATTATGTATTGATGTAGACCTGTGGAAGCGAGGTACTGAATTGAGAAAGGCTGACGGTGTTAATGAGGCTGTAACAATCGTTCATTCACCAAATCACCGAGGATTCAAGGGAACAGAGTTTATTCTTCAGGCTGTTCAGGAATTAAAGGATGAAGGGCTCAAAATTGACTTTGTACTTTTAGAAAAAGTTCCGAATGAAGTTGTACGAAATACTCTTACTACTACAGCAGATATTCTGGTAGAACAGATTATTTTTACTGGCTATGGGTTAAGTGGTGTGGAAGGCATGGCTTCAGGTATACCGGTAATGTCCAACTGGGAGCATAAGGATATTTCCACATTATTTAGACGTTATTCATACCTCAATGAGTGCCCTATTGTATCTACTTCTCCAGAAACGATTAAAGAGAACTTGAGGAAGCTTATTACCAATCCCAGTCTTAGAAAACATTTGGGGGATGCGGGTAGGGAGTACGTTGAGAAGTACAATTCTTATAAAGCTTTCAGTGCACTATTTGGCGAAATTGAAAGGAAGATTTGGTGGGAAGACCCAGAGAGTGATCCGATGAATTTTTTCAATTCAACCAACCAAAAATCATATAATCACAAATATCCTATTATCAGGCATCCATTAAAACAAAACAGAATTCCTGATAAGCTTGAATTAAAATATTGAGTATTGAGTAGAGCTTAAATAATAATAAATTGTACGGTTGGGTATTTAACTGTTTTAAGAGAAAAGTGTTATCAGAAAGTACTCTCTTTACGAAGGGTAATAGGCTTTTGCAATAAAAGACACATTAGAATTTAGAAGATTAAAATATGGTCATGAAGAAACTTAAATTATTGATAACAGGCGCTAATGGCTTACTTGGACAAAATACATTAAGGGCATTAAATGGTGACTATGAAATTCATGCTTTGGTTCATAGGTTACCTTCAGCCCCGATTGATAATGTTCACTATTATGAGCGAGATTTTAATTCTGATTGGTCAACAAATGACTTGCCCTCCGATGTATTTGCGGTAATTCACCTCGCACAGTCAGAACTTTTTCGTGAATTTCCTGAGCATGCTTTAGCTGTTTTCAATGTAAATGTTACCTCAACGGTTAAGCTTTTGGACTATGCCAGACGCGCAAATGCAAAGAAGTTTGTTTTTACATCAACAGGTGGCATTTATGATACTAGTGTAGGTATGGTGAATGAAAATTCTCCAATCAATACATTTGGACAGTTAGGGAATTATTTTGCTACCAAAATTTGTAGTGAAATACTCACGCATAATTATACTGACTATTTCGATGTTTCAATTCTTAGACTTTTCTTTATGTACGGAAAAGAGCAAAAACGATCTATGCTCATCCCAAGGCTAGTTGATAATGTTAAGAATGGTAATCCAATTACATTAACAGCCGGTGGGGGGATAGTGATTAACCCTATTCATGTTAGCGATGTTGTAGAAGTCCTTTCAAATCTTTTATTAAATAATGATGGGAGTTACACATATAACGTGGCAGGTCCGGAAGCCTTAAATTTGGAAAAAATAGTAAAAATAATTGGCGCTAAGGTTGGTAAGGATCCTATCATCAAGAACATAGATAAGAAAACTGATGATTGCATTGCAGAAATTGAGTTTTTGAAGTCAAGGCTTTATGTTCCTAAACATAAAATAGAGGACAAAATTGACGAGTTACTCTAGCATTATTTAGTATTCGTAACTTCAAATAATTTCATCCCTTTGCAAGAGTCAATAGCAAGTCAATCAGGACCTAGGCGTTCAATACTAAGAAGAGGTATTTCATTTTTATTGAGAAATGGGATTAGGGTTAGCCTTAATTTCATTGAATGGGTATTTGCCTTACCGTATCTCTACTTAAGGTGCTATTTTATTGGTAAGAGTAATAACAAGCCCATAGACATTGGTTTAGGGCCTGAGCCATTGATAAACAATATTTATCATAAAAAGGCACTTTTGGCGCAAGGTTTTTCTGTCGAGACCTTTGTTAATGAAACATATTTTATAACGGATGATTTTGATTACCGAGATTTTGAGGTAAATGAAAAAAGAAATTGGTTGGGTAAGTATTTTGCTAAATATCTATTTTTTCTTCGTACAGTTTCTACTTATAAATGTGTTTATATCTATTTTAATGGAGGTCCCTTTTATGGAGAACAAAGACTTAGACGACACGAACCTAAACTATTTAAACTTTCAAAGACAAAGGTGGTTGTTATGCCTTATGGAGGTGATGTAAGCATCCTCAGGGATTTCCCTAACCTTCCTTATAAACATGCCTTAGATTCTGACTATCCAGAATTTTATAAGCACATGCCTTCAGTAGAAGAGCAAGTAAGAAGATGGACAATTCATGCGGACCATGTGATTAGTGGGTGCGATTGGGTCGACTTTACCTATCATTGGGACACTTTAACTTTAGCCCATTTTTCGATAGATATAGCGAAGTTTTCTCCGTACCGGAAAAATCTAGAATTTTATAGACGAGAGTACACTTTAGACAATCCCTTGAAAATATTACATGCCCCCAACCATAAGGCAACCAAAGGGTCAAGTTTTTTCATAAAGGCTGTAGAGGAACTAAAGTCAGAAGGATATCCAGTGGAATTAGTTTTGCTTCAAGGAAAACCTAATACTGAGGTTTTAGAAGCAATGTCTAAGGTGGATGTTGTAGCCGATCAGTTAATTGTAGGTTGGTATGCTATGTTTTCAATGGAGGCAATGTCTATGGGAAAACCAGTTATTTGTTACCTTAGAAAGGATTTAATAGAATTATATTTGAGTTCTGGTAACCTAGCTTCTCTAGAAGAGTTACCCCATATAAATTCACATTTTTTGGAGGTCAAACAGAACCTGCTGGGAATATTAAAAGGTGATATTTCATTGGAGGAGCGAAGCGTTAAAGGGATTAAGTTTGTTGAGAAATATCATTCACTCGAATACATAGGCAAGGTTTTTCATAAGGTTAATAGTAGTATAAATATTCAACCGAGTAACAGAAAAGGTTTGTCAGTTCCATTATAGTGGGCTTCGCCTAATTCTAAATATCAAGTTCTAAAGGACCTTTTTTTAAAGACCAAAATTTCATCATGCTAGAACCTAAATTCTGTTTGATATACAATTGCCTATCTCTTCATTAATTTATGAATTATAGCCAATCTAGGAATGATAATGAGTGCCCATTGTTTATTAATGGGGTTACTGCATAGTAAAATGGAGAAGTTTCTGATCAATGTTGCCTTTCACTACTTCCTTACAAAAAGAGTAAAAGGAAAGCAAATAAGTAATCGTCCACGTTTGATCTGGGGAGTTACTCCTATTCTCAACTTCAAGTACTGGAATGATGCTATGAAGGCGATCGGATATTCATCTGAATCCTTCATGTCAGGGTATTACGGTTCTATCAATAAAAGGTCTGATTTTGACTTCTATTTTGACCAAGTGCCAGTTCCTTTTTTTTTGAAGGTAGTCAGGAAATTACTTCCTCGCTATCGGAGTTTGGCACGAATACATCTCCTCTTCTTTATTGCAAGTAAATCGGATATCATTCATACTACATATGATGGTCTCATATGGGCAGATACGAAATTCTGGCGAGAGGAGCTAGAGTTCTATAGGAAGGCGCAACTGAAGTTTGTAGTCTTGCCATATGGGTCAGACTATCAGATGTATTCCAAACTGTATAATAAGTCTTGGCATCATGCCTTGCTGATGAACTATCCTGAGGGTGTAAAAAGGGAAAAAGTGATAAGGGAAAAAATAGATTATTTTGTAGAACATGCTGATTGTATCATGGCTGGCTTTCAATTTGATCAGATCGCACGTTGGGATATTCTTCCATATGCTGTTTATCCTATGAATACAGATCTCTGGAAACCCAAAATAAAATATAATAATGCCGATGGGAAAAATGGTGCGGTGAAAGTATATCACACTCCCAATCATCGTGGAGCGAAAGGGACTGAGTTTCTGGTCAAAGCGGTTGAGGAACTACAGGCAGAAGGCTTGCTGGTAGAATTGTGTTTGCTAGAGAAGATGCAAAATGATAAAGTTAGGGAGATACTTTTTTTAGATGCGGATATATTGGTCGAACAGCTGATCCTAGGATTTGCCCTCAGCGCACTGGAAGGGATGGCGACAGGGCTTCCTGTTATTTCAAATTTGGAAGAGGATGAAAATCAGATTAAAGTGTTTAGACGATTTTCATACTTAAATGAATGTCCAATTTTCAGCTCCAACCCCGAAAAGATCAAATCCTCCTTACGAAGGCTGATCACTCAACCGGAGCTGAGAAAGCAATTAGGTGAATCTGGAGTGAAGTACGTGGAGAAATATCATTCTTATAAAGCGATGGGAGAAATATTTGGGGCGATCTATGATAGAATATGGTACGGTAAAGAGGTTGACTTACTTAACTTTTTCAATCCGAATGATAAAGAATCATTTAACAATCGATATCCTTTTATTGAGCATCCTTTGCAACGTAAGGACTAAAAATGACCTATAAAACTGAAACGGTCTTAATTTGAACTTAAGAAGGTATTATTCATAGCACAAGGAGCTTGCGTTTTTACCTCAATAAAGTAGAGGCTGTTTACCTCAGGTCGGAATCTGTGTGGTATTTCTAGATAATATTTAAAAAATGACAACATCGTTAAGAAGTAGTAGATGAAGGTTTTTATCGGATTAAACAATATAGCCTCGGTATTTTCTGACTTAAAGAATGGATTTTCGGATCTTGGGATAGATACGTTTATTGTCTCAAGATATATCTCCTCATCGGTTATCATTCACGATTACGCAGACTTTAATACGGCTAAAGTAAAAGATAGCCTTCCTACTTTAAAGCCTAGGATTCTAAATTCGTTGGTAAGGAAAGTATGGGGTAAATTGGTTGACGCCTACATTTTCAGGAAGGCTGTCAAGGAGTGCGATGTTTTCGTGTTTATTTCGTCTAGTTTTAGAGAGGACTTCGCTGATCTTGAGTATTTGAAGCGAAAAGGAAAAAAGATTGTATGTGTTTTTGTTGGTGATGACGTACGTTGGTTTTTTGCTATGGAACAGGAGTTTAAAAAACATGGCTTGGCTCCAATAGAATACGATATTGATGGGTTGAAAACACAGGTGGCATTGAAAGAACGCTTAACAAGAATCAGAACATGCGAACGCTATTCAGATTTTATTTTTAGTAGGCTAGATCAGGGGCAGTTACAGTTAAGACCATATTATCGTTGGAACATGATGGTCAATGCTAAGCAGATTAATGAGAATAGAGCCCAAAGAAAGGTTAGACCTATAGTGGCCCATGCCCCTAGTGACAGGTCTATTAAAGGAACAAAATATGTGCTTAGGGCTATCGAAGAGTTGAAGAATGAGGGCTATGATTTTGCAGTTAAACTCATAGAGAATGTGCCCAATGAAAAAGCGGTGGAACTGTATTCCGATGTGGATATTGTGATTGACCAACTTCTATGCCCGGGTACAGGGAAGTTAGCTACCGAAGCACTTGCCAGTGGTGCAGTTGTAATGGCAAATATGTCTTATGATAATTATCCTCAGAAAAACCCAGCAGATTGCCCAATCGTAGATGTGAACCCTTCCACAATTAAAGAAGAATTGGCCTCACTTATCAATGATTATGAGAGGAGGAGTGAACTGGCAGCAAGAGGTAGAGCATATGTAGATAAATACCTTGACATTCGAATATTTTGTAAAAAGGTAATCAACCTCATTGAAGGCCAACCCATTCAGTATGATTATATTCCTTCATTTTTCAGAAACGACTATACCCCTATTTCTGAAGATGAAAAGGAGCTTTTGAATCAATGGAATGCATGTATTCAAAACGAAGAGTGGTATGGGGAGTTTGTAGCAGATGGGGAGAGAGAAGGACTTAAGTTTTAATTCCTCTAAAATTGAATAAATGATTGTGATTCAGTGTAAAGAGAATACATCTGGCCAGCATCGAAAGTCTCAAATGGTGTACAAATGAATAAGTTAAAAAAAATAGTGGCAGGAGTATGTGTGGCATAATAGGAGCAATTGATTCTAATGGAGAAGGCTTAATAGATAAAGTTTCCTTTGCTAATAATAGCCTATCTCATAGAGGTCCTGATGGTAAAGGTATAAAATCGTTTAAGCCTAGAGATAAAAGTATAGTCTTTGCACATTCGCGTCTTTCCATTATTGACCTTTCTGATTTAGGGCATCAGCCAATGAGTTCTGCTGACGGCAGGTATTGGATAACATTCAATGGGGAGATTTACAATTATAAAGAGTTAAGGGAAGAGTTAGTTGCATTAGGCTATGAATTTGTCTCTCATACCGATACTGAAGTTTTAATATACTGTTGGGCAGAGTGGGGAAGCCATTGTATTAAGCGTCTAAATGGGATGTTTGCTTTTGTTATTTATGATGTAGAGAGAAAAAAAATCTACTGTGTCAGAGATGCTTTTGGTATTAAACCGTTCTTCTTTATTCACTCAGAGGAAAAATTTTATTTTTCCTCTGAAGTACCGCCATTACTAACGATGATGGATAAAAAGTTAGAATTAAACCAACAATCTGTAATAAACTACCTTATTAAAGGGGGGTATGATATTGGAAAAGATACTTTTTTAAAAGAGGTTAACGCTTTGGAACCGGGCACTTATTTGACCCTAGATATTTCTGATAAGTTAGTTCTGAAAAAAGAGAGATGGTGGAGGCCAAGTATTGTTGAAAACAACACTATTTCATTTAATGAGGCAAAAGATAAATTAAGACGCTTATTTCTTGAAAGTGTTCGTGTACACATGAGGAGCGATGTCCCGATTGGAGCTGCCTTGTCCGGAGGAATTGATTCATCTGCAATAGTTTGTGCTATGCGCTATTTGGAGCCCGATATGCCTATACATACATTTAGTTATCTGGCACAGGATGCTGGGCTAAATGAAGAAAAATGGGTTGATATAGTTAATGAACATGTAAATGCAATTCCTCACAAAATAAAATTAGACTCTAAAGAGTTAGCTAGCGATATTAACGACTTGACGAAGGCACAAGGCGAACCATTTGGTAGCACTAGTATTTACGCACAGTATAGAGTTTTCAAACAGGCCAAAGAGTCTGGCGTCACGGTGTTGCTTGAAGGACAGGGGGCCGATGAATTATTAGCAGGTTACATGGGGTATCCTGTACATGCTTCTATGAGTTATGTGGATAAGAATCAATATGCTAAGCTAATTAAATTCTTGAAGTCATGGTCAAAGGTAACGGGCCGATCAATTAAGCCCGTTTTGAAGTCTTTATCTTCAGAAGTTGCCAAACACATTCTTATAAAGACAAGGTTGTATGGACTGAGGGAGAGGTATAGAAAAGAACCTATTTTGTCTGTCCCAGACTGGTTGTTAGTCGACATCAACTCAGTCAATAATACTTCAAAAGCTGACAATAGCTCAGATGAGGTGATTTACGGTAGAAGACTCGTAGCCGAATTGAGAAGGTCGGTAATGGGGCAAAATGAAATGGGGTTAAATTCACTATTAAGACATGGTGATAGGAATTCCATGAAATGGAGTGTTGAAGGGAGAGTACCATTTCTTACAACTGAAATTGCCGAGTTTTTACTCTCATTGCCTGAAGAATATCTTTTGTCCAAAGAAGGTACGACAAAGTATATTTTTAGGGAAGCCATGAGAGGAATTGTCCCAGATGAAATTTTAGATAGATCGGATAAAATAGGATTTGCAACCCCCGAAAAGGAATGGATAAGTGATATAAACAACGACATAACTGATTGGGTCAAAAATACCTCGAACATCCCTTTCTTGGATGGAATTAAAATTCAAGAGGAATTAAAGGAGTCCCTAAATGGATCAAAGCCTTTTAGTTGGATGACTTGGAGAATAATTAATTTTTGTAATTGGTTAGCAATTAACAAAACTCATATTGAAACAAAGCTTAATTGACTCATCAGTTTAATAAATAAAATGGCTAAGAAAAGAGTATTTTCAGTAGTGTTTAATGATTTAAGGAATGATAATAGAGTGCTTAACCAAGCTTTCTCATTAGCTTCTGAAGGCTATGATGTCACGCTAATGGGTATCCAAAGAAAGACATCATTACCAACTGAGGAGCAATTGAATGGGGTCAAAATCATTCGGAAGCGAATGATGAATAATACGATAGAGCGCATTAAATATGTACGTGCGGTATACTTTATTCTATTTGTGTGGTTGCAGTTCTTTAGACAAGCAAGAGTTAAATATGACATCATTCATTGTCATGACTTGAACACGTTGCAGTTTGGTGTTCTCATGAAGTTCATCAAGCTTGGCAAGGTTAAGTTGATTTATGATGCGCATGAATATGAAACCCAAAGGAATGGTCTTCACGGTTTAAAATGGACATATGTAAAGCTAAAAGAGCGGCTCTTAATTAGGTTTTGTGATCGTGTTATTACCGTGGGGCCTACAATTGCAGATGAATATGTACGCTTATATGGAATTGAAAAACCAGTTGTAATTCTAAACTGTCCAATTCTCAGGTCAGAAGAAGTGATCAAAAAGAATTTATTCAGGGAGCAATTCGGTATTCCTGCCTCAAAGAAAATTTTTTTATACCAGGGCTATTTATATCCAGGGCGAGGGATAGAGGTAATACTTGAGGCTTTTGATCAACTCAATTTAGCAGATGGTGTTTTGGTTTTCATGGGTGAGGGAACGCTTACAGATGAGATAAAGAAGCATAAGAAATATGGTGAATCAGTATTTGTTCATCCCTTTGTGTTGGGAGATGTGCTATTAGGGTATACATCTTCGGCAGATTGTGGAATTGCGTTTATAGAGGACATTTCTTTGTCGGATCGTTACTGTTTGCCAAATAAGCTATTCGAATACATTGCTGCGGGTCTTCCTGTGATCAGCTCTGGCTTACCAGACTTGAAGAAATTTATCAATACCTATAAGGTAGGAACAGCGGCAGACTCGAATAATGTGGAAGGTTTTATTCAGGCATTTAACAATCTTCCAAACCTTGATTCACCCGAATTAGCCAGACATATACTTAATACGAGAGCTTTGTTCAATTGGGGTACACAAGAAAAAATACTTTTCGAACTTTATAAAAGTTTTGAGGACAAAAATCAACTATAAAATATCAAGAGACCATTGTTAATGGCAATATCATCAACTACATGGTTTACTAATTCCATAATTAGACTAACTTCGCGGTCTGATTAAAAAGAACACTTTATAGTCTTTTTATCAATTCATTTGAAACAATCAAAAATCTAGCACATGTGTGGCATATTCGGTATCATTTCCTCGGCTCCAGTCGATAAAAAGGAATTGCAAGTCTTAGTTAATCACTCCCAGCAAAGAGGCATGGATTCGAGTGGTTTAATCTTTACGGACGGCTCGGATTATATTGTTAAGCGTGCTGATTACGCTATAAGCAAACTTTTAAAGGAAGTCAAGCTGAAATCCTCTAGTATGGTGATGGGACATAGCAGATTGATTACGAATGGCCTATCCGACAACCAACCTGTGGTACGAGATGGAGTCGCAGTAATTCATAACGGTATTGTGGTTAACCATGAATCGATCTGGTCTAAAATTAGCAAGGAAAGAAAGCTTCAGATAGATACAGAAGTGATTGCTGCCATTGCGGCAGAATGTGTTGAAAACGGAGATACCCTTGAGAGCATTCCTGAAAAGATACTTGATTTGTGTGAAGGGATTGTTGCTTGTGCATTGGTATTACCAAAACTTGGTAAGCTCTGCCTGTTTTCAAACAATGGTAGTTTGTATTTGGGGCAAAATGAGGGAAGACAGATTTTTGCTTCTGAGAGTTATCCATTGGTTCAGATGGGATGCAAGGATATTAAGAAGATAAAGACTGGTGTTTTTATTGACATTGCGGTGTCTGATAAAGCCATGGACGTATCTGATAAAGCAGGTAGAAAAACCAACCTGATAGCTGATTTGCCACTTTTGTCTTCAGAAGAGAAATTACTAGAATACCCTAAACCAAACTTGAAGAGGTGCACCAAATGTATTCTTCCAGAAACGATGCCTTATATCCGTTTTGATGATAAGGGTGTTTGTAACTATTGCAATAACTACAAACTAAGAAATGTTCCGAGACCTAAAGAGGAATTGTTCAAGTTAGTAGAGCCATACAGACGAAAGGAAGGGAATGACTGTATTGTTCCTTTCTCAGGAGGTAGAGATAGTTGTTTTGGGCTTCATTTGATTGTCAAGGAGCTTAAAATGAAGCCAATTACTTATACCTATGACTGGGGTATGGTAACCGATTTGGGCAGAAGAAATATAAGCCGAATGTGTGCCGAAATGGGTGTTGAAAATATTATAGTGGCTGATGATATTACGAAGAAGCGAAAATATATAGAGATGAACCTTAAGGCTTGGCTTAAGTCACCTCATTTGGGCATGATCAGTATCCTCACGGCAGGCGACAAGCACTTTTTTAGGCATGTAGAGACAATAAAACAGCAAACGGGAATTGGGCTCAACTTATGGGGCGTAAATCCACTAGAGGTGACCCATTTTAAATCTGGCTTTTTAGGCGTTCCTCCAGATTTTGAAGAGGAGCGAGTATATAGTCACGGAGCTATGAAGCAGTTGAGATATCAATTTCTTCGTATGAAAGCAATGATGAAGTCACCAGGGTATTTTAATAGGTCTTTATGGGATACGCTCTCTGGAGAGTACTACAGGAGTTTTACAGAGAAAAGTGACTACTACCATATTTTTGATTTCTTCAGATGGGATGAAACAGAAATCGATCAAACACTTGCTACCTATGATTGGGAGTTAGCACCTGACACAACTACTACCTGGAGAATTGGAGATGGTACAGCTGCTTTTTATAATTATATATACTATGTAGTGGCAGGTTTTACTGAGCATGATACCTTTAGAAGTAATCAGATAAGAGAGGGGCAGATGACCAGAGAAAAAGCTCTCGAATTAGTAGAGGATGAGAATCAGCCGAGGTATCAAAACATAAGGTGGTATCTAGACGCAGTAGGTATTGATTTTAAGGAGGCGATTACGGTGGTCAATAAGATCCCAAAGTTGTATACACTTTAGGCCAAGTTTAGGTTTATTGTAACTACGATTAGAAATGATTTTAATGACCTACTGAATAGTTAGTTTTTGATGGGTAAGAACATATTAGCTTTAACGACAAAGGAAATAGCAAATGATAACAGGGTCATAAATTATACGAATGCGCTCGCCAGTCATGGCCATCAAGTAAGTCTGATTTGCCCTGATTCAAGAAAACAAACGACTACCCATTATCAGTTTAGTACGGTCTATATTTCACTTTTTGCACAAAGACTACCCTCTTTTTTTGTTTTTAACTTGTTTAAAACATTGGAGTTTATCTTTCGGTCGGTTTTTAGGGCTAAAAAGATAAAATGTGAGGTTATTCATGCGAATGACTTGCAAGGGTTGGTGGTGGCAAGCCTTATCAAACGCTTAGCTCATAAAGATGCTGCTATTGTGTACGATGCACATGAATATGAAACTGAAGCGAATGGTATCAAAGGCTTTCGAAAGAAGATATATCAATTCTTGGAAAGAAAGCTTATCAAAGAGGTTTCAGGGGTCATTACGGTAAGTGATACGATCGCCAATGAGTATGTAAGACTATATGGCATTGAGCCACCAACAGTGCTTCTAAATGTTCCAAAGATTACAAGAGATACAGGGGAAAAGCACAATTTATTTCGAGAAAAACTGGAGATTAGACCCGACCAGAGAATTTTTTTATATCAAGGATACTTGATGCCAGGGAGAGGGGTAGAGATATTACTAAATACTTTCAGCAAGCTTGATTCAGACAAGAACGTTATCGTATTTATGGGGAAAGGGAAGTTAAAAGAGCTTATTGATGATTACAGAGTAAGAGGGAATATTTATTTTCACGACTTTGTGGATCCTAATGAGTTCTTAAATTATACTTCTTCCGCAGATGTGGGGATTGCATTCATTCAAGATATCTCTTTATCTGATCGGTACTGTCTCCCAAATAAGCTATTCGAGTATATTTCTTGTGGGTTGCCAGTTATCTGCTCAAACCTTCCGGAAATGAAGAAGCTTGTTGAGACCAATAAAGTTGGAGTCGTTGCAAATGAAAATACTGAGGAGGGATTTAAGAATGCTGTGGATCTAATGAATAGCAAAGACCTTGATTTCTTTAAGGCAAATACATCTGCAACATCTGCTAAATACAGTTGGTTGCTACAAGAAGAAAAACTAATCCAGTTGTACAATCGATTATAGAGCAACATGAAAATAGTTTATGTCCATCACTGTGGCTCCACTGGAGGAGCAGGGAATAGTCTTTATTTTTTGTTGTCCAAATTAGTATTGGAACATGAGATTCACATCATTACTCAACAAGGAGAAATGGTAGACAAGTTCAAATTGTTAACGCCTCATGTTTACGAAATTAGAGGAATCCCTGTACTTTTTACGGCAGAAAACTTTGGATATATAAGAACGATTTTTGTCAACCTAAAATCGTTTTTTTATTATAAAGAAGTTGCTAAGGTTGTTGCTATAATAAGCGAAATAGAACCAGACATAGTACACCTAAATGAAATTGGGATGTTTTCTTTGGCGAAAAGGGTGAAGCAAGAGCTGCGAATTCCTGTCGTAATGCATGCAAGAACCGTCCCAAATAGGAAATACAAATTACTATTAAAACTCTTTACAAATCAATGCAATCGATTTGTTGATCAATTGATTTGCATTACTAAAAGTGTTGCTCATTTGTACCCTGAAATACTCCATAAGAGCGTTATTTACAATCCCATTCAATTGGATGAAAATGAGATTAATCGAATTAGCGCAATCAATTATGATAGTCAAGTTTTCAAAGTGTTGTTTCTTGCCAATTTTTACAAGCAAAAAGGTGTAGAAGAGACCTTAAAGGCCATAATTGAATTAAGGGCTAACCTTAACATTCAGTTTGTAATAATTGGATCTAATATTAAACCACAAGCTTTTTTTAAAAGCATGTTTGGAAGATTGTTAAACCTGCTTAATGTCTATCCTGATTATGAGAATAGGATGAGAAAGGCAATCGAAAAATACGACCTTAAAAATGTTACCTTGTTGGGGCAGGTTAGAGATATCAAGTCTGAGATTCAAAACTGCCATTTGCTCATTGCCCCAATGCACTTGAACGGCACACCAAGGTCTGTTTTCGAAGCTGGAATATATGGGATTCCTTCAATTCTAGCACTTTATCATAAGATAGATGATTTGGTTGAACATGAAGTAAATGGGCTAGTGATTAATGAGAAAAACCATAAGGAATTGGTTAATGGTATAGTTTGTTTAGAACAAGATAGAAGTAAGCTCAAAGCTTTTGGGGAAGCAGCGAAAGAGAAGTATCTCAGGATATGTGCTCAAGATTTGGCCGCCAGAGAAATGAATGAGGTTTACCTAAGGCTACTTGCGAATTAGATGATGTTAATAAAAGTGCTAACGACAAAATTTGATTTAAAGAAGTTGAACCTAAGGTTCAACATTAACCCCGTTTTTTCTAAAGAGGTTATTCTTAATATCTTTTTCTTTTTTGCTTTGATGCCCTATGTTTCACCTGTACCACTTGGTACGGATGTTCAGATTCTTACGGGATTGATTGGATATACAGTCCTTTTTATTCTTCTAATGAAAGATAAGTTTGTGGTGGACAAACGTGAATTGCTGATTTTTGGTTTATGTCTAGTGTTCATCTTTTATATTAATATTAATGAGTCAACATATCAGCTTAGAAAAGCGATAGGGCCATTATATAGCTTTGGCGTTTTCTACATAGCAAAGAGATATAATGGTTACTTCAGTAAAAAAATTCTTTCAGCAGTAATTATCATTTACCTTATTGGTGCAATATTACAGTTTATTTCTCCTGGAATATTTAGTCTGATTTTCGAGCATTTCATTCGAGAAGTGAAGTATTCTGCAGTTAGCGGAAGAGGGGTGACATCTTTTGCTCCGGAGCCGAGTTTTCTAGGGATCATTTGTATCTATCTTTTGATCATTCAGAATTGGTTTTATAAGGGAGAAAAGAAGGATAAGTTTTACTATTACAGGTTTGCGGCTTGTGTATTTATGATTCTTCTCTCGAAATCTGGAGCAGGATATGTATTGCTGTTTTTATTCACGGCATCACAATTCACGGGCTATATCAAGAAATACTGGTATATAGGTTTATTTATGGGGATTGGTCTTGGGATTTTTGTTACGACTACTGACCGAGTAAGCGGAAATAAAGGGTTATCGGATTTAGTTGGCGTTTTAAAGTCAACATCTCCCAAAGACCTTCTACGCATTGCATCGCTTGCTAATCGAGTGAATCCTATATTGGTTGGTATTTACGGAGCATCTGAAAAGCCACTAGGGCGCGGTAGTGGTTCGTTTACATCTCAAGCGAGGGGTGTTTATTTGGACAATGGGCTAGAAGAACTCTACCCCGCTTATAATAGACCTAGGTTGTTATATGAAATATCTAGCGACTCCGTGTCTTCATTTGGGAAGTATTTGTTCGAATATGGTATTTTCTTCCTTCTATATTTGATGCTAATTTTGTCAGGGTTAGATTTTAAGCAAGCAGGATTGTTTACCGTATTCCTTGTCTTAATTGGGCTGATGTTTAGCTTACCCATCGTCTATCCACCCATTTGGCTCATTTATGGAATGTTTGATAAGAAGGTTTTAGCTAAAAAACTGGCCAATAAAAGAAATTTAGAACAGGTGTAGCTGAGTATTAATGAAAAAACAATACAGTCATTGGCTTTTTGTCTCATATATGAATTCTTATTGTGACAAATAACTTAAAAAATGATGTTCATGAATTCTGGAATGAAAGCTCTTGTGGAGAGAAGCTGTTTCTAGAGGGTTTTTCTAAGGATGACTATTTAAATCAATCGAAGGTAAGATATGAACTGGAACCAGAGATATTAAGTTTTGGCCAATTTGAATCATTTAAGGATAAAAAGACCCTAGAGATTGGTGTTGGCTTAGGGTCAGATCATATGCTTTTGGCTCGAAGTGAGGCATTATTAACAGGTATTGATTTAACAGAACGGGCGGTAGGTCATACAAAGAGGAGGTTTAAATTACTAGGATTAACTTCTGACCTCTCGGTCGCTGATGCTGAAAATTTACCTTTCGAGGATGGATCATTTGAAATGATCTATTCATGGGGCGTAATACACCACTCTCCGAATACACCAAAGGTGGTAGATGAAATTCATCGGGTGCTGATGAAAAATGGCAAATGCAAAATAATGATATACCATAAATATAGCCTAGTTGGCTTCATGCTGTGGTTAAGGTATGGTTTGTTCACGTTTAGACCTTTTATTGGTCTTAATAAGATATATCATCAATATTTGGAAAGCCCTGGAACAAAAGCTTACTCTTATAAAGAGGCAAGGAAACTTTTTCATAAGTTCAAAATCAATTCCATTACCTCTCCTTTAACTCATGGTGATTTACTGACCTCTCAGGCTGGGCAAAGGCATAAAGGTGCTATTTTGAATGGAGCAAGAAAAATATGGCCAAGACGTTTCTTCAAAGCTTTTATGAGAAATAACGGCCTATTTCTGATGTTAGATTTAGAAAAAAAATGAGCGAAAACTATCCTGTCGTGCTTTTTTTGAAGCACTTATTCATTGGAATGTATTAATAGATTTTAAGTTTTTATGTGTGGCATAGTTGGAGCTTTTAATAAAAGAATTGATCGGAAGGTACTCGACCTCATACAGCATAGAGGACCAGATGATACCGGTTGGTTTGAACATAAGAATGTTACCCTTGGCCATGTAAGGCTCTCTATTCAAGATGTTAGTGAAATGGCCCATCAACCGTTTCTATCGAAGGATGGAAATACGGTAATGGTTTTCAATGGTGAAATATATAATCACTGGGAAATTAGAAAAGGACTTGAAGAAAAAGGAGTAACGTTTAAGTCGACTTCTGACACTGAAACAGTTCTTGAAGGTTATTTAATGTATGGCACTCAAATTTTTGAGATGCTAAATGGAATATTTGCACTCTGCATATATGACCTTATAACAGAAAAGGCTGTTTTGGTGAGGGATAGGTTTGGTGTTAAGCCTTTGTATTACAGTTTTGTAAACAACGAGTTTCAATTCTCGTCTGAGTTAAAGGCGCTTGAGTTTGACTCAAATGAATTAGACTATGAGTCGATTGCCAACTACATAAAGTTTCTTTGGTCTCCAGGTAAAGGAACTCCTTCAAAGGAGATAAAGAAAATGCTTCCTGGTGAGTATTGTACAATCTCCAATAACAATGGAGTAATCAGTACTGAATCAAAATTCATCTCCACAAAGACGTTCGATGGAACCAGGTATCTTGCAACGGAGGATGAACTAGTTGATAGCCTAGATGCTCTATTGGTTCAAGCAGTTCAGCGACAACTTTTGTCCGATGTTCCTGTAGGGTTCTTCCTTTCCGGTGGTTTAGATAGTAGCCTTTTGGTCGCGATAGCAAGAAAGTTACGTCCTGAGGAAGATATTCAGTGCTTTACTATTGATACTACCACCTTTGCCAAAAGTGAAGGCTTTAGTAATGATTTGGATTATGCTAGAATAGTTGCCGATCACTTAGATGTCAAACTAGAAGTAGTATCGTCAGACGTTGATATTGCTAAGGATTTTGATAGCATGATTTGGCATTTGGACGAGCCTCAAGCTGACCCAGCGCCTTTGAATGTACTAAACATCTCCAAGAGGGCTGCTGAAATGGGCTTCAAAGTATTGATTGGTGGCGCTGGAGGAGATGATGTGTTTTCTGGCTACAGAAGACATCAGATGCTAAAATATGAGGCGAAAATTTCTAAGATACCTCAGTTTATACTGAATACCGCTGGTGGTTTTGCCAGTCTATTAAAACCTAGTACACCGAATAAACGAAGGGTAAAAAAGCTTTTAGGGACGCTTAGAAAATCTAAGAAGGACAGACTATTTACCTATTTTGATTGGCTTGACTGGAGAACGGTAAAAAGTCTTTTTAAAGCAGATGCTAAGAAGAAGCTAGATACACTTGATGAGTACAGCTTTTTTAGGTCTAAGATTAATGAGATTCCTAAAGAACACAACTCACTCAATCAAATGCTCCATTTGGAAATGAGCACCTTTTTGGTTGACCATAACTTCAATTATACCGATAAAATGGGAATGGCTGCTGGGGTCGAAATAAGAGTGCCATTTTTGGATAATGACTTAGTTGACTTTAGTTATAAGATACCTCCGGAGCTTAAGCTTAAGAATAAAGTCACAAAATATATACTCAAGAAAGTCGCAGAAAGGTATTTACCAATGGAAGTAATATACCGTTCCAAAGCAGGTTTTGGTGCGCCTGTTAGAAAATGGATTACAGAAGACCTGTCGGAGTTAGTTGAATCGAGGTTGAGTAGAGAAAATATTGAGAAATTTAACATTTTTGACTACGCTCAAGTAAATGCTCTAGTTGAAAGCAATAAAAAAGGAGATATTGACGCATCTTATTCTATCTGGGCGATATTGGCCATTGATAGTTGGGTGAGGCAGTTTTCAAAAGGAAGAATTAATTGATGAAGCAAATAATACAAGACCTAAAGACAGGCAAAACTATTCTTGAAGAAGTGCCAGCTCCATTAGTAAAAACTGGGGCTGTTCTTATTAAGACGCAACGGAGTTTAGTTTCGCTGGGTACAGAAAGAATGCTTGTTGAATTTGGCAAATCTAATTTAGTATCTAAGGCACGTCAGCAACCAGATAAGGTGAAGATGGTGCTTGATAAAATTAAGACAGATGGCTTGATGCCAACCTTGGAAGCCGTATTTAGTAAGCTTAACCAACCGCTACCTATGGGCTATTGCAACGTGGGTGAGGTTGTAGCTGTCGGTAAAGGGGTTAAAGAATTCAAGGTTGGTGATAGGGTAGCTTCAAATGGCAATCATGCTGAATTTGTTTGTATTCCTGAAAACCTTGTTGCCAGAATTCCTGACAATGTATCTTATAGTGAGGCTTCATTTACGATCATAGGTGCTATTGGACTTCAGGGCATTCGCCTTTTGAACCCAACAATGGGCGAAACCGTAGTGGTTATCGGTCTTGGTCTTATTGGTTTAATCACGGCAGAATTATTGATCGCCAATGGCTGCGATGTTATAGGTTTTGACTACGATCAAAGTAAAGTAGATATCGCTACAGCTAAAGGTATAAAAGCCATTAACCTCAGCGCTGGGGCTGATCAAGTAAAAATAGTTGAAGAGCATACCAACGGAGTAGGTGCCGATGGAGTAATCATTACCGCTTCAAATAAAACGAACGACATTATTTCTAATTCGGCTAAAATGAGCCGAAAACGTGGTCGTATTGTACTTGTTGGTGTAATTGGCTTGGATATTTCAAGAGCTGATTTTTACGAAAAGGAGCTTACTTTTCAAGTATCTTGTTCCTATGGGCCGGGCCGTTATGATGACGACTATGAACAAAAAGGGCAAGATTATCCACTCCCATTTGTTCGCTGGACGGAAAAGAGAAACTTTCAAACAGTTTTAGGGGCAATTGCTAATGGAAAACTGGATGTAAAACCTCTAATTACCGAAGAAATACCACTTGCTGACTTTGATAAGATTTACGGAACTATAGGTACGTCCAAATCTGTAGCCTCAATTTTAGTTTATAGTAATGAAGAAGAGACCCCCACAAGGAAAGTAGAAGTAGGGGCTGGAAAGGGAAAAGGAGGAGCTTTAGGAATCGTTGGGGCTGGTAATTTTACCAATGCAATGATTTTGCCTGCCTTGAAGAAAAACGACACTCCTGTTAAATACATTGCGAGCTCTGGTGGCTTAAGTGCGAAGACACTAGCGAACAAGTTCGGGGTTAATTTTGCCACTAGTGATTACAAAGAAATATTAGCGGACGATGAGGTTAAGTTGGTGTTGATAACAACACGCCATAACCTTCATGCTTCAATGGCATTGGCTTGTTTAGAGGCAGGTAAGCATGTCTTCGTTGAAAAACCATTAGCCTTAAAGCTTACTGAGGTTGATGATATTATTGCTCAGGCCGAAAAGTCGGAGAAGTCAGTAGTGGTAGGTTTCAATCGAAGGTTTTCTCCCCATATGGAGAAAATAAAGAAAGCACTAGGAGAAGCCAGTGGGCCAATTAACGTTTGTGCCACCATGAATGCTGGTTTTATCCCTAAAGATGTGTGGATCCACGACATGGAAGTTGGTGGCGGTAGAATTATTGGAGAAGCATGCCATTATATAGACCTTTTAGTATATCTGACAGGTAGCCAAGTAGTTTCAGTTTGTATGAATGCTATGGGCAAGAATCCAGAGGAAAATACAGACAATGCTTCTATTCTATTAAGGTTTGAAAATGGATCTAACGGAACCATTAATTATTTTGCGAATGGAGCCAAGTCATATTCAAAGGAACGTATAGAGGTTTATTCTCAAGAAAGAACTTTTGTGTGTGATAACTTTAGGATAACGCAAGGTTTTGGTGCCAAAGGCTTTGGTAAATTAAAGACCAAACAAGATAAAGGTCACGTAGAACAATTTAGACGTTTAAGCGAATTTGCTAAAAACGGAGGTGATTCTATTATCCCGGTTAACGAAGTTATTAACGTGAGTAAGGCCAGTATTTTGGCAGTAGAAAGTTTAAAAATGGGAGCTTGGGTAGATGTGGACTAGACTGAAATTGATGATTAATACTGTGGTCCACTTAAAACGGATACAGGTTTTTTATCAGATATATTATAAGGTTAGAAATAGGGTCTTTGACCCTATTTCTTTTGGTAACCTTCGGGGTTATAAACCAATTCAGGATCGGCTTGTGCTTGCAGCCTTTCCTTTCAGTCCAGAGGCGACTAGCATTGAATGGTTGACTGAGAAAGATTTGAAATTTTCTTTCCTAAACCAACCTCACGAATTCATCGGAAAGGTGGATTGGAATTATGAAGGGAAAGGCAAACTTTGGAACTACAATTTAAATTATTTCGATTTTCTTTTCGACCCGAAAACCGGTTCTGATTCGGGCAAAAAACTCATAAAAGATTACTGTGACAGCTATGATGGCTTGAAAGGTGGGCTAGAACCTTATCCTATCTCCTTAAAAGGGATTAACTGGATAAAGTTTCTATCAATTAATAACATTCAAGAGAATGAGATAGACCAATGTCTTTATAAGCAGTTCAAAATTCTTGAGTCAAATTTGGAGTACCATATTTTGGCAAACCATTTACTGGAAAATGCATTTTCATTGTTTTTTGGAGCCTATTATTTTGAAAACGATAGCTTTTATGAGAAAGCCAAAAAGCTTTTAATGGCACAACTGAGTGAGCAAATCCTTTCGGATGGGGCACACTATGAACGGTCTCCAATGTATCACCAGATTTTGCTTTTTAGATTACTCGACACTATCAATCTGGTCCAAAATAATACTTGGCAGTCTAAAGAATTGCTGGAAGAGCTCAAGGCTGTGGCACAATCAATGCTGTCATGGTTGAATATGATGACTTTTAGAAATGGAGAAATTCCTTGCTTAAAAGACGCTACAAAGAGAATTGCTCCTACAACCCAAGAGTTGTTAGATTATGCAAAACTATTGAGCGTTGACTGGAAAAAAGAGGTATCTCTTTCAGATTCTGGGTATAGGAAATTTTTTAATGAGAATATGGAACTCATTGTAGATGTAGGGGCGATTACCCCTTCTTATCAACCAGGCCATGCGCATGCCGATGAGTTAAACTTTGTACTAAACCTTAAGGGAAAGCCATTTATTGTTGATGTTGGTATTTCTACTTATGAGAAGAACCAACGAAGACAGTTAGAAAGGTCAACTATTTCTCATAACTGTGTTTCTTTAGGTAACACCAATTCCTCTGAAGTATGGGGAGGCTTTAGAGTTGCAAAACGGGCTAAGGTTCGTTTATTGAATGATTCGGCTTCTCAAATTGAAGCGGAACATACTGGGTTTGAGAAAAAAGGGCTAAGTGTTAAACGAAAATTCAGCGTTAGTCAAAGCGCTATTTGTATTGAGGATATTTTAGAGGGAAGCAGTTCAATGATGGAGTCTACAGTCTCTATTCTACATTTTCATCCCGATGTTCAATTGAAAGTTTTAGGAAATGATATTTTTGCAGATAAAATAAGGATTAAGTTAGAGGGCTTTTGTTCCTTTGCACTTGAGAGTTACGAATATGCTGATGGTTTCAACCGTTTAAAGGAGGCAAAAAAGTTAGTACTGAAACCAAGTGAAACAAACCAAATAGAAATTCAATATGCTGATTGATATTATTGCTGGGGCTCGCCCTAATTTCATGAAAATTGCACCAATAATTCACGCGATTCAAAAAGCTGAGGTTAGTGGTTCAAAACTGAAATATAGACTAGTCCACACTGGACAGCATTACGATAAGAAGATGTCAGGTGACTTTTTTGAGCAACTCAATATCCCTCATCCAGATGTGAATTTAGAGTCTGGCTCTGGAACCCAAGCGGAGCAAACCGCTAAGATTATGGTCAGGTATGAGGCCCTTCTATTAGAAAAGCCTTGTGATTTAACCTTGGTAGTTGGTGATGTAACCTCCACAATGGCCTGCTCGATTGCAGCAAAGAAATTAAACATTAAGGTGGCTCACGTAGAAGCAGGCATTCGCTCTTTTGACCTCTCGATGCCCGAAGAGATAAATAGAATGGTTACCGATAGTATAACGGACTACTTTTTCACTACCTCTGAACGAGCGAATAGTAATTTGAAAAGGGCTGGCGTTGAAGATGAGAGAATCTTCTTCGTGGGTAATACAATGATTGATACTTTGCTTAAAAATCGGTCGCGTTTTATGAAGCCTGAGGTTTGGGATGAATTAAAACTTAACGAGTCTGGCTACATCGTGATGACCTTGCATAGACCTGCAAATGTTGATGAGGAGCATAAGTTAAAAGGTCTAATACAAGAGATTGTAGATCATTCTCAGGGAATGCCTCTGGTTTTTCCAATTCATCCAAGAACCGCGAAAGTTTTCGAAAACCTAGGGATCACACACGATAATTTACACTTGATCGAACCACTTCCTTATTTGGAATTTAACTTCCTAGTAGAGCGAGCAAAGGCTGTGATTACCGATTCAGGAGGGATAACGGAAGAGACAACGGTAATGGGCGTTCCGTGTATGACCCTCAGGGATAATACGGAAAGGCCTGAGACTTGTGAACTAGGAACCAATGAGCTTTTAGGAACTAATCCAAAATCAATAGGACCAGCGATGGCGAAGCTATTTTCAGGAAGTTGGAAGAAGGGGGAGATTCCTAAATTATGGGATGGGAAAACTGCAGAGAGGATAATAGAGTGCTTGAATAAATTATGAAGATACTTTATTTGACCTTTTATTTTGAACCAGACCTTTGTGCTGGTTCTTTTAGAAATACACCCTTGGCTTACGAGTTAAATAGAAAACTCAAAGAAGGCGATGAGGTCCATGTGATTACGACCATGCCAAATCGTTATAAGTCTTTCAAAGAAGACGCCCTTGAGGTTGAGCAAAGAGACAAGCTATTTATTCAACGAATTCCTATCCCAGATCATCAAAGTGGGTTTTTGGATCAAATTAATTCGTTTAAAACATTTTTCTTTAATGCACTGAAGTTGACCAAAGGAAATCACTATGATTTGGTCTTTGCGTCCTCTTCACGTCTTTTTACGGCCTTTTTAGGAAGATACCTAGCGAACAAACATAAGGTCAATCTTTATCTTGATATAAGAGATATATTTACCGATACAATGAACGAGGTGCTCGAGAGCAAAATATTGAAAACGCTCAGTTTGCCTGTTCTCAGAAAAGTTGAAAAATATACCTTTAAAAAGGCCAATCATATTAACCTCGTATCAGGTGGCTTTGAAGGGTATTTTAAAAAATTCAAAAACCCATCGTACTCATTTTTCACGAATGGAATTGACGATGAATTCTTAAATCTCCCTGAATCCAAAGAGAGAGTTAGTGATCAATTTATCATAACCTATGCTGGTAATATTGGAGAGGGGCAGGGTTTACATAAAATTATTCCCCAAGCGGCTAAGGCGCTAGGTGATGATTATAAGTTTGTGATTATTGGTGATGGGGGTGCAAAAGGCAAACTAATAGATCAAATTGAAAAAACAAGAAGTACCAATATTGAGCTCATTGAGCCAGTAGGCAGAGCTGTTCTGAAGGATTATTACATGAAATCAGACTTTCTTTTCCTGCATTTAAATGATTTTAAAGCCTTCGAAAAAGTGCTCCCATCAAAGATATTTGAATACGGAGCCTATGATAAGCCCATAATAGCAGGTGTTGCTGGGTTTTCAAATCAGTTCATTCAGGAAAACTTAGAAAATTATATTCTCTTTGCTCCTGGAGATGTTGAAACGTTCGTGTCGAAGATTAAATCTTTTGAGTTCAAAAACCAAAGAAGATCAGCGTTCATATCGGCATTCAGCCGTAAGAATATAATGGAAAAAATGGCTGAGAGTATAATTGCCAGTGCCAATAAAGGTGAGCAGAATATATGAAGACAGTTCTTATAACAGGTGCATCTGGTTTTGTTGGGCAACGCTTCTGTGTCAGCAATAAGGACAGATGTTTAATAAAAACGGTTTCGCTCCAGAATGTTCAGATCGAAGACTTAGATTTCTCGGGTGTAGACGTAATTCTTCATTTGGCAGGAATTGCTCACCGAATGGAGAAGACAGATGACTCTCTTTATTTTGAAGTGAACTATGAGCTCACTAAGAAATTGGCAGAAGCCGCCAAAGAAGCCGGAGTAGGTCACTTTATTTTTGTGAGTACAATTAAGGTATATGGAGATGATTATGAATTACTCACTCCAGAGACTGCATGTAGGCCAAATGATGCTTATGGTAAGAGCAAGCTCATGGCTGAAGAGGCGCTTAAAAATTTGGAAACTAGAGATTTTGGAATTTCTATTGTTCGTCCACCACTCATTTATGGGCAGGGTGTAAAGGGCAACATGCAGAAACTCATGGCCTTGGTTGAAAAGAGAAAATACATCCCTTTAGGGAATATTAATAACAAGAGAAGTATGCTGGGGCTGGACAATTTTGTAGCGCTTTTAGACAGGGTAATAAAAACCAGTAAGTCAGGGACTTTTTTAATTCAAGACTCCGAACCAGTGTCTACTTCAAGACTCATCTCAGAAATTGCCAAAGGAAAGAACATTCAAATCAAGCTGATTTCAATTCCAGGGCTGGTGAGATTTACGATAAAAAAAATAGCACCTGAAATATATAAGAGACTATTTGGCTCTCTTGTAGTCGATGATAGTGCAACAAGGAATATATTGAACTTTGAACCACCTTTTTCATTTGAAGAAGGGATTCGGTTAATGGCTAAAAACAATTGAAATGAGTAAATTATTCAATGTTGATCGATTTATATCAGAGTATGTAACGGAGAGAAAGGAAAGCCTTTTCTCGAAGGATTTGTTGACTTTTCATGAAAGGCTAACAGAAAAAACAGAAGGGAGGTCGGCTTTGGTTATTGGTGGAGCAGGAACTATTGGCTCATCTTTTATAAAGGCACTTTTAAAATTTAATATTAGTAAGCTTTACGTTGTTGATATTAATGAAAACGGTCTAACAGAACTTGTTAGAGACCTTAGAAGTTCAGTAGGGCTTAATGTGCCTGATGACCTTAAAACATACCCTATAAGTTTTTCGGATCCTGTTTTTAAGAAGATGTTCCTTGCATCAGGTCCTTTTGACATTGTCGCCAACTTTGCTGCTCACAAACATGTAAGAAGTGAAAAGGATCATTATTCCATCGAGGCAATGATTCAAAACAATGTGCTCAAGGCCAAAGGGCTTTTAGATCTGTTGGTTCAAAACCCTCCAGAACACTTCTTTTGTGTCTCAACGGATAAAGCTGCAAACCCGGTTAATGTTATGGGAGCCAGCAAAAAGTTAATGGAGGATTTAATTCTTGCGTACTCTGATAGGTTACGAATTTCAACAGCAAGGTTTGCGAATGTGGCATTTTCTAATGGTAGTCTTCCCTTTGGTTTCATGGAGAGATTGGCCAAACAACAACCCTTCTCAAGCCCATTGAATATTAAAAGGTATTTTGTGTCACCTGAAGAGTCAGGACAAATTTGCCTTTTAGCTTGTCTTTTAGGTGATTCGGGAGAAATATTCTTTCCAAAGCTAGATTATAATAAGAACATGAAAACCTTTTCGTCCATAGCGATAAGCTTGTTAAAAGAATTGGGTTTTGAAGCGGATGTCTGCGCAACTGAAGATGAGGCGAGAGAAAAGGCTACACAATTGAAAACCAATTCTAGCACTTACCCAGTGTATTTTTTCGAATCGAATACCTCAGGTGAAAAGTCTTTTGAAGAATTTTATACTGACGATGAGCAACTAGATGTTGATAGTTTCTCTGGTTTGGGGGTAATAAAGAATACTCAAAGGAAATCAACAAAAGAGTTGATGGAAATATTTTCTAATCTAGAATCAGCATTCAATTCAGAAACGATATCAAAGGCGAGTGTTGTTCAGGTATTGAAAACTTATCTTCCTAATTTTGATCATATCGAAAAGGGTAAAAACCTGGATCAAAGCATGTAACTATGTATAAATTTTTCAAAAGGCTTTTAGACATGACGGTTGCTTTAATAGCAATAATAATTCTTCTCCCGCTGTTACTGCCAATTATGATAGGGCTTAAATTGACGGGTGAAGGGTATATATTCTATAAGCAGAAGAGAATAGGCTTGAATAACAAGTACTTTGAGATTCTTAAGTTTGCGACCATGCTTAAGGATAGCCCAAATATGGGCTCAGGCTCTATAACCTTAAGGAATGACCCTAGAGTTACACCAATGGGTGGGTTTTTGAGAAAGACAAAGATCAATGAGCTACCTCAAATATTTAACATATTGTTGGGGGACATAAGTTTAGTGGGACCCAGACCATTGGTTGATAAGACATTTAACGCTTATTCTGAAGAGGTGAGAGGGCTCGTTTACAATGTGAAACCTGGTCTAACGGGTATAGGTTCGATTGTTTTTAGAGATGAGGAGTCTCTTATCTTTAATAGTAATTTGGATCCCCATACCTATTATGAAAATACTATCGCCCCATATAAAGGCAAGTTAGAGTTATGGTATCAAGAAAGAGCCTCAATGTGGGTGGACTTAAAAATCATATTTCTGACGGCTTGGGTAATATTATTCTCAAGCTCTGACTTACCTTATAGAGTATTTAGGTCCCTTCCTCCTAAACCATCTTTTTAAAGTGAACGGGCTCAGTTATTTATTAATTGATCTCACGCCTTTCAATACTTGGTTTAACTGTTTAACTTTACAGAGAATAACAGAATTTAATGGAACAGTTTTTTCTACTGGGAGGTACGTCTTTTTTAATAACTTTTTTGATCTTTCCTGTTTTTATCAAAGCGTTCAAAAAGCGTAACTTTTTGGACACTCCTGGGGGGCGAAAGATTCATACTGTACATACACCTTCAATGGGTGGATTGGCAATTTATATTGGGTTCGCAATCTCGCTTTTTATTTGGATGCCTTTTGATGAACTTAAAGAGATCAAGTATGTAATTAGTGCCTTGACCATAATGTTCATAATTGGCTTTAGAGATGATTTGATTAATCTAAGGGCATTCCAAAAACTTTTTGGACAAATAGCATCTACACTTATTATAGTTGCGGTGTGCGATATTAGACTCGTTTCGCTTTATGGAATTTTTGGAATATATGAAATTCCAACAATTTTTAGCTATATCCTATCTGTATTTACAATCATTGTTATAACAAATGCCTATAACCTCATTGATGGAATTGATGGCTTAGCTGGCTCTATTGGTATAATTAGCGCCTTATTTTTTGGCATCTGGTTCTACTTGGTAGGGGCTGATGCTTATGCTTTTCTATCTTTTTCTTTGTTAGGTGGCTTGTTGGCTTTCTTACAATTTAACTGGGCTCCGTCAAAAGTATTCATGGGTGATACGGGCTCATTGATGATTGGCTTTTTTCTATCAATTGTATCAATAAAATTCATTGATTTAAACTACAATCTACAAGCAGCGCACCCTTTCCGATTTGATGCATTTGTTGGGCCAGCCATAGGAGTATTAATTGTACCGCTTTATGATACTTTGAGAGTGTTTATTAAGAGAATGCTGAGAGGGAAGTCTCCAATGCATCCAGATAGGACTCATTTACACCATATTCTTCTTCGTTTGGGCTGCAACCACGCTCAGGCCACGGGTATTTTGGTAACAGTGAACGTGATTTTTGTTTTATTGACTTTAGTGTTAAAAAGTTTTTCAGATGCGATTGTGCTTCCCGCACTTATAGTTACTGCATTAACTTTAGGAACAATTACTGAGCTTATTTTTAAATCGATGATTGATAAGCGCAAGGAAGAACTGAAGGAAAGAAATAGAACTTATAGAAAAGAAGCGAAAGTAGTATCAATTACAAAGTCGGTAGGCTAAAAAACGAAGACATTAGAGTAGAATGCTTTAACAGCTAAACATTCTTATGTTTGGCTTTTCTTTTATCTTGCATACGAATTAGACGGAATCACCAACAAATGGGTCAAAAAATTAAATATTCATTTCTTATTCTGGGATTATTAACCCTGCTTTTTAACCAGCCGGTAATGGCTCAAGGACTGCCAGATTTTACAGCCATTAAGGTGGATGAGCTTTCAGACGAGCAAATTCAAAGCATGATGCAAAAGGCATCTTCAATGGGCTATTCACAGCAAGACTTGTTTGCTGCTGCACAGGGACAAGGGGTGTCATTGACTGAAATATCAAAACTAGGTCAAAGGATGAATAAAATACAAAGTTCCAGAGTGTCTAGGGCTGAGTCAACTCCAACGGAAAGGTCAAGTCGAACCAATGTGGAAGCATTGATTTCTGAAAATCAGCCTTTATTGCCCTCTGAGATTTTTGGTTTGGCCATTTTTCAGAATGGCACTGCAAAAAATGGTTTTGTGTCGAGCTTGAATATTCCGACTCCAGAAAATTATGTGCTAGGAGCAGGGGATGAGATTTTTATTGATATTTATGGAATCTCAGAACAATACTATCAGGCTGAAATAAACCCTGAGGGGAGTATTATTTTGGAAAACTTTGGGCCTATTTTCTTGTCCGGACTCAATGTTAAAGCTGCTGAGGCCAAGATAAAAAATAAACTTGCCAAGGTAATTACTGAATTGGAAGGAGATTCTCCTTCAACATTTATCTCTGTTACTTTAGGAAGAATCAAGTCTATTAATATCACAGTGGTTGGGGAGGTTGCTACTCCAGGCACATACACATTAAGTGCATTTAGCACAGTATTTAACGCGTTGTATTCCGTGGGTGGTGTAACCGAAAATGGAACACTCAGGAATATCAAAGTGTTTAGAGAAGATAAGCTAGTTGCTCAACTTGATGCTTATGATTTTTTAATTTCGGGAGATAGCAAGAGTAATATACGGCTTCAGAGTAATGATGTAATTGTTATTGACCCATATACCAACCGTATTATAATTGGTGGTGCTGTGAAAAGGCCAGCTATTTATGAATTAAAGGAGAATGAATCCCTTTCCGATCTAATAAGGTATGCAGGGGGATTTAATGAGAATGCTTTTTCAGAACAAATAAGTGTAGTAAGGAATGTGGGCAAAGAGAAAGTGGTTGCCGATGTTTTTGAAAATCAGTATGCAGTTTTTACTCCTAAGCCAGGAGATGTTTATCAAGTTAAACAAGTCTTAGACCGCTTCTCAAATCGAGTTCAAATTAAGGGCGCAGTTTTCCGCCCAGGACAGTATTCAATTTCTGGAGAGCTAACAGCCAAACAACTTATTGAAAAGGCTGATGGACTGAAGGGTGATGCCAGTCTAAGCAGGGCTTTAATTATTAGAACAAATCCTGATTTATCTACAGAAACTATTTCCATCAATTTGAAGGACTTAATGGATGGGACTTCAAATGATGTTCAATTACAGCGTGAAGATGTTGTTCAAATATTCTCTATTTATGAATTGAAAGAAGAGAGTTATGTGGAGGTTTCTGGTGAGGTAAACTCTGGTGGTATTTTTAGGTTTTCAAACGACATGACAGTTGAGGATATCTTGATTTTGGCGGGAGGCTTTAAGTCTTCAGCATCGGAATCGAAAATTGAAATCACACGAAGATATGGTGATGCTCAAGTTGGGAATGTATCAGAGGTTTTCGTTGTAGATGTTGACAGAAATCTGTCGCTTAATAGCACAGATAAAGCTTTTGAACTTGAGCCCTTTGATCATATCATTGTAAGAAAGAACCCGAATTTCTTTGTTCAAAAATTTGTTGCCATAGAAGGGGAGGTAGTCTATCCGGGCAACTATGCCATAAAGAATCAAACCGAGAGAATATCAAGTCTTTTAGAGCGAGCAGGAGGTCTAAATAAGTATGCATATATAGAGGGAGCAACTTTGCTAAGAAAAACGGAATTCCATTCAGAGATAAGCAATATTGAACAAAAAGTTCAGGCCTTGGAAGCACTTCTCAACAGGTATGCCGAAGGAGACCCTTCATTATCTGAATCGGAGTTGGCACAAGTGGCTAGGCTTAATCAGCAACTTGATGAGCTTGATAAACAAAACTTAGACACGGAAGGAGATCCATTCTACGCGAAAAAGGAAAGACTCAGAGAAATTGTCCAACGTAATGCGCTTTTTGGAGATGTACAACTTGGTAACTCTGATGCTATTGGAATCGATCTGAAGAAGATTATTGAAAATCCGAAATCTAAATTTAACCTTATACTTGAGGAAGGTGATGTGCTTGTTCTTCCGAAACAACAAGAAACGGTGAGACTAAGGGGCAGAGTGCTTTACCCCACCACAGTGGTTTATGAATCTAACCGAAGTCTCAAGCATTTTATCAACTTGGCTGGTGGCTTTGGAAACCGAGCTCAACGAAAAAATACGTACGTTATATACGCCAATGGGGATGTAGCGAAGACAAAAAGGTTCTTGTTTTTCAAGACATATCCTCGTGTATCTCCAGGGGCTGAAATTATTGTGCCTTCAAAACCCCCTAAACTGCCATTCGCTATTTCTGAGGTCGTTGGTATCACTAGTGGTTTGGCCACTTTAGCCCTTCTTATTAGTCAAATCAATTTTTCTGGAAAATGAGTGAACATCACCATATTAATGAAGAGCGAATATCTATTGCTGGCCTGATACGCAATTTTCAGGCATGGGCAAAAGCCATGTTCAGCGTATGGGCAAAAATTATTCTTGGTGCCATTGTTATTGGGGGGTTATTTTTCACGTATCAGTTGGTTAGAAAAATAAATTATAAAGCTGAAACTACATTTACACTCGAGGATGAATCTGGTGGAGGTTTAGGGCAGTTATCCTCTTTGGCTTCTTTGGCTGGAGTAAATGTGGGGTCCTCTTTAGGAGGGGAGAGCAGCCTTTTCCAGCTAGATAATATTACGGAACTCTATATGTCATATACCATGATGAAGGAGACGCTTTTGACAAAAAGTGAATCGGAAATGGGTGTTGAAAGACTCATAACTTGGTATGGCCGTGAAAACAAACTGGACAAAAAGTGGGCAAAAGCGGGTGTCAATTTTGAGATGCCTAAAGACAATATGATTGTGAGGCATGATAGCGTATTGAAGGAAGTGGTAAAAGATATCAGAAAAAGAAACCTTGTTGTTTCAAAGCCCAGCCGAAAGCTTACTATATTAAGCGTAGCATATACCTCTAATGATGAATTGTTTTCTAAAAAGTTTAATGAAACTTTAGTTCAGCATGTAAACGAGTTTTATAAAGCAGTGAAAACAAAAAAGACCAGTGAAAATTTAAGAGTATTGGCCTATCAGGCAGATAGCGTTAAAAAGGTTTTAGATCAGTCCTTAAGTGATTTAGCTCAGTTTGATGAGCGTAACCCTTACCTTAATTCTTTGAAGTCTATGGCATATGTGCCAAGGCAAAAAATAATGATAGATGTTCAGGCTTCATCAGCTGTATATGAGGAGATTGTTAAAAATTTAGAAATCGCGAAAATTTCTAACCGAAATAATACACCTCTGATACAGGGAATAGATAAGCCTGTTTTGCCCCTAGAAGACGACCATATGAAGTGGTATAAGGCTTTGGTGATTGGGTTGGTTTTAGGTGGACTGCTAATGGTGAGTTACTTTACTTTAATGCGAATTTATACATCTGTTATGAGTCAAGAAGATTGATTTAACTCTCACATAATTTTAATCAAGAGCCCCGCTAGTTATCAAAGAGGTTAGAAAAATAATCAAGAGCGTTTCTTTCGCTAACTTCTTTCACTTGTCGCTAAACCAAGGAGTAAATGTCCTTGTAGCAGTTGTTATCACACCATTACTTTATCAAACCTTAGGTGAAGGCCAATTCGGCCTAGTCGGTTTGGGGCTTACGGTTGTAATGTTCTTAAGCGTACTTGTTAATTATGGTTTCCATTTAAACGGGCCAAAGCGGCTAGCATTAACATTAGGAGATACCGATAAACAGCAAGAGTTGGTAAATGAGATTATAGTTACCAAGCTGATGCTTTCTGTCGTGCTCAGTTTGTTGATATTAATCGCCATATATGGGTTCAATTTTTTTCCTGATTATTCCTCAATACTATCCCTTTCGTTAGTGATTTTACTAGGGGAAGCCCTGTTTCCGATGTTTATTTTGCAGGGGCTCGACAAGCTTTCCCTGGTCTCAGTTGCCAATGCCATATCTAAGCTGTTTTATTTAATTGCCGTAGTAATAGTAGTCAAAGAAGGCAGTGATGCTAAATGGGTTAATTTTTTATTCGGAGTTTCTTCCGTCATTGTCAATTTCGGTTTGTTAGTGTTTGTCTACCGAAAGTGGGGGCTCAGGTTTTATTGGGTCAACGCTGCAAAGGTATTTATAAGGATAAAGGAGAATTTTCAGTTTTTCCTTTCAACCATTGGCGGACACCTTTCAGTTCATGGAGGTTATATTATTCTAAGTAATTTTGTTTCCGAAGTAGAGCTTGGAAGGTATAACTTGGCGCAACGAGTAGCCTTTTTATTAAGAATGATTCCTGTTTTTTTAACCCAGTCTATTCTGCAGAGCGCTTCACGGCTTTATCATGAGAATGAATCTGATTTTAACGAGTATTTATCTAAAGCTTATAAAAGTGGTCTGGCATTAACCTTTGCTGTTGGACTGGGGTTCGCAATTACTTCTTCCTATATCATCCGAATTTTAGGTGGTGAGTATGTTGATTATAGTGCTAATGTGTTAAGGCTATTATGCTTTATTCCGTTTTTCGGAATGTTGAACGTTGCCAACATGATTAAAATTTTAGTAGCAGAGCGGAAGGAAATTTTAGCCAAAGCTACCTGGGTAACAGCAATTTTTATGCTTGTTATTGCCATGTTGGGTAGTTATTATTACGGAGGCTATGGGCTGGCTGTGGCACTACTTCTTTCAGAGGTGTTAAGTTTTGCAGTGCATTATTATTTATTAAAGAAGTATTGTGTGTTGAGTAATGATGGGAATAAATAAAATTGCAATCATTTTGGTGAACTGGAATGCCTTTGACCTTACGGTTAGATGCATTAATAGCTTAGAGAATACGGGTTTCCCAAGCATAAATATTTTTTTGGTAGACAATGCTTCAGCAGATAATTCGGGACCTAAACTTAGAGAGAAGTTTAAAGAAGTTACTTTTATTCAGAACACAGAGAACCTAGGTTTTACAGGAGGCAACAACATAGCAATAACAAGAGCTTTGGATGCTGGCTTTGAGTATATTATGCTTTTGAATAATGATACTGAAGTTACGGAAGGTTTTATCGAACCATTGCTTTTGGCTATAGAAGGGAATGATAAAGTCGCTGCAGTTCAGCCGTTGATCTTAGAATTGAATCGGAAAGACTTGATATGGAGTGCAGGTGGAGATACTGATCGGTTCTTTGGATTGTCGAAAACACGTTTTTTATATCAAGAGCTAGACACAGTAAGGTCAAGCATTAAGTCAGACACGGATTGGATCACCGGCTGTTGTATTTTAGTTCGGTCTTCGGTTATCCACCAGATTGGTGCTTTGGATAATAAATTCTTCGCATACCATGAAGATGTAGATTGGTCCATTCGAATGCGTAAAGCAGGGTATGAGTTAATGGTGGCTCCAGAAAGTGTAATCTTTCACCTTTCCATGGCCTCTTTAAAAAGTGACACCAAGCAGAAAGAAGGGTTTCTGTCGCCCTTTATGCATTACCTTCACGCCAGAAATCATTTATTTTTGGTTAGAAAACACAAGGATTATTTTAACCCCGTAGGCGTTTGGGGTTATCAATTTTTCAAACTGGCTGGCTATTCGGCTTACTTCATTTTCAGAGGTCGGTTTAACAAGCTAAGGTCTGCCCTGAAAGGGTTTAAGGATGGGTTAACAAAATGAAGTTGATAATCACATTATGAATTAAGATTCAGTACAGAGTATTCTATCCTTGAGGCAATTTTTTTGAAAGCAGTTTTGGGCGGAGGTAATACTGCTTTCCTGAAACAGTGCCATCTAGTGAATAAAGCCTATCTTAATTGAAAGAAATCACTTTGATTTTACAATCAAAAGACAAAAAGGGCTTAAGGTCATTATTTCTTTGCAATCAAAATTACCGGAAACTTTAGTTGACATACGCCATGTAACTTGATGCTTCTAAATAATCTTAGCAGGATGGGGTTATTTTCTATTGCTTCTACCCAGCGAGTTGCTATTCTTACTCTTTTGAAAAGAGAATATTTGAGTTTGGGGATGGGCAAAATAGTTGAAACCTCTCTGAATCCAATCTTCTTAAGTTGGTTTGCCATTTCCGTATGTGTAGATTCATTTACATGGCCTCCTTCTGCGGCCAGTTTTCCTGACTGAGAAAAATCCTTAATGCGAGTAACATCCCAAGGACCGAAGAGTCTGTTAGGCATTATTATTATTAACTTTCCATTGGGGTTCAAATGATTGTATATGTTTTTCAGATGAATATCAGCGTCCTCTGGAACAAGATGTTCTAAGACATTATCGGAAAACGCAACATCAAACTTTTCATCAAATTCATAATTAACAATATTAGACTCTATAAAACGGATTGTTTTATGAGACTTGAGACTTTTAGGAATTACCACATCTATTCCAGTCAGGCTTTTGGTTTTTAGGTGTCTCTCTATACTTTGAAGCATATATCCCTGACCACTCCCGTAGTCGACAACGGAAGCATTCTCCAGTTCTTTTGCGAATAACTTTACGTATTTATCCTTGTCGTTTATTCCATTAATTAAACTAGTATCTCTACCATAAATAGGAATAAGCTTAGAATAGAATTCATCATATAATTTTACTCGTTTGTCAAAATTCTTTTCACTAAGCAAGAGTCGGTGATAGTGTTCTTCAACCTTGAAGGCTGCCACTAAAACTTCTTCAGATAGACCTTCTGAAACTGAATATCTGTGAATATCAGGAAACTCTAAATAACCGTGATTTTTTATCATATTTGCCTGCTCTTGCTGTGTATCTATGAATCATCAAAAATATAGATTTTTTATCAATAGTATCCTAAATGAGAATTTTGTCTGTCACTCGTTTTCTGTGAACAACTATGTAAAAAGGGTCCGTAAAATTGCCTCTTGGCTCAGCCAAGGACTAAAGATTTGTGGGTATATTGCGTACTTTGTTTTGCATAGGAGATTTATTTACCTAAAGTTTGTGGTTAGAGGTTTGCGCGATGGCTTAACCAAGTAGTCATCATTCAATTGACTTTGAAACGGTTTGTAATTATCAAAATTTAATAATTTTTTAATCATACTAACTATTGTCTACTAAGCTAGGTTCAATGAAAATTCTCCAAGTTCACAATATATATAAAGGAAAGACGGGAGAGGAAACCGTTGTTGAGGAAGAGAAAAAAATACTGGAGCGTCATGGCCATTGTGTAATTCAGTTTATCAAGGATAACTCTGATTTGGATAAATATTCAAAATTAGATAAGATCAAAATATTGAGTTCTCTTCACTCCTCAAAATCCATTGGGAAGGAATTAGAAGAATTTATTGAAAAGGAGAAGCCGGATATTTGTCATGTGCATAATACATTTCCTTTGATTACACCTATTGTCTATGAAGTTTGTAAGTCTAAAAATGTACCAGTTGTTCAGACCTTGCATAACTACAAAATGGTATGTACTAATAGCCTTCTATTTCGTAATGGGGAGGTGTGTGAAAAGTGTTTGAATAAGAGCCTTTATAACTCTATTAAATTTAAGTGTTATAGAAACTCATATTTTGCAACTGCCGCTCAGGCTCATGTAATCCAATATCATAGAAATAAAGGAACTTGGGATAATCTGATTGATCGATACGTATGCTTGACCGAGTTTCAGAAAGAGAAAGTTTTTGGAGATACCTTAAAAGACAAAGTTGTGGTCAAACCCAATTTTCTGGCTGAGAATAATTTGGTGACTGTTCGGGAAGATTTTTTCCTATTTGTTGGTAGACTAAATGATTCAAAAGGACTTCAGGATTTACTTTATTTGTTTAGAAGAAATACACATTCCAAATTCATTCTTATTGGTAAATCAGATAATCCAGAGATATTCCGTGATTTTAAGAATGTCAAACACTTAGGGGAAAGAAACCGAGATGTTGTTTTGGAAAATATGAGAAAGTGCAAAGCTGTCATTTTCCCTTCTAAATATTATGAGGGAATGCCAATGGTTATTCTTGAGGCTTTTTCATTAAAAAAACCTGTAATTTCAAGAAATAGAGGGGCCATGGCTTCCATGATTAATGATGGGGTTAATGGCCTTAAATATGAAATTGAAAGTGGGTTGATAGATGCTATTGAAACGATGGAAGAAAACCCCACATTGGTAAACCAATTGGGAGAACGGGCCTATGTAGATTATAAGGAAAATTATACCGAAGAAAAAGGGTATGAAAACTTGATAAACCTTTATGATGAAGTATTGAGCTCTCGATCACTCGTTTAGTTGACTTAATGATAAAATAATCGAATGACTATCGTTGCTACTTTTCTTTTAATACTTTATTCCATATTATTTTTCTATGTGCTCGATGCTGTCCTTAGGGGAAAGTTTGAATATGTGCTACTTTTTTCCGTAATCTTTTTCCCTATTTATGCACTTTTTTTAACCTTTAATTACGATGCTTTTGAATTGCCTATTTTAGTTAATTTGATTCAATACTCTAAAGAGATTGTAATCTTTGGAGCTCTTGGTGTATGGATATCTGGCCAAAGAAACATGCTAAATAGGAAGTGGGAAATATCTTTTTTGGATGGCCTTTTTCTTTCCTTTCTTGTGCTCTCTTTTATCTTCTTTGTATTGGGTGTTGGCGAAGCCACATTTACCAATAGAGCCGTCTATTTAAAAAATATCTTGTTAATAGGGATATTTTACTTTTTTGGTCGTCAGATCAAAATTGACTTTAAGTATTGGGATAGAGTTTTCAACGTCATATTTATCATGACTGTTTTAGCGTGTGGGCTGATTATTTTGGAAAGGGTTTTCAGTACTCATTTTCATACTTTAGTAGGCTATGCCAAGTATAATTTACATTTGAAGGATTTTGAACCCGTAGGTACGTATGGTCTTAATTGGACCTTCGAGGCAGAGGGTGGGCGACCAAGGTATGGCTCATTTTTCGCAAACCCATTGGAGCTTTCATCCTCTATGCTCATTTCGGTTGCCTTGAGTACTATTTATTTGCTTTCAGTTCCATATAAAACAAACAAGAGTAAATACTTTGTAATTCTAGCTTGTTCATTTATTTGTGTTTTACTCGCATATTCTAGAGCTTCATTTGTGGCTTTTTTTTTAATGCTCATATTTATAGCTTTTTTAATGAGGTATTATAAGATTTTGAAAGCAGCCATTGCCGTTGCGGTTTGTATAGTTTTATATATTTCTTTTTTTGCCGCTGATGAAGTTCGGTATTTTGTTATCGATACACTTACATTTCAAAACTCTTCCAGTTTGACTCATATCGTGGATTGGCTAAAAGCAGTGGAGAGTATGTTGTCAAACCCAATGGGGATTGGGTTGGCAATGAGCGGTAATGCTGGAGGAGTCGAAGAAAGCTTGATTGTAGGTGGTGAGAATCAATACTTGATCTATGGTGTTCAACTGGGCTTTCTTGGAGCATTAATTTACATAGGAATGCTCTTTTTTGGTATCCGTGACTCGTGGAGGGCTTTCCGCTTATCAAGAAGCAGACAAGAAGCAGTCATTCCCTTCGTTGCGGCTTCAGTCAAATTCGGATTACTATTACCTTTATTCACAGCTAACGCTGAAGCATATATATATGTATCATTAATTTCATGGTGGTTTATTGGTTATGCAGAAACCATTTACCAAAGAAATAAGAAGTATCAAGTTTTATCATAAATAAGCGTGAGAACGAACAGAGTATATAGTATTAGAGAACATTTTTCGGCTGTGAGAAAGTACTTCATTACTAAACTCTCTTTGTTCTTTCTCAAATTTTTTAATAACCAGAGTCTAACTATTATTCGAGATGGTGGGTTTGGAGATGCTATTATGGCTTCATCAGTGGTTAAGGTTATTCAACATAAATACCCAAAAGCAAGAATTTTGGTGAGCTCGGGATTCCCTGAGGTGTTTGATGGTGTACAGTTTACTGAGCATTCACGTTTAACTTTTCCCGTGATTTGGTTGAGCTACAGCCACTATGACTTCTTTCCATGGACAATAAGGAAACCACTTCACTGTAGGCTTATAATGAAGGAAATGGCAGGTGTATTAAACGAACATAAAAATCATCAAGCTATTTCCATTGATGAGAGAGAATATAAAGACTTTTTAAGAGATCATGTTGAGAATAAAAAGTACCTCGTTATTCAATCTGGAGCAGGTGCTTGGTTTCAAGAGAAAAATTGGGATCAAAATAAATGGTTACACCTTGTGGAAGAGCTCAAGGCTATGGGTTATGCCGTTTATCATATTGGCACACAAGATAATGCCCCTTTAGAAGGAGTGGTAGACTTCAGGGGTAAAACTAATATTTATGAAAGCTTACTTTTAGTAAAGCATGCCAAACTGCTAATTGGAGTAAACTCGTTTGCCGAACAAGCGGCTTGGGTATTTAATGTGCCATCTGTTATTCTTTATGGACCTACAAATCCAAGATACTCTCTAAACCCTGGCCAAGTAGCTGTTTTCTCAAATCAAGCTTTTGAATATCGAGATTTATATAACTTGCCATATCAATTTCAGAATATGAATAGTATTGAAGTGAAAACTGTTTTGAAAGCTGCATCTACGATTCTTAATCAAGTTAATTAGGAGCTGCATAATTTTTAAAACGTTAAAGTAATTGAGACAAAACTGAAATGAGCCTACCGTTTAAGAAGTATAAATTATTTGTACCTGAATATGCGAATGTAGATTATGAACTCGCTTCAGAAATCATTGTGGAAAATGGTATTCAAAGATGTAGTTTCGGTGTTTCTGCCCTTGCTGTGCATGGATTGATGACTAGCATTACCAATTCTGAATTGGGGCAAGTAATAAACAATATTGACCTAATAGTTCCGGATGGCCAACCTGTGAGGTGGGCGCTCAATAGTTTCTATAAACTAGGAATGCAGGATAGGGTTTATGGTCCAGAGCTCACGCTCTGGGTGCTGAAAAAAGCAAATGAAAAGGCTTTGAAAGTTTACCTTTACGGAAGTACTGAACATACCTTATCTAAATTTCAAGAATTTATTGAAAGGGACTATCCAGACGTGGATATATGCGGGGTACATATCGATAGATTTAGAGAGGCAACTACTGAGGAAGATCTTGAAGATATTGAGAAAATAAATAGTAGTGGAGCAAACATAGTACTTGTAGGCCGAGGTTGCCCAAGGCAAGAGTTTTGGGTGGCTCACCACAAAGGTAAGGTGAATGCCGCTATGATGGCCGTTGGTGCCGCTTTTGACTTCCATGCAGGAACGGTAAAACAGGCGCCTAGTTGGATGCAGAAAAATGGACTCGAGTGGTTATATAGGCTAGCTCAGGAGCCAAAAAGATTAGCAAAAAGGTATTTTATAACAAATAGTCATTTTATATTAAAATTTATTAAACATAGGTATTTTTTAAGGAGGCCGTATTAGTCCGATCTCTTTGAAAAACATTTAATCATACATTATGAATCGATTATTAGTAACGGGTTCTGCAGGCTTAATAGGCAGTGAAGTTGTGAGTTTTTTCGCCCAAAGAAATTGGGAGGTTATTGGAATAGACAATAACATGAGGGCCGATTTTTTCGGCAGTGCAGGTGATACTCAATGGAATGCTAAAAGATTAGAAGAGTCGTACGGCAATTATACGCATCATGTAATTGATATTAGGAATAGAGCTGAAGTAGGTGACTTTTTACAGAAAGTTAAGCCCGATGCAATTGTTCATGCTGCAGCACAACCTAGCCATGATCTGGCGGCTTCGAGGCCCTTTGATGATTTTGATGTTAATGCCGTGGGCACCTTAAACCTTTTGGAAGGGCTAAGAAGAGTTTCTACTAGTGTACCCTTTGTTCATATGTCAACAAATAAAGTATATGGCGATGCACCAAATAGTCTTAACCTTACTGAGCATGAAAAGAGATGGGATTATACGGACGATGAGTATTACAATGGTATAAAAGAGAGCTTCACAATTGACCAATCAAAGCACTCCATTTTTGGCGCCTCAAAGGTGGCGGGGGATGTGATGGTTCAAGAATATGGCAGATACTTTAACATGCCTACTTGCTGTCTGCGAGGAGGCTGTTTAACTGGTCCAAACCACAGTGGTGTTGAATTGCACGGTTTCCTCAGTTATCTAATCAAGTGTAATTTGATAGAAAGAGAATATACAATCTTTGGATACAAAGGAAAACAGGTGCGTGATAATATACACTCGTATGATGTGGCAAGATTTATTGAAGAGTTCTTGATGAATCCGAGGATTGGCGAAGTATATAATCTAGGTGGTGGACGATCAAACTCCGTCTCAATTCTCGAAGCTTTTGATTTGATCTCTGAAATTTCAGGGAAACCAATGAAGTATAAGTATTCTGAGCAGAACCGTTCAGGAGATCACATTTGCTACATATCGGATTTAAGCAAAATGAAGGATCATTATCCAAATTGGGATATCACTAAGGACCTAAGAACTACCTTTCAGGAAATACATGATTCATGGGTACTGAGAATGCCTTCTTAAAAGGTGTAAGCCAAGTTGATGTCTAAATTAAAGTTATCTCGATCTTTCCCTGGATAGTAAGGAAATGGAGAAGCATTAGGGTCAAATATAACTTCCCACTGATAGTTCAGTGACTTAGTGTAGAATAAGGAACCTCTTAGTAATAGTTTGTCAAATTGCCATTCAACAAAACCATGTAGGTTATAATCCACCCAATACCTTGTGAAATCACCCGAGAAAGTGAAAGTAGCAAAGTCGTTATTATGAACATATCTTTCAACGGCTCCGCCAATCCGCTTTAAACCTTTTACCCACGAAACTTCGAGATATTGTGCATTACCCCCTGGGCCCAAGGCTGAGCCAAGCACCTCTCCATTATTCGTATACCCATCTCGAACAACACCATGGATATACCAGGATAGAGCATTTCTAAAAAACCTGCTCTCCGTTTGTGACATTTGCGTTAATTCAAAATTGAATTGGTAAAATTCATCTTTCTTGGATGTTGGAAATAGCTTATTGAAGCCTATGGTTAGGGCTCTTGAGTGATCGGAGTCAACTAATAAATCTCTTAAGTTGATGGCAGCATCATTCTTTCCAAATTCAAAATATACTTCGGCTTTAGAATCAAACCAGACCCATCGTCCAAAAAGGCTTGCCGCCTCATCTTGTCGTAATTCAGATCCAAATTCGTTAGGGTCTTTTCCCCTAAATATGCCAGAAACCGCAGGAAAATAGTCTTTTCCTGCTTTGGCATTTGCGTAATACTGCTGAACCCATCTTGTCACTCCAAATGAAAGCCCTTGAATCCATTTTGGGGAATAAGAGAAACTTATTGCCTGAAAATAACGCCAATCATTCGGTTTTGGGGCAAACTGTACTTGTCCGCTAAATAGGGAGTCAACATAGGGAGGGTTAAATCCAGACGCTTTAAGTTGGCCTGTCAATATTTGTCCTTCGAATGAGCCAATGATAGTTTTAATTGGTCGCTGAGTGTTAAAGGTTATGTGCGGAAATCCCTGAGCATTATTGCTCATCATTAAGCTATTACGTATGGCTGGCCCCCACCAAATATTTTCAGTGGATAGACCCAAAGATAAACCCCATTGATTTAGCCGTATACTTGACTGGCCAAGTGTGGCTTGTGTATAATTACCATCTCCATAGCGTTCAGGTTCATCTATCCGATTAAAAAACACATACCTAGATTGCCATGTACTCTCAAAATGGCGAGGCTTAAATGGGAAGCCCTGATATCTATTATTTTCTGCAAATATTAATTCTGGTTTCAACTGAATTGTAAGCGGACCCCACTCCGAATATATTCCCGCACTTAAATAGGTTTGAAAACCTCTTGAGCGAATCATTGCTCCGTCATTTCTGCTATCAGGATGATCGCTATCATAGGCTAGCCTGAAATCTAGGGGTAAAACTTTTAATTTGCCCTTGTTACCATCAAAACTAGTGATGGTTTTAAAGTAGTTATTGGTATCAAATACTAAGGAGTCGACCTTAAGACCGTTCTTTCCAAAGACTAATGGTCGATAATTAAATGAAAATGAAGAATCAAGATTCCCAAGTAGCTGCTGTCTTCTTAAATAATCTTGGACAACCGCTGATCCTAAAGGGATCGTTTGGGCAAATAGATGGCTGCCAAAAAGTAAGAAAGTATAGATTAACAATATTATTTTTTTCATCTTTTCTTAAAAACGCTTATCGATAAATTGTCTAAAGACCAGCTTTCATCACATAATGGGTTATCGGAATTTGGTTGTACTAATCTATCATAAAAACTTATAGTTGTACTATTTCTTTTATGTAGAAAGACTTTGTCAAACTTGTATAGAGATGTGCCATTTGGAGAATCTTTCCATGCGCAAAGACCCGGAAGACTGGTAGAAAAAGCCTCTAATTTTGAGTCATTTGGAAAGGGGAACTCACGCGGGTAAGATTGGCTATAGCAGAAGCCAGGAATACATAGCCCGTTCGAAAATGTTGTTTCGAAATATAATTTTTCAGAGGATTTTAGGTTTTCATTTGGATCAAATTCTAATATCCAAGCGTCATGGTCTTCTCCCAAAGGGTTTGTTCCGTTTGTATTTCCATCCCAAGAATCGTGAATATACAGATCGAAGGAAACTCTTACATATTCATGATCAGGTAAATTATCTAAAGAAAGTTGAAATCCATTATTATTGAAATTACCCATCACAAAATCGCCATCAAAGCTTGAAATCTTCACGCCTGAAATACCTGCGTAATCCCCATTATCAAAGTCGTTGAAGTAAATAAGATCTTCCTCGGGTACAATGTCCTCGCACGAAAAACATAACAAAGCAAAAGCGCAAAAGATATAGTTGATGGACTTTCTATTCATTTAATCAGTAAACGCAGGTTTATAATTGTTAAGGAACCATCAAAAATGGGAAACTTATTCTGAATAAGTAAGAAATGCCATGAAATATGCAGAGTAAAGTAACAGGAGCAACAGTAATACTTAAGATTAATTTTGAAGCCATAAGTTTTTCATGCTCATTATTATGAATAAGATCCTTCTTAAAATAAAGATCGACTAGAGAAATACATGTGGGATTTGATATATTTGAAGGATTAAAATTAATTGTATTGAGACTCTTTTTATTAGGCATATTCCTGATTCTTTATAAAGTGACGCTGGCTCAGGATGTTTCAGCTAAACTTGACACGCTAGACCTGAAAATTCAATCAGGAACTCTTCTCTCCTCCAAGAGCTTTGCTCCTCATTACCTTGTTAATAACCAGTATGGCGAAGTTGATGGTGATGCGCCTGTCTTTCTGAAAGGGGAGCTACAGTATAAAAGAATAATGAGCGAGTCTTGGACGCTTTCTTCAGGCTTGAGTTTTAGAAACGAAAGATTATCAACCCTTTATTTAGGGGCAAAATTTGAAGACTGGGAATTTAGCGCTGGAAGAGTCAAAAAAACATATGGCGGTTTACACGCTGATCTGTCATCTGGGTCACTGGCATTGAGCGAAAATGCACTACCAATTCCAATGCTTGAAATTAGCTTGAATAAATACAAGTCAGTTCCTTTCACGCATGGTTATTTGAAGTTTAGAGGTTCTTTGAGTCAAAGGTGGATGGAAAAAGATCGGTACATTTCAAAAGCGCTCTTGCATGGTAAGACCTTTTATGGGATGATTGATTTAGACGATTTAATTGGTTTACAAATCTCATCTGGGATTGTTCATTTTGCTCAGTATGGGGGTATTTCACCTCAAGGAGATAAACAGCCGAGTAGTTTAAACGACTATTTCAGGGTGTTTATGGGGAGAGGCATTCATAATCCAGATGGTACAAGCGCTGGCGAGGGAAATGCCATTGGTAATCATCTTGGTTTAACAGAATTCATCTTCAAAAAAAGAGTAGGAGATCATACACTGAGCCTAAATTATCAAAAGCCATTTGAAGATGCCGGTAGTATCCAATTCATAAGCTTTAAGGATTTTTTAATTGGGTTGGAATGGGCTTTGCCAGAGGACCAATCTTTAGTAAATAAGCTCTATATCGAGGTGGTAAGAACAAAATGGCAGAGTGGACGTGGACTTCCAGATCCCACAGATGATATTCAAACGGAAGAAGAAAACAGGAACAATGAATTTGGTGAAAGAGATGATATCTACAATAACTATTTGTATCGTTCGGGTTGGACATACCATGATCAAGTAATTGGAAATCCATTGATTTTAACTTTTAAGCATACACTTAACTTTCTTGAACCGTATCCAGATTACGGTGTGGCTATTGCTAACAATAGATTATCAGCACTACATATAGGGATTGAGGGAAGCTTTACTTCTAAAATTACCTATAAAGGGTTATTGACATACTCAAAAAACTTCGGTACTTATGCGGGGTTGTATGAGGGTAGATTTAATTGGGGAGGGATAGATAGAGACCCTAATTTTGAATATGTTTTTCTACCAGCTAAAAAACAATGGTATACTTCTATTGAAGTTAATTACGAACAAGTGCTTGAAATAAAGCCATTGTCATTGAATATAAGGCTTGCAAACGATTTTGGGCAATTGTATCAGGCTGTTGGCTTTGAACTTTCTGCCCTATATAGATTGTCAAATTATTAATTCAAGGCACAACATGTGAAAGGTTTGGCTTGTTTTAATATCTTTGTGGCAATATTTTTTTTGTGATATAATTGAAATAAAAATAATTCTCAAGTGGTGAGAAAAAGGTTTAACAGATACTTTCCGTATTTATTTGTGTTAGGGGAAATGATTGTTTTAACAATCATTTTCTTTAGTTCAGTGTATGTAGCTGAGGGTCAGTTTGTTGTTAGTAAACCGTACCTCTTATTATTGACAATTTATTTGTCTACTTGGCCGATTATTTCATACCTGAATAAAGATTATAAAATTGGCAGAGCAGTAAGTTACTACACCACATTTAAAAAAGCCTTTTTTAGCGTATTCATTTTCATCTCTGTTATTTCAATTTTTTGGTTGTTTTCTGAATCTGAATCTTTGGAACGTCATTTTTTGACCACTTTAGTTCTGCTTCTCTTCCTTTGGTTAACCATTTATAGGGTTTCGGTTCATCTTGTGCTAGATAAGTACAGGGAATTTGGTGGTAATATCAGGTATGCCATTATACTAGGTTATGATGACCTAGGGACTAAGTTATTTGAGACGCTTAAAAAGAAAAGCCACTATGGAATAAGATGTCTTGGGTTTTATGGAGATCCTAATAGCAAGAATCAGGAGTATTCATATTTGGGAGACTTCAAAGATTTTCTGAAGGCAAATCTTGACAATGTAGATCATATTTATGTGAGTGAGAGAGCTCCCAAATATGTATTAGAAAGGGCAATTGAGATTGGAGAGAGTAGTTTAAAAAGAGTAAAACTCTTACCAGAATTCAAAACCGAAGCGATTAAGAACTTTGTGCTTCGAAGGTATGATGCGGTACCAGTAATTGACGTTAATAACTTACCACTAGATGCCAAGGTAAACACTTTTGTGAAACGTGCTTTCGATGTGGTATTTGCTTTTCTGATTTTTGTGTTTTTTCTAAGTTGGATGTACCCTGTATTTGGCTTGATTATAAAGTTAGAATCCAAAGGGCCAATTCTTTTTAAACAACTCCGGCATGGTAAAGGGAATACGCCATTTTACTGTTATAAATTCAGAACCATGGTGAAAAATAATGAATCTGATTTCGTTTGGGCCAGTAAGAATGATCCAAGGATAACCAGGTTTGGTACTTTTTTACGGAAAACAAGCTTGGACGAGTTTCCGCAATTCTTCAATGTATTGATTGGTAACATGTCAATTGTGGGACCAAGGCCCCATCCACTTTCTCTCAACAAGGCTTATGAAAGTAAAATAGAAAAGTATGCTAAGCGACATGCTTATAAGCCAGGAGTTACGGGCTTGGCGCAAGCCATGGGCTTTAGAGGCGAGATAACCGATTACTATCAAATGAATTCTAGGGTGAGACTGGACAGGTTTTACCTTCAGAATTGGTCTTTCGTATTAGACATTAAAATTATTTTTCTTACAATTTATGCTCTGATGAAGGGGCAAAAGCTGGCTTACTAGTTTTGATGTTGAGAGTTTTTTAGATTATCTTTTTCTCAGCATAATTTCTTTCTGAAACTCTACCCTAAAACCAATATGTGGAGGAGCGTAATTGCTCCAGTTGTATTCTGTACCAATTAATAAGTTATTTTTTTTGATATTAATACTAGTGTTTAGTGCAACGGAGCTAAGCTCTAAAGCGGTGTTTAGCGGTATATGCTTCCTTCCAAAATTTACGAACTGCCTAAATGAAAGAGTATATTTAAAATTTCGAATGTGGCCTTGAGAGTAAAAACTGAGGCCAGTTATTACATTATTTATCGTATTGCTAAGCGTGTTTTCTGGGTTGATAATGAGGAAAATAGGACTCCCAATGAGCTGGCTATTATAGGTCCATCCATTTCGATAAACACTGTTATTTAAAAAATTATCAGGGCCTGCGCCAAGCCCACTAAGTGAGCCTCCTTGATTAGAGGTATTAACTATCTCAACTCCTAGTTTATTTAAAGAACCCAATTCATCTATCTGGTTTATAGAAAACCCATATACCCCAGCATTCCAATTCTTTGGTTTCAACCCAGAACCATCTTCCCATAACCATTGAATATAGCTTTCTATAGTCCAATTTTCACTAATGTTAATTTTTAACAGCAGATCCCATGTGCCAAGGTGGTTGCCAAGGGCATTGATCTTATCTGTGTCAAGAGCATTCCGGCCCCCCTTGCTCGCAAGTAAAATCCGCATGAAATTGGAAAACCCTGTAGGCTGTCTTAGGTTATTCTCACGGTTTTGACCTCCCCACTGCGCATTATGGGTTATTCCAAAATTAAACTGAATGGGCAGGCTTTCTGTATTAAATTTGAAATGAAGATATTTTTCATGAAGAAGAGCACCACTTTGATACCTGTCAGCTTCAAGCCATCCATGGGCAATATATCCTTTTACACTAAGAAAGGAACTGATGAGTGGAAACCAATCACGAGTTTGTAAGGATAACTTGGGGATTGGGCGTGAATTATTTCCATTCACGAGATTTCCAAAACCGAGTGCTGGGTTGTAACCGAAAAACTCTTCTTTTTGGCCGACAGTAAAAATAAAGCTTGAGTAACTTAGCCCAATATAATTTTGAATTAAGTTTCCATATTCTTTGTCAGAGGCAATCCCTGACCACTCAATCCCATAGAAATAGTTGAGGTTATTTGTTCTACCTATGTCTTTATTAAGAAAGAGATTACTATAGACAAAATTTGCCTCCCCATTTTTAAAACGCTGACTATTATTTCCTCGCATCCAGAACGGTACTGAACCATTTGTTGACGAGATTAATCCCTGTTTTACTACAAGGGTATGTGATTTTTGAATTGAGTCATTCGAATATTGGAATCCGTATAAAAATGGCCCATAGAACAGGGCAAATAGGATTAAGATTATTTTTGTGAGCATGTAATTGAGACACTAAATAACAAGCCTTAGTTGTAGGCTTATTTTATATAGTGGTCAAAATTCTTGTGATCTTTATCGAAAAGCTTCTCTTCTGAAAATGACTTGAAATAATCGTATGTTATTCTTAGTCCCTCAGCACGCGATATTTTAGGCTCCCATCCTAGTATGTCTCTGGCTTTGTCAATGTTAGGTTGTCGCTGCATTGGATCATCTTTTGGTAATGGCTTATAAATCACCTTTTGCTGAGTTCCTGTTAATTTGATGATTTCTTCAGCAAATTGAGAAATAGTAATTTCATCAGGGTTGCCAATATTTACGGGGTGTGCGTAGTCTGATAATAAAAGTCTATAAATTCCTTCTACCAAGTCATCAACATAACAGAAAGACCTTGTTTGAGAGCCATCTCCAAAGATTGTCAAATCTTCACCGCGTAAAGCTTGGCCAATAAAGGCTGGTAATACACGGCCATCATTCAGGCGCATACGTGGCCCATAGGTGTTGAATATTCTTACGATTCGAGTTTCTAACTTGTGATAGGTGTGGTATGCCATGGTTATTGCTTCCTGAAACCTTTTAGCTTCATCATAAACACCTCTTGGGCCAACTGGGTTTACGTTACCATAGTATTCTTCAGTTTGGGGGTGAACCATCGGGTCACCATATACTTCTGAAGTTGAAGCAATTAGCATTCTAGCACCCTTATTTAGCGCTAATCCTAAAAGGTTATGAGTGCCCAAAGAGCCAACTTTCAAAGTTTGAATCGGAATCTTTAGGTAGTCAATTGGGCTTGCAGGAGAGGCAAAGTGAAGTATATAGTCGAGTTTACCTGCTACATGAACAAATTTTGAAACATCATGGTGATGAAACTCAAATTGCTCTAGGGGCATAAGGTGCTCAATATTTGATAAGTGACCAGTAATAAGGTTATCCATACCAATTACGTGATATCCTTCTTTTATAAAACGATCACATAAATGAGAACCAAGAAACCCTGCCGCGCCTGTAATTAAAACTCTTTTCATAATTATATACCTATGCCGTAGTAATCGAAACCAAGACTTTTAACCTCTTCCTTGTCGTAAATATTTCTTCCATCAAAAATCACTTTTGATTTCATCAATCTTGCCACAACATCAAAGTTTGGAACTCTGAACTCTGGCCATTCTGTAACCAAAAGCAAGGCGTCTACATCGATAAGTGTGTCATATTCATCCTTTGCGTAGGTGACAGTGTCTTTCAGGTCGTGTTTAGCTTCTGCCATTGCAATTGGGTCATAAACTTTTATTTTGGCTCCCATCTCCAATAATGCATTGATGATTACAATAGAAGGGGCTTCCCTCATATCATCGGTTTTAGGTTTAAAAGAAAGACCCCATACCGCAAATGTTTTACCAGCTAAGTCACTTCCAAAGTGGGACTTAACCTTCGTGACCATTACAGATTTCTGACGTTCATTTACCTCTTCTACGGCCTTTAAAACGGACATGGTATATCCATTATCTTCTGCTGTTTTAATTAAGGCTTTTACATCCTTAGGGAAGCAAGATCCTCCATAACCTACTCCTGGGTAAATAAACTTATTTCCAATCCGATTATCGCTGCCTATACCTTTGCGCACCATGTTTACATCGGCACCCATGATCTCGCAGAGGTTAGCAATGTCGTTCATGAAGCTAATTTTAGTGGCAAGCATCGAGTTTGCGGCATATTTAGTCATTTCAGCAGATGGCACGTCCATGAAAATGGTAGGGTGTCCGTTAAGAAGAAAAGGCTTATAAAGCTTTTTCATCATTTCTTCGGCTTTTTCTGATTCTACACCCACAACGATTCGATCGGGCTTTAAGAAATCTGCAATCGCAGCACCTTCCTTTAAGAACTCGGGGTTGGAAGCAACATCAAATGGAATGTCTACTCCTCTTCTTTTTAAAGCCTCTGCTACTTCTTTTTTTACTTTTTGAGCTGTCCCTACTGGTACGGTACTTTTGGTGACCACTACCATGTAGTTATTCATATTTTCACCAATGGATCTGGCTACGGCCAAAACATATTTTAAGTCCGCACTTCCATCTTCACCTGGAGGAGTTCCTACGGCAATAAAAGCAGTTTCACAACCTTGAATGCTCTCTGCTAAATTTGTAGAGAAATGTAAACGGCCTTTGTCATAGTTCTTTTTCACCATGGTTTCCAAACCAGGCTCATATATGGGCATTACGCCCTCTTTAAGACCGTCAATTTTCTTTTGATCAATATCAATACAAGCTACGTCAATACCTACTTCGGCAAAACATGTTCCTGTTACTAAACCTACATAACCAGTTCCTACTACTGCTATTTTCATTACTTATTTTTTTTTGACAAAGGTTTGATAAATAAGGGTCCTATTAATTGAAATTAGTTGAATGCACCGATTTCTCAGATGGGCGTTAACTTATATTAGATAAGTATCAAATATCTTTAGTTAATGTCTTTTGCCAATTCCAAGAGTCTTTTAGTGAATCCTTCAATGACTTTTCGGTTTGCCAACCTAAAGTCTCAGTCGATTTGGTAACATCAGCATAGATTTTTTCTATATCTCCATTTCTTCTTTCACCCACTTTGTAGTTTAACTTAACTCCAGAGACTTCTTCGAATGTATTCACCATTTCCAAAACGGTATTGCCTCTTCCTGTTCCAATATTGAAGATATCGAAAGACAATTTTGAATGGAGTGTTAAATACGCTAAGCTTTTAACATGGGCTTTGGCCAAATCCACAACATGAATATAATCTCTCACGCAAGAGCCGTCTTCAGTATCATAATTATCCCCAAACACGGTAAGTTGTTCTCTCCAGCCTGCCGCAGTTTGAGTGATAAAAGGGACCAAATTATTTGGGATACCTAAAGGTAATTCTCCAATCTCGGAGGATGGATGTGCTCCCACAGGATTAAAGTAACGCAAGGCAATGGCTCGAAATGACTTATCAGAAATTGATGTGTCTTCAATGATTTCTTCACAGACCTGTTTTGTGTTCCCGTATGGGGATTCTGCTGTTTTCTTAGGACTTTGTTCTGTTACAGGGAGTTGGTCAGGTTGGCCATAAACCGTGCACGATGAAGAGAAAATTAATTTTTCAACTTCTTCTTCCTTCATCAAACGAATAAGGGTCATTAGTGAGCCTACATTGTTTTCGTAATAGTCTAAAGGCTTTGCAACTGATTCTCCAACTGCTTTATATGCAGCGAAGTGTATTACGCCTGAAATCTCATGTGCTTTAAAAACTTGTCTAAAAGCTTCTTTGTTATTGCAGTCAATTTGATAAAAAGTAAAGTCTTTACCCGTAATGTTCTTTAGTCCATTTAAAACTGACTTTCTAGAATTAGATAAATTATCGACTATAATAGGGTTATAACCCGCATTATGGAGCTCAACCACTGTATGTGAACCTATATAACCAGCACCACCTGTAACAAGGATATTCTGCATAAATACAAATTTAGAAGCTTAGAGGGATTAATTAATATCAAACCCTATTTTTGTATCGAAATACTAATGCAATATGTCGAATTCGATCGAAGAAATTAAGAAAGAAGTAGAAGCCTTTGTGGTAAGTTCTGATACTGAGCTTGAAGCTTTTAGGATGAGGTTCATAAGCCGTAAAAGTGTTATTGGAGAACTCTTTGGTAATATGAAGACTGTGCCTGCTGAAGAAAGGAAAGCTTATGGTCAGGATGTTAATGCATTAAAGAACTTGGCTGAAGATCGTTTTCAATTCCATATTGATAACCTAAAGTCAGGGTCAAAGAAGACTGAAGATCACGCAGATCTTACTTTGCCGCCTATTGAAAGTCAATTTGGAACAATTCATCCTTTAACGGCTACGCGCCAAAGGTTCATTGAAATATTTGAGAGAATTGGGTTTAATGTTTCTTCGGGACCAGAAATTGAAGATGATTGGCATAATTTCACTGCGTTAAACTTCCCTGAAAATCACCCAGCGAGAGAAATGCAGGATACTTTCTTTTTAGAGAAGAACCCTGACATTGCCTTGAGAACTCATACTTCATCCGTTCAGATCAGGGTGATGGAAAATGAAAAACCTCCAATCAGAACACTTTCTCCAGGAAGGGTTTTTAGAAACGAGGCAATTTCAGCTAGAGCGCATTGTGTATTCCATCAAATGGAAGGCTTATACATTGACAAAGGTGTTTCGTTTGCCGATTTAAAGCAAACGCTTTATCATTTCGCTAAGGAGATGTATACTAAGGAGACTCAGGTGCGCTTCAGGCCATCATACTTCCCTTTCACAGAGCCTAGTGCCGAAATTGACATCTCTTGTCAGATATGCCATGGCGAGGGTTGTAACATTTGCAAATACAGTGGTTGGGTAGAAATTGGTGGCGCTGGAATGGTAGATCCAAACGTATTAGAAAGCTGCGGAATAGATCCTTCTGTATATTCAGGATTTGCCTTTGGAATGGGTATCGAACGTATTACCATGCTTCGGTATGGTATTAAGGATTTACGCTTGTTTACAGAAAATGACATTCGCTTTTTAAAGCAATTCAATTCGCTATGATGAAATTACAAGACATTAAGAAAGTTGGAGTAGTAGGTGCTGGAACTATGGGGCAAGGAATTGCTCAGATTTCTGCTTTAGCGGATTATAGCGTTGTATTGTACGACCTTCAAACTGCAGCTCTGGATAAGGCCAAACTGAATATTGAAAAGAACCTCGAGAAGGGGATTGAGCGTGGTAAGGTTACCCTTCAAGAAAAGGATCAAGCACTTTCCAATATCACTTTTAGCACCGATTTTGAACAGCTTAAGGCAGACATCATTATTGAGGCAATAGTAGAAAGGCTTGATGTAAAAAAAGAGCTATTTGAGAAATTGGAAAACCTGAATTCTGAGAAGACCATTTTGGCTTCAAATACTTCATCAATTCCAATTACAAGAATTGCCAGAGATTTGAAGCATCCAGAACGCTTTGTAGGAATGCACTTTTTCAACCCTGCCCATATCATGAAATTGGTAGAAGTGATTTCTGGTGTTGCTACTTCAGATGAAACTTCTAAAGTTGTTTTTGACTTGGCGAAAGCATTAGGAAAAGTGCCAGTTATGGCAAAAGATGCTCCTGGCTTTATTGTTAACAGAGTGGCGCGTAATTTCTATGTTGAAGGATTAAAAGTGCTAGAAGAAGGCGTTTCCGATGTCAAAGGAATCGATCGACTTGTAGAAGCTTCTGGTTTTAAAATGGGGCCATTTAGGTTGATGGATTTAATTGGTGTCGACACTAATTTCTCAGTCACCACATCAATGTTCAACGCATTTCATCAAGACTCGAAATTCAGACCTTCACGCATTCAAGAGCAAAAGGTAGATGCGGGTCATAATGGTCGTAAATCTGGAAAAGGCTTTTACGATTACTCGGCTTAGAGCAATTCTTCAATCAATTTGTCGATGGTAATACCTTCGGCTTCTGCCTTAAAGTTTCTCACGATTCTATGACGTAGAATTGGTTTCGAAACCGCTTTTACATCTTCAATATCAGGTGAATATTTGTTATTGAGTAGGGCATTGCATTTGGCAGCAATAATCAAATTCTGGGAGGCTCTTGGGCCCGCTCCCCATTCCACATACTCTTTTGTAATGGCAGGAGCTCTTTCTGATTCAACCCTAGTTTTGTGCACGAGATTAACTGCGTATTCAATTACATTATCTGCAACAGGTACTCTACGTACCAAGTGTTGGTAAGCCAGTACTTCTTCTGCACCGAGTATTTTATTGACTACTTTTTGCTCATCAGTAGTTGTACCTTTTACAATGTCTACTTCTGAAGCAAATGATGGGTATGACAATTGAATATTGAACAAGAAACGATCTAGCTGAGCTTCTGGCAGAGGATAGGTTCCTTCCTGTTCAATTGGGTTTTGCGTAGCCAATACAAAGAATGGTTTCTGTAACGGGATTGTCTGTCCAGCAACTGTTACAGCATACTCTTGCATGGCCTCTAACAAAGCAGCCTGTGTTTTAGGTGGTGTTCTGTTAATCTCATCTGCCAAAATGATATTGGCAAAGATTGGGCCTTGAATAAATTTGAAATTTCTGTCCTTATCTAACGTTTCAGCCCCTAGAATGTCTGAAGGCATTAAATCTGGAGTAAACTGAATCCTATTGAATTTCAGATCCAGGGCCGAAGAAATTGTGCTAATCAATAAAGTTTTGGCCAAGCCGGGTACTCCGACCAAGAGGCTGTGACCCTGACAAAAAATTGAAGTCAAAAGTAGATTAACCACTTCATCTTGACCAATTATTATTTTTGAGATTTCCTTTTTAAGAATATTGAAATCCTCAAAAAACTTATTTGCAAGGGCTACTTCCGACTTTATTTCTTCCATTCTTATTAATTATTCGTTATTCCACAACGATTGAATTCTGGGTCAACCATCACATAAACTTCTTTCATTTTTTCTTTAATATACTCAGTTCTTTTTTGAGCTTTTTTCATTCCTAAAGTGGCTGCTTTTAATTTTTCATAATCATCCGTCATATTGGCCCTATGAGGCCCTACTTTGGACTTGAAATATATGATTTGAACCGCCTTTGAACCATCCGGCATGTCAATGATTTCAGGCTTGGAGATATCTCCTTCTTTCATTTCATCAATGATAAAAAACATGGTCGGATCTAGCGCGTCTGATGGGATTCTGTTTGTTCCAAACTGACCGCTCAAAAAGCCACCATTTACCTTTGTACCCTCATCATCGGAATATTGTTTCGCAGTAGCGGCAAAAGTTATACTGTCGGATAAAATAAGGGTTCTAAGGCTGTCCAAAAGATTGGAAGTTTTTTGAACGTCTTGCTCTGTTGGCTTAGGGGTAATAAGGATGTGGCGTGAATTGAATTCGTTTCCTCGTTTTTCTATCAACTGAATGAGGTGTATTCCGAATGACGAAACTATTGGCATTGAGATTTCTCCAGGTTTTAATGCTAAGGCACCAGCCTCATAAGCAGGGTCAAATTGCCCTCTTTTTGCCATGCCTAAATTGCCTCCGTTTGGGCCAGTTGGGCCTTGAGAATTTTCAATGGCCAATACCTCGAAATTCTCGCCTTTCATGGCCCTTTCTCTAATTTTCATCAACTGATCTTTTGCCTTCTGTACTTCAGCTTCGTTTGGCTCAGGCTTTTTAATGATGATCCCTATTTCAAATTCAGTATTGAAAAGCGGTAAGCTGTCTTTAGGAATATTATTGAAAAACTTACGGATTTCAGCGGGAGTTACGGTTACCGTATTCAAGATGTTTTCTTCTTGTGCCCCTATTTTCAACTGCTCTTCAATATTCGGTCTTAACTCTTCCATCAATTGATCGACAGATTTTCCATAGGCCTCTTGAATAGCACGTTCTGACCCCACTTGTGCAATAATATTCTGCATTCTCATTTGGAGTTCATAATCCACTCTTCCTGCATCGACATCCACCGAATCTAATTCAGACATGGCCAACATAAGTTTGGTTTCGATGATCTGTTCTAAAATATAGCATCGGGCATCACCTGTAAAATTTGCCGCTTCACCGCTGGATAAAAAGCCAGCATAGGCTTGTTCAATTTCACTTTTGAGAATAATGTGATTGTCCACTTTGGCCACAATTTTATCTACCACTTCTTGCCCAAAAGCTAAGTTGAGTGAAAGCACCGTAAACAGTATTGCCGTCAATCCCTTATTTATAAATCTCGTAGTCCTCATTTCTTTTTGCTCTTTCATAAACTTTATTCTCCAGACTCTTGGCAATCTCTACCTTACGCTTGTTAATTATAATGTTTTTAATGTCTTCCTTAACATACTCCAATGGAGAAACCTGCTCAGACAGCTTAAATTCATGAATTCTGAAAAGGTAAAGATAGAGAGAATCTGATTCTTCAACATATCGGTTTCTACTTAGAAACTGAATCTTATTTTCAATAGTAGAAAAAGGTGAATTTTTGATGAGATCATCAAAATTAATCCAAGTAGAATCTTGCAGAGAGAAGTCGCTTGCAAATTGAAATCCATAAGACTTGAGTGATTCTAAGTCATCTGGTCGATCAGACTTCATCCACCTTCTTACGTCTGCCTTTTTTTGTGCGGCTTGCAAAATTTTCAAATATCGGCCTCTTAAAATATTCTGTCTAAGTTGAAAATTTTCAATATTGTCACTGTAATACTGCCTTATTTCTTCTTCGCTTACTTCTCGACTGAGCTGTTGTTCCACCATTAATTTCTGGTATTCATAAGAAATAAGTGTGTAGCGATAGGCCTCAACTTTTCTTTGAATCTCTGTTTGATCAATGTTGCTATTGCTTGAAGCTTCTCGAACAAACAGTTCTTTCTTAATCCAAGTATCAATAAAACGTTCTGTGATTCTAGCACTGTCTTCTGAAGACATACTTGCATCGGTTAAATCACTAATGTCGGTTTTGTATAAAAAGGTATTACCCACCCTAGCCACAAGGTTTTCGGTATTATCTACATTGTTATCAGATTCCATACCAAGAAACTCGCAAGAGCTAGCCGCAAGTAAAGTGATGAGCAATATGTAGTATTTACCTTTTTTCATCAGAAGCGATTTGCCTCAATATTTTAGTGTCAATGTCAATTTTATTGGCCTTTCTTAAAGATTTCACCCAATCCTTTTCCAACCAATCCTGATAGTCTGCCATAACAAGGCCCTTTATTTCCTCTAAACGGTATAGCCCTTCAGGAATTATTTCTTCAATGGCGTAAATTCGATTTTCAGCTGGCTGACTAAAAAGAATCTGTTCTTTCCAGTTGTGCGCGAAATTAGGTAAATCATCTCGTTGATATGTTCTTTTAGCAATTTTTAACGCACTAAATACTTGAGGATCAAGCTGAGCCTTTAACGTTTTTTCAAGGGACATATTCTGGTTCCATGTAAAATTACTAGACACCTTTTCAAGGCTTTCAGAATCTACAGACTCAATTACCCAAACAGAAGCTCTTTCAGGAGCGACATAGTTCTTTTTGTTTGATTTGAAAAAAGAGTTAAGGCCAATGCTGTCTTCTGCAGCTTTGTTCCAGACCTCTTTTTCCATAATTTCGAAAAGCATTAATCCTTCCTTGTACTCATCAAGTAAAAAGCCGTATTCTGGATATTTTTGTGCTGCTAAACTGTCTTCATACTGTATGATTTCCTCTCGCTCAAAGAGTATATAGCGGTTCCATAATGAGGTTAAGGTAATTTGATTTGCATTGCCCAATGAATTGAAAAAATCGGAAAATGGGACTTCTTTTTCACCTATTTTGAAAATTGTTTGGGTAGACAAACTGGCTAAATCTATGTTAGGTAAACCTACAGCTGCAATTTGAGCAATGGTATTTTGAAGTCTGGGTAAGTCTTGTTCAAACCCATTTTCATGTTTTAGTTTATTGACCAATACCTCTGGCGATAATTGATTTCTTCCTGATCGTCTGATATTCTCAGAAATCTTTGACCTCAACTCTTCCAAAGAAGGCATTTGTTCTATGGCATCAAGGCGGATAATGTGCCAGCCGTATGAGGCCTCTAAAGGAGTGGCAATGTCGCCTGGAGTTTCTATACTATAGGCCACATTCAAGAATTCTTCAGGCAATTGCCCTGTTCCTGCAAAAGGAAGAGACCCTCCATTCAGTTGTGTCTGACTATCTTCAGTATATTGTTTGCAGAGCGCCTTCCAGTCTCCACCATTTTGAATAGAATCGTAAATTGTTTTGATCAACTGGTTTCCACTTTCCCTTGAACGATCGTTTTTAGTCAGAAAAATGTGTGATGTTTTTATTCTGCCTTTGGCTTGCCTCTTGTCATTGACTTTAATAATATGATAGCCGAATTGCGAACGAATAATTTTTGAAATGCCATCCACAGGAGTTTCGTAAGCGCCATTTTCAAAGGGATAAACCATGGACATGGCAGTAAACCAGCCTAAGCTTCCACCATCTTTGGCGGATCCGTCTTGTGAGTTATTTTTAGCCAAAAGCCAAAAATCAGCTCCATTTACAGCTAAGCTTCTAAGACTATCAGTTTTTTCATAAGCCGCGAGCGTATCCATTGGGTTGGATTCATTGGCTATTCGAATTAGAATATGTGAAGCATTCACTTCATACTTCAGTCGGTTGTAAACCTCTAAAATAAGGCTCTCCTCTGATACTGGGTTCTGCAAATAAGGCTTTTGAATTTGGGCAATATACCCATTGTACTCCTCTTGAAAAGCTTCTGAAACATCAATCCCAGCTTTTTTGGCAGCTAATACTTTGAGCTTGAAATCAATGTATTGGTTCAAATACTTTTCGAGTGAATCGTAAATGATAGGTGTATCTGCCTTTTGATTTTTATGAAAAGCATAGAGGAATTCAGCTTTTGAAATAGGGGTTCCATTGATCTGAGCGACATTGGTATTGCTTTGAAAAGCTGATACTGGAGCAAAGGAATAGAAACAGAAAATCAATAAAACAAGGAAACGCATGATAGGGCTACTTTTCGAAAGTCACTTTTTTGAACAAACGTAGGGTATTTTGATTCGGGCTTGAATCAAATTCTATTTTGTCCATGATTTTCTTTACCAACATAATGCCCACGCCTCCTTTCTGTTTGGTTCGAATTAAATCTCCTAAAATAGGCTCGTTGTACTTTATAATATCGAAAGCAGCCCCTTTGTCAATAATATCAAACCAAACGCCTTCTTTATTAAAGCTGATTGAAATTTTTACATAATCTTCAAGGTCAGAACATTGACCATGGATAATAATGTTTGCACATACCTCATCCACCGCCAATACCATCATATTGGTTTCAATATCAGGCACAGAGTGTTCATGTAACACTTCGGTTACAAACTTTCTCATTAACCTGAGTTTGTTTTTGCTGTACGGTATGTTAAAACTATAAGCCATTTAATTCTACTAAAGCTTCTTCTTTTGTATTTTTAAGTATAAGCAACTGGTCTAGACCGAGAATGCCAAAAACTTTCAGCACTTTTTCGGATAGGCCGTAAATAACAAAGGTGGTATTGGTTTGATTTATCTCTTCGATGTAGGACATGAATACGCCCAATCCAGCAGAAGAAATATAATTAAGGTTAGTGCAATCTATTATGATGTTACTGTGACTTTCGTCAAAAGCCGAGCGAAGCCCCTTGTCCAACTTGATAGAAGAACTGGCATCTGCATCTCCTGTTACGGCAATGGAGATGTAATTGTTTTCGTTGGTCTGTACAATTTCTAACATAAGCTTTTATACGTTCTTTATTTGAACTTGATCACCACCATCGTGTAGTCATCATTTAAATTTTTATCCTCACAAAACTCAAAGAGCTTTTTAATAAATGTTTTTTGAATTGAAACTGCATCGAACTTTGCGTTGTCGGTCAATATCTTTTTCATTCTGTCATAACCAAATTCCTCGCCACTATTGTTAGAAGCCTCTGAAATGCCATCGGTATACAGTACTATGACGTCATCTTTTTGGAAAGTCATTTTATTGACGAACACATAGTTTTTGAAGCTGTCATTCCGTAGGATCCCAAGTCCAAGTCCTTTGTTTTCAAGGAATTCGGCACTGGAGTTTTGGCTGGAATAAAATAATGTTGGGCAGTGGCCAGCTCTGGAATACTCAACCGATTTATGCTCGGTATCGATGACAAAATACGAAAGCGTGATAAAAGAGGTTTTCTCTAGACAGCCACTCAAAGCCTTATTGGCTTTGACCAAAAATTCGTCAGGTGCGAGGTCCAGTTGAACTAGGCTTTGAAAAATACCCTTCATTTGCGACATGTGGAAAGCTGCCGAAGTTCCTTTTCCAGAAACATCTCCAATGACAACTGCAAACTTATGCTCGCTCAGTCTGAAGGTATCATAATAATCACCCCCAACTTCATCTGGCGCTTGGGTAAAGGCATGAATCTGAAAAGAATCATTATGATCGAGGTTTACAGGTAAAAGTGCCCGCTGTACCTTTTTAGCAATGTTAAGTTCTTTTTTATAGCGTTCGTTTTCTAATGCTTCACCCAAAAGGCGGAAGTTTTCAATGGAGATACTGGCTTGGCTGGCAAAGGTATTGATGATGTTAATCATCTCTTTATTGAAGCCATCGCTCAACTCATTGAGTAAGTACATGTGCCCCGCTATTTTCTCTTGAATGATTAGGGGAACAATTAGTACTGATCTAAAATTTGACTTCTTAAATAAGATAAGCGTTTGGTCTTGTTCTGAGGCTTTTGAAAGCGGGTTTTTCAGCACATATTTTTGCTTGCTCACTTTTATTTGCTCTATTACCTCTAGTCGGTTTGTGGGGCTAAGGTTTTTTCTTCTGATTTCAGACTCTTCTGTACCTTGTTTGTTACGCTCAATTTCTAGCCAACCAGCATCAGCATATACAGCACTCATGGAGCTGGTTAGCAAAATATCAAAAATCTGGTTTTCGTTTTCACCTTGTTGAATGGATTGACTTAAGCGCTGGAAGTTGATTGCCTCTTCCATTTTCTTCTCAAAAACAGAAGACGTAGGAAGGTTAAAGAGGATCACCAAAAGTGAAAAAATGCTGTAGAAAAGCAAGAAGACAAACAGCGAAACAATAAAGAGGTTGTCTATCGACTTTAAGATATCCATCGTCTCTTCCCCTGGAACATATATTGAGGTAAAGAAATAACCCAAGTAAATGGTGATAAGTAGAATGAGCAAAATGCTTTTCCACTTCTGCTTAAAATTGAGAAAAGCCACCCACTTTAAATTGGCCGATAGTATTAATGCCATTAGGGTAATTACACCGAAAAGGATTTTAAATAGATCATTGGTTTGTAGGTCTCCACCTATAAGGTTGAAAAATATGGAAAGCAGTATTACGCCTTCAAATACATTCCACCAGATGACTAGTCTTTTTGACTTTTGGTACAGAATAAGCTTTTTCCAAACCGTAAAAGTAGAAACGAGGAATACGGAAATTAATCCGAAGCGGATACTATACAACACCTCCTCTAAAAATGGATTATTGGCCAATGCCGAATCAGCAATGGAGTTGTTGAACAGGCCAAGGGCAAGTGAGACTAATGTAGCAATAAGGCCAATGGCAAATACTCGCCAGAGATAATCGATGAAATCTGTACTTTCTACTTTTGTAATTCTAAGGCGGTAAAACAATACCACAAAGACAAAAAAGAAGTCGATTATAAGTACCGGAACGATTGGAGAAATGCCTAAATCTACATCACTTCTTACCGCTAAAACCTGCAAAACATCCAATAGCGTCATGATTAGCCAGAGTAGCGTGGATATCGCTAGGCTAATACGCATGTAGAATTTTTTTGTAAGCTTGGTTTTCATCAGTTTTTAGACGCGCCCGAATTTACGAATTTAACACTACGGCCAAATCTTAAAACTAAGTTTTAAGTAAACGGCTTATCTCAAATTTATCCCTAACTCTTTGAGTTGTGTTTCATCAATGGTAGATGGCGAGTCAATCATTACATCGCGGCCCGAAGTATTTTTAGGGAAAGCGATGTAATCTCTGATACTGTCAGAGCCACCAAACATGGCGCAAAGTCTATCGAAACCGAAGGCAATTCCACCGTGTGGAGGTGCACCATATTCGAAAGCGTCCATTAAAAAGCCGAATTGGGCTTTAGCCTCGTCTTCAGTAAAGCCTAAGTGTTTGAACATCAGCTGCTGTGTAGCACGGTCGTGAATTCTGATAGAACCGCCACCAATTTCAACACCGTTGATGACCAAATCGTAAGCGTTGGCTCTCACTTTTCCTGGGTCGGTATCGAGCAAGGCCATGTCTTCCGCCTTTGGCGAAGTGAATGGATGGTGCATGGCATGGAAACGCTTCGTTTCTTCATCCCATTCCAATAGCGGGAAGTCGATTACCCAAAGTGGTTGGAAAGTATTTTTATCGCGTAAACCCAATTCTTTACCCATGTGCAAACGTAATTCGCTCATTTGCTTGCGGGTTTCGTTGGTGGTTCCGCTAAGTACCAAAATTAAGTCACCCGCTTGGGCGCCTGCTTTATCTGCCCAAGCTTTTAAGTCTTCTTGAGCATAGAATTTATCTACTGAAGATTTGAAAGTGCCATCGACATTGCATTTTACATACACCAAACCTTTGGCACCAATTTGTGGTCTTTTCACATAATCGGTAAGGGCATCTAACTGCTTACGGGTGTATTCAGCACAACCTTCGGCACAAATTCCAAGTACCAATTCTGCCTGATCGAAAATGCTAAAACCTTTGTTTTGTGCCAGCTCATTCAGTTCAACAAACTCCATCCCAAAACGGATGTCGGGTTTGTCGTTTCCGTATTTGCGCATGGCATCGGCATAAGTCATGTGCGGGAAATCGCCCAATTCTACACCTCTTACGGCAGAGAACATGTGGCGGGTCATGCCTTCGAAGGTATTCAGAATGTCTTCTTGATTTACGAAAGACATTTCGCAGTCAATTTGAGTAAACTCAGGCTGGCGATCGGCCCTAAGGTCTTCATCTCTAAAGCATTTTACGATTTGGAAATACCTGTCGAAACCAGAAACCATTAGCAGCTGCTTAAAGGTTTGTGGTGATTGCGGCAACGCATAGAATTCACCTTGGTTCATTCTAGAAGGCACAACAAAGTCACGCGCTCCTTCAGGCGTAGACTTGATCAAAACAGGCGTTTCAACCTCAATAAAGTCTTGTTCGGTTAAGTAATTACGAACCGCCATGGCCAATTTAGAGCGCAGTTGCAGCTTACTGCGCACCGCATTTCTACGTAAATCCAAGTAGCGGTATTTCATTCTGAGTTCTTCACCACCATCGGTGTCGTCTTCAATAATGAATGGAGGTACTTTTGAGCCATTTAAAATCTCTAAGCTTTCTACTTTAATCTCGATGCCTCCTGTAGGAATATTGTCGTTTTTAGAATAGCGTTCTACTACGGTCCCAGTGGCTTTCACAACAAATTCACGCCCAAGTTTTCTGGCAGTTTCCAACACTTCAGCAGGGGTACTTCCTTCTTCAAAAGAAAGCTGAGTAATGCCGTAACGGTCCCTTAAGTCGGTCCACATAAGGCCGCCTTTATCGCGCGACCGCTGTACCCAACCACAAAGTGTAACTTGCTCGTTGCTATTGCTTTCTCTTAATTCGCCACAGGTATGCGTTCTTAACATGGTATGCTTTCGTAAAATTGAGCCGCAAATTTAGTAATTGTTTTAGCAAATGGGGCTAATATTAGGCTTCAATCGAAAGAGACTTTTAATCTTTACTTATTCTGAAAAGATTTTTGCTTTCAATGGCCTGTTGGGTAAATAAAACGTTTGAACTTTGGAACTATCAGTACATAAAGACGAGTTTTTCATGGGTGAGGCTTTAAAGCAAGCCCAAATGGCTTTCGACAGGGGAGAAGTTCCTGTTGGGGCGGTGGTAGTTGCTGAAAAACGAATTATTGCTCGGGCCTATAACCAAACAGAGCAATTGAATGATGTTACTGCCCATGCTGAAATGCTGGCATTGACTTCGGCCTTTAATTATTTGGGGGCGAAATATTTGAAAGAGTGTACTTTGTATGTTACGTTAGAGCCTTGCGTCATGTGTGCCGGAGCTCAATATTGGGCGCAGCTCGGCAAACTGGTGTACGGAGCCAAGGATATCCGAAGAGGATACAGCATTCACCAAAGAAACTTGCTACATCCTAAAACAGAAGTGGTAGGAGGCTTGTTAGAAGTAGAGAGCGAAGCGCTTATGAAGTCGTTTTTCTCTAAATTGAGACCATAAATTTTTGTTCAACATAAAATCATAAATAAACATGGCATTTAAACTTCCAGATTTACCATATGCATTTGACGCGCTTGAACCGCACGTGGATGCAAGAACGATGGAAATCCATCACGATAAACATCATGCAGGTTATACCAACAACCTGAACGCAGCAATTGAAGGTACTGAAATGGCGGGCAAAAGTATTGAAGAGCTTTTGGCCAATCATACTGACAATGCAGCAGTAAGAAATAACGGTGGCGGTTACTTTAACCACGATCTTTTTTGGACAGTAATGTCTCCAAACGGTGGCGGTAAGCCTTCAGGCGATTTAGCCGCAGCAATCGATTCAGCTTTTGGCTCTTTCGATGCTTTTAAAGAGGCCTTCTCAAAAGCAGCAGCTACGAGATTCGGTTCTGGTTGGGCTTGGCTTTGCGTTCACTCAGGTGGCAAAGTAGAGGTTTGCTCTTCTCCTAACCAAGATAACCCAATGATGCCAAATGTAGGCTGTGGCGGAAAGCCAATTTTGGGTCTTGATGTTTGGGAACACGCTTATTACTTGAACTACCAAAACAGAAGACCTGATTACATTAACGCTTTCTTTAACGTAATTAACTGGGACGAAGTAACCAGAAGATACAACGAAGGAAAGTAAGATTCTAAAATCTTGATGAATTCAAAACCACCTCTGAAAAGGGGTGGTTTTTTGTTTTATTAATATTGTTTTTGACCTCAGTCAAAAGACACTATCAATTGATTGATGGACTTATTTAAAATAATAGGGTGAATATATTAGTTTTTTCTTGTGTTGAAGAGGGGGTTGTCCTATTTTGACACGTTAACCTTATAATTTTTTAAAAATGGAACGAGTAATCTTGTGTGTCGCCATTCTGTGTTTGAGCTATTTTAATGTCACAGCGCAGGTCGAATCCCACGAATTTGGGAAAATAGATAAAGCGGATTTGGAAATGACGGTGTATTCACCCGATTCAGGAGCTGCTGCGGTTTACCTAGTAGATAAGGGAAGAGCAATATTTAATGAGAGTAGTTTCGATATGTACCTCACACAACTGGTGCGAATTAAGATATTGAAAGAAGAAGGTTTTAAGTGGGCGGATATAAAACTTGACTACTTAAAAGGTAACGGAATTACTAAGCTAAAAGCTGCTACTCACAATTTGGTCGATGGAAAAATAGTAACCACTGAAATGGGGAAGAAGGATTGGGTTGATGAGAAAATCAATGATGACCTTTGGTCAAAAAAGGCTTCCCTCCCAGATGTTAAAGTGGGATCTATAATAGAATATACTTATACGCGAAAAACTGGTGATTTCTCCCGTCTTCCAGCATGGATATTCCAAACGTCAATTCCTGTTAGATACTCTGAATACGAGATTGATATACCAAGGTATGGCGATTATCAAACGATGATGAAGGGCTATATCCAACCCGCATTTGTCGACAATTCTCTTGGTAAACAGCATATCGTAATGAAAAATGTTTCTTCCTTAGATAATGAACCTTATGTCGCAACCATGGAAAATTTCAGGTCAAAAATTGAGTTTGAAATTAAGGCCATTGATATACCTGGTTACTTTAAAGAGGTATATATGGAAAACTGGGAGGCAATTAATAAGGATTTACTTGAAGACGTTGCCTTTGGTAAGGCATTGGAGGCCAGTGGTCAAATAAGAAAAATATATCCTGACGAAAAGGAATGGAAGAATGATGAAGCGAGTCTAATTGATATCTTCAATTTTGTTAGAGACAATTATGAATGGAATGAAAGAACAGGGCTCTACATGTATGATAGTCCTCGTCAGACTTGGGGAGACAAAAAGGCCTCGGCTCCAGAAATTAACATGACACTTATTATGTTTTTGAGAAATGCGGGAATTAGTGCCGATCCCGTGATTCTAAGCACGCGGGCGCATGGCTATTTAAATACATATGTTCCATTGATCAAACAATTCAATAGAACTATTGCCTCGGCAACGATAGATGGTAAAACTTACTTGATGGATGCTACCAATAAACTTAGACCCTATAATATACTCCCAACGAGTTGCCTTAACGGTCAGGGACTCAAAATTACATTAACCGGGCCAGAATGGGTTGACTTGAGTTTGAATAAGGAAATGGATACTGAAATTGTAACGGGTAATTTACGGGTAAATGATGACGATATTTTAGAAGGAGATGTGAGCGTAGTGTTTAGAGGAACAGCCTCTACACGAACGAAGAGCACTATTGCTGACCTCGAAGAAGAAGATTTGAAGGATGTTTTTGAAGATTTTGATGGTGAGATTGAAAACGTTTCGTTCAAATATGCGGATGAGGCCAAGGATAATGTAGAGGGTCAGTTTGACTTTACAAGAGAGAGTGGTGTGAGTTTTATTGGGGATAAAATATTTGTGAATCCAGTGTTAACTAAATTCATCAAGGAAAACCCTTTTAAGCTTGAAACCCGGCTTTATCCAGTTGAATTTTCTGCACCCATAATTAATATGTACATGTTTAATGTTGCTATTCCAGAAGGCTTTGAAGTAGAAGAGTTACCAGAAAGTAAGAATATTGCGTTGCCTGATAATGGAGGTAAGTACAGTTACCTATCTGCCATTCAGGGAGATAAAATCCAGGTTGTTGTTCGCTTGAACTTGTATAAAACAAGCTATTTACCCGATGAATATCCTCTGCTCAAAGAGTTTTTTAATCATGTTATAGCCAAGCAGGAAGGGCAAATTGTATTTAAGAAAAAGAAAGTTAAGCCATGAAAAGCATCACTTTTATTATCGTACTGTATCTCAGTATAGCTTCAGTTTATGCGCAAGACTATGCTGTCAGCAAAATACCAGAGAACCTTAAGAAGGGGGCTAATGCGATTGTAAGAACTTGGGATAGTCAATTCACTATTGAAAATGAAGAATTGTCTGTTTACCAAGTTAAGAAGGCCATTACTATTCTTAAAGAAGAAGGGAAGTCTTGGGGGCAGTTTATAGAGTTTTATGATAAACTGGATAAAATTAAAAGCATCAAAATCACCCTTTTTGATGCAGAAGGGAAGTCGGTAAAAAAAGTAAAATCTTCCGAAATAGAAGATGTGAACATTACCAGTTCTGGGTCTCTCTACGATTCTAATCGATTGAAAGGGTACATTGCTTCTGATATTGAGTTACCATATACGATTGAAATTGAATTTGAGAAAATCGAAAAATCTTCTTTACATTACCCCGTTTGGGGCTTAAGATCAGCTCCAGGCTTGGCGGTTGAAAAGGGTACATTAGAGGTACGTACACCTCCTGCCTATGGCCTTCGATATAGAGAAGAGCATTATGATGGAGAGGCAGTAATTAATACCAATGATTCAGGTATTACATATCAATGGGAAGTTTCTAATCTTCCAGCGATAGAGCAGGAATACCTTGGCTCTTCTGTCTTCGATATGAGCCCACATGTGCTTTTGGCTCCTTCCACTTTTAGTATGGAAGGGTTTAGTGGTTCAATGGATAGCTGGAAGTCTTTTGGAATGTGGATCAATAAATTGAATAATGGACGCGATCAATTACCTGTCGAGTTAGAGTCTAAGCTAAAATCGATGGTGGCTGGTGTTTCAGATGATAAAGAGAAAATAAAATTAATTTACGAATACCTCCAATCCAATACCCGATACGTGAGTATTCAGCTTGGAATAGGAGGTTACCAACCTTTTGAGGCTACCGATGTTGCCGAAACTGGTTATGGCGATTGCAAGGCCCTAAGCTACTTTACCTATAGCATGTTAAAAAGTGTTGGAATCAAGTCTAACTATACTCTTGTTCGTGCGGGGGAAGATGAAGATGATATTATTACAGACTTTCCAAGCAGCCAGTTCAATCATGTAATTCTTTCTGTGCCGATGGAAAAAGATACCGTATGGCTGGAATGTACAAGTCAGGATGCGCCCTTTAACTTTTTAGGAGGCTTTACCAGCGACAGACATGTATTAATGATTACTGAAGACGGTGGAAAATTAATCAAAACACCGAGCTACCCAATGGAAGTAAATACCCAAACGCGCGTTGGTGAGGTAGCTTTTGACAAAGAGGGAAATGGGCAAGCATCTATAGAAACAATATATAAAGGAAGACGCTACGATGATTATGCGATGGTAGTGAAAGCGGGGAAAGAAGACCAGCGGAAACATTTGTTAAATAGTATTGACATTCCCGCATTTGATTTAGGTGATTTCAGCTTTGAACGTGAAAAGTCAGAGAACCCTACCCTCAAGCAAACGCTTAGCATTGGTTTAAGAAAATATGCCTCTCAATCTGGGGAAAGATTATTTTTTGTACCCAACCTACTTACCAGGCAAGAGTACGTTCCTCCAAAAATCGAAGATCGTGAATCGCCCATTGTGCTTAAGTATGCTTATGTAAATACTGATTCCATAAAATTCAAAATCCCAGAAAGCTATCGACTGGAATTTCAACCCGAACCGGTGACTCATAAGTCAGAATTTGGGGAATATAATGTGAGCTACCAGTTTGACGTGGAAACCAATGAACTGACTTATATCAGGAGCATTCAAATGAAAAAGGGTACGTACTCAGCGGAGTTATACAATGATTACCGAGATTTTAGGAGAGAAATATCAAGAACTGATAGAAGTAAACTGGTTTTGATTGGTTCGACTTAGAATGGATTATAAATATTGCCTTATTCAAAACCACCTCTACAAAGGGGTGGTTTTTTGTCTGGCTAAAGTCTCCAATTTTTGATATTCAGGCCTTTTATTGGAGCATAGTGTTTTTCATTATTTGTCACTAATGTAAGATCATTTTCCATAGCAATTCCAGCAATGAGGAGGTCGGATGTTCCAATAGTAATACCTGACTGCCTAAGTTCAGCATATTTACCTCCGGAAATTCTGGCAGACTCCTCTGATAAATGAATAACTGTATTGTTGCTTACAAACTCTTCAAAATCATTGAGTTGCTTTTGAGCGTTTTTGAATTTAAGACCTCCAATAATTTCAAAATAGGTAATGATTGATATGTTGATTTGATCGTATTCTTTTAGGTATTTGGTGAATTCCCGAACAACGTTAGGTTCACCTCGAAAATAAAAGGATAGTATATCAGTATCGACTAAACACTCTGTCATAAAATTTGACGGTCGTTACTCCTCCTGGTATGAAGGTCTTCTGTAAGGTCAGAAAATAGGTCTTCACTCAAATCACTCCAAGAGCCAGCTAGCTTTAGGGTTTCTTCTTTTGATTTGAATTTACTTTCAATTTTATTCAACTCTTTACTTAACTCGGTAAGTTTATCCGTGGAAAGCATCTGAATTTTTCTAATCAGACTGTTTCTTAATTTGTTTCTGACGTTCATAAGTTAAAAATAAGAAGAATTCGACAGTTTATGTAATTCTATGATTTATTCATTTCAAGCCTACAATCTGTTTGAAGGTCATTTTGAAAGTAAAAGGGTCGAATTCGACTCCTTAAAACCCTATTAATTTGACCTAATGTCAAACAGATACTATAGAACCTTATCCAATACCCCAATCAACCTATCCACTTCTTCCAGTGTATTGTAATGCACAAAGCTTACGCGTACTGGGCCGCCCTTGGCTTCTAGGTTGAGGGATTGCACCAATTTTTTGGCATAAAAATCACCGAAACGAATACCAATGCGGTGCGGGTCTACTTGCTTTACAATGGCTTCGCTTTTTAAAGTATCATGATGAAAAGCAATGGTGGATACTCTTCTTTTCTGATCCCCATTTTGCACGCCAAGGGTGGTTACCGTGTCTTTAGTTTTTAGAAAATCCATAAAGCGATTGGCCAACGCTTCTTCATGGGCGGCAAATAAATCGAAGCTTTTCTGAAATTTTATCTGGTCATCCGCTTTGGTGTCATTTGAAAAATGATGATCGTGAACATCTCTCAAATATTCCGTCAGTCCAGCCATGCTATAGGTCAGTTCAAAGTTCTTATTGCCAGGTTGAAGTTTGTAAGGCACTTCTGTGATAAAGTAATGGTTAATGCCTGCCATGGCCTCCAGAATTTCCAGTTTTCCATACATCAAAGCGCAATGCGGTCCATATACTTTATAGCAACTGAATACATAAAAATCGACATCCAAAGCTTGAACATCCACTAAGCGGTGAGGAGCCAGTGCAACGCCATCCACACAGAATAGCGCTCCAGCTTCATGCACCACTTTGGCCACTTCGGCTATTGGGTTGATGGTGCCTAAAATATTGGAAGCATGCACCATAGTCACCAGTTTTGTTTTGGCTGAAAGCAGTTGCTTTAGATCTTCGATTTCAAACTCAAGGCTTTCTGGGTTTACCTCCCAAATTTTCACCACAATGCCTTTTTCTTGTAGGTCCATCCATGGCGAGCAGTTGGACTCATGTTCGGAATTGGTAGTAATTACCTCGTCTCCGGCTTTCCATGCTTTTGAAAGCGTTAGGCTCAAAATTCTAAACATCATGGTGGAGGAGTGACCCATCACAATTTCTTTTGGGTCTTTGGCATTCACGAGTTTTGCCATTTCTTTAGTAGCAAAATCGACTTTCTCTCCTGCCAAACGCGAAATTTCATAGGAAGCTCCGTGCTGTACATCATAGTTGAGTAGGTATTCCGAAATTCTATCGACCACAGGTTTTAGGGTTTGAGAACCACCGGCATTGTCCATAAAAACGAAACCGTTTTTTAAGGCAGGGAAGTAACTTCTAACAAAATCGAGATCGAGTTGAGGGCTGTTCATAAGTTGGTAATTAGACGGATAATATAAGAAAGGGTAGCGATCTCTGCTACCCTTAGTTTTTAAATGGTGGACGAGTTAAACTCCTTTACTTTTTTCCAATGAATTGATCTACCTCTAGAAACGGCTCTTTAATTAATGAAAGCCCGAATGCGGCAGCAGCTGCTGAAAATACTGAATAATCAAGCGGGGCTTTTATACCGAAAGAAAAGGCCATTGATAGACCGAAAATCAGTAGCAGAATACCACTCAATTGCGCGGTAAGCCTAGTTTTGAAGCCAAGGATAAGTAATACTGCAAATAGGACTTCTAGAATTGTAGCGCTCCACCCCATAAAGGGTACTAAACTTTCGGGTGCCCACGGAACCATACTACTAGTGTAGGTCAAAAAAGTCTCCATATTTCCCCATACAGAAATTTCTGCAGGCCAAAACCCAAAACGGTCGGCTACTGCGGAAAGGAATGCTATACTTAAGGCAAGTCTCAATAACACTTTTATCCAATGTGCTTTCATACCAGCAAAGTAAAGACTCCTTGGCTTGAAAAAAACAAAAAGGGATGCTTTTGACACCCCTTTCTCTCAAACAAAAATTCAAAACCTATTAATGTAATTTCTTAGCAATCAAATCAATTTTAGGCTTAGCGTCTTCTCTACCTAATTCAAGAGCTTTTTGATAGTTTTCTAAAGCCTGTTTGTAAGTAGATTTCTTCTTGCTAGGCGCCAGTTTTGTTCTCTGTGCAGCAAGAGAGTAAGCCTCACCTCTGGTATAATAAGAGTCTGCCTCACTAATTTGGAAGGCCGATTTCATTGCTGAAATTTGCTGATCCAAAAGCTCTAATTCCATTGTTTTTGCTTCAATCATTTCATCTTGATTCAAAATGGTTTCTGATTGAATGTTGTTCAATGCTGCTAACTTCTGGTTATTGTTGGCTTCTGTATCTAAACGAGCTTCTAACAAGGCGATGTCATTCTTTTGCGATTCAAAATCTGCCTTCAATTTCTTTAAGCTATTCGCATAAGTGTTTTGCGCTGAAGTCGAGGTTTTCAGTGACTTTTCTAAGCTCGAAATCTGAAGAGAAGTTTGAGCTATGTAAGATTTCAACTCGGTTAAATGCGCGATAAAGTCTTCTTGAGAATCGCTGTTCTCTAAAGTTACTCTGAGCATTTTTCTGCCCAAATCAATTGAATCCATTAATGTCATGGCCTTGAATAAAGTAGCAGAAGTTTTTTGGCTGCTTTTTATTTCTAAAGAAAGGCTGTCTATTTTGGCAACAAGGTTTGAGTTTTCACTCATCAATACTTCTTTCTCTTTTTCATTAGAGCAGCTGAACAATGTCAAGATGATTACTCCAATGATAATTTGCTGTTTCATGTTTTATTTTCTGTGGTTTTAGCCATTTGACGCAAACTTTAGAAAAGGTCACAGCAGAAGAACAGAAATATTTTTGGAGACAGATAAAGGGCAGTTAATGTGATTGTTTTTTTCTTAATAACTCCTTCAATTCAGCTAGTTCATCACGCAGTCTGGCGGCTTCGATAAAGTCGAGGTCTTTGGCGGCTTTCTCCATCGACTTTTGGGTTTTGAGGATCATTTTTTCCATCCCTTCTTTGCTCATATACGCCACAACAGGATCGGCAGCTATGGAAATACTTTCGTTTTCAGTATAGTAGTTCTTTTTCTGTTTTCTAGAATCTGCCACCGAAGTTTGGTTCCTAATGTCTTCTTTCGATTTATGAATGGTAGTTGGCGTGATACCATGTTCCTCATTATAGGCCTGTTGAATGGCCCTTCTTCTTCGTGTTTCGTCAATGGCGCGCTGCATGGAAACCGTGGTTCGGTCGGCATACATAATCACCATACCGTTTTGGTTTCTTGCAGCACGGCCAATGGTTTGTACCAAAGAGCGTTCATTTCGAAGAAAACCTTCTTTGTCGGCATCTAAAATCGCGACCAATGAAACCTCTGGCAAATCGAGCCCTTCCCTTAATAAGTTTACGCCTACCAGTACATCGAAAACACCAAGTCTTAGATCACGCAGAATTTCAACCCTATCCAAGGTGGTTACTTCTGAGTGGATATAGCGGACTTTAACATTGGCCCTTTCTAAATACTTAGAGAGCTCTTCGGCCATTCTCTTGGTTAAAGTGGTAATGAGTACGCGCTCATCTTTTTTCACACGAATGTCAATTTCTTCCAGAATATCATCGATCTGGTTGGGGCTAGGTCTTACTTCAATAATTGGGTCGAGTAAACCAGTAGGACGAATCACCTGTTCTACCACTTCGCCTTGAGTAAGGTTAAGTTCATAATCGGCCGGGGTAGCGCTTACGTAAACTGTTTGCTTGGCCAAACCTTCGAACTCGTCAAATTTTAACGGGCGGTTATCCATGGCTGATGGTAGCCTGAAACCGTATTCCACCAAGTTTTCTTTTCTTGATCTATCGCCACCCCACATGGCCCGCACTTGCGGTAGTGTTACGTGACTTTCGTCAACTACCATTAAAAAATCTTCTGGAAAATAATCGAGCAAACAGAAAGGTCTTTGCCCTCTTTCGCGTCTATCGAAATAGCGTGAATAGTTTTCCACGCCAGAGCAGTAGCCCAATTCGCGCATCATTTCTAGGTCGAATTCAGTCCGTTCCTTCAGTCTTTTGGCTTCTAAGAATTTGCCATCTTCTTCAAACTGGTGGAGGCGCTCCACTAAATCATCTTGAATTTCAAGAATGGCTTGGTTCAATACATCTTTTCCAGTTACAAAAAGGTTGGCAGGGAAAATGGTGATGATTTTTTCGTCCGAGATCTTCATTCCTGACATTGGGTCAATCATTTGTATGGCCTCAATTTCATCACCCCAGAAGTATATACGATAAGCGAAATCGCCATAAGCAATGAAAATATCTACGGTGTCGCCCTTTACCCGAAAAGTACCCCGTTTGAATTCAGCCTCTGTCCGGCTATAAAGAATATCGACAAAGGCAAAAAGAAGTTTGTTGCGTGAAATAGCATCACCTACTTGTAGTGTAATCACATTTTTACCAAACTCTTCTGGGTTTCCAATACCGTAAATGCAGGAGACAGAAGCTATCACAATCACATCCCTTCGGCCTGTAAGTAAGGCGGAAGTAGCACTCAATCTTAGCTTTTCAATTTCTTCATTAATAGAAAGGTCTTTTTCTATAAAAAGGTTGCTACCCGGAATAAAGGCTTCAGGTTGATAGTAATCGTAGTATGAAATGAAATACTCAACCGCATTGTCTGGGAAGAACTGCTTGAATTCCCCATAGAGCTGGGCTGCCAAGGTTTTGTTATGGCTTAAGATCAAGGTGGGTTTTTGAACTTCTTGAATAAGGTTGGCTACTGTAAAGGTTTTACCAGAGCCTGTAACACCCAATAGCACTTGGCTAGCTTCTCCTGCATTAACACCTTCGGTTAAGGCCTTGATGGCTGTAGGTTGGTCACCGGTAGGTACAAAGTCAGAAGCAAGCTTGAAATCCATAAGGCAAAACTAAGGGAAAGTGTTAGCAACAAAAACCTCTTTCAGTTGTTTTTAGTTCAGCAATTTTTGAGTGAACTCGGCAGTGAGGAAAACTTACTTATTCCAAATTTCCCATGAGGCTTCAGCTTGGCCATGTAACATTTCCAAACCGTTTTTTACCCAACATTTGGCTTCAATTCCTTTTTGCATAAAAGCGGTAATGAGTGGGTTATATACCAAATCATAGAGAAAATGATCGGTAGTTAGTTGATGGTAAGGTAAGTCTGGAAGACTATCTATTTGAGGAGCCATGCCTAATGGCGTGGTATTGATGATGAGTTTGTAGGTGTTGAGGTGTTGAGCTGTTAAAGTGTTGGAGTGCTGGGGTGTTGAGGTGCTGAAGTGTTGGTATGAAAGTTCATCTGTTTGTGGATTGCGGGAGATCAATTTGAATCGAATATCTAAGTCTGAAAGCGCAGTTTGGACTGCTTTTGAAGCCCCGCCTGTTCCTAAAATCAAGGCGTTTGTGGGCATAGGATTGGCGCCAATAAACTTCACTAACGAAGTTTTAAAGCCCAGGTAATCGGTGTTAAAGCCCTTCAGTTTTCCTTTCTGGATTTTAATGGTGTTTACTGCGCCAATGGCAGCGGCTTTTTCATCCACATCATCAAGGAATTTCATTACCGATTCTTTGTAAGGAATGGTAACATTAATGCCTTCTAGGCCATTTGTGTTTTTTACTAAGGCAGGAAATTCCTCAATATCCTCAAGAGGGTAAAGCTCATATTCGGCTTCTATTCCTTCTTTTTCGAATTTATCAGAGAAGTGTTTTTTCGAAAACGAATGGCCGAGAGGGTAACCGATCAGTCCAAATTTTCGCATTTACTTTTTAGGGTTTAGCGCAGCTGCAACTCTATCCATTGCCAATACAATCAGGAAGCCACCAGCAGCAAATAAAATGGCTTCTAAAAAGAAAGGTTCGGCACCAGTCTTTGCGAAATATTGATTGGGTAAAATATTAGCTTCAACCAAAGGTTTTAAGTCACCATGACGGTCTATATAGGTCTCAATGGCTTCTTTCCAAGGCCAAACTTTGTTCAATGAGCCAATCATAAACCCTGATAAAATACCTACTGTAATGTTATGATATTTGTTGAAAAGCCAACCCACTAAACGGGCAAAACTGAGTAAGCCCACTATGCAACCCAAGCCAAAAATGGCAATGTCTACAATTCTAAATTCCTTTACCGCTGATAGTATGAACTCATACTTCCCAAAAATAAGAAGAATAAATGCCCCTGAAATACCGGGCAAAATCATGGCGCAAATGGCCACTGCACCTGCTATAAATAGAAACCAATAGGCTTCTGGCGTTTCAGCAGGAGTGGCAGATGTAATGAAGTAAGCAGCAGCAATGCCCAAGGCAATGGCCACAAAAACGCTAATATTCCAATGTTTGATTTCCCTTAGGATAATCAGGGCTGAAATAACAATAAGACCAAAAAAGAAAGACCAAACCTGTATTGGATACTCGGCCAACAAATGGGTAATTACTTTTGCTAGTGTGAGAACACTGGTGGCAATTCCCGCTAAAAGTGGCAATAAGAAGTTTCCATTAACATGCTTCCAAAGCGCTTTAATCTGAAATTTCTTGAGGTACTGAAGTGCCTGAAGGTCAACGCTGCGAATAGCATTCAGTAGGGTTTCGTAAATGCCAGTAATAAAGGCAATCGTCCCGCCCGAAACTCCAGGAACCACATCAGCACTACCCATGGCAATACCCTTGAAGTAAAGGAGAATGAATTCCTTAAGGTTCTTCATTCTTAATTATTTGTCCAAAAAGTGACTGAAAGTATCTCCTCTTAAACCTAAACGAATGGTTTCAAGTGGAATCAACTCTTCTGGTGAAATGTTTCCAAGATTTACATTGGCGCCAACCAGCTTAATGAAATACACTTGTTGCGCTTTTTGTGGAGCTTCCCAAATGATTTTTTCAAAAGGAATTTTGGTTAGAATTTCTTGAACCAAACCTGAACGAACTTCTCCGCTTGACCTGAAAAGGCCAACATTACCACCTTCACGTGCCTCACCAATTACTTTCCATGCTCCAGCATCTAGCTCTTTCTGCATCAGTTCAATCCATTTGTACGGAGGGATAATTTTCTCCTCATCCTTGGAACCAACTTCTGAAAGCACAGTAACTTGTTTGGATAATTCAGTGATATACTCACACTTCTTATCGTGATCCATATCCAATGAACCATCAGATACTTCAGCAAACGGAACTTGAAATTTGTCTAGTAATTTTCTGTAATCGTCAAATTTATTTCTGACAGCAAAGGCTTCGAAAAGTGTCCCTCCAAAGTAAAAAGGGATTCCTGCAGCTCTAAATACATTAAGCTTATCTTCTAGGCCAGCCGTTACATACGAGGTAGCCCAGCCTAACTTAATTATGTCTACATGGTCAGCGCTAACGCTAAGGAAATCTTCCGCTTGTCTAACACTTAGGCCTTTGTCCATGACCATGGTGAAGCCTTTTTCTCTTGGTTTCTGTGTCCTTTCGGGCAGGTTATCTAAAAAGTAGTGCATTTAAATTTTATTTCGGTGCTGATCAATGATCTTGTATAATGCTTTTTGGGTTTCAATTTTAGGAAAGAAATCAAAAAGTACTTCGTGATTTTCAAAGTCCAAAATTAAAGCATTTTCTAGATAAGCAAAGGCTTCTTTGTATCTACCTGCCGATATTTGGTAAACCACCATTCTATACATTAAGTCAGAATGTTCGGGAAGTTCTTCCAAAGCCCTATCAATCAATTCGATGGCTTTTATATGCTCTCCTTGTTCGTAATGAATGAGCGACCAATCAAGCCAAATCATTTCGTTGTTGGGTTCAAGCATGGCGGCCTCTTGATAGGCCTCAAAACTGGAAACGATATTGCCTACGTGCTGTTCAGCATCAGCTATAGCCAGCCAATAGTTCGCATTTTCGGGGTCCAACTTTAGTGCTTTGTTAAAGAAATGAATGGCTTCATAGTACTTGTCTTGTTCAGACAAGCAACAACCTATTCCATACCAAGCATCTTCATAAAACTGATCAAGCTTTGTGGATTTTCGGTAATACTTCATGGCCAACTCGTATTGCTCGAGTTTTTCATAAGAGGTGCCAATACAACAGTAGGTTTCAGCTGAGGGGCCTTCATTCGTTAGCGTATTCTTATATGCTTCTAGCGCCTCATCATACTTGTCAATGTTCATGTAGGAATTACCCATGTTGAACCAAGCCGATGAAAATGTATCGTCAATGACCAAAGCATAATCGTAAGCTTTTATCGCTTCTTCATAGCGTTCGAGCTTGTTTAATACGATTCCCAAATTATACCATGCGTAGGTAGAATAAGGATCTTGATCGATGAACTGCTTATAATAATCAACGCTGTCTTCCAATTTGCCTGTAACGTCTAGGCAATAAGCAAGCTCGTAAAGTGCACTTTCGTGATTTAAATTAAGCTCGATGGCCTTTTTATAATGTCCTATTGCCTCTTCAAATTTGGAATTGGTTTGGTAGGTAAGGCCCACATTATAATATACTTCTGATTTGTCTTCGGCATAATCCAATGTGCTGAGCAAAAGTTCAACTGCTTTTTTATACTCACCTAAAAAGGAATAAATGGTTCCTTTCACGGTGTTCAATTCCACATCATTCGGATGCAAATTTTGAGCTTCATCAATCACCCTAAGGGCTTCTTGATAATTTTCTTTACCAATGTAGCACTGCGACATGAGCAAGCTTATTTCTTGAGAAAACGGGAATTGATCAATGGCGAGCTTGCACGCTTTTAAGCCCTTGCCAAATTGAAGGTGATCGATGTAATACTGAATAATCGTTTCGTATTCAGTGATATCGAAAAAATTATATGTCTTTTGCTTGAGTTGCTCTTCGAATTTCTTGATCAGCCCACGTTCCTCTTCTCTGCTAGGATAGTCTTCTTGCATCTATTTTCGAAAGGTTTATTCAAAGTAAGGAATAAATGAATGGCAAACTATATGGCCCTGTCTTTTTTTTCCTGATCCGTTTATATCCCTGTTTTTTAAAGGTTGTGCATAGATTTAAGTTCTCTAACGCTCCAGTCTAGAGTTTCGTTCACAGGGCGAAACTCAAAGTTTAAAGCTTTTTTCACTTTATCATTTCTGAAGTGATAATGCATACGTGATAGCTTGGCGGTATCGCTTGTGATTAGTGCACTTTGGCGCATTATTCTAGAACGTACAAACTCTAATTTTACGGCTACTTTGAGCATCCAGTAAGGAACTGGTTTGGTGGGTGGTTTTTTGCCAAATCGGCTAGCCACTTCGGTAAAGAAATCTCTAAATTCTTTTGTGCCTGCGTTAAGAACGAACCTTTCGTTTTGAACATTCGCACTTAGTAATTTAACACAGATTTCTGCTACATCGCGTACGTCCACAAAATTGATGGTACCTTCTGGATGAAATTTTTTGCTGTCGTAAGCATATTTAAAAACCGAAGTGCTTCCGCTACCCCATAAGCCGGGGCCCAATACTACGGAAGGGTTTACAATTTTCACATTCAAGCCTTCTTGAGCGCCACGCCAAACTTCCAGTTCTTGTAAATATTTGGATCGTGCATAAATGGAGTCATATTCTGTGCCTTCCCATTTGTCTTTTTCGTCAATAAATTTCTGTCCAGGCTTTCTGCCCAAGGCGGCCACAGAACTTATTTGCACAAAGCTTTTTACATCAGCTTTTAAACATGCGTTTACCAGATCGGCAGTGCCCTGTACATTGGTTTTGTACATTCGATCCTCATCTCTTTTGTCAAAAGAAATAATCGCAGCCCCATGAATTACTCCGTCAATACCTTCCAGTGCTTCGAGCAGAAAGGTGGTGTCGTTCATATCGCCATCTACCCATTCAATTTGGTCGGCAATATCTTCAATCAAAGTCAGTTGGCTACTTCCGCGTTTGACAGCCCGAATGGACTCCCCATTTTTAATGAGTTCTCTACAAATAAAGCTACCGAGTAGGCCCGTAGCGCCAGTGACAAAAACCATAAGTTCTAAAGGGAATTATTTAGAAGATCTAAATCCATTAATTTTTTAAAGTACTTTGTTTTCACCGCTTCTTTCAACAGTTCAATATGCCCCATATTGTGACAATCGGTGCCTACTAATTTCACCGCTTTCATGTCAATGAGTTTTTCGGCAAACTTTTGCACAGGCTTAGAATAACAACCTGTAAGCGCAATGATGTTCAACTGTAGAATTACATTTCTATCAATCAATTCATCCAGTAAATATTCGCTTTGCATTAAGTATAAATAGCGTTCTGGATGGGCAAAAACAGGTTTATAACCTTTTAAACTCAGCTTAAAGGTGACTTCTTTTAATTGTGGGGGCATGTTCATAAAAGGGGTTTCGAACAAAACGTGCTTATTGCCAAAAGTCATTAATGGAGCTCCTGAGTCTATCAGCTCTACAAACGATTCATCGAGGTAATATTCTGTGGCGGCCTCTAGCTGAATATTGATACCTTCTTTTTTGATTGCTTCACGCATGATTTCCAACCCAGCATAAATATTCTCTGGAGAGTTATCGTATGTGCCAGGCATGGAGTGGGGGGGTGGTGATAACCTTCTCATAGCCAATGGCTTCCATTTCGCGTAAAACCGTTAGCGATTCTTCAATAGACTGTACCCCGTCATCAATCGCAGGAATTAGATGCGAATGAATGTCTGTTTTGATAGGCAAAACAGAGGCGGGAGAAGTATCCTTTGGCTTTAAAAAAGAAAGTATACTCAAAATAAAGGTGCGTTTTTGTAGGCTACAAAATTAGGTAAAAGTTTATCCTTTTCAGACACGATTGGGTTTTCTATTTGCCAGTCGATATTTAGCTCTGGATCATTCCATAAAATACCGCCTTCTGATGCTTTATTGTAATAGTTAGTACACTTGTATGAAAAAACACTGTCTTCTAAAGCCAAGAAACCATGAGCGAAACCGGCAGGTACGAGGAATAGATTATGTCTTTTGGCGTCTAAAATTACTGTATGATGTTTTCCGAAAGTAGGAGAGTTAGGCCTTAGGTCTACTGCCACATCCATTACTTTGCCCAACGCTACTCTAACGAGTTTTGCTTGTGCGTAAGGTTCACTTTGGAAGTGAAGCCCACGTAATGTACCCTTCACAGAAAACGATTCGTTGTCTTGAACAAAGTCGGTTTGTATTCCGAGGTCCTCAAAAGTCTTTTTTCGATAAGATTCAAAAAAATACCCTCGGTCATCTCCAAACACGGTAGACTCAATTTCGTAAAGGCCATCAAAGCCTGTTTCTATAATTTTCATTGCTAAAAGATTCCTTTCAAACTTAAGCTGTTAAGCTTTCTTATCAAACGATAAGGTGTTACAAAACTATTATACCCTTAAATGGTGTTTATACTTTTTAGTTTCATGACGCAATTTCTGGGTTGAATTTAGAAATGGCTTCGATAAGTAGTAATTTTGATGCTTTATGGGAGGATATTTAACAACGGATACGGACGAAAAAACAGCAGTGATGGTCGCGCTCATCACTAAAGGCCAACCCGAGGAAAAGGTAGTAGAGTATTTGGATGAATTGGCCTTCTTGGCCGAAACGCTGGGGCTTGAAGTTGTAAAGTCATTTACACAAAGGATGGAAAGGCCAGAGGTAAGGACATTTGTAGGTAAGGGTAAGCTCGAAGAGATTAAAACTTACTGTATAGCAGAAGGTGTTAAAACAATTATTTTTGATGACGACCTTTCTCCTTCTCAGTTACGAAATTTAGAAAAGGAGCTGGAAGTTAAAATCTACGACCGTAGTTTACTCATCCTAGATATCTTTCTTTATCGTGCACAAACAGCCCAAGCTAAAACTCAGGTGGAACTGGCAAGATCCAAATATTTGCTACCTCGATTAACCAGAATGTGGACTCACCTAGAAAGACAAAGAGGTGGTACGGGCACAAGAGGCGGGGCTGGTGAAATGGAAATTGAAACTGACCGTAGGATTGTCAGGAATCAGATTGATGTACTGAAAAAGAAGCTGGAGAAAATTGAAATGCAGAATGCAGTTCAGCGAAAATCCAGAACGAGCATTGTGCGTGTGGCATTGGTTGGATACACCAACGTGGGTAAATCCACCCTTATGCGTTTAATGACCAAAGCGGATGTATTGGCTGAAAATAAACTTTTCGCTACCGTGGATTCCACGGTTAGAAAAATAGCCATTGACGATATTCCTTTCCTGTTGTCCGATACCGTAGGTTTTATTAGAAAACTGCCTACACACTTGATCGAATCTTTTAAATCTACTTTGGATGAGGTAAGAGAGGCTGATATTCTTTTACACGTAGTAGATGTTTCGCACCCTTATTTTCAAGACCAGATGGAAACGGTAAACCAAACTTTGGTAGATCTTGGTGCAGCAGATAAACCAACAATTATCGTTTTCAATAAAATTGACAAGTTGGTTGAATCTTTAGATCCAGAAATAGAGGAGGAAATGGAACATCCGCCAATGACATTGGAAAGGCTGAAAAAAACCTATTTAAATGCTGAAGGTGAAAGCGTTGTGTTTATTTCGGCAGAGAAAAAAGAGAACATTGCAGAAATGCGTGAAGTGATTTTCGAGAAGGTGAAAAAACAGCACATGACCATTTTTCCCAACTACTTGAAGGACACATATTATTAAAGGATTAATATACTTCAACTGATAGACCGTTATTTTTGGGTCTATCAGAATGAGGTGATTATCGTTTTTTCTTTAGAATAAATTCTTATTTCCTAGTACCCCCGTGTCCGCCCGCTACTATCCTAATGATCCGAACATTCAAATAAATAAATTTGAAAAACTGGATGACTGGATTACGCATGTACGCTTTTTGGCGCTTTGTTATGGTTTGTTTCATGGTATTTTATTCTGGAATTAACCACCAAAATGGTTTCATTTTGGCTTTGTAAATAAATGCATAGTGTAGGGAAAGCTTTACCCAATGACCGGCAAGCCCAATATCTCCAAATGTCTTTTTAATGTCCCTTCCGCCTGTTTTTTCATATTTTTTGTAATCTGGAACAATAGGGAAAGTTGTGATACTAACGCCACTGCCAGTTATAAGCCCATAACCTGCGGAAGCAATACATGCTGCCCCCATATTCCCTAAGGAACCTTTATGGTTTAATGACTCTTTTCCGCTTTTGATGGAATCGATAATATTGTCTGCTACTAGTTTAGCTGTAATACCTGATGGCATTCCTGTCCTTGGAGGTGCTGGAAATATTTCTGTTCCATTCGGGTTTTTTCTAGGTTTTGAAATACTATGCGGTGGCGCAAAAGCAATGCCTGGCGCGAAAATGTTTGGATAGTTCGGGTTCTGATAGGTTTCCGGCCAATCTTGAACTGTCCATTCCTCGTATGGCTTGGCGGTATAGTCGGCATCTACAACCATAAAGCCTTTGAAAAGCTTAGGAGTTATATCTCCTCCTTGTTGGTCATAAGCTTTGAATCCATGACCCGAAAACGCTGGAATCAGCATGGCGAAATCAAACTCTTCGGTGTTGTGTTCTCCTTCGAGATTTTCATAGAAGGCTTTTCCTTGATCTATTTTATTGACACCTGCCCCTAAAATCCATTCTATTTCTCTATCCCGGAAAACCATTTCTACCATATCACTTGATTTCATTGGTTTCCCTTGATAAGACAGCAGCATTCCATCCATGCCAAAGTCTCCTAAAGAGGACTCATTGGTAATCCATTTTATGGCTACTTTATCCCGAACCTTTCTTCTCCTTAGTTCTTGCTCTACATTGAGAATATATTCAAAAGCAGCTCCTTGACAGGTAGCTTTTGCATGCCCTGTTCCTATAAGTACTTTTAGTTTGGAGGAGGAATTCTTTGCTTTTTCAATTAGCTTTTCCAATCCACTTGCGGCATGCTGTGCATGATCATAGGTGCAGACGGAATAAACATCATCTGTACCAGGGTTAAGTCCCTCTGTTAAGTCAAAAGCTAATTTTGGTCCTGTTGCATTGACGAGGTAGTCGTAAGCAACTTTCTCTGTTTTCCCCTTCTGTTCACCAAAAACATATTCCACAACTACGTATGGTGGGGTACTGTCATCTCCATCAGGATGGAATGACACAACTTTGGCTTGCTTAAAGTTGATGCCTTTCTTTTTGTAGAGCGGTTCCAATGGAAAAATAATCTGCTCTGGTTGCATCCTTCCTATCCCCACCCAAATATTTGAGGGAATCCATTGGTAGTTCCGGTTTGGCGAAACGACCAGCACTTCATGTTTCTTTGAGAGCTTTCTTCTCAAATGGGAAGCGGCAGTATGACCCGCTATTCCCGATCCTAATATTACGACTTTAGACATGTTGCTCTATTTATAGAACAAGTTTACGACTAGTAATAATAGTATTATGACACAAATGTTACATATAAAAAATAAGGGTAACATTTGTTACAGAACTTTCTATTGATTTAGTTTTACTTTATTGAAAAAGATAGAATTATGAGGCGACTAATAATCCCACTTATTTTGATTGTAACGGGCTGTACTAATCATAAAGGAACTTCCACACCATCTATTAATGAGTTAACAGAATTGGCGATGAATGAGGGGGGTGAAATTTCAATTTTGGCACAAAAGACACTCGGTAGCCAATTGAAAAAATCGATCTCAGATAATGGAGTTACTTCTGCGGTGCAGTTTTGCAATTTGGCCGCATATCCCATTCTTGACACATTGAAAATAGCACCTAATGCTATTATTAAGAGAGCTTCGCTTAGGGTTAGGAATCAGAAGGATGAACCTTCAGATGTGGAACGAGCAATACTTGAGCAATATGCTTTATCGCTGGAAAATGATGGCGATCTCAACCCTGTGGTAGAAGTAATTAATGAGAAGCAGGTACTCTATGCTAAACCAATTTTATTAGATAGTCCTCTTTGTTTGAACTGTCATGGTCAGGCAGGTAGTCAGGTTACTTCAGAAACACTAAAGTCGATACAGGAATTGTACCCAAATGACAATGCTCTAAATCATAAAATGGGTGATTTGAGAGGAATATGGAGTATCACATTTGATATCAGTGAGCTGACCAATTACCTAAAAAATATCAAGTAACTTCTTTCTGCTAACCTTAGGAACCCGGTTTTTCCCTTGACAGGTGTAACAAATGTTGCCAATACTCATTTGGCAATTGGCTTTATTTGAATAAAAATATCATAGATCATGAAAAATTTATTCAATTACATATTGTTAAGCTTATCCGTGGTAACGCTCTCGTGTAGTGATTCCAGTGATGAGATGATTACTACAGACGATGAATTAATCAATATACAAATTTGGGCACTTCCAGTAGAGCCTTTGAGTGAAACTGAAATAGAGGCGCTTTTATTTATGCGAGAGGAAGAAAAATTAGCAAGGGATGTGTATGATCATCTATATACGATTTGGTCATCAAAAATCTTTAATAATATCTCAGCGAGCGAGCAGTCTCATACAGACGCAGTACGAACACTCTTAAATAAATATAAATTGGAGGATCCCGCAATTAATAGTGCTCCTGGGGTATTCGTCAATCAAGAACTTCAAACATTGTATACAGAATTAATTCAGATTGGATCGGTAAGTTTAGAGAGTGCGCTTAAAGTAGGTGCGGCTATTGAAGAAATTGATATTTTGGACCTTCAAAGAGAGTTAGGTTCCAATGTGGATAATGAAGACATTATTTTAGTTTTTGAAAATTTGATGAAGGGGTCAAAAAATCACCTTAAATCTTTTGTGCTGAACTTAAAAAATCAAAATATTGCTTATATCCCTCAATATTTAACTCAAGAAGAATTTGATGCGATCATCAATTCTTAATTTCAGAGCAGCTGGGTATCTATAAACTCCTGTTACATTTGTCATAATCTATCCCCAGCAGGGTTTTATTAGCCATTGGTTGTCTTTATCATTGTTTACCAAGAGAAGCGTCTGTCTTTGTGGTAAAGTCTCCTAAAGCGATCTTCCCAAATTACTTGAAAGACACATATTATTAATTAATTTTGTTCCTCCAAAAAAAGGAATGGTCCCGTAGTTCAACGGATAGAATAGAAGTTTCCTAAACTTTAGATACAAGTTCGATTCTTGTCGGGATCACACTTAACACTAACTAACAAGTGTAAACAAGAGATAAGCCACTGAATAACAGTGGCTTATTTGGTGTTAAGGCATGTTAGTTCTCTTGTCCTATCTTGTTAATTCCCGTAAATTGTTATCCAAAATGTTATACAACTATGGGAGTTTCATTCAAGCCGATTTTCAACCGAAACAAAACTAAAACCAAGAGCAATCTCTACACTATTCACCTACGGGTGACAATCGATAGGGAGATCCGGTTCTTTAATCCCAACCTTCCCAAACTAGAAAGTAAATATTGGCAAGGGAGAGAAAACAAATGGGTGAAGGATAGCCATCCGCAAAACCATTTGTTTAACAAAGCGCTTATGGACCGAATGCAAGAACTCCAAGAGTACGTAAACAAGCTGTACTTTCTCGATCGTCCAGTAACTTTCCGGCAGCTGTCCGAATTTTTTGAAAGAAAGGGAGACAAGGAATCTTTCAATGATTATATAGATCACTATTTGAAGATCATCAAGTTTAAATCACCGAACACCCGTAAGAAGTACAATACCTTCAAGAAGCATATCAAAGAGTTCAATCCAAAAATCAAGTTTAAAGAGTTGGGGGAAGGTCTCATTTTAGAGTACCGGGACTTTCTTTTAAATAAAGGACTGGTGGGCTCAACCGTAACCAAGTACTTTGATCCATTTAAGAAGATTGCCAGGCATGCTCTTAAAAACGATTATTTAATTCGTGATCCATTTTTTGAGGTCAAGCTGGAGGTGCCAGTTTCAGTGGTGAAAAGAACAGCTCTTACCATATCAGAAATTGAAGCATTGGTAAACCTTAAGTTCGAGAAAAAGGAAGAACAATATTTAGAGCTGCACCGAGACCTGTTTGTCTTTCAGTGTTTAACTGGGCTATACTATAGTGATGTACGTGGCTTAACGGCCGAGAATTTTATCAATTCTGAAGCTGGGCTATTACTGGTAAGTGAAAGGTTTAAAAATGGCTACCGCTATATTGTGCCTTTGTACAAGTTTCCAGAAGCAATCAGGCTTTTGAATAAGTACAAAGCTGAAGATTCTCCCTTGGTATTTCCAACAGTTGTAGACCAGGCATTTAACAGAGCACTCAAAATAATTGGCCCAATGGCCAAAATAGAAAAGGTGCTTTATAACAAGGTTGGTCGCCATACATTTTGTGAACTGTTAATATCAAAGGGCTATCCAAGGGAATACGTGGCCAAAATGGCTGGCCACCAAAATTCAAAAACGACAAAGACTTATTTTGATATAAGCACAAGCCACTTTATTAATGAGCTGAATGGGTTTGGAGCAGTTGAGTTTAAAACTGAATAATAAATGATAGCAGTTCCTTAGCCTTTTAAATGTGGAGTAGATTTTCAAGCGCTTATCGTTCGTTAGGGTCTACTAGTCCAAATTTTGTCTTTAATCGCTGGAAAACTCCTCCGGGCTCTGTATCCTCCTCTTTAATAGATGTTAGGGCAACCTCTTTCTCAATTTCATTGACGCCTTCAAACCCTAATTCAATAAGTTTTTTTCTGAATTTGTGGTTAAGAATAATTGACTTGAAAGTTTGATTGTCAATGGCCTGTTTAGTTTCATGTAATTCTTTAAATTCCTTTTCGAGCTTGGTGTATTCGGCTTTTTGGTGATTGACTATTTCCCAAAGTTGTTCATTCCTCTTAGTAAGCTCTCCCTCTTCAAAACTCTGCTTTAGCAATTCAACATTCTTTTTGAGTAATTCTACAATTTCCTTCCATTGCTCATTTTCCTTCTCCAGTAGTTCGTTTTTCTTTTTTAATGCTTCAATTGTAACTTCTGATTCCTTGTCAAAAAATGGCCATTCATCTTTGTCCTCGTTATAAAGGAGCATAAAAACAGGGGTATCAAGCTTTTTGGCAATTTCAAACAGCTTATTAAGTGTTATTTGAGAGCTTCCTCTTTCTACTTTACCATAATTTGATTGATTTACACCAATAGCCTCAGCCATTTGGTCTTGACTCAATCCTCTAGAAACTCTTAATTCCTTAATTTTTTTCAGAACATAGTCCATTTTCAAATATAGTATATTTGAATGGAGACTATATTAGTTGTTCTTTAATTATTTTTTATTCAATCCCTTGCGTTTCTAATTAATTAGAAATAGTTTTGAAATAATTAAAATAGTCTAAAAATAACTACAATGGAAAATCAGTTTCTAATCATCCCTAAAAGTGAGTTTGACGAACTCAAGTTTGGACAGCAAAGAATACTCGAAGCATTACGGGCGAAGCATGATTCAACTAATACAGATCAATCCGAATACCTGACTACTAAAGAATTTATGGGCAGAGTTAAAATTGCTCGATCGAAATTCGATGAATTAGTTGCTGATGGAAAGGTGAAAACTGTTAGGCCAAATGGAGGTAGAAAAATCTATGTGCCAGTAACTGAAGTTGCGAGGTACTTTGAGGCGGAATAAAAAAGCATGGACTGCAATCCATGCCTTTTCAATTAAGTAATCTAATTAACAAATTATAATCATGACAAATCTACAAAATTCTTTGGAAAGGTTAAGAACCTTAGCCAATGACCTACCGGAAAATCAGAAAAGCGTAATTCTTGATTCTATCCAAGATATCCATAACACCTGGCGCATTAGTCATCATGTGGAAGAACACATAGAGAGCCTGAGACAGTCTTGTATAAATAAAAACATAACTGCGAAGGGCGAAAGGACTATTCGTCATTATATGGCATTGGCCTCTAGGTTCAAAGAACAAGAACAATCGAACTTTCAAGAGTTCATTACTGCCCTTAAAAAGGAATTTGCTCTTAATGAAAAGGAGCGAGACTACTGGAAGGAACAATTCTTAGGAATTAGGGGTGAATTATCAACCACTACTACAGAATAATTATTAGGGGCTTGATGCCCCTTTTTCAAAACTTAATTTTTCAAATCAACAACCAGTGTATGACTCCTCATACTTATTCATCACGTCCAATTCAATCTCCCCATGTCCATTGAACCGAAACATGAAAGTCTTGAAACAGCTACTCTATTAGTTGAGGAAATAGAGAATCATAAGGGTGAATTAGCCAAGGTTGAGACACCACTCTTTCCTGCGCACATTTATAAAATACTTCCAAAATTTCTGAGAGAAACATGTGCCTTTTTTGATCAAGGTAGAGATAAGGATGTATTTCTTGCGAGTACACTTACCGTATTAAGCGGCTGTATGCCTGGAGTAAAATTTCAACACGATGGGAAGACGTACTGGAATAACCTTTTCTTATTCATAATCGCTCCAGCAGCCAGCGGTAAAGGAAAAATGAATTATGGTAAATTTCTAGCCCAACCTATTCAAAGAAGATACATAAAGGAAAATGACCTGAAAAAAGAGGATTATCAATCACAGCTTTCTCTATATCGAGCAACTCCAGCTAAAGATAGACTATATTCGGCTGAACCATTAGAACCAGAATACCAATACTTATTCATTCCAGCGAATAGTAGTAGTGCCTCTTTTGTCGAGACTATGGCACGCATGCAAAGTTCCATTCTTTTTGAGTCTGAAGCCGATACATTAGGCAATACGCTAAAGCAAGATTGGTCTGGGTATAGTGATGTGTTGAGAAAGGCTTTTGAGCATGAAACACATTCTCAAAACCGAAAGGGACCGGGTAATTATAAAGAAATTGAAGACCCTTGCCTTTCGGTAGCATTGAGCGGTACACCTGGGCAGTTAAGGGGGATTATCCCAAACTCTGAAGATGGTTTATTCAGTCGGTTTATGTTCTATTACTTCGATGGGGATGAAGAGTTTAGGAACGTCTTTGGCAGTAAATCAAAACCAATACCCTATAGTGATCAATTAGAGCCTTATTCAAAGGAATTATTACAGATTTATGAAAAGTGCGAAAAATGGGGTGAGGTACGTTTTTCGTGGAAACCAGATCAGGAGAATCAATTACAGGACTTATACGAGAAATTGACTAAGTATTATGTCCGATCGTTTGGCTCAGATGTCAAGAGTATCATATTCAGATCAGCAATAATTATTACCCGAATAGCCTCAATACTAACCGTTCTGCGCACTTGGGAGCGTCAAGACTATTCTAACAACCAACAAGTATGTTCAGGAAAGGACTTTGATATTGCTGTAGCGTTAGCAGAAACATTCATTGAGCATTCAATGAAAATGCATTCTCATCTTTTGAAAAGAGACCCAACGGATGTATTTCCTCTTAAGAAAAAACAATTCTTTTTAGCCCTTCCTGATTCTTTTGAAACCAACGAGGCTGAAAGAATAGGCGATGAGCACAGTATCAAGGACAGAACAGTTCGAAAATATTTAAGAGACTGGGATATTAATGGACTGCTAGTAAAACTTGATCAAGGAAAATATGAAAAGGCAACATAACGTGCCGTGTGCCTTTTGTGCCGTTCATACCGCAATTGTGATAAAACGGCACGAAAGGCATGGACGGCATCTTTAAAATTTAGAAAAAGGCATAAAAGGCACGAATGGCACACGGCACGATAAAATGAAATTTATAAATCCATCATATCAACTTGAACCAGGAAGTAAGAAGCACATTTGCCCCAGCCCTAGCTGTGGTAAAAAGCGCTTTGTCCGATATGTAGAAAAAGCAACTGGAGACTATCTGCCTGAGCAGTACGGCCGCTGTGATCGTGAAGCTAATTGTGGTTACCATCTCAACCCATACAAAGACGGTTATGTAATTAAAGATCAAGACCTTCAGGGCGGAAAGGTTAATGTAGGTATGGGTAAATCAACCCCCGTTCTCCCGTTCGCGAAGGCGTTCGTTCCTTTTTCTGTGCTTCAGCTAACGCTATTAGCAAACGGATATAAACGCAACATATTCATCCAAAACCTTCTGAAAAACATTCCTTTCCCCTTCTCTGAGAAGGATGTGGAGAAAGTAATAGAGCTTTATTACCTCGGTACATTAAACAAAGGCTATCTGTCGGGTGCACTTACAATTCCCTACATAGATCGTTCGGGGAACGTTCGGGCTGTTCAGGTAAAAACCTTTGATGAACAGAACCACACTATTAAAACAAACTTCCTGCATTCCATTGCTGAAAAGCATTACCTAAAACAGGGACATGAAATGCCAAAATGGCTAAAGGATTACTTAAAGAACGAATCAAAGGTATCATGCCTGTTCGGTGAACATTTACTAGATAAGTATCCGGATAATCCGATAGCACTTGTAGAGGCTCCTAAAACGGCAATCTACTCAACGCTGTACTTTGGGTTACCTGATCAACCCGATAACTTTCTTTGGTTGGCAGTTTTTAACCTCAGCAGCTTAAAGCTGGAGAAGTGCAAAGTACTGAAAGGGCGTAGGATAATACTCTTTCCGGATCTATCTAAAACGGGCAATGCCTTCAAATTGTGGAGTAACAAGGCTGTAGAATTTGAAAAAGAAATGCCAGGTACCACGTTCACCGTTTCAGATTTGCTTGAACGCAATGCGAACGATCAAGAACGAGAAGCAGGTTTAGATTTAGCTGATTATTTGATAAAGCTAGACTGGAGAGCGTTCAAAATGGACAAATAACTCCTCAGCAAGTGAATTCACCTATTAAAAGTAGTTTACGCCATTCCGTTTTTAACACATAGTCAAGCCGTTTTATCACGTTTGTGCCGTTTGCGAACGGCACAATAGGCCATTACAAGGCGTTGCAAGCGCCAATGGTGGCCGTTTCAGCCGTTTGAAAACGGCAGTTACCTCACATGGCGTATTGTAATTTGATTTGTCTTTTAGGTACATAATAATCCTACTGATGACAGTTTTATAGTACTTTAATACACGTTATGGAGCATTCACTTATTTCTAATCATCAAACCGATAGTCCAAATTGGTTTTTGATCTTTCATGAATATTGTTGAGGCTCTAAACCCTAAAGGTAGGCCAGGAATTGGAACTGTAATACCCATGTTTGCACCTGATAATTTTCTCTTACGCTCCCCAGTCAATTGTTCATAAAGCCCCTCATTAAATCCTGTTTGAAATAGCCCAATAAATAATTGGACAGGCTTCTTAGCTTGGCTGTCATTATTCAAAGAGAGTCCCTCAAATTCAATTCCCGCATTGAATATTGATTGGCTAAAGTTCAATTGTTCATCATTTGTGCCTTCATTTAAACTCATATACTTGAAGCCCACATTGGCATATGTGTATAATTGGTAAGCATCATTGGCTAAGGTTCCCTTCTTAATTATATATGTTGGGGTAAGTGCAATACTCACTCCTCTTGATCCCTGAACCAAAGCATTTATATTTTTTTCAGTGTCTACTGAGATTTCAGAAGCAATATTCGATATGTTGCCTGTGAGATATAAAATGAACTTGTCTGATATAATATTGAAATCACCAATTTGAATCGGTGCAGAACCGACAAAATTTTCAATATTACCATCTCCGACAAAATTATATGAGGCTTCTGCTCCATACCAAAAACTTACGGGAGAACTACCGCTTGCAGTAACTACTACTTCTTCTCCAATGTCATCTGCATCTAATGGTGTAAGACTAACTGTCAAAAAATCCGAATTTATTTCAACATATTGAGTACTAAACCCTATGTAGGTAAATTTGAGTGTGTTAAATCCTTCAGGAATTGTAATACTGAACTTACCATCAATATCAGTAGAAGTTTCTGATTGAGTGCCTGGAACTAATACTGAGACACCAGGTAAAGGACTACCTGGCTCAATTTGAACAATGCCATTAACAATTTTTTGAGCAAATATTAGGTTTGATAAACACAGCATTAAAAGTATGATAATGTATTTCATGATAAAGATGGTTTAGTGAAATCAGTGAATACTACAAGTACATATGACAGTAATGTAATAATAATAGTGTGGTATTTGGCTATTATTATTTAATAATGTTCCGTTGTGAGAGTTTTAATCGGTTAACCATAGTTTACTTAGAAACTTTAAGCGATTTGGATTAAGCCGTTGCAGGTATTTTAGCCGTTTGGAAACTGCAGCTTTGGGGCGTTCGTTAGGCGTTCGCGAACGCCATGGTCAAGTCGTTCGGGACGTTCGCAAACGGGGTTTAATCAAAATAATTTGAGTCACAGGGATTTCTTTGTAGAATCGCTTATGTCATTAGATGTTACAGGTTCACACCAGACTACGTTTGAAATGAACGACTCAGTCTGAACGGATTGGGTTAAGTATCGCCAGAAATGGAATAACGTTTTAATGTTTATTGTTTTTGACCCAATTGACGGCCATTATCCATTCTACCTGAATGATGTGAAGGATCGGAAAGAACTGTATGAGGCCTACGAGTCCTATCTACCACAACCCAAGGAAACCATACTAGAAGAGAGGGACGTAAAGTCAAATACCAGGATAAACTAAGGCTATTCTGGCTTGTGATGACCTTTGCTCAGGTACTTGAATATTTTCTCCTTCCTATATTTATCAGCCCAAAACCGATCTACTAAGCCAGGGAAGCATTTGAATATTTTTTCAAACTGCTCTCCAGATCTACTGGTGAAAATATGAGATGTACCTTTGTCACTGGTTGCCTTTACAATTATCTCAATTTTTTCGAATTTGGGATGATAGGAGTTGGAGAGGTTAAATTCTACATGAATATCTTCTAAAAAGGCATTATGATCATCCTTATCAATCAACTGCTTAGCGCTATGATCTGTCTGAAACCACCAGCCCTGTTTCGTTTTCCAGATTTTAAGAAAATGGTGGATGGATTCTAGCCCATGTCTTCTTAACTGCACAATATATTTACCCGCTTCAACCTTCATAGAACAAAGTAACAAGAAGGTAAAATAATAATCAAATTAGTAATGAACTAAATATATTAGTTTTCACTAATTCAGAATAAACTGCCTTGTTCAAATGATTGAGCATAATGTTTCCACCCTCCTTTTAACGCCTCGTATTCCATTGGTTCTAACACTTCTGGAATGTTGGCATTCGCGGTTTTAGCCTTTAATCCTTGTCGTACAGGGACGGCCTTCATGCCATCACTTGGGAAAGGTTTAGCAAATTTCATTAGTCCTTCAAGCGTTTGGCTTTCCTCTAACCAGTTACTCCACTCTTGGGGCAATAGAATTACAGGCATTCGAGAGCCGCTATGTGCATTAGGGTTATTATGAATCACTGACATTAGCTCATTTGGCTTAGTAGTAAGTATGCTAAATGAATTGATGATTTCACCAGTATCAGTGTCGTTCCAACTGTCCCATAGGCCAGCAAATGCAAACATTGGGTGGTCTTGGAGACTAATCAAATGAGGATAGGTTTGCTTGTTATTCCTATGGTGATAGAACTCGAAAAAGCCAGTCGCTAAAACTAAACACCTTCTTGTTTTGTAAAGCCTCTTCCATGTTGGTTTTTCAGCCATTGTTTCCATCATTGCATTGGCAGTTTTGGAATAGTAATTACCAAAGTCCCAAGGGTGCAAATGCCTCCCATCCTTTTCTATATACTTGGCAAATGGTGGTATCAGACCCCAATGGAAAAACTGTATCTCTGAAGGCTTATCTTGAGTGATTACAGGCATAGAAGGGTGCCAATCCTTGTAGGCATCCATGAAGTAAAATTGATTGCCAAAATCTAGGAGCTTTTGAATTTCGTTACCGGTTAACTTCTGGTAAAACTTATTGACCTCCATTTCCTCTTTGTAGGACATCGAATAGCTATAGCACATATATCATTATTTAGCCCTTCCTGGCTTAAAAGTATACAACCAATCATAAGCATTGGCTAATAGTACTTTATTAAAAGTAGATAATAAAGGAGATAATGGAAAAAGCTTCATGGCCGTTTAAACGCGTTGACACCCCGTTGATGGTGCGTTTAAACGCATTGACTCTCCGTTTAAACGCATTGACACCCCGTTGATGGTGCGTTTAAACGCATTGACAGTGCCGTTGATGGTGCGTTTAAACGTGTGGAAAGTGCCGTTTATCTTACTATGGCAGGCTTTCATGGCGTTTGCAAACGCAATTCTTAATCTTAAAATTGCATGAGACAAGATTGAAGAGAAATATCCTATTACCTCCCTGAGGTATGAGTATTCATAAGAAAGAATTAGGAACAAGAAAGGCTATTGTCTCCAGTAGCCTTTCAAATTTAGATTTACTAAATGAAATATTAAGGTTTAATCTTCTGAGCCATTAATTGTGAGCATAATCTCCCTGAAGCTATTCAGACCAGATTCAATGTTTTCGATGATTTCATTCGCTAAAACGTCCGGATCAGGTAAGTTGTCTAAGTCAGTTAGACTTTTGTCTTTGAGCCAAAATATATCTAAACTGGTTTTATCTCTTGATACGATTTCTTCATACGTGAATTTACGCCATCTACCATCTTCATTTTCAGCATCCCATGTTTCCAATCTCTTATTCCGGTTTTCTGACTTATATAGCTCAATAAAGTCTTCCAAATGCTGAATGGTCATCGGTGACTTCTTCGGGGTATGATGCACATTGGTTCTGTAATCGTAAAACCAAACTTCCTTGGTCCAGGCTTCTTTACTCGCAGGCTTATTGGTAAAGAACAATACATTAGCTTTTACTCCCGGTGCGTAGAATATACCAGTAGGTAGGCGTAGAATTGTATGAAGCTCAGTTGTCTTCAGCAATTGCTTTCGAACCTCTTCACCAGCACCTCCTTCAAATAGGACGTTATCAGGCAAAACAACTGCAGCTTCTCCATTAATCCTTAGCATAGTTTTAATATGCTGCAAGAAGTTCAATTGTTTGTTTGAAGTTGTTTCCCAAAAGTCCTGACGGTTGTAGCTCATGTCTTGCTTTTCGGCTTCACCTTCTTCATTGGTGATGGTCATGCTACTCTTCTTCCCAAAAGGAGGATTGGCCAGCACATAGTCTACTCTAAAACCATCATCAGAAATCAATGCATCGGTAGACTTAATCGGAGTATCGCCAATGATATCTCCAATATTATGGAGATACATATTCATTAAACACATTCTACGGGTATTGTCTACAATCTCATTGCCATAGAAGGTTTTATTCTTCAAGAACTCCTTTTCTTCTCTATCCAGCGAATTGTTTGCAATCACCCAATCATAAGCTGCCAAGAAGAAACCACCTGTACCACAAGCTGGATCTGCAATAGTTTTGAGTGGCTTTGGTTGAACACAGGCAACAATGGCTTTGATCAATGCTCTTGGTGTAAAGTATTGTCCTGCTCCAGAACTGCCGCTACTATCCATAGCGTTCTTTTCTAACAGCCCTTCATAGATGGTTCCTTTAATGTCGGCACCCATCATATTCCAATTCTCTTTATCAATCAAGTCGATGACTTTTAAGAGTTTGGAAGGGTCTTGAATTTTGTTCTGACTCTTGGTGAAAATCTGACCTAACATTCCTTTTTCAGTAGATAAACTACGGAGCAATTGGCTATAAAATGATTCCAGCTCAGCACCTCTTTTGCCAGAAAGTGTTTCCCAATCACAGATTTCGCCATCAGGAATTTCATTGCCATCGACATCTTTCAGTTTGGGGAAAACAAGGCCTTTGCTGTATGGCGGCTTATTGAGCTCGTCTGCCATTTTAAGGAACAGCAAATAGGTGATTTGCTCCAAGTAATCGCCATAGCCCACCCCATCATCACGCAATACGCCAGCGAGGTTCCAAATTTTTGAAATTATTGTAGAGTCTGTCATTCCTTGAACTTGTTTTTAATTTCCTTTTCCTCTGGTATATAAGCCCAATATTCTAAGTCTATTTGAATCAACTTTTTGAGCCTTTCAAAGTAGGCCTTTTCAATATCGCTCATTCGAGCAGGGCCAATAATAATTAAACGATTGCAAGTGATATCAGCATCGAGCATTGCGTATTCAAAGATCTGACCTATTGCCTGTCTAATGTTTTTGAGAGCAGTATTGCTTGTTTTGATTTCAAATAAATCAAACTCGTCATTTTGCTTCAGTACAACATCAACAATGGCACCTCCTACACGAGTTTTTTCTACCGATATCTGTCTTTTACCGAATCCTTTTAAAATTAAGTAATCATATAGATTATCGGTGATCTCACTATGCCTTCTTATCACCTTAGATTGCTTACCAGAAGTTGTTTTGGTATACTCACTTTGACTTGAAGCTTTACCACTCTGAAAATCAAATTTGATTTTTTTCGCAAATGATGATTTGAGTAGCACCTCTAATTCCTCAGATAAATGATATGGCATAAATCGGTTAAATTCAGGGCCATCGAGGAAATCAACTGAAAACGGTTCATTGAATAACTCCGCTTCATTCCATTTAAATTTAATATTCGGAGAGTATTCACCTTTTCGGAAGACTCTGTAGTCAGCATTTACACTTTTTAATTCAGCCTTCATTGTGGCATGATTCGACTCAAGCAATTGTGCGATTTTAGCTAATTCTTCTTCATACCCCTCAATTATTTCAACATTATAGAGATTGCCAACCAAACATCTTTGCTGATCGTCTCTTATTGTATAAAGTGTTATCTGGTCAATTCGTTCAGCTTTCTGTGAGAGGCCATCTACCCCTCTTACATAACCATACTGATATCCATCTAATCTAAACCTTTCATTGAACAACCATTCCTCGTGGCCATAGCCATACTGGTTCTCGTATGCAATATTGGTATTACCTTGATTTTCTGGACGCCAAGAGTGTCCACTTGGAGTTTCCCAATTGTTTGAATTCCAAGTTAACCGCATAATTCGCTTGTCCGGAATAGCTTTTGAACCCAACCATAATTCAGTTGCTTTTTTCTTTATTTTTTCTAAATGAACTTTTACTATTCCTTGTTGTAACTTGTATTTGAATACTTGCTGGTTGCTTAGAACTAAAATTTCTGCATCGTAATAAGATATCTTATCGAACCTCTTGACATTATAAGCACTGAATTCGCTAACTAATTCTTTATTATCATAAATAGGAATGGCATTACTTTTAACCTTTGCGATAGCTTTCACGGAGTGCCCCTCAGCGATTAACACTATGTCATCCTGCTTATAAATCCCGTTCGATTCATAACCTATTACAAAACTTTTTCGAATAAGTACATTGTAGAAACTAGGCTCATTCGAATCCCAATTACACCCAAGTTTCCAAAACTGGATATCGGAAAAATAACTCTCTGCCATCCTTAATCTAAGTTTTAATTTTTATTCCAATTTAACTCTTCACCTGAAGGGTAAACTGCTTATCCAATCGGATTATTAATTGTCTGCCTTTCGACAGCTTCATGAATTCTGAATGGTTAGATAACACTCTGGCCAAATCCCTTGCAACGGCACTTCCACTAATGTTATTAGCTACTTGGCCATTGTTTAATTCTAGGTTAAACGTATAGGATTTCCGGTTTCCGACTGCGGCAAAAGGAGCTTTTCCGATATAAATATCGGTTGATCTACCTTCCTTAAGAGCATCTAATATTGTTGGAATCACTTGTTTCCAAATGTCTTCGTATTTGTGTACATCCGCTGATATAGCCCTTGGTGCTGTTGCTTTAACAATTTTCTTTTTCGGGCTAGGGTCACTATGAGGATCGCCATAAGCGATCATTCCTGTTTCTTTCCGTAACGCACTGATGATTGACTTAGATGGATTACCTTGATTCTTTCGATCGATGTTCAACAATGGCACTTGCATCTGAATAAGACGCGTTTCTAGTTCATCGAGTGCTGACAAAGAACCATTGTGCTCATGGAAAGACAAAGCTAAGTTCGCTCTCATCCATTGGCTCAACTTTTTCTCTGATGCTTCATCAAACTTGTAATGGCTTGTTCGCTTTTTCTCTATGTCAGCAAGCCCTCTTGGAATTGGTATAAGGTTGAGGCTCTTCCTAAGCATAGCGCCAAAGCTTCTTCGTAGGGTAGAGCTGCCTGTTTTGCCATCGGCAAAGTGTGTATCACGATCCCGAGAGGCTTGGCTCGATTCTGTTTTACCGATGTAGATAATTTGATCCTGTTTGGGCTTGCAGTTTTCCAAAGGAAAATCCGATCCAATGAAAAAGAGGGCATATATCCCCGGTTTATTGGAAAATGAGTTAATCTCTTCATAGGGTGTTTTTTGCCCGACTAAGTGAGTGATGATGTCTAGACTCATGATTTCTCCTTTTTGATTTTCGCTAATAAAACCGAAGCCGGCTCATAATCCTCTGCCTGCTTGCATTTGGCTATTTCTGCTGTGGAAAGCAACGTGCCTTCAAAGGCTTTTTTTAGAATGCTTTGGCGTAGTGCTTTGGCTTTTTCTAAGCTCTCGGTAATGCTTTCCTCTACCTTATAGCATACAGAAAGGCGAGATTCGATTTCTTTTAATATTTGGTGTTGTTCTTCAATTGGAGGAATAGGAATCGGAATTTCCTTTAATTCAGCCATACCGACCATATTGGGCATCGCAGAACCTAATGATTTTTGAAAAATTAATCTCTGAAATGATCCTGATCTAAATAGTTGAATGAAATAACGCTTTAACATAATAGACTCATCCATATCTATTTTTAGCAGGGCTTGATTAATTACTCCTATATCAGCATCTTCAGGTAATAGACAAATTCGACCAAGAGTTACTCCGGAGCAGCTTATTATCATGTCTCCTGCCTTTGTTTCAAAAGCTTTTAGTTCTTTGAATTTTTCGTTTGTTATGTAATATCTATGGCGATATGGTTCATCATTAATAGCGTGTCCTTGCTCATAAACTACAATGCCTTTTTCGACAAAGAATTCCTTTTTCAAAGCACTGCCAAACGGCCCTCTTTTCATAGCGTACTTATTATTAGCACAAAGCGTTTTCCATGGAAGAGTAATCCAATTCTGAGGAGGATTGTATGTCAGGTCTTTCGATTCATATTTAGGGAAATACTCTCCTTTCGGAATTAGTTTTTCTTTGATAGCCTTCAGTTTTTCTAATTTCAGCTTTTGCAAGAAATCTTGCATTGTGTAGGTGTTGCTGTTTCTCCATTCCTTCGTCAACTCCCCCTCAAAAGCTTTTTTCAACACCGCTTGACGATAGATTTTTAATTGGTCTTGTGCTTTTTTGAGGTCGGCTATGCCTTTGTCTAAATCAGAAAAGAGTTCTTCTATTTTGGCTACTATGGCGCGTTGGATGGGGAGGGGTGGTAGAGGGAAAGGAATGTCACTAATTGTTCTTGAAGAGAGATGTTTTACTGTTACAGCAGACGTTTCGCTATGTATTGCATTTAGATAAGGTTGAATACAGATAAATAAAAATGCTTTTTCATAGTAGGCTGAGTTAAAATGAATTCTGCAAACCCGTTGGTTCAATAATCCTTTATTACCTGGCCATTTAGAGACTTTGAAATCTCCATCCATGCCGATAATTATATCTCCTTTGTTTACAACAAAATCTTCATTGTATTCGCCTAGATAAAAATTCTCGGTTTCGACTGAAAAAATATCTCTAATCCTGATTAGCGGCATGCCTTCAGTTCTATTGAATAGTTTAGAAGAAAAGGCATAGCCGTTTTGAACAGAAGCGATTTTTTTTAATTCTACTCTTTCCCATTCATCAGCAATAACTAATTGTGGATGAGTGCCCTTTTCAATGATTTGATATGGTGTTAATCCTAATGCCATTATACTGCTAATACTTGATTGAGTTCATTAATTATTTCATTCATTTCCGAAGAGTTGGAAGATCTTTCCCAATCTTTTCTCATTAGATCTTTTGAAGTTTTGATGAACCCTGTGAAATTTTATACGAAAAAGGTCTCTCCTCCTTACTCGCTTTTTTAATTATCTCTTCCCAATGTTTCACTATAAGTTTTAACTGATCCCAATAAGAAAGGCCATTTTTCGATGGAGGCTTTAGGTAAAACATACCTAAACCTTGTGCTTCGCACAATTCACGTTGATGACGAATTCTATTTATGTTCAAATCTTGGGTAATAACACAAGCATTATCTTTAGCTACAAGAGGTATCCATTCCTCATCCTTAATTCCTGATCCAAATTCTAATTCAATTGATCTTACCTCAATCGGTTCTCTCAATTTGTATTTAGGGTCTTTATTGAGTGGTTTTTGGAGTATATCAAAGCCCTTGGCCAGTACAGGGGCTAAGTTTTCATCTACATAAATGATCATGCGGCTTGGCAATAGGCGATGGCATCTTTTACCGCCTTAGGTGATATGTCGTATAAAGCAGCGATAAATTCTGGCGCATCGCCTGCCTTGTACATTCCATTCAAAACTTCCGGATATATATTATGACCGTCAATTATAGGGTGGCCAAACTTCCTTTCTGGATCTACAACAATAGAACTCTTCCTGCCCATTGGCCAAAAACGACTTGCTATTTCGTTTCCATCAAAATCTAAGTTCTTAAAAAAAGTTTTTATAAAGTCAAGATTCAATTGACCTGATCCATCTAAGTCAATAGTTGTTCCTTCAAAATGGAGATAAATTCTCTTTCCGTCTGTTTTTATTCCAGATAAAAGTTCTTTCCGTGCGAAAGGGAAAGGTGTATTGTAGGTTTCAGAAAGAACAGTATGCGCCTTGAGTACCTCTTTAGGTTTAACACCTGCTTCAGATAGAAGCATCATTACATAAAATTCGACAAGGGTATGAAAGCTAACTGCCTTGGAATTACCGGCTTGCCACGAGTAATTCCGACCAAGTTCTTTACCCAGTTTGCCATCCCAATAGATTACCATCCAAGTATGTACCTTACTGTAAGGTACATGTAGGATTTTAGCTATATCAGCAGTTGTATAGCAACCCGTTCCTATGTCAAATTTGTTCTCGAATTTCATTAGTGTTTGCATAGTAAATGTATGAATTACGCACTTAAATCATATCTTATTTTGAGTCAATCTCACTGAATTTTTTTAATTAACGCACTAACTCAATAGAGATAATCCTATCAATTTTGAATGTTCTTTCCTCTTCTCTTCGGTGGCAGTAGCCTCTAATATGAGCATTATGATAGCCTTCCGCTTGGTATTCATTATGGTATTGAACCTTGCTTACCTTTCGTTTGCTTGATGCACCATCATAATTTCTGTACTCAATTTTTATTGCCATACCAGAACTGATTGCCTGAGATAATGTCTCTTTAATACCTGCTTTAGGCTTATTCCAAAAGTCTAAAAGTCCCATTTTCAAAAAAAATTAGTTTGATGAATTTTTTAATTGATCAACATAGTCGACTAACCTTCCTAAGAGGGAGGCACCCCCATATCCAGACTTTAGACTACGGCAATAATCCTTATTACCAACAATGTATAAAGCACTTCTTGCTCTCGTAATTGCAACATTTAATAGATAAGGTTGATACTCATTTATAAAGTTAGCCAGAGAAGGCCTAGACCCATTTGTCAACACTATACTTAAAACCATAATATCCTTCTCATCTCCTTGAAACCTATGAACAGTGTCAATCACCAAATCATGACTATTTCTCTCATTTTCCAATTTGTCTTCAAGTAGTCTCTTTTGATCTTTGAAAGGGGTAACGACTCCTATGCTAGCCTTCGGATTCTCTCTTATTAAAGTCTGAACTAAAACAGTGCATTTAGCCGCTTCAGCTTTATTCCTGTTTTTTGCCTCAACCTCTCCAACAACATCAATCCAGTGTATTCCAGGCTTACCATATTTAAAGTCGTTTTTATTAGTTTTAACCACCAACTCTTGTCCTGCTTTTGGTAAGTAAAAATACCTATTGCTAAACCCTATAATATCTGGATGGCATCGATAGTGTTCTTCTAGAAATACGCTATCAAAACCAGATTTTTGAGCAATCATATCACAATGCGAAAAGAGCGAATTTTCGATATAATTAAACCTTACATTTGGTAGTTCTAACTGTTGCCTTACAAAATCTTGCTCATGTTTCTTAACAGATGTAATATGTGGTAACTGCAGAGGATCTCCGAGTATAACCACTTGCTTAGCCCTATAGATCATTGGTATTGCAGAGGCTATATCACATTGTGTTGCTTCATCTATTATTAGATAATCGAACAATTGAGCTTCTTGTAAAAAAGCCTTTTTAATAGATAAATTAGTGATACTAATTGCTTTAAATACCGAGAGGAACTTACTAGCTACTAGGTTGAAATCATCAACATCGTCAAAATGAGCCTTTGGTAGTCCATTTTTTGCATAGCTCAAATATTCACTAATAAACCTAGTGTCTGCATTCCTTAATTCTTCATGAATAAAGTACTGAAGCAACTCAATTCCTTTATCCTGAATTTCATTTTTTAACTCACTTATTCTTGCGATAAACTTCTCTTTATTTTCTTCAAGTATTGCAAGTGTCTTCTTTAGTGAATTTGTTTTTTTCTGAACATCTTTTAATGCCTTTGTTTTTTTTGAGTGATCATCCTTTAATAAGTCCTCTTCTTCACGAAGGTCTCTTATCAATTCCAGATTAGCCAAAAAGGCATCCCCCTCATCTAGGTCTATTCTAGCCGCTGGGGCTTGATCATCAACTATTCTTGATATTATTTCGGGTAATTCATTATTAATTTTTGCAACACGATCTTTAACATTCTTCTTTTTAAACAAAGAGTATCTAAGTCTACTAAAAAGGCCTGTATTTGCTTTCTGAATCTCATTTTGAAGTTCATTCAATTCGTTTTTCGTTACTTGAATTTTTTCGGCATTTTCAATAAAAGCTTCAATCAATTTAGGCGACTTATTCTCTAGCCAAGTCGTATAATCCTTCTTGAGTATATTTTCCTTTGTTTTTAAGATCTCTAATTCTTTTTCAATAATGGGGATCGATTCAATCTTCTCAGTTTTGGATCTAACCTCATCGAAAATAGAATTCATATGTTGTTTAGATTCTTTTAATTCGAAGGAGAAGTCGTCTAATGAATCATTTTTAATATCAGAAATTATTCCACCAAGCGTTTCGCTTAGCTTTTCAATTTGACTAAAACTGCCTAATCGCAAAAAGTAATCTGTATCTAAAAGGTCGGATAACCTTTCTTGAACATTATCAACCGCTTTGTTATTCTTACTAGCAAAAAGCACTGTTTTGCCATTGTAAATTATGTTGGCAATAAGGTTAGATACTACTTGACTTTTACCGGTACCTGGAGGGCCAGTAATTACAGTCAAAGGTTGATTCAAACCTAGATCTATGGCTTTTCTTTGAGATTGATTTAAAGGTGTTATTGGGATTATGCGGGTGATCTGCTTCTTATTATAGTTTTTAATTTCTTGACCAAGTATGAACTGTTTAAATAACTCTCCTTCAATAGCAGTCTTGCCAACAATTAAATGTCTAAGTTCAGCTTGCATTTGTGAGGTATAAATACTTTCTGAACTAAGCCCAAGAGATAGGTTTTGCAGCCTTTCTAATGAAACATCCAAATATTCCCTGATACTAAAAATTCTTTTATCTAAATTTTCTGCTTCATTTATAAGGACTGTTAATTCTTCAATAGTATCTTCTGTTAAATCGAGTTCCTGTAAGATTTTTTTGAATAGAATAAAATCGTTTAGATTAACTCTAATCTCTCTTATATCATCTATCTCAGAGGAAACTATGATGTTATATAAAAGTGGAACCTGTTTTCCTTCCATAAGGAAATCAATGCTCAAGAATAAGTTTTTTGGAAACCTTTGAGATTGATTCTTTCTGAAAACATCATGGAAACTCTCGTTCTGTTCAAGATTTATGGTCAAGTAATCAGGCTCAACTTTAGACCAATCGATTGGGAATTGGTGAACTTCTGATATTTCAGAATCTTTCATCCTTTCAATTCCTATCATAGAATAGTAAAAGCTCAATGCCTTGACAAAATCATTCTGAAATGCTTCATCAGGAATGATCTGTCTAATTCTATCAAGTCGAACTGGGGCTAAAGAATTGCTTTCTAGTGCTTGAGAATCTTCAAGGTCTTCGTCATCGGAGTAAAGAGTTTCAAAGCCTACATTAAGTACTTTTAGAATATTATCAATTTCCGTATCACTCAATTCTAGTTTGTCAGAGTAACAGTCGTTTAAACTTCTGACAATATTCTTGAAGTCAGTAATATGAAAGAATCTCTTCGCCCTGTCCGGAATTTCTTTTGAATCAAATCTAATATCCCCATGAAAGAGAATCATGGCATTGGTATGATCCCAATTTACTGTATGATTAGGCTCAAGTATTTCAGACTCCTTCTCATTTAATAAAGGAAATAGCGAAAAGCGATAGGCCTTAACTTGCTGGAATGGGTTTCTCGATACTGCACCTCCTGAAACAAAAACAAGCTGGTTCTTGTATTTTATTTTCCATGGTCCATTTTCTGAGAATGTTAATTCACCAGAGTAATCTTTAAAATCAATTACTATGATAGCACCTCTTTTAATGAAAATTGCATCTAATGATTGTCCGTCAACACTTACATTTCCAATTAAAACATGGCTTCCATCTTTATCACTAAAAGCTTGATTAAGCTTACTATTCAAATGCCTAAAAAATCGGTTTTCATGTGTTGTATTGAATTTTTCGACTAAGTAAGAGTGAAATCCCATTTTGTTAAGCGGCAAGCACTTCGTTTAGTTCGCTAATAATTTCATTCATCTCGTTTCCGAAAAGCTTAAACATTTTACCTCTACCACCTTGACTGTCGAAAGGGGTATAATCCAAATCATCTAGATCAATATGGTAGCTACTCACCACATGGTCTTTGATCATCTTCAACCAGTCTATTTGTTCTGGTGTAAAGCGGTTACGGTTTCCAGTGTGTTGGTCAAAAATCCATTTGTTAAAATTGACTTCAATGGTATTGTCAAAGGCTTTCAAATCACTGTCAATCCCACAAGCTTTTCGGATTAAAGAAACCAATGCAGTAAGTTCATCTTTTGGCGGCTCACTTTTTACATGCTCTAAAGTTGCATAAGCATTCCACACGTAGTCAGGGGCTAATAATGGTTTCTCTAAAGTCAATTTATCAAACACCTCTTTGATCATTTTAAAAGTGATTTCTCTACGGTTGTAAGGCTGATTGTAGAAAATACTCAAGGCTTTTATTTCGTCTTTATTAGCTTCCAGGTAGGCACTAAAATCTTTTACTATTTCATTCGCTTTGTCTACTGAAGTAGTGTCCCACTCTGATTTAGTAACGGTGTCAATGTTTAAACTATCTATAATTTGATCATGCTCTCTTCTAACATTTTCTAGGTAATCATTCAACCCTCCGTTAAAGGTAGATGTAGCTTGTTGTATAAGGGCTGCCTGTGTTGCTTGCTTAGTTTTTTCAATGAGGTCAGGTGTGCGGTCTTCTATGGGTATTTTATCAATTTCTGCCTGCGCTTTGTTATCAATTTCATCCGAGTCGTAGGCGGTGAGTAATTCCTTAGTGATTTGCTTTAGGTTTTTACCATCCGAATATTCTAGCAGTTTCTCTTTTTCCTTATCAGTGATTTGTTTTTCTAACCGGATTAAGCGGTTGGCCAATGATAAGAACAAATCTTCGTCTGCTATGCCCATGGCCACTGCACCTAATAAATCTTTTAAGGCAACGGTAGGCTTTCTTTCTAAAGGTCTGCTGTCTGTCTTTTTAGATTTTATAGCGCCTACAGCATCTACAATTACAAAGTGGGTTTTACTTTTAGCAGTGCGAGAAACTAGTCGTAATGAATCGCTATTAATAGTACGAGTTCCCCTGCCTTTCATCTGCTCAAAGTAGTTGACACTTTTTACGTCACGCATAAAGAGTAACACCTCCAAAGGTTTTACATCTGTGCCAGTAGCTATCATATCTACTGTTACAGCAATACGTGGATAATAAGAGTTTCGAAACCTATTCAGCACTGATTTTGGGTCTTCTTCGATTTTATAGGTTACTTTTTTGCAGAAGTCGTTTCCCTCGTCAAACTCTTCACGGATGATTTTTATAATGTCATCAGCATGGCTATCGGTTTTGGCAAATACCAATGTTTTTGGTACTTCGTATTCACCATCTTTGTCCACTCTGTTAGGGTAGATCTCTGTTTTAAGTGCTCGTTTGTATCCCTTAATAATATTTCGGATTTGGCTCGGGTTGACCACTTTTCTATCCAAGTCGTTGCGCTTGTATTCAGTGTCTTCATCCTCTTGAGTCCACCTTTTCTTTCGGGTCAGCTTATCTCGTCTATCTATAAACCAACCTGCTTTGATTAATCCCCCTTTTTTCGAAATCTCGGTTTCTATGGTATATACATCGTAAGGTACGTTCACTCCATCGGTTACCGATTCTTCATAGGTGTATTCACTAACCACATTTTCATTGAAGAACCCAAAGGTGCGTTTGTCGGGCGTGGCAGTTAATCCGATCAGAAAAGCATCAAAGTAATCAAGTACCTGTTTCCATAAATTGTAGATGGAACGATGGCATTCATCAATTACAATAAAGTCGAATTGCTCAATTGGTACTTTTGGTGTGTATTCGACAGGAATCGCCTGTTTTTTGGTCAGTTGTTGTTTGATCCAGGAGTTTTCTTCTGGATTATCGAGCTCCGCACTTTCATCTAATTCTTCTCCTTTTAAAATAGAGTAAAGGCGTTGAATTGTGGAAATACATACTTGGCTGTCGGAAGCGATGTAGCTAGAAGTTAAACGCTGTACATTGTAAAGCTCCGTAAATTTTCTGTTGTCATCGTTGGGCTGAAAGGTCATAAACTCTTGTTCTGCCTGCTCTCCCAAGTTTTTGGTATCCACCAGAAATAAGATGCGCTTGGCATCTACATGCTTTAAAAGTCGGTATACGAATGTTGCTGCTGTAAATGTTTTTCCCGCCCCAGTAGCCATTTGAATTAAGGCTTTTGGGCGATTCTTTTTAAAGGAATATTCTAGATTATTGACTGCTTTAATCTGTGCCGGTCTGAGTCCAGTTGTATCCAAAGCAGGCGTAGCCAAAAATCTTTCTCTTAGGCTTTTCCCTTGCTTGATCCATTCGGCAAAAGTTTCAGGTTTATGAAACCAAAACACGTTTCGTCCTCTAGGTTTTGGATCTCTGTAGTCTGTAAATCTTGTTATCGTTCCGGTACTTTCATAAACGAATGGCTTCTCACTTTCTAATGTGAATTTGCCAATCTTGATGGCGTCCTTAGCATATCTGGCCGACTGTTCTTCTACTTGTAATAGTTTATAGCCCAAGTCTTCAGCCTTTGCCTCAATTACCCCAACCGCTTTAGCATTCACAAAAAGTATATAATCCGCAGAACCTGACTCGGTGTTGGTTTCTCGTAGTGCTACACCAATTCCCGCAGATAAATTGACGGTGTCTTTCGACTGAACCAACCATCCTGCCTCTTTGAGCATTTGGTCAATTTTGTCTCTCGCAATTTGTTCTGGGTTTTGGTTAAGTGTTTCAGACATGCTAAGCCTATTTTTGAAGGTACAATCTAATCTTTTTGCTAGAAGCTACCGCACCATTTGTCACTATCAAAGGATAATATTCAGTTAAAATAAACTGAAACGATGATTTTAGTATGGATAGAGCTTATCAAATGAGGGGTTTTAATTTAAAAATGGTCCATTTTAAAGCTGTGGCCATGCCTGAACAACAGTTCGAAGATTACAAAAGCAAGTACTTTGACCTTCACGAAAAAGTAAAGCAAGGAAACGACAAAGAGAAAGTCTCTATTCTGGAATACGTAGACTTTGAACTGGAATTGATACACCGTGATGAAATCAATGTCACTTACATTCTTAAACTATTGGCCAATCTGAAAACGGCCAATAAGTCAAAAAACAAGTCGGCTCTGTACCATTTTCCATTTTTTACTACTTTCTCTTCTCTCTTTGCACCCTTATTACCTTGCTCAATATCGCCATATTTTGAAGCATTGTTAGTGGCTTTTTCTCTTGATCCCCATCCTTCTGAGATGAGTCTGGTGTACTCTCTTTCTGCTTGTTCGGTTGCATAAAATTCATTTTCTAAGTATTCTTTTTTAAGTTATTGAATGCCCGAATTAATGCCACCAATTTTGCAAGCTTACTAATTTTAACATTTTCAAGAGGAGAGTCTTTTGAAATCTTCTTTGGCATGTTTAAATCCATAAATTAAGCTGCAAATTATATGCAGTATCATTACACCGCTTTCCAAATTTTGAGGGCTTGAGTTGTCAATCTGATAGGATATTCAATCCTTTTTTTGTGCCACATAAAGAAAATAAAAGACCGAATCATTGACCTCGACAATGTAAAAACCTGTTTTCAAATCCATTTAAAAAAGCTAATGCATTTAGCTCCAAGAATCGAATTAGCACTAATATATTTAGATACCCGTAGGGTGGAATGAGTCTCTTTTTACCTATCTTTTAATTGCCTTTTTGTATATTTCCGTATTGGTGTGGATGAACAATATAGAGAGCTTTAATTTTTCGACAGAAAAGGTTATTAGTAGTTCATTTTCTACATCAAGCCACATATCAGAAATTTCCTTCCCTGTCAGTAATTCGGCTAACCAGTCTTCTTCATGTAGAAAATTATAATCGAAATTGTGCCCACTTTGATTCTTTAGTTCTAGATAAGTAGACTTTATTAAATGTAGTCCAGCGAAACCAGAATAGAACATGTAGATTGAGGCGTCTTGATTGGTAGTATCTAACGCTATATATTCGAATGGACTAGAGTATTCGCTTTTGTGCCGAAGTTCATTGTCAATTTTTGTCCATTCTTTTCTATCATATTTAGTGCTGTCTATTTTTACCCCGTAAAATATTCTTTGAGATAAATTCGTAATTAGTTTGTCAATCTTAGGGGTGCTAAACTTAACATAGAACGACTCATTGTTCCATTCAATTGATACATATGTTCCCCGAGTAATGAATGTTTTATCTATTGATACTAATCCCCTCTTAATGGATTTATCTAATTGGTCAGGTGTCATATTATCGACTTCGCCAATACTCAGGTCGTTTTTCACCGCACCAAAATCCTTTGAAATATCAAAAAGTACGCTCTTATAGAATGAATAGGTTGGATTCTTTTTGCCAAAGCTGAATTGTACTCCTTCGGATGACTTTTTTTGAAATACAGCATCAAACCCTTGAATGGAGTTAGAAACCATGTATCCTTCTTTATCAGCATACTGACTCCAGCCAGCATCCTCTTTTAATTGATCGCTATTTATATGAACCCCGTGAAACTCAATAGGGATAAACTGACCACTTACAAAGTTGCTGAAACAACATAGTACTAGTAGAGTTAATAATTCTTTCATTATTCAGTGTTTTTACAACTAAAATTAACAATCACCAATATCCCCTTTTTACACCTAATAAGAAGTGTAAATTTCATTGAGTATTAAATCATACTGTTGCTCAATTTTGGCATCAGTCGAGTCAAGTCTTTGATGCTTCCTTTTGTGCGAGGTATGATCCCCAATAAATGGGCTTTCCTTATTCTCTAGGATTCACAATTGTATCCTCTTTAACCAAAACCGAGTCATTCTTTTCATTTAGGTCCAAATTTGGCTTAATGTCTCTTTCTACTTTGCTTTCTTCTTTTTCAGTTGTTTTAAATGGACCTTCCGGTAAAAAAAAGCTTGCTGTTTGAATTAATAATGAGCCGACTACTAACCACCTGAAATATTTTTCTCTTTTGTTACTTGAAAGGGTAGTATTGAGGACTTTTACTTCGAGATCATGCTTTTCCTCTTCTCTTTTAATTCTTGCGGCTTCGATTTCATTCTTTTTTTTTAGTAACTCTAATTCATTTAAATAATCCTGTAGCTCCGCTTCAAGATATTGACTTAATTCTTCAAAGGAGTAACTCTCACCTCTATTTGTAATTAAGTGAAGTCTTTCATCATTGGATGATGTCTTGATTAAGTCCTCTCCAACAAGAAAATCAGCGGCCTTAATTCTCAATGTAGTTTGACCTTCTGAAGTCCATACAGTCCTAGTATTTTCCTTTACTTCCTTAAAGACCTCTAATACTGCAGAGATAAATTCCTGAGTGTATTGCATATTCCTTATTTAAATTATCTAAAATCTGTTTCGTCTGTATTCCCCCTTGGACATATTGTATTTGTAGCATCGTGCTTGAAGGTTTATGTATTCTGTTTTTCTTCCTTTTGATCCTCTCTAATAACTCCACAACAGGCCCGTAACCTTCCGATTGAACAAGCCATCCTGACTCTTTGAGCATGTGGTCAATTCGATCTCTCGCAATTTGTTCTGGGTTTTGATTAAGTGTTTCAGACGTGCTAAGCCTATTTTTGATGGTACAATCTAATATTTTTGCTAGAAGTGACAACACCATTTATTTTTATCAAAGGATAATATTAAATTAAAATATGCTAAAACGATCGTTTTAGTATAGCTGGCACTATTCAAATAAGGGGTTTTAACTAAAAATCGACCAATTTAGAGCCTTGGCCTTCTTATTTTCCGCATATGATTGGCGGCTTCTTGCTCTAGTTCATAATCCGTTTTTATTCTGAATTTTGTTACCCATTCAATGATGTCTGATTTTTTGAAATACAGGTGTTTTCCAGTTGGCTTATAAAATGGTATTTCCATGTTATGGGTTAGCTTATAAAGTTGACTCATTGAAATAGATAGATAATCCGCAAGCTCTATCGCGTTCATTATTTCCTTGTCAGTAACTGTAACTTCATCACCTCCTTTGTTTTGTTTAAGTAAGCGTTCAATTGATTCTAATTTTTCAATAATTACTTCAAAGGGATTTTCCATACGATTTGATTAAATTTTACATAAAAGAAGTGGTATAAAATTCAGTTTGATGATAAAACTTGGTATGCTAGCAAAATTCTTTTGAAGTAGGCGGAGGCGGTAACGAGCTCAATCACTAGTAGCCGTGGGATTGCTCTCATCATGGGGGAGTTTCAAGCTGGCGAAGCAAGTCTACAAAGGTTCTTTTGAGGGTTGAGAAAGGGTTGATTTGATAATAAATTGTAAAACTGCACGATTGTTGTATATTGTATATTCACTATGTACCTTTGCAGCGTTTTTAAATAATCCATAAAAACTTACCCAATGGACTCGGAGAGAGCAAGATCAGTACTTTTATACATCTATAATGATATAGGTGTAGATGGTTACTTACGAGCTTTCAAGTTGCTTTATTTAGCCGAAAGATACCACTTGGCCAAATATGGTAGGCCAATTCTGGATGATGATTACTGTGCGTTACCAAATGGGCCAGTACCAACTACTATCTATGACACCTTTAAGTCCTTGGGCAAAAAGTCCAATAATATTCTTTCAGGTTTTGATGATTCTTTCAAGGTTGAAAAATATACTGTAACTCCTTTGGCTGAACCAGATATGGATGAATTATCTCCCTCGATGATTGAGGCACTTGATTATTCTCTCCATACTTTTAGAAATTATCCTACTCCTAAACTTGTCAATGAGTCCCATGATGATGCATGGAATAGAGCCACCAATAGATCTGGTCTAAGAATTATGGAACTGAAAGAAATTGCTGAAGCTGGTGGTGCCTCAAATGCTGCATTAGAATATCTAACCCTTTCTCTCGAAAATAATCATTTTGTAGATTAATTCTGAATTCCCTGAGATGCCATCTTTACTGGATTTATTAGGGAACAACGATAAAGAAAAGTTAATTGAACAAAGAATTATACGTGGGTCTGTAATTAAAATCAGTAACCTATTTAAACAAGGTGGCAGTGTCAAGTATCTAGTAATACTTGGGAAAAATCCATCTGGAGATTTTATTGGATCAGTCTGTATTAATACCCCTAGAAACAACGGGTTAATGCAAAATGATTCTGTTTTTAAAGATTTACAACACTATATTTTCAAAAGTAAAAATGGGTTTCTGAAGCATGATAGTTTGGTAAATTGTAGCCAAATAACTAGACTTTCATGTGATAGAATTAAAGAATGCTTTAATGATAACTTCGATAATCATTTGGGATTTTTGGATGAGGCAGATGTTAAAGAGGTTATTAAAAAAGTAGTTTCTGCACCAACAATTACGCCTAAGCAACTTAAGGAATTTCAATTATTGGGAGCTTAATTTTTTTTGGACTGGTAAAAAGAGAGAATAATAATGTTACCCATAATGTCACCCAATTTTCTTATATTTAACTGTTAATCAATCAGTTGATAACTCTTGTCGGGATCACTAAAAGGCCTCGGTTTTACATAAATCGGGGCTTTTTATATTCTATGACATAGACGTCTTATTTAAGGTTCTGGTAAAAAACTTAAATAATGAACTCGGTTATTTTAAATCCCAATAATAGCCTCGCCCCTCCGATTTATTTTGAATCGAATTACAGTACTTACAGTAATGATATTCAACACAAAATAAACTCATGATGACATCTCGCGCCCCTAGTCTACTTCCTCATAACTAATAACCCTTAACTACTTTAGTATTTATAATTAAAAAATCTAATAATTTTAGTTAACTAAAATTATTAGATTTACGTTGGCTTTTGGAAAGACTACTGAATTGGAAAAAACAATCCTTCATCTCGATATGGATACATTTTTTGTGTCTGTTGAACGCCTGCTCGATAGTAGGCTTATTGGTAAACCTGTGCTTATTGGGGGAGTTACCGATCGTGGGGTGGTGGCTGCCTGTAGTTATGAAGCACGTGCTTATGGTGTGCATTCGGCCATGCCTATGAAACGGGCCAAAGAACTTTGTCCCGATGCCATTCAAATTCGAGGCAATTCTGCCACTTATACCAACTATTCTGAGGATGTGACGAAGATTATAAAAGAGACGGTTCCACTTTATGAGAAATCCTCTATCGATGAGTTTTATGCTGATTTAACAGGTTTGGATAAGTTTTTCAATAGTTATCTCATGGCTTCGGAACTGCGGAAAAGGATTACCAAAGAAACAGGGCTGCCTATTTCTTTCGGCTTATCGAAGAACAAAACCATTTCTAAAATAGCTACGGGCGAGGCAAAACCCAACAACCAAATAAAGGTCGATTTGGGCTATGAAATGCCCTTTATTGCCCCGCTTTCCATCAGTAAAATTCCTATGGTGGGCGAAAAAACGCAGCAGACACTGTACAGTTTGGGGGTAAAGCAGATCAGAACCATTCAGGAAATGCCCATGGAACTGATGGAAAAAGTACTGGGTAAAAATGGAGTGAGCATTTGGAAGAAAGCCCAGGCGTTAGACAATTCGCCTGTGATGCCTTACAACGAACGCAAGTCAATTTCTACCGAAAGAACTTTTGACCGAGATACCATTGATGTGATTAAACTCAAAGGTATACTCCTGGCCATGGCTGAAAACCTTGCCTTTCAGTTGCGCAGGGGACAAAAACTTACTTCTTGCGTTACTGTCAAAGTGCGTTATTCCGATTTCAACACTTATACACTACAGTCCCGAATTCCATATACTTCCGCAGACCATGTGTTGATTGCTAAGGTGCTGGAGTTGTTTAATAAACTCTACCATAAACGACTTTTAGTCAGACTGATTGGCGTCAGGTTTAGCCATTTGGTAGAAGGAAGTTACCAGATTAACCTTTTTGAAGATATAGAAGAGCAACTCAACCTTTATCATGCCATGGACAAAATGCGCGACAAATATGGAGATAGAGTGGTCATGCGCGCAGCCGGTATGGAAGCTCGGACCATCAGCCGTTTTAATCCTTTTAATGGCGAACCACCTCCGCTGTTGCCGAATAGGAGGAGATAATCTTATAAACAGCTCTTTGTCATTGAGTTATGTGTTTAAATACCTATTTGTGGGTATTTCTCATAAGGCTTTTAATTACTTACTTCATCATATATAACTAGAGTTAAGTATGAGTCAGTTGTTGAAAATAGCTTTTGAAGAATTGGGTGTAAGTGAGATTCCAGGGTCGGAGCATGAGAAAAAAATACTGCAATACGCCCAAGATTCAGGCTTCGAAACCATTAAAGATGATGAAACTCCGTGGTGCAGTATATTTGTTAATTTCTGTTGCCATCGCCTGGGTTATATAAAAAGTGGTAAAGCGAATGCCAGATCGTGGATGCAGGTAGGCACGAAAGTTAATGATCCATTGCCTGGAGATATTGTGGTATTTTGGAGAGAAAGTGTTCACTCATGGAAAGGACATGTCGGTTTTTTCTTAGGCTTTTCTCCAAAGGGAGATAAAGTTTTTTGCCTAGGAGGAAATCAAGCTAACAGCGTATCAGTAGCGGCCTATGATGCCCAAAAAGTGCTAGGCTTTAGAAGGGTTGAGGCACAAAAGAAATTATCCATACCCAAGCCTGTATTGAAAAAAGGAAGCAGAGGTTCAGAGGTAATGAAGCTGCAAGAACTTCTAAATCAACTGCATTGTCCTTGCGGAGACCCCGATGGCGTTTTCGGGCAAAAAACCGAAGATGCTTTGCGTCTGCTGCAAGCCAATAACAGGCTGACCATTGATGGGGTTTACGGACAGCAATCAGTTAATGTGTTAGAGTCTTTGCTCCAAACCTAGGGTTCTGGGTGGAATAATTCATAGAAGATATGACCTCAACTAAGATAGTCACTTTAACAAGGCAAGAGAAAGACGAAGCATTTTATCTAAACCAATAGATCATGATCAACTCACAAATATTAGATATAGTCCTAGGTTTTTCCTTTCTGTTCTTCTTATTCAGCACTCTCGTAACGCTTTTGGTGGAGTACGCTTCCTCAAAGATGGACTTGAGAGCTAAAAACCTTAAGAAAGGTATTGTCAAATTGTTAGATGATTCAGAAGGTCAAGGCTTATCGAAGTTCTTTTTTGAACACCCCTTAATTAAGGGACTTTCAGAAAATGGGAATAAGGGGTTTTCTAATTTGAGTAGCGATAAGTTCTCTAAAGTATTGATGGATGTTCTAAGAACTGGAGGTGACTCCAAAAAGGTAGGGCGGGAGTCAAATTTTGATAATTATACAATAACTCAGTCCATAGATAAGGTGGGCAAAGATAATTTTAAGAATCCTGAGGGCTCAGAAACACTTGGTCTAATTAAGACTTTCTCAAAAGAGGCCAGTGAAGATATAAAAGAGTTTCAGAACAAGCTTGAAAGCTGGTTCGATGAACAAGGTGATCGAATGAAAGATTGGTTCAGTCGAGAGATTAAAAAAGTAACTCTGATTACCAGTGTGATACTTGTGCTGTTATTTAATATTGATACTGTAAGAATCTACGAAACACTTTCTCAAAATGAACAACTCAGAATTCAATTTGCAAACTCAGCATCTGAATACTTTAAAACTAATCCAAAAGAGGGGGAAGAGAAAAAAGGTGTCGACACGCTTCAAGAAAAATTGACTCAATTCTACAGTGGGAGCTTAGAGGGGTCTATTAATTTGCTTGGGCTTGGATGGCCTCAGGGCTGGGCTTATTACGAAGAGCGCGGCTTAAGAATGCTATGGGCTCTTTTTGGAATGGCTTTGTCTGTTTTGGCCATTTCTTTTGGAGCCCCATTTTGGTATGATGTGATCAGCAGAGTTAATAAGCTTAGAAATACCACTCAGCAAAATCAAAGCAAAATCATAAAACCTCAACCTGTAGGATAATGACAGTCAAAGCAACACAAGAAGTACACATAAGAGCAAACGAACCTTGGATCAAGTCGGGTAATAAAAAGGGAATTTTGTATCCTGGCTTTGAGGTTGAGGTGATTAATGTAATTAACACCAATGCCCAAGTAATTAACGGCAACGGTACTTGGTATCAAGACAAGAATGGAGACTATTTATGGAGTGGAGGCTTTAGCCAAATCAATGAGCTAGGTATTTCAAATAGGTTATATCAAGACTCAAATTTTTGGTGGCACAGAGATTACCACCTTCATGAATTATGGGGTCAAGGCCTTACTGGAAAAGGGATAAAGGTAGGTATACTTGATTCCGGTATCGACCTACCTCATACAGATCTAATAATATCAACAAATCAGCTATTTGATTGTACACAAAGTGGAAATATTAATGACTACACTGGTCATGGCACTCATGTTAGCGGAATAATAAAGTCGACTAGCAATGGCTTTGGCACTAAGGGGATAGCTTTTGATGCTGATTTTTTCTTTATGAAAATAACCGATGATGTTGATGGAGATCAGCCACAATATATGGCTAACGCAATAAGAAAAGCCATTGATCTTGACTTGGATATTATTTCAATTAGTAATGGGGTGGAAAAGCTAAATACTGATATTCGGAAAGCGATTGAGGAAGCCGCAGCTAAATCCATTCTTGTGATATGTGCGGCAGGCAACAGGACAGGTGCTTCAGGTAGCGATGTGCTCTATCCAGCTAAGTTTGACTCTACAATTTCTATAGGTGGTTGTACAGAAAGCCAAGAGCCTCTTTCAGACTCTATCAATACCAATTACACAGAGCTATTTGCACCAGGTAAAGATATTTTATCTACTTATCCAAATAACGCATACAGGGCACTTTCTGGATCGAGCCAAGCAACTCCTTTTGTTGCGGGCATTGCTTGCCTGCTGCTTCAAAGAGCTAGACAATTAAATGCTGATTTTAAATCCGACCAGTTAAAACAGATGTTAATTGACAGTAGTGATTCTTCTGTTCAAAACATAAAAATTATAAACCCATTATTAGCCTTAGAAATGATCAACTCATGAAACAATGCGTAATTTTACTGTTAGCGATATTACTATTTTTACCTTTAACACTTAAGGCGCAAATGCCCTATTACGATGCTTTAGATTTGAAAAAACTGAAGTTCATAGAGCGAAATGGCATACTTTTTTTTCCAGTAACGGATACCGCTAATAAACGAGCATCTGAAATTCTAGCTAAATATTTAGATACTGAAGATCCATCTAAAGTTTCTGACGTATTTGGTAATAATCCTTTTTTCAGAGTGGCTCCGTTGAATGCTCAAAGTTCATCGAATTTCAATAAAATAGAATCAGACTTATTGGGTGGGATTGGTGGCATCAATGTCACCAACTTTGCAGATGGCCTAGCTAAATTTCTAGTGGAGCGAACCAAAGAAGAACTTACGGCTACCTTTTTCGAGAAGTTTAAGAGTGAATTGGACTCAATTGAGGAACTGAATATAATGTTTCCTAAGACTCACGACTTACTCCAAAGCATTGATCAGGAGATCTATAACATTTCTGCTTATCTCAATATGTTGAGAGAGACATTTACTCAGGATCTCAAAACCATAATACCCAACCTGAGAAGACTGATAAACTCATCGGAACTCGACAAATATTTCGACTTAAACCCTACTGTAAAGTTTGTTTTAAATGATGCGCTGCTTATTGCTGAAGATCTTCAATCTGGGAAACACCCCGGAGATGTTATAACGAGACTAAAGAATGAAGCAAAAACAACCGCACCCATAAAATATTATAAGCCATCTCTTGAAAGTATAGATTTGATTTCCCAATCATTGAGGTCAAAGCAGAAGGAAAGGTATTGGGTGCCTTCAGATTCAGTGGCATTGCTGGTTAAGGACAAGGTTGCCTTTAAAATCTATTTGGGACTCGTTTACCAAAAGGCAGATGGTATTGAATTCAAGGATGACTTGTCTTTTAGAACAGTTTTAGATGATGTTCATACAACAGAATTAAAAAAAGAGGCATTAGGAAATTATATATCAGAGATTGCCGCGAACGCACAGCGTGTGGATGAAGCCCTAAAGTCTGTTAAAGCATTAAACCAAAGTGATAGTAAAAATTATGAAAACCACTTTCAGTTCTATAGTGCAGCATTAGACCTCATGGAGCAAGCAATGCAGTTCAGAGGTGTTGATAAATTATCTGAACTTATAGGGGTTGAGCAAGAGGCGGAAATTAAAGATTTTCTTTCAATCGCCAGAACGTCAGGGGGTTTGTATCTGAATATTACTCAAAAGAAATACTTCCCTGCAGTACTTGACCTTAGCACAATCCTTTCTGAGGGTTTTGTCAATGATCTTGCTAAATATAATGCATCGATTAATAGTGTCGATGATTTAGTGAAAGACTTGCGAAAAATTAAAAAGAAACCCTCAGGAGAAGTGACGGCAAAGAGTGCCTTTATCATTGATTTTAAGAGGCAACTGAAAGGTTTATTGGAAGCGATTGATGCTTTAGGAGATAGCATAGACGCTTCTGTTTTAGAAAAACACTACGAGTCTTTGGCTTCGGGTAACATGCCTGATTTAAACGAACTTATTAAGTCCTTAGAAACGCTTAAAATTCCAGATACTTTAAAATCAGAAATAGTCTCTTTAGAGGCTAAGCTGGGGAAGCTACCTCAATTAATAATGAAGTACGGAAACCTTGCGGCAGGTATTGCCGAGGCACAAAACTCGGAAGAAGTGAAGAATATGATTGCAGCGGTGGCTCTTCCCGCTGGTAGCTCTTCGATTAAGAAGAAGACTGTATTCAATCTAGCGCTTAATGCTTATGTTGGTCCGGCCTTTAGTCGTGAAAAATTGAATGACGGTCCGATTGGACTGAAAAATGAATTTAGTGGTGGTTTTGGATTATCAACCCCTGTAGGCATTAGTATAAGTGTTGGGCGAAAGAGTATAAAAAACAAGTACTCCTCTTTTTCCGCTTTTGCTTCTCTAATTGATATTGGTGCGTTGGCAAGCTTTAGATTTAATGTAGCTGATTCGGTAGCTATTAAAGATGCCAATGGTAATTCCACTATGGCATCAGTGTCTGAATTGCCAGAGATCAAGCTAGAAAATATTTTTGCTCCTGGGCTCTATTTAGTTTATGGTGTACCAAAGGCGCCTATTTCTTTTGGCGCTGGGGCTCAATATTCTCCACAATTGAGGAAAGTAGAGCTGACTCCTGAAGATCTAACGTTACCAAAAATAGATGTACAAAGTTCACTACTACGATTTCAGTTCTTCATTGCAATAGATATTCCAGTATTAAATTTTTATTCGAAAACGCGGTAGCGTTAACTTAAAGTTAAGTGTCTAACATAAAACACTTTATGTATGAAAAGCAGTATAGATAAAGAGTCAAATAAAGTTAGGCATTATGGGTTTTTTGCTTCAAGCAGGACTGTTTGGATTGATTGGGGCAATATTGAGTGGATTAATCGGCTGGGGGAAGGATAGAGATATTGGCTTGAAAGAGTTTCAATATGGGTTGATAAAAGAGGCGTTGTCAATTTCAGATAGTCAGATTAGAGAAAATCAGGTTAAATTACTATATGAAGTAAATTTATTGGATGATAAATTTATTTCTTCAGACACTTTAATTTACAGACTTACTTTTCAAAGAGGAAAGGCGGATGCTCGGGCGGCTTCTAGTTTGGCCGGGGCGATTAAGGAATTCTATTTAGTTGAAAATAGAGTACCAAAAGAAATATCCGAACTTAGAAAGGGTATGAATGTTGAAAAAATTTGGAAGTACTTTGATGGCAATATTCATTACTATGCTACCAGCGAAAGATCTTTCAGATTATTAACTCCTGGTGGCGATGGTGTGCTTTTTACTAGTGATGATAAAAAAATAGATTTTTCCAGTTTGGGTTTATCCAATTAATAACCTTTCGTCAGGCATTTAGCTAATTATTTTAGTGCGCTAAAATAATTAGTATTTTTGTTTTCAAGGCTTTAGCTAGAAAACAATAAATGTACCTCAACACCCATTCCTATTTCAGCTTTAAATACGGTACTGTTAAAACAGCCGAACTGCTTGCTCAAATGCAGCGGGCAGGGATACACACTTTTGCCTTAACCGATATTAATAGCACAGCTGCCAGTCTCAATTTTGTGCGAATGGCACCAAAATATGGAGTTAAACCAGTTTTGGGAATTGACTTCAGAAATGGAGCAGATCAATTGTTTGTGGCGGTTGCCAAAAACAACGAGGGTTTTAAAGAACTCAATGATTACCTCTCTCGGTTTCTTCATTCGGGCGAATGTATTCCGTCCAGAGCTCCAGCTTTTCAGTATGCTTTTGTGGTGTACCCTTTTCAGAAATACACCCATTTTTCGCTTCGCGAAGATGAATTTATTGGTATAAAACCTGCTGATTTAATTAAGCTGGTCTATCCACCACATCAGATGGAGAAGAGCAAACTGGTAATGTTGCCAACGGTCACATTCAGAAGTAAAATTGATAAGGAAACGGGAGAAAGAGTTGTTCTGAAAAAGGACTTTAATGCCCATCGTTTGTTGCGGGCCATCGATAACAATACACTGCTGAGCAAACTACCCAAGGCAGAAGAAGGCAGCGCGGAGGATTTCATTCGCCCTGTGGATGAATTAAAGAAATTGTATCGCGATCATCCCTATATGGTCACCAATACCGAAAAGCTATTGGCTGAATGCAGTATCCATTTTGATTTTGAAGGGGAAAACCTGAATAAGAATCAGCGCACTTATTGCGGTAGCCCCGAGGCGGATTATCAAATGTTGGAAAGGCTTTGCAAAGAAGGTTTTAACTATCGTTATCCGCAGTCTACCCAGAAAGTTCTAGACCGTATTCAAACCGAACTGGAGGTGATCAAGCAACAAGGTTTTATGTCTTATTTTCTGATCAATTGGCGCATTTGTCAGTATGCCAGAAGCAAAGACTATTTCTATGTGGGGCGGGGCAGTGGTGCCAATTCTGTGGTGGCGTATTTGCTGCGCATTACCGATGTAGACCCCATAGAACTCGATCTTTATTTCGAGCGTTTCATCAACCTTTACAGGAAAAATCCACCTGATTTCGATATTGATTTCTCTTGGAAAGACAGAGAAGACATCACCAGTTTCATCTTTTCGGAATTTAAAAATGCAGCCTTACTGGCGACCTATAGTACTTTTCAGTTCAAGGCCATTGTGCGTGAACTGGGCAAAGTACTCGGTGTGCCTCCACACGAAATTGATCATATCCAATCCGCTAAAGTGGAGGACTTGGACGAGCTACATTTGCTGGTTTTGCGCTATGGAAATTACATCGAGAATTTCCCCAGCCATCTGAGTATTCACGCAGGCGGAATCCTAATTTCGGAAAAGCCTATCCATTATTATACTGCCACCTATCTTCCCCCTAAGGGTTTTCCTACCACTCATTTCGATATGGTAGTGGCTGAAGATGTAGGCCTATATAAATTCGATATTCTGAGTCAGCGCGGTTTGGGAAAGATCAAGGAGAGTTTGTCAATCATTTCCAGAAACCATCCTGACGACCCGAATTTTGACATTCATAATATTGCTCAGTTTAAAAAAGACCCAAAAATCAAAGCCATGCTGCGCGAAGGACAGGCCATTGGTTGCTTTTATGTAGAGTCGCCCGCCATGCGCATGCTGCTCAAAAAACTGAGGGTGGAAGAATATTTGGGCTTGGTAGCGGCCAGTTCTGTCATTCGGCCTGGGGTGGCCAAATCAGGTATGATGCGCCAATACATTCTGCGCTTTCGCGACCCCGAAAAACGAAAAGAAGCCCACCCCACCATGCTGAGCATTATGCCAGAAACCTTTGGTGTAATGGTGTACCAAGAAGATGTAATTAAAGTGGCGCATTACTTTGCCGACCTTACTTTGGCGGAAGCCGATGTATTGCGCAGGGGCATGTCGGGGAAATACCGTTCTAGAGAAGAATTTCAAAGTGTACGCGATAAGTATTTTGAAAACTGCGCGGCCAAAGGCCATTCTCATCAGTTGGCAGCAGAAATTTGGAGACAAATTGAAAGCTTTGCGGGCTATGCTTTTGCCAAAGGGCATTCGGCCAGCTATGCGGTCGAAAGTTATCAAAGCCTTTTTCTGAAAGCCTATTATCCGAGGGAATATATGGTGGCCACTATGAACAACGGAGGAGGATTTTACAGTGTGGAGTTGTATGCGCACGAGGCTTTTATGCACGGTGCCGATATTCAAGCGCCTTGTGTAAACCAAAGTGAACAACTCTGCACCATTTATGGCAATACAATTTTTATGGGTTTGGCATTTATTGGAGCGCTAGAGCAAAACACGGTACAGGAAGTGCTCACAGAAAGGCAAAGGAACGGAGTGTTTATGAGCTTCGATCATTTTTTAAAAAGGGTGCAAATTTCACTCGACCAGCTGAGTTTGCTTATCCGAATCAATGCTTTTCGTTTTACGGGCTACACCAAAAAGGAATTGCTTTGGGAGGCTTACCTGAAACTAGGGCAGCAGAAAAAAACCAAGCCAACCAAAATGCTTTTCGACCCAGAAGTAAAACACTATAAATTACCTGAACTCAACTATGATCTGTTGGAAGATGCTTTCGATCAAATTGAGTTGCTCGGTTTTCCACTTTGTAATCCTTTCCATTTGTTAAAAGAGCAGCCACACAAAGAAGTAATGGCAAGACAAATGGAGCAGCATAAAAACAAGCTGGTGAGAATGGTGGGCTACTTAATCCATGTAAAAAGCACCACCACTTCGGGTGGAAAACGAATGCAATTTGGTACTTGGATTGACCGCGAAGGCTATTTTGTAGACAGTACGCACTTTCCGCCAGTAGCAGCAAAGCATCCTTTCAGAGGAAAAGGAATTTATGAAATTACAGGCAAGGTGGTAGAGGAATTCGATTTTTTCAGCCTAGAAGTTGTAGACATGCAAAAGCTTCCATTTATTCATGATCCACGATTGGCATTGGCCTCAAGGCATGCGAGTAATGGGTAGACTTCAATACAGGTACACTCACTAGGTTTTCAAAAACCTGACGGCATTCCCTTGATAATACATGAATCTCCAAATAATTGCTACTTTTGAGTATGCACAAACGCCTGAGGAAAAGGATCTACATCATAATTTTTGAAGCCGATACCCCTGCGGGTAAGGCCTTTGATGTGGCTTTGCTTTGGGCCATTGTAATTAGCGTATTGGCAGTAATTTTGGAAAGTGTTAAGTCACTCAACGATCATTATGGTCAGCTTTTTAAAATAGCAGAGTGGGTACTCACCATTGGCTTCTCCATTGAGTTTATTCTACGCTTATACGTTTCGGAAACGCCTAGAAAATATGCCTTTAGCTTTTACGGAATCATTGATTTGTTGGCAGTATTACCTGCTTATATCAGCTTAGTTTTTACCGGAACTCAGTACCTCCTTATCATTCGAGCATTAAGATTACTCAGGGTTTTTAGAATTTTAAAACTAGGCCGCTTTGTGGGTGAAGGCGAACAATTGGCCAGGGCTTTAAAGGCAAGTCGGCATAAAATCACGGTGTTTTTAGGTTCTGTACTCACGGTAGTAATGATTACTGGAACGGCCATGTATATGATTGAAGGAGGCGAAAATGGCTTTACCAGTATTCCGGTGAGTATGTATTGGGCCATTGTAACACTCACCACGGTAGGTTATGGAGATATTGCCCCGCAAACCGTCATTGGTCAGTCATTGGCTTCGTTCATTATGATTATGGGTTATGCGATTATTGCCGTGCCTACAGGAATTGTGACGGCAGAACTGACCAAGGACAATGCGGAAAGGAAGAAAGTAAAGTGCCCGAACTGCCATCAAACTGGGCATGAAGCCGTCTCGCACTACTGTAAATTTTGCGGCACACAGTTAATACTTCCAGATGAAAAATAAGGGAGAAGCCTATTCTCCAGAAGAGGAGCTGGCCAATGCATGGACGCATGGAATTGCGGCTCTTTTGGCAATTATTGGAACTGCGTTATTACTACTGAAAACTCCAGCGGATGCGACTGAAAAACAGGTTGGTTTTTTGGTCTTTGGCCTGAGCATGGTTTTGCTTTATGCCGCTTCAACGGCCTATCACAGTGTTAAATCCCAACAACGGAAATCATTATATAAGAAGCTAGATCACATTGCCATTTACGTTTTAATCGCAGGTACTTTTACTCCGTTTTGCTGGGTGGTGCTGCGTGAAGAAGCTTTGGGAATTAATGTGCTTATAGCGGTTTGGGCGATTGCCTTTGTTGGCACTATTTTCAAGATTTTCTTTACAGGTAAACTCGAAGCGCTTTCACTAATTTCTTATTTGGGAATGGGTTGGTTGGGCTTTACCCTGTTCTCTCGATTGTCAGAATTAATCTCACCCGATGCTGTAAACCTGTTGCTCTATGGCGGATTGTGTTACACTGCAGGCGTGATTTTTTACCTGATGCGCAAACTAAAATACCATCATGCCATTTGGCACCTCTTTGTCATGGGTGGAACTGCATTTCATTTTGCAGCAGTCTATTTATATGTGCTTCCCTTCGGAAATTAATTTTCAGGTTTGAAAACAAATTCGTGAAACGGATGCCATTGTTTGCCATCGTGTTTCAGCAGCCAGAAAGAATTAGCTTCAATTTCACCCTCAAAATTCTTGTGTTCAAACGTTGGCCAGGCTTTATAAAAGCCTTCTTTCTTTAAATCTCGAAAAGCCACGGTTATGTGCGGATGAAAACCACGGTTATGTGTTGGGTTAAAGAGCTTCATTTCGCGCCAAGTAAAACGGGTGAGCTGTTCCTGAAATGCGCTTAATTCGGCACAAGGCTTATTCTTAATGAAAATTGCTTTAGGGGGGAAAGCGCCAAAACCATCAAGCTCTATTTTAAAAGGGTTTACATTAGTTGTCTGCGTAAGTAAATCAATCAGTTTGGTTTCTTTCTTCTCTTTCCATTGAAAAGGCATGTGTAAAGTAAGGTGTGCTGGCGACCTCAAAGCACCCTTGCTTCCATAGGCTTCCACGAAATACTGTTTGACTTTTATGATCTCAGAGGCCAAAGGTTCAGAAGGAAGAATAGCGATGAAATAGCGGTTCACAGTTGTGGGTTTTAGCACTCAAAATTAGGCTTACTTTTTTGAACAGGGATCATTTGGTCAAGGAATTTTAATTTGGTGTTTAGGCATAATAATTCTCTGTTAAAAAAATTACAATTGTGAGGTTTATGGCACAGCCTTTGGTAACGACTGCGTAAATTTGAAGCCTTTATGCAAGCACCTAAATACTTCTTGGCCATTATACTTTCAATCATTGTTTTGACGGGTTGTAAAAACGATGATGATTCTCCAAAAATCAAGTTTACATCCGAGCAACTAAAAATGGTATATGGTGATACTGAAAAATCTTGGCGAGTTACTGCATATTATACCAACTACAGTAATAATGAATTGAGTGATTTCAATGATTGCTATAGAGATGATGTCTACATTTTCAAAGCCGATGCCCAAGAAGTTGAAGTGACTTTGGGTGATTTAGGCTGTTATTGGCCCGAGCCTGACGAACAAGTAGCCACGGTAAAGTACTTTTATGATGAAGCCACAGGCAAGTTTATAATAGAGCACAGTAGAGGCGAGGCGAGTGGAGATCATTTTGCATCTCAGTATTACCTATTGGAACTAGAAGAAATGTCTGAAACTCGTTTACTTTTTGGCTCAGGCGATAATGGAAAGTACTCCCGAGCAATTTTATTAGAGGCTGGTGAATGAGTGTATGGGTTGCGATCTATATTTATTTTTCTTTAGGTGGAAAATAAGTTAATTTCCGAAGTTGAAATTGACTTTATGAAAAAATACTCGCTTTACTTTTTATTCGTATCGGCTTTTAGCTTGCTCTTTAGCTGTGGTAGTTCTAATGAAAAAGTGGCAGAGGTTGCTGCTAATTATGAACTACAAATTGTAGACTCCGTCCAAGTTAACCTTCTCTCTTCAGGCCTGTCCATCGCGGATGTAAATGATCAAACCGGTGAGCTTTTAGCCATTCAGCCCAACCCACCAGTAGCCTATGTTTTAAGTCCTGAAGGGGTGGTGCTAAAAAAGATGGATCGACCAACTGGAGATCCTCAAGCTGTGGGGGATTATATACTCTCTGGTGAATTTTATGAAGATGGTATAGCGTTGATGGGCTTTATGACAGTTAAAACCTATGACATGGATTTTAATCTAAGGGAATCAATGAAACCCGATTTTACTCATGGCGGAATGGTTTACATGGGTTTTAATCATTTGTTTGAAATAAAAGGGATTGATCATAATCGGCTAGTCGCCTACATGGGGCCACAAACTGAGTTCAGTGATAAAAACGCAGAATATTACCAAGACCGTAAAATAATGACACTCATAGATCCCTATTTGGCCAAAGAACAAAGCTTAACAACCGAAAGTATGGATAAGGAAATCTATAAACCTGTAGGAAAATTAGCGAGCGATAGCAGGTTTGTAACAAGTGGCAAGGCTTTTTACTTTCTGAAACCGGAGCTAGACGTGAAGGGTAACTTTCTTTATTATGCTTTTAAAGGAGACACCACAATGTACAAGGTGGAATTGCCAAGTGGTGAAATAGTTGGTGAAACGAAGATACCTTTTGATGAATTCATATTATTTAAAGGTTTTTCAATGGGGCCTATAGGCCTTAAAGAACAAAGAGAAAGTGGCCCTAGCGACAAAAGCGGAAGTATTGAGCGAGTTTATAAGCTTGGTGATTTTGAAGTGATTGTCTACTCTTCAGGAATGAAGCTTTCAGATATTGAGGCACTTGATCGAGACTCTCCTGATTTTAGGGAGCGCTTGATGAAGGCAGACCCACAGAAACATCTGATCATAAAAAATGGACTTAGAATGAATGATGAACTTAGACTTCCTGATAAGGTGTCACATTTCGATATGGCAGATAATAAGGGCTTTCTTTGGGCGCATCAGGACATTAGCAAGCTAGAAGAAGAACCCGACTTGATTACTTTTTATAAGCTTAAAGTGGTTGAGGTGAAGTAAGCTCATTTGACCGATCAGAAAAATCAAGTTTGGCAACAAACTAAATAGCCGTAAATTCCTCGCTAATAATTCAACCTCTATGAAAAAATTACTTCTCTGCCTTTTGATTCTGGCATTCAGCTTTGGAACCCAAGCCCAAACACTAAAAAGCCCAGATGAATTCTTGGGATATAAATTGGGTACAAGATTTACACCCAATTATAAAGTGGTAGACTACTATGAGTACGTCACCAATCAATTGAGCAATACAAAGATTCATCAGTACGGCCAAACCAATGAGCTACGTCCTTTAGTAGCCGCCATAGTTTCATCTCAAGAAAATATTGACAACTGGGAAACCATTCGTACGGACAACTTAAAAAGAGCAAAACTGATGGAAGGCGAGCCTTCTGGAAAGAAAATCGGGATTGTATGGATGAGCTATAACGTGCATGGTAACGAAGCCAATTCTACAGAAACGGCCATGAAAACCCTCTATGAAATTGCAAGGCCTGACAACACCACCTCAAAAGAGTGGTTGAAAAATACGGTGGTGATTTTTGATCCTTGCATCAACCCTGATGGTCGCGATCGTTACTCTAACTGGATCAATCAGGTGGCAGGAACTACGCCTAACCCTAGCCCAGAGGCAGCAGAACATAATGAGCCTTGGCCAGGTGGAAGAGCAAATCATTATTTGTTCGATTTGAATAGAGACTGGGCATGGCAGACTCAAGTAGAATCTCAGCAACGCATGAAATTCTACAACACTATTATGCCGCACATCCATGTGGATTTCCATGAGCAAGGGAGCAACAGTCCCTATTATTTTGCGCCAGCAGCAGAACCAGTTCACGATCAGGTAACGCAATGGCAAAGAGATTTTCAAGACATTATTGGTAAAAACCACGCCAAGTATTTTGACGAGAACGGTTGGTTATTTTTCACCAAAGAAAGCTTCGATATGCTATACCCAAGCTACGGTGACTCTTATCCAATGTTCAACGGAGCTATTGGTATGACTTACGAGCAGGGAAGTAGCGACTTGGCTATTCTTACAGATGAAGGAGATACTTTGAAGTTGGAAGATGCGATTGCTCATCATTATACCACTGGAATGTCTACTGTAGAAACCGCTTCGAAATACAGCGAAAAAATGGTGGATGAGTTTGCTAGTTTCTTTAATAAAGGGGTGAGCAACCCTAAAGCAAAGTATAAAACTTACATCGTTAGAGGAACAAACCACCCAGACAAACTGAAGAAATTAACTGACTTTTTAGACAGTCAAAAAATAGTTTACGGGATTGGTTCTTCTAGCAAAGCAGTGTCTTCATTCAATTACTTCACGGGTAAAAATGAAAATGCAGGTGTTCAGAATGGCGATATCATCATTAGTGCTTTTCAACCTAAGGCTGTTTTGGTTCAAGCCTTCTTTGAACCAAATACTTTTGCCAGCACTTCCGATACTTATGATATTACCGCTTGGGCTGTGCCTTACATGATGGGATTAGACGCTTATGCTACTGAAACCAAAATGGATGTGAAGCCAGCTAAATACACCAAACCACAGGGACAGGTGAATGTTGGTAGCAAGCCAGCGGCTTATTTGTTGAAATGGGAAACGTTAGAAGATGCTAAGTTCTTAGGGCATTTGCTTAAAAACGACATCAAATTAAGATTTGCAGAAGAATCTTTTTCTGTGGCAGGTAACTCTTATGCACCTGGGACACTAATCATTACCAGAAAAGGGAACATGCACATGGGCAGTAAGTTTGACGACATTGTGAAAAGTGCCGCAAAAACTTACGACAGAAACCTTACTTCGACCCCAACTACTTTTGTGAAAACGGGTAAAGACTTTGGCTCGAATGGAGTGAAATTTTTGGACGCGCCTAAAATCTTGGTCTTAAGAGGAGATGGTGTTTCTTCACTTGGTTTTGGTGAGTTCTGGTATTTCATGGAACAAGAGTTGAACTACCCAATCACTATGGTTGATGTTAGCGATTTTGGACGCATCAACCTAGACAACTACAACACCTTGGTATTGCCAAGCGGTTCTTACGGAAGTGCTTTGGGAGGTAACAGAATGGATGACGTAAAAAGTTGGGTACGTGGAGGTGGAAAAATCATTGCCATCGAACGATCTATAAATACTTTTGCAGGAAAAGATGGTTTCAGTTTGAAAACCTACGCTACTGATTCTGACGAGAAGGACGCCAATAAGAAAACGGATGAAGAAAAGGAAAAAGAGGCTTTAACGCCTTATGCCGACAGAAGTGATCTTTTCGCCAGCTCTCGTTTGCCGGGTGCAATCTTTAAGTTGAAAGTGGACAATACTAACCCGCTCGCTTTCGGATATCCTGATTATTACTTCACCTTAAAAAACAATAGTAGCCGTTATGCTTACTTGGCTGGTGGAGGCAATGTTGGAATTATCGAAGGAGTGGAGTCTTACGTGAGTGGCGTAGCTGGAGATAAGGCCAAAGAAAGATTAGCCAAATCTGTCGTATTTGGTGTGGAAAGCTACGGCAGAGGATCTATTGTATACATGGCCGATAACCCACTATTTCGTGCCTTCTGGCAGAACGGAAAGCTGTTTGTTGCCAACTCAATTTTCTTTGTAGGGCAGTAAGCGCAATTAAGATAAAAAAGCCCCATTGCTCAATAGAGTGATTGGGCTTTTCGTTTAACCAGATATGTTATTTGATCTTTTATTGCCTTTAATATATGGTTAGATTATTTATTGTTGTTTTTTTTTTTGATAAAAAATATTTTATTTACTGATATTTAGGATTTTATTGGGTGATTTGTTGTAACGCTAAGTGTGGCGTCTTACTATTGTTCTCCCAATAACATAATTGAAATGAAATGTATAGAATTTAGCATGCTTAATCTGTTACTTTATTCATATAGTTTGAACCAATAAGTCACGTTCCTTATGATGATGTTTTTTTTTGACACGAATGAAAAAGTCCTTGAATCTCCTTTCAGCTTATTATTAGTACTATTTTTTTTAGCGATAGCTTCAGGGCATCAACTTTCCGCTCAACAGTCAGATGCCGCTTTTCTTTTTTCTAAAAACGATGCATCCGTTCAAAGTTCCTTTGCGGTAAATATTGAAAGTTTTTATGGTAGTCAATCTTCGGCTAACGCACCTCATTTAGAAGTGGATAATGACTCCCCATTTGACTTTAACTCTTCAAATCTTGAAGACGAAAAAAATATTCTTTATGGATCAGGATTAAACGATGAGGATAATGGCAATTCTTTGGTCTATATACCGGTATATGAGTTAGTTGCTACACCAGAGTTTGAATCCGCCAATTCGGCAGTGGTAGAGGAGGGGACTACGATTGCCACTACGGTATTAGATGTCAATGCCAATGATGGTGCATGCGGGGCAACAGATGCCAATGTGACCTACAGCTTAAGCGGCACCGATGTGGCAGATTTTAGTATCAATACCAATACGGGTTTACTCACTTTTGCCGTATTGTCTAGCTGGTCTTCTCCTGCAGATGCCAATACCGACAACATATATGAGCTGACCGTGACAGCCAATAATGGCAATGCGATAGCTACACAAGACCTAAAAATTTATGTTTTCCCGAAAAATGGCTTAACAGGCTCAGAAATTACCCAACAGCTAGGTTTAGATATTGACGGGGAAGCGGCTGGTGATTACTCAGGCAGATCAGTGAGTCTGAGTGCAGATGGTAAAACGGTGGCGATAGGAGCACATCAAAATGATGGCAATGGAGCTAATTCAGGTCAAGTTCGTATTTATAGCTACAATGGAGCTGCTTGGGCACAATTGGGAGCAGATATTGATGGCGAAGCTGCTGATGATGAATCAGGCAGATCAGTCAGCCTAAGTGCAGATGGAAAAACTGTGGCCATTGGAGCCTGGGGAAATGATGGTAACGGTAATGCTTCAGGACATGTTCGTATTTATAGCTACAATGGTGCAGCTTGGGTACAATTGGGCGCAGATATTGATGGCGAAGTGGCTGGTGATCAATCAGGTTTTTCAGTGAGCCTTAGTGCTGATGGTAAAACGGTGGCCATGGGGGCTAATAGCAATGATGGTAATGGATTAAACTCAGGCCATGTTCGTATTTATGGGTACAATGGAGCCGCTTGGGTACAGTTGGGTGGAGATATTGACGGAGAAGCGGTTAGTGATAACTCAGGCTTTTCAGTGAGCTTGAGCGCTGATGGCAAGACAGTAGCTATCGGTGCAACTTTCAATGATGGCAATGGAGCTGATTCAGGTCATGCCCGTATTTATGGCTACAATGGAGCCGCTTGGGTACAGTTGGGTGGAGACATTGACGGAGAATCAGCTGGTGATTACTCAGGCCGATCAGTCAGACTGAGTGCCGATGGCAAAACGGTGGCGATAGGAGCAAATTACAATGGTGACAATGGTGCTAATTCAGGTCATGTTCGTGTTTATGGGTACAATGGATCCACTTGGGTACAGTTGGGCGGAGATATTGATGGCGAGGCGGCTGATGATCAATCAGGTAGTTCAGTCAGCCTGAGTGATGATGGTAAGACGGTGGCCATTGGAGCTTGGGGAAATGATGGTAATGGTGATACTTCAGGTCATGTTCGTATTTATAAGTACAATGGATCCGCTTGGGTGCAGGTGGGCGCAGATATTGACGGAGAAGCAGAGGGTGATCAATCAGGTCGATTGGATCAATCAGTCAGCCTAAGTGCAGATGGTAAAACAGTGGCCATAGGAGCCTATTTAAATGCTGGCAATGGTGCTAATTCAGGCCATGTGCGTGTATATGCTCTTTCCCCAGTAGTGACTAATGTGACGAGTACTGCGGCAAATGGTAATTTTAAGGTAGGAGATGTTATTCCGATCACCATTACCTTTGATAAAGCCGTGACCGTGACGGGCACGCCACAATTAACCTTAGAAACAGGTGCCACCGACCGCAAGGCAGATTATGCCTCAGGCTCAGGTACTGCCACGCTCACCTTTAACTACACGGTGCAAGCAGGTGATGTTACTACCGATTTAGACTATGTAGCTACCACTTCTTTGGAGCTTAATTCAGGCACCATAAAGGATGGTGCTGACATTGCTGCGATACTGACTTTGGCCAGCCCCGCTGAAGCTAAATCATTGGGCGCTAACAAGGCACTTGTTGTAGATGGCAATGTGCCAGTCGCCCCAAGCATTGCTACGATATCTACAGACAGTGGAGCAGATGGGTCGGACGAAGTCACTAATGATAAGACGCTTAGTTTCAATGGTACAGCCGAGGTGAATAGCACGGTAGAAGTATTTATTGGAGGAGCAAGCATCGGTACGACTACCGCTGATGGTTCAGGCAATTTTAGCTATGACCACAGCGGCACGATCTTAGCCGATGGTACCTATAGTGTAACAGCCAAGGCGAAAGATGCCGCGGGCAATGAGAGTGTGGCCAGTACTGCCCTGTCAGTAACAGTAGATACAACCGCGCCCGCTGCCCCAGCGGTTTCGGCCATTACTGCTGACAGCGGAGCAGATGGATCGGACGAAGTCACTAATGATAAGACGCTTAGTTTTAACGGTACAGCCGAGGCGAATAGCACGGTAGAAGTATTTATTGGAGGAACAAGTATTGGTACGACTACCGCTGATGGTTCGGGCAATTTCAGCTATGACCACAGCGGCACGATCTTAGCCGATGGTACCTATAGTGTTACGGCCAAGTCGAAAGATGCCGCGGGCAATGAGAGTGTGGCCAGTACTGCCCTGTCAGTAACAGTAGATACAACCGCGCCCGCTGCCCCAGCGGTCACAAGTATTAGCTCAGATAGCGGAGTAGATAGCACAGATAAAATCACCAATGACACCACCTTGAAGTTTAATGGTACAGCTGAAGCCAATAGCGTGGTAGAAATACTTATTGGAGGTGTAAGCATTGGCAGTACTTCCGCCAATGGTGAGGGTTACTTCAGTTTTGATCACACAGGCGTCATACTAACGGATGGTACTTTTAGTGTCTCCGCTAAGGCAAAAGATACCGCTGGTAATGTCAGTGCAGCGAGTACTGCGGTAGGAGTAACAGTAGATACGACTGCGCCCGCTGCCCCAACGGTATCCCGTATTACAACGGATAGCGGAGCGAATGTCACCGATAAAATCACGAATGATAATACGCTACAGTTTGATGGTGCCGCAACTCCTAGTAGTATGGTAGAGTTATTTATTGACGGTACCAGCATCGGTACCACTAATACCAAAGGAGCTGGTAACTTCAGCTTTGACCACAGTGGCACTACCTTAGCTGACGGCACTTATAGTATAACTGCGAAGGCTACCGATACAGCAGGTAATGTTAGTACAGTAAGTATCGTGTTATCAGTAACTGTAGATACAAAGCTTGCTGTACCAACACTTAGCAGTACTTCAGCAAGTAAGGTGAAAGGAAAATTTACAGTTACAATCACCTATGATGGGCCGGTAATAGATTTTGCACTCGAGGATTTAATAATTACCAATGGTACGACCACTAACTTCGCGATTGTAACAACCAATAAAGTTTGGACAGTAGATGTGATTCCCACGGCTGCTGGCACAGTAACGGTAGCCTTAGCGGCATCGACAGCCACCGACTTGGCAGGCAACGCTAACCAGGCGGCTACCGACCTGGTAAGAGAGTTTGATAATACTGCACCCGATGTAGTCAGTGTAAGCAGAACAGACGCGTTACAAATTCCAGCAGGAACCACTACGGCTAACTTTAGAGTCCTCTTTTCAGAGGCGGTAACAGGCGTTGCCCTTACTGATTTTGAATTGGTATTAACAGGCACAGTGACAGGAAGTTTAAATACCATTACCATGATAGACGCAAAAACCTATGACATCAGTGTCAATAGCATTGAAGGTCAAGGCGCGTTTTTTTTAAGAGTAAAAGGTGATGGTAGTATTGTTGACCAAGCGAATAACCCCATGAGTACTACCTTTTCTAGTGGCACATATAGCACCAACTATGTGGCGACCGAGCTTGTTGTAGAGCCATCGAATATTTCAGAGAACAATGCGGTCAATGCCGAAGTGGGTGTGATCAGTAATAATGATGCTGATGGAGATATCCATACTTATACGCTAGTATCAGGAATGGGCGATACCGACAATGCCAGTTTTACGATCAGTGGAGATAAGCTTTTGGCCACTGAAGTTTTTGATTTTGAAGCCAAGTCCAGCTACAATATTCGCATCCATACAGACGATGGTTTTGGCGGAATCTTCGAGAAAGTGTTCACCATTACTATCATCAATGTGGCAGAACCACAGATTAGAATCACTTCAAATATTGATATTCCAGAAACGGCATTAGGGCTAACAAGCAACTTTGAAATTACAATCCATAATGACGGAGAAGCTGAACTAATAGTCAACAGTGTATCACTTCCAGAAGGGTTTATTGGAGGTGGTGCTGAGGTTAATATAAATGCCGGAGAAAGCAAAACGATCACATTAGGCTTTAAACCAATGGAAGTAAAGGCTTACACTGGAGTGATCCAGTTCATTAGCAATGCGGGTAATGTTTCGGTGGATATAGCGGGGGATGGAGCCATAATAACTGGGTTTGACGATGGTAATATCATAGCAGAGGCCATTAGCATATTCCCTAACCCAACAAGTAAAGTATTGAACATTGATTTGTCGGAACTCGGAGCCATTAAGCTTAATATTGATATTATTGATGCATCAGGGCTCTCTTTATTCAATAAGAAATCCTTTACCGAGCAAACGCTGCAACTGGATGTTTCTGGCTACACTAGCGGAATCTACATTATTCAGTTTAGTGATGGTAAATCAGTTGTAAGGAAAAAAGTAATGATCAAAAAATAAGGAAACCATGAAGATTAAGAGAATTCCGTTCTTAAGTGTATTAGTGTTACTTGTGATGGTTTTAATAGGTTGTGGGTCAGACAGCCCTATAGGGAAGACAATTAATGAGTTGGCTTTTGAGAAGTTGGCAGGAGACTGGAGTTATGGTACTAATGGGCAAATCATTTTGGATGGCCAAGATGTGAGTTTGAATTACGTAGGTTTCTCAATGTCATTTACTGATGGAACCTATACAACCACCAATGGGGGTGACTTATTCAAGGCCACTGGCACTTGGACTTGGGCGAACGAAACGGGTGGCAGTATCAATCTAGATACTGGTGAAGAGGTAACCATATTGGATTTGAGCTTGACCAGCTTTAAGTTCAGCTTTACGCATACTGGTGGCCCAGTAGCTGCTGGTACTTCTGGAAACTATACTGTAAGTCTAGAAAAATAGCTAAAAGATAAATTCAGCAATGCTGACTGTCTTTGTAATGCTACTCTAATCCTCTCAAATATTAAGACCTTACAGACGCTCTACTTTATACGCTTCGCTTTAACAGCCTCTGCCAATTGATATACGGCCATGGCATAAAGTGGACTGTGGTTATAACGAGTGATCACATAGAAGTTATTCATACCAAACCAATGCTCTTCTCCGCTTTCGTTTTCTAGAATAATCATTGTAGCAGGGATACTAGTATTTAGCTTTTCAGCTGGTTCAAAACCGATGGCGGTATAATCAGAAACTTTATTTTTTGGCTTTAAAGCTTGAGGGTTCAGCTTCGTTATTTTTCGAGTCATAGTAGCTTTTGAAGTGACAGGCTCGCCTTTTTCCCAACGATGAACTTTTAAGTAATTGGCAACCGAAGCAATAGCATCATCTGCAGAATTGATGAGATCTCTTGTTCCGTTATCCTCAAAGCTTTTGGCATAAGCCCGGTAGCTAGTAGGCATAAACTGACTGTAACCCATAGCGCCAGCATAAGAGCCTTTCGTGGTTTCAATGTCGAGGTTCTCTTCTGTAGCCAGTATCAGGTAAGCTTCGAGTTCCGAAGTGAAAAATTTGGCGCGTTTAGGATAGCCGAAAGAAAGTGTGTAAAGCGCGTCAAGTACTTTGTAACTTCCTTTAATTCTTCCGAAGTAAGTTTCCACTCCGATAATTCCCAAGATGATATGTTCTGGAACGCCACTTTCTGCACTCACTTTTGCTAAAGTTTCGCTGTTTTCTTTCCAAAACTCTACTCCTGCATTAATGCGTTCGTCAGTAATAAAAATTTTGCGATAGCGCTCCCAGGTCATTGTACCTTCGGCTGGCTTCGATATTTTCTCAATGATATCGGCTTGGTAGGTGGCCTTATTTAGAATGGCATTGACTTCTTCAATTGGTACATTATTCTTTTCAGAGAATGACTTGGCAAAGTTGGCAACAGCGGTGTCATCTATTTGTGCAAAAGCACTAATTGAGATGAATAAAAGAGCAGTGAAAGCAAATGATTTGATCATGTTCGAATTTAGGCTTTTTCGAACTTCATTTACAAATATGACGCCAGAGAAAGATTTTATAGTGCGCCTTATAACTAAACCTAATTGTCGGGTTAGCAAAGTGTCGATTAATTGGTTACCTCAGCCCCACCAAAAATTGCAGTTCCACGGATTACAAGTTCTTTGGTCCCATCTGCCTGCGGGTCTATGAACTTTCTTCTATCCGACATTCCTCCAAAAATGCCGGTGACGTTCAACTGTACATTCCAATCTTGAGGTACACGGATTTTAGAGCCACCAAACATATAAAACACATCAATTTCATGTCTACCATCGGCCAGTTTGGCTTGGGTAAGGTCAATATTGGAGCCCCCAAAAATTGCAGTGAGTGAACCTCCTCTGAAATTATTGCTGTTGACGATTTTATCTCCCCCGCCAAAGATTGCTGTGTCGTTAATTTTATCAGCGTCTAAATTTCCTGTTGTCGTGTTATAGTTGTCGTCCGATGTTGAGTTTCGGTTTCGGCTTACAATGGCAAAGCCAGCAATCACAAAAACCAATGGCCATAAGTCGAAAATATTAATGTCAATACTAAACCATTCATCGAGATTCAGAAAAATCCCTATTCCCATTAAAATTCCACCAGTTTTTACATTCTCCTTGTTCAGAATAAGTACTGCGCCAATGATGATGAGAATATTCTCCCATTGGAAAATATAGCGCCTGTAATGCCATGAGATGATATCGAGGTTATCCAGTAGAAATACAGTACCAATCAAAATGAAGATTAGCCCTACAATAGCATTTCTGTTTAGATTGTTCATAAAGTGATTTTTCAGAGTTTAAATGTAGAAAGGTTCCTGTCTATTTACAATTAGATTCCCTGCAAATGGTAGCGGCCAATGTTTGAATTCAGTCAAAACTTCTCTACTTTTGCGATCCCTAATTAATACCCAAGCGCACGTGGTGAAACTGGTAGACACGCCACCTTGAGGGGGTGGTGCATTAAGTTGTGTGGAAGTTCGAATCTTCTCGTGCGCACTCAAAAAAGCTCTGATTTATCAGGGCTTTTTATTTTTCCCCAATCTCATTACCTTTTTTATAGAATCTTCGTACTCTAAATGTCTATGCTCTCACTTCATAATTTTCAAAAGTCGTTTGTTAAGCAATTGATCTTGGAGATTCCTAAACTGACTTTTGAAAGAGGAATCCACTGGATCAAAGGCAGAAACGGATCAGGGAAATCCACACTTTTTAATTGTCTGGCTGGCCTTTCTCCTTACCAAGGGGAAATTAGTTTGGGAGAAATTGATTTGAGAAAATCACCACAAGTTTATAAACTCAAGGTAAATTACAGTCAGTCAGAACCACTTTTCCCTGAGTTTCTGTCTGGAAATGATCTGATCAAGTTTTTCGCTAAACTCAAGAAAGCGCCAACCGGCCAAGCAGAATTGTTAACCCAACAGCTTTCGGTAGATGTGTATGCCGATCAAGCCTGCGGCACTTACTCCAGCGGAATGACCAAGAAGCTGTCCATCGTTATGGCTTTTTTGGGTGAGCCCGAATGGATTATTCTAGATGAGCCTTTAATTACTTTGGATGTTGAAGCGCAACAATTGGTGAGTAAAATGATTGTGGAATCACAGGCAAAAGGGGTGTCTTTCCTCTTTTCTACTCATCAGGATTTTGATAACTCGTTGATCAAAGCTTCTCATACTTATAAGGTGGAAAACCGGTCGTTGATTCCAGAATCATGAAGGCAGTAAGAAAGGTATTGGTGAGGGCTTTGGTGAAGGAGTTTTACAAGGCCAATACAGGCTTCTTTTTGGTGGTGCTTGGCCTCGGTTTCGGTTTTCTGAAAACGGCACAGCATGTTGATCTTACGTCATTTTTAGCTGTCAAGCCCTTCTATTATTTGGTGGTTTTAGTGCTTTGGCTGCTCTATACCGCTAAAACGCTAAGCTTTGTTTTCATGGTTAAAAGGCTGCCCAATAATAGCTGGTTATCCTATTTAGTTTTGCTCAACCCACTTAAAAGGCTACTGCTTGTGCTGCATATTCAGGCTTTACTCTTCTTGCCCATACTCGGTTATGGCTTTTTTATGACGGCCATTGCCATTCAATTAAATCAATGGACTTCTGCTGTATTGGTAATTGCTGGAAACTTGATTTTACTCTTTGGCGCTACTAATATGGTGGAAAGCAAACTTATAAGCCCTGTAGATACCAAGCTTCAAATTGGGTTTAAAAACTTTACCAACAGATTGCCCAAGCCTTTTCCTATGCTGTTCGTTCATCACCTTTTAAACCGGCAGTCCATTTTACTTTTAGGAACAAAAACGGCTTCTCTGATTGTTTTGGTGGGGTCTATCTGGATTTTCGAAATGGAAGGAACAGACCTAAGATTACTAAACCTTGGTCTGTTGTTGAGTGCTGCGGTGAACGCTGCTTTCTGTTTTCATTACCATCAATACCAACAAAGTGAATTGTTGATCTACCGTAATTTGCCCATTGCCAATAACCTTCAATTTGTTTGGTATGGCTTGAGTTATCTCATTTTAATGCTGCCCGAATTGATGGTTTTCTTTGGGAATCTGGGCCTTGATATTTCTACCCTTTTTCTACTGAAAAGTGCGCTGTTGCCTCTGACTTTGCTGCTCTTCTATCATTGCCTTTTCTATTTAAAAGGAATAGACATGGAAAACTTTATAAAGGTGGTTTTCTTTGCTACCGCAATATTGTTCTTTGTGATTTTAGGTCGAATAGAAGTCATCTTCATCAGCGGCTTGTTCCTATTGCTCAGTTATTTCATTTTTCAGAAACGAGGACAAGAATCTACTGATTAAAAAACAGCTCTATAATCTAGGCTTTGCGAAACTTGTGGACTTTGCGGTTGAAAAGTCAGCCCACTATAACAGTCACCTCGTAGATTCCGAAGCTTCGGAATTTCACGCTTCACAAGGTCTTGACTTGCTACCCTTTGTTTCTGAATACCCCGAAGCTTCGGGGCTTACAGCATGACTTGGCTTTGGACGGAATACTTATAAAAAAACAGGCCACCCATTTGGCCAGCCTGTTTTTTTAGGTTTAGAATGTCAATTTCTTCCAAGTTCGTAGTAGGAGTAAAACACTCACCAATGTAACAGAGAGTAGAATCACTGCCGTTGAAATGTTACCGTAAAGCAACATGCCCACACCAAATAGGGCACTGTAAACAATGATAATTCCTAAGAACATAGCAAGTAAGTCAACACTGAAACGGCCTACTTTAGCTTCTAAATGAATGCCTTCTTTTTGAGCAATTTTCTTGAAACCATTCCAACCCGTACCATAGGGTTTTACGGAGTTGAAGAATGTAGCCAGCTTTTGGTAGTCAGTTGGTTTGGTCAGTAAAGTAGCCGCTACCCAAGCTATGGTGGTTATACCTACGCTCAAAAGCAGTTGATAATCTGGCGAAATTGAAGTCATAAATTCTGGGCCTGTTTTCTCAAAGAAAAGCAATGCCATGATGAATGAAACGACCATAGCAGTAAGTTCTGAATAAGCATTTATACGCCACCAGAACCAACGGAACAAGAATACCGCACCTGTTCCTGCGCCTACTTGCAAAAGAATTTGGAAAGCATCGTAAGCACTGGTAAGCACCAAGGCAAACAGGGCAGCGAAAAGCATTAAAACCACTGTAGATATTCTACCAACATTCACCAATTCTTTTTCACTTGCTTCTGGCTTCACAAATCTTTGGTAGAAATCATAGGCCACATAAGAAGAGCCCCAGTTGAGGTGCGTTGATATGGTGGACATAAAGGCCGCAATCAATGATGCGATAACGATGCCCAAAAGTCCTTTAGGCAAAGTGAGTAGCATGGCTGAATAGCCTAAATCATGTCCCATTTTTCCTTCAGAAATATTCGGGAAGGCCGACCTGATGGACTCTAGATCTGGATAAACCACCAGCGAAGCCAAGGCAATCAAAATCCATGGCCAAGGGCGTAAGGCGTAATGAGTAATGTTGAAGAGCAAAGTAGCCGAAACTGCGTTTTTTTCATCTTTGGCAGATAGCATCCGTTGGGCAATGTAACCCCCTCCGCCAGGTTCCGCGCCAGGATACCAGACACTCCACCATTGCACGGCCAGCGGCATAACTAAGAGTGTAATGAATAATTCTCTATTGTTGAAGTCAGGAATCAGGTCGAGTTTTGGTGCGACATTTGGGTTGGCCAAAAGTTCTGTTAAACCACCCACCTCAGGTAAGTTGATGATGTATACCGCTGCGGCTATAGAGCCTACCATGGCCACTAAAAACTGTAAGAAATCGGTGAGAATAACACCCCTTAATCCACCCATTGAACTATAGGCCACAGTAATTACGGAAGCATACAACATTGTTTTCCAAGGCTCCAAGCCAAACATGATCTCCCCAATCTTAATAGCAGCCAAGGAAACCGAGGCCATAATCATCACATTGAAGAAAACACCTAAATAAATGGCGCGAAAGCCTCTTAAGAAGGCCGCCTCTTTTCCACTGTAACGTGTTTCGTAAAATTCTAAATCGGTAAGTACGCCCGATTTTCTCCAAAGTTTGGCGTATACAAAAACGGTGAGCATACCGGTAACGAGAAAAGCCCACCATACCCAGTTACCAGCCACACCATTCTGACGAACGATGTCTGTTACTAAATTTGGGGTATCAGCAGAAAAAGTAGTGGCCACCATAGAAATCCCCAATAACCACCAAGGCATATTTCTACCTGAGAGAAAAAATTCTTTTGAGCTGGTACCTGCCTTTTTTGATACTTTAAGGCCGATTAACAAAAAAATGACAAAAAAACCGAGGATGATAATCCAGTCGAGTGTCGCTAGCTGCATAATAAATTGATTTGTTAAATTGACTCGTCTTGTCTTTTTCGACAACTTCGAGCCAACAATTATAATTAAAATAGAGGACATTATGGATTTGACTTTGGTAGTATTGGCCGCTGGCATGGGAAGCCGCTATGGCGGGAATAAACAATTGGATGGAATTGGCCCACATGGCGAGATCATTATGGACTATTCAATTCATGATGCCATCAATGCTGGATTCACTAAAGTGGTATTTATTATCCGCACCGATTTGAAAGATGCTTTTGATGAGCATTACAAAAACCGATTCAACGGAAAGATCAAAATGGAATATGCCTTTCAGAATGAATACACTGAGCATACAGCTGCTTATGAGGCGGATAGAAAAAAGCCTTGGGGAACAACCCACGCTATTTTGGCTGCCAAACACCTCATCAATGAACCTTTTGTGGTCATTAATGCCGATGATTACTATGGTCAAGAATCTTTTGGGGAAGTGGTAAGAGCCATGAAAAACTTAAGCGAAAATGAATACTTGATCATGGGCTACAGCTTGGTCAACACCCTTTCGGATCACGGAACGGTAAACCGTGGCGTTTGTCAAGTGAAAGAGGATATGACCCTAACAGGCATCAAAGAGACTTTGGCCATCAGCAAAAATGGTAACGATATCACTTACGAAGAAGATGGGGTGAAACATTCACTCGCTCCAGACACTTACGTATCAATGAATTTCTTGGGCTTTCCGGTTTCAGCACTTTCGCTTTTTGAAGAAAAGTTTGTGGCCTTTGTGAAGGAAAATCATACCAATCCTAAATCAGAATGTTTTGTTCCTGCCGAAATGGACAACCTAATGAATGAAGGAAAAGCAACCATTCGCGTAGTGCCTACTTCGGCTTCTTGGCTTGGTGTAACCTATCAAGAGGATAAACCATTTGTAGTAAGCGGAATTAGCAAAATGATTGCGGATGGTAAATATCCAGAAGAAATAAAATAATGAACACTGCCTTAGAAGCATTGAAGGGATTCAAGTTAGAGGGGGCGATCGAGAAGGTTGCCCCTTTCGGTTCTGGCCATATCAATGACACCTATAAAGTAGAATCCACTTGCGGAAACTATCTGCTTCAGAAGGTGAATACCAAGGTTTTTCAAAATACCGAAACCTTGGAAAACAATCTCAAACTTCTGGAAGGCTTGCAATCGCCTGTCTTCGCAAAACACATTACTACTGAAAGCGGCACCTGCTTTCTTGTGGATGAAAGTGGCTGCTGGAAATTGCAAGAATTTGTGTCGAATGCCTATGGCCCAACTACCCCTAGCAATCTTACTTTGGTGGAAGAAGTAGGGAAAGGTTTTGGTATGTTTACCAAGGCAACTGCTTCTTTAAAAGCTAAGGCCTTTGATGAAGCCATACCTAATTTCCACAGCCTAAAATGGAGGCTAGAACAGTTAGATGAAGCGATTGCGCTGAACATAGCAAATCGAAAAGAAACAGCCCAAAGCCTTATTGACCAAGTAAATGCATTCGGTTGGATAACGGATTATTTTAATAGACTGGTTGATAGGGGTTTGCCGATCAGAGTGTGTCATAACGATACAAAAATCGACAATATACTCTTATCCCAGGGCAGTGATGAATTCCGCCATGTGATTGATTTAGACACTACAGGGCCGGGCTATGTGCTTTCTGATTTTGGCGATATGATGCGCACCTTGCTCACACCAACAAAAGAGGCGGAACTGGATGAAAGTAAAATTGAAATCAGAGAAGGTTATTTAGAGGCCTTGAAATCTGGTTACCTTTCTTCTTGTGCTGAGTCACTTTCACCCCTTGAAATTGAGAATTTAGAGTTTGGCGGTTTATACATGACCTACATGCAAGCCATTCGGTTTTTAGCTGACTACGTGAATGGCGATACCTATTACAAAATAAGTTTCACTGAAGAGAACTACATCAGGGCCAGAAACCAGCTGACTCTGCTTCAGCTCATGCACACGCAAATTTTTAGTGGTAAAGCCAATTGATAACTAATGCGATTTTAAAGAAACGCTTACCGTTTAACAGAAATACCCGTTTCCCTCCATTGAAAAAATCGTTAGTTTTATTCGAATACGAACAAAATCATATTCTATGAAAAGAGTTGTACTTACCTTATTTGTTATTTCTACTTTGTTTTCGGTCCACCTAATGAATGGCCAAACATGGAAAGTAGATCCAGCGCATTCAAGCATATTATTTAATGCAAAACACTCTGGAATTTCCTTTGTGAATGGAAGATTTGAAAAGTTTGAAGCCACAGTTGAGGGCGGAACAGCCGAAGATTTTACCAATGCCAAAATCTCATTTACCGCTCAAGTGCAAAGCATCAACACAGGAGTTGAAGGAAGAGATAACCACCTGAGATCTGCTGATTTTTTCGATATGGAAAACCACCCTACGGTTACTTTCAAAAGCACTTCTTTCACCAAGTCTGGTGATGGCATGTATAAAGTAGTGGGTGATTTAACCATGAGAGGCAATACCAAACAGGTGGAGCTGATGGCTCAGCACATTGGGTCTATCGACAACCGAGATGGAGGCAAGAAAGTGGGTTTTCAAATTAAAGGAAGTGTAGACAGGAACGAATTTGGCGTTTCTGGCGCAGGCGGATCTGTCGCTCCAACGATTGAAATTATCTGTAATGTAGAGATGGCTACGCAGAAATAAACCTGTCCAAACAATACTGAAAGGCTGTTTCATCTAATGAAGTGGCCTTTTTTGTTATTTTTGGGAATGACTGAAAAAACTGCTGAATACTATATTGAAAAGCTGAACCTCTTAGCTCACCCTGAAGGAGGTTATTACGCTGAAAACTATCGGTCTGAAGAAAGTATTAAGAAAAGCGCATTACCCAATCACTATCCTTCGGCAAGAACGTTCGGAACTTCAATTTACTTTTTGCTTACCCCAAACAGCGTTTCAAATTTCCACCGACTTAATTCGGACGAAATTTGGCATTTTCATGACGGTGGTGGTGCCTGCATCCATATGCTTTCACCAGGAGGAAATTTGGTTTCGAAAACCATTGGTAAGGACTTAGAAAAGGGTGAGCAATTTCAGGTGGTCATTCCAAAACACCACTGGTTTGCTGCAGAAATTATTCGAGGAGATTTCATTTTAGTAGGCTGTACTGTCTCACCGGGTTTCGAGTTTGAGGACTTTGAATTGGCCGATCGCTCGACTTTAGCTTCCGCTTATCCGGATCATAAAACACTGATTAAGCGTTTTACGAAAGCATAGTTGTGTTCTGCATGAATGTGCAGCGAAAAATAAAACCAAAAACAACAACATGCTTTTAACAACAACCCCAACAATTGAAGGTCACACGATTACAAAATACCATGGCGTAATTACAGGAGAAGCCATTATTGGTGCCAACCTGTTCAAAGATATTTTCGCCAGTATTACCGATTTAGTCGGTGGCCGTTCTGGCTCCTATGAAAAAGTACTTCGAGAAGCAAAAAATAATGCAATGCAAGAATTAGAATATGCTGCCCAAGCCTTGGGTGCAAACGCTGTAGTGGGCATTGATTTGGATTACGAAACGATAGGTCAAAGTTCCAGTATGCTTATGGTCACAGCAAGCGGAACTGCGGTAACCTATCAATAAGACACACCGATTGGTGTTTTCTATCCCAAAAGCCTCGGTTTCTAGTAGATCGGGGCTTTTCCTTTATCAAAGCTCGATAAACCTTTAACACTTCTAAAAGTTACTAAAGCATAGTCAACGCTGCTCAATTATTGAGTCTGTTTACCTTAATTAAGAGATAAATTATGCTTTATACATTCATAGAAAATCCTTCAAGCCATTTCGATTCAGTTGAATACACTCCGGTGGTTCAAAGGTCAATCTTTAATGCCGACAACCCTGATGATAGCGACTTCCTTTCTAAAAACCCCGATTTGATCTGGGGAATCCTGATTGGAATTATGGCAATAGGTTTTGTTTGGTATACCTTTTTTAGAAAGAAGAAAAGATAGCCATGTCAACTAGATAGATCTAAGATACAGCTGTTCTACTTTCTCTCTGGCCCAAGGCGTTTTACGCAAAAAGGTAAGGCTTGATTTAATGGAGGGATCGTGCGTAAAACAGCGAATATTGATTCTGTCACCCAGTTCTTCCCAGCCATATTTTTTCACCAATACCGCAAGGATATCGGCCAGTTTTATACCGTGGAGAGGGTTGTTGGGTTGAGCTTCTTTAGGGGAGGTCATAGTGTTATTTTAAAAGGTTGAAGGTCTATCTCAAAATGACAGGTAATGATTGAGATAGACCTCTCTTTTTATATCTCAGAATCTCTATAGAAATTACTGATGTTGCCAATAATTTGATCGTAGATGCGGTCTATAAAACCGATGAACAGGGTTTGAGGCGGAGGCGGAGGTAACTCTTTCCCTTTACTCATTTCTATTTCATCGCGGTTAAGCGCCCTAGAATCTCCGTTAAACGAAGCCCATTCGTGTACCCAAACATCTTTGCTTGGTAACTTACGATTCGTCAAAATTCGGTTAGTATACGCATCTCTTATTTCGAAATTCATTACACCTTGTGACGAAAGCGTTTTACGGTTTACAGTCAATTGAGCTTTCACAGTATTATAAACATCATGCTTAATGCCTTTGTCGTCAGTAAACTGTCCAACCACTACACTGTCGCGTTTTATTTCTTTGGTATTCGATTCAATCAAAGTTTGACCCAATACAAAATCATCAAACTGCATTGATACGATTTGGTCGGGCTGCAAGTCAATTTGCTCGGCTTCATCAACAGTGAAAAACTGGATGAACCTGCCTTCGCTGAACCTGTCCAAATACTCAATTATTTGGTTTTCGAAGTATTCATTTGTCAACTCTAAGCTGCGAGAATGAATTGGAATGGGCTCGATTAAAACCCGTACAGTTCCCATGTTTCTAGCATCAGTCAACAGGCTGTCGATGTTCGGTACGTTTCTATCAAATCTTAGCGCAAAGTTATAATGCTTAAATGCCCTTCTACCGCCTTCAATAGTGTTAGTAGCCAAAGCATTATTACCCAATTCAACTTGGTAATCTGCCGCTTTTCTGGCCGCATCGCTTTCTTCAGTAATATAAGACTTAGGCATTACTAGTGATAAACAAGCTGGGCATCGCTGAATTTGACGATAATAGCTGTTCAATTGCTGGTACTGGTAATAAGTCGCTTCCCATTTATTTGGATCGTTATTTACGGCTAGCATCCGGATGTAATCCATATGGTAGTTGGTCGCCAAGCGGTAACCTACAATCAATACATCTTGTGATTTCTTGTTGTCTGGGTTCGATTGTAAACGATTGATGGCACGGTCTAAAGCCGTTTCGTAATTGCCTTTTTCAAGTGCATTTTTTCCTGTAGCACAGCTTACGATAGTCAGCACCATTAGTGCCAAAAGTGAGTGTAGAAAAGTTTTCATAAGCTTTATTGTTTGGTTGTGTAACCCTCCATTCCAAAATGAATGCCAAATTAGCGTTTATTCTCTTGATCTAGTTCAATGATCTTAGATTTCATCATTTCATAAACTTGAGCTTTTAGGGCTGGAAGGTCTTCCTGCGTCATATTTTGGGTTGAAATTGGAGGAAGAAAATAATTATGAATTAGTCCTGGCCTTAGGCCCAATTGTCCCTTTGGCATAAGTCTTTTCGCATCGTGAATAATCAAAGGCATAATGGGAGTGCTTGTTTCAATCGCCAACCTGAAAGGGCCGTTATAAAAAGGAAGCAGTGGCTCATCGGTATTGTTTCGCGTGCCCTCTGGCGCTACCATAATGGACAAACCTCTATTCAAGTTCTTTACTAGTTTCTGTACACTTTTCTTTCTGCTTTCTTCGCTGGTACGGTCTACCCAAACGGCAAAGCTACTGGCGATAAATCCAAAGAGGGGTATTTGGGCTAATTCCTTTTTGCCCAAACCTTTTAAAGGAACCGGAACTGCCCTCGGAATGGCAGGCGCGTCCAAAAAGGACGTATGATTAATAGTGAAAATGTAAGGCTGGCCGCGCTGAACCAACTTTCGGTGATGTGTTTTAAAGTGAATAAATGAAAACATCGAAAAAAGGAAGACCCAAACACGAGCAAAAAAGTAACTAAATTTATCCAGCTTGGGGCTGATCAATCTTGGAATAACTGTAAAAGGAGACAGGGCGATCATGATGGCTACAAACCAAATGGCGCACCAAGCCGTGTACAGTATTTGAATCCCTTTTTTCAGCATAAAATCTTTTCTGAAGAATTAGCTAAAATAGTTTTTTTATGTAGAATGCGTCATTAGATTTGAGTGGAAATTTAATGAACATTGATCGTGATTATTCATCCAAATCATGACTCAATTTAAAGAAAAGGATGACTTCACTCTTTACTTGCAGCCCAATCCTGAAAAGGTTTGGGCTTTTTTCGTGCATGGTTCGGGTGATAATAAAGTCTCTCAGCTTATTTTATTAAGCGACTGAATAACGAACTGGGCTACAGTCTACATGTGCCTGAACAGCAAGGCGGTCAGACGAATATGTTTTGATTGTGTAACCGCAAAGTCCGCTGAGTTCCGCAAAGTTTAAACCGGAGCCAATCGCTCGGTTGCACCGAGTGATATTTAGCGTTTTGGCTTGAAGCCAACATATTTAGGTCAATCAACAAAGCCAAGTTGCTGATAGTAGGGCATCACCAATATTCAAATATTTTGGAAATCTTACCATCTTTAAATTCGAAAAGAGTCATCTGTAACTCGCTTTCAACAACACCATTTTCGCCTTTCTCAACAAACCTTTTTTGAACAACAACGGCATTAAGTCCAACGATTTTGTTCTCAATCTTCATGTCTACCACGGTTCCGTCATAACCTCCGCTTTTCTGATTTCTTACATAGCCATCGTACAATACTTTTCTGGTATAAGTGCCTCCATATTTTGGATGCACATAGGTGAAATCATCAGTAAAGAGTTCAAATACACAATCTATGTCAGCCACTTTAGAGTTGGCCTGAAAAATCTTCAGGTTTAAATCGTAGTAAGATTGAACCACTGCGTTTAAGGAGTCTTTATGACTGTGGGTGGCTTCTTGCCCGTGGGCAGCAAAAGTAATTAGGAGCCAAAAACAAAAATAGATAGCACTTGATTGTCTTCTCATTATCAAAAAATAGGTTTAACAGAATTAAACACGTAGTTAACGACCGAAGGGTTATCTAAATTTTAATAGTTCAACTTTTAATTCTCACTCATTCCTCAAGCAGTCTACAGGGTTAATTCTAGCAGATTTAAGCGTTTGAAAACCTACGGTAAGCCAGGCAATTAATAAGGCCGAAGCACCAGCCAGCGCAAAGAACCACCATTTCAATTCGATGGAATAAGCAAAGTTATGAAGCCATTCGTTGGAGAAGTAATAGCCCATGGGAATGGCCAGAACTATAGAGATCAATACCGTTTTGGTAAATGTGGCGGAAAGTAATTTCACCACTACCACCTGACTTGCGCCCAGTATTTTTCTGATTCCAATTTCCTTGCTTCTTCGTTCTGCAGTAAAGGTGGCCAAGCCAAAAAGGCCAAGGCACGAAATGAGAATAGCAATGCCCGCCATGTAATTGGACAATTGGGCTACCTTATCTTCTGTGCTATAAAGGGCACGATAATCATCTTCTAAAAAGGAAGGCTCGAAGTCGTATTTTGGATTGAACTTGGCATAAACCGCTTCTATTTTTTCTAGGGTTTGTACTTCTGTTCCTGCCTGTAATTTTACAATAAAATGATCTCCAGCATTTCTGAAGCGGAAGAGCATAGGTTCTATTTTTTGATGTAAGGAGCCGTATTGAAAGTCGTTTACCACACCAATAACTTCCTTAAAATCATTTGGTGCTGCTTCCAATTTAAAACCAATCGGATCCTTCAGTCCCATGAATCTCACTGCGGCCTCGCTCAGCATAATTTTGCTTTCATCATCATTCATTTCTTTAGAAAATGAACGGCCTGCGACCAGTTTTAGCCCCAGCGTTTCAACAATGTCAAAACCTATTTTTGGTGATTTGAACAAGTGATTATCATCAGCGTCTCCCTCCTCCCAAGAGTAACCACTGCTGTTGTCATTCCCCCAGAGAAATGAGCCAGTCATATTGCCCACACTTATTACACCAGGGATGTTCTTTAGTTCGGTTAGAAATGGCGTGGGATCCAAGTTTTCATTCCCTTTTCGAGTGAACATCATGATGTTCTCACGGTCATAGCCCAGCGGTTTATTGTAGGTGTAGTCCATCTGTTGGTTGATGGTGATAATACCAATGATGAAGATGACCGACAAGGTGAATTGCACTACCACCAAGCCTTTTCTGACCCATTCTTCCCCCCGCAGGTTGGCTACTTTTCCTTTGAGCACGGCCACAGGCTTAAAACCTGAAAGGTAGAAGGCAGGGTAACTTCCGGCCAAAATTCCAGTGATCAACACTATGATCAATAGCGGCAAAATGAAATCGCTCAAATTAAACTCAAGCTGTTTCGAGGTGATTTCATTGAACTGAGGAAGCAATAAAAACACCAAGCCAATGGCCACCAAAAGTGCCAGTAACGAAAGTAGAATGGACTCCCCCAAAAACTGAAAAATCAAGTCACTGCGGTTGGCACCAATCGCTTTCTTTACGCCTACTTCTTTCATTTTTTTGGAAGCCTGCGCTGTGGAGAGGTTCATAAAGTTGATGCAGGCAATCAGTAGAATAAAAAAGGCGATGACAGTGAAAAGCCTTACGTTCTCAATTCTTCCACCTACCTGGATTCCATTCTCATAAGCACCGTAGAGGTAGTTTTTGGCATAAGGCTGAATGAACAACGCCTGTTTATTATTGTCTGTTTTTCCATACATTAAATCAGCAATCTTCTTATTCAATTGTTCAGCATCAGTCCCTTTTTTTAAAAGTAAATAGGTGCGTGCATAGCCACCTTTCCAATCTTCGGCCCATTCATCCACATCAAGCAATACTTGGTAGCTCGTTACAATGTTAAATTGCTCAGTTGCATTCTTGGGTGGATCTTTAAATACGCCCGAAACCACAAAAGATTGATTGAAAAATGAGTTCTCCCATGCTATGGTGTTACCCACTGCTTTTTCAGCAGTACCAAAAACGGTGATGGCCAAGGACTCTGAAATAGCGACAGATTTTTTGTCTTGAATGATGTTGTTTGCTTTTCCCGAAATCAGGGAGTAAGTCATTACTTGGAAAAAGTTAGGGCTGGCAAAAAGCCCGTTTACCTCGAAGTTTCTTTCACCATGCGTAATGAGCCCTTGGGGTCTGAAGAAGTGATTTCCTACCCTGACGGCATCCTCCACTTCTGGAAATTCCTCTTTAATACTTTGCGCTAATTTGCCCGAAGTGTAATCCCAAGTGATAATACTTTCGGGTAAAGTGAAATTGGTAAAGACCCAGTACAGTCGGTCGTTTTTCTCATTGAAAGTGTCTACGGAACGTTCATCATTCACCCAAAGGAATATGAATAATGAGGCTGCCAAGCCTGTGGAAAGGCCGATTAGATTGATAAGGAAAGTGGCTTTGTGTCGTTTGAAACCTCTGAGCGTAATTAGTAAATTATGTTGTAGCATACCGAGATAATTGAGTTGATGATTTCCGCCAAGCCCTCTGACCAAAGCAGGGCGTAGCAGTTTTAAGGCTTCACGATTGTAAAGCCTTCTGGATTTTTTGACCGAGTACTGCGCTAGATTTTCAGCGAATACTTCCTCCATATCGCCTTCTATTTCTTCTAAAAAGTCTTTTTTCAGAAAGAAACGGAGAAGCCTTAATGACCAGCGAGGTGGCTGAATATGGTTTTGCGTGTTGTTCAAATTAGCTGGTGGCTATGTTGGGCATTGCTGACCAAAGTTGGGTGCGGATGTCTTTCATTTCCTCCAAAATTCTGTGCGCATAAGGTGTGGCGCTATAAATGCGCTTGCGCTTTCCCCCTCGTTTTTGGGTCGCTTCACCAAATTCAGAAGTGAGAAAACCCTTTTCTTCCATACGCTTTAAAGCGGACTGGATGGAGCCCACGCTCAGTTTTTCTTTCAATCGGTCTTCGAGTTCACGTTTGATTTCTACCCCGTAAGCTTCGGCTTGCAATACGACTACCGTCATAAGCACCAGCTCTTCAAACTCTCCTAATTTGGTTTTCTTCATAACTATATCATTCGTAATTGCAGTAAATATATAGAATTATTTTATTCGCAATTGCAGTTTTTATAAAAAATGCTTTGAACCGCAAAGAACGCAGAGTTACGCGAAGGTGGTATTGAGACGTACATTAGCTATAATACCAAAGCTAGTTTTTGGGTAATAGCTAACAAGCTAAGTCATGCTGTAAGCATCTTTTTCAGAAACACAGGGAGGGAAGTAATCTTGTAAAGCGTGAAAAGACCTCTACGAGGTGACTTTAATAGTAGGCTTAGGCTGCTTCTTGCATTGCAGTGACGATACTCGACTAAGCTGAGAAGAATAAATAGATACCGGTGGCTAGGTTAAAAGTAATACAAGTCCAACCTGCATATACTTTGAGCTTTATACTAATCATAATGACAATCAAATAGACAAATCCAAAAAAGAACCCTGAAATAAGGGGGCCTATAATCCAAAGAAAGCCACCCAAACCAGCACTATTCGGAATATCAGCACTCATGGAAATAAAAAATGAAGCAATTGTCGAAAGGAGAAGTCCTAGGATGAACTTGTCTGTTCGGTCATCCAAATATTTTTCTTCTTGACTAGGTTTCTTCTTATCGGCAAAAAAGATACTCGACACCATCATTACTGTGATTGCTATAAAGCCTATGATGAAGTAGATCATTTGAGGCACTTTTCTTCTAGTAGGAGCTTGATGAATGTTGTTTTGCGATCTATTGTACCTCCTAAAAACTTGTTGTTCTGAGTAGTTACATAATGTGCTTCAAAGAGATAATAACCGATAACATATATTATAGATTTATTGAACTCTATTAATTCGCTCGTCTTCTTTTTATTCACATTAAGCCCTTGATGTATTTCGTTATGCGCGATAAACTTATCTCTGTAAGTCTTGATGTCCTTCATAAGGCTACCGAACTTCTCCTCCTTGATTTCTAAGGATTTTGTCAGAAACTCACCCAGCGTATTACACTGGTATTGTTTTTCTGTCAAATAAGGTGTAGTTCTGAATGTTTCAATGGATGCTTTTTGCAAGTCTATTTTTACTTCTTTAATGGAATTCTTGTATTTTTTATGGAATGTATTTATGCTACGATTTGGATTTCTTGGATCAACTTTTTCAAAGCATTTAGATAGATTAAGCATTAATTGTATTTCGGCCGAGTGTTGTAAATAGACGAACAAAGCTTGCTCTTCCTCTTTTAACATTTTTATGCTTTGATGTTCTGAAGCGATGAGTTCAAATACCTCAAAATGGAAATTTGCATTTTGAGTATTTATGAAAAAGCCGTTTTCAAAATGTGTCTGGAGGTCTTCCTTCATCAGTTTACTATATTTATATATTTACCCTCTAAAACTCCCTAAAATAAGCCATCACAATATCCCGGACATCATTTTTGATACCATTAAAGTCTGAAGAGGCAATGGCCTGATTTTGATAATCTTTGATGAACTCAAGGTTGGCTTCACCACCGCTGAGTACAAAATCTGGGAGCAACATTTTATAGAATTTGGAAGTCGAGAGTTTAGCACCGTTGATATACCAGCCATCGGACTTCTTTTCGGCATTGGCCAATTGCAAATAACCCCCAATGCCTACGTTGGTTACGGTGCCGGTTTCTAAAATACGTTGTACTACATCGCCTTTTATATCTATTATGGAAATGCCACCGCCAAAAGGAAAAGAACGAAGGATATCATACTCGGTAATGGTACCAGTTAGTTCGTCATCTAGACGAATGGAACCTGAATTAAAAATAGCCAAATCGGCATTAGGCACGGCAAAAAGAAAGGCCTCAGCCGTCATCATTGGATAATTTGTGGGGCGATAACGAATACTGCTTTCGCGTCCATCGAGGGTGTCCGTGGTCGTCATCACGATTTCATTGGGCGTATACCCCATGGTGGCCATGCTCTCATTCGAAATGTTTACCCATTTGTCTACTAAGGCTTTTACATCTGCGTCTTCTACTACACTATCATCAATAGGAATTAGCTCGGAGGCAATACTGGTTTTGCCCGTGGTTTTATTATAACTCAGCCTATGGACATAGACGGTTTTTGCGTTGGCATCGGCCTTAGTCATTAGTGTATTTCCATACGTATATTTCATATGGGCGTGATCGTGGCCGCCAAGAAGCAAGTCCAATTCGGGTACAAAATAAGTGGCCAAAGAATCGTCCTCCACTTTCTTGAGGTGTGTGACACCTATGAATACTTCAGCTTCTTCCTTCACCTTGTTATACACCGCTTTCACCGACTCATATTTGTCCGTATAAGCCAAGTAGGGAGCGTTGTTGAAGGGCAATGTTGAGCCGAAAAAAGCAACATCAACGCCATCTACAGACTTCATAATATGATCGGGAAAAGCCCTTCCCTTTTGTGTCCATGCAGTGTTTTTGCCATCTACCGCATGAAGTACATTTGTAGTCGTCCATTCAAATTCAGATTCATCAATTCTGGCCTGAATTTCATTTTCCTTGAGGTCGAATTCATGATTACCGGGCACTACAATGTCTACACCCACGGCATTCATCACTTCTACCATGTGCTTGCCTGCAATCTTTTCACCTTCATAAGTGAGAGTGCCAATAAGCGAAGGACTTACAAAGTCTCCTGAAAGGATGGTAAAAACATTCGGGTTTTCCTTCAATAGATTTTTTCTCACTGTGGCTACACGAGCCATTCCACCCACTTTACCGCCTTCTAATGGAGCAATTTCATAGACATCGTTCATCTGTAGAACAATGAAGTTTACGGTGTTAGAAGATTTTTTAGGCGAACAAGCCGTTGAAAAAACGAAGAGAAGGGAGAGGAGAAAAAGCGGTATTCGTTTCATGAAAAAGCGGTTTTGAACTTGCAATAAAGTTAGCAAAAATGAAGTTTAAACCGGTAGACTTTAATGGGCATTTAACCGCAATTGCGCTGAGTGACTGAACTTATCTATGAGCAAATGACTACGCGAAGCAATCACAATCTTCTTTTGGGGTGCGGTCTGACCTTCGGTACCGACCGATTACACAGGTGGTTATTCTATGGTCGGCACCGAAGGTCAGACCATGTATATCAACCTTAAAACTTACTCTATTACCGCCCTAAAAGTCAACTTGAGAAGACAAGGGAGCCAGTCATAGCATTCACAATCAGTCACTACGACAATGGCTATTTTAATCTACTATGCTTTCTGTGCTTTTATAAATAAAATCAATGGACTCGCCAGAGGTAAAAATATCAAATATCAATCCTCTGAGTTCAGTTCCAATGTACGATACGCCTTTGGTTTTTTTAATTCCTTCAATATTCGTCCAATCATTAACTTGAAGTAAGCCTTTGGCACAAAGCCCATCACCTTGAATATTTACAGTAATAAATTCTTGCCCATTTTGTTCGGTATAATCAGATAGCCAATAGGTTAAGTTTTCCTTTCCAACTCTATCCATTTCCTTTACCAATTCCTGCTTATACACAGTGGTTTCTAGTCCATTTAAGTCAAAAATAGAATTTGTGTTTTGACAATCGGGTCTGTCACAAGAAGAAAAGAAAACTAAGACAATGAATGAAGCTATAATTGATTTCGTTTTCATAACTCTAGGTTTTTGATTGAATTGAATGAAGCGGCACACCTGATTTACACAAGCAAATAGATCAAAAGTTACAAAATAATACGTTTTACCCATTACTGAATCCCCAGAAGAATTCTTTCAGCATAATGTTTGAGGAGTCGTTATCCAGCCAATTCATCACAATAAAAACCTTGGCTGGTCAATATAGTAATGACGGTTTCGGGGGCGACTTCTTCGGTTTCAACACGTAGGATTTTATCGCAGTCTTCTAGGTCAAAGTTCCACTCTTCGCTTGGTAATAAGATATTCAAAAATGAGCCCACAGCCTGGACTTGCTTTTTACTGACTACGGAAGTTTTAAAGACATGAACCATGGTAATTGTTATTCTAGTTTTGGAGTGATGTGGCAATTCATTGGTTAATCAATTCTTCATAAGTCGATTTGAGTCGCTTGCGAAGAAACTTTACAGCGTAATGTTTTCGAGAGAGTAAAGTGTTGGTGGCTACTCCCGTAGCCGCTGCAATTTCTTTCACAGGGAGGCCTTCCAATTCTGTCAATTCAAAAATTTCGCGTTGTTCAATTGGCAAATCGGTAAGCGCAAGTTCCAGCTCTTCCCACATCAATGACCTGATAAAAACATTCACTGGGCTGTCTGCTTCATCTGTTTGTGGAAACAGCGTAGCAAAAATATCTCCCGAATCATCAGTATCAGATTCCATAGGAAGGCTTTCCTCCTTCTTTTTCATGCTTTTATTGACAATCAGATTTCGGGCAACACGAAACAGCCAGCCAGAGATATTTTCAATGGGATTGTGCGTGGTGTCCATGGTTTTAACGAACTGGAAAAACACATCTTGAGCAATGTCTTCAGCATCCTCATTGATCGGAACCCTGTTCTTGATAAAAGAGCGGATCCTAGGCTGATGTTCCTTAATCTGCCGTTCTACATTTTGCCTATGCTCAGTTTTGCTCACGGTCAGGACCATCGTTTTCTTTTGTGTCCGAATCGGAAAAACAATCATTTTTATGCTCCATCCATTGAGCGAATTTTCTCTTTTTGAACCACTCTTTGCGTTCCTCAGGATTCATATTCATCCATTCTTCACGGCCTGAATGAGTTCTACACTTTTTACGATGTGAATGCTTGCCTTTGCCTCCCATTCCTGAAAAGAGGATTCTCGAAAGGATGAACAGTCCTAAGGCTTGCCAGAAAGTAATGGTGGTGAGACCAAAAAGGTCGGGCATTAACCAATTCCATAATAGCATGATTACCGAGCCAAACAGAAATAACGCTGCTGCTCCAAATACAGGGAAAAAAATGTATTTGTACTTATATATAAATTCCTTCTTTCTCATTTCGATCGTTAATTATGTTCTCTTGTATAGGTAGACAAATGAGAGAGAGAAATATTTTAAATGGCGAGATTTTTTTTGAGAATTGGGGTACAGTAGCTCGGTTGCACCGAGTGTTGATTAGCGTTTTGGCTTGAAGTCAACTGGTTACAAGTCACTCGACTTAACTCATCTATGAACAAATCACTACGCGAAGCAATCACAATCTTATTTGGGGTACGGTCTGACCTTCGGTACCGACCGATTACACAGGGGCTATTCTATGGTCGGTACCGAAGGTCAGACCATGTATATCAATCTTAAGACTTACTCTATTGGTTCTAAAAGTCAGATTTACCCTCGGGGCATTTACCTTTTTAGTGGGTAGTAAGCGATGAAGCTAACAAATTAAGTCATGCTGTAAGCCCCGAAGCTTCGGGGTATTCAGAAACACAGAAGGGGGGTGTTTTGTCTTGTGAAATGTGAAAAGATCTCTACGAGATGACTGTAATAGTGTCTGGGAAATTAGATTCAGACTGCCTCGTGCCTCGCAGTGACGGTTCTGGGCTAAGCCTGTTAGAACCGTTATGCTGCCCTGAAATTTCGCGGGTATTTCAGCATCCCTCAATTTACCTGAGAAGTAATAACTCTACCCGTTTCAATTATTCTTTCCTATTTACTTAACAAGTATGAAACTAATTATTACTTTTACTTTTGTTAAGTAAACAAAGAACTATGTCAGAACATTCGCTGGGTGAATTTGAGGAACTGGTATTACTGCTGGTAGCTGCCAATAATAAAGAGGCTTATGGTGTACTGATTCTTGAAAACCTTGAAGAAAAATTGGGAAAGAAGGTAAATGTCAGTGCCGTGCATGTGGCCCTCAAACGTATGGAAAACAAGGGTTTTGTAGAGTCTAGTTATGGGGGCATCACCCACGAACGTGGAGGCCGCAGAAAAAAATATTATAGCATTACTTCAATAGGGAAAAAGGTGCTGGATCAGCAATACGAAGTCAGAAATTCGATTTATCAGCAGATTCCTAAAATTTCATTTGGTCAATGAAAGCCCAACCGCCAAAAAGAGCAATCAAGTTTCTGCGCTGGTTCTGCAGAGAAGATTACCTCGAAGAATTCGAGGGTGATCTAATTGAGCTCTTTGAGAAGCATTTTGAAACATCACCCAAAAAGGCCAGAAGAAAATTCTTTTGGGGGGTAATGCGCTCTTTCAGGCCAGGGTTTATGAAAGCATTTTACAAGGTCAACTATTCAATAACAACAGCTATGTTTAAAAACAACTTGAAGGTAGCGTGGCGCAATGCGCTTCGACAACCTTTCTTCACTTTCCTCAACACATCGGGGCTTGCCATCGGTATGGCGGGTGCCTTAATTATTACTTTGTTTCTCCATGATGAGCTTAGCTTCAACAAAATGTTTGCCGATGCCGACCGCATTTATCGGGTCAATATCGACAACCGAACGGCTGGCGAAACCAATCACTTTGCAGCGGTTTCTAGCCCTTTGGCCAATGTAATGCAAAGCGATTTTCCGCAGGCAGAAATGATCACTCGATTAAGGGTGAGCAACAGCATTTTATTGAAAGCAGTAGATGTCGAACAAAATGTAAAAGAAGATTACGTTGCCGGTGCAGACTCTACTTTTTTTGAAATGTTTGGTTTGAAACTGCTCTATGGAAATGCTAAAAACGCGTTGGAGAAGCCAAACGCTATTGTACTCACCAAAACCGCTGCCCTCAAGCATTTTGATTTAGATGAAGCACTAGGCCAAAGCATGGTGCTGAATAATGACGAGGTCTATGTGGTCACTGGCGTGATGGACGATTTACCCAAAAATTCATTCTTAAGAAATCATCAGGTCTTTATTTCACTTTCCAGTTTTGATGATGCGAAAAGCTTGGCTTGGAATACCTGGAGCTTTCCCACTTTTGTAAAACTTCGCACTAACGTAACTCAAGAAAGTCTGCAAGCCTATTTGAGTACGGTGAAAGATCGTTACTTAATTCCTTGGGCCATGACATTTATGCCAGGACTCACTGTTGAGAGTGCGAGAGAAATGGAAAAATCCTCTGGTGATTTCATGCGGTTCACGTCCATTGCGCTAACTGATATTCACCTGCATTCACCCAATATCGAAGATGAGTTAAGCACCAATAGCGATATCCAGAATGTATATATCCTTGCTGCGGTTGGTCTTTTCTTAATCCTTCTGGCTTGTGTCAACTTTATGAATCTGTCTACCGCGCGGTCTCTGAAAAGAGCAAAAGAAGTAGGGGTGCGCAAAACTTTAGGCAGCAGTAGGTCAGGCTTGATCAAACAGTTTCTAACAGAATCTACTTTAGTAGCATTTGTGGCGCTGGTATTGGCCATCGCCATTGCGGCACTCAGTTTACCTTACTTTAATCAATTGGCCGGAAAAGCCATTTCAATTCCTTTTGGGAATCCGTTGTTTTGGTTGGCACTCTTGGGGGTTTCGCTTGTTTTGGGCTTTGGTTCGGGAAGTTACCCCGCTTTTCTCATGTCGAAATTTGCGCCTATCAAGGGAATGAAAGGCGGAGACGTCAACGGAAATGGGGGTAGAACGGTGATTAACAGCCTTGTGGTTGTTCAGTTTGCCATTTCTCTGTTTCTGATGTTGGGTACTTTTGTAGTTTTTCAGCAACTCAATTTCATTCAAAATAAAGACCTAGGTTATCAAAAAGATCAGGTGTTGATCATTGATGATGTAGATGCCACAGGTAAACAAATCGAAGCTTTTAAAAACCAATTGAAGACAATAGCTCAGGTAGAAAACGCTTCGCTGAGCAGTTATTTACCAACTCCTTCGTCAAGAGGTGCCACCACTCTTTTTCCTGATAAATCGCTCGGTAGCGAAAATGCCTTGATCATTGGCAGTTGGGATATTGATTACGACTACCTCTCCACCTTGGGGCTGGAGTTGGTTGCCGGTCGTGATTTCAACAGAAAATTTGCCACGGATTCTAGCGCCATGATTTTGAACGAATCCACCGCTGTACTACTTGGTTTGTCTCCCGAAGAAGCCATAGGAATGCGCTTTACGAATGATTTTCATAGAGAGGACAAGGAGAACATGCGTTACTTCACCGTAATCGGAGTGGTCAAAAATTTTCACTTCGAAACCCTGAGAAATAGCATTGATGCCCTCAGCCTCACACTTGGTGGAAAGCCTAAGAAAATGTTGGTCAAGCTGAATGCTGGAGATTTTTCAAAAGGCATTTCGGAATTGGAAACCGTTTGGGAGAAGTTTGCACCAGGTCAGCCCTTCAATTATTATTTTATGGACGATTCCTTCAATAATACTTATGATGCTGAACAGCGTTTGGGCAAAATCTTTGTGATTTTCACTTCGCTTTCCATTTTTATAGCATGCCTTGGCCTGTTTGGTTTGGCTGCATTTAATGCCGAAAAAAGAGCTAAGGAAATCAGTATCAGAAAAGTGTTAGGCGCCAGCATAGGTCAAATTACTTACAAACTGTCTATTGATTTCCTAAAATTGGTGGGCTTGGCCACTATAGTTTCATTGCCATTAGCAGGTTACTTTATGAACCGCTGGCTGCAGGATTTCTCTTATCGGATTGAAGTTCCTTGGTGGGTGTATTTGCTTACGGCTTTTATGGCTGTGGTTATCTCTATCCTCACCGTGAGTTTTCAAAGCACAAAAGCTGCTATGAGTAGTCCGATTAAAGCTTTAAAGCAGGAATGATTTCTGTTATTAACCGCAAAGAGTGCTGAGTTTCGCAAATGTTGCAGAATGTAGTCCGTTAGCTATTCTATTAAAGCTAGTTTTTGGGTAATCGCTAACAAGCTAAGTCATGCTGTAAGCCCCGAAGCTTCAGGGTATTCAGTAGCACAGTTGGAGGGTGTTTTGTCTTGTGAAATGTGAAATTCCGAGGCTTCGGAATCTACGAGATGACTGTAATAGTGGACTGTCCTTTTAAAACCGCAAAGAGTGCTGAGTTTCACAAAGTATAAATCAAAGCACCATCGCTATGTTGCACCGAGTGATGATAAGTGTTTTGGATTGAAGTCAATTTACTACAAGTCACTCGGCAAAGCCAAGCGACTGGATTGAGACTGCTTCGTACCTCGCAGTGACGTTACATAGAAGGAACGCCTGCAATGTGGGCTGTTGAAATATTTATAGGAAACTTAAATTTGAAATTACTTCCCTTTCCTTGCTCACTTTCAACCCAAAGCTGCCCGTCAAGTTTATCTACAAACTCTTTGCAAAGCACTAAACCTAAACCGGAACCAGCTTCATTGGCTGTGCCTCGCGATGTCGTATTAGTAGATAATTCGAAAATTTCATGAATCCTTTCTTCACTCATACCCACTCCATTATCGGCAACTGAAATTTCAACTTGGTTATGATTTGTAGTCGCAAATACATTTATACGTCCTCCAATGTTTGTGAATTTTATTGCATTCGAAATTAGATTGCGTAAAACGGTTCGCAAGATATTTTCATCAGTATATAATTCGATTTCATTTGCTGGGGAGTAATGCAAAGAAATATTCTTAGTGGTTGCCAATGACGTTTTAAGCGCTATTATCTCACGGATCACTTTTGATAGCACAACTTTTTCTGGGTTGACATTGAGTTCTCTGGTTTGTGATTTTGACCAGTTTAATAAGTTCTCAAGCAAATTGAGGGTGTTTTCGGCTGTCGAATTTATTAAACCGATGTACTTTTTAGATTCTGAACTGTCGGTATTGTTTGCGCTATCTGACAGTAGTTTAGAGAGGATTAATATGTTACTAAATGGGCCTCTTAAATCGTGTGCAATAATTGAAAATAACTTATTCTGCGTGAGGTTTAGCTCTTGAAGCTTCAGCTTATCCTCTTGAATTATTTTGTTTTTACTAAGTATCGTTTTTTGATCTACTTCTTTTAAAAGCATTATAAAGCCTATGCTGGAAGCACTAATTACGAAGACAGAAACCGCAAAAAACCAATTATCAATGGTAGAAACCTTCGTGAAATTATAGGCCTCACCCATTTGGTATATCTTAAAAGCACGAAAAAGCTGAAATACGGAATAGATTGAAAGGACGCCACTGATCAGTATAGAAAACCTGTATTTATGCTGATGGCTAAAAAGATAAAAGGCACCAATTCCATAAAAAAATGCAGTGGAAACTATACGAACAACATTAATAGTTGTGTTGTTTTCTTCAACCACCAAAATGGAGAAATAAAATAGTAAAACAGACACCGTGAAAACCCACAAGAGGTTTTTTCGGAGTTTACCATCAAAAGAAAGAAGGCCAAAGGATGTGAGCGCGAAACTCGAAATCAAAAGGAAATTGTTTATTCTCGATGTAAGCAGTTCAGGTAAAATGTCTCTATTGCCGAACAGAATGATGGTAATCGTTTGAAATGCAATTCCGAGTACGACTAATAATAGATACCACTGTTTATGATGGTAGAAATATTGATAGATGAACAATACAATAATGAATAGATTGTTCAGCGCTAAAAAAAACAATATCGAAGGGTAGTCGAATTCCAAATTTTTTTAGTTATCCAGTTGAGTGTGATAAAGATCAAAAAAAAACCCGTCCAATAATCTGTTTTTTAATATTTGTTAGAGAAGCCTAAATCGGTTCACTTTAGGTGCTTGTTGATGGGCTTTGTTTTAGCGTGTTGGTTGTTCTTTTTTGGCTTTCCAATATTTTATGGCTCAAAATAGTCTCACTTATTCGTGCTATTATATTCTTCAATTGCCACTATTTTATTTGCTTCTATTTTTGCATTGCCTGTTCGATCCGTCACACCGCTCGGATGCTTCTTAACCACAAAGAACGCGGGGTTTCGCAAAGGTTAAATCGGAGCACCATCGCTCGGTTGCACCGAGTGATGATAAGTGTTTTGGGTTCAACCCAACTTAAACTAATCACTCGGTAAAGCCAATCGACTGAACTTATCTATGAACAAATGACTACGCGAAGCAATCACAATTTTCTTTTGGGGTACGGTCTGACCTTCGGTACCGACCGATTACGCAAGGAGCTATTCTATGGTCGGCACCGAAGGTCAGACCATGTATATCAATCTTAAGACTTACTCTATTATCGTCCTAAAAGTCAAAATCACCTTGGGCCATTTACCTTTTAGTGGGCTGTAAGCGATGAAGCTAACAAGCTAAGTCATGCTGTAAGCCCCGAAGCTTCGTGCCTCGCAGTGACGGTGCTAGGCATTGACCATTCAAACAGTCATGCAGCTACGAAGCTTCGGAATGTTTCAGCACCCCTCACTGGAGAATGAATTGGGGTTTTAATGAATTAAAACGGACAGAGTCCTAGCGTTCATAATGAGTCACAGGTTCGGAGAACCTGCGACAGTGAGGACATAGTTAGGTCATGCTGTAAGCATCCTTTCCAGTAACACAGAAGGAGGGTGTTTTGTCTTGTGAAACGTGAAAAGACCTCTACGAGGTGACTGTAATAGTAGGCTTAGCTCGATATAAGACTGCTTCGTGCCTCGCAGTGACGGTGCTGGGCATCGACTGTTCAAAGAGTCATGCTGATCCGAAGCTTCGAAGTGTTTCAGCACCCCTCAAATTACTGGAGAAGTAATTGGGGTCTTATTGAATAAAAACGGTCGGAGTCCTAGCGCCCATATTGGGTCACAGGGTCTACCTAATGGTAGATAAATCGGAGAACCTGCGACAGGGGTGTCATAACAGAGTCTAATTCTCTAAACCACCAGTTTCTTTAATACACAAAGAAAAACTCTCAACTGATCGGGCGATTAAAGCTTTTTCTTGCATTCGGTAAATAAGATGAAACCATAAATGAGCCATTATGGATAGCCCCAAACCAAAGAAGACCATATACCAAGGCTCATCTGAGAAAAGAAGCCCACCGCAAATAACTAAACCTACTAAAAGAATGAACAAATGCTCAACTCTAGTACCTGTAGTAGCAATTATCTTTGTTCTAAATTTTTGGTCTTCAATAACTAGTTTTGCTTTGATTGGATTGCTATACCAACTCTCAGTCATGCCTACTCCAAGCGAAACTTTTGAACTAACAAGATAAGTATTCCTATTTATCCTTGTGCAGTTAAAGCCATTTCGAGAATTCTGTTGATAAGCTGAAATGATATCTCTAAGCTCTTCCGGCTTGCCATCAAAGAAATACTCTTTTCGAAACTTAAGGTATTTGAAAAACTGACCTAGCCCGCCCATCCGTCTCTATCCAAGCTGCGGTATTGAATGGCTTCGGCCAAATGCTCAATTTTGATTTCATCGCTATCGGCTAAATCGGCAATGGTGCGGCTTACTTTTAGGATTCTATCATAGGCACGGGCAGAAAGTCCCAAACGTTCCATGGCGGTTTTTAAAAGCACTCTTCCGGCATCGTTTATCTGGCAAATGTCTTTTACCATTTGCGAAGGCATCATGGCATTGGAATGTAGGCCGTGGTCTTTGAGTCGGGCAGTTTGAATAGCGCGGGCTTTGATTACTCTTTCGCGAATGGCAGCACTGTCTTCGGCCTTTCGGTTTTCTGTCATTTGGTCGAAGGAAACTGGCGTTACTTCTACATGTAAGTCAATGCGATCCAGCAATGGGCCACTGATTTTATTGAGGTAGCGTTGCACTTGTCCCGAACCGCAAACGCAGTCTTTTTCTGGGTGATTGTAATAACCGCAAGGACATGGGTTCATGCTGGCAATCAGCATAAAATTGGAAGGGAAATCTACCGAAACCTTGGCGCGTGAGATCGTCACCTTGCGTTCTTCCAAAGGCTGACGCATTACTTCTAGAACGGTGCGTTTAAATTCTGGTAATTCATCCAGAAAAAGTACCCCATTGTGCGCCAATGAAATTTCTCCGGGTTGCGGATTCCCACCTCCACCGACCAAGGCCACATCGCTTACGGTGTGGTGCGGTGAACGGAAGGGTCTTTTGGTAACCAAGTCGCCATTGATAGTCAGTTTACCTGCTACCGAATGAATTTTGGTAGTTTCCAGCGCTTCATACAAACTCAATGGAGGAAGAATGGAAGGAAGCCTTTTCGCCAACATGGTTTTTCCTGCACCAGGAGGGCCAATCATAATCACATTATGGCCACCAGCTGCAGCAATTTCTAAAGCACGTTTGATGTTTTCTTGTCCTTGAACATTTGAAAAATCAGCTTCATAATCATTCAAGTGCGTAAAGAACTTGTCGCGGGTATCGTATTCTAAAGGCTCAATGTGTCGCTTTCCTTCCAGAAATTCGATGGCCTCAATCAGGTTGCCTACGCCAATTACATCGAGGTCGTTGACAATGGCCGCTTCATTCGCATTTTCGGTAGGAAGGATAAAACCTTTAAAGCCATTGTTTCTGGCCTCAATGGCAATGGGCAACACGCCCTTGATCGGACGAAGATTTCCATCCAAGGCCATTTCACCCATAATGATGTACTTCTCAAGCTCTGGAGCATTGATTTGGTTAGAAGCGTTCAGCACACCCAAGGCGATGGGCAAATCATAGGCAGAACCTTCCTTTTTAATATCGGCTGGCGCCATATTTACCACCACTTTTTGGCGTGGCATGCGGTAATCAAAATGCTTGAGGGCAGATTCTATGCGGTGCTCACTTTCTTTTACAGCGCTATCGGGCAAACCACTGAGCCAGAACTTAATGCCCTGCACAATGTTCACTTCAATGGTGATAACTCTTGCGTCAACGCCATGAACAGCCGCCCCGTAGCCTTTACTCAACATCTATGGTTCCTTTTTCTATTAGTTGAATGAGTATGTGAATAACTTTAATGTGAATCTCCTGAACGCGATCGGCATAGCCCATGTGTGGCACACGGATTTCTACATCGGCCAGTTCTGCCAATTCACCCCCGTTTTTCCCAGTAAGGGCAATTACTTTCATTTTGCGCTGCTTGGCTACTGTTGCTGCGCGAAGAATGTTCTTCGAATTTCCGCTGGTGCTGATGGCTAAAATGGCATCGCCTTCACGACCCAAACCTTCGATATAGCGCGAGAAAATAGATTCGTAACCGAAATCGTTTGAAACACAGCTGATGTGACTGGGATCTGAAATGGCAATGGCAGGCAATGCCCTGCGGTTTTCGCGGTAACGGCCTGTCAACTCTTCGGCAAAATGCATGGCATCGCAATGCGAACCACCGTTGCCGCAACTGAAGATTTTACCGTCATTATTTATGGTATCTACAAAGACTTGCGCGGCCTTTTCTATGGCTTCAATGTTTTGTTCGTTCTCCAGAAAGTTTTCTAACACTTTGGCAGCTTCCTGTAGTTCTTGCTTAATCAGACTATGATTGTCCATGTTGAAGGGGTTTTAATCGAATAAAGTGAATTATAAGAAATAAATCAATTGAATCTGAAATAAATCTAAATGGATTGCATGCTGATGAGCTTGTTGTACACTCCGTTTTGTTGCAATAAGGTTTGATGATTACCACGCTCTACGATCTCACCTTTTTGCATCACCAAAATTTCATCGGCATGCTGAATGGTGCTGAGTCTGTGCGCAATCACAATGGAAGTTCGGTTTTTCATCAGGTTGGCCAAAGCTTCCTGCACCAGTTTTTCAGATTCAGAATCTAGTGCCGAAGTGGCTTCGTCCAGAATCAATACGGGTGGGTTTTTCATTACCGCACGGGCAATGCTCAATCGTTGGCGCTGACCGCCTGAAAGCTTTCCGCCTCGTTCACCTATGTTGGTTTCGAAACCATTTTCCAGTTCCATGATGAAGTCGTAGGCATTGGCGATTTTAGCCGCTTGCATTACATCCTCCAGCTTGGCATTGGGCATGCCAAAAGCGATGTTCTTAAATACCGTATCGTTAAATAGAATAGACTCTTGCGTGACGATGCCCATAAGCGCTCGTAAGGACTCCGCGGTTACGCTGGTAAGCGCATGGCCGTCAATTAATATTTCACCAGCAGTGGGGTCGAAGTAGCGTGGAATCAAATCGGCCATGGTAGACTTTCCACCTCCGGAAGAACCTACCAAAGCCACCGTCTTTCCTTTTTCAACCGTAAAGTTGATGTTCTTTAACACCGTTTCTTTGTCGTAAGCAAAACTCACATTTCGGAACTCAATTTTATCATTGAAACCTTTTAGAACAGTGGCATTCGGTGCGTTTTCAATTTTCGGTTGTTCATCAATCAATTTGAAAATACGATCGGCCGAAACAATTCCACGCTGAATATTACTCAGTGATTGAGAGATGCTTTTTGCGGGATTAATGATCTGACTGAACACGGCAATATAAGCCAATAGCTCACCTGCTTGTAGTCCGCCTTTGTCTTCCAAAACGAGTGTTCCTCCATAGACCAAAAGCGAAGCCACTACCACGATACCCAAAAACTGCGAAACGGGTGAGGCCAGCTCATTCTTGCGTGCCATGGAAATGTTGATCTTTCGGTAAGTCATCGTTTCCTTTTCGAACAGATCGTCTACATAATCCTTGGCATTAAAACCTTTGATAATACGCATGCCCGAAAAAACTTCGTCCATGAGGTTGACAATGCGCCCAAGTGACTCCTGACTTAAGACTGCCTTTTTCTTCAGTCTCTTTACTATCCATGAAATCAGGATGCCCATTATAGGGAAGAAAACCAAAACGAATAGTGTGAGCTGAAGCGAAGTGGCTAAAAGGAAAGCCACGTAAATAATGATAGTAGCAGGCTCTCTAAAAAGCACTTTAATGGAACTGACTAAGGTGACTTCAATTTCCTGAATGTCGTTGGTCATGCGCGACATGATGTCGCCTTTTCTTTCTCCAGAGAAGAAGTTCAAGTGGAGGTTAGTGGTGTTTTTAAATACTTTGGTTCGAATTTTTTGCACCACATTGGCCCTTACAATCCCCATGGTGACATTGGAAAGGTAAGTGAAGAGGTTGGAGAGCAAAGCCGAAATGGCGATGATCACACTAACATAAATCAGACTGCTTGATTTCCCTTGCGTATCTCGGAGGTAAGTCAACTTTTCATAGAGAAGGCCTTTCACTTGCTCCAGAAAACCAATCTTTTCGCCAACAGCTGCTACAGGGTCAAGTCCTTCCTTTGTATTTTCAAATATGATGCTGAACAAAGGCTCAAGCAAAGCCAAATTCATTAAGCTGAATATAATGGCCAGCGTGGCAAACAGAAAGTACTGCGGGAAGTGGTTATGGTAAGGTTTGGCAAATGCCAGAATTCTCCGAAAAGTCTTCATAATTCAATTTCGGCCAAAGTTAAATATAAATAATGGGGAAAGCCCGATTTCAAAACTCGTGTTGGCGCTTGGCCAAATTCCAACGAAGCGAAGCGCTAATGGTTGAGCTGTTTAAGTCTCGCGCTGCCAATTCGCTGTTAAAGTTTCTTTTCAATAAACCTAAATCGAAAAACACATTGTGCATAAGCATGTAAGAACCTCTTAATTCGATGTACAAGTTTTTAGCATTTGCGCCTTGCCCAATACTGTTGCCCGAAGTCGAGACACGGTCATCCGTATCGGCCAAAACATTACCACCATAGTTAACACCATCACCAAGGTCTTCACCCAAATCAGAATAAATGATTTTGCCTACAAGCGAAAGTCTTTCTAAGGGCTGATATCGGCCAACCAAAACTAATTCTTGAAAATTGGCTCCCAGCGGGTGTGCCAATGGGTTTCTGTAATTTGAATAGCTGTTTTTGAATTCGCTTTGGTATAAATACGGACGTGCTAGGTTCACTTCGGCTTGAAGGTCGAGGTTTGAGATTCCGAGGGCATCAATGCTTTTTGCACCCAACTGAATCCCGAATCGGTTTCTCCAACTTCCATCACCAGCGCGCAAATCACCAATTACAAACTCATCTAAGAGTGCTTGGCCGTACACGGAGATTCCTTTTTTCACTTTCCAATTAAAATCTAGTCCGAGTAAAACGTTGTCGGGGCTACCTTCCTGCAATTCCACAGCCCTGTAAAAGATAATAGGGTTGAAGTAAGCTAGGGTTGCTTTCTCACTCATTATCGACTCAAAGAAGCCTATACTAAATTTCGGAGTAATGTTTAATCCTAAACGGTGGAAAGCCCAGAATTTCTTTGGGTAGTCACCATCGCCAGGTACGCCACTTCCAGCAAAAGCAATGTCTTCGGTAAGTTCAGAAAACATGGTGGTATACTGAAAAGGACCAACGTGAGCATCTATTTTTAGAAACAGGTATGGACTAGAGAAATCGGAAAGAATCATGGAACGATGCCCGTTGCCTATAAAATTTTTGTCATAACCAGCCTGCACTTTAACGCTCTTGGTGAGCCCAAAATTGAAGTAACCTCGGGCATGAAGAACGTCCCAGCCAGTGTCACCGTATTTTTTCCAAAAGCCCTCGTTTGGGAATGCCTTTTGAGGCCCAGTGATATATCTGTTGACATATTCAGGCAAACGCATTTCAGTGGTACTTACAAAAGTGTAGAAGCCAATTTTTTTATCAATGGAACCGTGAATTTCTGCACCACGGGTATTGGTGTACAGAGTGGCGTCCGTTTCAGAGTCTTTTCCACCAGTAAAATCAAAAACCGGATTGATGTGTATGGTAGAGTTTGCTCCTTGGTAATAAAGCAAGTCGGACTTCTTCTCATAAAAGACATTCCACCAGCTTTTATCGTTTTCAATGTATTCTGAATTGGTGAACTCCCAGTTGTCGTTCATCAAGAATTCAAAATTGAATTTATCTTGTTCTGAAAAACTTGAGTATTCCTCTTTGATGGAATTTAAGAAGGCGGCCAGGTTTTCTCTGCTGACGGGTTTATAAGTAGTTTGAAACTCTTTTGCTTGTTCTGGGAATTGAGCCACAAAACGATCGATGATATGGTAATAATCTCGATTGTAAGGAATTAGGCTGCTTTGAGCAAAGGCTGAAATTGAACAGAATGTAATGCAGAGCAGTAAAAATAGCTTTTTCATAGGCGTATATCGCTGACGCAAGATAAGCACTGCTACGGTACTGAGGGGTTAATTTTAGCGAAAGCTTAAAAACATCAATAATAAAGTAATTATATTTGTGAAATAGACTGTGGCTCACTACATTTGCAGTCCTTTTTGAGGGAAGTACTAAGAACAGCGTTATGAAAAAAGAAATCCACCCTGAATATAAGCCAGTAGTATTTTATGATACTTCGAGCGAGTTCAAATTTATGACGAAGTCTACAATGACTTCAGGAGAAACCATTGAGTGGGAAGATGGAAACACTTATCCATTGATTAAAGTGGAAGTTTCTTCTGCTTCACATCCTTTCTACACTGGTAAGAAATTATTTGTTGATACTGCTGGTCGTGTTGAGAAGTTCAACAGACGTTACAAGAAGTAATCATCAAATTAGCTTATACGAAAAAAGCCCCGATTTATCGGGGCTTTTTTTGTTGTATCGTTGTCTGTATCGTCCTGAAATAGGTTGACTGATAAAATCCAAATAGTAGGTTAAATCTATTATTTAGAGCTTTATTTTTTTGATCCCTGAGGCTTTTTGGTCATTTTGACAATGTGAAATCCAAGCTATTTTTTTTATCAATATTGATTTTTGTGGTCACGCTGTTGCGGCAGCTCTTTATCGCTCCTGATTATAGTCACGGGATTGATCAAAGATTGATGAATAAGCTGGATGAACTTGGGGGCATCAATGGAGCATTATACTTTAAGCTTCCTTCCCCTTCTAACTTAGATGCCGTTCCACAAGATCCCAAAAATCCTTTAACAATTGCGAAGGTTGATTTGGGTAGGCTGTTATTTCATGATACAGCTTTAGGAAGTAAGCCTTTGATAGAGGGGCTTTCGTATAGATCATATACCTGTGCAACCTGCCACAATGCTGGAGCTGCTTTTCAAGTGGCAACTCGCCAATCCATTGGCGATGGTGGTATAGGTTTTGGAAAACGAGGGGAGGATCGAGTGAAAAACCCTGACTACAGAGAAAGGGAGATAGACGTACAAATGCGTAAATCCCCTACTGTTCTTAATTCAGCTTTTAGTGAAACCGTATTTTGGGATGGTCAGTTTGGGGCAAAGGGGTCTAATATTGGAACAGAAAATGAGTGGAAAAATAGTGTTCCAGCAGCTGTAAATCAGCTAGGTTTTGATGGCCTGGAATCACAGGCTATTGCAGCTTTTGAAGTCCATCGATTGGGTTTGGGTGAAGATTTTTTTTCAGATTATCCTGAATACATAGAATTGTTTGCTGAGGCCTTTCCCGATTTAGAGGAAGAAGAACGCCACACTGATTTTGCCGCTGCACTTGCCATAGCAGCGTATGAAAGAACGCTTCTTACTAATCAAGCTCCTTTTCAAAAATGGCTAGATGGAGAACGTAAGGCGATGAGTAGAAATGAAAAAAAGGGAGCAATACTGTTTTTTGGTAAAGCGGGCTGTGTTAGTTGTCATTCGAACCCTGCATTAGGCAATGTCGACTTCCATGCTTTAGGAATGGGGGAACTCAAAGGCATTGGAACATACAGAACCAATGGCTTCAAAAATGAAAGACTTGGAAGGGGTGGTTTTACTAGAAGGCCCGAAGATATGTACAAGTTTAAAACCCCTCAACTCTATAACTTGGCAGATGCGGCCTTTTTTGGGCATGGGGCTACTTTTACATCTATTGATGAAGTAATCCATTATATAAATACGGGCGAACCTCAGAGTAAGGAGATCCATTTAGATCAGTTGTCCCCATTGTTTAAACCGCTGAACCTTACTTCGAGCGAGGTTGGGTTAATCACATTATTTCTTAAGAAATCGCTTTACGATGCGAGCATTGTAGGATATACGCCTCCATATGTTCCTTCAAAATAGCATTTTCTCGTGTCCGATTCAACTGCACAAAGAACCCCCAAGTAGACTTAGGGTTGTCTGTGCAATTGTTTATTGTTATGTTTATTGATTCTTTAATCACAATTTTTTCGATATGCGACTTGTTAGCTATCTATTGATCAGCTTACTGTTTTCCACTTTACTAAACGCCCAAAATCCTTGGCAAAAAACAGGTGGCCCAATTGGTGGTCTTGGCTATAATGTTCGAACCCACCCTGTGAACAAAAATGTAATGTTCGTGACAGACGTTTTCAGTGGCGTAAATAAATCTGTAGACGGAGGCGCTTCTTGGGTCTCATCAAACAATGGGATTGATATGCGAACAGGCCAGACAGGTGATGCAATCCCCGTTTTTTCGTTAACAATTGACCCCTTCGACCCTAACGAAATATGGGTGGGTACACAAGGCGGCCGAGGTGTCTATAAATCGACAGATACAGGAGAAACCTATGTGTCCAAGGTAAATGGTATTACCGAAGATGAAGGCTTGACCATAAGAAATTTCACGATCGTAAAAATTGATGACATTAAAACCGTTTTCATGAGTTGCGAGTACGATGTTGCTGTGCAAGGGGACGAATTCTCTAAAGTAAAAGGTATTCTGTATAAGAGTATAGATGGAGGTGCAAATTGGACAAAAGCATGGGAAGGGAATAGCTTGGCCAGATGGCTGGAGGCGGTTCCGTCAAATGTAAACCCAACCAGACTGGTTCTGGCTACCGGTATTTTTGATCGCGAAGCCTTCAATACTACTGGTGATGGCATTGTAATAAGTAACGACAATGGTGCGACTTGGACAAATTCCAATCAGGGAATGTCGAGCCTATTTGTGGGTGGAATGCACGCAGACCCTTCAGACCTAAATAAGATCATAGTAGGAACGGGTAATAATGCCGAACTCCTCAAAGGGGAAAATGGAGGTATTTATAAAACCATTGACGGAGGTAGTACTTGGGAGGCTAAACTGCTTAATGATAGTGACGGACAGCCACTTGGAAAATTCACTGCCATTCAATTTAGCGCCTCAAATCCAACCATTGTCTATGCAGCCAACGAAGCTGTAATTATGAAGAGTGATGATTCGGGAGAAACATGGAATCAGCAAACCGAGGCTGGCCGCTCGTGGGGGCCAGTTGGTATAATCGCTGGAGTCCCGATTGAAATGACGGTAGACGCTGATGACCCTAACACGCTCTTTATTAATAATTATGGTGGAGGTGTTTTTAAAAGTATAGATGCAGGCGTTACATGGACCTCTTTAAGCAATGGTTACACGGGAGCTCAGATGCACAGTGTCAGTGTTAGCCATCAAGATCACAGCGTAGTGGCTTCCATAGGAAGAAGTGGCCCATTCATTTCTTCTGACGGTGGTGCCTTATGGAAGGGAGTTCAATTCGGAACGGCTGATTTTCCTGAATGGTATGATATTGTGATTGACCCGTCTGATGATACGCATTTGTTTGTTTCTGATGAACACCAAGCCATAATAATTGAGTCTAAGGATAGAGGACAAAGTTGGGAAGTGGTCTATCGTCATCCATCTTCAGTTGACCCACTCGATGTGGAAGATCGAAATGGAGCAAGAAAAATAGTTTTCGCTCCTTCAAAACCCAGTGTGGTTTATGCCGGCTTCGCTTATCAGGGGATAGATTCTGGACCCGCAGTTTCTGAGAGTAACTCCACAATTGTATCTGGAGGCGCTGGCTACGATGGATTTCAAGGTGATTTTCAGAGTAGTTATGGAATGGTCAAGTCTACTGAAGGAGGTAAGTCAGGCACTTGGGAGGTGATTAATAATGGCTTAGGAGGAAAACTCAATGTGACGCAAATTCGAGTTGACCCAAATGATGAAAACAAGGTGTTTATAACCTTGCGTTCAGGGGGGATATTCAAGTCTTCAGATGGTGGCAGTAATTGGCTCGAGATTACAAATAATCTACCTGAGAGGAATTTATATAGCTTGGACATATCAAAACAAGACTCGAACATAATCTATGTTGGAACAAGGTTTTATGGGCTTTGGAAAACGGTTGATGGTGGAGGTACCTGGTCGCAAGTCCTTAGCCCACCAATGACGGTGGCGATTGATGAAGTAAATAGTTTGTTTGGAGCATTGGCGGTTCATCCCTTAGATGCCAATATTATTATGGCTGCAGATTGGTGGTCAGGAGTTTATCTTTCCTTGGATGGAGGTACCTCCTGGAACCTAACCAATACAGGACTTGAGACTAGAATATTGAGAGATATCGAATTTTCTAGTGATGGTAAATTTGTTTATTCAGCATCTGAAGGGCGAGGAGTTTTCAGCATGCAGTTAACTAATGAAGCGCTTATGCGCCCACTTATAGAAAAGTTAGATTTTGACACAGTGAAAGTTGCTGAGTCGGGAATTGCAAAATTTAACATGACCAACTACGGAAATGCACCCTTGATCATAACCGGATTTAGTACCGATAATAATGTGTTTTCAGTTTCCAATCCTCCAAGTCAAATCGCAGTAGGACAGACTAATGAAATTTCAGTAGATTTTAATCCCTTGGATGAAAACGACTATGCTGGTGCGTTAACCGTTCAAACCAGTTTGGGAGATTTTGTTATTGAATTGTCTGGAAAAGGAGAGTATAAATCGTGTAATAATGATTTTGTGATTTCTGGTACAAATAGTTCTGTTTGTGGTGAAGGGTTAACTTTATTGGATGCTGGCGCTGGCTTTGATCAATATCAGTGGTTTCTAAATGAAGAGGCTATTGCTGGTGCTGATTCTCAAACTTACGAGGCCAGTGATTCGGGTCAGTATACTGTGAAAGTGATTAGTAATAGTGTTTGTTCGAGTACATCAAAGCCTTTTGAATTTGTTGTGAACGAATTACCAGGTACACAAATAACTGTGGAAGGAAGTACGCTTACCGCACCCGATGGAGCGTCTTATCAATGGTTTAAAGATGGCGCTGAATTGGCCGGAGAAACGAACCGTACATTGCAGGTGTCGGATGACGGTAATTATACTGTTCGTGTAACTTCAGGCGCTGGCTGCGCTGTAGTTTCGGAGCCAGTGGCGGCTACCTCTATTTTGGATGATGGGCCATTGAAAAATGAACTGGTACTCATTTACCCGAACCCATCAAAAGGAATATTTAAAGTCAAATTCCCTAATCCGTTTAATGATAAACATCAATTGAACCTAATTGATGGAGATGGCAAGTCGCACTGGTCTGTTAAGAACTTTTCTGGAAATGAAGTGGAAGTGAACAGCCCCAACTTGGTGAGTGGTGTATATGTATTACATATATCATCTCCCAAAAGAGGCGCTTACTCCATAAAAGTATTAATTGGAGATTTTTAACAACAAAAAAGCCCTGACATGTCGGGGCTTTTTTGTTGTGCATTTGAGTTGATCAGGTTTTTCTAAAAATCTAGCTTGGCGAGCGAGGCCTTGGTTATTTTCTCCCATTCTGCTTTTTGTTGTGCTGCTCTTATTTTATCTTTTTCGTATTTCTCGTTAGTGGTCAGGTTGAGCTGATAATCGTAAATCTTGCCTTTTTTGGCATTTGGGTGTAGAAAACTTTTAAAGTAGGTGGCGAAATCAGAAGCCTTGTAATTACTCATTACAGAATTGTCTACTTTTTTGTTATCAATCCAAATTCCGTAAATGGTAGGGTCACTCCAATTGTCTACAATTTCTTGTGTGAGTTCAAGTCTTCCGCGGAAAGGGGGGGATGGTAAAGTCAGGGATTTTAAGGCTTCAACTTGCTCTGCCGATAAGTCGTCCATCTTCTTAATGATCGGCTCCTCATTCTTCCTTAAGAAAACGACTTTGTTAACATCATAAATAACTCCTTCATATTTGAACCCATTTCCAAAATTTACAGCAAAGTTTCGTTCTTCTAGGTCGTATAGTGCAGCGTTCTTTGGGTCTGTTATCTTTCCGTTTTCTATTATTCTAGGAGGCGCGAGCCTGTTCGTGTTGTTTTTAGCTTTCGTGGGCGGTGCAGGCTTGCTGGTATTGTTCTGCGCTTTTGTAGGTGGGGCAGGTGTGCTCGCATTGGCTTGGGCTTCTTTAGTAGGCGGAGCTGGGCGAGTCATTGTGAAGTAACCTTTCGGGTCAACCCTTTCGCCATCTTTGATTACCTCATAATGAAGGTGCGGGCCTGTGCTCATTCCTGTGGTACCAACTTTTCCTATGAGCTGTCCTTTTTCTACCTTATCACCCACCTGAACATCCATTTCACTGAGCTGCGCATAAAGGGTTTGGTATTGATTGTCATGCTTAATTTGAATGTAGTTGCCGTAACCACCTTTTAGAGATTCTACCTTTTCTACTGTACCGGAGGCGGTAGCGATTACTGGCGTTCCCGTTTTGGTAGAAAAATCAACACCTAGGTGCATTTTCTGTTGCTTAGAAATGGGGTCTTGTCGCATACCAAAACCAGAAGTCATTCTTGAAATATCACTTTCTGCAAGCGGAAGTAATTCTGGTTTGTTCTCCTGAAATAAGGAGTTTTCAATGGTGTAAATAAGCTCATTCGCATTACTGCCTATAATAGCTTCGGCCTTAGTTTTTAAACTGAAGCAGAGTGTGGTTACCACCAGGAGCGGCAGCAAAACAGCTACACGTACCAGAGCAGCCATTTTAGAGGTTTGTTGTGTCATCATTTTGAATCTTTTTTTTGTTAATGAATAATTTGAAAGACAGGCCAAGTTCATTTCTGTACTGTGATTGCGGTTGGCAAACTTCAGCAACAGGCGCTGATAAGTAGCGATGTCGTTAAACTTGCCAAGCACCATCGCATCTGCTAAATACTCATGGTTCAGCCGAATGGCCTTGGCATAGAAATAATACATTGGATTGAACCAGAACAGCACTTGAAGCAACTCTACCAATAGAATGTCTAATGAATGTCGTTGCTGTGCATGGCCTAGTTCGTGTGCTAAAAGTTGTTCCCTCAAAACCTCCTTTTCATAGTCTTCATTATGCATGAATATGAATTTCAAGAAGTTATGAGGGATGGTAGGCTGCCGAAGAAGCACCACTTCGGCCAATTTGTAAGGAACTCGAGTATTCTTTCTAGCCTTAGAAAACAGCTCGTAAATGTTCCGTCCGAAGCGGATCACCAGAATTAAGGCAACTATTAAATAAAGCCCCCCAATTGCCCAAGCCGAATAGTTGATGCTCGTTTTAGGTTTTACTTCTGTGAATTCCGATGGACTAACTGCTTCTGGAATCATCGCCTGCTCGTTGGCTACTACTTCGTAAAGTGTCTCTGAAATCATTTCTCCAGTTGGGATTATGATTTTGTCGGAGCTGATCTCTAGGTTCAGCCAAGGAGTGGTCAATGAGAAAACCAAAGCAAAGAGTAAGTAAAACCTTTTTACTCGGTGCAGCGCAGTTTGCTCTAAAACCAGCTTATAAATACCAAAGAGTACTAATAAGCACAAGAAGATTTCGAATAAGCCCGCAATCATTGTTTCTTCTTTATTTGTTCGTCAATCACCTTTTTAAGGTCTTCCAATTCCTCCGTAGTCAAATCCGTTTCGTTGGTGAAAAACGAGGCAAACTGAGTGCTTGAATCATTAAAGAAGTCCTTGATAAACCCTTTGAGGTGTTGCGAAAAATATTCGCTTTTACGCACCAGCGGGTAGTATTCTCGTGAGTTTCCAAAGAGTTTGTAATCCACAAAGCCCTTGTCATTCATTCTTTTTAATAGCGTGGCCACGGTTGTGGTGGCAGGCTTTGGTTCTGGGAACTCTGTGAGCAAATCTTTCATGAAAGCCTTTTTCAGCTTCCACAAATAATTCATGAGTTGTTCTTCGCTTTTTGATAAATTCATGCTCTACTTGTTTAGAGTGTGCTCTACAAATGTAGAGTAATAATTGTAATTTCCAAATTCTTGGTAATCGCGAGATATAATCACAGAATTGATACTTAATCCAAAGCCTTTTATATTTTTGCTACATGCACATCAATCTTTTCGATCCGCCCCAAATCAGGGAGAATCTTCTTCCCTTTACTTTTACCAGACCAGTGGCCTGCATTCGCATAGGGATTCTGACTATTGCCGAAAAGTGGGAGAAATATGGCTTTCACATTGGCTTCGAAACCCAAGAGTATTTGGGAAAGAAGTTTCAAGCCTTGCCAACAAACGTAAAGGTGAATGGCGCATTGTGTCCGTCAAAAGAATTATCTGAAGCAATTTTGGCTTTAACCGCAGATGCTAAACTGGTGTCAGAAAGCACGGTTTTGGCTGTTTCAGGAAACGGATTGGAAGAAGTGACTTTTGAAGGCATGTTTAGAATGATCAACCAGCCTTGGGAAATCTTCCAATTCAATAAAGAACAAATTGAAGCTGATTATGCCCTAATCACCAAAGGCAGAACTTCTCAGCCAATCACCGACCCGCATACAGTGGTTTATGGCAAGGAAAACGTGTTTTTGGAAGAAGGTGCCAATATTCGCGCAGCCATTATCAATGCTGAAAATGGCCCGGTGTATTTCGGTAAGAATGCGCAGGTACATGAGGGAGCGATTATTAGCGGAGCCTTTGCTTTGTGCGAGGGATCGCATGTAAATATGGGTGCAAAAATTAAAGGCGATAGCACGGTTGGTCCTCATTCTAAAGTGGGAGGCGAAGTGAGTAACTCCGTTATTTTCGGCTTTACCAACAAAGGGCACGATGGCTTTTTGGGTAATTCAGTGATTGGCGAATGGTGTAACTTAGGTGCTGACACCAACACTTCCAACCTGAAAAATAACTACGCACCCGTTAAGCTTTGGAACTACACCAGCGAACGTTTTGTGCAAACAGGCTTACAGTTCTGTGGATTAATGATGGGTGATCACGCCAAATGTGGTATCAACACAATGTTTAATACGGGTACGGTAGTGGGTGTTGGTGCCAATGTTTTTGGCGCTGGTTTTCCGAAAAACTTTATTCCTTCTTTCTCTTGGGGTGGTGCTTCCGGTTTAATTACCTTCCAGTCAAGAAAATTTTACGAAGTAGCCGAAGCGGTAATGCAACGCAGGGGCTTGACTTTTGATGATACCGAAAAGGAGATCATCGACCGAATTTTTGAAATTACTACCCATTACAGAACTTGGGATAAAAAATAAACATGCGTTTTCAAGACATACCCGGTTTAGAAGAAGTTAAAAATAAGCTCATTGAAGCCGTTAAGGTAGATCATGTGGCGCATGCACAGCTTTTTTTAGGAGCGGAAGGCTCAGCCAACTTACCAATGGCGCTGGCTTTTGCAGCCTATTTGAATTGCGAAAACAAGCAAGAGAGCGATGCTTGCGGAGAATGCTCATCCTGCACAAAACAGGCAAAGCACATTCACCCCGATGTGCATTTTGTCTTCCCTACTTCGGCAACACCCAAAATAAAAAGGGAAGACGCTACCAGCGAAAAATTCTTGAAAGAGTGGAGGGATTATCTTCAAAAATCACCTTACGGAAACGTAAGTGACTGGAGCTTTCACTTTGGTTGGGAAAACAAGCAGTTGATTATTCCGCGTCAGGAAAGCCGAAATATCATCACCAATCTTTCGCTTAAGGCTTTTGAGGGTAAATACAAGGTAATGCTCATTTGGCTGCCCGAGCTGATGAATAGCAATGCGGCCAACGGAATTCTGAAAGTATTAGAAGAGCCACCTGCTAAAACCATTTTCCTAATGGTATCGAATGATGAGAATAAGCTGCTCACCACCATTCGCTCTAGGGTTCAGTTAATGAAAATCCCTTCATTTACGGATGAAAATATTTCTTCAACTGTAAGTAAAGTAGAAGGAACAAGTGCAGAACGTGCACAAGAAATTACCTATTTGGCCGAAGGCAATATGCGCGAAGCCTTACATTTGGTGCAGGGAGGCCAAGACGCCATGGGCGTTCAGTTTAAACAATGGATGCGCTTGTGTTTCACTTTCGATTTTCAAGCCTTAGTTAAAATGGCCGATGAATTTCAGAGTGGGGGAAAGGAGTTTCAGAAAGGATTGCTCAATACAGGAAGCAAGGTGATGCGCGATACGCTGATTCATCAGTATGAGGTAACCGAACTGGAACGGATTCCCGATGCTGAAAAAGGTTTCGTGGCTAACTTTGGTAAAGTCTTTAATACTGAAAAAATCGCTGAAGCTGTCCCGAAAATAGAAGAAGCTGCTTATCATATAGAACGAAATGCCAATCCTAAAATCCTCTTCCTTGATTTATCTCTAGCGATTGCCCAAATTGCACGTTCTAAAAAGTAGAATGTCGAAACCGTTACAGCTTATTGGAAGGCAAGATTTTATTCATTTGCCAGAATTTGGATTAAAAGGCGTAGCCGCTAAAGTGGATACTGGTGCCTACACATCCTCTATCAATTGTTCCAAAGTGAAGCTTACTAAAGTGGATGGGGTACCGACTTTAAATTTCCAATTGTCAGGAAATAAAATCCATGAAAAGAAGGCTAGGAAGTTTTCCACAACTACATTTAAGAAGAAGAAAATTCGCAGCTCAAACGGAGTAACAGAAGAGCGTTATATTATCAAAACATCGGTGGTAATAATGAAGAGGCGCTTCAATACAGAATTCTCATTATCAGATCGTAGTAAGATGAAATTCCCTGTCCTATTAGGACGTAAGGTGCTCACCAATCGATTTATAGTTGATGTTAGCCAAAAAGATATTTCGCTAAAATTGACATCAAAAAACATTAAGGCCGACAGTGCCGAATAACCAATAACCCAGAAAAAATGAAGATTGCAGTGCTCTCTCGAAACTCAGCCCTTTACAGTACAAAGCGGTTGGTACAAGCGATTGAAACTAGGGGGCACGAGGCCGTCATCCTCGATCACTTGAAGTGTGACCTTGTTATTGAAGATGCAGGGCCAGCCGTGTACTACATGGGTGAAAAAGTGGAGGGGATCGATGCGGTAATTCCTAGAATTGGGGCTTCGGTTACTTTTTATGGAACAGCAACGGTACGTCAGTTTGAAATGATGGGTGTTTTTAGCACCACCGATTCTCAGGCCATTGTTCGTTCTAGAGACAAACTGAGATCGATGCAGATTTTGGCTGGGGCAGGTTTGCCAATGCCTAGAACGGCTTTCACTAATTATTCTAAGGAAGAAAAGTCCCTGATAGAGCATGTGGGTGGAGCTCCTGTGATTATTAAATTATTAGAAGGTACTCAGGGTTTGGGGGTTGTTTTGGCCGAAACGCGAAAAGCTGCCCAATCAGTAATAGAGGCTTTTCACGGCCTAAAAGCTAGAATTTTAGTACAAGAATTTATAAAGGAAGCCAAGGCTACCGACATACGTGTTTTCGTAGTCAACGGAAAAGTAGTAGGCGCTATGCGCAGAAGAGGTATGGAAGGCGAATTCCGCTCGAATCTTCACAGAGGAGGTTCGGCAGAAGTCATTAAACTTTCGAGATTAGAAAAATCTGTAGCCATTAAAGCAGCCAATGCCATGGGGCTTTCTGTGGCAGGTGTAGACATGTTGCCATCATCAAGAGGGCCTTTAGTGTTGGAGGTAAACTCTTCACCAGGCTTGGAAGGTATTGAAAAGGCTACAGGTGTAGATATTGCAGGAACCATCGTTGAATTTATTGAGAATAATCAGCCTAAGAAAAGAGGCGCGAAAGCAAAATTGAATGCTTAAATGAAGATTAGAATAGGTACGCGAGGAAGTAAGCTGGCGCTTTGGCAAGCTTACTTTGTGGAGGATAAGTTGGTAGCCGCTGGAGCAGAAACCGAAATTGTCACCATTGAAACTAAAGGAGATAAAATCTTAGATGTTTCTATTTCCAAAATAGGGAGCAAAGGGGTTTTTACGGAAGAAATTGAAGAACAGCTGGCCGATGGCAGTATAGATATAGCCGTACATAGCGCTAAAGATATGCAGTCCTCTCTTCCAGAGGGTTTTGAATTGATTTCTTTTTCAGAAAGAGAATTGGCCAATGACGTATTGGTTAGCAATAATAAAGAGGCTTCTCTAAAGAACAGAGATTTGGTCATAGGCACCTCTTCCACTAGAAGAATTGCTACATTAAAACACTTTTATCCCCATATCAAAACGGTTCCAGTACGCGGAAACCTCCAAACCCGAATTGCTAAAATGGAGGAAGGCGTATGCGATGCATTATTGCTTGCTTATGCAGGTGTACACCGAATGGGTTATGAAGATAAAATTGCTCAGAAACTGAGTTTGACGGAGTTTACACCTGCGGTTGGTCAGGGGTCTGTCGCCATTGAGGTGCACAAAGGACTGAGTAAAACCAAAAAGGACTTGGTGAGAAAAGCACTTAACCACAAGCCTACGGAGGTTTGTCTTTTGGCTGAACGCTCCTTTTTGAAAACCATGGATGGGGGATGTTCAATCCCTGTTTTTGGTTTGGCGCAAATCAAAGACGATAGCCTGCAAATGACGGGAGGAATAGTGAGCCTTGATGGGAAGGAAATGATCCGTAAAGTGTTCATAGGTAAGCTAAAAGATGCAAAATCAATAGGACAAAAACTTGCGGAAGAAGTATTATCTTCGGGCGGAGATCGCATATTGAAATCTATAAAAACCGAACTATCTATCGAATGAAAAACTATCTACAGCTAGCCACAATGGCCTTGTTAATTGCGGTGATTACTTCTTGTGGAGGAACAAATTCCGAGAAACTATCGGGCAATGATTTTTTGGTCACCATCAAAACCGACATGGGTGAAATGAAGGCCATTCTTTATGATGAAACCCCGAAACACAAAGAAAACTTTATCAAACTAGCTAAAGAAGGCTTTTTCGATAGCCTTTTGTTTCACAGGGTAATGACCGGTTTTATGATTCAAGGCGGAGATCCTAATTCAAAAGGTGCCGAATCTGGTGCTCGTTTAGGTTCCGGTGGACCAGGTTATACCATTCCTGCGGAGTTTGTAAAAAGCTTTTTCCATAAAAAAGGAGCCTTATCAGCAGCTAGACAGCCTGATCAAGTGAACCCAGAGAAATCATCAAGTGGAAGCCAGTTTTTTATTGTGCAAGGCAGAGTGTTCTCTGAACAAGAAACAGGTATTGACATGCAGGCTTTGTCGCAATCGATATCCAATTTGAGAAGGAACGACCCTGATAACCCTTTAAATCAGGAGTTGGAAGATTCTTTTAACGAAGGAGGAGACGAGTCTTTCAGAATTAAAGCAATGGAATTAGCAGATAAGCTCAGTGAGGCAACTGGAATTACGATAAAAATGCCTGAAGAAAGAGTAGGGGCTTACACTACACTTGGCGGCTACCCTCCATTGGATGATGAGTATACGGTTTTTGGTCAGGTAATTCAGGGCTTAGAAGTGATTGACTCAATTACTACGGTTGGAGTTGATCGAAACAATAGGCCTTTTGAAGATGTGCGCATGTACATTTCAGTAGAAGAAATGCCAAGAACTGAAATAGTGAAAAAATACGGACCAGTTTATCAATAATTAGCGATGAAAAAGACCTTTTTAAACTTAGCTTTCTTACTTACTTTCAGCCTGTTTTTTTCAGCCTGTGATACGGAAATGGATGAGGTAGTGGTGATTTCAACTCCTTACGGAGACATGACTGCGGTTTTGTATGACGATACTCCACTACATAAAACCAATTTTTTGAGTTTGGCCAAAGAAGCCAAATATGATTCTGTGATTTTCCATAGAGTCATTGAAAATTTCATGATTCAGACAGGAGATCTTTCAACAGGAAACCAGGAGAACGATGCTGATTATAGAATTGATGCAGAGTTTCTTCCAGAGAAATATATCCATATAAAAGGAGCTTTGGCTGCTGCGAGAATGGGAGATAACGTTAACCCACAGAAGCAATCTAGTGGGTCTCAATTTTATATTGTCGATGGCGAAGTGTACGATCAGGAAGGCTTAACGACCAGAGCACAAAGAAGAGAATTTTTGAAACTCAATGGTTTTTTTGATCGCATGCGCAAAATGGATAAATACATTGAGTTGAATGAGAAGTATAATTACCATGTAACCAAGTATCAGGAAGATACCACCTACAATTTTGAGGAGGCACAAAGAAGCTTAGTTTTTGGTTCGAAGGAGTTGATTGAACAGGAATTTGGCCCGCAAGTAGATCCAGGTTTTACAACACAGCAAGTGGAAGCTTATACCACCATGGGTGGCGCACCACATTTAGATGGTGAGTACACAGTGTTTGGCCAGGTGGTCGAAGGTTTGGGTGTAATTGATAAAATTGCAGCTGTAGAGACAGGCAGAAGAGACAAGCCAACCCAAGAAGTTAGAATGACCATTTCTGTGGTCGAAATGTCGAAAAAAGAGATCACGAAAAAATACGGAATAGAATACCCTCAAAAGGAGAAATGAAAATATTAGTCACAGGTTCCAATGGTTTACTTGGCCAAAAGCTGGTCAAGCTTATTTTAGATGAGGGAAACCATCAGTTGGTGGCGACTGCCAGAGGAGCCAATCGACTGCCTATTCCAGAAGAAAAATATCAATTCCAATCCCTTGATATCACTAATCGTGATCAAGTACTTGAAGTAATCGCAGAGCACAAGCCCGAGGTTATAATTCACACTGCAGCCATGACCAATGTGGACCAATGCGAGTTGGAAAAAGAAGCCTGTTGGGATTTGAATGTAACTGCCGTAGAGCACATTGTTGAAGCTTGCGAACTGTACAATGCCTTTCTAGTACACCTTTCTACCGACTTTATTTTTGATGGAGAAAGTGGCCCTTATGATGAAGAGGCTGAAGCCAATCCCATTAGTTATTATGGAGAAAGCAAGCTTGCAGCCGAACGTATTTTAGAAGACAGTAAAATTGATTGGGCCATCGCTCGCACCGTTTTAGTGTATGGTATTGCACATGATATGAGCCGTTCTAACATTATTCTTTGGGTGAAAAATAGTTTGGAAGATGGCAAAGAAATCAAAGTGGTGGATGATCAATTGCGAAGCCCCACTTTAGCAGAGGATTTGGCCAAAGGCTGTTTGTTAATTTCGGAACAAAAAGCGAAAGGTACATTCAATATTAGTGGTAGTGATTTACTTACGCCTTATGAAATGGCAATTGAGACCGCCAAGTTCTTCAGCTTAAATACTGCCACGATGCAAAAAGCAGACGCTTCAACTTTTACCCAAACCGCCAAAAGACCACCAAAAACGGGCTTGTTAATAGAAAAGGCCCGCACCGTTTTGGGGTACGAGCCTCATACTTTTAGCGAAGGGATAGCCATTGTTTCAGAACAAATAGCCAGCCGTTAACTTTAGACTTATTCTTCTAAACCTGCATCAGATTTTTTCTTATCAGATTTAAGCGCGATCATTAGGAAGGTGATAAAACCTCCGAAGGTAATCGTTAAACATATGATCATTCCTATTATTGCTGCTTGACTCATTTTTTTACGAATTTTTTGTAGAACCACCCATTAAATACAATGGCAACGATGAGGGCAATGGCCCACTGTGTTACGATTGAAGCATTACTAAACGTATCGAACACATTCCAATTACCGTCCGCATCGAACCATGGATACTCACTGTATCCTTGATCCATCCACCAGTAGACCAAGAAAAGTCCAGCAAAAAAGATGAAATAGATCATCGCAGAGAAGTATTTAGCAGAGACTTTGAAATCTGAATTATCATCAATAAAGTCTCGCTTGAATTTAGCTGGACCGTAACGCATAATGAGAAATGAAATAAAGATACCACTCACCAATAGGCCTACGCCCCAAACCCAATCTTGATTTTCGAATATTGCGAGGCTCCATGCTGAAGGGAAACCAATGATAAAGCAAGCTGCGCCAGTAATTAATGCGGCTCGTTTTTTAGATATACTATAGTCGGTTAAGTTCTTAATGATTAATTGCATCATTGGCAGTATAGAGCTAAAAGCTGCCATGGCAAATGCACCAAAGAAAATCCAAGATAAGAAAGGTCCTCCAGTCATTTGAGAAAAGAGCTGAGGGAGAACTGTAAATACTAAAGCTGTATTCCCACCATGTAAAAAATCAATGGCTTCACCCGATGTTGCTGACATTGCAAATACGGCTGGTAAAATTGCCATGGCTGCCAATAGGGCTGCCGAATTATTCCCAAAGGCTCCTAAGAATGTATTAAGTGTAACATCTTCTTTCTTTCGTGAAAATGAACCAATGGTAATCATTAAACCCCAGCCTGCCCCAGTGCTCCAAGCGGAGTCAGTAATGGCTTGAATCCAAATATTTGGGTCTTTGAAGAGTTCGACATTAATCGTAAATAAGTATTCAAGCCCTTCAATTCCACCTGGCAATTGAATAGCAAAAGCTGCCACTATCATGAGTAGAATAAACAGGGTTGGGATAAGTATTTTGTTTACTTTCTCTAGGCCTTGTTTAATTCCTTTTCCCAAAACCCATATGGCTATGGCGATTGTAAACATATAACAAACGACTGCCTGCCAGCTGGAGTTAGATAGTTGAGCCCAGAAATTATCCATGTAGTGGACATCAGGATCTGCGAACTTTGCATTCATAGTTCCTGAGCCAAAAATATAGTCTATTAAGTTCTGAGTATTGAGTAGGAAATACCTAAAAGACCAACCTGTTACTACTGAGTAATAAAAGGCAATTCCCATCGTGACAAGCGTAACAAATACGCCCATCCAATTAAATCGTTTGCCCCCTAATCTGCCTAGAGCACCTATGGTTCCTTTTTTATAATACTTACCTATCGCCAGTTCGGCCATAAGCAGCGGGATGGACCATACAACTAGGAAGAACATCCATAAAATAATGAATGTGCCACCGTACTCTCCAGCTATTCTCGGAAAGCGCCAAAGGTTACCAGCACCTATGGCCATCCCTAGAGCGGCTAAAATAATTCCCCACCGATTACTAAATTCTTCTGGTTTTTCTTGCGTGCTCAATTACCTGTAAGTTTTGTTTAAAGTTTAAGAAAAATCGTTTTTCCAGCCCAACAAGGTAGTTTTTTGAAATTAAAACCCAAGCCTTAGACTGATTTTCTATTCTAAAACTTGACTTGCGGTAAATCTGGTTTTATTAATTAGTCTGCCGTAGGTGTCTAACCGCTAGGTTTTTAGGTGGAAAATTCTCAATATTCTACGTTAATTTTTTCAACACTCAACTCAATTTTTAAGATTATGGCGGTTAACGTTAGTAATGAGGGCAGAGGTCAATGGGGATCCAAATTTGGGTTTATCATGGCTGCTGCCGGTTCAGCTGTCGGGTTAGGGAACATCTGGAGATTCCCTTACATCACAGGTCAGAATGGAGGCGGAGCCTTCGTTTTGGTTTATTTGCTTTGTGTAGTCCTTATTGGAGTGCCCTTGCTCTTTACAGAAATGGGCTTTGGCCGGTATACAAAGAAGGGTACCATTGGTGCATTTAAAGATACGGGTGCCAACCCTATCTTTATGGGCTTAGGTGCCATTATGGCTTTGTTAGTGAGCTTTTTTGTCCTTTCCTATTATGGGAATATTGCTGGTTGGACGATTGGCTATATTTTCAAATCGCTAAGTGGTAGTCAAGTTCCTTTCGAAGAATTTGCCGCCAATCCAATGAACACTATCCCTTTAATGGGCTTGTTTACATTAATTACGATTCTGATTGTCCGGAAAGGAATTTCCGGGGGGATTGAAAAGGCAGCTAAAATATTAATGCCTGTTCTCTTTTTACTCATTCTCATTGTAGCGATTAGAAGTATGTCGTTAGAAGGCGCAATGAAAGGGGTGGACTTCTACTTAAATCCAGACTTTAGTAAAATTACAGGTCAGACATTTCTGGTGGCCTTGGGTCAAGCTTTCTTCTCGATGAGTATTGGCTGGGGGATTATGATTACTTACGGCTCATATTTGCCTAAAACGGCCAATATTGTGAGCAGTGGTGTTTGGGTTGGTTTTATGGATGCTGGTGTGGCTTTGCTTGCTGGCTTTATGATTTTCCCTGCGGTTTTTGCTTTTGGAAAAGACCCTGCCGCTGGCCCAACTTTGGTATTTCAGGTGCTTCCCGATATTTTTAGCCATATGCCTGGAGGAGCAATTATAGGGGCATTCTTCTTCTTATTACTTATGGTAGCTGCGCTTACATCTTCTATTTCTATGTTAGAGGTGCCCGCTTCTTATTTTATGGATGAGAAAAAATGGAGCCGAAACAAATCGGCTTGGGTAGTGGGTATTTTACTTTTCATTGTGGGAATTCCCTCAGCGCTTTCGCAAGGGGGCTCAGCATTTTTCTCAGAAATGAACGTTACAGTTTTCGGATCGACCTACACTGGCTTTCAAGATATTCTCGACTTCTTCTTCGGCACCTTCTTTATTGTGGTAGTGGCCTTGGTGACTTGTATTTATGTGGCGTGGAAAATGCCAATCAAGAATATCGTTTCTGAAATTGATATGGGAGCACCCGGCTGGAAACCCAACACATTTGCTTCAAATGCCTTTGTGTTTTTCATCCGTTACGTATGTCCGCTGGTTATACTCATTGTGCTTCTCAATATGATGGGCGTATTTGGCATTTTTGGTGGAGGTGGCTAATCGAAGCTTAACGCATTGTAGGAAAATGGCACTGTAACAGGTTCCATTTTTTGTTTCCGTTGATCAGAATGCCCAAATTTACCTCATGGCAAAAGACCACAGCAATTTTTTCAATAATGTTTACGAAGTAGTTAAACTCATTCCTGCCGGGCGAGTTACTTCATATGGAGCCATTGCCGAATACTTAGGCACAAAGAGTGGCGCTCGAATGGTGGGCTGGGCGATGAATGCCGCTCATGGCTTAAGTGATGTTCCTGCCCATAGGGTGGTAAATCGAGCTGGCGTTTTAACCGGCCGCCACCATTTTCAGACACCTAGCCTGATGCAAGAACGTTTGGAAGCCGAAGGAGTAAAAGTGAACGATGATAAAATTGAGGGGTTTAAAGAGGTGTATTGGGAGCCCATTAAAGAGTTAGAACTTTAAACTTTTTTGGTTCGAAATTCCTTTAATTTTGCAACAGATTTAGATGAATGATTAAGACGAGAGTAAAAACAAATAAGCCTATCAATCAGGCCAAAAAAGAAGGAAGAAAACGATTGTTTTTCTTCCTGAAACTGATTTTACTAGTGGTCATATTGATTTGGAGATTCTGGGGCAAGCCAGATTTTGATGAGAGTAGCTTCTTCGGTAGAAGGATAGTGCCTGCGGCTATTTCTTACATCTCAGGTATACTTCTCGTATCACTTGGTCGTATTTTGATGGTCTATTTCTACCTAAAGCGAAAAAAGAAGGGAACTGACTTTAAGGATAACTTCATTTTGGGGATCAACGGAATTTCGGCAATACTACACATTGTTATATTGCTTTTTGCTTTGCTGGCTTTTTTTGAGTTGAATGCCAAGGAGTTTTTTACTTCCATCAGTATTGTAGCAGCAGCCATTGCTATTATTTCTAAAGATTATATTGCCAATACCATCAACGGATTCATCCTGATGTTCTCTAATCAGCTTTCACTGAACGACTATATTGTTATTGAAGAGCTCAGTGGCCGAATCACTGATATTACCTTGCTCAACGTGGTTTTATTGAACGATGAAGATGAAATTGTTTATGTGCCGAATACCTTGCTCGTTACGCATAATGTGGTGAACACGAGTAAAAAGAATTTCAAAAAACTAAGCTTTGATTTTGAAATGGACAGGCAGACATTGGGCAACCCAGATGACCTTGAAGACTACATTGTCAAAGCGCTTAAATCGGAGTTTCCGAGTATCAATCTTGAAAAATTCAGTCTTAGAATCTTTCATATTCTAAGAGATACCGTTAACCTGAAGCTTTATATTACACTGGACAAAAAGAGCAAGGAAATGGAAAGGGCTGTTTGGAGGTTTACTAACAAAACCATTCTGAATTACGCCAAAGAAAATTACGTGCCTCTCCCTCATCAATAAACATACAATTTAGGAATGGAAGTATTACTTAGCTCAGAAGGTCTTATCGCACTATTAACCCTTACCTTTTTAGAGATTATTCTTGGGGTCGATAACATCATTTTCATTTCGATCGTGTCGAATCGTCTGCCAGAAGCTGACCGTAAGAAAACACGAAATATTGGATTGGCTTTGGCCTTGATCATGCGGATTGGTTTACTTTTAGGCATTAGCTGGATCATCGGTTTCACAGAACCTTTGTTCACCGTACTTGATCATCCGGTGAGCATAAAGGACTTGATTTTAATTTTGGGAGGTCTGTTTCTCATCGGAAAAAGCACCACCGAAATACACCATACTTTAGAAGGAGATGAGCATCATGTAAAAAAGAGTAAAAGCGTTACTGTCAGTAAAGTGATTCTTCAAATAGTTGCTTTGGACATTGTTTTCTCTTTTGACTCTATTCTAACCGCTGTGGGCCTTACCGAGCATGTCTTGATCATGATCATTGCAGTTACTTTGGCGATGATTGTTATGATGTCTGCAGCAGGGAAAATCAGTGCTTTTATCAACAAACATCCATCGCTGCAAATGCTGGCCATGTCATTTTTGATTTTGATTGGCTTTATGTTGGTGCTCGAAGGTCTAGGCGAACACATCGAAAAAGGCTATATCTACTTTGCGGTTTTCTTCTCCTTATCAGTGGAGGCCCTCAACATGAGAAAACGCAGCAAAGACCGCGTGGTTAAATTGAGAAAAAGGATTGTTGGGGAAGATTAACGCTAAATATGCTTCTCTATTTCTGCCTTAAAGCCAAGCTTATCATCTAAATGAATGGCCAGCTTGGTGAAGGTTTTACTTAAACCATAGAGTCCTTTTGCATCAATTTCAGTATTGAAAGTCAATAGAACATTTGGGTCTCCTGTTAGCGAAAAATTTTGAAATTCTTCATTTTCCTTGTCTGGTGTCTTAAGTTCAACAGCCTCAATTTGGCTATATAAAACTGTGGTTCTCCACCGCAAACCAGCTCGAAAAACGATTCCTTCATCAGTGAAAAAGATGGGACGCAGGCGTGCAGCATTTAGGTCACCTATTAAAAAGAAGGAAGAATAAATGCTTATTCCAGTCAATACCCATGCAACCACATTGCTCCAGCTCGCTAACCAAATATGCAGGACTACGGTCTCAGCAATGAGCACTAACGCAATGGTGACCATAAAGGCGATATAGCCGTTTTCCTTATGGTATGTAAAATAAGTAGAAGTTTTGGTTTCAATCTTTTTTTTCCACCCTAGAATAGCATAATGAAATATCGAAATCTCTGTGGCCAGAACGTTAGCAAACGTACCTTTTCCAAAAGCACTTTCTGTGGCTTGATTTACCGTTTCTATAAAGCCTAAATGTTGATATTCACTTTTTTGAAATTTATAAGCTTTAATGGTTTTTTGGATGTTATAGATGGTAAAACCTATAACGAATAATTCAATAATCGGAATGGCATACTCAATAACAGAAAGCGTTTGATGATGTTCTTTGGGTAACAAAATACTCGCTGTAATAAAACTGAGAACAAACACTGGAATAACAGTGATCTTGGGGATAGCCTTCTTCCTAATAAAAAGGAAATAGATACCTGGAATTAGCAGTGTAATGTCTAAGGTTGAGGCCATCGCCAATAGGCTCGGCATTTCTTTAAACTGTGCAGAATTAATGATGAAATAAGAGGCGGTGATAATACCTGCGGCTAGCAGAAAGAAAGGCAATAAGGTGTTACGAAGCGCTTGTGTCATAATTGCTTGGCTTTAAATACTTTGTGAAGTTACACACGAAATGTAGTTTTCAGAATCTAAGTGAGTAAGAGGTATTAACTTTAGGTCAGTGGCAGATATGTAACTTGAAAAAAGCTAGTTTCTCTTTGATATCAACAACATTCCTAAAAAGGTGAGGCCTGCGTTAAAAATCAGGATAAAGAACCCGAATTCAAAACCGTTGAACCAGGCTGCTGAGTTCATATCTACCAGGTAAGATATGGCTGGTGAAAGCAAACAAACGGGCAGTACCAAATTGTCTCTTACTTTCAACTTGGTCATCAAGCCAAAGCTGAAAAGGCCTAATAATGGACCATAGGTATAGCCAGCTACTTTGAAAATAGCGCTAATTACGCTGCTGTCGTTAATGGCATTGAAGATAATGATGACGATGAAAAGCAACACAGAAAAACCCAAGTGTACTTTAAGTCTAATGGGTTTCTTTACTGACTCTTCTTTCTTTTCAAAATTCAAAAAGTCGACACAGAATGCTGTGGTAAGCGAAGTGAGGGCAGAGTCTGCACTGGAGTAAGCCGCAGCCACAATGCCCAATAGAAATACAATTCCTCCAAAAGTACCGAGGTGATTCAGTGCGATTAAAGGATAAAAATCATCTGTTCTTGTCGGGATTTCAATTCCATTTTGGCCCGCGTAGATATAGAGCAAAGCGCCCATGCCTAAGAAAAGTATATTGGCCATAACCAATGCAATAGTGAACCAGAATACATTCTTTTGGGCGTCTTTCAAGCTTCGGCAGGTCAGGTTTTTCTGCATCATGTCTTGATCCAGTCCCGTCATAACGATGGCAATGAAAACCCCAGAAATAAACTGCTTGAAGAAATCATTTTTGTTGTTCCAATCGAAGAAGAAGGTTTTGGAGTAATCACTTTCCTGGATTTGAGTTATGGCATCGCCAACCCCAATGCCCATTTCTTTGGTAAGGATATAAATAGTGACCACCACTGCTGACAGCATAAAGAAGGTTTGCAGTGTATCTGTCCATACAATGGTTTTAATTCCCCCTCTAAAAGTATAGACCCAAATAAGGGCGATGGTTACAAGTACAGAAACCCAAAAAGGAACACCATAGCTGTCGAAAAGTGCAATCTGAAGTACACTGGCCACTAAAAACAGGCGGAAGGAAGCCCCAATGGTGCGAGAAAGCATAAAGAAAAACGAACCCGTTTTGTATGACCAAAACCCAAAGCGCTGTTCTAAATAGGTATAAATAGAAACTAGGTTTAGGCGGTAGTAGAGCGGAATGAGTACCGTAGCGATGATAATATAACCCACTACATAACCGAGGACTACCTGAAAATAGGAGAAAAAACTGTTTCCTACTTCGCCCGGAACAGAAATAAAGGTAACCCCCGATAAGGAGGCGCCAATCATTCCGAAGGCCACCAAATACCAAGGCGACTGTTTATTGGCTGTAAAAAAAGTAGCAGAATCGGCTCCTTTCGAGGTAAATCGAGAAATAAGGATAAGCAGTAAAAAATAACCGCCTATGATTGAAATGACTAAAGTGGGGTTCATACCGAAGAACTAGTAAATTAAAGTTTGAATATCCGTGAAAAAACTGTGGACACCAAAAAGGCTTTCGAACCATTTTGACAAAGCTAGAGTTTAGGGGTCAAGTGTTTTTTTGTACATTTGTAAAAATTTAACAACATGAATTTCAGTTATCAAGAAGAAGAGTTAGTCGAGTTGCTCGAGAAAACTACAGATGAGGAATTATGTGATTTGGTAGTTTTCAATGATGACTTCAACACCTTTGAACATGTCATTAATATTCTGGTCAAGGTATGTAAACACACTGCAGAACAAGCAGAACAGTGCACAATGTTGATTCATTATAAGGGAAAATGCACCGTAAAAAATGGCTCTTTTACAGAGTTAAAGCCGATGTGTGAAAGTATTCTTTCTGCCGGAATTACGGCCACTGTGTTATAATTAGAAAGATATACATCATAACTCAACTTGAACTTCCCTCCCAAAATTGTCGACAATGCCATTGAGGAAATCTCTAAACTTCCGGGCATAGGAAAGAAAACCGCCTTAAGGCTGGTACTTCATTTATTAAAACAAGACCCCATCAGTACTGCTCATTTAACCACTGCACTCAACGAATTGCGTGATGGAATAAAGTACTGCGGCACCTGCCATATTATTTCCGATACCACGGATTGTACCTGCCGCACCATCAAGCGTGATTTATCTACAGTTTGTGTAGTGACCGATACGCCAGATGTAATGGCCATTGAAAATACAGCGCAGTACAGAGGACTTTATCATGTATTGGGAGGCGTCATCTCTCCGATTGAAGGCATTGGGCCAAGTGATATTCATATTGACTCTTTGGTGGAACGCATTCAAACCAGCGAACCTAAAATAGAAGAAGTAATTTTAGCACTCAGCCCGACCATGGAAGGCGACACTACTGCTTTTTATATCACTAAAAGGCTAAAAGAATTTGAGGTGCGGATTACTTCGATTGCCCGTGGAATTCCTATGGGCGGAGAATTGGAATATACTGACGAAATTACATTGGGTCGAAGTATTATGACCCGTTCTGAGTACAAGTAAATTTGCCTCAACAGCACAGACATAAAAACACGAAGGGCGATCGATATGATCGCCCTTCGTCATCTATAGCTACGGCTTGAAGCCTAATTGATTTCGCTTAATATACCCGATGCGTAAAAACGCTGGGTGTTCAAGGCTGATAACAGTATACTTAAGTTGTTTGAAGCTTCGTTCAAATCACTCATTTTAATGGCTTCGTGTGGTACTGAAGCTACTTCATCTAATTCAGCCAAGGCTTTGTGTACTTTTTCTTTTAACAAGTCAATCATTTCTAAATCGTTGTATTTCCAAAAACGGATTTGAACATACACTAATGCGGGTGCCCAATTGGTTCCGTACAAAATGTGTAGGTCTTTGGTAGAGGCACCAATGCTTTTGAAAAGCAAAGCCCTTGTGTTTGATAAATTATTTTCGTGAATGGCGAAGTAATCCTTAGAATCTTCTGATACAGCAAGCTTGTTCATGAAGTGGGCAATCTTAGCTGCGTCAGCAATTTTCTGAATTACTCTTTTCAATTTTTCTGGGCTAGTTTCTAAAGTTTTCATAACCATGTCGTTTGGTTAGTCTATATGTGATAATCGTGCCAAACCGAAGAATCATCTAAATTTTAGCCCCAGAAGCCTTTTTTGTGTTGATGTTGTGGTTTAGGCAATGGTAATATTTTCTACAATCGAGAAATTTTCTTTCGTTTTGATTCCATCACCTGTGGAATTAGATAACAATCCATCTGGTTTTTGGCACAACAATCTATAAATAGCTACTTTTGCCCCACATTGAATTAATCGCATGTCTACAATGGTATCTGATAGAGTAAAGAACATGGCCGAATCGGCCACATTAGCCATGGCGGCCAAAGCCAGAGAGCTAAAAGAAAAAGGCATTAACGTCATCAGCTTGAGTTTGGGCGAGCCTGATTTTAAAACTCCAAAGCATATTCAAGAGGGTGCTAAGGCAGCGATAGATGAAGGAAAGTATTTTGCCTATCCTCCTGTAAATGGTTATTTAGACCTTAGGCAAGCGATTTCCGCTAAATTCAAAAACGAAAATAACTTAGATTATTCACCTGATCAGATTGTGGTTTCTAATGGAGCCAAGCAATCCATCGCCAATGTATTTTTAGCCTTGTTGAATGAAGGTGACGAAGTGGTAGTATTTTCCCCATTCTGGGTGAGTTATTCTTCACTAATAGAATTGGCAGGTGGCGTGCCTGTTTATGTAAAGGGCGGTATCGAATCGGACTTTAAAGTAACACCTGAGCAATTGGCGCAAGCCATCACACCAAAAACCAAAGCCATCATATATTCTTCTCCATGTAACCCAACGGGTTCTGTGTTTACACTTGAAGAACTAACTGCGATAGCAGAAGTAATCAAAAAACATAAAGACATTATTGTTATTGCTGACGAAATCTACGAGCACATTAACTACACTGGCGCTCATGCAAGTATTGGAGCAATAGAAGGCATGCAAGACAGAACCGCAACCATCAATGGCATGGCCAAAGGTTTTGCCATGACGGGCTGGAGAGTTGGGTATATAGGTGCGCCACTTTGGTTGGCCAAGGCATGCAATAAAATTCAAGGGCAGATTACTTCTGCCAACTGTAGCATTGCCCAAAGAGCGGCCTTAACTGCGCTTACTACGGACCTTGCTCCAACAGTAGAAATGTCGAAGGAATATTTAAGAAGAAGAGATCTCGTGAAAGGCTTGTTGGACCAAGTGCCTGGCTTTAAAACCAATTTACCAACAGGTGCTTTCTACTTCTTTCCAGATGTAACCGCACTTTTCGGGACTACAGATGGAAGTGTAACGATTAATAATGCAGACGACTTGAGTCTATACCTTTTGGATAAGGCGCAGGTGTCGGTAGTTACAGGCGATGCTTTTGGTGATGCGAATTGCATTCGTTTGTCATATGCCGCGTCTGAAGAAGATTTACGCGAGGCCATCACAAGAATTAAAGCAGCAGTATCTAAACTTTCTTAATGGATTACTCAAAAGTTCAAACTCTTTTCGATGCCTTCTCCAAACTTAGGGTTTTGGTGATTGGCGATGTAATGGTAGACTCATATGTCTTTGGCAAAGTGTCTAGAATTTCGCCAGAGGCACCTGTACCTATTGTACTTACCGAAAGAAAAGAGAAGCGTTTGGGAGGGGCTGCAAATGTAGCTTTGAATATTCAAGCCTTGGGGGCAACACCAGTTCCATGTGCCATTGTAGGGAACGATTTGGACGGTGAGTTTTTCTTGAGAAGGTTGGAAGAAAAGGGAATTCCCAACAGCGGAATTATCACAAGCTCTGAAAGAGATACGACTGTGAAGGAGCGTATTTTGGCAGGAGCCCATCAAATGCTAAGGGTAGATACCGAAACGGATAAAGAACTCAGCGCTACAGAACAAGCGCAGTTATTGGCCAACATCAAGCGCTTATTGCCCGATTGCGATGTGGTGGTTTTTGAAGATTACGATAAGGGGGTGATCAACGCCACCATTATTGAGGAAACCGTTAAGGAAGCTTCTCGATTGAATATTCCTACCGTGGTTGACCCAAAGAAGCGCAACTTTATGGACTATAAAGGGGTGACCCTTTTCAAGCCCAATTTGAAAGAATTAAGAGAAGGCCTTAACATTCAAGTGGATCCTAAAACTATGGATTCAGTGCGCGATGGAGTGATTTTGCTTCAGTCTAAATTGAACGCCAAAATGGTAATGGTGACCCTTTCTGAATACGGGGTTTTCATTAAAGACAATGGCGAAACACACCTTATCCCTGCCCATATCCGCCATATTTCTGATGTATCTGGCGCTGGCGATACAGTAATCAGTGTTATGGCTTGTGCATTGGCGGTGGGCATGTCGGCTCAAAAGGCTGCGGCCTTGGCCAATTTGGCGGGCGGTTTGGTTTGCGAACATGTAGGCGTTGTGCCCATCAATAAAGCAGACTTGATGGAAGAAGCCGAAGACAATAAGATTCTGAATTAATTAAAGGCTTTCCAAAAGTTCAAACTTTCGGAAAGCTTCTTTATTTCTAATTACTTTTTCGAAATCTTCACCTCAGGATAATCTACCACCATTCTGCTCAATAAGTTGATGCCTGTTAGCATTCCGGCATCGTCCACATAAAAATCTGGTGTATGGTGAGGGGCTTGTTTTTCAGGATCTACTCCTTTTGGAGCGCCTCCGATAAAGAAATAGAGCCCCGGAATTTTTTCTTGGAAGAACGAGAAATCTTCTGCTCCCGTAATGGCATTCATGTTGGGTGTTACGTTTTCGGCACCCATTACATCTACAAATGTACCCGCCATTTTCGCGGTGAGTTGTGGATCGTTGTAGGTGATAGGATAACCTTTGTCAATGTACAAGGTGGCTTCCGCCTCATTACTTTCAGCAGTGCTCTTTACGATGGTGCGAAGACGTTCGAAAAGTCTTTCTCTCATGCCAGCATCCAAAGTACGAATGGTACCTACCAAAGTGGCTTCTTCTGGGATGATATTGCTTCTTACACCCGCCTCAATTTTACCAAATGAAACTACGGCTGCTTGAGTCGTCAGAGGCATACTTCTGCTCACTATAGTCTGAACATTATTAATGATCTGTGCTGCTGTTACAATCGGGTCAATGCCTGTCCAAGGTGTAGAACCATGCGTCTGCTTCCCTTTGATTTTAATTTCGAAACTATTGACAGCTGCCATAATTCCTTCGGGACGATATTTTACTTGCCCGACTGTCGTTTGTGCATTAATGTGTAGGCCAAAAATGGCATCCATCCCCTCTAAAACGCCTTCTTTCGCCATTAAGTCGGCACCACCTTCCTCACCAGCAGGAGCACCTTCTTCTGCAGGTTGAAAAATGAATTTTATGGTGCCTTTTAAATCAGCTTTCACTTGTGAAAGCACTTCGGCCACGCCCATTAAAATGGCTACATGTGTATCGTGACCGCAGGCATGCATCACCGGCACTTCAGCGCCTTGATATTCGCCTATGGCTTTAGATGCCCATGGCAAATTGCCCCTTTCTTTTACAGGAAGGCCGTCAATATCGGCTCTTAAGCCCATTACTGGCCCGGGTTTTCCTCCTTTAAGAATTCCCACGACTCCTGTTTTAGCCACGCCTTCTTGTACTTCAATACCCAAACTCTTTAAGTGAGTTGTGATGTAGGCAGCCGTTTTAAACTCACGATTGGAAAGTTCAGGGTTTTCATGAATGTGATGTCTCCATTCAATCACCTTAGGCTCCACTTTTTTGGAGAGTTCAATGATTCTTTCTTTTAAAGTAGGTGCAGGGTCGGTTTTAAAAGTAAAAGCAGACAGGGCTAGCAACAAAAATGCTAACAGAGAGAGTTGGTAAGGTCTTTTCATAGCTTAAGATTGAATAACCAATTAACACAATGCAAGTGATATTTGAAAGAGACTAATGACTCTAAGCTTTCTATAGAAAATGGTGCTCCAAACGCTTAAGAATCAAATGCTGTTTTAAAAGCTATCTCTGAGGTTAATTTCTCATCCCAGTGCTATATTCCTTCACTGTGTTTACAAATACTTTCACCTTCTCAGGATCAATATCTGGGTAAACACCATGACCTAAATTGGCAATATGACGGTCTGGCCCAAAAGCATCAAGCATCTTTTTGGTGGCTGCCTCCACTTCGGCATTAGAGCCGTAAAGTGCACAAGGGTCAAGATTACCTTGCAAAGTTTTGTTTGAACCAATTAACGCACGTGTTTCTTTGATGTCCATGTTCCAATCCAGTCCGATGGTTTCACAATCTAATGTGGCCATAGATTTTCTAGCGAAATAAGCTCCTTTGGCAAAAGCGGTTACTGGCACTTCGGTAATGGCTGAGCAAATCTGACGGATGTATTTCATCGAGAATTGTTCGTATTGATCTGCGGGTAAAATACCTGCCCAAGAATCGAATACCTGAACAATATCGGCACCTGCTTCAATTTGCGCTTTCAAGTAAGTGATGGTACTGTCAGTAATCATCTGCATCAGTTTTTCAGCCAATGCAGGTTGCGTGTATAGCATTTTTCGGGCATTCGAGAAAGTCTTACTTCCGTGGCCTTCTACCATGTAACAGAAAATTGTCCAAGGAGCACCTGCAAAACCGATCAAAGGCACGCGGCCAGCCAATTCTCTTTTGGTTACTTTAATGGCATCGATGACATACCCTAAGTCGGCAGAAGAATCGGCAATTCTGATATTTTTCAAGTCTGCCTCAGACTTTATGGTGTTCGGAAACCAAGGCCCTTTCTTTTCGATCATTTCGTAAGGCAAGCCCATGGCTTCTGGAATCACGAGAATGTCGGAGAAAATAATGGCGGCATCTACGCCTAAAATATCCACTGGTTGAATAGTCACCTCGGCCGCTAAGTCAGGGTTTTTTACCAGCTCAATAAATCCACTAAGGCTATTTCTAACCGCACGATATTCAGGTAAAATTCTGCCTGCCTGGCGCATTAACCATACTGGAGTTCTTTCGGTCTTTTCGCCTCTGGCAGCACGTAAAATCAGATCGTTCTTCAATTCCATGCAGCAAAGATAGGAATTGTTCGTTCTAAAATATCCGCTCTTTCCGAATTGTCAGTTGCTTATATTTTCCTTCCATTTTTATAAAGTTTTGGTTGGTTTTAGTGTACCAAAACTTTGTGGGCTGTGTGCCGCCATAATCGGTAAATAGAATCCAACAATCCATTTCGCTTCCATCGGGTAATAGTAGCTTTTCTGAACCAATTACCTTCAGGTTGTAGAAATTTGGAGCAGACCCACCCGGGTGATAAAAGTTCATAACGGCTTCATAGCCATCTTTCATTGGCAATAGGGAGTAAGTTTCAAGATCAATTTCCCAATTAAAAGTGGGTTCAGTAAGGTCAAGGCTGAAGTCCTGCTTTGAATTCTCATTTGCTGAGTCTAGCCCAATAATCTTCATTCCCTGAAAGCTAAAGGCCTCTTTTCCATTGCGTTTGGTGTTCCGAATATGCTGAACTGGCCTTAACGTTTCTGGTTCACAGAGGTAGTAAAAATCACCTGATGTTTCAGGATTTCCTGTTGCCCATTGGTGGGTAAAGGCCAAGTAGTCGACCCCATTAATGCTCACTTTTTTTGTGGTTTTGGTTTTCAAGCTGATGGAGCGGACTACTCCGGCCACTTCAGTAAAAATAATATCCTTTGTTGTGCCCATTTCCAACTGATTTATCATCTTAAAATGATCACCTACGCGAATGGTATCAACGACTTGAGCATTTAATTGCCATGAGAAAATCATGGAGATAAGAATTAGAATTTGTGTTGTCTTTTTCATGGATGCTAAAGACCCATTTTTCTTTATAAAATGATGGATGAATATACTCTCTGTGCGTGAAAGTCGACAATCTGTACTTTTAAGGTAGTTGAAGCCGAGATGTAGATTAAAACGTACAAATCATCGATTATTTGATCGAGAGTTGATGGTGTACTTCTCAAAACCATCGAGAATGGATACTTTAGTGCTAATGAAACCCAACTTTTTAAGGAATCGGATTTTTTGGCTGAACTTTAGCTTTTGGCTACTTTTCTTCAGCTATAAATTCTATGACTTCACGGTTTTTATGCCTGCAGAAGTGGCCTTTGTGCGTATCGCTTTGCCAATGTTCTTTCACATTATTCTGAGTTATACCCACTATTTTTTCATTCTTCCTGATCTGCTCAGAAGTAAGAACATCAAGAAATACGTGCTCAAATTGGTATTGGCCATTACTGTAGTGATGTTCTTCCAGGTATTGGCTGAAAATGCAGTGCTGATCAAATATCCACCTTCCGATTATTATGAAACTTTTGGCTGGGCAAGGTTTGTGAGCACGCTTTGGGACGAAATGAGCTTTATGATTTTCACGGGAATGATCAAGTTTGCGGTAGACTGGTTTGAATTGGAGAACAAAAAGCGCGAACTGGAAAACCAGAAATTGACTGCTGAACTCAATTACCTAAAAGCACAAATTAACCCTCATTTCCTGTTCAATACGCTCCATAACTTGAGTTATTTGACACAGATTAAAAGTGATCAGGCTACTGAGGTGATTGTAAAACTGTCTAACATTATGCGGTACATGATTTATGATTCTAATAAACCTAAAGTGGCGCTTTCAAAGGAAATTAACTATATCAAAGACTATTTGGCACTCGAGGGTATTAGGCTTAATAATCGTTTTGAATTGAGTTTTGACACAAATGAGGTGGATGAACAAATTGAAATTACACCCTTGATTTTTATCCCTTTCGTAGAAAACGCTTTCAAGCACGGTATCAGCGACCAACAAACCGAAAACTGGATCAAGGTGAAGCTTTCTTCTACGCCTAAACAGTTGATTTTTAAGGTTGAAAATAGTGTGAATCCTATAGAGAAAGAAAAAGATGGGCCTTCGGGTTTTGGTTTGAAGAATGTGGAAAGGCGATTGGCCTTGAGCTATCCGCATCAGCATCGCTTGGAAATTCGGCCTGAAAAGGAAAAGTTCAGTATTTCACTTAGCTTAGACTTACCGTGAAGATTCGTTGCGTAATTATTGATGATGAGCCTTTTGCTCGCAAACTGTTGCTAGACTATTGTAGTAGAGTTCCACAGCTTTCTGTTTTGGGCGATTTCTCTAATGGTTTGGATGCACTTTCCTTTCTTAACCACAATCAAGCGGACTTAATTTTCTTGGATATTAAAATGCCGGGAATTAGCGGGATTGATTTACTGAAAACGCTTGGTAATCGCCCTAAAGTAATTTTTACCACCGCTTTTGCCGAATATGCGATTGATGGTTTCGAATTGGATGCCATCGACTATCTGCTCAAGCCTTTCGATTTCCCTCGCTTTTTGAAAGCAGTAAACAAGGCATTCACTTCTTTTCCCGTTGAAAAACCTACCATTTCATTAAACAATTCATCCCAAGATGACTTCCTGTTTGTGAAGGATGGGCGAGATTTGGTGAAAGTAAAATTGAACGATATTCTCTATATCAAAGGTCAGAAGGACTACGTGATGTTTATTACTAAAAATCGAAAGATTATGAGTCTGATGAATATGAGAGATTTGGAGCAGGACCTTGTTCAAAAGGCTTTCGTAAGGATTCACCAATCTTATATTATTAATACGCAGCATATTGAAGTGGTGGCGAGTGATAGAGTAAGAATCAAAAGTGAGTATCTTCCTGTGAGTCAAACCTATCGATTGACCTTTAGAGCGTTTCTGGGTAAGCATAAATGAATGCCATTTTAGCTTAGTCAATACTTATTCTATCCTTTGCTTAAATTCCTTTAGCTTTGCAAAAAAGGTATACAGTTATGAGCTTTCTATTCGAAGATTTTAAAGGTTGGAAGTCCTATTGTGAGGCCAACGACATGAAGCTTTTTGAACCCGTAATTGAATACGAGGTGCAACAAAAGCAACGTACTGAAGAGTTTATTTGGGCGAGTTTAGATAACGCTTATACGGTGATGAAAGAAGCTGTGCAGACTGGACTCACCGAAGATATGACTTCGCGGTCGGGTATGATCAATAACGGAGCAAAGAAAGTGTACAATCATCCTGTAACCGTTTTGAGTAAAGAATTTCAGGTGCTCATTTCTAGAGCGCTTGCTGCCAAGGAGGTGAACTCCTGCATGGGGCGTGTTGTAGCTGCTCCAACGGCTGGTGCTTCGGGCATTATCCCAGGTGTTTTGGTCACCTTCCAAGAGTTACACGATGTGCCTGATCATAAAATTCACGAAGGACTTTTAGTAAGCGCAGGCATTGCCTTGATTATGGAAAAACGAGCATCTATTGCAGGTGCGGTAGGCGGTTGCCAAGCAGAAACGGGTAGTGCGGCAGCCATGGCTTCAGGCGCCATTGTGTATTGCTTAGGCGGAACAATAGACCAAGTTTTTAATGCAGTGGCCATTACCATTCAGTGCATGTTGGGCCTTATCTGCGATCCTGTTGCTGGCTTGGTAGAAGTGCCTTGTGTAGTGCGAAATGCAAGTGCAGCCGCCATTGCCAACAGTTCGGCACAAATAGCCCTGGCCAATGTAAATGCAGTAATTCCAGTGGACGAATGCGTTGAAGCGATGGGTGAAGTAGGCCAAAGTATGGAAACCCGTTACAAAGAAACTGCTATGGGTGGGTTAGCTGCTACGCTCACAGGTCAAGCCATTTCTAAAAGAGTATTAATTCAGGACATTGAAATGTTACCTGATGAGGGGGATGAGTAATGCGTTTGATATTTAGTGTATAGCAAAGTGTACAACAATTAGGAAAACCACCTACTATTTGAAGCGTCACGCTTCGACTTATCACCCAAAGGGCATAAAAAAACCCGATCATTTCTGATCAGGTTTTTCTTTCTCTGTAGCGGGAACAGCCCCGAAGCTTCGGGGCGAACCAGTGAACTTAATTGTTGGCCAAACACAGGGTTTAGGCCAAATAAAAAAGGATACCAATTGCTTAGTATCCTTTTTTTTGTAGCGGGAACAGCTCCGAAACTTCGGAGCGAAGCTGTGTCTAGCTCAAGACCCAAAGGGCATAAA
>NZ_JAXMOQ010000008.1:0-176420 GCF_034669765.1 Roseivirga sp.
CCATAGAAGTATTGAGATGTTAACACCTAATGAAGCCCATAAAAAACAAGGCTACTTAGAGAGAAAATGGAAAAACTATAAATCATTTAAATCACTAAATTGAGTCAACCTATTTCAGGACGATACAGTGCTAAACCTCCAGCGTCTGATCGCTTACCCTTTTGTAGCCTTTAATATGAATGGCTTGATCATCAATTTCAACAATGGCAAAGCTGTTGTTCTCCAAGCCTTGGTAATCCACCATACCTAACTGGGTAACATAATGAATTCCATTGATTTGAGTGTGCTCCTCTGCATGGACGTGGCCATGGAATACAGCCAATACTTTACCAGAGGCTTCAAACAGTTGCTGAAATTTCTGATAATCATTGACATGAAATTTTGCGCCTTCTTCATTGAATTTATAAAGTGGATGATGACAGAAAACAATGGTGGGCAACTTGTTCGCTTCTAAATCTTGTTGAAGCCAATTGTACTCTATTTCAGGAATATTGGCGTCCTGCCAATCGGCTCCTTCTTTATAAAACTGATCTCTCCCATCGGCATGGTAGTTCGCATCTAAAACAATAAAGTGGAAGCCTTCCTTATCAAAAGAATAATAGCTCTTCGATTTATCAACACCTGTATTCTCTATATAGCTTAGGAATTGGCCCTTCCTAATGCTGTCTACATCGTGGTTGCCAACGCAGTGATAGCGAGGCCCTTCGAATTTGCTATAAGCATTCTCCAGCGTTTCTAAATAGCGGAGTGTATCACTTTCTACTTGGTTCAAGTCTTCATCCTTAAAATCACCTAAATGGGCTACGAAATCTACTTTCTCACGATTCATCACCTCCACAAACTCATTCATTTTCGCTATGGAATCACGGTAATAGCGAGTACCAGAATGCTCTCGGTCGGCATAGTGTGAATCGGTAGTGAGTCCAAATGTGATTTTTGAGGTTTTGTCAGGTTGACAAGCATAGATCGAAAGTGGCAGAAAGGTAGATAATGTAACTAAGCCGCTCTTTTTCAAAAACTCCCTTCTTGAATTATTTGATTCAATGCCTTTCATAACCGTTTGGATTTCATTTCACCTTCAAATAAACAAAAGCTATGGACCAAATGAAATGGTTAAAGGGTTATCTGTTTGTGAATTATTGATGAACAGTAATGAATTAATAGACTCTTAATATAGTCAAGAATAAACCCTTCTCTAAAATAAGAGTATAAGACAATCGATTGCGGTTCGAATGATGACGATGGGAAGTGTTTGATATTTATTATACACAGAGTTTAAACAAATACATTTAACCCCAAGTTGAAAGCCATAACTTGACAATTGAAATCTTAACCACCTTAAGTGTCCAAATTACCCAAAGTAAATCAATTCGTAGATATTTCTGACTACGGCAGGCCAGCAGCCAAAGCGATTGCGCACTTACTCAAAGCCACTGCCATTACGCCTATCCATGTTACGGTTGCGTTCACAATTTCTGGGCTATTGGCCATTTGGTGCATCGTGAATGGCTACGCATGGGCAGCTGCCTTCTTCTTGATCTTAAAATCTATTTTAGACGCGGCAGATGGTGAACTGGCCAGGGTGAAAGAAACACCTTCCTACACTGGTCGCTATTTGGATTCTGTTGCCGATATTCTTTTGAATGCCCTTCTTTTAGGCACATTATGGTTCCTTACTGATGCTAGTTTTCTATATACCGTTTTGGCTTTTTTAGGCATGCAATTGCAAGGCACCATTTATAATTACTACTATGTCATTCTCAGGAATAGATTTGATGGAGACACCACAAGTAGGATTTTTGAAAAGCATCCTCCATTGGCAATGGAAGGTGAAAAACAGCAAAACGTGAACATTCTATTTTTCCTCTACAAAGGCCTATACGGCATTTTCGATAAAGCCATTTACTTATTTGACAGAAGTGCCGTGAAAAGCACTTGGTTTCCAAATTGGTTTATGACGATCGTTTCACTGCTCGGCTTAGGCTCTCAGCTGCTGATCATCAGTATCTTTTTGGTTTTAGGACTAAGTGAATTCATTATCCCTTTCTTTATTTACTACACCTCCATGATTTTCCTGGTCATCGCCATAAGAAAGGTTTTTGGCAAGGCGTCTACTGTCGCATGTGCTCCAAAGTTTCACCTCTAAGGAGCTTAATTAACTATTCTGCCCTTGTTGGTGTTCTTCACCAACAAGCCATACAAGGTTTACTTTTAGCTACCACCAATACCCAAACTTGATTCTTTATCAAAATAAGGCTACTCTTGCCTAACTGATTTCGGATTAAGCATGACCTTCAATACTATCAAATTCAACTTACTGTTTTTCGCTTTTTTTGTAAGCAACCTGGCTTTGGCCAATGATTTTGATAAATACCTCATTAACCCACCTCAAGAACTGGTGCTCACAGAAGGTTGTGAGGCTTTTTCGGCAGCGCAAATCCGTCAATTCGCTGACTTTATTAAATCCACTGAGCTTTCTACTTTAACAGGCAATTTGAGTTTTGACCTAAAAGGAGAAAAGCTAAATCTTTCCGTTTCAGTTGATTCTACCCTAACGCATGCACAAGGCTATACGCTAGAATTAAGTCGGGGCAACATCCGTATTTCCGCCCAAAACCCTGCCGCAGCTTATTACGCCAAACTCACACTGTTACAGCTTGTCGCTTATGCTACGGAAGAAAATTCCACACTCCCCTGCCTAACCATTAATGATTGGCCAAATTTTGAGCGCAGGGGTTATATGCTCGACATCAGCCGAGATAAAGTACCAACCATGGAAAGCCTTTATCGCCTGATTGACCAATTGGCTTCATGGAAAATTAACGAGTTGCAACTGTACACAGAGCATACCTTCGCTTATAAAGACCATAAAGTAGTTTGGGAGAACTCAAGCCCCTTAACGGCTGAAGAAATTAGACTGCTAGACAAGTATTGCAAAGCGCGATTCATCGATTTGGTGCCCAACCAAAACTCCTTCGGGCACATGGAAAACTGGCTAAAACACGATGAATACCTCGATTTAGCGGAATGCCCAGACGATTGCGAAACGATTTGGGGCAAAAGTAAGCGAACAAGCTTAGCACCCACCAATCCTGCTTCTTTCAACTTAATGAAGTCTTTATATGAAGAAGCCCTCCCTAACTTTTCTAGCAACTTCTTCAATATTGGCGGAGATGAAACTGTAGAATTATGCGAAGGGAAGTCGGAAGAGGAATGCGAGAAACTAGGCCAAGGGAGGGTTTATTTAGACTACCTCGTGAAGTTAAATAACGAAGCCAATCGCCTAGGTTTTAAAACTCAGTTTTGGGGAGATATTATTTTGAATCATCCAGAATTGATCAGCGAACTGCCCAAAGACATGACGGCATTGGTTTGGGGCTACAGTGACGACCATTCTTTTGATGAGCAGCTGCCAAAGTTCAAAGCAGCGGGTTTGGACTTTTATGTGTGTCCCGGCACTTCTTCGTGGCGTTCATTGATCGGGCGTAATCATAATGCATTTTTGAACCTGAAGAATGCGGCCATTTCGGGACAGGAAAACGAGGCCAAAGGCTACCTCAATACCAATTGGGGTGATTATGGCCACTGGCAACCGCTCTCCGTGGTTTACCCGAGTATGCTTTTGGGCGCCAGCTATGCATGGAATTATCAAGATGAATCTCTCGATCACCTTGAGTTTCAGCTCAACCACTACCTGTTTCAGGACAAAACGGGCAACACCGCCAAATCCGTTTTAATGCTGGGCAATGCTTATTTAGACACCAAGATTCCAAAAGGCAATGCCAATGCTTTTCACTTGCTGCTAAGAAGGTATTTATGGACCATGCAAGGCAACGATCAAACAAAAGAGTTGACCCAAGAAAACCTATGGGCTGCGGACAGCACCATTCAGCGTGGTTTGGACATCTTAAGTTTAGCCAAACCTGAGTCTGAGGATGCCCAAATCACCATCGATGAATTGCAGCAAGCAGCCGCATTGGCCCGCCATGGTATTCATTTAGGAGTAGCCAGATTGAAGGCAGAAAACTTCGACACCAAAAGCATTCCGGCCGAAAAAAGAAAAGCACTGAGTGAAGAACTAGAACTCCTGATTGCGCAGCACAAAGCACTTTGGCTGGTCAGGAATAGAGAAGGTGGCCTGCAAGACTCTGCGGCCAAATTGGAAGACATCCTTGAGTTTTATAAAGACAATTAAGTTCTCGAACCCAGACAAAAAGCGCCATGCAGTCAATAATTCACTACTTTTTGCACCTCGGTTTTCCTTTGGTGATTGCCTTTGTCTTTTTTAAAAAGGAATGGAAGAAGACTTATTTGATTTTGCTGGCAACTATGCTGGTGGACCTGGATCACTTATTTGCCAACCCAATTTTCGATCCTGGCCGATGCAGCATCAATTTTCATTTCCTGCACACCTATTATGCTATGGGCTTTTATGTGCTTCTTCTATTTTTCAAAAAGCCCTTCAGAATTATCGGCATTGGTTTACTCTTTCATATGCTTACTGATTATATTGATTGTTTGATGATGTAAGGCATTCATTAGCCTATAAGGCCATAGTAACTCTAACCAAGCATGCAAACTCAGCTCCCCTTGATACTGCCTCTTGCCTTATAAAACCATGAAGATCATTCTCCCATGTGCCATCTCCAATAACCGACAAAAAACATCTTCAAACATGATTAAAGTCACATTGCATGTCGAGCACTTGTTGTTACTTGATGGCACATCAAATAACTAAAGATCATGACCAAAGAAATTAAAATATTAGGCACAGGTTGTCCAAAATGCCAGTCCATGACCGGGGTTGTAAAGGAAGTAATTTCAGAAAACAACATTGATGCAAGCATCGAAAAAGTAGAGGACATCATGGAAATCATGAAGTTCAATGTAATGACCACGCCTGCTTTGGTAGTAGATGGTGTAATTACCATCAAGGGCAGAGTTCCTTCAAAAGATGAAGTATTGGTGCTTTTAAACTAACTGTTTCGAATATCATGAATTATCACATCAAGGCTTCAAATGTAGTTTTCGGAACCACTTCATTTACTATGAGCCTCAACGGAAATGTTTGATTGGATTCAAAATATTGCCGATTGGTTTGTCTATGATGTTTTGCATTTGGACAAAGGGCAGCATTTAGCAGAAGCCCTGAATTTCTTTATTTACGACTCTGCCAAGATTTTAATCTTACTGGTTGTCGTCATTCTATTGATGGGAATGGTCAATAGCTACTTCCCTATTGACAAGGTGAAAAATTACCTTTCAAGAAATAAATTATATGGATTAGAATACCTGATGGCCAGTCTTTTTGGAGTAGTCACCCCTTTTTGTTCTTGTTCATCTGTGCCGCTGTTTATCGGTTTTGTACGAGGTGGCATTCCATTGGGCGTAACCTTTGCATTTTTAATTACTTCCCCATTGGTGAATGAAGTTGCCATTGGTCTTTTTATTGGTTTGTTTGGGTTGAAAACTACCATCATCTATGTAGTGAGTGGTGTGCTGCTGGGTACTATTTCTGGTGTCATCCTTCAAAAACTCAGGTTAGAACGTTACCTCACCCCTTGGGTGAAGGAAGTGCTAGCCAATGCCCAACGCGATCAAGAGCTGTTTCAGGCCGAAAAACAATCATTCAAACAACGTTTGCCTATTATTTGGTCGGAGGTGGTTAAAATTCTCAAAGGCATTATCCCTTATGTATTGATAGGCATTGCGATTGGTGGATTAATGCACGGTTATATTCCAGAAGGATTTTTCGAGAAGTACATGGACAAAGACAATCTGTTTGCCGTACCGGTTGCCACCATTTTGGCTGTACCGATGTACTCTAATGCTTCGGGAATACTACCTGTCGTTCAAGTATTAGTAGCGAAAGGGATCCCGTTGGGTACTGCTATTGCCTTTATGATGGGCGTAGTAGGGCTCTCATTGCCAGAAGCAATGCTTCTTAAGAAAGTAATGACTCTAAAGCTCATTGCCATCTTCTTCAGTGTAGTTACCCTTTGTATTATCATTTCAGGCTATCTGTTTAACTTGATTTTGTGAGGCCATACCTTATCATCAACATTATTGGTTGCCATAAGGAAGTTTTGATAAATTACGTGAGATATAACGACCATAATTATGGCTTATACATAAGCTTGTCCGTCACTTGAAAAAACTACCCATATATGGATTATCAAACATTTCAGCCAAGTCCAGATTTAGATGCTTTAGTAAGTTGCTATTGGACTTTGGAAGTACCTCATGATAATGATTCTCAAAAACAACGAATCGTTCCTGATGGCTGTATTGAAATGGCTTTTATTCTTGGTGATGACATAAAGCGATATACCTCGGAAGAAGAATTCATTTTACAACCCCGTGCAATGGTGCTTGGACAAACCATTGAACCATTTTTTATCGAACCAACAGGCAATGTAAAAACCTTCGCAATCCGATTCTACCCTTACGGCTTTGCTAATTTTGTAACGGAACCAATTAAAAACTTAGCCAATAAAGAGACGCCTTTAGCATTATTGTTTGAAGAAAAAATCGCCAAGGAATTAGAAGAAAAAATAATCCAAGCGCAAGATGTTAAACAACGAATAGAAATCATAGAGGGGTTTCTATTGGAAAGGCTAAACGACAAATCAACCGTTGAGAACATTGTAAAAACAACCGTTAATGCCCTTTTATCGACAAACGGAAACGCACCGATAAAAACGATTCTTAAAGATGACTTGACCAAAAGAAGACAACTTGAACGGAAATTTGCAAAAGAAATTGGCGTTAGCCCCAAACAGTTAGGTAAGTTAATTCGATTACAAACTGCATTAAAAATGCTACTTAACAAAGACTCCGAAAGCTTAACCAATATCGCTTATGAAAGTGAATATTACGACCAAGCACACTTCATCAAAGACTTTAAGGAGTTTACTGGAACTAATCCCAAAGAGTTTTTAGGAAATGAAAACATGGCCCTTTCTGCGCTTTTCTATAAATAGATTGAGTGTCGCATTTTTACAATTTCAGCCATTAAGAGTAGCGCAAATTTGTATTGTCAATTTAAAGACAATATGAAAAAGACGATACTCTGTTCTGCCCTAGTGCTCTCTTTTAGCCTGGTAGCTTGTAACAGCCAAAGTACAACTAGTTCAGATAAGCCACAGATTGATTCAAACGCCACGCAAACAACAAACGATATGAAAAGTTTTATTTCCCTTTTTGAAATTCCAGCAACGGATATTTCACGAGCAATCAGTTTTTATCAGGCCATTTTGGACATTCACATTGAGCAAATGGAAATGCCTGGAATGGAGATGGGAATATTCCCATACGAAGGGCAAATGGATACGGGAGTTATAATGAAAGGAGAAGGTTTTAAACCTATGGCTGATGGGGTAACCATATACCTGAATGGCGGAGACAATCTTCAAACCATTTTAGATAAGGTTGAAAAAAATGGTGGGAAAATCATTGTCCCAAAAACGGCTCACGCAGATGAGAGCGGGTTTTTCGCGTTGTTTTTAGATACAGAAGGAAATAAACTCGGTCTAAATTCTCCCAACTAAACGGAGGAAAAAACCATACGAAAAAGCAATAGAGGTGATTAAACTAAGTGATTCCTTCCTCACCTTCCGTTGCACTTCAGGTTCATCGGAATGACGGTTCAATGAAGCCTATTCGAAGCGTCATGCCGACTCCCAAGGGTCGGAGGTCTCGGCATCCCTCAATTCACCTCTGCGCTACTTTGCGCACTTTGCGGTTTCACCAAAGCACCAACAAGCCATATTCGCTCAAAAAGAGCATTCTCCTTTTAAGGCATAATTATCGAAAACAGTTATCTTGGTAAGCGAGCGATAGCAAACGTTAGGCATCATTATCAGAAACCGCCAACCTATGATCAAATTCTTTAGGAAAATTAGACAAAAGATGCTGACTGAAAACAAGTTGAGAATGTACTTCAGTTATGCAATCGGAGAGATAATTCTAGTCGTTATTGGAATTTTGCTAGCGCTCCAAATCAATAATTTGAACGAAGACAGAAAGGTTCGCAACCAAGAAAAGGACTTGATATCTGGCTTGATTAGAGATTTAGGTAAAGACATACATCTCCTTGAGATTATTAATACATATGATAGTTTACAAATCATTTCTGACAGAACCATTCTTGCAGCATTTACCACAGACTCTATTAGAAATAACAAAACACTAATCCAGAAACAAATAGCCAATGGCCTTCTTACTATCGACTTTACGGTATCTAAAACCTTTTATGAAGACCTAAAGAATAACGGAAAAATCAATTATCTAGCTAATGATTCGATAAGGGATGCGGTTGAAGACTATTATGCTAACATGGAAAATATGAATGGTGTATTTGATAAAAACGATGTCTCAATCAGAGATGTAAGTGTCAAAATTGGCACCTACCTTGATATCAATTCTTCATTTCAAGCAATGATACCAGAGTTTGGTAAACAGGAATTAGATGAATTTGATAATTCTATTTTTTATGAGCCCATTGAATCTCCAAAAGTAAAAGAACTGGCAAACCTTATTTCGATGAGACAAGCCTTAAAATCAATGGTACTAAATATTCATAAGATAGCCCTGAGCGATGCTAAAGCGCTGAAGGAATTATTGACCAACTATTTGGAAGAGAAATAACAAAAATCATTTGATTTAGAACCAGAGTTGCCGCTCATTGTGTATTTGTAAAATCAGCATTCAGTGGTGTTTTTTTTCGATTTGATAGCAGCCAAAGACCTATTACCAGTTTATTTTTGATGTTTCTCCACCAATATCATTAATTGCTGCTCACTACTGACATAGGGTTGTCACTTGTCAGGTATAGGTTTGTGCCAATGAATCTTTAACCCAGATAAGGCAATAGCCCCTCTATTCAGAATAGTAAATGAAATGAGTAACAAGGAAACAGAAACATATTGCCCTAACAGCAGAGCAGATTGGCGAAAATGGTTAGAAAAAAATCATCAGTCCGAACAATCAGTTTGGCTTATTCATTTTAAGTCATCCACAAAAGTGGCTTCTTTGACTTGGAGCGAAGCAGTAGATGAAGCACTTTGCTTTGGGTGGATTGACAGCACCAGAAGGACTATTGACGAAGAAAGGTACATGCAGTATTTCAGCAGAAGAAAGCCGAATAGCATGTGGTCTAGAGTAAACAAAGAAAAGGTCGACCAACTCATTCAAAACAACCAAATGACCCAAGCCGGTTTGGCCAGTATAGAAACCGCCAAGCAGAATGGTTCTTGGACATTCTTAGATGAAATTGAAGCCCTTGTCATTCCAGAAGACTTAGCAGCAGCATTGACCAATTACAAAGGCGCCACAGACTTCTTTGATGGCCTAAGTAAGTCAGCAAAAAAGATTTTGTTGCACTGGGTAATCTCTGCGAAAAGACCAGAGACCAGACAAAAGAGAGTTTCAGAAATCGCAGCAAACGCCAGTGAAAACTTAAAGCCCAAACAGTTTAGGTAAGAAAATAGCTTACTACAAAGGACTCTGTTCACTTTCTTTAGCACCTCTCCTCCGAACCAACAGACTCTCACGGTTTCGTTTTTCAAACTCCACCTCAGAGTGACGGTTAGTGATGAGTCTCTGCGCTGCTTAGCGTGCTTTGCGGTTTACTAATTCGATCTATGCTTCTGAAAAAGACCTCCGAAGTATTGGAGCAGAGTGACGATAAAGTAAGTTATTTGCACTCTCCTTTTCATCCTGAGTGAAGCGAAGGATCTAAAAGGAATAGCCCACGGATCCTGAAACTCCCCCAAGTTTCGCGGGCAGGATGACGGTTCAATAAAGCCCATTCGGAGCGTCATTCTGAGGAAGAACGATTCTCGATAGAGAATTGATTGACCGCGAGCTCCGAGGCTTCGGAGTGTCTGTACTTAGTGCATTCTCTCCCAACAAACACCGAGGAAGAAAGCTCCAATGCTTCGGAGTGTCCGTACTTAGCACCTCCTCTCCGAATCAACAGACTCTCACGGTTTCGTTTTTCAAACTCAACCTCAGAGTGACGGTAAGTGATAGGGCTTTGCGCTACTCAGCGCACTTTGCTATTTCACCAGAGTATTAGCAAAAAAGCAAAGAGACCACCTCTCGGTAGTCTCTTTCGGATTAGACAGCAGTCAAACACATCTGACCAATGTACTAGTTCATGTTCTTCATTGACAAGTAGTCTAAAATCTACTTTCCATCAATAATAAGGAAGGAACTAAAAAAATTAAATTTTAGAGAAAATCAGTTACTTAGCTATTACGGTAATGTGGGCGAAAATTAGGGATAACATGGTTTTATAAATATCTTAGGAACAAGGAGTAGGTTGGGCAGGTCATCATCTGCCTATATTTCGAATTTTAACCTTAAAAAATGAGCCTAATTTCATCTCGTCAACGGAGGCCTTATCGTTTTCCAAAAAGATACTTGAAACGTAGGAAATTTCTTGCATCAACGGTTATAAGTTGGCCTGGCATGATAAGGCCTAAGACTAAAGGATGGTTTCTTTTTCTGAAAGATCGCTTGATTTCAAAACGAGATAATTCTAATTGAACCCTCTCTAAAAAACGGGTTAAATTCCGCCCTAGTTGTTCTTGAGGCTGTTTGTCTCTAGCACCTCCTCTCCCAACCAACAGACTTTCGTGGTTTCGTTTTTCAAACTCAACCTCAGCGTGACGGTAAATGATAGGGCTTTGCTGTTTACTCATTCAATCTATATTTCTGAAAAAGAGATTCGGTACTGTATGACGATCGAGCAAGTTATTTGCACTCTCCCTTTCATCTTGAGTGTTACCGTGTTCGCAGAAACTTCAGCGGATGAGAAGCGAAGGAATTAAAAACTGTATAGCAAATCGAAAAATTAGATCCTTCGTGCCTCAGGAAATGAAAATAGGCCGTTTACTTCCAAACAATTATTGGCAGTGAAGTAAGAGTAAGCCTCATTGTTTTTTGATTAAATGTTATGCTGTTAAAATTAAGCTCAACTGCATTTATATGCACCCTGCTTTTCATCCTGAGTGAAGCGAAGGATCTAAAAATAGAATCGTCAATCGGAAGATTTAAAGTTTTTGACTAATCTCATTTATGTCAAACTGGTCGTTTTATGTGTACATCACCACCAACAAAAGCAAAGAGACCACCTCTCGGTAGTCTCTTTTGGATTAGACAGCAGTCAAACACATCTGACCCAGTCTCTTTAATAATTCTTGAATAATATTCTAACTACTTCTTTTCAATGATGCTTAAGGTCTGTTTTACCCAGTCGGTATTGGCGTCTAGTTTAATCTCTGGGGCAATTCCTTGATTTTCATAGGGAAGAAAAGAAGCTTGACGCATATCTGTTGGCGCATATGTGAACATACCTGATGGTGAAGTGTAGGTTCTTCCGTAATTAGTACCGTAACCCAATGCTCCATAAGTGGTCTGTCCTAAATGAACCGTGTTTTTGAGGTTTCTTAAACGTCCTGTCGTAAGTTCTCCGTTACTGCCTGTGTAGAAGTTAGTAAGTACATAAACATGCGCTTTGCTCTTCTTTATGGCCTTTATAATGGGCTTAGATATTTTATCAGAACCGCCCACGTTATTTCTCAAATCAACAATCAAGTAAGGCGAGTTCAGCTCATTTTCGATTTGAGCGATCAATTGGTCTCTATTTGTTCGCATGGTGCTTCTATTAAAGCTGTTCATCCAAACGTATTGCACATTCTCATTTAATCTAGTCAGCTCAAAGCTTTCAGCCTCATCGGAAGTGACATTTACAATATCATAGGCCTCATCGCTTCCTTCTTTTCTCGTAGTAGAAAACAGCTGGCCATTTTCGAAAAGCTGCTCTTCGGCAAAAACCAGGTTCTTATACAACTGACTGTAAAAGACAATATTAAAACGTGAAGGCGAATCGGATTCCTTGATGTAAGCATAGATCTGCCCCGGCTCCCAAATGCTGATTTGAGATTCTAACACCACGCCTACCAAGCTATCGGCATCGATACGATACACACCTAATTTCATTCTACTGCCCGCATTGTAGATGCCTTCAATACCTGCTGACGGTTTAGATTTCAATTGGGCTTTCAATTGCGTTAAATCCAAGTCCACCTTGGGGTGGCTTTTGAAGGTATCGCTGGCCCTGTAGCTTTTTATAAATGTAGAATCGAAGATATCGTCCATTGTATAATCAGGCCTTGGCTCGTACACCTCGGCATGCTTATCATTCACAAAATGCTCTAGTTGATTAAGCCTCCAAAAGCAATCTACCTTGGTCATTTCATTGGCCATTTCGCCACGAAGTTGTTGGTATAAATTCTCGAATTCAGTTTTCTTATTTCCTTTTACCTGATGCTTAAAAGAGTTCATCCCCTTCATCTGCTCATACACAAAATCAAGCTCAGGTTTGCAGTCGCAATTGGCTTGTGCTGAAAGGTTGAAACTTAAAGTAATAAGGAGAATTAGGGTCATTAAATTTTTCATATCTGTTTGTTTTAGTGTTTGACTGGTTCAAACGTACAAACAGAAATCGGCCTTTAAACCTATTTAATAAGGCTTGTGGCGAAATCACACTATTCTGTGGCGGAATTGACGGCTGTTTCTACTGCAGCCTGATAAGTTTTTGAAACGGGTACTTCAATATCGCCTGTGAGCATCACATTCACCTTACGGTTTCCCGTTTTCCATTGTCTAAAATGATAAGCATTGATCAAAAAAGAACGGTGTGTTCGAATCAATTCTGGCCGTTGTTCTTCTACTTCCGTCAGCTTATTTCTAATCAACTGTGTCTTTAATTTTTCACCTTCTTTAAAGGTCACTTCCACATAATTATCAGACGACTGAATGCAAATGAGATCATTCAATTGCAGACGCAAGCTTTCGTAATTTCCAGTGCCTTTAATTTCGATTTTATCATTCTCCAAACGCTTCTCTTTGTACTTACCGAAAGACCAACGGCCAATAGCCACAATAGGGAAAACGGTAAGTGCAGCAGGCAAATAAATGGCGGTAGCAAAATAAGAAATGGTGTAGGCGTATGGGTCTGAGTCCACCACCAAATAATAGTACACCAAGCGGGTAGCAACAAAACCAATAATGATGACGAAAGACATAAAAGTGAGTTCCGCCCAAACCGGCCACTGCCCAACTTTTTTAGACAGCCAATGCTGGAATGGCAAGCATATCAGATAACAAAGGGAGCCAAAAAGACCGTAGAGCGGCAGATAAGTCAACTTTTCATCCAAATAAAGCTGGCCTACATCAAGCGGCTCTGTGAAAAAGAGAAACACAAAAACCCACACCGCTAAACCAAGGGCAATCAGTACATGATGTTTAATCGAGGGGTCGAATGGGTAATGCTGCTTTAACATATATTGCTTTCGCTTACAATGATATTAGAAAAGCCGTTCTTTTCAAGATAGAAAACAAAAAACCATAAAAATTTAGATCAAAAGCTCCTATCCTAGGTTCTCCGATTTATCTACTAATAGGCAATAATTTGTGACAATCTATTCATTAAGGATGCTGTTCAATTTCTTTAGTGTAAATCCCCCACCTACCGCCCCCGAGGGCGGACATCCGTGCAATTCTCATGTTTATGCTGTTTTACCTGATTAGCTAACGGATCCTGAAATTAATTCAGGATTACGGTTCAATAAAGATAAAACCAAATTGGAGCGTCATTCTGAGGAAGAACGATTCTCGATAGAGAATTGATTGACCGCGAGCTCCGAGGCTTCGGAGTGTCTGTACTTAGCACTTCCCCTCCGTACAAACAGACTCTCGCGGTTTCGCTCTTCAAGCTCAACCTCAGAGTGACGATGAAGCGAGCTATTTGCACTCCCTTTTGTATCCTAAGTTGAAGCGAGAAACTAATTTATTTTGGTTCACTTTTACAAAAGACGTACTATGCTTAAGAAAATAAATTTCAAAAATGCTGTCATATTTTTTAAGGCCCTGTCACTAATATTAATAGACAATGGAAAACTTCGGACATGAGGACAGTGAGGCAATGACTTTTGAACAAGTACTAGAAACCAACAAGGAGAAAATCTATAGGATCAGTCGTGTTTATGCCGTTGCTCCTTTAGAGCCGCAGGATTTATTTCAGGAAGTGGTTTATCAAATCTGGAAGTCCTTTTCCACCTTTAAAGGCAATGCTGATATTGACACTTGGGTGTATAAAATCGCCCTAAACGTTTGTCAGCGATCTAAACTGAAACTGGACAAAGGCAAAGAGAAAACGATACGGCTGGATTCAATGCAGTTTGTTCCGGCAGATGTTGGACCAGACAAAAGTCAGCAAGAAAGGTACAAAGCGCTCCACGATTGCATTGCTACTTTAAATGAAGCGGATCAATCTTTATTAGTACTGCTTTTAGAAGGTCTGCCTTATAAGCAAATCGCTACCATTACCGGTTTAACGGATAACCATGTAGCGGTAAAAATGAAACGGATAAGAAAACTATTATTCGACTGTATCACCCCAAAATTGGCATAAGATGACAGAACAAGAATTAAAAGAAATATGGATGAGCTCCTCTCAAACAGAGAGAATTCAGGTCGATTTAACGCGGCTGGTAGTGGATTTAAAAAGCAAACTCAATCACATTGAAAAGGTAATCCGGAACAGAGACATCCGTGAGATTGTAGCGGCATTTATCGGCATTCCAATGTTTGCCTACTTTGCTTATGACATTCCTTTTCCTATTACCCGAATAGCAAGCATACTTACTGTAGTGTGGTCCGTTTATGTGATTTATCGCTTTAGAAAACTTCAGCTGAGCAAAAAAAATGAAGACCTAACGCTACCCTTCAAGGCTCAATTGGAAAACCAAAAAACCAATATGATGGCGCAGCATAGGTTTTTAGACACAGTTCTGTATTGGTATGCGGGGCCGCCTTTTCTACTGAATATTACATTCATACTAGGCTTAGGCAACCCAGAGATATTCGGTTATTCCTCTGGCTTGAAGGATCATTTACCCTTTGACTCAGCAAGTAAAATCACATTGATTGTAGGCTTGGCTTTCTTCTACGCCTTTGTGGTGTGGCTGAATAAACGTGCTGTAAAGAAAACGCTTAATCCACTCATTGCTGATATTCAGCGTATTCAAGATCAACTGGAAGAGGAAGAATAAATTCAAAAAAATCAAATTCATTTCAAACTAACGCTAGGCTATCATCATAGTCGACCTAGAAAACTCATATCAACATTAATTATAGAACTCATGAAAAAACTAATCGCATCACTCATTATTCTTGGCTTTAGCACCATCGCTTTCGCACAGGGAGAAAAGGAAGTTTCAAAAAAGACAGCTTCAGAATTCAAAAGACTATTTAATCAAAGTGAGTACAACTCAATCTTCGAAATGTTTTCACCGGAGATGAAAATCGCCTTGCCTTCAGATCAAACTTTGACATTTCTACAAAACGTAAAGTCACAGGCTGGCGCACTTAAAAGCCTTGAGTTTGTCAAGTACGAGCAAGGTATGGTCGCCTTATACAAAGCTCAATTTGACCGTAAAGTACTCGGCCTAAATCTTTCAACAGATCAAAATTCAAAAATCAACGGCATGCTATTAAAGCCCTATCAAGACAATAGCCAGCCCAAATTGGAACGCAATATTTCGAGTTTAATCCTGCCTTTCAATGGTGAATGGACAGTATTCTGGGGAGGCGACACCGAGGCCCTTAATTACCATGTCACTACAACTTCACAAAAAGGCGCTTTTGACTTTCTAATTATGGACGAGAGCGGCAAGTCGTATAGCGGTGACGGAAGTAAAAACGAAGATTACTATGCTTTTGGCAAAGAACTTATTGCCCCTGCGGCCGGGGAAGTGGTACTAGTGGTTGATGGGATTAAAGACAACAAACCGGGTACAATGAACCCTATTTATATCCCTGGGAATACCGTAATTATTAAAACTGCAAACAATGAATACCTACTTCTAGCTCACTTTAAGCAGCATTCCATTAAAGTAAAACAAGGCGATAGAGTAACTCAAGGACAGGTATTGGGGCTTAGTGGAAATTCAGGAAATTCTTCTGAACCCCACCTACATTTTCACATTCAAAACATGGAAGAGATGAGTCAGGCAACTGGAGCCAAAAGCTATTTTGAAAGTATTAAGGTAAATGGAAAAGTAAAAACTGATTACTCTCCCATTAAAGGCGAGCGTATTTCGAATTAACCAATCATCCGGTTTTGTAAATCATAACGAAAAACTACAACAGGAAACAAAACCCAGAGAGACCACCAAACAGTGGTCTCTTTTTGCTTTAGACGGTGGTTCAAGGCTCTCTGACCTAGTTGATCCAATCTCCCCAGCGTCTTTTAGCATTCTTTCAATCCGTATTGAACGCTGAATTCATGTCAATCCCCATCACCAAATCATTACTTACTAAAAAGTAGAACAAATTAAAAAATCTTCTATATATTTGTTCTACAATCTAGTAGGTTATGAAAGAAACAAAAATAGGAGACTTTGAAGAGACACTTCTGCTCTTGGTTGGCATTTTAGATAAAGAAGCTTATGCTTTTAAAATTGCCGAGGAGTTTGAATCGCAAACCAGCAGGGCCGTTTCAATTGGTGCGGTTCACTCAACCCTCAACCGCCTTACAGAAAAAGGTTTTCTGGAATCGAAAATGGGTGAATCTACCGCTGAACGTGGTGGACGGAGAAAAAGAATTTACACCATAACAGCTTCTGGTCAGAGAACGCTGCAGGAATCAAGAGACTTTAAAATCGCTTTATGGAATCAATTCCCGGCATTTGCTGGCGGTAAACTGAATTTTAACATCTAGGCGTCATTGCGAGGGAATGGATGTTCGATAGATAAATCCATGACCGAAGCAATCTCACTGACTATAAAGAAGAATTAGAGATTGCTTCGTCACACCCTTCTGCTACCGCGAAGTTTGTTTCTGCGCCAACGCTGAAGCTAAGGCGTAAGCGTTCGCAATGACGGTTCATAAACAATGAAAAATACAAAAAACCATATCACCCCTCCCCACTTGGCAGAAAAGCTACTGACTTGGTTCATCAAAGATGAACTAGTAGAAGAGGTATTAGGTGATTTGGATGAAAAATTTCACTCAACTATAACAACAGATTCTATCCGAAAAGCAAGGCGCAACTATTGGTATCAGGTCATTAATTACTTGCGTCCATTTGCACTTAAGTCAACAAAAGTCAAAAACCTAATCATCAGCCCAATGAAAATTCATTTCAAATTTGCCACTCGCGTATTTAGAAAAAACTCTCTTATCACCTTTGCCAGCCTTACTAGTATAGTTGTAGGGGTACTTAGTACATTCCTTATATACCTTTGGGTAGACGCTGAACTTTCAACCGATCAATTTCACTCGAACTACAGCAACCTGTACATTCCAGTCGTTAAACAAAGCCTTGTTGATGATAGCAAGCCTATTGAAAGCGGTTTATTTTTCAATATTAACTATCAAGAGTTCCCAGAAATAGACAAGGTTATATTGGCTATCTATTTTAACCCTAATGAAATTAAATTAAAATACAATAATCAAGATTATAGAGCAGGCGGCTTAATAACCGACAGTACGTTCTTTGATATTTTTGACTTTGAACTTGTCGAAGGAAATACTGAGAATATTTTGATGTCACCTACCAACCTTATCCTCACAGAATCCTTCGCCAGGAGGATATTTGGAGATATCAATCCAATTGGAAAAACCATTGAAGTAGATCAAACAGGAACATACCAAGTTGCGGGGATTTTGAAAGACATTCCATCAAACAGTTCAATATCATTCGATTTCATATTACCAAAGCATTCACAAGAGGATTGGGACATGTCAGGGATTGAATTTCTTTTGACGAATAATAGCTTTAATCAATCCGTGTTTGATGAAAAAATAAAGGCGTTAGGAAGGTCTCACTCACAATTCAAAGAAAGTATTTTATCGACAGTAGCCTTTAGTGACGTTTACTTTAATAATACTCTTGAAACTGATCTAATAGCCAAAAGAGGTGATACAGCTAATGTCAAAACCATGATTTTGGTAGCCATCGTTATCCTAATCATAAGCATATTGAATTTCACCAATATGCAGTCCACCTTAATCTTCTCTCAACTAAAGAATAGAGGAATAAAGCAAGTTCATGGAGCTAAACGCATTGACTTTTTACTAGAACTACTTGCCTCAAGGTCAATATTTGCCATTTCAAGCATTTTGCTCATTTCGGGGCTTTTTGTACTCGTCAAGCCATATTACTTACGTTTTCTAGCGTTGACACTTAATTATCGTTTAATTGAGGCAGTTGGGATAATTGCTATTTGCACCATCAGTTTTCTAATTCTAACAACCTTCATTTCCTTAATTCAGTCAACCAAAGTCTCCAGCACCAAGGCACTCGCAGGACAACTCAATAGTAAAAAGCGTTCTAAGGCTGGCAAAGCCCTCACTACAGTGCAATATGTATTTGCTATCGTCCTTATCATCTCTTCTGGAGTAGTATACAAGCAGTTTATGTACATGCAGAATAAAGACCTAGGTTTTGATTCAAAGAATTTAGTGAGCATTAATTTTTTTGAGAGGATTCCTTATACTGGAGATTTCCAAGAGTTTAAAAAACAGTCAGAAGAGCAACGTAAGAGCTATGAGTATGTCAAGAACGAGCTAAGCGAAATTCCAGGTGTTGAACATTTCACTCAAGGCAATTTACCTATTGACGGAAATATTTATGGCATGTCATGGAAGCTGGCAAATAGCTCTTTTGAATACAGAGATATAAAGTTCATGACTGCTGACCCCGACTATTTGAGTACCCTAGATTTAAAGTTGCTCAAAGGAAGGTTCTTTACAGATTCATTGGACAGAGACAGACAACACAAAGTTGTAATCAATAAAGCTGCTATGGAATTTTGGGGCATTAAAAATGTAGATGATGCTAAATTGGCCAATAGTTCTTGGGGTGGAGAAAAAGATCCATATCAGGTAATCGGGGTCATCGATGATTTCAATTTTGAACATTTATCAAGAAAAATAGAGCCCCTAATAATAGCCTACTTTCAGGATTCTGAAGAGAATTTCACCCTGGAAATAAATGAAGAGCGATTTAAACCTACCCTTGAAGCGGTATCAGCGCTATTTCAACAAATTTACCCTGATGGCAATTTCACTTACACTGTTTTAGAAAGTCAACTTCAGGAGCAGTACGAGCACGAAAAACAGCTCTCTCAAACCTTTATATTGTTTACAATATTGGCATTAATACTTTCATCCATTGGGCTATTTACTATGGCCCTTTATGAAACACAAAAGCGCATAAAAGAAATCGGTATTCGAAAGGCGGTTGGAGCCAGTGTAGGCCAAATTATAACATTACTCAGCGGTAACTTTATCAAATGGGTGCTATTGGCTTTCATTATTGCGGCACCAATTGCCTGGTATGTTATGGACAAATGGTTAGCCAATTTTGCTAACCAAACGAATTTAAGCTGGTGGATCTTTGCCTGTGCAGGATTTATGGTCACGCTCTTGGCTTTAATAACAGTGATTGGTCAATCACTATCTACTGCCAAGCGCAACCCCGTTCACGCATTAAGAAATGAATAGGATTTGAAAAATTCCAAAAACCATATCACCCCTCCCAGATTAGCTGAGAAGCTGCTGCTCTGGTTCATTAAAAATGAACTGGCAGAAGAGGTATTGGGTGATTTGGACGAGAAATTCTATTCAACAGCAGAAAAATATTCAACAAGAAAAGCAAGGCGCAACTATTGGTATCAGGTCATTAACTATTTGCGACCCTTTGCTTTCAGATTATTCAAAAACAAAAACTCTAACAACAACGCCATGTTCAAACACAACTTTAAAATCAGTTACCGACAGCTTTTAAAAAATAAGGGCTATTCGTTCATCAATATTGGAGGCTTGGCTATGGGCATGGTGGTCGCTATGCTTATCGGCCTCTGGGTTCAAGATGAATTGAACTTCAATAAGTATCACAAGAATTACGATCAAATTGCGCAGGTGCTTCGCGCAGAGTCGGATGGCGAAGGAGGCATTTCTGTAAGCAATTCTGTGACTACGGGTATGGGCACCTTAATAAGAGAGTCCTTTCCTGATCAAATTGAAAACCTCTTTATGGTCAGATCTAGAACACAAGCCCCAGTAGTTGGTAATGGAGAACTAAAATTTCGAGAAATAGGCATTTTTCTTCAACCAGAAGGCCCTGAAGTACTTGGGCTCAAAATGATTTATGGAACCACCCGAGGACTCAAAGAACAACGGTCAATTATTCTTTCTGAATCATTGTCTGAAAAACTTTTCGGAAAGGAAAACCCAGTTGGATTGAACGTTCAACTCAACGCTTCTATCGATCTGTTAGTCGGTGGCGTTTATAAAGACCTACCGAAAAACTCAAAATTCTCAAATGCTACCTTTTTTTCCCGCCTGTCGTTATTGCTTGGAGAAACAACTGAAGCTTTTAATGTTTGGAATAATTATAACATAGACATTTATGTAAAGCTGGCCGAAAACGTTGACCAAAACCATCTCTCTTCTTTGATTGCTGACAAAGTAAAAGACCATTATAACGACTGGGCAAAAGAATCGGGTCAAACACTATTTCTCCATCCTATGAAAGACTGGCACTTAAGATCTGAATGGAAAGATGGGAGAAATGTGTTAAGCAAGGAAATGAAGTTCGTTCGACTCTATGGTGTTATAGGTGTTTTTGTGTTGCTACTGGCTTGCATTAACTTTATGAACCTAAGCACAGCAAGGTCAGAGAAAAGGGCCAAAGAAGTAGGCATTAGAAAAACACTGGGTTCATTAAGAAAACAGCTTATTTCTCAATTCTACATTGAGTCATTTCTTTACACCTTGGCTGCCTTTTTAATTTCTATTTTACTACTTAGAACATTACTCCCTTGGTTCAACGAGACTTCTGGAAAAGCCATTGCCGCTCCATGGGGGATATCTGGATTCTGGTTACTTGGTGTTGGTTTCATGTTTTTTACAGCACTCGTTGCTGGCTCCTACCCTGCTGTTTACCTCTCAAGTTTTAAACCATTAATAGCACTCAAAGGAGGATTTACATTTGGGAAGAACGCATCCATTCCGCGAAAGATACTTGTGGTCTTCCAATTTACTATTTCTATTGCTCTCATTATTGGTACTATAACAGTCAATAACCAGATTCAGGCTGCTAAAGACAGACCTATTGGGTACTCGCCTAAAGGGATGGTTTCATTGGCTCCTGCTTCCCCAAAGTTTCAGGATCAAAAAGAATTATTAAAAAACGAAATCCTTAACACAGGAATGGCTAAAGCTATTGGCTTCTCTGATTATTCGGTAACCAGCACTCGTGGCTGGAATGGAGGTTTTACTTGGGAAGACATGGACCCCAGTTATGATAAATCATTCAACACCATTGCCATTTCTAATGGCTATGCAGATGCCGTAGGTTTGGAATTCATAGTGGGAAGAGACTTTAACCCCAACCTTAAAACAGACAAGAACTCCATCATCATTAATGAATCAGCCTTAAATGAGATGAAACTGAAAAACCCTGTTGGCACTGTGATTCGATATGATCCAGGCTGGAAACCAGCTATGAACTACACCATTATTGGTGTAGTGAAAGACATGATCAAGGGTTCGCCTTTTCAGGAAACGGATCAATCTATAATGTTCCTCGATCAGGAATATACTAGCTATATGTACATCAGGCTCAACCCAAATGTAAGCGCGAGTCAGTCATTGCCAGCTATTGAAAAAGTTTATAAAGAAATTCTGCCAGAAGCTCCTTTCGACTATCACTTTGCAGATAACGACTACAATAGAAAGTTTGATGCTGAGCTTAGAATTGGCAGTCTAGCAAGTTTTTTTACACTCCTTGCTATTCTTATTAGTTGCTTGGGCTTATTTGGACTATCGGCCTTTGTTGCGGAACAGCGAACCAAAGAGATTGGTATCAGAAAAGTGCTTGGCGCTAGTGTATTAAATCTCTGGAGATTGTTATCGAAAGACTTTGCTTTACTCGTTATAATATCCTGCTTTATAGCTATTCCAGTTTCTTATAATGTACTCCAAGGCTGGCTGGACGGCTACGAAGTAAAGACCCAATTGTATTGGTGGGTATATGCCACCGCGGGAGCAGGAGCCTTACTGGTTACCATAGTCACTGTGAGTTTTCAAGCAATTAGAGCAGCCGTGGCCAATCCAGTAAATAGTCTCAGATCCGAGTAACAGGCCTACTGTTCCGACCACTTAATCTGGTCGGAACAGTAATTCAATTTTCTTATTAACCATCTTAGATTTTGTAACTTTTTATGCTTGACGCTGTTTAACAAAACAACTACTAAGTCCTACAAGGATAAAGAATTTCTATGTTCATATTTAAGAAGAGTACATTACTATTATTATCTATAATGCTGTTCTGCTTCTTCCTTACATCTTGTCGATACGAGGAGCCTCCTATATCACACATAACAAATCCCGATTTTTTTACTACTTGGATCTTTTCAAAAGAGGAGGCTGTATGTAGTCAGGGCAGTACCTACCCCAATAATAGTCAAGGCCAGAGTATGGAGTTAAAGACATTAAGAAACTCTACCTATGAGTACTCTGTAAATGGTGAACTAGTGCAAAGTGGTAGTTTCATTGCCTTAAGCGAAAAAATAACTTTTACTCCTCCTATTTTCCCCAATAGTCTTGACATCAACTCAACCTATGTTCTAACGGGCCCTAACTTGGTGATTACAACCACTGAACCACTCAATTCAGGAAGTACAGAAACTTGTACAGTAAAGCGGGTTTATGATAGAAAACGTTAATAAAAACCAAAGCCTCGACAGCACAGCGGCCGAGTTTCTTCATACTGAGAATTTCGTTTTGGTAGATCAAAACAGACACATCAGAGGTATCTATAACGGCTTGAACAAAGTAGCTATAAATCAACTGATTGCAGACATTAAAACTTTGAAAAAAGAGAGCAGTCTTCCTTAGGCAATACTTGGCCACCCAAACAAAACGGCTTGATATTAGGCGCATAAATGGCTAATATTAAACCGTTTTCCATTTAATCCTTTGTCCAAAGTCCATGATCAAACTCAGAGCATTCTCTATCTCCCTATTAGCCTTTCTCATCTTCACTGGTTGTTCTCCTCAAAAAGAAGAAACTTCAAAAAGAGTGGTCATCCAAGGCGAGCTGATCAACTTCAATAACGCTACCAAAACCCTAAGCGCTAGAAGCAGCCTTGCAAGTTTAACGGGCGATCAAAACATTGAACTTTCTGTAGACGCCAACAATCGTTTCTCCACTTCATTCTGGCTAGAAGAAGAAGGGTACTATAGCGTTGGAAGAAATCAACTCTACTTAAGCCCTGGCGACAGCTTGGTGGTCAGCCTTGATTATATGGATCCGAACAAGGCTACTTTCGAAGGCAAAGGCGCAGAAATGAACCGCTATTTAATGGATGTTCCTTTTCCCAAAAGCGGCTCCTACCTTTCTGGTGGAAGAGAAGTTAAATCTCCCAATGTGCAAGACATTATTACCCTGGCCGAAACAGAAAATGCAACCAGATTAACTAAACTAGAGAATGTAAAAAATGCTTCGGCACAGTTCAAAGAATTCGAAAAACTAAGACTTGATTTGGACTACATCAATACCCTTGAAAGCTTCCCTATTTACGCAAGTTTTAAAGACTACTTCGAATTTAGCGATGAAAATTGGATAAAGGCCATGACGCCAGTTCAGGAGCTCCTGAATGAAAAAACCGCCAATTTAGACCAGAACAAACACCTGGAGCATCCTAATTTCAGAGATATGCTCGGGGTATTCGGTAAGGAGAAATTCAGAAGTAGTGGTTTTTTTACAGGCTTCACCCTAAGCCCTGAAATGAAGGAATTTCAGAAGACAGAGTCGTTTTTGTATACACTTAAAAATGCTGGCTTAGTGGATAGCATTGTGGTTCAATCGAAAACCGTAATGGCTGACTTGAGCAACCCTGACTACCAAAACGCGATTGAATACACCCTTTCTTCCTACAATACGCTTGATCCAGGGCATGCCGCTTATGATTTTGTAATGAACACCGAAAGCGGTGAAAAGCATCCACTCTCTCAATATAAAGGCAAAGTCATCTATGTCGATTTTTGGGCAACTTGGTGTGGCCCTTGTATTGCCGAAGAACCAGCCTATGAAAAACTAAAAGAAGACTATAAAGGAAAAGACATTGAGTTCCTTTCTATTTCTATCGACACCAATGTTAAGGCGTGGGAAAACTACATTCAGAAGAAAGGCTGGACGGAAAAGACCTATTTGATCAGTCAGGCAGAGTTGGCAGATTACAAAATCAACGGCATTCCACGTTACCTCCTCATTGATGAAAATTTCAATATCATTACCGCCTTTGCTCCTCGTCCATCAGAAGAAAAAGTACGCACAATGATAGACGAATTGCTTTAAAAAATTGACCTTCAAGTTCATTAAGAAACCACTATGAAAACCTTAATACAAAAAACCACCTTCCTGCTTTTACTCTCTACTCTGTTTTTCGCCTGTAAACCAGAAGTAAAAGTGCCGTCAGATAGTTTCACTGTTACTGGAAACCTCAAGGGGCTGGATACCCAATACATGTCGAGAAGCTACAAGGATGCGGAAGGCAATAGAGTTTCTGATTCTATTTTCGTGGTCAACGGCAAGTTTACTTATACCGCAAAAATTAGTGAGCCAGAGCATATCATTTTTTGGCCGAATGTAGAAAACACTATCAAAAGAACCGACAGAGGCTATTATCCAGCCAAGTCTTCTCAGTTTGCCTTCTTGGCCAGCCCTGGTGACCGTATTGAATTCAAAGGAGAAGTAACCGATTTTGTAGACGCCTACCCTACAGGCACCCAAGCCAATGACGATTTAGCCAGCATCAACAGTAAAATCTTCCCATTGCTAAATCAAGCAGTGAACATGCAGCTGGAGCAAAACAAGTTAGAGGGTACCGATCCACGTTACGATGTCCTTACCGATTCAATGAACTTGCTGAACGAGAAAGTGGACGAAATGAAAAAGGAATTCGTGACTTCAAACCCAAAGTCAGAAGCCGCTGCTTGGTATTTGTCAGACATGATGGTACGTAGCCAAGTCTCTCAAGATGAAGCCATTAAAATCTTCAAGTCTTTCGATAAAAGCTTAGCGAATTACACTTACTATGAGGCTGTTGCCCAAAGAGTAGAAGGAATTGAGTCTACTATGGAAGGGAAAATTATTCCAAACTTCATCAGTAATGCCACACCTGATGGCGAGACTTTCGAACTCTACAGCCTAAAAGGGAAGTACGTATTGGTAGATTTCTGGGGCGTTTGGTGTGGTCCTTGTATTGCCGAAATGCCAACAGTGAAAGAATACCAAGAGAAATACAAAGATCAGTTGGTGATTTTAGGCATCAACAGTGGAGACAGTATGGAGAAAATGGTTGAATTCCTTGACAAAAACGGATATGATTGGCAGCAAGTTTTGGCTCAAAATGAAACAGAAGACCTTGTGTTAAAACTCAACGTTGCAGGCTTCCCAACCAAGTTCATTCTAGACCCAGAAGGCAAGATCATTAATAGGTTTGTAGGAAGTACAGAAGAAGCTTTTGGTGTATTGGATGGATTATTGAAACAATAAAAACCCACGTATGATTAAGTCTATAGTACCCAAGCTCCCTTTTATTGACAAGCAAAAAACGCTTGACTTTTATGTGAACCACCTGGACTTCACTCTCCGATCAGATTATGGCCATTATTTGATCATGGATTTAGGAGATGTAGAACTTCAATTCTTTTCCTTTCCAACACTTATCCCGACCAAATCTGACTTTATGATTTACCTGAGAATGGATGAAGGCATTGAAGCTCTGTATGATAATTTATTAAAAAGCAGTCCTCCCATCAGGATTAGCGTCAAACTAGAGTCTAAACCTTGGGGGCAGAAGGAATTCTCGATTATCGACCCCAACGGAACTTGCCTGACGATAGGGCAATCATACCCTTAATTCTACTCATTATAAGACATAAGAAAGGCCATTCTAAATACTAGAATGGCCTTTCTTATTTTTAAGCCTTAGAACCTCTTTAGCTCATTATAAAGATATCCTACTTTAATAGCACTAAGTGTGCTTTCCAATTAGCAGGAATATCATCAATTCCATAAACATTCAATCCAGCTTGAGAAGCACTTGCAGATGATTGAAGAAGTGTTTCATTAATGAATTCATTTTCGAGTTTATACATGGCTCCAGTGGCAGGATCTACTATCAGCATACCTACTACTCCACCTAATAGTAAATTCCCCCAATACCAACCATCTACCTTAAAGGCTATAGGTACAATTTTTTCATCATAACCTGCTTTTGTGAACTTCACTTGGTAAGCCGCTCTTTTGAAGAATCCATCACCCGACTTCAGTATTACTGTGGCAGGTGTGTTGCCTTTGTAAATTTCCATGCCTTTTGTATCAGTTACTGATATAGTAGAGGCTGGATTACTGTTAATGCTGACCGGGTAAGTACTCTTACTTAAAATACTGGCACAGCTCGATAAAACCATGGTCATTACCATGATTGAGAGCAGAGATAATTGTTTTTTCATTGTTTTGTGTTGTTGTGTTAAAAAATTATTGAGTTTTAAGTTTCGAACCAGAAGAATCCTTAAGAAGGAATGAACCATCCAGTCGACCGATACAAATATAAAAATAACTAATTGGTTAATTATATATGATTTTCAAAACAAATAATATGCCATAAACAACTTACCTCTTAATGAGAACTATAAACCATTTATTATAAATCACTCTACATAAAGAGTCATCCCCTGAGGTATCATCTCACACTATACACTTGATCTTACTTCACTTTCAACCCAAACAATGGCCGAATGATTTTCACTCTTCTAATGATGAGTTCATAGACAGCGAAAGCACCCAACACCGTAAACAATAGCACCAAAACAAATTTTAAGGGCACAGCCATCTCTAGCGGAAATATAATAAATGACCCTAGATAAATGAAAATCATATGCAGAATGTAAACCGGGTAAGCCGCCTGACTCAAATAGCTTAAAGCTTTGCTGGGCTTGTTTAAATATTTGTAGCTAAACGCGAAAACTGAAAAGATCCACAGGTTTGATTCAATGGCCATCAAATAACCGGGAGCAACCGTTTCGAATTCAATAAACCGAATCACATAAAGCAGAATGGCCATGGAAAGGAACAGCCATCTCCATTTCAAAAGCATCTTCCAGAAAGCGACCCCGCTCAATACAAAGCAAAAGCCGAAAAAAAATGCCAACAGACCCAAAACGAAACCGTGCCATGTCATGGCGTATAATTCGAAGGGAATGGGATCAATAATGAGTGCTTCGACAATAAAGGCAAGCATCACAGGCACCAAACCCAATGGGCTACTGAATGCTTTCTTGATGCCTTTTACTAATCTTCCATCTTGATGCTTCTTGAGGTAAAAGAAAACAGGCGCCAGAATCACTACATAAGCGAAAATATTACCCAAAAACCAGAGATGTGCGGGGTTTGCGTTATAACTCAAATCCCAGTGATAATAGCTTTGCCAGAGGTACACATGAATGGGAACAATAACGAAAACGCCAAAGATGAAGGGCACAAGAACTCTACCTGCACGCTCTTTCAAAAGCTGCTTCCAATTTCTCTTTTGAATAGCGAAATAAACGCCCATTCCAGACACGAAAAACAACAGCGGTATTCTCCAAATGTTAAGCATCGTCATGGGCGTCCATAATGCTCCCCAAGGCTCACTATTGGTGATAAACCCAATCATCCCACCCCAAAATTGAAAGCCAATGGCTACGTGATAGATCAACAGCAAGCCAATGGCAATTACTCTTACCCAATCAATATCGTATCTTCTGCTTATTGCTGGCATCTTTCTAGGCTTAAGAATTGATTGAGACTACTTCAACATTTCGGCAATAACAGGCCTCGTCTTTTCGAGGTAGTCATAATCAACTTTGAGTCCCATAGGCGCAAGCATTTGCTCCATCATTTGATAGGTGCTTTTAATATCCTTGAAAGGCCCTGCCACCGACTCATAAGCTGTGCTTCCGTAGTTGTTCTTCACGGTTTTGTCGGCTCCTTTGTCCAAGAGCAATTGTACAATTTCTGTTCGGCAAAAGAATGCTGCAGTATGAAGAGCCGTAGAACCTTCATTGTTTGTGAAGTTGATATTCGCACCAGCATCGATCAATGCTATGGCCATTTTCGTTTTACCAAATAAAGACGCAGTGATCAAGGGACTCGAGCCTCCTATTGGGTCTTTTCTATTGATGTCGGAACCTGCAGCAATGTGTTGTTTGAGCGCTTCCATATCATCGGTCACCACAGCAGTATGAATATCAATTTTAGGAGCTGAAACCTTACTTTCAGCTTTGGCAGATTCTTGGGTAGACAATTTTTTGTCTCCACAGCTTACCAGAGTAGTTAAGGCGATAAAAACAAAGGCAGTAATGACTTTGAGTGATTGGTTGATTTTAGTTTTCATGATTTTAAGTATTTGGATGGTTGTGATTTTTTCTCGTTTCATACTTTAGCGCACAGCGATTTAGCCTCGCACTTCGACTTATTATTCGCGAGAGCGGGTGAAACATCACAGTTATTTCAAAGATATTTTCACAACCAAAGGAAAGAACTGCTTTTAGAAGGATAGAAAGCACATAACTTATCTAAAGGAATTTTTAATAAATTACGCAACTGATAAACACTATAAATATGACGTATGCGAAGCGCTATAGACCATTTCAATATAGAAAGTAGCCCATGACCGAACTCGAGAAATACATACACACTTACTTCGGTGTCAACAAAGATGACTTGACAAAAATTAGCTCGTTTTTCAAACCAGTGACAATGAAAAAAGGTGACTATTTCATTAAAACCGGGAGCCACTCAAATAGACTTGGTTTTGTTCAAACTGGCATTATTAGAGAGTTCGTTTTCATTGACGACAAAGAAATAACAAAGTGGATTTCGACTAAAGGCTATTTTGTTGTTGACTTGGCCAGTTTTATGTTTAAAATCCCAGCCCGCTGGAACATTCAGGCATTGACTGATTGTGAACTTTACATCATTGACAATAAAGACTACCAAAGAATAGGACAGGTAATTCCTAGCTGGACAGAACTAGAAAAGCTTTTTATCGCCAAATGTTTTACTGTGTTGGAAGATAGAATTATCACGCATCTATCCATGACTGCCGAAGAACGATATCACCAACTTTTCAATTTTAATAAAGAATTATTTAACCAAGTACCATTACAATATTTAGCTTCTATGCTTGGCATGGCCCCTGAAACATTAAGCCGACTAAGAAAAAAAGCCATTGATTGAACTTCTTGACATTTGTCAAGAGCACGAATTGATTTTATAAAGACCTTTGAATTGTTAGTAAAACAACGGTCAATTTTTACCAAATCAATTCAAAAATGAAAAATATCAACAACAACGCACCAGTAAAATGTAGCAAGACAATCACTATTCCTAGAGGTAGTAAAAGAGTATGGGAAGTAATGTCCAACATCAACCATTGGGCAGCTTGGCAAACCGAGATTAGCAAACCAAAACTGAATGGAAAATTAAAACCTGAATCAACATTTGACTGGAAAACCGGAGGCGCAAAAATTCACTCCACTTTACACACTGTGGAACCTTACAGCCAATTAGGCTGGACAGGCAAAACCTTCGGGATGTTTGCAATTCACAACTGGAAACTAACCGAAACAGAAGGCACCACCATTGTTCAAGTAGAAGAAAGTATGGAGGGATTTTTGGCAGGATTATTCAAAAAGACTTTAAGTAAAAATCTTGAAAAAGGGATGCAAAATTGGCTTGACTTACTGAAAAAAGAATGTGAAAAAAAATAGAAATGACACTTGAAAATTTAGGATACAACAGCGTATTAGAAGAATATAGAAACGAACATCATCTTGCTTCTTTTGGAATTGGGCGAGTCACTTCTGAACATAAAGATCGATATAGTGTCAAGACTGAGACGGACGAATTCGATGCTGAGTTATTAGGGAATTTGAGGTTTACGGCTGAAAACAGAAATGATTTGCCAGCTGTTGGTGATTGGGTTGCTATATCAGAATATCATGACAAAAAGGCGCTCATCCATGCGGTATTCCCTAGAAAATCAATAGTAGAAAGAAAGGCTGTTGGTAAATTGGGGCAAACCCAAATTATTGCCACCAATATTGATTATGGGCTAATTGTTCAGTCTGTGAACAGAGATTTTAGTATCAATCGACTAGAACGCTATCTGACCATTTGTAACGCCTCTAAAATCAACCCCATTATTATCTTAAGCAAAGTCGATTTAGCGGATGAAGAAAGATTAGAGGCACTATTGACTCAAGTAAGAGAGAGAGTTAAAAACATACCCTTGTTTACAATAAGTAACCAGTCACACTTGGGGATTGAAAAGCTAAAAGCCGCATTAATTAAAGGCCGTACTTATTGCTTACTAGGCTCCTCAGGTGTTGGAAAATCCACATTAATTAATTCTTTGAATGGGACCAATTTGATGGAAACAGGAGAGATTAGTGAGAGTATTGAGAGAGGTAAACATGTTACCAGCCATAGAGAGTTGATTGTTATGGAAAATGGAATCTTAATTGACAATCCTGGAATGAGAGAAGTGGGTATAACTAATATTTCGGATGGTCTCGAAATGACATTTGATGAAATCTTGAATCTAGCTCAAGATTGTAAATACAGTGATTGCACGCATACCAATGAAAATGGGTGTGCAGTATTAGACGCAGTTGAAAATGAAGCGTTAGATGCTGATGCTTATGCCAATTTCATGAAGATGGGTAAAGAAAAAATGCATTTTGAAGCGGATGCCAAAGAGCGAAAAAAGAAGGACAAGGATTTCGGTAAGTTGACGAAGAGTGTGAAAAAACAAAGGAAAAATAATAAATACTAGCCTAACTAGTCGTATCCCAAAATTGTGTGATTCATTAAGAGCCGAAAATTCTTTAATTTCAGAGAAAAATGAACCCAATTGATAGAAATATTGATAACACAAATTAACCTTACTTAACTGGCTATGAATAAAATTTGGCCCATGCTGTTAGCCGCTACCTTATCGGTTAACACACTCTATGCGCAGTCAAACAGTGATAGATACCAAGAAATTCTTGATGAAGCCCAAAGAAATGGTTTGCCTGGTATAGCCGCCTTAGTTCAATCTCCTGGAGAAAAGGAATGGAGAGGCAAATCTGGGTTCAGGAATATAGAAAATGCAATACCGCTAGATATAAATCAAAATTTTCGTTTAGCCAGTATTTCAAAAATATTCACCTCTATCATTGTTCTACAGTTGGTTGATGAAAATAGCATAAAGCTTTCAGACAGTATTTCGAAATACTTGGATGCAGAAACACAAGCCATAATCCCAAATGTAAATTCAATAACTGTTCTTCACCTTCTAAGTCATAGCAGCGGAATATACAGTTTTACAGAAAACAATAGTTTTTGGAAAGAATGCTATCTCAACGGAGGCATGTCAAGAACTTGGAGCCCAAATGAAATACTTCAATATATCGAAAATAAGAAACCTGTTAGTAAGCCATTAGAACCCTTTTCTAAAAAACTCTATTCCAATACAAATTATATTTTGTTAGGAATGATCATTGAAAAAGTCACTGGCAATTTATTGAATGCGGAGTATCAAAACCGCATTTTCACACCGCTCGGAATGAACGACACCTTTTTAGAAGGTTATGACAGCCAAGATAGAAAACCTGTTGACAGCTATGCGATTGCAAATTCTTCTTTTCTAAAATCAGCAGTAAAGAAGCACGACTTACAAAAAGCTAAAGGATCTCAATTCATTAATTTAAGTCAAACATACGATCAGTTTAACAGTTGGGCTTGGGCAGCTGGGGGAATTTCATCCAATCTCAATGACCTAAGATCATTCTTCGCTTCAATGAGAAATAATGAGCTACTCAATGATGATACTCAGAAAATGCTTATTCGGTTAAACTCTTCCGAAGACAAAGGCATTACCTTTTTTGGAGGAACAGGAGGCTCGGATGGCATTCAAGCCACTATGCTGCACCTGATGCCAAGTGATGTGGTAATTATGATTTTAATTAATTCATCAGGAAATGCAGACGCAAATTTAGGCTCGGTATTTTCTAAACTTTTAGCGGTAGCATCAAACTGAAATAGGTATACAAAAAAGGGCATCACCCTGAGATGTAGCCTTTCTTGCCTTCTCGAAGCTTTCACATAGCATGTGTAAGACAAACCGAAAGTATCCGTCCAAATAAACTAAACGATTAACCGCAAAGGACACAGAGAGTCGCGAAGTTGGAATGAATAATTCGTAGAATATGGATTTTAGACCTTTCGTATCTCAAGGAAAGAAAAGAGGCCGATTTACCCACTAATTCTGGTTTACAATGAGGATTTTCACCACTGTGAATATTCTTCACCAGCATATCTACTACATTAGTCCGTTATTCACACACTACGTTTCATTCTGACCACGATCGCTTCGAGGGAAGAAACTAGAGTTATCCCGCTCATTCAATTTTGTACTAAACTAGGGACGGGCTGCACCCGTCCCTGCAATATCTCGCCCTTACAGGGCTTTCAGTTCAAGAAAATCTAGCATCTTAAAAGTCATAAAGAGCAAAGGAATGCGGTTTCTCCCAGCCCTGAAAGGGCGCAATACCCAAACGAAGGGTGCAACCCTTCGTAAAAACCACCTCTCCTACTTAAGCCCTGAATGGCGGAATACACTACTAAATTGTACCTCCATTATTCGTCCGACCACCCGGAGTGATTGGACTAATTTGGCACCCCTTCAGAACATATAAACTACAATACAGGTAAAAATAATTCATCACTCCTCTTGCTTCCATTTTTATATTAACTACATTTAAGGTAAATAATAAAGCAATGGGTAAACATAACCTTGGTGAATTCGAGGAGATAGTGCTCTTAACCGTAGCCATTTTACATGGTGAGGCCTACGGAGTGGCAATTATTGATGAAATGGAGTCGCGCTTGGGACGCTCGGTAAGCATTGGCGCTTTGCAAACGGTATTAAGAAGATTGGAAGACAAAGGTTTTCTCACTTCTGAATTTGGCGAAGCCACCAAAATGCGAGGCGGAAAAAGAAAACGTTTTTTCACGGTGACAAGTTTAGGCAAAACCACCCTTCGCGAAGCAAAAGAACAGCGCGTAGGCTTGTGGAATGCCATTCCAGAAATAGCACTTAACGATTAATCGTCATGCGGTCACATGACAATATTCAGCCTTCAAAGTTTTGGCTCAGGTTCTTCAGGTGGTTCTGTAGGGCGGAGTACAAAGAAGATATTGAAGGTGATTTATTAGAACGGTTTGAGGTGAATGCCGAAAACCACGGAGTACAAAAGGCAAAAAAGGTATTCAAAAAAGACGTGCTGAAGCTGTTCAGACCCAGCATGATCCGAAAATTAGAAGGAAATCAAAAACTCAATTATTACGGCATGTTCAAACACAATTTATTAGTCAGCTACAGAAATTTTCTGCGCTACAAAAGCGCATTTCTGATCAATTTAATTGGCCTTTCCAGCGGACTGGCCTGCACCCTACTCATCTACCTCTGGGTAACCGATGAACTCAGCGTAGACAAATTCCACAAGCTCGATGACCAGCTTTATCAAGTCATGCTTCACCATGAAGAGTCGGGCACGCTCAATACGCAAGAAGACACACAATCCCTACTGGCCGAAGCCTTGGAGCAAGAAGTGCCAGAAATAGAAATTGGTTTACAGGCCACCCCCTCTTTTTGGTTCGGGAAAATGCCACTAACGACTTCTGAGAAAACGATTAAAGCTTCAGGCAGATTTGCCGGAAAACGCTATTTCGAGCTTTTCACCTTTCCGCTGATTTATGGCTCAGCCACCAGCGCACTAGAAAATAAAGAGTCCATTGCTATTTCTGAAAGCCTGGCCACAAGCCTATTTGGTGACCCACAAAAAGCCATGGGACAAAACGTAAAATGGCAGGTACTTGAGTTCAGTAGAGACCTTCAAGTTTCGGGAGTTTTCGAAGATGTACCCGCCAATTCTACCGAAGAATTCGACTTTGTTTTACCCTTCGACATCTTCGCTGATATACTAGGAGATGGAAAACATTGGGGCAATTATAATGCGCTTACTTATGTGAAACTAGCCAAAGGAACAGATGTTGATCAACTCAATGAAAAGCTTGCGCCATTTGTAAAAGAAAAAGCGCCTAAATCTAATGTAACTCCATTTGTACGTCCCTATTCGGATAAATACCTATTTTCCAATTATGAAAATGGCGTGCAGTCGGGCGGTAGAATAGAATACGTAAGACTCTTTTCTATCATTTCAATTTTCATTCTGCTAATCGCTTGCATAAATTTCATGAACCTGTCTACGGCCAAAGCTTCGCGCAGGACCAAAGAAATTGGAGTAAAGAAAGCCATTGGCGCCAAACGCGAAGCCTTAATTTGGCAGTATTTGGAAGAAGCATTTCTCATGACCTTTATTTCTATTCTGGTAGCATTGTTTTTGGTAATGCTTATTCTTCCTCAGTTCAATGTAATTACAGGTAAGCAGATCGTTTTTCAACTCAGTTCTAATTTGCTCATTTTGCTTTTTGCTATTTTGGTAATCACAGGATTGATAGCGGGAAGTTACCCTGCGCTTTACTTGTCTGGATTCAAAGTCACCACTATCCTTAAAGGGAAAATCAAGAATTCATTGGGCGAACTTTGGGTCAGAAAAGGCTTGGTCGTGTTTCAGTTTACTTTATCTGTAGTCCTTATTGCAGCGGTATTGGTGGTTTCAAAACAAATTGAATTCGTACAGAACAAGAACATAGGTTACAATAAGGAAAATCTGATTCTCTTTGCCAACGAAGGTAAAGTGACAGAAAACTTAGACACATTTATCGATCAACTCAAAAACACACCTGGAGTAATCAATGCTGGCGGCACACAACACACCATCATTAGTGGAGGAAGTTACACTACCGATGTGCACTGGCCAGAAAAAAACGAAGAGGTGCAAACCCGATTCGGTAATATGACAGTTACCAATGATTTTATAGAAACCCTTGGCGTAGACATTATTGAAGGCAGAAGCTTTTCTAGAGACTTCTCCACGGATATTTCTAAACTCATCATAAACCAAGAAGCAGTTAAGGTAATGGGGTTGACCAATCCAATAGGCCAAACCGTAAGACTTTGGGGCAAAGACATGCAGATTATTGGCGTGGTGAAAGATTTCAATTTCAGCTCACTACATGAGCCTATTACCCCAATGTTCTTTAAGTTAGAAGACCAGAGGATGATGAATCTCTTGGTTCGAATTGAATCTGGACAAGAACGCAGCACCATTGATAGAATCTCCGAGCTATACAAAGCGTATAACACTGGCTTCGATTTCAATTACACCTTTTTAGACCAGGATTATGCCATTCAATATGCTTCGGAAGGACGTGTTGCTACCCTCTCAAAATACTTTGGGGGAATCGCGATTATCATTTCCTGCTTGGGCATTTTTGGATTGGCTGCTTTTACCGCAGAAAGACGTTCTAAAGAAATTGGAGTGAGGAAAGCTTTGGGCGCAAGTAACTCAAGCATTGTTAGGTTACTTTCTATTGACTTCAACCAAATGATCGGGTTAGCAATTCTAATTGCGCTTCCATTAAGCTATTTCCTACTGAAGTCATGGCTCAATGAATTCGCCTATCATATCGATCTTGAAGTGTGGTATTTCCTATTGGCTGGCCTTGCGGCTCTAATTATTGCTTGGCTTACCGTAGGCTTACAAACCTTTAAGGCTGCAAGAGCAAACCCTGTCAAGAGCCTTAGAAGCGACTAAAATAGAAGCCTTAACAAAAGCCCTCCAGCGTTGATCTTTCAATAATGGAGGGCTTTTTAATTGCTCTCACTAAAATTCACTTCCTCTCATAGAGATCACCTAACAGATAACGCACCTCAGGGTTATGCAGCATAAATGATACTGCGACCACTCCTCCTTGGAGAAGGAGGTTGGGAGGATTGGTATAATGGAAAACACTCTCTTCGATAAATGGAAATCAACGCTTATAATCTTACTTTTGCGGGCTAAGTAATAAACATGTCGAAAGAAGAGTCCTCCAAATTAAGTCCAGAACAGATTCGCCAGTGTATTGCGGTATTGGAGACTTTGAATAGCAACACTAACCAAATCTTCGATATCCCTAAAGAAGAACGACTGGCTTTGATTATAGCGGCAGGCACCTTTTCTCGTCCGAGCAAAGAGGAACTTTTAAGTCGTAAAAGAGGCGCTAAAAAAGTAATCAAGAAGAAAATAGCAGCAAAAGACAAAGACGCGAGAAATGCCACTGGCATTAGAAGTGCGCGGGAAGCCTCCATCTTTATTGCTCCAACCATGATTGACCTTACTGGCAAGGAACATGAAAAAGAAGTCGAACTGGAATCTCCACGAGAGTGTTACGTCTGCAAAACCACTTTCAATAGGCTTCACCATTTCTACGACACCATGTGCAAGGAATGTGGTGACTTCAATTACGCCAAACGTTTTCAAACCGCAGACCTCACCGGCCAAGTCGCCCTGGTCACGGGTTCTAGGTTGAAGATCGGCTACCACATTACTTTGATGATGCTGAGGGCAGGAGCTACCGTAATCGCCACTACCCGCTTCCCTATTGATTCAGCTTTGCGCTTTTCTAAAGAAGCCGATTTCAAAGATTGGGGGCACCGTTTAAACATTCACGGCTTAGATTTAAGGCATATCCCTAGCGTAGAAATCTTCTGCAATTTCATAGAACAGCAATACGACAGGCTCGACATATTGATCAACAATGCGGCACAAACCGTAAGACGTCCCTCTGGTTTCTATTCGCATTTGATGCCCAATGAAAGGCTCAAGTTTGAAGAATTGATGCCTTTCGCTCAAGACCTTTTGGCTGATCACAACGACTGTATACAAGAATTAAGAACTTTAAGTGCTGGTTTTGCTGAAGGCGAAAACAAGAATTTACCTGTAAGCTGGCACGGCAAACAATTGGGCATTGGCCTAAGCGCTTCGGCCCAGCTCTCTCAAATCCCTTACAGCATTGACAATTCGCTTACCGCCAAAGAGGTCTTCCCTGAAGGGAAGCTGGATGCAGATTTACAGCAGGTGGACTTAAGAAAAACCAACAGTTGGCGATTGAAACTAGGCGAAGTACACACCAACGAAATGCTGGAAGTACAATTGGTGAATTCCGTTGCTCCTTTTGTATTGTGCAACCGTTTGGTAAACCTGATGAAAAAGGAAAATACTGGAATCAAACACATCATCAATGTGTCGGCCATGGAAGGTAAATTCCACCAGTTTCATAAAGAATCGCGCCACCCGCACACCAATATGGCCAAAGCTGCTTTGAATATGATGACGCTAACTTCGGCATCGGACTTGGCTAAATATGGGATTTACACCAATGCGGTAGATACGGGCTGGGTAACAGACGAAGACCCAGCAGAATTGGCCAGAAGAAAAGAAGAACTGCATGATTTTCAGCCGCCATTAGATATTGTGGACGGTGCGGCAAGAGTAATGGATCCTTTGTTTGATGGAATTAATACTGGAAAACACTGGTGCGGAAAATTCTTAAAAGACTACAAACCCACTTCCTGGTAAGCAAATCAGTTGGCCTCATTCACCCTTTTCCAAAATACCGATTTACCGAACATGGGCATTTTCATATAGCCCCTTACCTCTAGTTGATCGCCATCAAGTTTGATAATGCAATCATATGATTTTCCTTTTTCAGGGTCATATACTTTTCCTCCCACCCATTTCGAATCTTTGAAGGTTAAACCCTCAATCAAATCAACACCTAAAAGTGGCCTTTCCTTCAACCTTTCTATCTCATTCATTGAATCTCGGATGATTTGATCGCCATTGGCACTGGCATTTAACCAAATAATTTCACCCGAATAGCGGCCGTCTTCTTTATAAATACTCACTTTCGCCTTCTTCCCTTCTGTCCACCAAACACCCAAAATGGTATCTGAAGTATCAGATGGTGCTTTAAAAACAGACATCGTTAAAAAAAATACGGTGACAATTAATTTCATAGGTAATAACTCTGTTTCAACCTTATCAAGCGATCTATTGTTCTAAAAGACGAAGGCTTTGATTAAAGATTGTGCGTATTCAAAAAACCTGCCAAGGCTTTAATTCATTCGCGAAATAATCGCTTATCTATAGAGCGCAAAATTATCAGACACATTTTTCATATGACCGCATTATAAATTCAACTCTACCTCTACTCTTCAATTCTATCTCACATTAAATAATATTAACTGGAATAGACAGTTCTCTGAATGAATAAATTACTATTTTTGAACGAGTTTAAGCGATCGTGAACAAACAAGAAAAGAAAGTCAGAAGGAAGAAAAAGGTTGGTTCATACCAATACGGCAGTGTCATATTTAGTGTGGCCTTGGCCTTATTTGTGGTGGGGCTTTTCGGAATGCTCCTTTTACATACCAACCGACTCACTTCGGTGATTCAAGAGAATATCGAGATTCAGGTGTACCTCAACAAAAACACTTCAGAAAACCAGCGTAATCGCATTCAGCGTGAAATTTCCACAAGTCCTTACGTTCTCAAAAAAGAAGAAAATCCTCAAATCGTTTTCATTTCGAAAGAGGAAGCAGCCAAGCAATTTGTAAAAGATACAGGCGAGGATTTTTCAGAATTCTTAGGCGACAACCCACTGCGTGATGCCTTAGTGGTGAACATTGCTCCTGAGTTCCAGACCAATGCTAAACTCGATAGCATTGGTAATAAAATTGAAGCCATTAGTGGCGTATTCGAAGTCACCTTTGTGGAAAGCCTTGTAGATTCCATCAATAAAAACCTTAGAAACATCGGATTGATCCTGATGGGATTTGCCACCATTCTTCTAATTGTGGTGGTCATGTTGATCAACAACACCATTAAACTTGCACTTTTCTCTCAGCGATTTTTAATTCGTAGTATGCAGTTGGTGGGTGCCACCAGTGGTTTCATTAAAAAACCATTTCTGAAAAGAGCCCTTTTCCACGGAGCCATAGCCGGAGTTATTTCTGCCCTATTGCTTTATGGGTTGCTTCAATTTGCCAATACCAAAATAGAAAGGTTAGTAGAACTTCAGCAAGAGGTTTTCATCATGGCGCTTTACGGCTTGCTCATTATTCTGGGAAGCTTTATTGCCTTTATCAGCACCTATAGGGCCATGAATAAATATTTAAAAATGTCACTAGACGAACTATACTGATATGTCTGAAAACAAAAACAATTTCGCCTTCGGGAAAGAAAACTATAAGTGGATGCTCATTGGGTTAGGCGTTTTGCTCTTAGGTTTCATCGTAATGTCTTTGGAAAGCAATCCTCAAGGCCAAGGTTTCTTGGGAATGACATTAGGTCCAATCATCATTCTCGCTGGCTTTATCATTGAGTTTTTCGCCATTTTCAAGAAAGCTAAGAACGATTAATGACCATTATTGAAGCCATTATCCTTGGTATCGTTCAAGGATTAACAGAGTTTTTACCGGTAAGCAGCAGTGGTCATTTAGAAATCGTCAAGGCAATTTTAGGTGACACCAGCGTTCCACAAGAAAGTTTATTGATGACGGTAGTGCTCCACGCAGCCACTGCCCTAAGTACAATAGTCATTTTTAGAAAAGAAATCACCGAATTGGTTACTGGTCTTTTCCAGTTCAAGAACAACGACCAGTTCAAATACTCCCTGAAAATAGTAGTCTCCATGATTCCTGCAGCCGTTATTGGCGTGCTCTTCGATGAAGAAATTGAATCACTTTTTGGCGGACAGCTACTATTGGTAGGCTGTATGCTAATTCTCACTGCTGGCCTACTATTCTTAGCCGACAAAGCCAAAAGAACAGACAAAGCGGTTTCAATGCCCAATGCGGTCACCATTGGGATTGCACAAGCCATTGCCATTTTACCGGGCATTTCCCGCTCCGGAGCTACCATTTCTACAGCTGTGCTTTTGGGTATCGACAGAGAAAAGGCCGCTCGTTTCTCCTTCTTAATGGTGGTCCCGTTAATCTTAGGGAAAGTAGCCAAAGACATCCTTAGTGGCGACATCGCGTCAAGTCAAATTGAAAGTACTTCCCTTATCGTTGGCTTTTTAGCTGCCTTTCTAGCAGGCCTTGTTGCTTGTAAGTGGATGATCGCCTTGGTGAAGAAAAGTCAATTGAAATATTTCTCATTCTATTGTTTAGCCGTAGGTTTAGGTGCAATAATCTACACCTTTATATAATGCCGAAGTCCTTAGAAATAGATCCATCCCTCAGCAAAGAAGAAAATTTCAAAAACGGTCAGGTCATTCTAATCGACAAGCCTTTAGAATGGACATCTTTTGGGGTTGTTAAGAAAATCAGGTACAACATCGGAATTAAGAAAATAGGCCATGCTGGCACTTTAGACCCTTTAGCTACTGGGCTTTTGATCCTTTGCACAGGTAAAAAAACAAAGACGATTGATAGCTATATGGCCGATGTGAAAGAATACACGGGCAGCTTTACTTTGGGCAGCACTACCGCCAGCTATGACTTGGAATCCGAACCAACACCCGCTGTTGATATTTCACATTTAACAGCAGAAGAAATTCACCAAAACACAAAAAATTTCATTGGTGAAATTGCCCAAACACCTCCAATTTTCTCAGCCATTAAAGTAGATGGAAAACGTGCTTATGATTTAGCACGAGCTGGTAAAGACGTTGAATTGAAATCAAGGCAAATAACCATTTCGGAATTTGAAATAGTAAGTTTAGATTTACCTAAAGTCAACTTTAGGGTGGTTTGCTCAAAAGGCACGTATATTCGTACGTTGGCCAATGACTTTGGAGAAAAATTGGGGGTTGGCGCACATTTAAGTTCATTAAGGCGAACTAAAATTGGTAAACATTCGGTTGATGAAGCCTGGCAACTTGAAGACTTTATAAACTACGTGAAAACGATAGAATGAAAATTCATCTCGGAACAAATGATATTACAGAGCTACGCAATGCAGTAGTTACCAGCGGTACTTTTGATGGCGTACACGTAGGCCACCAAAAAATACTCGCCCGCTTGCGCGAAGAAGCCGACAAAATTGGTGGGGAAACCGTGTTAATTACCTACTGGCCACATCCGCGCCAAGTACTCAAGCCTTGGGATAATTCCTTAAGACTCCTTACCACTTTTCCTGAAAAGGCCACGGTTTTAGAAAAGTACGGTATCGACCATTTGGTCAAAATCCCCTTTACCCAAGAGTTTGCCCAAATGAACAGCGAAGAATACATTCGTATCATTTTGAGTGAGCGCGTTCATACCAAAAAATTGATCATTGGCTACGACCACCGCTTTGGAAAAAACAGGGATGGAGGATTGAAAGAACTTCAAGAGTTTGCTCCAAAATATGGTTACGAAGTGGAAGAGATTCCAAGACAAGACATTGACGAAATCGGGGTGTCATCTACCAAGATCAGAAGGTCTTTAGAAACCGGAGATGTAAAAACTGCCAACGAATACCTTGGCCGTCCGTATTCAGTAGCAGGAATGGTGGTGCACGGACAGAAAATTGGAAGAACCATTGGTTATCCTACTGCCAATATTCACGTAAAAGAAAGCTATAAACTTATTCCAGCCGATGGCATTTATGCCGTTCAGGTATGTAACAAGTACGAAAAAAGAGACGGCATGCTCAACATTGGCAACCGCCCAACCATTGGTGGCGATGACAAAACCATCGAAGTACACATTTTCGATTTCGATGAAGACATCTACGATTCTGAAATTAGCGTAGAGTTTATAGATTTGATTCGTAGAGAAGAAAAATTCAGTTCGGTGAATGCACTTAAAGACCAACTGAAGAAAGACGAGATTGCTGTAAAGGCTTGTTTGTCAAATTATAAATCAAAAAATCATGATCAATAAGGTAGTTGCTAATGCTGATGAAGCTGTAAAAGACATTCCTAATAATGCAGTATTGATGTTAGGTGGTTTTGGGCTTTGTGGTATTCCAGAAAACTGTATTTCTGCCCTGTTGAAAACGGGAGTAAACGGACTGACTTGTATTTCAAACAACGCAGGCGTTGATGACTTCGGGATTGGCTTAATGCTTCAAACCCGTCAGGTAAAGAAGATGATTTCCTCTTATGTAGGAGAAAATGCTGAATTCGAAAGACAATTACTTTCTGGTGAATTGGAAGTAGACCTTATTCCGCAAGGCACTTTAGCCGAGCGCATCAGGGCTGGTGGGGCTGGAATTCCTGCTTTTTACACCCCGGCAGGCTACGGCACCGAAGTGGCCGTAGGCAAAGAAACCAGAGAATACGATGGCAAAATGTATTTGCTTGAAAACTGGCTTAAGGCTGATTTCGCTTTAGTAAAAGCTTGGAAAGGCGATACTTCAGGCAACTTGATTTTCAAAGGAACCGCCAGAAACTTCAACCCAATGATGGCTATGGCAGGTAAAATCACCATAGTCGAAGTGGAGGAACTGGTAGAACCGGGCGAGTTAGACCCGAATCATATTCACACTCCCGGTATTTACGTTCAGCGTATTTTCCAAGGTAAAGATTATGAAAAGCGAATAGAACAGAGAACGACTAGGCTTAGATGATTTGATGATGTGTTAATTTGATAATTAATGATTGAGTTAATGAATCAATGAACTAAAGTCACATCGGATCAACACATTCTTAAATCATCAAATTACCTTATCTTCAAGTTAATACGTCACCAATTTTCAAATTAACACCATGGCACTCGATAAAATAGGCATTGCGAAAAGAATAGCACAGGAAGTTCAAGATGGTACTTATATCAATTTGGGGATTGGCATTCCCACCCTTGTAGCCAATTTTATTCCCGAAAACATTAGTGTGGTGCTTCAGTCTGAGAATGGATTATTGGGCATTGGCCCTTTTCCGGAAGAAGATGAGGTAGATGCAGATTTGATCAATGCAGGCAAGCAAACGGTAACCACTGCTAAAGGCTCTGCGCTTTTTAGCTCTTCTCAGAGCTTCGAGATGATTAGAGGCGGTCATGTAGATCTTACTATTTTGGGAGCCATGGAAGTGTCTGAAAATGGAGATATTGCCAACTGGAAAATTCCAGGTAAAATGGTGAAAGGAATGGGTGGTGCTATGGACCTTGTAGCCTCTGCCGACAATATTATCGTGGCCATGCAGCATTGCAGCCGCAGTGGTGATTCCAAACTTTTGAGCGAATGCAGTTTACCCATCACGGGTTTGCGTTGCGTTAAGAAAGTTGTAACCGATTTGGCTGTTTTAGATATCCTTCCCGAAGGTGGTTTTAGACTTTTAGAAAGGGCACCAGGCGTAACTTTAGAAGAAATCAAAGCCGCCACCGCAGGTAAACTAATCATCGAGGGAGATATTCCTGAGATGAAGATTTGACTTTTAGTTCTTTGGCAATTCAGGAATAGGAAGGTTCAAAGCTCTTATAAACGGATCCTGAGTCTAGCTCAGGATGACGTCTAAATAGGCCCATTCGAAGCGTCATTCTGATGACGAGGAACGAGGAAGAAAGAATCCGTCTGTTCTTAGCATAGGCTAACTTTTATAGACGGATTCCTTCTTCACCTTTCGTTGCACTACAGGCTCATCGGAATGACGGTGATTTTTTTATTGTCAACTGAGTAAGTAGAAAATTAGACTCAGAATGTTAATCTCTTACCCACGATAAAAATTTACATACCCAAGTTTCTTATGCATAAGAAAATTATGTATACTTGTGTATGTCATCGAGTAAATTATTAAAAGGAAGTCTGGCCACCATTGTTCTCAAGCTGTTGGAAGAGAACGAAAAAATGTATGGTTACGAAATCACGCAACGGGTAAAGGAAATTACCGCAGGTGAATTCAAAATCACAGAAGGCGCCTTATACCCTACCCTTCATAAATTAGAAGCCGAAGGAATGCTTTCTACCGAAACACAAAAGGTAGATAATCGCATCCGAAAATACTACTCCCTTACCAAAGAAGGAAATGCCGAAGCCCAAACCAAAGTAGCCGAACTAGAAGAGTTTCTGTTGAATTTACATAAGTTATTGAACCCTAAATTAGGCATGGGATGAGCCTAACCACAGCACAGCACGACATATTAGTGAAGTACCTCAAGGCAGTAGAAATAAAACACCAAGAGCCCTTCGAAGAGTTTTACGACCATATTGCTACTGGTTTTGAAAAGAGCCATGTGCTTGACCTAAGCACCTACATCCGCGATGTAGCCCAACCTGCCTTTGGAGGCACAAAGGGCATGCTGAAAATCGTAAATGAGCAAAATATAATCAGAAAAAACATGATTTGGAAACGTGCTAAAGAAATTTTCTTTGGCTTATTTGGCTGGCCAGCGATAGGCTTTGTTATGGTTTCATTCATGCTCATTCAGTTCGGAGCTCAGCAATTTGGGGATAGGTTCATCGTACTTTTCTCTTTTGGTATTGGCTTAGTATTACCAATATTTGTGGTTTTTTATGGTTTAATCCGTTTTTATCTTCATTGCAAAAGACAAAAACTACCCTACACTAGTAACAACCTGAATTCATGGCTATTAACCGCTGTAAACCTCCCTATTGCCCTTCTGAATGTTGGTGGAAGTTTAGTCATTCCAATTTTCATTGGAAGAGATAATTTCAAAATATTTTTAAACGCCTACCCTATAGTGACGGTCTGCTTATCCACTCTCTTTTTGCTTTTCGGATTCACTTACCTCAAGCTTTTAAAAGAGAGGTTCATTTTTAAACTAGAACTCTCATGAAACTAGTTCAAAATCAAAGTACCATGTCGCTTACCGTTGAGCAAATAGCAGCAATCAAGGCGTTTATTAATAAGCGAGGCTTCAACACCATTGAGGTGGAAATGGAAGCGCTCGACCATATGGCCAGTAAGGTAGAAACATTGCTCGAAGAAAAACCCGATATGAACTTTGATTTGGCCATAACTAAAGCACATGCAGACCTAGGCATTTTTGGCTTTGCTACTTTTGAGGATGCTATTCTTGAAGGTATTAAGGTGGGGAGCAGAAGGAAGTTCAAACAAGAATTAATCTCTTATCTCACTACCCCTAAAGCTTTGGTGCTCCTTGGATTGATTATTCTAGGCTTTTCCATTCAACAAACTTTTTTTGAAAACCTTACAGCCATAACCATTATGGGTGGCTTCTTCTTTTATGGCTTGCTATTAAGCTCAATACCTATCTATAATTATTGGACGACATTTAAGGAATGGGGTAAGAAATCACTTGTGATTCAGAATTCCATAGTCGGCTTTTATATTACTTTTTTTCTATTCGCTAGAGGTTTAGGTGATATTACGCGTATCGAGTTCACGGATGGAAGTCGTGCTTTTCCATTTCTATTCACGCTCACTTTTGTGTTGATAACCCTATCCGCATTGATTAGCGTCTCTATTATGAAATGGTCCATAAATTCATTCACTGAAAAATGGTTGAAATATGCCTAGCACACCACTAACAACAGACCAGATTGCAGCCATTAGAACCTTTATCAACAAAAGAGGCTTCAATACCATCGAAGTGGAAATGGAAGCGCTCGACCATATGGCGAGTAAGGTAGAGGCATTGCTCGAAGAGCAGCCATACATAAACTTTGATTTGGCCATAACGAAAGCACATTCCTCCTTCGGGATTTATGGTTTATCTACTTTGGCAGAATCAATTGAGGGTGGTTTGCTTCAGCGTTTCAAGCGACAGTTCTTTAAAGAGCTTCTCTCCTATTTTAGTAGCACTAAAATCTTCATCCCTATTGCATTGACCGCCATAAGCTATTTTCTTTTAACCCAATATCCGGCTAACGAAAGAGGAGCCTTTCTCCGCACTGGCTTCATGGTTTATGGGTTTCTTTTGGCCGTAATACCGTACTTACTATTCTGGAAAAAGATGAAACGATGGGACAAAAAGTCAAGCTTTGTTAAAATGAGTGCTTATGGTCTGTACATTACTCAGTTTCTATTTGGTCATGTCTTTGGTGTCGCTACTGAAACACTCTATGAGCAAGGTTCTGAGGCATTTATTTATGTATTTATTGCTGGCTTTGTGTTAACCTCGCTTACCGTTTTCATCAATTATGATTTGCTGAAATGGGGCATTGCCACGGTAAACGAAAAGTGGGAGAAGTATATGCCTGAGGTGGCGGTGTAGTTTTTAGACCCTTCGTATCCTCAAGGAAAGAAAAGAAACAGTTCTACTTCACCCTTGTTGGTGTTCTTCACCAACAAGCGATTAATAGCCTCAGCTTAAACACCACAAAAAAAGGTCTGCTGAAATAAATCAGCAGACCTTATATTTTACTTGATCAGGGGTTTAACCTTAATCTCTATTTCCTTTATTCGGTCTTGAATTTCCACTGCGTTGGCCGCCAGAATTACCTCTTGGAGCACCACCGCCAGAACGTGAGCCACCAGAATTTCCTCTTGATCCTTCACCACTTGGACGTTGACCACCTGAGTTGCCTCTTGGGCTACCTCCACCGCCTGAACGTTGTCCGCCAGTACCACCAGATTTACGCTGGCCTCCGTCTCGTCCATCAGTTCTACGCTGACCACCTTGACCGCCAGTTCTTCGCTGACTGTCTCCGCTTGAGCCTCCTTTACGGAAGTCTGGTTTTCTGCCTCCACTTGACCTTCTTGGTTCATCTTTTGGTGATGGAGGAGTCGCACTTGGCTCATAACCTTCCATCACTTCGATATCAAGCTTTTGCCTTAATAGCTTCTCAATACCATGCACCAAATCGTGCTCATCATGACTCACCAAAGAGATGGCTTCTCCACTTGCTCCTGCCCTACCTGTACGTCCAATTCTATGCACGTAATCTTCAGACACGTTCGGCAACTCAAAGTTGATAACATGAGGAAGTAAAGGAATATCCAAACCCCTGGCTGCAATATCCGTGGCAACCAAAACTCGCGTGGTTCCATTCTTAAAACCTTCCAAAGCCTTCGTTCTTGCGCCCTGGCTTTTGTTACCATGAATCGCCAAAGAGGTAATTCCACTCTTGGTTAGTTTTTCACTTAGCTTGTTGGCCGCGTGCTTGGTTCGGGTAAAAATCAATACCTGACTCCAGTTGCCTTGATTAATCAGCTTAGTCACTAAAGAGGTTTTCTTGGGTTTATCTACATGATATACCTTCTGAATTACCAATTCAGCTGCGGTGTTCTTTGGCGTAGCTTCCACCAAAATTGGGTCAGTCATAAAACTGCCTGCCAATTGCTTAATTTCTGTAGAAAAAGTAGCGGAGAACAATAGATTCTGTCGCCTTGCAGGCATTAAGGCCAATATCTTCTTGATGTCGCGTAAAAAACCCATATCGAGCATTCTATCGGCTTCATCTAATACTAGAATTTCTACCTGACTTAAAGAAAGCATTCTTTGGTTGTATAAATCGAGTAAACGACCTGGTGTGGCTACCAAAATATCTACTCCAATACGCAAAGCACGTACTTGTGGGTTTTGGTTTACTCCACCAAAAATCACTGTAGATTCAATACTCAAGAATTCACTGTACTCTTTTACATTTTCATATACCTGAGCTGCGAGCTCACGTGTAGGCGTTAAGATCAAAGCCCTAATTGGCCTTCTCTTCGCTTGTTTCGCTTCAGACAAAATCTGAAGCATTGGCAAGACAAAGCCTGCCGTTTTTCCTGTTCCTGTTTGAGCTGACGCTAAAATGTCTTTTCGCTCTAAAATTGGTGGAATTGCTTTTGTTTGGATGGGAGATGGCTCAGTATAACCCTTTTTTGTGATCGCATGTAAAAGCGAATCAGAAAGCCCTAATGACTTAAATGACATATAAATTAATTACGAAACAAGTGAACGAGAGCGCACACAAAACGGTGAGGCTTGCCACTTGATGATTTGACTATGTTAAAATATTAAGCAGAAGAAATGTCTGGTCAATTTCACAAGCCATTTCGAAGTGCAATGCAAAGGTACACCGAATTTTCGCCATAGTTGGGTTTTATTAAGAGTTTCAGAAACAAAAGGAAAAGGAAGTAACGCGGATTAAGCTGAAATTTAGGAACAGACATTAAATAAAACTAACTTCCTTCATCTCCATATATTTGACATTGTCGCAAATGGAAGTGTATATACTCTATCTCAAACAAAGTTCAAAAATGTGAACGACTATAAAAAATTAGTTGACGATACCCTGTTCTTTATTGCTCAAAAAGGCTGGACAATAAATGAATCTTCATTCTATGATTCGCTTGCTATGTTCTTAAGTGAGAATTTAGAAATGGCTTATGTACTCATTGATAGGATTAGTGACAAAGAAGGTAATGTAGAGACGATTACATTTGTTGATTCTGGAGTAGTGAAAACGAACATTTCATACCCGCTCCTAAACACTCCTTGCGAGAATGTAGTTGGTAAAAGTCTCTGTGTTTATACCAGCAATGTTCAAATGCTATTCCCTGAAGATGACATGCTGGCACAAATGAAAGCTGAAAGCTATATAGGAATTCCTTTATGGGATTCGAAGGGACAAGCCATTGGGCTGATTGCTTTATTAGACACTAAGCCTATTACAAATGCCTCAGAAATTGAAACCATTCTACAAATCGTAGCCGTTCGAGTAGCTCATGAAATAGAACGGAACAATTTTGAGCAAGCGCTTATTGCTAAAAACAAGGCACTGGAAAGACAGAATAAAGAACTCGAACAGTTTACTTATATCGCTTCCCATGATCTGCAAGAACCACTTCGGACATTAACGAGTATCAATCAGCTTTTCCAAGATGAGTATAAAGGAAGATTAGATGAACGAGGTAATACTTATCTCAAATTCATCAACGAATCGGCCAATCGAATGCAAAAGCTAGTTAAAGGACTGTTGGACTATTCGAAAATTGGAAAACTAGGAGATTTAATCGAAATTGATTGTAATGAGGTCCTCAGAGAGGTATTATTAGATATTTCACTTTCAATAAAAGAAAATAATGCAAAAATCATAATTGAAGACCTGCCTATCGTTAAAGGCTATAGAACAGAATTGAGGCAGCTATTTCAAAATTTGATCGTTAATGCGATGAAATTCATAGACAAAGACACAGCACCAGAAATAGATATTTCAGCTAAGGAACTTGATCAAGAATGGTTATTCTCCATAAAAGACAATGGAATTGGTATTGATCAAAAAGATAAAGAGAAGATTTTTGTAATTTTCAAAAGGCTTCACAATAGGAACAATTACGAAGGAACAGGCATTGGTTTGTCGAACTGCAAAAAGATAGCGGAATTGCATGGTGGAAACATTTGGGTGAATTCGAAATTGTTTGAAGGTAGTACTTTCTATTTTACCATTACCAAAACTAAAAATCTGTGAACAAAAAGTTGAACTGCATATTATTGATCGATGATGATGATGCTACCAACTTCATTCACCAAGTAATTATAAAAAAGTCCAATGTGGTAGAGCAGATAGTCACCACCTTAAACGGAAAACAGGCCCTCGAATATTTAACTAGCAGTGGCAAATACAGCGATGCACAAAAAACGCTACCCTCTTTAGTTTTCCTTGACATCAATATGCCTGTAATGGACGGGTGGGCATTTATAGAAGCTTATCAGGCGCTATCCGAGGATATAAAAAAACAGATGGTTATTGTGATGCTCACTACATCTTATGATCCTGATGATAAGGAAAGAGCACTGCAAATTTCTGAAATTTCTGAGTTTGAGAAGAAACCAATGACTTTTGATATGCTGGATAAAATCATTGAAAAACATTTTTCAGAGAATATCTAGTCAACCAAGAGTTCAATCATTGCCTTTAAACAAAAAAACCTGTCAGTCTAGAAGACTCACAGGTTTAAAAATCATAGTTCTCTCTCAATTCAAAAGCTCTCTCTCAGCTCAAAAGTCTTGCGCATTCTGTTGATCATCTTTGTAGATTCTTCGAAATTTAGCGTTTGCTGACCATCAGAATAGGCTTCTTCTGGTTTTTCATGGGTCTCGAAGATTACGCCATCGGCACCTGCCATAATACTGGCCAAAGCGATAGGTTCTACAAAGTCACGGATACCAATACCATGCGAAGGATCTGAAATCACAGGCAAATGTGTTTTCTCTTTTAATACCGCAATCGCATTCAAGTCCATGGTGTTTCTTGTGGCGCTTTCATAAGTACGGATACCTCTTTCGCAAAGCAAAAGCCTTTCATTTCCTCCACTGAAAACATATTCGGCAGAAGAAAGCAGTTCGTCAATGGTGCCAGAAATACCACGCTTGATCATTACAGGTTTATCCACTTTACCCAGTTCATCCAAAAGATTGAAGTTCTGGGTGTTCCTCGCCCCTACCTGATAGATATCGGTGTATGGATACATTTCAGCAATTTGAGAAACCTGCATTACTTCGGTAATGATTTTAATGCCTGCCTCTTTGGCCAATTGATACCAGAGTTGTAAACCTTCGATTCCCAAACCACGGAAAGAGTAAGGCGAGCTTCTAGGTTTGTACACACCACCTCGCATAATAGAAATGTCGTTTTCTTTCAAGTGAGCAATCACCTTTCTGATCTGGTCTTCACTTTCGATAGAACATGGACCAGCCATAATCTGGAAACCGCCTTCTTCAATCACAACCCCATCACCAAGATCGATAATGGTCGGTTTTACCTTCCACTTCTTCGATACCAGTTTGTAGTCATCCGATACGATATGAATATCGCTGATACCTTCCATATGGCCGATTTCACGGATATCAAAATCCTTTTTCCCCGTTCCAATCAGGTATTCTCCTTTTTGGGTAATCACGGTGGTCGGTTTATATTTCAAACCTTTTACTCTATTGACAATGGCCTCTTTCTGTGCCGTGTTAATGTCTTTTTCGAATTGTATAATCATGATTTAGTCATTGGTCAATAGTCATTGGTCGATAGTGAGAGCTATAAACTTGACTATGATGGTATATTTTTAATTTACGATATACGATTTATGATGTACGTAACTCCCTTCATTATTTGCAATATGATTTATTAAGTGAAATAGCTACTGAGTTAACACCTCTTACACTATTTACTAATAACTCTTCACTCAATCACAGATTTAACAAAACCAGAGATCTTCTCTTCTAAACTCCCTTCTTCCGAAATGGCTTTAATAAAAGCACTGCCAATAATGGCTCCATTGGCATTTTCGCAGGCTTTGTCAAAGGTTTCTGCATTCGAAATACCAAAACCGATGAGGGTCGGGTTTTTCAAGTTCATATTTTTTACGCGAGCGAAATAGTCGGATTGATCTAGAGAAATGCTGGTCTTTGCCCCAGTGGTACTCGCTGACGATACCATGTAGATAAAGCCGTTTGAGTTCTCATCTATTTGCCTAATTCTCGCTTCTGAAGTTTGCGGAGTAATTAAGAAGATATTGTACAGCCCATGTTTTTCGAACATCGGTTTATAAATCTCTAAATACTCAAACATCGGCAGATCGGGTAGAATTACCGCGTCCACCCCTACTTCTTCGCACTTCGCGCAAAAGTTCTCCATACCAAACTGCACAATTGGGTTGACATAGCCCATCAGCACAATCGGCACCGAAACCTTGTCTCTGATGTCTTTCAATTGATCAAAAAGCACTTTCAAACTCATGCCATTCTCCAAAGCCACCCCATTGCTTTCTTGAATGGTCGGGCCATCGGCAATGGGATCGGAATACGGAATTCCAATTTCAATTAAGTCGGCACCCGAAGTTTCAAGCGCTTCTAAAATTGTCGTGGTATCGTACAGCTGAGGATAACCCGCAGTAAAGTACACGTTCAATACGCGCTCCTTTTTGTCCTGAAATAATTTATCTATTCTGTTCATTTTTGTGTGTCTTGGGTCTTGCGTAGTGAGTCTTGAGCTAGCCGCTCAATACCCAATACTATGTACTCCATACTCCTAATATTTCCCCCATTTAATATAGGTCTCCAAATCCTTATCGCCACGGCCAGAAAGGTTGATGACCACCACATCAGAAGAATTGAATGTCATTTGATTAAGCGCTGCAAAAGCATGTGCACTTTCCACGGCAGGAATAATGCCTTCTGTTCGACTCAATAGTACTCCCGCCTTCATGGCTTCTTCATCCGTTACGCTGTAGAATTTCGCTCTACCCGTTTCAAACAAATGGGCATGCACTGGGCCAATACCTGGATAGTCCAGCCCCGCAGAAATTGAATAGGGCTCTATGACTTGACCGTCTTCCGTCTGCATTAAAAGTGTTTTACTACCGTGAAGAACACCTGGTTTCCCTAAAACTGTGGTCGCTGCCGAGTGTCCAGTGTGATTTCCTAAACCAGCAGCTTCAACAGCTACCAGTTTCACGTCTTCATCATTATAGTAATGATAGAAAGCACCAGCAGCATTACTTCCTCCGCCTACGCAGGCAATCACGTAATCTGGATTTTCCTTACCCTTCTTTTCTAACAGTTGGGCTTTAATTTCTTTGCTAATGACCGACTGAAAACGAGCGACCATTTCAGGGTACGGGTGAGGCCCTACTACCGAACCGATGATGTAGTGCGTGTCGGTTGGATTGTTGATCCAATGACGCATGGCTTCGTTGGTGGCATCTTTTAGGGTTTTGCTCCCACTTTTAGCTGGCCGAACTTCAGCACCCAAAATGCGCATGCGCTCCACATTTGGCTTTTGACGCGCCATATCTACTTCGCCCATGTACACGATGCATTCAATGCCCATTAAAGCGCAAACCGTAGCGGTCGCCACCCCGTGCTGGCCTGCGCCAGTTTCTGCAATGATTTTCTGTTTGCCCAGCTTTTGCGCCAATAGAATTTGTCCTACTGTGTTGTTCACTTTATGCGCTCCTGTATGGCAAAGGTCTTCTCTTTTGAGGTAGATCTCCGCTCCATATTTTTCAGACAAACGCTCTGCTAAGTACAGTGGCGTTGGACGACCAACAAAATCGCGAAGCAAGTGATTGAACTGCTTTTGAAAATCAGGCGCCTGAACAATTTGCTCGTAGTTCTCTCGTAGCTCTTCTATGTTTGGATAAAGCATCTCTGGAATAAATGCTCCTCCAAAATTACCGTAATACCCTCTTTCGTCTACTTGTATTTTCATCTTTCTTGTTTTCTAAACTTTATTTTAACCTTGAGACTGCCACGTTCTTTATCTCCCTCTGGTCGGAAAAGAACTCGCAGTGACGGTCACCGATTGTCATTGCGAGAGGACTTTCTTGCGACAGCAAAGAAAGTTGACGAAGCAATCTCTTTTTTAGATACACTGAGATTGCTTCGTCACAAACCTTCACTATCGTAAGGTTTGTTTCTCGCAATGACGATTCTAAATCAAATTCTTTAGCTCCTTCAACTTCTCCACATCCTTCAGTCCAGGCTCAACCTCAAACTTTGAGTTGATATCAATCGCATAAGGTTGAACTTTCAAATCGCTTAACGATTCAATATTTTCTATGTCAATTCCTCCACTTAAAAAGTACGGAATTGTACCATCATATTCATTCAGTATTTCCCAGTTAAACAGCTCTCCATTCCCTCCTCTTTCTTTCCCTTTGGTATCGAAGAGAAAGAAATCAACATGAGGCTTATACGCTTCCAATTCACCGAAATCAAAGCTATCTCCCACAGAAAACACTTTCATTACCTTAACTCCGTTCGCTTTAAGCACAGCACAATATTCTGGCGTTTCATCACCGTGTAGCTGGACTAAATCCAGCCCAAACTGAGCTACTTTTCCTTTCACAAAATCAAGTGACGCATTTACAAACACCCCTACCTTTTTTGTACTGAAAGGAAAGGCATTTAACAATTCAACATCCAAACCATCCGCTACATCACGCTTCGACTTTCCGTAGAAAATAAAGCCCATATAGTCAGGCTGTAGCTTTAACAGCTCACTGATATTGGTGCTTTCTCGCATGCCGCAGACTTTCAATTTCATAGTTAGTAGTTAGTAGTTAGTAGTTAGTAGTTAGATAGAACTTTCAATGAGAATATGGGTTCCCCGATTTCCTGTTTTCTGATCAACCGATCAACTGCTTCTGAACCGCCTCAATAAACTCAGCAGCGGCTCTTTCTGGCCTGCCCGTTTTCATAAAGGTTTCTCCAATTAAAAAGCCTTGAAAGCCTGCCTTTTTCAACTCAACAATTGTAGCAGGGTCGCTAATACCGCTTTCTGAAATCTTCACGAATTCATTCGGGATTTTGTCCACCAACATTCTTGAAGTTTCAATACTGGTTTCAAAAGTCTTGAGATTGCGGTTGTTTACTCCTACTGCGTCCAAATCTGGAGAGAGATAAGGATGCAACTCTTCTTCATTATGAATTTCCATCAGCACTTCTAAATGAAGCGTTTTGGCAAATGCCGCCAATTCCTTTAACCTTTCAGGAGTCAAAGCAGCTGCAATCAGCAAAATAGCATCAGCTCCAATCGATTTGGCTTCAATGATCTGGTATTCATCAATGATAAAGTCCTTTCTTAGTACAGGGCAGAAGTTGAATTTTCTGGCTGTAGAAAGGTCTTCGTTCTTTCCTCCGAAAAACTCAGAATCGGTCAGTACAGAAAGTGCCGAAGCGCCTGCCTGCATATACCCGATTGTAGTACGTTCTACCATGGCGTGCGCGTTGATCACTCCTTTTGAAGGTGATTTACGCTTGAATTCGGCTATAATTCCCGATTTATCTTCGCGCAGCAAATACTTTTTCAACGAAACTGTTTTGCTCTCGAAGTAAATGCTCTGCTCTAATAACTTAGGAGGGAAAAGCCCTTTTCGTTCGGCTACTTCCTTCTCTTTGTGTGCAATGATTTTTTGTAGTATATCCATTCTGTGTTAGTTATTGGTTATTAGTTATTAGTTATTAAGTCACAGAGGTAGTTCAATCTTTTCTGCTGAACTCGAAATCAAAAAGAAGGATTCCCTTTTCCTCATAACTCATTTCTCATACACTAATAACTACAAGTCAAGTATCTTTTTAAACGCCTTCAATGCCTTCCCCGATTCGAGTGATTCCCGTGCGTAACCCACTGCATCATCGGTGTTATAGCCTTTACCGCATTGTAAAGCCATGGCCGAATTGGCAATCACTACTTCGTTTTGGGCTTTTGTGCCTTCTCCTTTTAAGATCTTCTCGAAAATTTTGGCTGATTCTTCCACCGTTTCGCCACCAAAAATGGCTTCGGGTTGAATTCGGCTTAACCCTAAATCTTCGGGTTGAACAATTTCTTCCTGCAAATGCGTGATCTTCTTAAATCCTCCTGTCAATGAAATTTCGTCATAGCCATCAAGCGCATGCAAAATCACAAACTGCTTATCTGTTTTTTGGTAAAGGTAGCCGTATAATCTGGCCAACTCTAGACTAAACACTCCTACCAATTGTTTTTTGGGAAATGAAGGATTCACCATTGGCCCCAACATATTAAAGAAGGTTTTTACGCCCAAGTCTCTTCGAATGGGCGCTACGTTTTTCATGGCTGGGTGAAAAAGTGGTGCATGCAAAAAGGCAATTCCACTTTCATCCAAACTCTTTTTCAGCTTACCAATGTCGTTGGTGAATTCGTAACCGAAATGCGCCATCAAATTCGAAGAGCCAGAAACAGAGGACACACCATTATTTCCGTGCTTGGCTACGTTTTGCCCTGCACCTGCCACAATAAAAGAGCTTAGTGTGGAAATATTAAAGGTGTTCTTTCCGTCTCCGCCCGTACCACAAAGGTCAATGGCATCATATTCCGGAATATCTACCGGCACGCAAAGTTCCAGCATGGCATCGCGAAAACCTTCTAGTTCTTCGACTGTAATACTACGCATTAGGTAAACGGTTAGAAATGCCGCCACCTGACTTTGATTGTATTTCCCCAGCGTGAGGTTCATCAAAATCTCTTTTGCTGTGGTTTTATCCAGCGATTTGTATTCTATAAGTTGGTTTAATATGTCTTTCATCTTCTTTAACTAGTTATTAGTTATTGAGAAATTAGTTATGAGTGCTTGCTATCGAGTCAGAACTCATAACCAATAACTATTTACTCTTTACTGGGCCCTGCTTTCAGCCAATTCTCAAGCAATTTATGCCCATACTCCGTCATGATGGATTCTGGGTGGAACTGTACGCCCTTTACATCATATTCTTTATGACTGATCGCCATGATCTCACCGAGTTCGTCATAGGCGGTGACTTCAAGTTCATCGCCTAAATCCTCCTTACTCACATTCCAGCTATGGTAATGGCAAATTTCATATTCGCTTGGAATCCCATTGAAGAGTCGATCCTCGGGCTTCACCACTTTAATTTTGCTCGACACGCCATGCAATACTTCAGTCATATTATAGAGTGAGGCTCCATAGGCTTCGGCAATGGCTTGATGGCCCAAACAAACCCCCAAAATGCTTTTGGTTGCGCCATAACGCCTGATGAGTTCGGGCATAATTCCCGCTTCTTCTGGAATTCCCGGCCCAGGAGAAAGTAAAATCTTATCATAAGCCTCCACTTCGTCTAGTGTTATTTGATCGTTTCGTACCACGGTCATTTCTGCACCCTTGGCCAACTCACGCAGGTAATGCACCAAGTTGTAGGTGAATGAATCGTAGTTATCTAGTATTAATATCTTCATCGTTCGCTTTGCTCACTTTTAGTTATGAGTAATTAGAAATCAGTTATTAGGGGGAGTTTCATCGGTATCTAATGGCAATTGTTTCGCCTTTGCGAGATACTTGATATACCCATTCAATATTTTCTTAACCTCGGTCAATTAAGATTCATAATTCTTTAAAGTTTGTTCATCGATATACCCTTCATCGAAGGCAACAATTAAATGGTCTAAAGTCTCGGTTAAAGAACCTCTTGCTACTCTACAGAACTGAATATTTTCTTGGTAGTGAAACCTGCCATAACCCTCAGCAATATTAGCTGTAATCGACCTACTCGATCGTTTTATCTGATCAGTTAATTTGAACTTCTCATCAGAAGGGAATTTTTGAGTTAAAGTAGAAATACTCTTTCTCAGCACCCTAGCCTTCTTCCAAACCTCCAAATCCGTAAAACTGTGAATACTCATTTCTCTTAACTTTTAACCAATAACTACTATCTAATTTCCTCCGCCATTTCAATGGCTTTTCTCAACGCTCCTAGTTTATTGTTTACTTCTTGTAATTCAGACGCTTTATCTGATTTAGCGACTACGCCTGCTCCTGCTTGAAAATGTAGGTTGCTGTTTTTACTCAGGAAAGAACGGATCATAATGGCATGGTTGAAATTGCCATCGAAACCCATGAAACCGATAGCGCCACCGTAATAGCCTCGTCTAGTTTTTTCATATTCGTTGATTAACTGCATGGCACGTACTTTCGGAGCTCCAGAAAGTGTTCCGGCTGGAAATGTGCCCGTTACCATGTCGGTTGAAAGCACATCTGGGTTAAGTGTTCCAGTTACCTTCGATACCAAATGAATGACATGTGAGTAGTATTGAATTTCTTTGTAGGTATCCACTTTCACATTCGACCCAGCGCGGCTTAGGTCATTACGAGCCAAATCCACCAACATAACGTGTTCCGAATTTTCTTTTGGATCGTTGTGCAGTGCTTTGGCCAATTCCGCATCTGCTTCATCATTTCCAGTACGTTTAAAAGTACCGGCAATCGGATGAATAGTGGCCTCACCATCTTTAATGACCAATTGGGCTTCGGGAGAAGAACCGAATATTTTGAAGCTACCATAGTCAAAGTAGAAAAGATAAGGCGAAGGATTTACCGATCTTAGGGCGCGATATACGTTGAACTCATCTCCCTTAAAGCCTTTCTGGAATCTTCTTGAAAGCACAATCTGAAATACATCTCCTCGGTGGCAATGGTCAATTCCCTTTTGAATAATGTTCAAAAACTCATCATCTGTATAATTGGAACTCTCTTCGGCTACCGTTTTGAATTCGTAAGACGGGTAATTCTTATTGTTCACCAAATTAATAATTGGTTCTAATCCTTTGGGCTCGCTTCCTTCTGGTGAATGCTCAAAAACATAAAGTTCGTTTTTGAAATGGTCGATGGCGATGACATAGCGGTACACATGGTAAAGCACATCGGGAATTCCATATTGATCCTCCTTCTTTTCGTTTACCGGAATGTTCTCGAAATACTTGACAGCATCGTAGCCAATGTAACCGAAAAGGCCATTATTGATGAATTTGTAAGGGTTATCATCCGATTCGAAGCTTTGGGAAAAAGCACTCAGTTCATCGCCTACCTTACTATTTTCTACTTGATATTGCGTTTCCGCTTGGCCGGGCAACTGCTTTGTCAATTGACCATCCTTCAACCTAAAACTGGCAAGAGGTTCGCAGCAGATGTAAGAAAAGCTATTGTCATTCCCATGATAATCAGAGCTTTCCAATAAAATTGGGTTCTCGTATTTGTCGCGCAACTTTAAGTAGATACTTACCGGAGTGACTGTATCTGCCAGTAGTTTTTGCGAGATAGTATTTAATTTAATCTTGTTCATTTTTCGGTTCTTGAATGGCCTAAAACAAAAAAAAGCCTGCGTGAAGCAGGCTTTTGAATATCGTTAGATTACATATAGCGTGAGTTCACATCAACTGAGTTCAGTTAAATGCCACCACCATGCGCTATGTAAATTTGTGTTTCTCATTATGCCCCAAATCTAGGAAAGGATTTTTCTAAAGCAAACAGAAAATTGGAAATTTACATCTGAGGCTGTTCCTTCTGTCCATAAGTTGAAATGAAATGCCTTTCAACCGACATTTTTATTTTTATCAATGCGGAATATTCTAAATTGTCGACTCAACAAAACTCGAAGTCATGTTCCGTAAATTGAATTTCCTAATCGCTTTAATCCTTCTTTTTTCTTTCAATTCAATGGCCTTTCAGGAGCAAAAACTTCCTGAACAAGTAGACTTAACTTCTAAGCTTACGGGACATACTCCCATCAAGGGCGATATAAAACTAAAAGACCGTCAATCACAAGAATCACGTGAAATGGTAGCTGAATTTCTAAAAACGGAACTTTCAAAATTCATCGATCAGGTTGAAATTGAAAATTATAGCGCCACAGGAAACAACGTGGTAGGAACCATTATGGCCACAACAAAAACCGATGAATGGGTAGTTTTAGGTGCGCATTATGATTCTGTAAAAGATTGTCCTGGGGCGAACGACAATGCTTCTGGAACTGCTTTAGTTTATTCCGTAGCCAAGCATATTGCAGGTTTAAATTTGCGCAAGTACAATGTCAAGATTGTTTTCTTCGATGAAGAAGAGCGCGGCCTAATAGGCAGTAAGGCCTATGCGAAGAAACTAAAGGATGAGAACTTCAATATTGTTTCGGTACACACCATTGACCAAATGGGTTGGGACAATGATGGTGATCGTGGTTTTGAGTTAGAAATGCCTACAGAAGCACTAAAAGGTCATTACTTAAAAGTGGCCAAAGACTATGGTTATGAGTTTCCTATCCACATGTCCACTGTCACTTCTACCGATCACCGTTCTTTCAGAAATGTGGGCTTTAATGCCATTGGATTGACCGAAGAATACGTAAACAAAGACACTACTCCACATTACCACAAGCCCACTGATACTTTTGAAACCATCAATTTTGAATACTTAGGGACAATTACAGTCTATGTTCAGAAGGTATTTGAGGAGTTGTTGAAGTAATAACCAGTTTTTGCTCAATCATTTACGAAAGAGCACTCAGATAAAACCGCTGCATAATTATTAATCCATGAGGCTTAAGCCTATTTTTGCGCTTCTTAAAAAATCAAATTGATATGCTGGGTTTAAAACTCGCTACTGATCCACGTTGGGCACATTTAGCAGAAACTAACATTGAAGAGATTCTAACCGACCATGCTTGGTGCGAACAAAAGGCAGCTACAAATGCCATTACCATTATAGCTAACAACCCAGAACATACCGATCTGGTGACTGAACTACTCCTATTGGCACAAGAAGAGCTGGATCACTTTAGAATGGTGCACGATATTATCAAAAAACGTGGCTACACTTTGGGACGAGAGCGAAAAGACAGTTATGTCAATGAACTGTTCAAAGCACGAATCAAAGGAGGAAATAGGCAACAAAACTTAGTTGATCGACTACTATTTTCTGCCATGATTGAAGCCCGTAGCTGTGAGCGTTTTAAAGTACTTTCTGAAAACATCAAGGACGAAGAATTGTCTAAATTCTATTACCAGCTGATGGTAAGTGAGGCTGGGCACTACACCACATTTCTAGGTTTCGCTAGAAAGTATGGTGAAGGTTTAGATGTAGATAAGCAATGGAAAGAACTGATTGAAATTGAAGCCGAGATTATTCAACGCTACGGTAAATCAGAATCTATTCATGGCTGAGTTGATCAAGTTGTAGCTTAAACCCGGATAATGCAATAGACTATCTATTACGGACGTAACTCACTTTAAATCAGTCGCTACGCTTCATTTGTCTTTTCACCATAGCGATGCTATGCTTTCAAAGCCAAACTTACTGATTCTTTGCGACTTACGCCCTCATAATAATCTCTATTGCATAAACCAGGTTAAAGCATCTTACAAAGGCTATAAAACAAAATCGCCCTTCCAAGGAATTCTTGGAAGGGCGATTTCTTTAAAAATATTGGTACTAATTATTATTCAAACGAATCATTACAGGCCTGTGGTCGGAAACTTGAGAACCAAAAGTGGTTTGGCAGTTGTCTAATGTCAAAACCAAGGTTTCAGTTGCCTTTGTGAACAGCTCATTCGTAATTAGAATCTGATCAATTTGGCTTGGCCACGAAGGGTAGGACCATCCACTTGAAGCGCCTTGCGCTATGGGCATGGTAGTGAACTTGTAGTTCGCATTATCATCGATAAAGTTCTGATAAACGTTATCTGCTTGATCCACAATTTCATCATTGAAATCTCCGAGTAAAATCACATTCTCATTCGGTAAATTGGTGTCAATATAGTCTTTCAGCAATACAGCACCACTTCTTCTTCTGTCTTCAGAGCCACTGCAACACTTCATATGTATATTGATAATGCTCACTGTCAACCCATTGTTGTGCTGAAATTTCATGTACAAAGGCCTTCTTGCCGAAGTAAAAGCAAAATTGTAATCGTCATTGCTGCTTACAGCAAACAAATTTTCAGGTTGTGTCAACACAGTGATTTCAGAAGTCTTATACATATAGCCCACCCATTGAGAACCTGCATAATCCTCAACATGACCAGACCAGCCATCTAAACCATCAACAAGTGCATTAAATTCTGATTTTGATGTGATCTCTTGAAGTGCAATCACATCCACATCGGTGTCTGCTATAATTTCTTTTACTGCATCAGCAGTATTGGCGTGCATCGGGAAATTTTCGATATTCCAAGTCACTACTTCTAAAGTACTTTCTCCAACTTCTGGCAAACAAGCCTCATAAATGGAAGATTCCACAATTGGATCTGGCGTTGGAGTATCCCCTCCTCCTCCACAAGCCGTTGCCAAAAAACAAATCACTACCACTAATCTCCACAACTTCATATCGCTTTCTTTTTTGTGTAAAATTAAGTGATATTTCATGTATTGTCAGGTTAATTTTGGTCAAATCGTGTTAAGCCAACATTACGTTTTGCTTCATACTTCTTTTTCAATTCACTTAAAACCACAGACTCACTCACAAATTCTACCATATAGCTTCGAGTTAGAAATCAATTTCACGTAATCTCCTTCGACTTCATAAATTTCATTGATTGGCCTCCATTTGGCATTTGTCGTGTCATAAGCTCCAGAGGCATCATAATTTGCAACCTTTCCATTTATTACGGGCACTTGAATTTGATCAATATCCTTCACTCTAACCCAAACCTCCACCTCAAAAGCTTCCACTTTAGGATTGATTAAATAAGTAAAAGTGGCTGCTTCCCAAGTTTTCAAGTCTACTTCACCTTTGGATATTTTCACTTTTACATCTTCGGTTTCGAAATCGTCCAAAGCGAGCTTGAACCTAATTTTGACTCCTTCGTGCATGCAAAATGTAACGGCCTCTGTTCCAAAATCAAGCTCGGTCAGTGTAAGTTTTGGCGCATGTTTTAATTGATGAACTTTGGGAAGTTGGGCACTGATCAAGAGCACAAAAGCCAGTACTAGGCATAGACCTAAAAAAATTCTAGAAACCATTTTTCGAAGTGTTTTTTCTTATTCAACAACTATTAACGACCTCTCTTTCATCACTCGCCAACCCGCCAGAAAAGTAACCAAAACGGACAAGGCAAGAATAGCCATTTGATTTAAGCCTTCAAAAGTAAAACTACTTCCCACAGTAGCGTAACCAGCTTTGAATACATTGATAAAACCAAGAACACTGGCAACGAAAACCGTAATCAACATGGCCCAATTCATGACCAATCCATTCCTATGAACATTGAGGTACGATACATTATTACAAATCAGCCAAAGAAAAATAGCGATCACAGGGAGAATCAAACCGTTGGCGGCTTGGGCCAAAATTATTACGGGAATGGGCTTCACACCAGTCATGCCGAAAACCAAGCCCGTAAGCATTACACTGCCCCAGGCGAGTCTATATTTTAAACCATTGGCTTCCCAACCTTTTTCGCTTTTGGCCACACTTTTTAAAGTAATAGCAGCCGCCAGTGGTGCTGTTATGCTGGAAGTAAAACCCGCTGCAAATAGGCCAATGGCAAAAGTATAGGACATCCAAACACCGTTATTCTTAGTTAAGGTAGCCGCTAAGTTTTCGAAACTAAAACCACCCTCTACCGAAGCGCCCGCTAACATAATGGCCGTAGAAATCAATCCGCCAATTAAGATGGCCAGCACCAAACCAAAACGCATAAATGACAAGCTTTGCCCTTTCGCCAAGCCCGATCCCATGAAAATATTGTAAGGAACAATCGTGGTTCCTACCAAACCTAAGGTGATCAAAATGGAGCCTTCGGGAAAGGAAGGAACTAAAGCGCCCTTCAATAAATCAGCTCCATTGATCGGAGTGCTTAATCCAGAAATCAGAAAGGCGACTCCCATAATGGCTACTACAAAGCCCATAATATTGGCTACGGTTTTGGTTTTACCACTCCACAAAACAAGGGTACTTGCTCCTACAATAATCAAGGTAAAAACAGAAGGTTGTACACCCGTGAAAATTAGCGCAACACCAGAAATCGCACCCAAGATATTCCCTGCTTCATAAGCCGCACAGCCCAAAAATATGGCCACTCCAATGCTCAGTGCTACACCTTGCGACTTAAATCTATCTTTAATGGCTTCGCCCAAAGTCAGTTCAGACGCAATGGTAATTCTGGCAGCAGACTCTTGTAATATGATGCAAGCGAAAATGGAGAAGACCAGTGCCCAAAGTAAGCTATAACCATAGCCAGCGCCAGCAGCCGCAGCAGTGGTTACAGTACCAGGCCCAATAAAGGCCGCAGCAATCACCATCCAAAAAAGTAAGCTCCACAGTTTTGATTTCATTCCAGCAAGTTAAAAAGTAAATGCAAAAAACCCGTTTAGCTAAAAAATGTCCGAAATCCTTAAATTCCACTATATTAGAACTTCAATAAGACTATGCAACGATTTTTAGCAGTATTATTCATCATTTCTCTTTCCACAGCCAATCTGTTTTCCCAAAAAACCTGGGTAGATAAAGGTATTTCAATTACCCAATTAGACACTTTAGGTGACGGATACGAATCACTTCGAGGTACTTTCACAATTGAAAACTCAAGTATTTACGAGGTAATGAATCTCATTTTAGATGTGGATGGCTATGATTGGGTAGAAGGTGAAAGCAGATCAGAAATGCTGCTAATTGACCATCACGACTCTACGTTCACCTTCGACTTCTTTGTTAATGTTCCTTGGCTCTTTGTTAAAAGAACTGGACGTATAAAAGTGGATGTTCACTACAAGGATGAAACTTTTTATACTGGATCTACACAAATAAGGAATTATAATAGAAACGAAGATTACGATTTAGTTGATTTTTATTCTGCTCAATGGAAGGTGCAGAAACATGGCGCAAATAATGTAAAAGTTAGTTATTTGGGGGTTTATCAAGATCAAAAAATGGTCATTAACCTCAACAGCATAGTGATCAATAAAATTAGAAAACGATTGAACAGCACACTTTATAACTTAAAAGTAAGGGCATCAGAAAATGCCAACCCTGTTCAGTCCTTGGTATGGCCAATGGAAAAGGCCAATACAAGGTTTAAGACCGAGGGAAATCAGTAAACACCTTCTCTTGTGTAAACCGAACTTGAATAAATTTCTTAAACCAATATGAATATTTAGTTCTCTTGGCGTTATTCACGTGTACAAATTCATTTACCTTTTTCGATGTCAAAAATTAAAGTTGCGGTGGTTTTCGGTGGGCGATCTACCGAGCACGAAATTTCTCTTATTTCTTCAGAAGGTATTCTTAAGCATATCAACAGATCATTGTATGAAGTCATTCCGTTGAGGATTGACATTGGAGGACATTGGTTTTTACAGGATACCGAAAATACATATGATAAAGTAGGAACTTCAGTTACCCTGATTCAAGGTGATAAAGGAGCTGCGGTATTGGAAAATGGTTCTGGAAAAATTTTAAAAGAAATCGATATTGTTTTCCCTGTGCTCCATGGTGTTTTTGGCGAGGATGGAACCATTCAAGGTTTACTGAAAATGCTCAATGTGGCCTTTGTGGGTTGCGGAGTTTTGGCTTCGGCCACTTGTATGGACAAAGATGTAACCAAGCGTTTATTGCGTGATGCCAATATTGCCATCGCACCATATGTTTGTGCTACATGGACCTATCAACCCAACTTTGACAAAGTAGAACAAGAACTTGGTATTCCACTTTTCATCAAGCCCGCTAACCTAGGTTCTTCCGTAGGCGTGCATAAGGTAAATTCCAAAACGGAATTCGAATCTGCATTACAAGATGCTCTCAAATACGATAGCAAAGTGCTTATTGAACAGAATATCAACGGACGCGAAATCGAAGTAGCGGTAATGGGCAATGAAAAACCTCAGGCTTCATTGCCCGGAGAAATTGTGAACACAGCTGGTTTTTATGATTTCGAATCGAAATATGTGAGTAAAGATGCTTCGAGCATTCATATTCCTGCGCAACTCACCGATGATCAAACCAAAGAAATTCGGGAAATGGCGAAAAGAGCATATACAACATTGGGCTGTGAAGGCCTCGCCCGTGTTGATTTCTTTATCAGCACCGATGGCACCATTATGGTCAACGAAATCAATACCCTCCCGGGCTTCACTCCTATTAGCATGTACCCTAAAATGTGGGAAGCAACCGGAGTGAGTTATGCTGAGTTAATTGAACTGCTCATTCAGTTTGGTGTGGAAAGGTTTGAAAGAGAACAGCAATTAAAAATTGTGGCTAGGCAAGTGAAATAAGGTGAATGAAGGATGAAGCCAAAACAGATATTCTCTTTTTATTTGCCCTAGCCCTTGACTTTTTAACTTTTAAATAGAAATTGCCTTAAAATTGAATGAGAAATAAACTATGAACGCTCCCAGTTCCAAACCAAGGGTAATTAAAGATTTTGACAAGCTCGATGTAGAAATCCAAGAGCAAATTAAGCTCACGTACCCTGAAGGCTTTGAAGACAACCTTATTTACTTTACCAACAAAGAGGGTAAACGTGTTTCTGCTCTTCCTTTTGAAACTGAGGAGAAATATTACCTCGTTCGAATGACCGTTGAAGAAGCGCAACAGATCATCGAAGATGATGATGATTACGATGCAGACGGTAACCTCAAAGATGAGATCAAAGAGGAGTATGAAGAAAAGCACGCTGATGATATTGATGACGAAGACGAAAGCACTGGTTTCGATATAGCAGATGATGAGGGTGAAGACGAGGACGAAGATTAATCTTCACTCCCTATTTTAAAACTCTAATTCCAAACTCACTACTTCCTATACATTATGAAAATTGGCATTATTGGTGGCACAGGTATGTTGGGTCACCATTTGGCCATTGCTGCTCAATTGCGGCAATACGAAGTGGTGATTATCCATCGCAAAAGCTCCAACCTATCCCATATTAAAGACCTTCAGTTCGAAAGCAGAATTGCCGACCTCAACGACAGAGGAAGTATGATTAGGGCCATGGAAGGGTTGGATTACGTAGCCAATTGCGCTGCCTACTACCCTACTGTTCCTAAACCACTGGCCCAAGAAATGAAAACTGCACGTTTACAAATGCAGTTCTTTATGGATGGCGTTCGCGAAGCCAAAGTAAGCCGAGCACTCTATGTGGGTGGCTCCATTGTTCTGCCTAAAAACCCGAATGGATTGGGTAACGAAAGTCTCGATTATCCCCAAGAACCAGAAAGTACCAACGCCTATTTAAGGGTGAAATGGTTGATGGACAATATGGCAAAAATGAATGCTGAACACGGCCTCCCGCTTGTAATTGGAATTCCGAGTATGACCTTTGGTGAATATGATTATGCACCCACTACAGGCCGACTGATTCAGGATGTCGCCAATGAAGAAGTACCCGCTTATGTTCATGGTCTTCGGAATTCGGTTTATGCAGGTGATGCAGCCCGTGGCTTGCTATTAGCGCTAGAAAAAGGTCGTTTTGGAGAGCGTTACCTCATTACTGGTGAGAATACTTCGATAGAAGAAATCATTAAAATGGTATGTGAGGTTGCCCAAGTGCCTATGATCAAAAAGACCATTCCATTGAACATGGCGAAGTTTATTTCCAAATCACAAGAAATTAAATACACCCTGTTTAGAGGCACTCCCCCAACACTTTCTTCAACGGCAGTTGCCATTTTAGCTTATGGCCAGCATTTGGACGGAAGTAAGGCCAAAGAAGAATTGGGGTACGAGCCTGACCTTACCATAAAAGATGCCATCAGCCGAGCCTACAATTGGTTCAAGAAAGAAGGTTATATTGAGTAAAATTTAACTCCATTACCTTATGTCGATACAAGAGAACCGTGAACTGATCGATAGATTTTACACCGCCTTTGCTCAAAAGGATGCCGAAGCCATGAATGCTTGTTATGCCAAGCAAGCCGTATTTGAAGATCCAGCCTTTGGTAGGCTGAATGATTCTGAGATTACTTCCATGTGGTCGATGTTGATAGAAAGAGGTGGGAAGGATTTAACGGTGACCCACAAAATACTTGAGGTAACCAACGGTAAAGCCAAAGCTCAATGGACGGCAGTTTACCCTTTCAGCAAAACGCAGCGAGTGGTGCACAACAAAATTACTGCTGAGTTTATTATTGAAGAAGGAAAGATTGTTTACCACAAAGACCATTTTAATATGTGGAAATGGTGTTCGATGGCACTGGGCTTACCTGGAATGCTATTAGGCTGGAGTGGTTTTATGAAAAACAAAGTGCGAAAAACGGCTTTATCATCGCTTCATAAGTACATGAAAAAATGAAAGAAATAGACATCAATTGCGATATGGGAGAAAGCTACGGCAACTTTTCAGTTGGCAATGACAAGGCTATTTTCCCTCACATCACCTCCACCAACATTGCCTGTGGCATGCATGCTGGCGACCCTTACCACATTCAGAAAACCATAGAAATGGCCATTGCCCATGGTGTCCAAATTGGTGCGCATCCGGGTTATCCCGATTTGCAAGGTTTTGGGAGAAGAGTTGTCTCAATGTCTGCCGAAGAACTATCTGCTTCCATCAAATATCAGGTAGCCGCTTTAAAGGGAATGGTTGAAAGCGCAGGTGGGCAACTAAAATATGTAAAACCGCATGGTGCCCTGTACAATGAAATGGCCAAGAATGAAAAGGAAGCCATCACGGTTGTAAAAGCCATTAAATCCATTGATCCATCCCTTTTGATCATGGGCTTAGCAGGCAGTCATATGAAGCACATTGTAGAAGCAGAAGGCATGATATTTATTGGCGAAGCTTTTGCCGACAGGAGGTATGAAGCCGATGGAAAGCTGATGAGCAGAGCAAAAGAAAACTCCGTTATTCATGACGCACAAGCCGCTGTAAATCAAGTATTGTCAGTAGTAAATAATGGCTATACCAAAACGCTAAATGGCGAAAAGGTTGAACTCAAAGCCCAAAGTTTTTGCATTCATGGCGACAATCCACAAGCCGTAGAAATTCTAAAAGCCATTAAATCAGGTTTGGAAGAAAACGGGATAACGCAAAAAGCTTTTACAACACCATGAAAATTGTACCCTTTGGTGATTCAGCTTTGCTCGTCAACTTTGAGCAAAAAATTGATGAAACCATCAACAATCAAGTACTCTCACTTTACAAACAACTTCAAAAAGTAAAAGAAGTCACCTTTCTTATTCCTGCTTATTGCTCACTCACAGTGGGTTTTGGTGAACAAACTTCGCTCAAGGCACTGTCTAAACAAATCGAAGAACTCAACAAGAAAAGCCAATCGACTGACCTTAATTTAAACCCAAGACTTATTGAAATCCCTGTCTGCTACGATGCGCCATATGCACTGGATATGAATGAGGTGATGGAAAAAACAGGCTTAAGTCGACAAAAAGTTATTGATACGCACTGCCAAGAAACTTACAAAGTATACATGCTCGGCTTTGTTGCGGGCTTCGCTTATTTGGGAAGTCTGCCTAAACAATTATTCTGCCCTAGAAAAACCGAACCTAGGAAAGAGATTTTGGCGGGTTCTGTAGGCTTAGCAGGTTTGCAAACTGGAGTTTATCCAGCGAATGCACCGGGCGGATGGCAAATTATAGGTCGCACTCCTATTCCTACTTTTAACCCGAAAGCAGAAAACCCTACGCTTTTTAAAGCCGGTGATGCTGTGAAATTCAAATCTATTTCTTCTTCAGAATTTGAAGAGATAGAAAAGCAAATATCCGGCAAAACATTCAACTTAGAAGAATATTATGGCTAGGCTGCATTTTTTAAAACCGGGTTTACAAACTACCATGCAAGATTTGGGTAGACATGGCGTGCAAGATTTGGGCATTCCCATTAATGGAGCCATGGACAAAGCTTCGGCTCAACTTGCCAATCATTTGGTAAGGAATTCAGCCGATTCTCCTGTTTTAGAAATCACTTTACTAGGGCCGAAAATTCAGTTTGAAGGCCCATGTCAAATTGCCATTACTGGTGCTGACCTTTCTGCGGAAATTAACGGGAGTATAATCCCGCAATTCAAAACCATCAACATCAACCATGGAGATGTGCTAAGCTTTAGCAAACCAGTTACAGGTTGCAGGGCTTATTTGGCTATCAATGGAAAGTGGGACATTCAAAGTTGGTTAGGAAGCTTCAGTGCTTCGGCTACAAACACTGCCCTAACTACACCTAACAGTATAATCGTCAAAGATCAAATTATAGAGATCATCCGTGGCAAGGAGCAATCAATTTTTGCCATTTCTGAAAGTGAAAGACCTAGTTTATCAGTTGAAGCACCAATAAAAGTTTATCCTGGGCCAGAGTTTGAGGCATTTTCTACCATTGAAAAACAAAGCTTTTTTGGTGATTGCTTCACCATTGGTCAAGATTCAAATAGAATGGGCTATAGACTAAAAGAAGCGCTTAAGGGCTATACCCAAAAGAAAGAAGTGATCTCATCAGGAGTGATTCCCGGCACGATACAAATCACCAATTCAGGTCAACCCATCGTTTTAATGGCCGATGCCCAAACCACTGGCGGCTATCCAAGAATTGCCAATGTAAGTTCAACTGATCTTGATAGACTGGCTCAATTTAAGCCAGGAGATACAGTGACGTTTGAGTTGATTAATTTTTCTTCCTAAAAAAAACTAAATTATCCGTTCAATTAGGATAAAATGACTTTACTAAAGACCTCCCATTTCATCAAACAACTTTTCCTCGTTATTACTTTCTCTCTTATCTACTCCTGTTCTAATAGCAATATCGGAGAAGAAAATTCTCCTTTTAATTTGAGGTTAATAGAAACCAAAATCTTCACTTTAGATAACGAAACCCCACCGTATAATGCTGATTATCAGTTGAGCGAAAATGGCAAGAAACGAACGCTTTCATTTTTGAATGCTAGAAATAAAACCCTCTATTTTTATGATTATGACAGCCGAGAATTGATCAATAAAATACCCTTTGAGGCAGTCGGCCCTAAAGGGGTTGGCGAAGTGCTGAGATCATATTATTACCACAATCAAGATTCAATATTTGTTCAAGCGTTTCAGCATGCCAAATTATATTTATTCAATAGTGAAGGCGAAAAACTTGATACATATCCGTTAAAGGCTCCTTTAGGTAATTACATCACTCCTTTTTACTACTCAAATGGGAAATTAGTCATTAACAACAGCGTGGGCTGCAACAGTAGTCAAGGTAATGACCCAAAACCAGTTGCGGCTGTTTATGACTTGAAATCTAAAACATTCGCACTTGATGTAGATTACCCTAAAGAATACTATACAGAAAACAGCGGATGGCCAATCTCACTCTGCAATGTTTCCAATGCCCCTAACATAGAAGCTGGAACAGACTTGTATAGTTTTGCCATGTCGCCCGAAGTAATAGTAACAGACCACCAAGGTAAATATGAAAAAATTGATTTTTCCAGTTCTGAGATTGATCAAAGCAGATTTGCGACAACGGATGAAATGCCTTTAGATCCATTGGATCAGGCAAAACTAGCAGGCAGATATGCTCAATATGGTGCCATTTACTACGACCCATTCCAAAAGTATTATTTAAGGTTTGCCAATGAGCCTATTCCAGAATCTAGGATGGAGAAGAGAATCTTTAAGCCCATTCAGAACATCATTATCAAAGATGAAAATTTTAATACACTAGGTGAAGTAAAAGATTTTGAAGGAAGTCACTTTTTCTTCTTTACAAAGGAAGGGTTGAATCAAATTTCTGTGGACAAGGACAATGAAGGTCTTATGGTGATTAATGTATTCGATTACGAAAAATAGAACCCCTTAAAAATAGACAAGGCGATTTCCGTCTGAAATCGCCTTAATCAACCTTAAACTAAACTACTAGCTATACTATTTATTTCAATCGATAGTATTTCGTGTTATACAATGACGACAGGTAATCTGCCTGTCTGTAAATTTTCAAACCTTCTTCACTCAATTCAGAAACCATACCTTGTAAAACCAAGTTGCCTTCCGCATCAAATACTTTGACGGTTTGAGGAGCTTCTTGGAACACCATTGGACTTGGTTCCATGTATGCATCAACATACGCTTGAACATCCTCTAAATAGGATAAGTCTTCTTCGAAAATTGGGGTGTTGGAATCATTAGATTTAGCGTCAACCGATGTAACGATTGTAACTGCTAAAAAAAGTGCGATTAACGCTGAGATGTTTTTTTGACCTAGATTTTTCATGTTGTTGTGTTGATATTTTGAGTTACCGCCCGACCAAAGGCGGTTAATTTTAACCTTATTGTTTTTAACCTTGCCAACTTCTTTCCAATAGATGTGCCAAAAGAACAAACTATTTGATTATCAAGTAATTAAACAAATTCAAGAAGATCAGCTACTCAAAAAGTGTACGGAAACGACCGATCATGTGAACACTTTCGAATACCCAAAAACAGTGAGGCCAGCGTTTCTGCTGGCCTCTTTTTTAATTGTTATGTTTTTCCACATTCTAATCAGTCCTTCTTCTTTGGTTTCGGACTCGCTGTTTTACCCAATTTACCAGGACGATTAACACCATAACTTCCGTTGGCGATTTTACCTTTCTTGGTTTTTATATCTCCTTTTCCCATAATATTGATTATTTAAGACTTCTTATTAAGTCTACTGGCAAGGTGGAAAAAAGTTTCGATAGTAAGTCATTTATGGCTGTGCATTAATAAATTGCAACGCAAATGATGAATACAGAGAAAGAGATCAACCTGAGCGATTATACTTATTCGTTACCTGATGAACGAATTGCCAAATACCCGTTAGCCAAGCGAGATCAATCCAAGCTTTTACACTATCATAAAGGCACTATTGAACACAAGAGCTTTAAGGACATCGAAGGGCTCATTCCTGATCAGTCCACTTTGTTTTTCAACAATACTAAGGTGATTCCTGCCCGATTGATTTTTCATAAATCCACTGGGGCACAAATCGAGATATTTCTACTGAAACCAATTTCACCTTCCCCTATCTTGAGCGTAGTCATGGAAGAACGGAAAACCGTGACCTGGGAATGCATGATTGGCAATGTCAAAAAATGGAAGGAAGACATTCCCTTGGTGAGGGAACTAAATCTAGGTGACAAAAAAATTATACTTCAAGCCTCTATCCATGATCGCGAAAAGCGACAGATTCAATTCAGTTGGAATGATGAGGCTGTTTCTTTTTCAGAAATAGTGGAAGCCTCTGGCAAGGTGCCGCTTCCTCCCTATTTAAACCGGCAACCAGAGGCAGAAGACAAACCACGCTACCAAACGGTCTACTCAGCGCATGATGGCGCTGTGGCGGCTCCCACAGCGGGTCTGCACTTTACGCCTGAAATTCTAAAATCATTAGCCGACCGAGGCATTAAGGAGAGCTTCCTTACCCTCCATGTAAGTGCAGGTACTTTCCAGCCCATTAAAACCGAAAATATTCTGGAGCACCCCATGCATTCGGAACAAATGGTGGTCGATAGATTGAGTATCCAAAATGTAGTAGAAGCCAAAAAGAGTATCATTGCCATTGGTACAACTTCCATGCGCACTTTGGAAAGTCTTTATTGGTTTGGAGTTCGGTTAATGAATGGAAATGAGAATTTTGCTATTGAGAAGTTAGAGCCCTACCAAAGCCCACAAAAAGCCACGCGTTCAGAGGCATTTTTCGCAATTCTAACCTGGATGGACAAACACGAATTGAGTCAAATTATTGGTACAACGGAGATTTTTATTTTCCCCGGTTATCAATTTAGGGTTTGTGATGGTTTGATCACCAATTTCCATCAACCTGGAAGCACGTTGATTTTACTAGTAGCTGCATTTATTGGTGAAGATTGGCACAAAGTATATCAAGAAGCCGACACCAATGGCTATCGCTTTTTGAGTTACGGAGATTCCTCTTTGTTAATGCCATAATTGAATAAAAGTTATAAATTGACAGAATGCAAGAAGCAATTTCGGATAGTACTTTAGTAAAAGTAGCTTCGGATTACGAGCAAGTTGTTACTTATATCAATGAGCAAATACCTCTTATAGGTGAACCTTTCCATATTTTAAGGTTAGAAATGACCGCTACGCAAATCATTTTGCCAATAGCATTTCTATTTCTCATCAACCTTATTGGTAACATAATAAGATCCGTTTTGATCAACAAGATCTTAAACCGCTATATCGAAGATCGCAAAACTGTGCTTTCCATTGGTAATACTACCAAGTATTTCATCTTGATTATAGGAATAACATTTGTTCTGTCCACAATTGGACTAGGAAGCGACTCCCCCTTAAATGTCAAGCTTAACCCATCGGCTGAACACCCATTAACATTGTTTGCCTTGTTCAGGGTAATATTCTTTTTGAGTCTACTCGTTTTTCTTACCAGTAAACTCAAAGGAGTGTTCGTTAAACAAATCTTGAGTAGATACTCCGATGATGTCGGAGTAAGTGAATCTATTGGTACCATAATTCAATATGTAGCAGTATTAGTTGGAGGTTTAATTATTGTTCAAAGTACTATCAACCTAGGTTCTCTCAACGTATTAGCAGGAGCGCTAGGTGTTGGTATTGGTTTTGGCCTACAGAACATTGCTAATAACTTTATTTCAGGACTCATCATTCTTTTTGAGCGGCCGATCAAGGTAGGTGATAGAATTGAAGTAGGTAATATCTCAGGAGATGTAGTAAAAGTAGCCGCAAGAGCTACAACCGTCAGTACCAATGATAATATTTCTATCATCATTCCGAATTCAGAGTTTATAAGTCAGAAAGTAATCAATTGGAGTCACAATGACAGAAACATTAGATTCCACGTCCCAATAGGTGTTTCTTATAATGAAGACCCAGCAAAGATCAAGTCCATTCTATTTGAGGTAGCCAACAAACATCCTGATGTTTTAAAAAACCCTGGTCCTGAAGTCTTGTTTCTCGAATATGCAGACAGCTCACTTAATTTCGATTTAATGATTTGGACCAGTACATTTATTACTAGACCAGTCGTATTGAAAAGCCAACTCTATTTTCTGATTTTTGAGAAGTTCAGTCAGCATGGAATAGAAATCCCTTTCCCTCAAAGGGACATTCATATAAAATCAGGGAATATTGTTCCTCAAAAATGAAAGAAATCCTTTTTGGCGTATAGTTAAAAGCATTTACTTGCACCCTTAGTATTTAGACTATATTTGACGGTTTTTAATTGAAGCAATGAGAGTAATAATCGCAGGTGTTGGAAATGTAGGGTTTCATTTGGCTAAACTTCTGTGTGCTGAAGGTCAAGACATTGTCTTGATTGATCAAGTAGCAGACAAGTTAAAAGCCGCATCAAATTCTGTGGATGCGTCTACCATTAAAGGAAATTCTACTTCTTATAGTGTTTTAGAAGAAGCTGGAGTTTCGGAAGCAGACCTCCTTATTGCGGTAACATCCTCAGAAGATGCCAATATTGCTACCGCTATCATTGCCAAGCACCTTGGTGCAAAAAGAACGATTGCAAGAATATCAAATACCGAATTTATTTATCAAAAGGACAAACTGAATCTTAAGCATTTAGGAATTGACGATATTATTTCTCCTGAATCACTTGCGGCAAAAGAAATTAAAAGGTTGCTAAAAGAAGTAGCCTTGACCGATAGCTTTGAATTTGAAAAAGGACTCCTCTCCTTAATTGGTGTTAACATTGAAGAAAATAGCCCTCTGAATGGTAAAACCATGATGGAGGTAGCCAAATTAAATCCAGATCAGAAATTCATGACAGTGGCCATATTACGCCACGATGAGACTTTGATTCCATATGGAAATACTAAGTTTCAAGTAAATGATCACGCCTATTTTGTAGCCCAGCCAGATGGCGTAGAAAAGCTCTTATTTTTAGCAGCCAAGAAAAAAGAACCTGTTAAAAGCGTGCTGATTTTGGGAGGCTCAAGAGTAGGGTTTCATGCGGCTAAAATCTTGAGCAACCGTTACAACGTCAAAATCATTGAACGCGACCCTCAAAAATGCTTTGAGCTTGCTGATCAGCTTCCTGATGCCATGGTAATTAATGGAGACGGAAGAAATGTAGACTTGCTTCATGAAGAAGGTATTTCTGACATTGACGCATTTATTGCAGTAACAGGTAACTCAGAAACTAATATCATTTCATGTTTAGTGGCCAAAAACAATGGGGTTAAAAAAACCATTGCTATGGTGGAAAACATGGATTACATCCACCTTTCTCAAAGTATCGGAGTGGATACCATGATCAATAAAAAGCTTATTGCGGCTAACTTTATCTTCCGTCATATTAGGCAAGGTGATATTGTTTCCATTACCAGTATTCACGGTGTAGATGCCGAAATCCTGGAATTTGAAGTAAAGGAAGGCTCCAAAATCACCAAAAATCAGCTTAGAAATCTTGAATTCCCTAAAACCGCAATCATTGGAGGCGTAATCCGAGATGGAAAAGGTTTTACAACTCCTGGGGATTTCATGTTCCGACCAAAAGACCGGGTAGTAGTCCTCTCTAAACCAGAAAGCATCAGTAAGGTTGAATCCTACTTTATTTGATATCTTTAAAGGCAGATGAGGTTCAATATTAAAGCCATTTCAAAAGTCCTCGGCATTCTTCTTATGATGAATGCTGGCTTCATGGTACTTTGTCTGCCTGTCTCTATCTATTACGGTGAACACGATCTTATTGCTATAGCCCTTTCTGCTACCATTACCGGAGTAGTTGGTTTTTCAATGAAATTCCTCACCCGAAAACTACCAGATAGGGAGTTGAAAAAACGTGATGGATACATTGTAGTTACCTCTGGATGGATTTTCATGTCCATTTTTGGTGCTTTGCCTTTTGTCTTGAGCAATAGCATCCCTGATTTCACCAATGCCTTTTTCGAGACCATGTCAGGTTATACCACCACAGGAGCCTCAATCCTTAACGATATAGAATCGGTACCGAAAGGTATTCTTTTTTGGAGAAGCCTTACCCAGTGGATTGGGGGAATGGGAATTATTGTATTAGCCGTTGCCATCCTTCCTTTTTTGGGCATTGGTGGTATGCAGCTCTTTGTGGCTGAAGCACCAGGAATTACGCCAGACAAACTTCAACCTAGAATTCAAGACACAGCCAAACGACTTTGGTTCATTTATGTAGGCCTAACCATTGCAGAAGCTATTCTCCTCTATTTTGGTGGAATGACTATCTATGATGCTGTCAATCATTCGCTTACGACCATGGCCACTGGTGGGTTCTCTACAAAGAATGCCAGTGCTGCTCACTACGATTCTCCCTTTATACAATATGTACTTATCGTGTTTATGTTTTTGGCGGGTACAAGTTTTACGCTTACCTATTACGCACTAAAAAGGAATTTCAAGAAGGTATTCAAGAACGAAGAGTTTATTGTTTACAGCATCTTCACTATTGTAATATCAATTATCGTCACCATTACCGTATTCATCGTTACGGATAGTGGCCTCGAAAAATCCTTCAGAGATTCACTCTTCCAAGTCGTTTCAATCATTACGACAACAGGTTTTGTATCTGCTGACTACACCGCTTGGGCACCTTTTCTTACTACATTATTCTTCATACTATTATTGGTAGGAGGTTCTGCCGGTTCAACCGCAGGTGGTGTTAAAGTCATCCGCCATGTAGTGTTGTTCAAGAATTCTTTTCTAGAACTAAAAAGACAACTCCACCCTTCTGCCGTGATTCCTGTTAGGATTAGCGGAAAAGCGATTGACCAAGGAGTAGTTTCCAATGTACTGGCCTTTATAATGATTTATATCCTAGTCATGATTGTAGGTGTAATCTTACTTTCTACTATGAATATTGATTTTGATACAGCTTTTGGAGCCGTAGCCACTACCCTTGGGAATGTTGGACCCGGAATCGGAAATGTTGGGCCTTTGGACAATTTTTATAACATACCGGCACCGGGCAAATGGCTGCTTTCTTTCTTAATGCTTCTGGGCAGATTAGAGTTATTTACAGTGCTTATGTTGCTTTCTCCTTATTTCTGGAAGAAAAATTAAAATAACTTACCGAATACTGATTTCTTTTTTTCTGCTTTAAAACCAGCCTGTTTTACGGCTTGAATAACTAGGTCAGAATCGATATTTTCGGCCTCCACTGTCAATAGCCTGTCTTTACTACTCATGTCCACCGACCATTCGGACAGCTCTTTTAACTCATTTAAAAAGGGGGTTACTGTAGAAAGACACATCCCACAATTAATATTGGTTTTATATACGGCTTTTTTCATTTAATTTTCACTCTAAATTGTAACAGGCTTGAGTAATTCCTTAAGCCTCATAAAGATAAATCACACTTGACATTTAAAGAACTTAATCTCCACGAAAGTGTATTGGAAGGTTTAGACGCCATGGGTTTTGAGACCCCAACCCCAATCCAAGAACAAGCTATCCCAGTAATAATTGAAAACAAAGATTTAATTGCTGTTGCCCAAACAGGTACTGGAAAAACCGCGGCTTTCTTGCTTCCAATCTTACATAAAATCTGTTCAAACGATATTCCTGATGGACAAATAAACACATTAATTATTTGTCCCACCAGAGAACTTGCTGTCCAAATTGACCAACAATTGGAAGGCCTTGGATACTTTACTCCTGCCACTTCATTGCCTATTTATGGTGGTGGTGATGGTGATGGATTCTCTAGAGAAAAGAAAGCATTGACTACTGGAGCTCACATTATCGTGGGAACTCCAGGGAAACTTATTTCCCACCTCAATTTGGGCTATGCCAAAATCGATCACTTAGAGCACCTGATTCTTGATGAAGCCGACCGTATGTTAGACATGGGCTTTTATGAAGACCTGATGCGTATCATTGGCTTCTTACCCAAGAATAGACAAAACCTTATGTTTTCGGCCACCATGCCTCCAAAAATAAGGAAGCTCGCCAAAGATATTCTACAAGACCCACATGAAATTAGCATTGCCATCTCTAAGCCAGCCGAAAAGGTCGTTCAAGTAGCTTTCAACACTTACAATAACCAGAAAATTGGCCTCGTAAAGCACCTGCTTCGCTTCAATGACATTCCCAGTTTAGTAATTTTTGCCTCTACAAAAATTAAGGTAAAAGAACTTACTAGGGAACTACAGCGTGAGAAAATGAACGCTAAACCCATTTCTTCCGATTTAGAACAGAAAGACAGGGAAGATATTCTTCGTGAATTTAAAAGCCGAAAACTTCAGATTTTAGTAGCCACTGATGTAATCTCTAGAGGTATTGACATCGACAATATCGACATGGTGATCAACTATGATGTACCCAACGATGCGGAAGACTACATCCACCGTATTGGCCGTACGGCCAGGGCCTCTTCTGAAGGTGAGGCAGTCACTTTCATCAACGAGGAAGACCAATTCAAATTCTCTAAAATTGAAGAGCTCTTAGGTAGTCCTGTACGTAAAATAGCTTTGCCTGAATTTTTAGGAGAAGCACCTGTTTATGACCCTATCAAAAATAAGGGCAAAGGGAAACGTTCATTCGGTAATAAAAAAGGATTTAAAAGGAGGTAATTGAAAACCTCCTTTCGATTTCATCATTCATACCTCAACGAATCTACTGGATTAAGCCGCGCTGATTTAACGGTTTGAAAACTTACCGTAATTAGTGCTATTCCAATTATCAGCAGTGTTGCAAGGACAAAAACTAACAAATTGATACTAGTGTGGTATTCAAAGCCTTGGAGCCAACTGTCCATTGCTAAATAGATTAGCGGCCAAGCGATTAGGCTTGAAATCAGAATAAGCACAACAAACTCTTTCGATAGAAGAAAAAACAAGCCGGGCACAGTTGCGCCCAGTACTTTTCTCACTCCAATCTCCTTGGTCCTTTTCATTGCGGTAAAAGCCGAAAGCCCAAAAAGTCCCATACAGCCAATAAAAATAGCCAAAACTGCAAAAACGGAGAAGAGTGACTGAAATTGATCTTCTGACTTATATTGTTGATTAAAGAATTCATCGAGAAAGAAATACTCGAAGGGATTCCCTGGAAAAGTACTTCCCCATTGACTTTCGATGGCCGCCAAAGCTGGTGAAATATTTTGTTCTTGAACTTTAATCAAAAAATATTCAGCCCAAAATGGCTGTAAAATAAACACAGAAGGAATTGCTTTCTCACGCAAAGATTCATGGTTATAATCTTCAACGACCCCAATTACTACTACCGTTGCGTCAAAATTTTCTGCCACGATTGCCTGTCCAATAATATCCTCAGGGCTTTCATATCCTAGTTGCCGCAAAGCGGATCTTGTTACCAGAGCTGCAGTGTCCAAATCATTAGGGAAGTCTCTAGAAAAATCTCTACCAGCAATTACTTGCATTCCCATCGTTTGAATGAACTCGAAATCAGCTCCTACAAAATTGAGCGGGTAGGTCTGACCAGCGGGTTGATTATAAGCACGAACATCTGCCTTAAATCGAATTTTCTTTCCAGGAACGATACCACTACTGGTTACCTCTTTGATATTTGAATTTGATCTTAGTTCATTACTAAAAGCAACAACTTGCTGGTTTCTTAACTCTGGGTCTGCGCTTGAAATTGCTGGGCGTTCCACTACAACAATCTGATCCATTTCAAAACCCAATTCCGCATTTTTAACATACTGCATTTGCCTATAAACAGTGAAAGTGCCTATGATCAAAGCCGTAGAGGCGGCAAACTGAAAGATAACCAAAGCCTTTCTAAGTACAACGCCAGTTCCAGAGTTCCTGAACTTTCCAGTTAAAGTGCTGACAGGCTTGAAAGAAGATAGCACCAAAGCTGGATATATACCTGATGCAAATGAACCAATAAGGAAGGCCGCAATTAGCGACCAAAGAATCATCTCATTTTGCCAAATTTTCACTTCTGCTGGAATACCACTTAAGCTATGGAAACTCGGTAAAGTCAAGGCTATAATGACGACAGCAAGGACTACAGCCAAGAGGTTAATCACAAAGGATTCGAACATAAACTGACGAATCAATTGACTTCGAAGAGAGCCTAGTACTTTTCTAATTCCCACTTCTTTGGCCCTGTCCAACGATCTGGAGGTAGCCAAATTGATATAGTTTACCCAAGCAATTAAGATAATAAAAATGGCGATAATGGAGAGGTAAGTAATTGGTTCTCCGCTTCCATTCAACTCTGCTTCATCGCTCAAGTGGGAGTCTAAATGAATTCTTTGAAGTGGTTGCAATGTAAATACATTTTTACCTTCATTCTCCTTTAATTCAGGCTTATATTTATCTATCATTTGAGGAAACTTAGCTTGCAAAGCGTTTACGTTGGTTCCCTCAGCTACTTTGATGTATGTATAAAAATCTTTCCTTCCCCAGCCCGTTTTGTACCTTGTCACGGCACCATCAAAACGTCCGTAAAGAGTAGCGGTAGAAATCAAGACATCATATTTCAGATGGGTGTTGGGTGGTAAATCCTTATAGACACCAGTGACAATGCAGTTCTCATCATTATAATCATCATCCTTTAATCGTAAATGCTTACCCATTGGGTCTTCATCCCCAAAATATTTTTTTGCTGTACTTTCAGAGATGACTATTGAAAAAGGTTCTACCAAAGCAGTTTTGGCATCACCTAATAACATTTGATTTGAAAAAAGAGAAAGGAAATTAGGGCTGGCATAAAGAAATTTTCTCTGTTTGAATTTAATGGGTTGACCAGCCCCCTCTTCATAAGTGATTACCACATTATTCTTGTAGCCCATATTATATAAATGTGCCCATTCAATCACTTCAGGAAATTCTTGAACCATGGCTGGGCCTACTCCTGGGTAATTTTCAGCACTATTGAATACTTCTTCATTGTTCTGAAAAATATCTAGACTCACCCTGTAAATATTCTCGGAGTCCTTCTGAAAGTTATCGTAACTGAGTTCAAAAGTAACGTAGTGAAGAATCAGTAATGCCCCTGCCAAACCAATGGCAAGACCGGAAATGTTAATAAAAGAATAGGTCTTATTTTTCATTAGTGACCTAATTGTGATTTTGATGTAATTTGAGATCATGACGTGTTGTTTATTGTTTTGAGTACTATGTATTTTATCCACTATCAGATAAGGCCTAAAAGATTTTAGTACTGTAATTGAGTACTTCTTTCTTGCCTTCTTCAGCCCTACTTTTCGAATATTCAAAGCGTACTCCTCATAGAGATCACCCTCAATTTCTTCAACCCATCTTTCAGTACAGAATTGCCTTAAGAACCACAAGGGAAATTTAGGCGGCTTTGGTATATCGTTATTGTAAGACATATTCCGGTATGGAGCTCCAAATGCCTTCTCTTAGGCTTTTCGCTTCCTTTAAGCTTTTCACTCCATAGGGAGTTATATTAAAAATGCGTTTTCTCTTTCCTCCTCTTAACTTAGTAGCTTCCCCTAATTCAGAATTCAAGAAACCTTTCTTTTCCAATCTATAAAGTGTAGCATGTACAGCGCTTAAATTTATTTCACGCTTGGTCCGAGTTTCCACTTCTTCCTTCACTGTTATTCCATAAGCCAAATTTCCTAACATAGCCACTGTCAAAAGCACTACCTCCTCAAACTCACCTAAGTACGTTCCTTTCATTTTAATATTTTATTATTATGCAAATAATATAAGAAACACGTTAAACACAAAAGAGATTGAAATAAATAGTGAACAATATTTCGAAACATGAGGCATCCTGAAACCCTCTTGTTAGTAAGACTTCACAAATTTAAATTCGTTACTCTAAATCAAAAGTTAAATCTCATACAGCAAAAAAATGTACGTATACGTTCATAATCAAGTTCGTTTGCGAACAACAAACACTTAAGCTGCCACTTACCTACAACACAAACCTTTGATTAACAAAGCCTTACAACTATCACGATCCTTTGGCATCTTTAGTGGTAGAAATCTATTGTTAATCAGCTATAAACCACCACTATGAAGAATTTTTCCTATGCCTTCAGAGTCTTACTCCGAAATAAATTTTATTCATTCCTAAATATCTTCGGTTTAGCTATGGGCTTAGCCGTGGCTATTATCATCCTTTTATATGTTCAAAGCGACATGAGTTTTGACAAACACCATGAAAAGTATGATCGGATCTACAGGGTTGAATCCAAATTCAGAATCCCACCTAAGGACGATGAATTTGCTCTTAGCTCATTTGTTTTGGCCGAAATGATGAAGGAAGAGTTTCCAGAAATTCAGAATTTCACAAGGTTTATGAGCGCTGGGAGGCAACTATTCAGAATTGGAGACAAGAACATATATCAAGACAATCTCTATTTCGCAGACTCTTCTGTGTTCAGCATGTTTACGCATGAATTTATTGAAGGGAACCCCAAAACTGCTTTGGTTGAACCTAGCAGTATAGTACTCACCCAAACAGCCGCAAAGCGTATTTTTGGTAATGGAGAAGCCATTGGGCAACTCTTAGAAACTGACAACAATAATTTGAAGGTAACGGGTATTATTAAAGACTTACCAGACAACGTTCACCTCACTTTTGAAGGCTTGATTTCCATCTCAACCGTTACTTCTGGTCAACCTGCTCTAACGAGTCAACAAAAAGCAAATCAACTGTGGAATATCTCTCTTTATTCGTACATCATGCTTCCGAAGAACTACGATGTAAACAATATTTATAACAAGTTTCCAGACTTTTTCGAAAAGTACATGAAGCCTTTGGTGCTACAAGCTGGCCTAGGAGATGCTGGTTTTAGCCCACGATTGATGCCCTTAGCATATATACATTTTAATTCAAAAGTACAGTATGATTTACCTACTGGTAACTTAACCTACACTAGGGCATTTACCGCCATTGGTATTTTCATCCTACTTTTAGCCAGCATCAACTATATGAATTTGGCCACAGCAAGGGCCACCAACAGATCCAAGGAAGTAGGAGTGCGAAAAGTATTGGGTTCTAGCAGAGGAAAACTGCGCGCTCAGTTCTTAAGCGAATCGGTGATCATCACATTCCTTTCGTTGATGCTGGCCATATTAATTGTCAATATATTAATCCATGGTACAACCTTAAATTCTCTTTTAGGGAAAGACCTTCAACTCCATTTCTTTAGCAATCCGTTGCTACTATTTGGCTCACTAGGAGTGGCCATAGTTATCGGTCTTTTTTCGGGCATTTATCCCGCTTTTTACCTATCGGCCATTTCCGTTTTGGTCGCTATGAAAGGAAGTGTGAAAACTGGTCCAAAAAGTGTTTTCCTCAGAAAAGTATTGGTGGCATTTCAATTCTTTATCTCCATTGCCGTGGTAATTACCACCCTATTAATGAATAGTCAAATCGACTTTTTAAGGACCAAAGATTTAGGTTTTAATAAAGACAATGTGGTGTTAATTCCTTTGCAAGACACCACTGTTCGGAACAGAATGGAGTTCATTAAGGCAGAACTAATGCAGAACCCAAGTATTTTAGGTATTACTGATGCCTTTGGAGTGGGTCGAGGTGGTGGTAATGTGGGTAACAGTCTTTTAGGAGCAGGCAGACGACTATTAAGCGTTAGCGACAACGAAAATAACATAACACAAGATACCTACAATGTACTTACTGTTGGGAAAGACTATTTTAAAACAATGGACATTGAAATTGTTCAAGGTAGAGATTTTGACGAAAATATGGCTACGGACATTACTCAAGGAGTAATTGTTAATCAAGCGGTTGTGGATGCAATGGGCTGGGATGAGCCAATAGGGCAAACCGTTTCTCCTATTGGGCTACCAGAACCGACTAAGGTAATTGGTGTGGTTAAGGATTTTAATGCGTTTTCGCTTCATGTTAAGGTAGAGCCTACCGCTATTTACAGATACCAATTACAAAATGCGGGAGCGCAAGGGCTACCTACCTTAATGGTTCATATGAATGACGGTGCAGTTGGCCCAACCATGAAATTCTTAGAAAATAAGTTTACTGAGTTAGACCCCAATCACCCTTTTGAATATGAATTTCTAGATCAACAAGCAGAAGAGCTTTACCGTGGAGATCAAAGACAAAGCAAGCTTACAGGTATACTTTCATACATCTGTATTTTAATCTCTTGCTTGGGCTTACTGGGTTTGTCTTCGTTCACCACTGCCACCAGAATAAAAGAAATTGGTGTGAGAAAAGTGTTAGGGGCCACAGTTCCACAACTGGTATTCATGATTTTCAAAGACATTATGGTGCTGGTGCTGATTGGCTTCGTTTTGGCCGCTCCAGCAGCCTACTGGCTCATTAATGACTGGTTAGATGTGTTTGCCTATAGAATGAATTTACAGGAAGTGATATTGCTTGCAGCAGGTATGTCGGGAGTATTGGCTTTAGTTATTTCCTTCTTAACGGTCAGTTTCCATTCGTTAAAAGCTGCAAATCAGAATCCTGTGAAAGCACTTCGGTACGAATAAAGATTTCAATCTCAATTCAATTTAAAAGGCAACCTCGATTGGGGTTGCCTTTTTGTTTTTTAGAACGGATGCCATTTAACCTAGTCTCTTGAAAACGGATTCCTTATAAAACTCTCCTATCGGAATTTCAAATCCATCGATCTCAAAGTCCTTTTTGGTGTATTACAAAATTCAGTCGATAGGCCATAAAAAGAAATAGCACCGAGATTTCTCTCGGTGCTATTTGATTACATTTTTACCTAAACAGGTCGGCCCTATTTATGTAGATGACTTATTAATTACCCTCCAATTGGAGAGAAATCTACTGTTTTAACTGCGGCTAAATAAGCACTCCAGTTGGCAGCGAACCATGCATCTACTTTAGATTTTAATGCTTCATACTCCGCATTGAAATCATTTAGGTCCTTGCGGTCAGCAGCACCTGGCGCTTCAAATGAACCTGTGACACTCCGCGATAGAGTAGAAACTTTAGAGTTTAAAGGAGTAACATCAGAATTACCTCCTCCTCCGAAACGGAAACCACCTCCGCTACCAACAGCGTCAGAAAGTTCTTTCATCTCTTTTTTCACTGCTTCACTCTTGGCTTTAAGCGCGTTCGCTTCTGGTCCACGTTTAGTTTTTAGCGCTTCCAATACTTTATCAACAGACGCCATGTCAGTCGTGATTTTAGAAGCTAAATTAGATACGTCAGTCGTAAGCACATTTACTTCTCTCAGTAAATCTCTTCTAGCAATTAAGTTGTTGATATCATATGTATCTCTAGGATCCATTTGAAACTCAATAGTACCCTCATCCGAGCTATTGCCTATTGTTACTTTGAAAGTATACTTACCAGGCAACGCAGGAGCACCACCTCTTCTAAAGAAACTAGCAAACTGAGCAGGAACGCCAGCAGGCACTTCTGGCTGAACAGTGTCTTCTGGAGGATCTTCATCATATCTCCATGAAGCACTATTCAAACCTTCGGTATAGGATGAGCTTAATGTCCTTACTAAATTCCCATTCATATCAAAGATTTCGATTTTAGCTTGAGGTCCCGATGGAGCATTACCTCCTCCAGCACCGCCTCGGCCTCCACGGCCTCCGCCTCCACCACCTTGACCGCCACCACCAGCTGGTCTAACTTGGCCTTGAGGAGCACCAGCGCCTCTACCTCCTCCAGCAGGAGTTTCAGGTTTTTTAGCAAAGAATTTAATCGTAGCAACACCAGACTGTCTGTTTTCTCCTTCAAAAGTAGAGTTACCAGGGTTAGCAGGGCCATTAGAAGCTCTTGTGCTTACCATGTAAGAAGTAACCGCGTCAATGGCCGTAACAGCAGACTCTGTAATAGATTTTTGTCCTTTAGCAGCTAAAACACGTAACGGATTAATATCATCCAGTACATAAATTGCTCTACCGAAAGTACCGATAACCAAGTCACTCTCGCGCTCTTGAATCACTAAATCCATTGTAGAAACACTTGGATAACCGTTCTCGAACTTCGTCCATGTTTTAGCTTCATCAATACTGATGTATAAACCATGCTCTGTCCCGAAGAACATCAACTTAGGCTCTACTGGGTCTTGAATGAAAGACAATGCGTAACCGAAAACATCATTTTCAGTAGCTATTGCAGTCCAAGTTTTTCCATAATCTTTAGTTCTCATCAAGTAAGGCTTGAAATCGAACCTTCGGTAATTGTTAATTACCGCAACAGCTTCTCCTTTATTATATCTAGAAGCTTTGATCTGGTTTACCCATGATCCAGCTGGAACACCTTTAATATTTTTTGATACGTTTGTCCAAGTGGCACCGCCATCTCTTGTTACATGAATGTAACCATCATCAGATCCAGCCCATAGCACTCCTTTTTCTACTGCACTCGGCTCAATTACTAAAAGCGTTGTATGGTTTTCTGCTCCAGTAGCGTCAATTGTTAAACCACCACTTTTGTCTTGATTTTGTTTAGTAGTATCATTGGTCGTTAAATCTGGAGAAATAATTGTCCAGCTAGTGCCTTTGTTCGTACTCTTGTGTACAAACTGACTTCCAAAATAGATAGTACTATTGTCAAACGGGTCTTGCGCCATAGCCGAGTTCCAGTTGAAACGTAACTTCACTTTAGGGTCATCGCTAGTAGGTTTAATTCTCTTGCTACTTCCAGTAAGTTTATCATATCTACTTACGTTTCCTTGTTGCGACTGAGAATAACCATAACGAGAATCGTCAGGATCAGCCATTACATCAAAACCATCACCACCACCAATTGTGAAGAAGTAATCGTTTCTGATTCCATCGCTTTTCCAAGTATAGGCAGGACCAGTGTAGGTTCCGTTATCTTGCAAACCTCCATATACATTGTAAGGCATTTCGTTATCGACATTGATATGATAGAATTGCCCCAAAGGTAAATTCTCTACAAACTGCCATTTCTTGCCCATATCACGAGTAATAGCCATACCTCCATCGTTACCCAAGATCATATATTTAGGATCGTCTGGGTTAATGTATAATGCGTGATTATCCACATGAATAAGGTTTCTGCCAATGATGTTTTCGAATGACTTTCCACCATCCTCACTTCTGTGTACGTTGGTGAAAATGCTATATACCCTGTTTTCATTTTTAGGGTCTACATAGATATCGAAGTAGTAGAAAGGTCTGTTCCCAATATCATTCCCATTGTTGATCATTTCCCAATTAAACCCACCATCGTCTGAACGATACAATGCATTCTCTTTGGCTTCGATAAGGGCATAAACTCTGTTTGGGTTATTTGTTCCAAACGCTAGTCCCATACGACCTAAGTCGCCTTCAGGAATTCCATTATCCTTTGCTGATTGCTTTGTCCAGTTTTTACCACCATCTACGGTCATGTATAAACCTGAACTTGGCCCACCAGAAGTAAAGAACCAAGGCTCTCTTCTGTGTTGCCACATGTTTACTAAAATCTTATTTGGGTTGGAAGGGTCCATCACCATGTCACCAACTCCTGTTTTTTCATCTATATAAAGTATATGATCCCAAGTTTCACCACCATTTGTAGTTTTATAGACACCTCTTTCTTTGTGATCACCCCAAGGAGAACCTATAGCACCGATATAGACGGTATTAGGATCATTCGGATCGATGATGATACGGTGGACGTTTCTAGTTTTTTCAAGCCCCATTAACTTCCAGGTTTTTCCCGCATCTAAACTGCGGTAAACACCATAACCACCTGTTAAGCTGTTTCGAGGGTTCCCCTCTCCTGTTCCTACCCAAACGATATTTGGGTTTTTCTGAGAAACGGCTACAGCTCCAATAGACAAGGCAAGGTTGCCATCAAAAATAGGCTCCCAAGCAATTCCTCCACTTTCAGATTTCCACAGACCGCCTGAGGCAGAACCGGCATAAATAATTTCCGGGCTGCTGTTTACTACATCAATAGAAGTAACCCTTCCACTCATGTTTGCAGGACCTATACTTCTAGGTTTCATTGCTTCTAGCTTACTGAAATCAATCTTTTGCCCAAAAGACAAAGAACTGATCAGCAAAGCGCAAAGCACGAGCATTCCAGTCCGGAAACTCGTGACATTCTTACATTTAGGTTGATACATATTTTAGTTGTGTTGATTTTCGATTTAGACAGCCTTTTGAGGCCAACGTTTAATGAATAGACTCAATTTTAATGAGTTATAAAAATGGAATTACATTGATGGTAATTTTTCTAAAATACGCTTGGTGAAGTCTGATCTAATCACCTATATTTGCACTCCTCTTAAACGAGGGCAATATATCAGCTAATAACACGGAGAGATGGGTGAGTGGCTGAAACCACATGTTTGCTAAACATGCGTACGGGAAACCGTACCGGGGGTTCGAATCCCCCTCCCTCCGCAAAAGCCAATCCCAAAGGGGTTGGCTTTTTTCTTTTTCAGGCTAAAATCTACCACTAAAAGTCCCTTTTCTGTATTGCAGCGTAATGCAGGTCTCTTTTGACAGAATCCATTTAGACCTTTCTTCCCCGCCTCTCTTCGTCAACAGACTGCCTAAAGAACTACTTCTCTACCCAATCAAGCATTATTTACCCAACCGTTTAGAAAATTACAGCAACGAGTAGCGCTGTAATAGCGTTCTATAAAATCAAAAGAATAATGGAAGCCTACACACTCGTGTGTTGGTACCGAGATCAACTCACGAAACGATACAACAAAAAAGAACCATGCAGGAAATACTATTTGACTTTATATCAAAATACATTTCGCTTACCGAAGAAGAAAAGAGAGTCCTCACTTCATTAGATATTTTTAGAACGGTAAAGAAAGGCACAGTTTTACTAGAAGAAGGACAATCTTCAAAAGATGGTTATTTTGTTCTAAAAGGATGCATACGGAGCTATTACATAATAGAAGGAGAAGAAAAAACAACGGCATTCTATACAGAAATGGAAGGTATCACGCCAAACTGTGTAATAACTAAAACACCTTCTGAATACTATGTGGCTACTACAGAAGATTCGATACTTACCGTTTCAAACCCAGACCTAGAAGCCGAAATGTTTGAGAAATTCCCAAAATTCGAAACCCTTTGCCGGGTACTGTCCGAAGAGCTTTTAGCCAAAGAGCAAGTTAATTTCGATGACTTTAAGAATTCTTCTCCCGAACAGCGGTACTTGAGTATGATGCAAAAAAGACCTGACCTTATTCAACGAGTGCCTCAGCATCAGTTGGCAAGTTTTTTAGGCATTAAGCCCCAATCGCTAAGCAGGCTAAGGGCCAGAATTCTTGAAAAAAGTAAGGCCTAAGTTTCACTTCTTAACTTAAGTGTACGTTTTGAAGCCAGGTGTCTTTCCAATTTTGCTATATCCTAACAAGAAATATTTGAAGATATGCAAAAGAAGATTTTAGCACTTAGTTTCGTTTTAATGCTAGTTGTCAATTCGCAACTCCATGCTCAATACACCAAGCAAGACAGCACTTTTAAAAAATGGTTTGCTGGCAGTACCTTTGCCATGCTCGGGAATTTTTTACCAGAGAATAAACCTGATTTCGTACAACTTAACCTAGGGTACCGCCTGACCAGGAAGGATGTAGTTTCTCTGGAATTGAAAACTTGGAAGTACGCTTGGTCACTTGGCATTCCTTATGGAAAATCATACGAAGCTCCTGAAGAGAAATTTCCGGGATACATTCGAGAATATGGCTTTGCCCTTACCTATCAAAGGTTTCTATGGAAAGGATTATATACGGGTGTACATGTTATGAATGCATGGCAGTCTTTCGTAGATGACAGCGGTAAGAAAATAGACAATGGATTTCAAGTATTCAATACTTATAGGCTCGGTTATCATTTCAGGCTATTTAATGACAGGTTTTTCATCGAGCCGTCAATTGCAATTACTCACCGGCCTTATCACACAAGAATGCCCAACTCGTTTAAACTAATGGATGATCAATGGTCTAAGTTTTTCATTGGAGAACCGGGGCTACATTTCGGGTTTAAGTTTTAACTCCTATGTGTGATTAATAAAGAAGGAATTCAAAACAACAACAATAGACGAATGAAAAACTATTATTTGATCGTATTAATACTGCTAACCTCTAACCTTAGTAAAGCACAACTGCTAGAAACTACCGTTACGAATACAATCGTTGAAACCATTCCGTTTGAACTGACTAGTCACAATAACATCGCTATAAAAGCGGTATTTGGAGGTGTAGACACGCTCAATTTAATGTTTCATACAGCAGCTGGTTCAATAAATCTGACCACGAAAGCAACAAAAAGAATAAAGAGCATTGATTGGAAAACGGAAAGCGATGTGGGCAGCTGGGGAGGACGGGCTACATCTAGGTTTAGCGAAAGCAATTCCTTAACGATAGGCAAACTCCATTGGGATAGTCTTTCGGTATGGGAAGACGAAAACTCAGGCCCCACAACCGATGGTAAGTTTGGCCCAAACCTATTTAAGGAGTATTTCATCGAAATTGATTTTGACAAAAGCTTAATGATCCTGCATAACACCCTCCCTAGCAAAGCAGCGGAATATGAAAAAATACCCGTCATTTTTAAAAATGACAACCTCTTTATTCAAGGTACAAGTACCATAGCTGGTGTTGACTACAAGAATGAATTTCTAATTCATTCAGGTTACGGAGGAGCGCTTTTGTATGATGATCAGTTTGCCTCGGAAAGCAACATAGGCGATCGAATAGAGATCACTAGCGAACAGGAGTTAAAAGACTCTTTTGGAAATGTGATAAAAGTGAAAAAGGGCACATTACCATCGCTCAGGATAGGAAATACAGGACTAACAGCTGTTCCTGTGGGCTTTTTTGAAGGGAAAATAGGCCGACAACAAATGAGTGTAATAGGCGGAGACTTATTAAAAAGATTTAATATGATTATAGGCTTAAACAGAGCGTACATATACCTAAAAACCAATAACTTAAAAAATATCGCCTATACTCAATTTTGAAAACACAACTCAAATGAATCGCTTATTCGTCATTTCAATGCTATTGGTCTTTGTGGTCTGTTCACAGGATAAGGATGTTAAGCAAAAAGAACAAATTTCAGCTCCTGAATCAACTACAGTGATTTCTGATGATTACGAATTAATCATTCCTAAGAAACAAGACGGGCTCCTCATTCTTTTCCCCTGTTACCCTTGCAATGCTGAAAATACAAGGACTGAATTCAGTATTGTGGACATAGCCATTGCTAATAACATTACTGTTCTACTGATGAACTTTAATCAGCATTTATGGCTTTCAAAGACAGAGAAAGAAGGTCTGGAGAATGTAATAATTGATGCTGTTGCCAAAAACAATATCAACCCCAATAATATATACATAGGTGGCTTTTCAAGTGGTGGGAATATCTCTCTTCTTTTAACGAATTATTTAAAATCAACAGAGTCCGCAATCCAACCAAAAGGACTCTTTATTGTGGACTCTCCTATCGACTTATTAGCATTATATGAGAGTGCTAACAAAACCATTGAGAAAAATTTTTCGGAACCTGCATTACAAGAAGCAAATTGGATTATCGAATCATTTGATTCAGAATTTGGAGTTGGGGACACTGCCATTGCGAACTACAATAGGAAGTCTCCATATCTTTCTAAAACCAACGAAACTATTAATATATCCGAATTAGACGGTTTAAAAATCAGACTCTATTCCGAACCAGACACCTTGTGGTGGAAAGAAAATAGGCAGGCAGAATATGAAAACATGAATGCTTATTACATCGAACAATTGGCCAATGATTTGAGCATATTGTACGGAAAAGACAAAGTCACCTATATTAAAACTAAAAACAGAGGCTACCGTGCAAATGGAGATAGACACCCGCATAGCTGGGCAATAATTGATGAAAAAGACCTAGTACACTGGATACTAACAAAATAAACGCTGTACAATTGAGTAGATTGAGTCTAAATCCATTATCATTTAAGCAATGAGAGTAAAGAAAATAATATTTGATTTGATCTTCATTGTAATTTCTACCATGATTTTAATAATAATAAATCAATACGGACTATTAGAAAAACATCTTAGTTTTGCTTTTATACCTATACTTATTGCATACTATCTTGGGCGATTTATTGAAAGAAAAACAGGATCCAAGTAAGTAAAAACAACAAAATACTAATTGAGTAGACGGACCCACCAGTGATAACTTTATAGGTACGCCTATTACATCACTAAGCCTCACACTTAGCAATTCATTGAATTTGAGCTTAACTTTTCAAGTAGTAGTCAAGCATCATCCTAAACCCACTTTGCCTCACCTAATTCTTAAACTATACGTTGAAGTATATAATATGCGGCTTTAACGTCAAATTAGATCTAATTACGTATAATACCGAAATGAATAGCGCTAAGAACCTACGCTGTATAATCTCAAAGGAAATTGAACGAATAGAAAAATCAACTTTATGAAAAATAAATTCAACCCTTGGCATGATGTATCTCCTGGCGATCATCTGCCTGATATAGTAAATGGTATCATTGAAATCCCAAAAGGAACAAGGGCAAAATACGAACTTGATAAGGACAGCGGGCTTTTAATCCTCGACAGAGTGTTATATTCTTCCGTTTATTATCCGGCCAATTACGGTTTTATTCCGCAGAGTTATTGTGAAGATAGAGATCCATTAGACATTCTTATCTTATCCCAAATCGACATAGTACCCATGTGTATTGTTCCTGCCAAAGTAATTGGTGTTATGAGAATGCAAGACAATGGAGAAGCAGATGATAAAATAATTGCAGTGGCTGCAGGAGATCCAAGCGTTAGCCATATCAATGACATCTCCGAACTTCCTTCACATTTCATTTCAGAAATGAGGAATTTCTTTGAGGATTATAAAAAGCTCGAGAAAAAAACTGTGGTAGTAGAGGATTTTCTTGACAAGCAAACTGCCATTAAAATCCTTCAAGAGAGCTTTGAAATGTATAACGAGAAGTTCAAACAATAACAACAAGGACAGTAAATAAGCAATATCCTATGGGGCACAACAAGACTCATTAAACAGATCTTTTCGTAAATTCAAAATTGGTAATTTCTGCCCCTATTGGTATTCTTCACTAATAAGCCTCTTCAACAACTTTTGAGAAATCATTATTTCTTAATTTACTACCTTAGGAAATAGAGGGATATTACACTAACACCCTAGCCCATTTTTTGGCCTACACTGATTTAGCCTTTGCCCTCATCGTTTAAAATGATAAAAACATTTAACGCAATTTCTTATGGGAGATCAAAGAATAAATATTAAATCTGATGATCAGGCCAGAATTAAATTTATAGGTCATCTAATCGCTGATTTAAAGAGTCTTGAATACATGCTCGATCACCAAATGATTGAAAGTGGGATTATCCGTATTGGTGCGGAACAAGAATTTTGTCTTGTAAATAAACAATGGCGCCCTTCAAAAAAAGCACCCAAGGTACTTAAAGAAATAAATGAGCCGCATTTCACCGCTGAATTAGCCCGTTACAATTTAGAAATCAACTTAGATCCATTAACGCTTTCTGGTGATGCTTTTAATGCTGCCGAAACTCAGGTTCGGTCGCTTTTAAAAAAAGCAGAGGAAGTGGCAAGTAATAACCATTGCAAAATAATACTCACAGGCATCCTCCCAAGCATTTCAAAACATGAATTAGAGTTTGAGTTCATGACCCCTGAAAAGCGCTATTACGCTTTAAATGATCGGCTTAAAGAGGCTCGTGGAGAAGATTTTGGAATGCATATTTCTGGCGTAGATGAGATTTCTATCAAGCACAATTCAGTGATGTTTGAAGCCTGCAACACAAGTTTTCAAATGCACTTACAAGTAAACCCTAGCGACTTTACCTCTAGTTACAATTGGGCTCAAGCAATAGCCGGCCCCGTGCTTGGTGTTTGCACAAATGCCCCACTGCTGCTAGGCAAGGAACTTTGGAGTGAAACGCGCATAGCTCTTTTCCAGCAAAGTATTGATACGCGGCATATATCCATGGCTCAAACCGAACAAGAAGGCAGAGTATCTTTTGGAAATGAGTGGTTGACCGGAAATATAATTGACTATTATAAAAACGAAATTTCTTGTTTTAAAACGCTGCTTACTAAAGACATAGAAAAAAACTCTTTTGAAGAATTACAAGAAGGTGTAATTCCAAAATTAAGTGCACTCAATCTACTTAATGGCACCATATATCGATGGAACCGCCCTTGTTATGGGGTAGGAAATGGCAAAGCACATATTAGAATTGAGAATAGATACATTCCATCTGGCCCAACAATAATAGACGAAATGGCAAATTTTGCATTTTGGGTGGGGTTGATGAAAGGCCGGCCATCTGAATTTGATGACCTTACTAAGGTCATGGATTTTAGAGACGCAAAATCCAACTTTATTCGTGCAGCACGAACTGGTTCTGAGTCAATAATAAATTGGATGGGGAATTTAATACCACTCAATGAGTTAATCTTAAATCACTTATTGCCAATTTCTAAATCTGGACTTGAACAAATGAAGATAGATAAAGAGGATGTAAATAAGTATCTAGGAATTATTAAAGCCAGAGTTTTGGGCCAAACCGGTGCTCAATGGATAGTAAAGAATTACCGTAAACTCAAGCAAGACCTTAAAACCGATGACGCAATAATAGCTTTAACAGAGGCCCTTCATGAAAAACAAAGTTCTTGTAAACCTGTAAGTGAATGGGATGATCTTCAAGGCTTAGCATCTTTCAAATCCACGGCAAGTAAAATTGGTCATCTTATGACTACTAATTTAGTGACAGCAAGCCCTAAGGATCTAGGACTGCTGACCCTTCAATATATGAAGTGGAACAACATTCATCATTTACCCGTGGTAGACAATAGAGATGTATTGGTAGGTTTAATAACATGGAAGCATTTAATTCAATTTTGGGAAGAGGTGAATGACCCTGGTAACCAAATAAGTGCTCAAGAAATAATGGTTAAAAACACAATCACAGTTCAAACCTCAACACCTATAAAAGAAGCCATAGATCTTATGAAAAAAAATGAAATAGGCTGCTTACCTGTAGTACAAGATGATCAACTGGTTGGGATTGTGACAGTCAAGGACTTAATGCATTTAGATAATGATTGATGTTCACAGTAAAGCATTAAATCAGACAATCAGTATTAACCGTTTAATCGGAAGAGTTGATGGTAAAAAATCTGGACCATGTCTTATTTTTTTTGGAGGTATTCACGGCAACGAGCCAGCAGGTGTGTTTGCACTACACCAGGTTTTTCAGGAAATTAAAAACAAACAAGAACAGTTCTCAGGTTCATGTATTGCCCTAAGTGGAAATATGTGGGCTCTTGAAAGATCAGTCAGATATCATAAAGCTGACTTAAATCGATTGTGGACTTCAGAAAGAATAGCGTCTCTCGATAAAGCAAACTATACACCCAAAAATGAAGACGAAAAGCAACAACTCGAGATATACAATCTGCTACAAGACATTATAAAAAATGAACACGGCCCATTTTACTTTTTTGACCTTCATACTACCTCTAGTAACACTATTCCATTCATTACGGTGAATGACAGCTTGTTAAACAGAAAATTCACAAGCCAATACCCTGTACCTCTCATTTTAGGTATTGAAGAATATCTTGATGGCCCCGTTTTAAGTTATGTTAATGAATTAGGCTATGTTTCTTTTGGCTTTGAAGGTGGGCAGCATGACACACTTAGTTCGATTGAGTCTCATAAAACCTTCATTTATTTATCACTTGTTTTTACAGGCGCACTCAATAAAAATGAGTTAACCGAATATGACTCCTCTCTGAAAGCATGGCAATCTTTTACCCAAAGTCACTCTGTGTTCTACGAAATTTACAGCCGAACTGAGGTGAAGAAAAACGAGCAATTCATCATGAACCCCGGTTTTTCAAATTTTCAACCAATAGCACGCAATCAAAGTTTGGCTACACTTAATGGTAAGGCCCTTTATGCTAAAGAGAAATCTATCATTTTCATGCCGCTTTACCAATCACAGGGTAGCGATGGGTATTTTCTTATCAGAAAAATCCCCCACTTTTATTTATGGTTATCTATGGTGTTAAGGAAACTTATGGTAGATAAATTCTTCGTTTTACTCCCCGGTGTAAAATGGTCTTCAGACTCGAAAGAGACCATGTTAGTAGACCTTAAGATAGCACGTCTAATTCCAAAACAAATCCTCCACCTTTTTGGCTACCGAAGCAAACGACTAAACAAAAATGAATTGGTAATTAAAAACAGAGAGTATCGGTCTAAAAATGAGGACTATCAACAAGAAAAATGGTGGCGCATTAAATAATGTAAATACCTCAAAATACAGAAGTGAATGGTTCAACCATACTGGTATACACTTCATTAAGTCACAACGCTTTAAAAGTTAAAGAAATACAGAACCATACGGCTGTTAAGGCTTTCCATAAAAGCAAAAATCTGTAAATTGAGCGTAAAACGTAATAGGAATGGCGGATAGATGTGTTGGCTCAATTGTTGGCAAGTGCTTCTGCACTATGAAGATATTAACTCTCATATTTTTAACCCTCACACTGTCAGCAAAACTCACTTTCGCAACAGGTCAAAGGTCGGACCTAATTATATATAAGGGTGACCCTCTCACACTTCTCTCTATCCCTCTATAAGAATTTTTAGGTATATAAGATAAACGACAAGTCCCCGTATCACAAAGCTATTCAGACCAGTCAAACAGGCCTATTCGTCAATTCAAAAATGGTGATTTCTGGTAGAATCCCAATTCGGCCAGGAAAGCCTAAAAAGCCGAAGCCTCTGTTTACATAGAGGTGATGGTTTCCTTCGGTATATAAATCGGCCCATTGCGGATACATCCATTGTGAAGGACTCCATCTAAAGCTGCCAATCTCCACTCCTAGCTGCATGCCGTGGGTATGGCCTGCAAACATTAGGTCAATGTCTTTATAATTTGGTCTTACTTGCGCATCCCAGTGGCTTGGATCATGAGAAAGCAGAATTTTAACATCACCTTCTGAGTTCTTATGCGCAAGGTCTAAGTCTCCATATTTGGCAAAACGGCCAGCACCCCAATTTTCTACGCCTAGTAGGGAAATTTGATCCCCTCCTACTTTCAATGATTTATTCTCATTCATCATCAATTTCCAGCCCAACTTCTCATGTGCCAACACCATGTCTTGAAGATTTCTCTGTTTGGCTTGCGCAGAAGACCATTGCAAATAGTCTCCGTAATCATGATTCCCTAAAGTAGAGTAAACTCCGAGGTCCGCTTTTACTTTAGAGAAAATATCGAAATACTCGTTTACTTCCTTGGTTTGGTTGTTCACCAAATCACCCGTAAAAAACACAACATCTGGTTTTTCGGCCATCAGCAAATTGATACCTCCTTCTACAGCCTTTTTATCGAAGAAACTTCCGCTATGGATATCGGACAGCTGTGCCATTTTAATTCCATTAAAACCATTAGGAAGGTTAGGAAGATATAATTTCTTTCTTCTGATTCTATAATCATAAGCACCTGACACTATGCCAAAACTCATGGTCACTATTGGCAAAGTGGCTGCCGCAACGGCAGTTTTAGCAAGAAATTCAGACCGAGATATTTTTTTACCAGCAGCTATTTTCTTTTCCTTCCTACGTTTTTTCCCCGCAAAGAAAAGTGCAATGGCCCTTCTGATGTCATCAATAAAGACAAATATCAACCCCACCAGCTTGGCAGCATAGGACATGAAAATAATGGATAAGATAAAACTAAAGGTTACGGTTCCTGTTTGCATAAAACGGAGATACACCACCAAACTCATCATTACCAGAGCTTGAAAAAGGTAAATGCGCTTCAACCATTTGGCCCGACTGGCCTTAATGTTCTTTAAAAGAGTTTTCGTGGCTTGGTAGGCATAAAGTTCTATCCAACTCAGAAATAGAACTATTAAAACGAAACTAAAAACATTAAACTTCATATGTGCTTTAATAACCAAAGGAACCCAATATGAGTTCAAAAAAAGAGCTCTCGGGAACCACCCCGAGAGCCACCAAATCAACCTTAACTATGATGGTGTCTGAGAAACAGACACCTAAATCACCACATAGTATTTTAAACAAACATCACGCCAAAACTTGGTATTTGTTTATGTTTTAACTCAAAGCGCTCGCCTTTCTATCTTCCTTCTTCCCTGCTATTCTATACATCAATTTATCAGCCAATAAATACATGGTAGGAACAATAATCAGTGTTAAGAAAGTGGCGAAAGTAAGTCCGAAAATAATCGTCCAAGACATTGGCCCCCAGAACACTACGTTATCACCTCCTACGTAGAAGTCTGCATTGTAACTGGTAAACCAACCAATGAAGTCAATGTTCAAACCAACTGCCAAAGGCACCAAACCAAGAATGGTAGTAATGGCTGTTAAAATTACAGGACGAAGTCTCGTTTTACCTGCAATAATAATTGAGTTCACCACTTCTTCCATTGGTAAACGATCATCTTCACCTAAGCCCAATTCTCTTCTTCTCCTCTTTCTGGTCAGTTCAATGTAGTCAATAAGTACAATGGCGTTGTTTACAACAATACCAGCCAGGGCAATAATCCCCACCATGGTCATGATGACCACGAATTCCATATTAAAAATTACCAAGCCCAAGAACACACCAATGGTACTCAAGAACACAGACACCATAATAATAAATGGTGCGGTAATTTTATTGAACTGAGATACGATGATCAAGAAGATGGTGAACACTGCGATAAGCAATGCTTTGGCTAAGAAAGCCATGTTTTCTGCCTGCTCTTCTTGTTCTCCTGTAAAGGCGAAGTTATAGCCAGTAGGCATGTCGTAATCAGCCATTAACACCTTGAGTTGATCTACAATTTCAGTAGCGTTTGCACCCGCTAAAACGTTAGAACTTAAAGTCACCACCCTATCCAAATCTTTTCTTTTGATTGAACCATAAGTAGAACCGTAACGCACATGCGCAACAGAAGAAATAGGCACTTGCACCAGTTTACCTGAGTTCTGATTTCTGAAAGTAATGTTCTTGTTCAACAAGGCATCGATATCGTAACGATAGTCTTGGTTCAACCGGACATTGATTTCGTAATCATCTTCACCTTCTTTGTATTTAGAAACTTCCTTACCAAAAAGAGCCGTTCTAATTTCATTGGCAATTGCATAGGTAGACAAGCCAAAACGTCTGGCATTGTCACGATCGATATCCACAACCAACTCAGGTTTACCCAATTCTAAAGAGCTCTTCAACTCTTCAATTCCACGAATTCCAGACTCATCAATTTTCTGTTGAATGTCTTCACTCACATGGATCAAAGTCTCTAGGTCTTCACCTATAATTTCTAGGTTAATGGCCTTACCTGTTGGCGGACCAGCAGCATCTTTATCAATGGTTAAAGTAACACCTGGCTCTGGCTTGATTTGAGCACGTAAAGCATTCATTACATCTTGAGTATTGATGTCTCCACGCAGTTTACTTTCAATAAAGTTAACCGTGATACGTGCCTTGTGTGGCTCTTCCGATTGACCTACCGCAGTTGGGTCGTTTGGATCGGCTGCACCCTGGCTTACATTCGTAGAAACTGATTCTACTACCGCTTCATAAGGCTTGATGATTTCAAGCACCTGTGCTTCAATAGTCTTGGAAAAGTCATTGGTGACTTCAATGTCGGTTCCCACAGGAAATTCAACAAATACGTTCACGTATTTAGGCTCGTTTTCAGGGAAGAACAATACCTTAGGTTGGAAAGCCGCAAAAACACTCAAAGAAATAAATAGCGCCACAAATGCCCCACCCAAGTAAAGACCTGGGTTCTTCACAGCACTCTTTAACACTCTTTCATAACGCCCTTCTAACGCAGGTAAAAAACCCGATTGGAATCTTTTCGACAATGGCCCTAAGACGTAAATATTCATCAGCGTAAGCGCCCCGATTAAGATCAAAAGATTACCCAATGCAGGAATTCCAGCAACAAAAGCAACAACAAGCCCTGCCACAATAGAGATTGTAGATCTAATAATGATCTTTTTATGGTTATATACTTTCTTCCCATCTAAATTCATAAAAGATGAGATGAATACAGGGTTGATTACCAAAGCAACAAACAGAGATGAACCTAAGGTTATAATTAAGGTCACTGGTAAATAAAGCATGAACTCACCAATAATGCCGGGCCAGAAAGCCAGAGGCATAAAGGCAGCCAAAGTAGTAGCAGTAGAAGATATAATTGGCAGAGCCACTTCACCTACCCCCTTACGAGTGGCGGCCATTGGACTCAAACCTTCTTCCATTAAACGATACACGTTTTCAACCACCACAATTCCATTATCCACCAACATCCCCAGGGCCATGATAAGACCGAAAAGCGTCATGGTGTTAATGGATATCCCCAATAAACCCAGAATCATCAAAGCCATAAACATAGACAATGGAATGGCCATACCCACGAAAAGTGAGTTACGGGTTCCTAAAAAGAACATCAATACAGTAACTACTAGAATTACCCCAAAGATGATGTTGTTCCCCAAACTGCTTACTTGTTCTCTTGTGTCCTTCGACTGATCGTTAGTGGTGGTTACTTTTGTAGATTCTGGAATTTGACCACTTGCGTAGCTTTCATCAATCAGCTTTGTGATTTTGTCTGTTGCAATCAAAAGGTTTTCACCACTTCGTTTCATAACATCCAACTTCACCACCGGATCTAAGTCCAAACGCGCATAGTTCATCTTATCTTTATAGCCAAAAGTAACCGTTGCTACATCCTTTAAGTAAACGATGTTTCCGTCTTCAGTACTAATGATAATTCCTTCGATTTGCGCTGGATCATCAAATTCACCAATCACCCTTACATTTCTTCTTAAACCATCAGCAACCACGTTACCGCCCGAAAGAGTAAGGTTTTCAGCTGAAATTGCATTTTCAATATCCGTGAAAGTCACTTTTCTAGCTTCAAGCTTGAAAGGATCTACTTTTACTTCTACTTCTTTCTCATCAACCCCAACAATATTTACCTTAGAAATTTCCTTGAACTTCTCAATCTCATCTTCAAGATATTCTGCAATATCATTCAACTCGTCTATAGATTTTGAAGGATCGGTAAGGTTAAGGTTAAGAATTGGGAAGTTCTCTGAAAAGCTAAACTTGATTACACTAGGGTCAGACTTGAGGTCTGTAGGCAATTCTGATTTAGCCCTATCCACAGCATCTTTTACATCGTTCAAGGCTTTGTCTACATCCACTCCTACTTGAAACTCTACCACAATGGCAGAGAAATCTTGTACCGAAGTAGATTGGATATTATCTACACCTTCAATGGTGTTGATTTCCTTTTCTAACTCACGAGTAATCAAACTCTCGATATCTTCAGGCGAGTTACCTGGGTGTGCTGTACTCACATATACTGTTGGTTGTTCCACTTCTGGAAAACTCTCCTTCGGTAAAGTGATATAAGAATACACACCAGCTGCTACAATAATGAGCGTAAGTACGTATACTGTAATTTTATTTCGAATCGACAGGGAGGTTAATCCAAACTCCTTATCAATCACATTTTGTTGATTATTTTCAGCCATAATGCTCTAATTCAGAGGTTAAGATTAATTCTGCACTTTTACAGTCGTACCATCTGCAATCGTACGATTGCCTTTATCAACAATCACTTCTCCACCCTTAAGGCCCGAAAGCACTTCTGTTTCGTGATCATGAGAAAGACCCAATTTCACATGTACCTTATTCGCTTTCTTCGATGCATCCAACACATACACGAAGTTACCTTCGAGGTCTTCTTGAATAATTCTTGAAGGAATTGTAATGGCTTCATCGTTCGTATAGTCAGTCAAACCCAGAATACTCACAATGTTCACCTTTGCGTCAGAAGCTGCGCTTGGCAATTTCACTTCAATGGTGAAAGTTCTACTGGCAGGATTAATGACATTACCAATGCTTACAACTTTTGAGGTAAAATTCTCATCCATTGAAGGCACTTGAATATCTACCGAATCACCCACCTTTACTTTCCCTAAGTAGGCTTCAGAAACCTCTGCATTAATGTACATATCGCTATTGCTCACCAAAAATACAATTGGCGAACCCGGCTGCACCACTTCTCCTGCTTTTACCGGCACCTCTTCGATACTTCCAGAAAAAGGAGCCACGATATTCGTTTTGCTCAACTGGGTACTTAAAGTTGAAAGTTGCTTCTCAAGCGACTCTTTATTGTTTTTGGCAGTAAGGTAATCTACCTCAGTACCAATATTCTTCTTCCAAAGTCTTTCTCTTTTTTCGAAGATAGTGGTAGCATACTGCAATTGATTTTTCACTTCATCAACAGTTCTTTCCAACTGCTCAGAGTCGATAGTAGCCAACAACTGACCTTTCTTTACCGATTGGCCTTCGATCACTTTTAAAGATGTCAAAAGGCCCATGCTCTCCGCACTCACATACACGTTGGTGCGAGACATTACAGTTCCTCTTACCTCGATTTTATGATCGAACTTTTTCTTTTCAGTGGTTACTGTGGTCACCAAAGTTGCCGCTCCTGAACCGTTGAAAAAAGTAGGGTCCGCTTCGGCTATTTCAGCCTCAATGGTTTCGATTTTACTTCTGATTTCTTGAAGTTGAACTCTCGCTTCCGTGAGTTCTTGTTTCTTTGCGTCAAGACCTTCACTTTCAGATTTAGGCCCACATGCTGCTACCGTGAGCACAGCAAGAAAAATTGTGGCGATTGATTTAGCTTTCATGTGATTGATATATTTTGAGTTATTAGTTGTCATTGTTTCGTAGTTTTCCGAGTGCTTTATCTAAATCCACTTTTGCTATAATGGCATTATATAAGGCATTCAAATAGTTGGTTTCTGCTTCTTTATAATCCTTTTCGGCATTGGTAACTTCTAGATTAGAACCAACCCCTTCTTTATACTTCTCTTTTGTAATACCGCTTACTTCTTGCGCCAATTCCATATTCGATTCTTGTACTTCCAATTGTTCAAGGCTTACCTCTAGATTTCTTTTAGCATTCTCAAATTCTTGAGTTAAACTATTGGTCAGTATACTGTATTGATTGTTGAGTGTTTCTAGCTGAATTTTATTACGCTGAATAGTGTACTTCTTTCTTAAACCATCAAAGATTGGAATACTAACATTCAGACCAATTCTTGAGTTAGAGTACCAATTTTTACCGTTGGTTAAATCACTAAAATCGTTGGATCCTGTATTTCTACCCCAACCTGCATTAAAAGTCACTTTAGGAATGTACTGAGAAGTAGTGTTCTTAATTTGAAGGCCAGCCAATTCTTTCAAATAGTTGAGTTGCTGTACTTCTAGCCTGTTGCCCAAGCTAAAGTCTTCCAATTCTGAAAGATCATATTGAAAATCAAGAGCTTCGAGTTCATCAGTGAGTGTCACCTCTTCTGTAACTGGCATGCCCATGCTTAACTTGAGTAGATCCTTGCTGGTTTTTACGGCTTGTTCCACACCACTTCTTTCTGCCAATAGGTTATTGGTTTGTACCTGAAGTCTGCTCACATCAATTCTTTCTGCAAAACCATTTTCATACAATGTTCTGGTTTCATCTAAAGTCGTGTTCAAAGTCAATAGGTTGGCATTGATCAAATCAATACGTGTTTGGTTCACTAAAACCAAATAATAGGCTTTAGTCACCTGCTCGATAACATCAATTTGAGCCTTGGCTTTATCTATTATCACCTTTTCTCTGAGCACTTTAGCAGCCTGTAAGCCAATAAAGAATGACCCGTCCCAAAGCATTTGTTCCAAGCCAACATTAAGATTACCGATGTGTTGAGCACCAAAACCTACCAAGGTTACCCCTTCATCATTTGGATTGCCTGTAATAAACGAGGTTGGGATTGGGCTTTTGGCGATAAACATGTTGTTTGTATAGTTAAAGCCCGCAGTAATCTGTGGTAAACCATCAGCCCGTGTTTCGAACACCTGTGCTTCTGCATCAAGTGTAGAAAGTTGCGCATTCTTCACATTCTCATTGTTGATTAAAGCATATTCCAATGCCTTATTCAGAGAATATTCCGTTTGAGCTTTTACCGCAATGGCTGGCAGCAAAAGCGCGAGCATAAGCGTGTATTTGTTAATTCTGCTCTTCATTGTTTTTTGAGTTTGTTGTGTATTGATTAAAAAGTTGGTGACCTTCTATGGTAAAAAGACCATGCATAAAATGATCGAATAATTGCATTTGTATTTGTTCTAATGTGTATTGGTTGCGTGGAATCAAATTGCCAAGAAGAAATGTCTGAACCTGTTCTATCCTCATAATGGCAATCAACTCGGCATCTATACTGGGCCTGAAAAGACCTTCCTTTTTTCCACGTTCTATTACATTCCTAATAGATTCCTTCATCACATTACCTTTGAACTCTTCATACATCTTCCATGCCTTGGGATAGAATTTCTGAAGTTCATAAAGGAGATTCATTTTGGTATCTCTAATTGAATCTCGAAGGCAAACTGAAAGCAACACGAGTTCGTGTACTCCATTCTTACCTTCTTCTGTTAAACCGCAGAACCGCTGTGTTTCAGTATCAAGGTGAAACTTGGTGATTGTACTCACCAACTCACTTTTATCCTTGTAGTATTGGTAAATTGTTTTCTTAGAAATACCCAACTCCTTGGCGATGTCATCCATTGTCACAGACCTTATACCAAACTGGGTATACAGCTCCGTTGCCTTCTCTAAAATATTCTCTCTAACATCCATTTCGGTCGCAAAACTACGGAAACTTAAATGTTTTCCAAAGTTTCCTTCGGCATTCAGACGTTTATTTTTAACCTTTTGTTTTACATATTTTCAAATCCCACAAAAAATGCAAGCACTTACACATCTATCAACCAAAGATTATTCTCCCGAAGTTCTTGTGTTACAATTTTGATTCTACATTTTTACAAAAGACATTCAACAGGAATTGATGTTAAACGAAACACATAGAAATATTACAATTAATCATTGCTCTTTAAATTATACCATTTGGAATGGTGGAGAGCATGTAATGCTTTGTTTTCACGGCTTCGGTCTCGACCATTCCTCGTTTAAGATCGTTTGGAAAGCCATAAAAGAGACACATACCATTTATAGTTTCGATTTACCCTATCATGGCACGAGTCAATTTTCTAAAAATGAACATACAATAAGACCCAAAGACTGGTTGGCGTTAATGGAGAAATTTTTAGCCAGCGAGGAAATATCCCAGTTTGAAGTCATGGGATATTCCATGGGTGGAAAATACGCCATGATTACGGCTGAACTTTTTCCTGACCGAATCAAGCACCTCCACTTGATTGCACCTGATGGCATCACCACCCATTTTTCCTATCGTTTTTCTACATACCCCTTCCTTTTTAGAAAACTGTTCAAAACTCAAATTGAAAACCCTTGGCTCTTCAAAGCCTTGGTAAAGACATTGCGTACTTTGAAAATCATGAACAATTACAGCTTGAGGTTTGCCGAAAGCCAAATGGATACCGAGTTTAAGCGATCTCAAGTATATCACTCTTGGGTTAACCTAAGGCACTTTTTACCCAGCTTAAAAGATCTCGCTAACCAAATCAATGAAAGAAATACACCAGTTACTTTCTATTTAGGTAAGCACGATAAAGTAATTAATACCAAAGAGATTCAGCCTTTATATCAGCTTCTTCCTAAAAGTGAGTTGGTAATACTAGAGAGCGGTCATAGTAATCTATTGAATTCAGTGGCCAAACACCTTAAAACCAAAAAAAACCTTAACCAACCCATATGAAAAACTACATACTACTATTTCTAACCTTATTTTTAGCCAGCTGTAGTGTTTCTACAGAAACCACTTTAGAAGAGAAAAAGCTCGAGCATTATCAGTCAGAAGAAATGAAAACGCTAGGCCTACCTTTTTCTGATGCGGTAATTGTGAATGACATTATCTACTTATCTGGGCAGATTGGTAACCTTCCCGGCAGTTTAGAATTGGCTCCAGGTGGCTTACAAGCAGAGGCAAAACAAGCTATAGAAAATATGAAAGCTGTTTTAGAAGCCAATGGTTCATCTCTTGATAACGTAATCAAGGTTACCGTAATGATGGCCGATATTGACGAATGGGGAGAGTTCAACAAAGAATACATCAAATATTTTACTGCAGAAAACAAACCAGCCAGAAGTGCTTTTGGAACCAGTGGCTTAGCATTGGGCGCAAGACTTGAAATTGAGTGTATCGCGCTCAAAAGAAAATAATCGGGCATCTAGAATAGTGGTCACGTAATAATTACGCCCCGATATTACGACTGATTGACAACTCAAATAATACTTTGTTCTAACTCTTAATGAAATTGATTATTTTGGAAGGACTGAAAACCAACAACTTCCAAAATAATCAACCATGAAAAGACCATTCAATAGTAAATCCCTCCTGTGTATTGCGCTACTTTTTACGAACAGTTTCACCTTTGCGCAAAAGAAATACTCCGAGAAACAGATCACCAAACTCAAAACTGAAGTTGCTCAAATTGTGGAAGACAACCACAAGCAAACGCAGGTGATGATCGATAAGATCTTCAGCTTTGCCGAGCTTGGATTTCAAGAATATGAATCTTCTAAATACCTCACAGGAATTTTAAGAGCCAATGGCTTCGATATAGTTGAAGGTGTTTCTGGCATCCCTACCGCTTGGTTTGCCACTTGGAAACAAGGTGATGGCCCCACAATTGCCCTAGGCAGCGATGTCGATAATATTCCAAAAGCATCTCAGTACCCAGGAGTAGCCTACCACAAACCTATGGTAGAAGGAGCCCCCGGTCATGGTGAAGGCCATAATGCTGGGATTCCATTGAATATTACAGCCGCTCTTGCGGTAAAACAAATCATGGAGCGTGAAGGCATTCAAGGCACACTCATTTTGTGGCCTGGCATTGCCGAAGAATTGGTAGCCGCTAAAGCTTGGTACACCCGCGATGGTCTTTTTGATAATGTAGATATTTCAATCTTCACCCACGTAAGCAGCAACCTTTCCGTCTCTTATGGCCAAGCTTCGGGTACAGGGCTTATTTCTGTTGAATATACTTTTGAGGGTGAAGCTGCGCACTCTGCGGGTTCTCCTTGGCGTGGAAGAAGTGCTTTGGATGCAGTAGAATTAATGAGCGTGGGCTGGAATTACAAGCGCGAGCATTTGACGACTCTAAAACGTTCCCACTCCATCATCACAGATGGTGGCGACCAGCCCAATGTGGTGCCTTCAAAAGCTTCGATATGGTATTATTTCCGCGATGTAACCTATGAAGGTATTATGGAAATGTATGCCGATGCCAACAACATTGCCAAAGGAGCGGCTTTAATGACAGACACTGAAATGAGCTCAAAAATATTAGGTACTGCATGGCCGCGACACTTCAACAAAACGATAGCCGAAACCATGTATGAGAACATCAAGCAAGTAGGTTTACCCACCTGGAGCGAAGAAGATCAGGAATTGGCCAAGGCTACTCAAACAGAAGTAGGCTCTAGCCCTAGAGGTTTAAGCACCGAGCTTTCTGACTTGGGAATGCCAGTAACAAGACCCGTAAGTGGCGGTTCTGATGATATTGGTGATGTATCTTGGAAAGTACCCACAGTCACCATGCGTTTTCCTTCCAACATTCCAGGTTTGCAAGGTCACCACTGGAGCAATGCCATTGCTATGGCCACTCCTATTGCCCACAAAGGCGCTACTGCTGGTGCCAAAGCCGAGGCCATGACCATTATGGACTTTCTCTTAAAACCCGAATTGGTGACCCAAGCTTGGGATTACTTTAACAATGTGCAGAGCAAGGAAACACAGTACAAACCAATGATCTCGGCCAGCGATGCCCCTCCTATTTACCTGAACAAGAAAATAATGGATGAATTCCGTCCGCAGCTAGAGAAATTCTACTATGACGAAACAAAATACGGCAGTTACTTAGAGCAATTGGGAGTTACTTATCCAACAATTAAGAAGGGGAATTAAGGAAAAACGAGTGAATAAAAATAAAATCAATCAGCTATTAGAGGCCTTGAATGAATCATTTCAAGGCCTCCTTTGGTCTGGAAACCCTTAATGGGTAAACTCAGCACTAAAAAGCTGAGTGCGGTTACAACCAATAATTGTAAGGCTGTGTCCAATGAGCTAGGCAAACCAAAAGTTCTTCCTTATGAAATTCTCAATAATCAAACTGCTAGGCTTGGTTCTCTTATGCGCTCTCAGCTCTTGTGACTTAGAAGATACAAAGACTGACAACACCATTGAAAACTTACTGTTAGCCAGATGGGCAAATACTGACGGCAATAGTGCTTTCGTTTATGCATTTCTATCCGATGGAACATTCTGGTCTGCCCGGGTTATTACCAGCCCATCCACCAACGAAATAGTTGACTATAGATACTACGCGACAGGTGTATTCACTTTGGAGGACAATGAGCTAAGCCTTTTCTTTCAGGAAATCTATGAACATGATGACAGTCAGGTACAATACCCTAACCCAACCGACTTAACCTTGAACGGACAAACCAGTGAAGAGTTGGTCACTATCTCTTTCGGTAATAATAATCAGGAACTCACTTTCACTTTTCAGCCATGTGCTCCAAATGAAAACTGCGTTACTGAAATTTCTTTTGAGAGAGTGCCAGTTGGATGGTGCGGAACCCCAAGTTCAAGCTAAGTTATGTCAGCCAGTTCGCCCAGTTTAATTTCAAAAGCCGAAGCGTTGAACCAATTCTGTGCTTCGGCTTCATCTAGTATTTTATTCAACCGATCCCAGTAAATTCCTCTCAAGCCATTCCGTATTACAAATTCAGAAGTCTCCACAAACGAGTTGTAAACACTCTTGAAAAAAGCTTCTTGCCGTACTTCCTTTCTGGCATTAAAACGCATTGTGGTTTCAATATTAAAGAGCATAAAATCCGCCAACAGCGAAGGATCTAATTCGAGTGTTGAAAAATGCTTTATCGCTTTTTGCGCTACCGACCTCCGGGCTTTGGGCTTTCGTTTCGTTTGAGGAAAATACTCTTTGAGCACCTTCTTTTTTGCCTCATCGATCAGCTTGTCTTCTTTGGGATTGAACACAAAGCTATAGTAGCTACGAATGGGCAGAAACTTATCATAAAGCTCCAACACCTGTGTTTCAAGTTCATCCTTCTTTAAAGTCTGCAAATACTTAACAAGTGCGCGTTTACTCATTTATACTTTGATCGGTTTCTTAGATTTTGCTAAGGTATCAATTATTCAAAAAGCAAATCAATAAATCATGCTCCAGCCAACGGCTTAACTATCTCCTTCAACAGTTCAGCCTAATTCTTCGACAACCCACCAAAAGCGGTGTTTCATTTTTTTTCTTAATGAGTAAATATGTAAAACAAAATATCCACCATCATGAAAAGAATTATACCACTATTCGTCATACTCCTTTTTGTAGGTTTAGGGAATTTAAACGCCCAAAACCTTGAAAAGCCAAGATCTGGAAACGAAATTCGTTTGAAAGATTACACCGTAACTGTAGCCCAAGGTGAAGAAATCGATCTTCAAATGTGGGTAGTAAAAGCGAAGAAATACAATCTCGTTGTAGAAGAGCCAAAAGCTTCAGGCAAGGAAGGCATCCACTTTACCTTCGAGAAAAAAACCGAAGTAGAAGATCCTTTGACATACGACATGAAAGTAAAAGTAGACGCATCGACTCCTGTAGGCGATTATCTTTGCATCTTGAAAGTGCCGGGCAAAGGAAGAAGCGCCATAACAGGATCAACCATTAAAATTAAAGTCGTTCAAAACGACTAAAAAATCTGATTTCATCGAAGCCCTTTAGTTTACACTTAAGGGCTTTTCTTATATTGAGCCATGTCTAAAGGAAAGGTATATGGATTAAGAATTGCAATTGGGCTTTTGGTCTTTATGTTCTTCAAAATTACCTCCTACAAACTTTCTGAATGGGGCACATCCACCTTTGTATCTATGGCGAGTACCGTGCTTACGGTACTTATTGTTTTTGAGATTATTGGGTATACGGGAAAGTACCTAATTAAGCACTACAAGTGTAGCCTCACTTCCTATCGTACACTTGCAAAGTTTTATATTGGAAACTGTATTGTTACGGCCCCATTTGTTATTGGCGCTGCAGCCTTCCATACCGAAATTCTTATTCCCGCTTTTCCTTGCACCACTTGTACTGTCGAAATTTCATTGGCCACCACCATTGCGCAAGGCTTGGTGCTTTCTTGGTTAATCATTTCTGCAAAATCATTTATGATTTATGTAGAATACACCAAACGCTCGGAACATGAAAAAGACATTATTCAAAAAGAACTTGCGCTATCTAAATATGAAAGTCTGAAAGACCAGATAGAGCCACATTTCTTATTCAACAGCTTCAGCGTTTTGACAGCAGTAATTGAGGAGGACCCAAAATTGGCGGTGGATTTTGTATCCAGGCTTTCTAAAATTTACAGGTACCTCATGGAAAACACCTCGCAACTGGTGTTGCTCAGTACCGAACTGGAATATTTAGAACACTACGTATTCGTTTTGAAAACAAGGCACGGCCAAAGCATTATCGTCAATTATGATTTAGAAGCAGGAACTGCTCAAATTCCAATTCTCTCACTTCAAATGTTGGTGGAGAATGCGTTAAAGCATAATTACTTTTCGAAAGAAAACCCATTGACTATCAACATCTTCACAGAAGGAAAGGATTATTTAGTGGTGAGTAACAACCTGAACAGACGCCCTAACTTAGAAAAGACCACACATTTGGGTTTGGAAAACATTAATAAGCGCTACGAACTTTTGCTGAGCAAAAGCATTATCATTCAAGAAAACGCAGATAGCTTTACGGTGAAGCTTCCCTTGGTGTCTCAATTTAAAGCCGAACTATGAAACTGGTCATTATTGAAGACGAAGAACTTTCCGCCAAGCGCTTAGCGAAAATGATTACTGAAATCATTCCAAATGCACAGATTTTAGCCAAACTAGAATCTGTCAGTGAATCGCTGGTTTGGTTCAAAGAAAACCCTAAGCCCGACCTTATTTTTCTGGACATTCAACTGAATGACGGCAGCGGTTTCGATATTCTCAAAGCATTGAGCGACTACCCAAAAATCATCTTCACTACCGCCTATGAGCAGTATGCGCTGGACGCTTTTAAGCACAACAGTATTGATTATTTATTGAAACCGATTGATGCCAGTGAACTGAAAAGCACATTCGAAAAATTGGCAAACATCAAGGCAACGGAAACCACGCAATACCAAGAGAACATTGACAACCTAAAGTCTCAATTCCCTGCTGGCATTCGTGAAAGGTTTTTGGTAAAAATTGGCCCTCAGTTCAAAAGCATTGCTACAAACGACATCAAATACTTCTTCTACTCCGATGGCCTCACCTACCTTCAAACCGAAGAAAGTGCCTTGCCCATTGACTATACTTTAGATCAACTGAAAGACGAGTTAGACCCGAAGCTCTTCTTCAGAATCAACCGCCAATTCATCATCAAAATCTCCAGCATCAAGGAAATCCACAGCTATTTCAATAGCCGATTGCTGCTTACACTTTCTCCTACTTTTAAAGAAGAAGTGATTGTTAGCCGTGAAAGGGTGCTAAATTTTAAGATTTGGGCGGGAATGTAAGCCGCCTGTACCCTATTTTTGTCTATTAAAATTTTCATCCATTCAATTTCAAAATACTATATCTTTAGGCTATGGCTGATCAACACAAAGCATTACTCGAAGGAAACAAGCAGTTCATCCAGAACATTACCAAAGTTGATCCTGACTTCTTCTCAAAGTTATCGCATCAGCAAAAGCCAGAATTTCTTTGGATTGGTTGTTCCGATAGCCGAGTGCCCGCCACTGAAATTACCAATACTTCTCCGGGTTCAATTTTCGTAGGTAGAAACATTGCCAACGTAGTCGTTAATACCGACCTCAATTTGCTTAGCGTGGTCTATTATGCGGTCAAAGTACTGAAGGTAAAACACATCATCGTTTGTGGCCATTATGGTTGCGGAGGTGTAAAAGCCGCCATGTCCAATGAAAGTTTTGGCTTTTTAGACAACTGGTTACTGAACTTGAAGGACGTTTATAAAAATCACAGCAAAGAACTGAATGGCCTCGTAGATGAAGAGGATCGACTAGATCGCTTTGTAGAACTGAACGTCATTGAACAGGCGAAAAATTTGGCCAAAATATCCTTTGTACAAGAAGAATGGCGGCAAGGTGAATTTCCATTTATCCACAGCTGGGTCTACAGCTTAAAAGATGGCAATATCAAAGACTTGGAATGCTCCTTCAACTCAGCCGAAGCTGTCAATTCAATTTACGGATATACCCAAGAATAACTCCAATAGTTTTAGCCTTCCCCTAACGAAAAAGACCGCCTGGCAGCGGTCTTGATCTGTATTTTTACAAATACCCCCAAAAAACAAAAGCGGGGGACGAAGATTCGCCCCCACTTGCCATGAAAAAGCCGTGGCCTTTTCACAACATCAAGTTACTGTTCAAGTCTTTGCTCTTCATTTATTGGCCCAAGCTATAAACAAAAAACGCTGTCTTCTTCAGCTTCGTCCGTTGCCCGCACATAGTGCTAAGACAGTTTAACGCAGCTTTGCAGTCTTTTTATAAGGTTCAGTCTAAGAAAGAACCAAGCCGAAAAGATAAGGGTGAACCCTGTACCTTTTCCAATTTCTGCTCACACACCCAAATGCGCTCGCTTCTGAATCGGACTTTGGTTTATGCTCACGCATTTTCCATCAGTTAAGCTGACTGTTTCAGATCATCTTTTTCAAGAATAATCCTTTCGCATACATTTTTCCGGGCTTCTCCCGAAGAGAGACTGAAAACGAGTTTCTGACTTTTATCCCTCACTTGATATAACTAAGATACTCTCCTTAACTTTACGCTCAAACTTTGTAACTAGTTAGTTTTCAACAACTTTCCCACCCAACTATCCACAGGGTTATACACCTAGTTATCCACGATTTTCAAGCCAAGTAACTGTAAGTCAGAAACTCACACTGAATAAGAGAACCCTCCAAAAGTTGAGGTTTCTGTGGTATCAGGAGTTATTGAATTCACCTGAAAAATGAATGAGAACTTTTGGAGGGTTTTTAAGAAAGGATAAGCGGATTTTTCAATCCCTTCTGAATGCTTTTTACTAAACTTGCACTTTAAACTTTTGAATACAGGAAAAATGAGTGAAAAGGACCCAAAAGAGTCGCTCAACTTTATTGAGCAAATGATTGAGAATGATTTGAAATCAGGAAAAAACTCATTCGTCCAGACGCGTTTCCCTCCTGAACCCAACGGTTACCTCCACATTGGTCACGCCAAGTCGATTGTATTGAATTTTGGCCTTGCCGAAAAATACAATGGCAGCTGTAACCTCCGGTTTGACGACACCAACCCTGAAAAGGAAAGTGAAGAATACGTCAACTCGATTAAAGAAGACATCAAATGGCTAGGCTATACCTGGTCGGACGAGGCGCGCTATACTTCGAATTACTTCGATACACTGTATGAGTATGCTGTCAAGCTGATTAAGAAAGGCAAAGCCTATATAGACGATCAGTCGGCTGAAGAAATTTCGGCTGGTAAAACCAACCCGACTATCCCGGGCATAAAAAGCCCATTCCGCGATCGTTCGGTAGAAGAAAATCTTGATTTGTTCGAACGAATGAAAAATGGCGAATTCGATGCGGGAAGCCATGTGCTTCGTGCTAAAATCGATATGGATTCGCCCAACATGCACATGCGTGACCCTATTATTTATAGAATCAAAAAAGTGACCCACCACAACACTGGTGACACTTGGTGCATTTACCCGAATTATGATTTCGCTCACGGCCAATCTGATTCAATTGAGCATGTTACATACAGTCTTTGTACCCTAGAGTTCAGAGATCACAAAGCGCTGTACGATTGGTTCATCAATGAATTAGAAATTTTCCCTTCTAACCAAACTGAGTTTGCAAGGTTGAACTTAAGCTACACCATCGTAAGCAAGCGTAAGCTTTTACAATTGGTGGAAGAAGGCCATGTTACTTCATGGGATGACCCGAGAATGCCGACCATTTCTGGTTTTAGAAGAAGAGGTTATACGCCTGATTCAATCAAAAATTTCGTGAAAAAAGTGGGCGTAGCCCGAAGAGATGGCATTACCGATGTCGCGCTTTTGGAACATAGCATTCGTGAGGATTTGAACAAAAAAGCCAACCGTGTTTTCGGAATTCAGAAGCCGCTAAAAATGGTGATTACCAACTGGCCAGCAGACAAAACGGAAATGATGCAAGCCATCAATAACCCTGAGGATGAAACTGCTGGAACACGTGAAATGCCATTTACGCGCGAAGTTTATATTGAAAGTAAAGACTTTATGGAGGAACCGCCTTCGCCTAAGAAATTCTTTGGCTTAGGTCCCGACAGAGAAGTGCGTTTGAAGTACGGTTACATTGTAAAATGCACAGGCTTAGAGAAAGATGCCGATGGTAACATTACGGAAATCCATTGTACTTACGATCCCGAAACCCGCAGCGGTAACGATACCAGCGGCAAGAAGGTAAAAGGAACTTTGGGCTGGGTTTCAGTGCCTCATGCTGTACCAGCGACCTTGCGTTTATACGATAGACTTTTCAGTACCGAAAACCTGAACAGCATTGACGATGATTTCTTGAATCACATCAATCCTGATTCGCTGACCGTAGTTGAAAATGCCATGCTAGAGCCTTCGATTAAAGACGCACAGGCAGGCGATATTTTCCAGTTCGAAAGACAAGGTTACTTTGTGGTAGACAGAGATTCCACTCCAGAGAAGAAGGTGTTTAACAGAACGATTACGCTGAGGGATAATTGGGCTAAATAGACTGTTAGATAATAGAAATTAGACTTTAGACTTTAGACTTTAGATTGTCATTTGAGATAAAAAATTGAACCCTAACCCAGAATGGTCGGGGTTTCTTTTTTGATTAAAGTCTAATTGGTCATAAGGAGTAACTTCATGAAAAAATAAGGGCGTAGATTCCGTCAGGTGTTTTAGAAGCGCTACACAAAGTGTTTTCTAAACTCCAAACTGAGTCGCTCCATATTTCGGTATAATATGTTCTAATGATTATCTACAAAAATAAAACATGGAGATGCCTCTACATTCTAGCTGGAATGATCATTTGCTTAACCTCTTTGAAATCACAGAGTAAAGCTATTAGTGGTGACACTATATTTTGGCAGGAACTGAATCGACCTTTGGTTGATAAATTTGATTTGTCGCATTTCCCAACCTCAAATCATGAATTTAGTTTTAGGTTTTGGAATCACAGTCAAGTGATCGAAATCATCAAAAACGGAAAAGAAATTACAGCAAGCATCACCAACTACATTTTTCAGCTTTCCAAAAATCAGGAAGAAAACAAGAAAACCTTATTCCAAAAAACCACCCTTCCCCAAGAGTTTGCCAATCAGCTTTTTACAGCCATTCAAAATTCGAATATCCTTGCGCTACCCTCTGACGATGAAATTGAAGGTTGGTCACAAGGATTTGATGGAACCACCTACATTATTGAACATGCCGACCCGGGCAACTACTCTTACAAAACTTATTGGACCCCTACAGCTCAGGACTCATTAGCAGAAGCATTGAAACTAATAGATTTCATTCAAACGCTAGACGATGTGCTCAATTTAAAAGATAGCTATAATGAGTTCATAAAAACGATACCTCAAAAAGGTTGCTATATGACAAGCGGAAGTACAGTTATGTGTTACATCTCCAACACTTTTGGACTAGGGTATCATGGGTCGACAAGACTTCCATTGGGTTACTCCGCCAATATTTATTTATCAAGAATAGGTAATTGGCACCCTAATTTAGGATTTGGCATACAACACCAACTGAATAAACATGGAGACTATGACTTTTCTGCACAAGTGAGTACAAATAAAGTGCTCATGAAAAAGGATAATGGACTTAGAGATTTTATTTCCTACAATTTCAGAAAGAGAAACCTATCCTTTGTTGATACTGAAAATCAATTTGTGAGCCAAAAAGTTTATTACGGCTTTGCACTCAAAAAAAACTTAAATATCGCACTAGGAATAGACAATCTGAAGGATATAGAAAGAGAAACAGGCGCTATACTTTATGTATCTAAATGGATGGATCAGGCTAAAATCAACATTTCAGGAATCTCTTCACTATTTCAAGATAGGGTCGACTTCAAAGTTGGTGGAACCAAATCGATTTACCCGAGTTCAGCCTTTGTTCAGAGCCTTTCCTTAGGCTTATACTTAGAGAAATTTAAAAATTATACCGACTTAAACTTCACTGTAACGATTGGTTTATAATTTTGAAATTCAGCATTTTGTTAGTTATGTTAACCGCCATTAAATATGGTAATTGAACTTTCTTTCAAGAATTTACTGCAATCAACCAAACATCAACATCATGGCCTTGTTTCGTAAGAATATTTTTGAATTAACACCAAACGATATCGCTTTGATCGGTTTGCCTTTTGATCAAAACTCATCCTTTTTGCAAGGCCCGGCCAAAGCGCCTGAGCTAATCATTCAGGCTTTAGAATCCGATTCGGCCAATTACTTTACCGAAAACCTGACCGACCTTAACGAGCATCCAAAACTGGCTTGGTGCGGCAATGCTGAACTGAGCCAATACACAGACATTGAGCAGCGCATTGATGAAGTACTCGCACAAGGCGCCCTCCCCTTTTCTTTGGGTGGCGATCACTCTGTCACTTTTCCCGTGGTGAAAGCCTTGGCCAAGAAGCATCCCAAACTCAGCATTCTTCATTTCGATGCCCATGCCGATTTATATGACGAACTGGACGGCAACCGATATTCACACGCTTGCCCTTTTGCTAGAATTATGGAAGGCGGTTTTGCCCAGCACCTGACCCAAGTGGGTATTCGTACTTTAAACACACATCAAAAGGCCCAAGCAGAGAGGTTCAATGTGCATATGATCCAGATGAAGGATTGGAAAGCCGATATGAAGTTTGAGATGGAAGGGCCCGTTTACCTTTCCTTTGATATGGATGTGCTCGATCCTGCTTTTGCGCCCGGGGTATCGCATCACGAACCGGGAGGCTTTTCTACCCGCGAAGTACTGACCATGATTCAAAACCTCAACCTCGATATTGTGGGCTGCGATGTAGTAGAATACAACCCCAACCGAGACCTCAATGGCGCTACCGCCATGGTAGCGGCTAAGGTGGTGAAGGAGATTTTAACCAAATTGTTAAACTGAAGGTAATTCTTCAATAAGAATCTGTTGGATCTATATCTCAAATAGTTAATCCACGGCTCACTACATGATATAATAAATGAATAGTTGTAATATATAACACATTTAAGCACCTTTAATGGATGTAAATTAACTACAACTAAACCCGTTATCAATAATGAATCATTTCGGTGGCAATTGGACAGAAGCGAAAATTGAAATTCTCGTTGAGTACGCAAGAGCTTACTTACAGATTATGAATAAATTTGCTGACCGATATAATTGGAAGCTCATTTACTTTGACGGTTTCGCGGGAAGTGGTTATATTAAAAAGGGGAATAAGGAAAATGAGAAAATCATTATTGGTGCTGCAAAGAGGATTCTCGAAATTGCCGAGCCACGATCTTTTGATAATTACTATTTCGTAGAAAAGGAACAAAATAATGCTTTAGGACTTAAAGAGCTAACAGCAGGTATTACAGATAAAACTATTCAAATTATCACTGAAGACTGTAATACAAAGATCGTCTCATTGGGACATTTCCTAAAAACGGCACGAGGGAAAAATTATAAAGTCTTAGCATATATTGACCCTTGCGGAATGCAGCTAAAGTGGGATGCATTAGTATCGTTAAAAGAGTCAAAAGTTGATGCGTGGATATTAGTGCCAACAGGAATGGGGGTCAACAGATTGCTGCAAAATGATGGAAGAATTTCAAAGGCTTGGATTCAAAAGTTAGAAACATTCTTAGGGATGAAGGAGAGCGAAATAGTTTCTTACTTTTACAATGAACAAAAGGTTTTGACTTTATTCGGGGAAGAATCAGTTATGATTAAGGAGAAAGATGCAATCAAAAAATCTGCAGAACTCTACCAAGCTAGATTGAACAGTCTTTTTGATTTCGTGTCCAAACCGTATGTGCTAAAAAACAAATCAAACTCGACTATGTTCCATTTTTACATGGTGACGAATAATAAGAATGCTGTTAAAATCGCAAACGAGATAATCAAAAAATATAACTCTAAAGGATAATGGCTCAATCAAGTATTGAATGGACTGAAATGACATGGAATCCAACCACTGGGTGTACGAAAGTATCTCAGGGCTGCAAATTTTGCTATGCTGAAATAATGTCTAAAAGGCTAAAATCTATGGGGCTTGAAAAGTATAAAGATGAATTTAAAGTCCGAACTCATGAAGACTCTTTAACAACACCCTACACATGGAGAAAATCGAAGGTTGTTTTTGTAAACTCTATGAGTGATTTGTTTCATGAGGAAGTCCCTATCGAATTTATTAAAAAGGTTTTTAAAGTAATGAATGACAATCCTCAGCATGTCTTTCAAGTTTTAACCAAAAGAGCCGAACGCCTTTCACAAATTCATCAAGACCTTAAGTGGTCACACAATATATGGATGGGTGTATCAGTTGAGGATGATAAGGTCTTAGGGCGAATCGATTTTCTCAGAAGCACTAATTCAAGGGTGAAATTTCTATCTCTGGAGCCATTAATAGGGCCTTTGCCTGAAATGAACTTGGATAAAATTGATTGGGTAATTGTAGGCGGTGAAAGTGGTCATAATCCAAGGGAGATGAACCCACAATGGGTCTTAAACATCCAAAAGCAATGTGAGACTAAAGATGTGGCATTCTTTTTCAAACAATGGGGAGGTAAAAACAAGAAGAAAAGTGGACGGGTGTTAAACGGCCGTACTTATGATGAGATGCCTGAAATTGATTTACAGCAGAGTGTTTAAGACGTTCTATGATCTCAATAAGCATAGACTAAGATAGTAACTCCTTCCAATGAACCTCCACACCACCCTCCCAAAATCCCTTACTCCCTATTTCCAAGCCGAATTAGAGGACTATGCTATTGCCTATAAAGCTAATGATTTGGCCAAGGCTTGGGTGCATTTGGAACGGGCGCATATTATTGGGCAGCGCTATCCTTTTGCGCATACTTTCGTGCATTGGAAAATGCTTCAGTTTGGGTTTCGGATTAAAAGTGGAAAAGAAGTGATTGGGCAAATTCCTCGTTTGTTGGTGGGAGGCATAAAGTCATTTGTGGGTAAAGTACCTGTGGGCAATCCCGGTGGAGCTAATGTACCGCCCATGAAACCCTTCCCCATAGAAAAGGACATTCAAGCTATTTTTGTGAAGGCTGGCATTGAAACGGCATAAACAGCAATGACTACACAACTCGAAATAAAGGACAAGACTGCGCCCATCGACAGCATTAAGATTTCTCCTTTTAGGAAGAACACACGCAAAACCACCCCACACAAACACAACAGTTATTTCGAGATTATCTTCCTTACAGAAGGTTCAGGTACGCACACTACGGACACGCAAAAATTCGACATTGTTCCGCCCATTGTTTTTACGGTGCGCAAAGAGCAAATTCACTTTTGGAATATTGAAACGGAACCCTCAGGTTATGTGCTGATCATCAAAAAACAGTACATCGATGACTGCTTGGACAAGGACATCAAACAGCTGTTGGCCAAATTGAGCGCCTATCCTTGCCTTTATCCCAATGCTCAATCGTTGGAGCCGCTCTTCGAAATTCTCAATCAGGAATACCATGAAAACGGCTACAGCCAAAAACCCGTAGTGGACGGATTGCTCAAAGCCATTTTGGGTAAACTGCTATTGTCAGCCAAAGCAGAAAAAGCCAGTGAAAGCAATAAGATCAACGACTTCCAACATTTTAAAGAGTTGCTCAACCAAGAAAATCAGTTAACGAATAAGGTGGCGCATTATGCAAAACTCTTGTATACCACACCTCAGAACCTGAACGCCATTTGCAGGAAAGAAGCCAATCAATCGGCTACTGAAATTATTTCGGAACACATTATTAGCGAGGCCAAACGCCTATTACTCTATACGGACCTTACCGTAAATGAAATTTCACACAAACTCGATTTCAAAGACAATTCACACTTCACCAAATACTTTAAAAGGCATACTGAAATAACGCCCAATGCTTTCCGTAAGGAATTGCTTTAAAGACCACACCCTTTTCAAATAGACCATTTTATTAATCATACCTTGTATATTTTTGTGCGAGAAATCTATCTTTGGTTTAGATTAAATGAAGCAATGAATAAGGAATTAAAAGAAGTCGCCAAGCTGTTTTTCAAATTGGGCAGCATTGCCTTTGGAGGTCCCGCAGCCCACATCGCTATGATGGAAGATGAAGTGGTGAAGAAGCGGAAATGGATGACACCTCAGCATTTTCTGGATTTGGTGGGTGCCACTAACCTTATTCCTGGCCCCAATTCCACAGAAATGACCATGCACTGCGGACATGAACGCGCAGGCTGGAAAGGTTTGATTGTAGCTGGTGCTTGTTTCGTTTTTCCTGCCGTTGCCATCACCATGCTATTTGCTTGGCTCTACCAGCAATATGGCCAACTGCCTTCCGTAGAACCATTCATTTACGGCATTAAACCAGCGGTAATTGCCATCATTATTTCGGCCGTTTATCGTCTTGGAAAAAAAGCGCTCAAAAATGTAGAAATCGGAATTCTGGGGGCGCTTACCTTGGCCGCTAGTTTACTGGGCATGAACGAAATCATCGCACTGTTTGCTTGTGGTGCTTTAGGCTTGATCATTCACCTGATTCGGAATTCAAAAAGTACCCTGAACAGTTTCTCTCCTATCGCTTTGGTGCAAATCACTGCCACCTTAGGCTCAATGAAAATCTTCTGGACTTTCTTTAAAGTGAGCGCATTGCTTTATGGAGGCGGTTATGTATTGTTTGCTTTTTTAGATGCCGAACTCGTCACCACTGGCTTACTCACAAGACAACAGTTGATTGATGCGGTAGCGGTGGGTCAATTCACGCCAGGGCCAGTGCTTTCTACTGCCACCTTTATTGGTTGGCAACTGGGCGGCTTTTGGGGTGCTATTGCCGCCACTGTAGGTATATTCATGCCCTCTTTCATCTTTGTAGCTATCCTGAACCCTCTGGTTCCGAAAATGCGAAAATCGAAAGTGATTGCTGCTTTCTTAGATGCGGTGAACATTGCTGCAGTAGCCGTGATTGTCGCGGTTTGTATCGAAATGGGCAAAGACACCATCGTGAACTGGGAAACCATCGTGATTGCCGTGGCGAGTTTAATCACCGTATTCGTTTTCAAAAAACTGAACAGTGCATTTATCGTGGTTGGTGGGTCGCTGCTCGGTTATTTGTTGACTTTGGTTTAGAAACCTTCCTTCTAAAAAGGATAAGACGTAGCTTTAGCTTCTCGTTTTCCAAACTTATGTAGCTATGAGAAGTATTATCATTCTTGGCAGTTCTAGAAATGATGGAGATACCTCCAACATGATAAACCTACTCAAAGAAAAGTCTGATTGGGACTTAATCGATCTGAATGATTATGATTTTAGCTACTATGACTACGCGCATAAAAATGCAGGAGACGATTTCCTGCCCCTCATGCGAAACATCATCGAGAACTATGACACTTTGGTTTTTGCTACTCCAGTGTATTGGTACAGCATGAGCGGCATCATGAAAGTATTTTTCGATCGCATTGCCGACCTACTTGAAATTGAAAAGGATTTGGGCAGAAAGCTAAGGGGTAAAAACATGGCAACCATAAGCTGCTCTATTGGGAATAATTTAGGTGATCAATTCTGGTTACCCTTTTCAGAAACTGCCAAATACTTGGGCATGAATTACCTTGGAGGAGTTCATGCGGTAATCAATGACAACACAAGTTTTGAAGCAGAAACGGACAAACTAGAACAGTTTATTGCGTTGATTAACACAGCAGAGAAATCCTCTCATTAACGAAACCCTCCAAAAGTTAAAACTCATAGTTCATCTGAGCCAATTAGCTCCTGATGGTATATTGACACCAACTTTTGGAGGGTTCTTAGCCTACCATTTCCTTTAATGTGGCAGTAAATACTTCAATTTCTTCTTCGGTATTATAGTAATGCACCGAGGCACGAACAATTTCTTTTAACTGTCGAGCCGTCATATCGAGATAGGTATTGGGTACGCCTGTCCATGAAACATTAATGCCTTGGCGGTGTAAATGGGACTTCACCTCTGCTGCTGATTTACCATCCACTGTAAACGACACAATCCCGCTTTTCACTTCGCCTATATCATGGACAGTCACACCCTTTACTTCGCTAATTTGCTTTCTTAATACCGAAGACAAATGCTGCACACGTTCCCAAATATTATTGATTCCTATCTCTAAAATGTAATCAGCAGCAGCCTTTAGCCCTAGGGTATTTGCTCGATTCCCTTCCCAATTTTCAAACTTTCTAGCGTCTTCCCGAATGGTGTAAGTGTCCGCGCCTGTCCATTCTGCGGAATGAAGATCAATAACAGCAGGCGTCAATTTTGGCAAACCCGACTTTCGAATATAGAGAAAACCAGTACCTCGTGGGCCTCGCATGTACTTTCTGCCTGTGGCTGAAAGCATATCGCAACTGATTTTCTCGACATCGAGCGGATATTGCCCTGCGGATTGACAGGCGTCCAATAAATAAAGCACTCCATATTTTCGGGTGATCTCCCCTACTCCTTCGGCATCAACAGTGAGGCCACCATTGGTAGGCATATGCGTGATGGAAACCAGTTTTACCGTATCATCCATCATGTTTTCTAGCGCTACTAAATCCAGTTCTCCCGAAGCCTTATTAGGAATGACTCTGATTTCTACCGCCACTTTTCTTTGAAGGTGCAAATACGAAAGGTAATTAGAAGCGTAATCGGCTTGAGTAGCGATGATCACATCGCCCTCCTTCCAGTCAATCGCCTGAAAGGCAGCATGCCAAGCGGCTGTAGCGTTCTCCACCAAAGCAATTTCTTTTTCCGAAGCATTGATCAGTTTGGCGATAGAAGTATAAGCTCCTGAGATCTGTTCAGCATACTTCTCGTTGGTTTCATAACCTCCGTAAGTCATCTCTTCCTCCAAGTAATTAATCACAGCATGACGTACTGCCTGAGGTGGAAGTGAGCTTCCTGCATTATTGAAGTGAATCACCTTATCGGTGCCTGGAGTTTCCTTTCGAAATCGTTGAATATCCTGTTCTGTAAGCATGCTTGAAATTATGAAATTTGGATGCAATGTTAAGCGCAAAAGCAATAAAAAAAACCCCGACAAATGTCGGGGCTTGGATAGAAAACACCTGTTTAATAATCACCTCAAACCATAACTAAATCAGGTTATCTTGAATTTCTTGTGCGGTTAATTACAGCTTCCAGTTCCTTGCAGGTCACCACGTCTTTTCCTCCTTTAAGTTCCTCCAGTAAAATTTCGGCTACTCGCTCTTCGCCCGATTCAAACTGATTTTCTGATTGAAGCGTGTTATTTCTATGCATGAATTTGAGATGATTAAGAAGTAGATTCTTACATTCATTTTCTACATAAAAAACTACTCCGCTGATGCTGATTTTGTGGTGACCGTCCATGGTGCCGAAGTATAATGTGGATTGAGAGAACATCTGGTTTTTATTTTTTCTACACTTCTCTTTTTCAGAAAAGTTACTGACTGCTGCTTTTTTCCTTTGCTATATAGATGCGCTTCGGAGCAAAAATGTTGCATGCCCTTGGTCTTTTTAACTGAAATTAACCGCAAAAGGTGAATTCATTAACAGTCGATAACATAAGGACTGGTTTCCAAGCCCTTCTTTTTTAAAAACCCGACTCTTTAAGATAAATATCGCTAGTCACTGTTTTTAGCTTTAGTGATTTGCCTCCGCTTTTATAAGTCGCCTTTACTTTATGGCTACTGATTTTCGGAAGTCCTTTCTCCTTTTCCATGTCTAAATCCATATTGGTATATATACCGCCATTAACCGTTTCAATACTTACCTCAGCACCAGCGCCCTTTGCCCAAAGTAAAATGATTTCGCCTGTTACGGTTTCTAAATCGAGGTTCCCCGAAAAGCCTTCTACAGCAACATCGGCTATAATGGTTTTGATCTTCACATCTGACTTACCAGGCATCATCACCTCCACCTTAATGTCAACGCAAACTCTATCGCTCTTGGAACCACGTCCTGACCAATAGTTACCACTCTTACTGTTACAGCAGCAGTCGCCAAGCTTTTCCAGTTTTTTGCTGTCCAATTCAACTTCAACGATCAATTTCCCATTGCGGTCATCCACCTTCCAGTCCATGACCTCGTTGTCCATGCCTTCGTTGATTTCATAGGTGATTTTCACTGAGATCTCATTCTTATCCCAAGATTTCAGGATTACTTCGGTGCCGAAGTTCAAATCAAGATCAAGCTTTTGACCAGTGTAGGCATAGCTTTTTTCAATAGTTTGGGCTTGGGCAAAGGTGAGCTGCGCGAAAAGACAAGCGATGAATGTAAAGAGTGTTTTCATGATTCCTTGATTTAGTTTTTACGCAAATACACGTGACCATACTGAGACTCCACCTTTAGGCGTTGGCCTCCACTTTTGATAGAAGCATGTGCTTTCATCCATTTACCAAGGCCTTCATCTCCATCAATCTTCACTTTGGTTTCTAGGTTGGAGAAGATTTGCCCCCATTGGGTGCGGGCCTCTAAATCCAGAGACTCAGTCTCATCTACTTTCACATCCACTCCGCCATAGCGGGCTTCTACATCCAGTTGTTTCGGGCTCTGCAATACTTCCACCAAACCATAGCGGGCATCGAGCACAACGGCCATACTGCGAGGGACAGTCACTTCTAACACAATGGAAATATTGATTCCGTTAGTGTAGCGACCGCTTTTCCCTGTGGTAATGGTGGTTCCATTTTTCGAGATGGTCACAGATCGACTTTCTCCGTCCTCATCTTTATCGGTGTATACCTGATAGTTTTTATAGTTGTCAATGTTTTTAATGTTCGACTCTATCATGAGTTTCCCTCCGCTGACCTTGCTAGAGAGTTCGAAATCGTCATCAAATTCTCCATTGTGGATTTCAACCTGACCTTTAATATTCACTTCGTTTTTATCCCACACTTTAATTTTGACCAATTCGGGATATTTGAAAAAGAGGTCGATGCTTTTGACTGCGCTGGCATCAAAGGTCTGATCGATTTGCTTTTGCGCAAAGGCACAAATCGAAAAGAGCATGAGCATCATTAGGATTAAAATTGGCTTTTTCATGTTGTTGTATTTTGAGTTTTGACCGTTTTGTGGATTCTATTCGAACCAAGATTCAATCTTGATGCTGCGTTTCTCTAAGACATAAGCCTCCCGTTTCAATCAAAATTGAATACTAATCAATTAGTAAAACGAAGGGAGAATTGTCTTAGACTTGGGTGTCTTTTTAGGGAAGTATGGCTACCTATTTTAGCCAGGTAGTTGAAAAAATGTCCGTGAAGTTTAGAGTTTAAACTTCACGGACATTTCGGGTTACTTCTTCCGAAGGTATACATTCTCGTAAGAGGCTTGAATGTCAAGTTTCACGCCTCCACCATTCAGGGTGCCTTCCACAGTTGAGCTTACTTTTCTCATACCGTCTGTTTTCGGGAATTCAATATTCAAATCTGAATAAGCTTCACCAAATGGAGTTTTCGCTGTAATATTGGCTTTAGCATTAGCTGGAAGTGTTACATCTACCTCTCCATATACCGATACTAACGAAGTAGGGCCAGCTTGACTGAGTGAAGAAAATTTAGCTTCTATTCCACCATACACTGTGTTCACCAAAGCTGGGCCAGTAATGTCTTCCAAATACACTCCGTTATTATTACCTGAAATCTCCAGTTCTCCGCTTACTCTGTATACTTCAATTTTGCTGCCTTCCCAGCTACCATTATGCTCAACTTTAACATTCATGGACTTGGGTACTTTAATGGTGTACTTGCCGTCTGCTCGTCTGGCCACTTGAACAATAGTGACTTGTCCCCCATCTGTTTTCACACTCAAGCCAATTCCAGTATTATCTTCTCCCCTTGCGCTTAGCGACTTAAGACCTTCTGCTCTTTCAGACCGTTCTTGGTCCTTATTGCCTGAAGTAATTTGAATTTCAGTACCATCATAAGCTTCTACACTTACCCGGTTTACTTCTTTAATTACTACTTTCTTTTGACCTGATACTGCTACTTTAAAATCCTGTCCTTGTACCGTATAGGCCACTAAAAAGAGCGCTATCGCTAATAAATTCATTGTTAACTTTTTCATCATTAATTTTTTTATGTTTCAGATATTTTGAGTTTCACCTTTTAAGGAAGGCTAATCCTGACCAATTCAATCGATTAAATATTTTTACATTTCTTTGAGTTTGAACATGCCCATATAAGCTTGATCCTTCACTCCTTTTATACTGTTGCCGTCTTCGGCTATGCGTTCCAAATCATTCAATGCGGCCTTTTCGTTGTTGTCTACCAACACATCAATTAGTGCGATTTGCATCATCGGTTCTTTCTCTTCTTTTAAAGCCTTCAGTAAAGCTTTCTTGGCTGTGGGCTCATCATAAAACTTGGCCAAACCCTCTACCGCTTTCAACCTTACATTCATGTTTTCATCGGTCTCCAACACACTAATCAAAGCATTAAGCATTTCCTGGTCTACTTCTTTCAATTCAATGGAGTAGTTCACTGCTTGCAGCCTTCCACTGGCCGATGTGCTTGTCATTTGTTCCAGCATCATGGCTTTTACCTGCGCTAACTCTTCTTTCACTCCGGCTACATCATCATTCCTGATTTCATTGCCCATATAGAAGCCGACCAATACTAAAGCCACGGCAGCCGCTACTCGGTAAAACCAAACCTGCTTTGTTTTAGGTTGAAGCATAGGAACCACTTTGGCTTCTTCTTCTTTCACCTGCACATCTAACTTTGCAAAAAGCTTATCCTCAGAAAAACCTTCCCATTCTGTTTTGGCTCTTAAATCAAGTTGTGCAAACCAAGCCTGCTCCTCTTTCAAATGGTCGGGGACGCCTTCTCCCCGAAAGAAGTTTTGGAGTTGCTCTTCTTCCTGAAGAGAAGTTTCCCCGTTGTTGTATTTCTCGATTAATACCTCTATTTCTTTATTGCTGTTCATAATTCGCAATTTTTAAGTAATCTTCTTTCGCCTTCTTTCTTGCCCTTGAAATGCCCACTCTAATATTGTTCACTTCCAATCCTGTTTGCTCGGCTATCTCTTCATAGCTGTAGCCTTCCACGTCCCGAAGGGTAATCAAAAGCCGCTGTTGATCTGGCAGTTTTTCAAACACCCGCACCATCGTTTTTACACTGTCGTCCAGTTCAATACGCTGGTAAGGTGAAACGGCTCCAGAATCCAGCTCCATTTCTTGAATATCGAAATGGCCTTTCATTCTTTTGGATTTGAGTCGGTCCAGACAAAGGTTTTTGGTAATTGTTACTGCAAACGCCTCCAAATTTCTGTACTCGCCCCATTGCGCCCGCTTGTCCCAAAGCTTTACCATTACATCCTGTAGAATGTCTTCGGCTTCCTCCACAGACCGCATCATATTGAGGGCGATCCGAAAGAGCTTATCCTTTACTGGTAGAACTTGTGATTTAAACGTTTGCAACTCCATTCAATAGTAGAGACGAGGGTGAGGGTATGTCATTACACCCATTGTGAAATAAATATCATAAACCTGACAAAAAAGCTTTAACTAATTAATAATCAATCGATAATGATTTCAGGTTTTGTTAATGTAATTTCGTAAAAAAACCATTGTGTTCTTTATTCTTTCAAAAATACTCGCCCTCTTTGTAATGCCCCTCACTTGGGTCATCGGATTTTTTGTTTATTCTAGGTTTACTAAAAACCAAAAAAGGAAAAAATTCTTCTTTATACTCCCTCTGGTCTTATTGGTTTTCCTTTCAAACCAATACATCAGTAACAGAGTAATGCTTTTATGGGAACCAGCCCCCACGCCAATGAATGAAGTGGGTGTGTATGATGTAGGGATTGTTTTTTCTGGCGTAACCAAAGGCAGCAAGAGCCCAAAAGACAGGGTTTATTTTGAACGTGGTGCAGATAGAATAACCCATACCCTTCAACTTTATAAAGAAGGTAAACTAAAACACATTATAGTCAGCGGTGGCTTGGGTTTCCAGCAAGTAGAAATGAGTATTGCTGCCGAAAGACTCAAGAGTTTTTTGGTAATGGCAGGCGTCCCTGATTCAGTAATCACGGTAGAACCAAATGCAGTAAACACCTATGAAAATGCAGTAGAGTCTGCTAAGATACTAAAGCGTGATTTCCCCAATCAAAAGTACTTATTGATTACTTCTGCCTTTCATATGAAGCGCTCTTCTCTGTGTTTAACCAAACAAGGGGTTGAGTTTGATGAATTTCCAACGGATTTCTATACTAGCAGACCAAGTCTGAATTTCGATGATGTTTTTATTCCTAAAGCAGAATCCCTCAAAAAGTGGGAAACCCTCTTTAAAGAATGGGTGGGCTTGGCCACTTATAAGGTGATGGGGTATATTTAGGAAGGAATGTCCAACTCTGTATGTCCATATAATTTAATATGAAACCGATTCTCAGCATATTTTCACTTTTTTTAATGTTGACCTGTTCGAACAACCAAATATTAGAACAAGCTGAAAATAAGTACTATGAAATAATCGACTTTAAACCAACTGATACATTGTATAGAGTATCTGCAAATGAATATCAGCTTGGAGAAGAATTCGGTTATATAAATCAAAAAGGGGACACCATTATTCCTAACGGGCTATATATCCAAAGTTTTTCCGACACAATAATAAATTATGGGTTCGTAGTTCAAAAAATAGGTGATAGAGCTGATATAATTGCGATCAATCAAAAAGGGCAAAAACTTTATGAGGTTCATTGGTTTGACAATGGACCAGATTACATAGAGAATGGGGCTTTCAGAATTCTAAGGAATGGAAAAATAGGCTTTGCTGACAGTACAGGTAAAATAATAGTTACTCCTCAATTTGACTGCGCTTATCCATTTTCCGATGGAAAGGCAAAAGTTAGTTACGAATGCGATTTGGTGAAAGACTTAGAACATACCGCAATGAAAAGCCATAGCTGGTTCTATATTGACAAAAATGGACAACGCATAAAGTTAAACAAATAGGTAGCATAGAATACAGGTCGCCCCTACAGGGCTCAATTTCTTATCTATCTACATTTTAATCTACAACCTGTCCGCCCCGATGGGGCTATAAGGGTTTTTGTCTTCAATTGAGGGAGAAATGACACTGTAGCCCATATAATCATAATTTGAGACACTCAGGCTTACCGCAAATTCCATTAGATAAGATAACCAAAACAGAGGCACTTAATCCCGTAGGGATGCCCTGTTTGTAGCAACGCAGTTCAGTTGTGCATTGAGCTCCGTAGGTGCGGCCTGCTAATCATTATTGCAAATTTGGATCTTGCAGAACCAAGTATAGCCCGATCCTGAGTCAAGCTCAGTATGACAGCTAATTTTTACTTTCGGAAGTCATTCTGAAGGTTCCTAGAATCTGGAACTTCGTGTACGCAAACCCATTCTATCTGTGTTTCTGAAAAAGGCCTCTACGCGCTAACTATCGTTTCGGTGCAGATATATAAATCTCTATGGCAATAATTTGAACTAACTGAACCTTGAAGACAAAAAAGACAGGTTATAAATAAATAATTTAAACCACTAAATTGAGCTCACCTTTTTTAGAGATAAACAAAGGAAGGACAAAATGAATAGACTTATCATAACCATATCGATTGCAGCCTTACTTGCAAGTTGCAACTCGACAACTAACGAAACAACAAAAATGGAAGACGCAAAAAACCAAACAGACAATATTGATACTACACCAAAGGTGACAGGAGTTGGTGGCATATTCTTTTATTCCGACAATCCAGAAGAAACGAAAGAATGGTATGCGAAAAATTTAGGGATTGAGACCAATGAATGGGGTTCTGCGAGTTTTGAATCAAGAAACCTTAACAAACCTGACGAAGTAAACTCTCTTCAATGGAAGCCTTTCAAAAAAGGAGATGACTATTTTTCTCCATCCAAAAAGGATTTTATGATCAATTACCAAGTTCAGAATATAGAAGCGCTCATCATCAAACTTAAAGAAAACGGAGTGACCATTCTTGACAGCATGGCAACTTATGACTTTGGAAAGTTCATCCATATTATGGATGCAGAAGGGAACAAAATTGAACTTTGGGAGCCCAATTGATCATGTGTTCACCAGACCTGCGACAATTATAATCTAGATTAGGTAGTGAGTGTTTTTTTCATAATTCTATCAATACTGCTTATCTTTTTAAGCTTGTTACCCTTTGTTAAAAATCAACATTGGGTTTTCCGTGTACCTGAATTTATTAAAATACAGCTTCTCCTTTTTCAGGTTATAGCAAGCATTGGACTTTTTATTTTCACTGGAAAAAGCATTTGGGTTTGGCTGATCGCTCTATTTCAAATCGGCCTAATTATTTATCACACCTACCTTTTGGCTCGTTTTACTAAATTTTATAAAAAACATGATGGAGAGGTAAAAGGGTTATCTGGCCTCAAGGTGATCTCCACCAATATCTATCAGTTCAATCAAGAATTCGGGAGGTTCAAAGACTTCATCAGAAAAGAAAAGCCCGATATTTTTGTCACTATCGAGAGCAATAAGGATTGGGAGTTAGCCCTGCGTGAAATGGAAGCTGATTATCCTTACACCGAAAAAATAACGCTGGAAAACACCTATGGCATGCACCTGTATGCTAAAGCTCCTTTCCAGAAGGTTACCACGCATTACTTCGTTTCAGAAGATTTACCGAGTATTGAAGCCCATTTTAAAACCAAAGATGGAGATGACTTTGTTCTTTTTTGTGTGCACCCGCCTCCACCCAGCCCTACCGAAGAAGAAACGTCCAAAGAACGCGATGGCGATTTGTTATGTATTGCAAAGCGCACCAAAGAAATCGACAAACCTACACTTGTGGTTGGCGATTTCAATACAGTCGCTTGGTCTAAAATCTCTGAATTATTCCGCGAAAACAGCGGGCTAATTGATGGGAGAATGGGCCGCGGTATTTTAGCTTCATACCATGCCAAATATTGGTTTTTCCGAACACCACTAGATTTGATTTTTCATAGCCCATCCATTTTCCTAAAGGAGCTGAGTGTTCTTGAACATATCGGCTCTGATCATTTCCCTATTTCTTGTACTTTTTGCATCGACTCCTCTGACTGCTCTCAAGAAGAGGAAGTTGAAACCATTACAAAAGAAGAAAGGGAAGAAACAGAAGAACTGATAAGTGAAGGGAAAAAAGAAGAGAGTGATAATCGATCAGTCTAAGGTACTTTACCTCCTTTGTTCGAACCCCACACTCCTCTTGCTAGTTATAATTCCCTTCTACAATTCTTAATTAATGGCTATGGTTTTGGTGTTCATAAATTCCCGGATGCCCAAGTGCGAAAGTTCGCGTCCATAGCCAGAGGTTTTGATACCACCAAAAGGCAAACGTGGGTCGGATGAAACCATATGGTTTACAAACACCGCTCCCGATTCAATTTTTCTAGCGATCATTTCTCCTCGCACCAAGTCTTGCGTCCAAATGGAAGCCCCTAAACCGAACTTGCTGGCATTGGCCAAGGCAATTGCTTCCTCTTCATTCTTTACTTTAAACAGCGATGCCACTGGACCAAATAACTCGTCTTCGTAGGCTGGCATACCCGGTTTTAAATCGGCCAATATGGTAGGCTCAAAATAAGCACCTTCTCTTTCAGATCGTTTTCCTCCTAAAAGCACCTTAGCTCCTTTGGCTACACTTTCTTCTACTTGTTTGAGTAATTCATTGGCCAAATCCTCCGAAGCCATTGGACCACAAGAAGTCAACATATCGCTTGGGTCTCCTAGCCTCATGGCTTGCAAAAAGGACTTGAACTTATCTGCAAATTCATCATATACCCTTTCCACTACAATAAAGCGTTTGGCAGCAATACAGCTCTGTCCGCAGTTGCGCATTCTGGCTTTTACCGCAGCACGAACTGTGAGGTCCATATCAGCATTATCCAGCACAATAAACGCATCACTTCCCCCTAACTCTAAAACTGATTTCTTGATTTTTGAACCGGCAGCACTAGCAACTGCACTTCCAGCGCCTTCACTTCCTGTCAAGGTTACCGCCTTAATTCGATCATCATTTATAATGGCTTCTACCTTAGATGAACCTATTCTTAAGTTCTGAAAGGCTCCATTTGGAAAACCTGCTTCAATAAAGGCATCTTCAATAGCTTGAGCACACATTTGTACATTTGAAGCATGTTTTAACAAACCTACATTGCCCGCCATTAAGGTAGGCGCAGCAAACCTGAAGACCTGCCATAATGGGAAATTCCATGGCATGACGGCCAAGATTGTCCCCAAAGGATGATAACTTACAAATGCTTTTGAGTGATCGGACTTAAGAACCTCATCTTTCAAGAATTTCTCAGCTTTATCGGCATAATATCTACAAACAAGTGCGCATTTTTCAACCTCGGCAATGCCCTCAGTGGTAAGTTTCCCCATTTCTAAGGTCATAATCTCAGCCAAAGCTTCTTTACGCTCTTCTAAGACGGCAGCAAGTTTATAAAAAAGGTCAGCTTTGTGTTCGAAAGATTCCTCTTTCCATGAAGAGAATTGGAGGTTTGCCCGTTCGATTGCTGCTTGCACATAATCTTCTGAATGAGGCTCAAAAACCTCAATTACTTGGTTATTCGAAGGGTTTACTGATTGTATCGGCATAATTGAGAAAACTAAGTTCTCAAATGTAACCAGTATTTTGAGGAGTAAGTTCTAAAAAACATTAACCTTAACATCTTCTAATATTTTGATGATTTGTGGAACTTCCTTCATCTTCAAAAAATAGAATATATTCTTACCGCTACGCTTGCTCCCCAGCACGCCTTTCATTTTAAGGTTGGCCAAATGATGTGAAGTAAGTGATTGTTCCAACCCAAGGTATACAGTAATATCATTCACCGACATCTTTTCATTCCTGTTAAGGAGATCAATGATACCGACTCGCATTGGGTGTGCAACAGTCTTCAGTACGAAGGCAATTTTCTCGACCCTTTCATTGTCAAGCTGCTCTTCCATATTTGGTTAGGTTTTTATCAAAGTTATGAACATATGTTCATGTAAAAAAGAGAACCAGCAAGTATTTAGCAACTGATGTCAACTTCATACATAGACATCAGGCATACAAATACAAAAACTCGTTTTTAGGATTAAAAACAGGAGGCTGATCTAAAAAAAGAGGTCGTTATACAACGACCTCTTCATTATTTTTTTGTTTGATCAACTTTACTACCTGAAGATAATTTTCAACTCCACTCTTCTGTTGCTTGCTCTTCCAACTGCAGTATTGTTATCAGCAATTGGATTTACTATTCCGTATCCATCAGCAAATAATCTACTCGCTGCAATCCCCTTATTCATTAGGTATTGCTTCACAGCATTTGCTCTTCTCTTAGATAAGTCTAGATTTTTAGCTGCATCACCAGTGCTGTCAGTATAACCGCTCAACTCTAAGCTGAAATCTTCCGCTTTCATCAACTCAACCACTTGGTCCAATGATCCGTTTGCAGATGATTTTAGCACATCACTACCAGAGTTAAACTGGATGTCTTTCACCGCAAGTTCAAGCACTTTTTTCACTTCTTCTTTTACCTCTGGACAACCATTGTTTGAGGCCAAGCCAGCAGTTTCAGGACAGTTATCTTCGCTATCTTTCACACCGTCACCATCTGAATCGGGGCAACCGTTTAATGTACCAGGGATAGTTGGGCAAGCATCTTCGCTGTCTTTCACACCATCGCCATCGCTATCTGGACAACCGTTTAAAGTACCAGCAACTGTTGGGCAAGCATCTTCGCTATCTTGGATTCCGTCACCATCAGTATCAGGACAACCATTGAATTTAGCAATACCCGCTACAGTTGGACACTTATCTTCTGAATCTTTAATTCCGTCACCATCGGTATCAGGGCAACCGTTTAATGTTCCAGCTGTTGTTGGACATGGGTCGTCTTTATCTAATACGCCATCACCATCTGTATCAGGCCAAGGGCAACCTTTATTTTCTAGTGGTCCCGCTTCTGTAGGACACATATCTTCTTTGTCATAAATACCGTCACCATCAGAATCTTTCTTTCCGCTCAATGAGAAAGAAACTCCTATTGCGTACTGAAGGTAGTTTGGTGCATTATCAATGCTCTTTTTGTAAGCAGCACGCATATTAATTTCAGCGTTTTCAACCACCTTAAATTTTAAACCAGCGCCTAGGGGAATCATTTTGTAAGTTCCTTCATTAAACTCCTCATAGATAGGTTCTATTTTAGAGAAACTGGTTACTCCAAAACCTGCGAATAGATAAGGGGCTACTTTAGAATCTTTTTTAAAGATGTATCCATTGTCCAGTTTGTAGGCAAATCTCAAATCAAGATCAGCTACTTTTCCATCGATAATTGATTTATAAACAAGACTACCATAAGATGCACCTACCTCTAAATCGAAACTTGGGTTTAAATAACGTTCTACACCAATTCTAAAACCAGAATTGTCTAGCTCTCCAAAGTTGAACATTCCATCGTACCATTTGTAGTCTAACTTATTGTTAGTGAGTTCAAGAGTCAGCCACCAAGGTGAATCCTCTGTTTGGGCTGAAAGACCTAAAGTGCTGACAGCCATTGCAAGAATTAGTAGTAGTTTTTTCATCGTTTTCGGTTATGTTTTCACTGTACTCCTTTCAAAGCTGAATCCAGAAATGATTTTTAGATTTTGTTTTTGCACAAAAGCACGTTCACTCTAAAAATCAGCACTATACGAGGTATAACTTGTCTTACTCCTTATTATCAACTATTCCATTTCGGGAAAGAACATCCCATTTCGGGAAAAATTATACACTTTTGTCAATATGAAAATTGGTCTGATTTCAGATACCCATGGATTCCTTCATGAGCGTGTTTTTCATCACTTTAAAGACTGTGATGAAATATGGCATGCAGGTGATGTGGGAGATGTAAGTGTCATTGAACAACTAGAACAGTTCAAACCCACGAGGGGAGTTTATGGAAATATAGATGACAAAACAATTCAATCCATCTTTCCAGAGGAACTTATTCTAGAAATTGAGGGTGTAAAAATTTACATGATTCATATTGGGGGGAGGCCTCCGAAGTATGCAACAGGTCTTCGAAAAAGGCTTGAAGAGATAAAGCCTCAATTATTTATCTGCGGCCATTCTCATATTCTTAAAGTCATGGCAGATGACAGTTTGGGAAAGATGCTTTATATGAACCCTGGGGCAGCAGGAAACCATGGTTTCCATCAGGTTAGAACTTTGCTGCGCTTCGATCTAGAAGCCGGAAGAATAAAAAACCTAGAAGTAATAGAGCTTGGCAAAAGGGGAATGTAAAAAGGCATCACCTGAATGGTAATGCCTTTTAAATGTTTTATAAAAGAACTAAAAAGTTCTTACTTATTCGCTTCTTCTAAACCCATTTTTGCAGCTTCAAAATCAGGAGAAAAAGCCAAAGCTTCATTAAAACGAGCTTTTGCATCTTCCTTATTTCCTTGGTCTAAGGAAATCAAACCGCTTAGGTTTTTCAATGCTGCCTTAAACTTAACTTCCTGTGTACTTCCATCTTGTTTGGTCAGGGTTATTTTAGCATCATCTTTGAGCTTGCTATCAAGTATTCCAATGTTGGTATTTGCTTCTTCATACCGCTTAATCGAATACTGTAAGTAGGCAATTTGATAAAGGATATTGTTGTCATCCAATTTGAGCCACATTTCTTGGTAATACTCAATGGCTTTATCATAAATTCTTAGCTGCTCATAACTTAGGGCTGCTATTTCAGTGGCCACCATATTCCCTGGATATTTCTTCAGAAAATCCATAGCTACTAAAGCGCTTGAGGTATATCTCCTATTATTATAATAATATTCAGAAAGCGTTCTCATCACTGAGCTATCACCTGGGTCTAAAACCAACATATCATATAATGCCGCCTTTTGGACTTCTATATCATTATATAATTGTGCTTGATTATAAACTGCCATTGCTTTGGCATATTCGTTCGATAGGTAGGTACTATCTTGCCCGAATGACGCTACAGAAACCATCATAACGGCCGCGATCATCCAATACTTCATTTTTCTCATTGTATACTAATTCAGATTATTTCAATTTTTAACAACTTCAAGACCTCTTTCCCTACCTAGTTCTAGCATTAGGTGGTAAGCCTGATCATATTCATTTTGAATTTTGCCTTCCAACACCGCCTCTTTCAACGCCTCCTTAATTTCTCCCACCAAACGGCCAGGAGTAACTTTAAATGTGTTCATAATTACTTCTCCAGTAATTACGGGCTGGAAGTTACGAATTTTATCTTTTTCTTCTACTTCGCGCATTCGTTGTTCAACCGAATCGAAATTTTGAAGAAATCGCTTTACTTTATTTTGGTTTTTAGAAGTAATATCTGCCCTACAGAGCATCATTAAATCATCAGTGTCCGCTCCTGCTTCAAATAAAAGTCGTCTAATGGCGGCATCTGTAATCTCATCTCTTACCAAAGGAATAGGACGTAAGTGTAGTCTTACCAATTTCTGTACCTTTTTCATTTCGGCACCAAGGGGCAACTTCATCCTTCTGAAAATATTAGGCACCATTCGGGCTCCTTTGTCTTCATGGCCATGGAATGTCCAGCCTACTTTTTTATTAAAGCGTTTGGTAGCAGGCTTGGCTATATCATGGAGAATAGCAGCCCAGCGTAACCAGAGGTCATCGGTGTTTTCACTAATATTGTCTAGCACCTGCAAAGTATGATAGAAATTATCTTTATGCGACTTATCCTCAATAGTTTGCACCCCTTGAAGGGCAACCATTTCAGGGAAGATCTTATCTAAGAGCTGCGCATAGAAAAGCAACTTAAAACCATAGGAAGGCTTTTTAGCCAAAATGATTTTGTTCAACTCATCAGTAACTCTTTCCATTGAAACAATCTCGATTCTTTCTGCCATTTTGGTTATGGCTTCGAAGGTATCCGGTTCAATATCAAAGTTCAACTGTGTAGCAAACCTAACCGCCCGCATCATCCTAAGTGGATCATCAGAAAAAGTGATTTCAGGTGCTAATGGCGTTCTAATTGTTCTTGAAGCCAAATCAGCCTGTCCATTAAAAGGGTCCACCAACTCTCCAAAACTTTCTTTGTTGAGTGAAATGGCCATGGCATTGATTGTGAAATCGCGTCTGTTCTGGTCATCTTCTAAAGTACCGTCTTCTACGATTGGCTTTCTAGAATCGCGTTGATAAGACTCTTTTCTAGCCCCCACAAATTCCAATTCCAGATCGCCATTTTTGATCATGGCTGTTCCGAACGACTTAAAAACAGTAAAAGGTGGGTTCCCTCCTAACTCATCATGAACCGCATGGGCCAGCTCTACTCCTGAGCCCACACATACAAAATCAATGTCTTTTGACGGTCGCTCCAATAGGATATCGCGCACATACCCTCCTACTACATAGGTTTCAACACCCATTTTGTCGGCAACAGTGCCTACGAGCTTGAATATATTATCTTGTAAATGTTTTGAGAGGTTCATTCCTTAACCTTTTTTTAAAAGGTGCGCAAAGTTAGCAGTAATTCAAAAGGGGACAAAAAGTAGATTAAAGGTTTATAAATTCACGCTGCCCTGCTCATAAAATTAGTTAAATCGTAGTTTCAAGTTTCATTTCAACTTTACAAAAGAATAAAAACGCGTCTAATCAATTTAGCCTCATTGTTTTAAAAGAGTATGGCAATCTTTCGTCAAGTTACCTTCATATCAAAGTAAATCTACTACCTTTGTACCCCATAAGTTATTCCATTTACTCTTACTTATGGCTTCTACAAAATACATATTTGTTACTGGTGGTGTTACCTCTTCTTTAGGAAAAGGAATTATTGCCTCTTCACTCGGTAACCTCCTGATGGCAAGAGGCTACCGTGTCACCATCCAGAAATTCGATCCCTATATTAATATTGACCCAGGAACCCTCAATCCTTACGAACATGGCGAATGCTTTGTAACGGACGATGGTGCAGAAACCGATTTGGATTTAGGCCATTACGAACGTTTTTTGAATGTTCGTACTTCACAAGCGAATAACATTACTACTGGTAAGATTTACCACAATGTAATTACCAAAGAACGAAAAGGTGATTACTTGGGGAAGACGGTTCAGGTAATCCCTCATATTACAGATGAAATCAAAAGAAATTTCTACCGACTTGGCGAAACTGGTGATTACGATATTGTAATTACAGAAATAGGTGGCTGTGTTGGTGATATTGAATCACTGCCTTTTATTGAAGCCGTTAGACAAGCGAAATGGGATTTGGGTGAAGGCAACTTTTTGGTTATTCACCTCACACTAATTCCTTACTTAGCCGCTGCCAAAGAATTAAAAACAAAGCCTACTCAGCATTCAGTAAAACAATTATTAGAAGCGGGTATTCAGCCAGACATATTGGTTTGTCGTTCAGAAAAACCATTGCCTGCCGAAATCAGAAAGAAAATATCTCAATTCTGTAATGTGCAGCTGAACTCAGTTATCGAAGCATTGGATGCTGAAACGATATATGATGTGCCGTTGATGATGCGTAAAGAGAAGCTTGACGAGCGTGTTTTAACGAAACTTAAACTTGCACACAAAGAGCCACCACACATTGATGAATGGAGGTCATTCTTAAGCAAACTCAAAAACCCTACTAACGAAGTAAATATTGGCTTAGTCGGTAAATATGTTGAATTGCCCGATGCTTATAAATCAATAGCGGAATCGTTTATCCACGCAGGTGCCCACTTAGAGTGCAAAGTGAACATTCACTGGATTTCTTCGGAGACGATCACCGAAAAGTCCGTTAAACGTACATTGAGTGATTTACATGGGGTGTTAGTTGCTCCAGGTTTTGGTGAAAGAGGCATTGAAGGCAAAATTGAAGCTATTCGTTATGTAAGGGAGAATAATATCCCTTTCTTTGGCATTTGTTTGGGAATGCAGTGCGCTGTAGTGGAGTTTGCAAGAAACGTTTTAGGTTTCGAAGATGCAGCTTCATCTGAAATGGACAAGAACACCAAACATCCAGTAATTGATTTGATGGAAGATCAGAAAAAGATTACAGATTATGGGGGAACAATGCGTTTGGGTTCTTATGAATGTAAATTAAAGAAGTCGTCTAAAGCCTATCAAGCTTATAAAACGTCTACCATTCATGAGAGACATAGACACAGATACGAGTTCAATAATAAGTATCTAGAGCAGATGGAAGCGGCTGGACTAAAGGCGACAGGAATCAATCCAAAATCGGGTTTAGTAGAAATTGTTGAATTAGATAACCATCCTTACTTTCTTGGTTCTCAGTTCCATCCAGAATTAAAAAGTACTGTAATGAATCCTCACCCACTTTTTGTGAGCTTCATTGATGCCATAATACAGAATAAGAAAAACTAAGCATAAGAATAAAGAGAAGATGGATAGAAATCAGATGATCGGTCTAGGCCTGATTGCAGCGTTATTAATAACCTATGCAATCGTTTTCAAGCCGCCAGTTACCGAGGAAGATTTAGCAACACCAACCACTACCGAACAAGCAGCGGTAACTACCCCACAGGAAGAGGCGAGCCAAGAAGAGACGAACACCGCTTTACCAGAGGCCATCGCAACTGACTATACTGATAAGTATGGAGTTTTTGCGGCTGGTGCCCAGGGTGAAACAACGGACTTAACCATAGAAAACGAAGTAGCAAAGTTTACTTTCAGTTCTAAGGGTGGTATTATAAAATCGGTTGAGTTAAAAGACTTTAAAACCTGGGACGGAAGGCCATTGATGCTTATTGACGAAGTCTCAACAAGTCAATCCTTGACGCTACAAACCGTTAAAGGAAATATTAACATAGCCGACCTATACTTTAAAGCAAGCCAAACTGGTACTAGCCTTGTAAAAGGTGATTCGCTTCAGTTTAAGTACACCATGGACTTGGGCGCTGGAAATTCGATTGAACAAATTTATTCAATCGCTGGCGATTCTTATGTAGTGGGCTATGAGATTAAAATCAATGGATTAAACAGTTCAATCATTGGTGATCAAATGAATTTTGTTTGGGCACACCAAATGAAGCGTTACGAGAAAAACTTGTCAGATTCTCGTATCAAGTCCACCATCAAATGGTATTCACTTGCCGAAGACCTTGATGACTTAAAAGCATCAAGCAACGACATACAACAAGAGCAATTAACGGAACCATTAAAATGGTTAAGCTTTGATCAGAAATTTTTTAACGCTGGTATTATTTCAGAAAAGGGTTTCACTGGCGCATTGGTAAGCACGGAAGTTCCTGTTCAGGATACTAGTATTGTAAAAGCTGGCGAAATGCGTTTGGCGATTCCTGTGGCCGACCTTTACAGTGGTAGTAAAAACCAGTATTACTTCGGCCCGAACAATTACAGAATCCTCAAAAAGGTAACTCCTGGCTATAAAGAGAATATATACCTAGGTTATAAAATGGTGAGTTGGGTTAATAAACTTATCATCATTCCTTTATTTCAATTCTTAGAGAAGTACATCTCTAGTTACGGAGTCATCATCATGATCATTGTTTTGATCATTAAGCTTGCACTATTCCCACTTACGAGAAAGTCCTACCTGTCCATGGCCAAAATGAAGGCCTTGAAACCTGAGTTGGACGAGCTGAAAGAAAAAACAGGAGGCGATCAGCAGAAAATGCAGCAAGAGCAAATGAAGCTCTATCGTGAAATGGGTGTAAATCCAATCAGTGGCTGTATTCCAATGGTGCTGCAAATGCCGATTTTGTTTGCCATGTTCTTCTTCTTTCCTAACTCAATTGAGTTAAGAGGAGAGTCATTCTTATGGGCAACTGACCTTTCGACTTACGATGTACTTTTCAACTTACCATTTACCATTCCTTTTTATGGTTCTCACGTAAGTGGTTTTACCTTGCTCATGACAGTCTCTACCATACTCTACACTTGGTCGAACAACCAAGTAAGTACGGTACAAGGCCCAATGAAAAGCATTGGTTATTTTATGCCAATCATTTTCATGTTTGTGTTGAACTCGTACTCTTCTGGACTAAGCTTCTATTACTTCGTTTCCAATATCATCACTTTTGGTCAGCAGGCCATTATCAGACGTTTTGTGGACGAAGACAAGATTAGAGCAACACTACACGAGAACAAGAAAAAGAACGCTAACAAGGGCAAATCTAAATTCCAACAGAGACTGGAAGATGCTATGAAAGCTGGACAAGAAGCCAAAAAACAGCAGAAACCTAAAAAATAGGGCTCAACAAAATTCATAAAAAAGGAAGACTTCATCGGTCTTCCTTTTTTTGTTTCAACCCTATAGAATAGCTAATTCTATCAGCTACAATCAGTTATTGAGGCTTCACACATTGATCATTTTCTATTGATGTAGTTCTCTTAATTCTTTCAATGATTCTTCTATCTTTGTAGGCTATTGACGAACCAAATCAGAGACTACAACACATGAAATTCACTTTTTACGGACACTCTTCTTTCATGGTAGAAACAATGGGGAAGAAGTTGCTGTTCGATCCTTTCATTACACCGAATGAACTGGCTAAAGATATCAATATCAACAAGTTAAATCCTGATTATATTATCTTGAGCCACGGACATGGTGATCATATTGCAGATGTAGAAGCAATTTACTTCAATTCTAATGCAATACTTATTTCTAATTTTGAAGTAGTGAATTGGTTTGAAGCAAAAGGAGTAGAAAACGGGCATCCAATGAACCATGGTGGGGCTTGGGATTTCGATTTCGGGAGACTGAAAATGGTAAATGCTGTTCATTCAAGCTCAATGCCCGATGGTAGCAATGGAGGTAACCCAGCAGGTATTGTCATTACAAATGAAGAAGGCAGCTTCTATTACGCTGGTGACACCGCCCTTACAAAAGACATGGAACTTATTGGCGAAGAGTTCGACTTAGATTTCTCTATCATGCCTGTAGGTGATAATTTCACGATGGGCGTTACCGATGCTATAAAAGCCGCTAAAATGGTGAAATGTAATACCTTAATTGGGGTACATTTCGACACCTTCCCTTATATCGTTATTGATCATGAGGGGTCGATAGAAAAAGCTAAAGCCGCTGGCCTAAAGCTTATATTACCAGAAATTGGACAACAAATCACTTTTTAGATTTAAGAATGGGTAAGATAATTTCCATAGCAAACCAAAAAGGAGGAGTAGGTAAAACTACGACAGCCATGAACCTTGCTGCAAGTTTAGCAGTGTTGGAATACAAAACATTAGTGGTAGATGCAGATCCTCAAGCAAACACAACATCAGGTTTAGGGCACAACCCAAGAGAGGTAACTAAAAGTATTTACGAATGCATGGTGGGTAAAGAAGGCATTCGTGATTGTATTATGCCTACCGATGTTAATTTTCTAGACCTATTACCTTCTCATATTAACCTGGTTGGAGCGGAAATAGAAATGGTAAGCCTTTCCAATAGAGAGGAGAAAATGAAACAAGTGTTGAGCGAAATCAAAGATGATTATGATTTCATACTGATTGACTGTGCACCTTCGCTTGGTTTAATTACGATCAATGCATTAACGGCTTCAGACTCCGTCATTATTCCTGTACAGTGTGAGTACTTTGCTTTGGAAGGTTTAGGTAAACTTTTGAATACAATTACCATCATCCAAAAGCGTTTAAATGCTACACTCGCAATAGAGGGTATTCTTCTAACGATGTACGATGTACGTTTAAGGCTTTCCAATCAGGTGGTTGAAGAAGTACATACGCATTTTAAAGACATGGTTTTCGAAACCATTATTCCTCGAAATGTAAAACTGAGTGAGTCACCTAGTTTTGGACTTCCTGTAATTGTTCACGATGCTGAAAGTAAAGGAGCTTTGGCTTACCTCAACCTTGCAAAAGAGATAGGAGATCGTATAAATTAGATTCATCAATGAATTCAGTCTATGGACTCCTGTAAAAGGAAGCCCGTGAGACTGACTCATTCATTTAATATAATATCATTATGGCAGCAAAAGCACCCAAAAAGAAAAGCGTATTGGGCAGAGGATTAGGTGCGCTTTTGGAAGATTCAAATTCTGAAAGCAACAAAAATCTAGAACCTTCATCTGTAGGAACGATGAACGAAATTAACCTTGATCAAATCGAGGTAAATCCTTATCAACCCAGAACCCATTTCGATCGGGTAGCATTAGAAGAGCTTGCCGATTCAATAAAACTACAAGGGATTATTCAGCCCATCACGGTGAGGCAACTGAGTGAAGGTGAGTTTCAGTTGATTTCTGGAGAACGAAGATTTCAAGCGTCAAAAATTGCTGGGCTCAAGAGCATTCCTGCCTATGTAAGAACTGCCAATGACCAGCAAATGCTGGAAATGGCCATTATCGAGAACATTCAGAGAGAAAACCTGAACGCCATCGAAATTGCTTTGAGTTACCAAAGACTTCTTTCTGAATGCAAAATTAAGCAGGAAGAATTAGGTGAACGCGTTGGTAAAAACAGAACCACTGTAAACAACTACTTAAGGTTGCTTAAACTTCCGCCAGATATTCAAGCGGGTTTGCGTGACAATAAGATTTCCATGGGCCATGCCCGTGCTTTGATCAATATTGAAGATGTAGACAAGCAATTGCATATCTACAAGCAAACTGTGGAAGAAGAACTTTCTGTAAGAAAGGTGGAACAGTTGGTACGTGATTTGATAACCCCGAAAGAGGAAAAACCCAAGTCAGAAAAAACTGGAGATAGTAAGCACAGAACCTATGAGGTTCAGCAAATTCAGCAGAAGCTTTCTTCGCATTTCGGTACAAGGGTAAACCTAAAAGCAGACGGACAGTACAGAGGTGAAATAAAAATACCATTTGTTTCTACTGAAGATCTGAACCGCATTTTGGAGATCATAAACTTGTAATGCAAAAAATCATATTCCTTGTTTCATTCTTTGCTCTTGGCTTTGGAGCAATGGCCCAAGACCCTACCGAAATCATGGACAAAAATTTGGTAGAAGGAGACACTGTACCAAATATTGAACTTAGAAAGGAATATGACCCTAAAAAAGCTTCTACCCTATCTGCTATTTTTCCAGGCTTAGGCCAAATTTATAATGACAGCTGGTGGAAAGCCCCCATCATTTATGTGAGCATGGGCACAGCCATTTACTTTGTGGATTTTAATAATAAAAAGAGAAAAGAATTCACAGTACTGGTCGAAGACCTACTTGAACAACAAGAAAATGGGCAAACAGTTAATGCGAACGAATTGAGAGTATACCGAAGAAATGCTGATTATTGGCGCAAAAATCGAGATTTAGTATTCCTAACCACGTTGGCAATTTATGGCTTAAACATTATTGAAGCTTCAATTGATGCCCACCTCAAAGGCTTTAACGTAAATGATAACCTTGCCAGTTTCAAACCAAAACTTGGTGTCATCAATAACGGCACTCCCTACCTTGGTGTAGGGCTAACTATTCCAATCAGATCGAGATGAAAATTCTTTTATTAGGTTACGGAAAAATGGGTCAGATGATAGAAAAGCTGGCCTTAGATAGAAATCACAGTATTGTTGCTAAAATTAATGTAGACAACAGAGCTGATTTAGATACCCTATCTTCCGATGCTGTTGATGTGGCCATAGATTTCAGCCAACCTTCTGCCGCTCCTGATAACATCAAATGGTGTGTCGATCATAAAATACCGGTGGTGGTGGGCACTACAGGCTGGGCAAGTCACAAAGCTGAAGTTGATCAATATTGCAACGACAATGGAGGTACTTATTTGGTGGCTTCAAATTTCAGCATTGGGGTAAATATTTTCTTCAAGTTGAATAAGTTTTTGGCCAAACTCATGAGCGGCCAAGCTGACTATGAAGTGAGCATGAAGGAGATTCACCATACCCATAAATTGGATGCCCCGAGCGGAACAGCCATTACTTTGGCCGAAGGCGTTATGGAAAACTTACCGAGTAAAACCAAATGGGTGAACCAAGCCACCGACAAACCAGAAGAATTATCCATTATTTCTGAACGTGTCGACCCTGCTCCTGGCACTCATTCCATCCAATACGACTCAAGAATTGATTCCATAGAAATTACCCATACCGCGCATTCCAGAGAAGGTTTTGCCATGGGCGCCCTGCTTGTAGCTGAATGGCTTCCCAACCAAAAAGGCGTAAAAACCATTGAGGACTTCTTGCAGTTTTAAGTCATTATGGAACGAGCCCTTAGAGGTTCGAGAATCCTCTCCTCTTAATTGTATCAAAGCCCCTTAATTGCTGACAAAGGTTTTCTAACGCCCCTATTGAATTATTTACCCTAGAAGGTAAACTAACTTACATTCAATACACCCAACCTTTCCATGGCGTAAAGATTTATGGATTTCATCAATGAATGCGAGAAATCATTTTTCAAAAATGTATATTTAAATATGATTAAACTCATCTCTTCTTTTGTGTTTCTTCTTTTCACCCTAAACCTAACCGCCCAAACCCCTCCAAAGTTTGAGCACTTTAAAATTGACATTGACGCTCCAATGGTTAATTTCTTCGAAGCCATTGAACATATTGAAATCATCAGATTAGAAGAAACTGAAAAGACACTATTAGGTGAGATTGAACATTATTTCAAAACGCCTTCGGGCTTTGTCATTCCTTACATGCCTATTAATAAACCAGCTAGGCTTATCCTTTTCAATGAGCAAGGAAACTATATCAATGAAATTAGCAAGAATGGGCTAGGACCCGAAGAGTACAGAAATATTAGCGATGCATGGTTTAAGGATGGCCAGATAGCGCTATTTAGCGGATGGTCAAGAAGAATTCAACGTTATACTGAAGCTGGTGAATACGTTGAGTCCATTGAAGCTAAATATGACAAATCAATTAGTGGTTGGGCAATGATTCCTTATCAAAAAGGCTACGTGTTTCACCAAATAGGAACACCTCCAAATGGTAATGAACTCATATTTACCGATAACCTTTTGAGTCTTACAGGAAAAAGTGCGCCTGTTGCCAAACCCCATCCATTACCTTTCAATCAGCGCAAGGTATTCAGCTCGCTTGGAGAGTCAATTTTCTATGTGAAACCGTTAAGAGATTCTGTTCTTCAAATTATAAATAGCAAAGCATACCCAAGGTTTAAATTCGATTTCGGAAATGAATGGCTTTGGTCAAATCCAAAGCACATGAAATCACCAGTCACTGCCATGAACGCCATGTCTGCTGAAGCAAAAGTATATATGGTATACCCATATATTGGTGAGTGGCGCATTTTTTTGACCTACCTTTTTTACGAAAACAAGGTTGTTCATCAGAAAAAAGGATACATCGATAGAGAAACAGGCGATTTCTTTCGCTTCGATTTACGGAAGAAAGACAAAGAAGACTATAACATAACGTTTCTTACTTGGGAAGATGATCGGCTTGTGAGTTCCATTCAAGCCTACGATTTCGAAGAGTTTATGGATAACCTTGATAATGACCAATGGACAGTAGCAGGAGGTTTTGACTTGGAAGAAATCTTTCAATCAGAAAACCCTGTGTTGCTGAAAATTAAGTTTAAATAAAGCCAACCAACCCTTGGAGGGGTTTGAACCCTCCAAGGGTTAAATCATCACCATTCAATTCCATTGCCACCCTTTTCCTCCAAATAAACATTGGCCTTGCTAAAGTGCTTGCAGCCAAAGAAACCTCGATAAGAAGACAATGGAGACGGGTGTGGCGCTTTCAAAATTAAGTTTGATTTATCGTCAACAAAAGAGGCTTTCTTCTGGGCATAGCTGCCCCAAAGTAAATAGACTATTCCCTGTTTTCGGGAAGCCAGTTGATGAATAACAGCGTTCGTAAACTCTTCCCAGCCTTTATTTTGGTGCGAACCTGCCTGATGCGCTCGAACTGTCAAAGTTGCGTTGAGTAATAAAACTCCCTGTTGTGCCCAACGATCGAGCGAACCGTTTGGTGGAATATCTTTACCGAGGTCCTCTTTAATTTCCTTGAAAATATTGACCAAAGAAGGTGGAAATGGCATTCCTTCTTTTACTGAGAAGCAAAGCCCATTGGCTTGTCCAGGGCCGTGGTATGGGTCTTGCCCCAGAATCACCACTTTCACATCGTCAAAAGCGCATTGATCGAAAGCCCTGAAAATGTTATTTCCTGCTGGAAAAATGGTTTGGGTTTTATATTCCTCCTTCACAAAATCCGTCAGACCTTTGAAATACTCCTTCTCAAACTCCTCTTTTAAAACTTCCCTCCAGCTCTCCTCAATCTTAACATTCATCGAATTTTCGTTTTCTCATTAGTAATTTTAAAAGTAATCTATATCTTTAAAACTCTGAAGCGAAAGCCATAAATGATTGTAACAGCAATAACAGAAGGTGTAAAAGTAAGTGTGGAAACCCACTATCAACCGGAATACTCCAGTCCGGCACAAAATCACTTTGTGTTTACCTACCGCATTACGATTGAAAATGATGGCGAAAACACAATTAAGCTACACCGCAGACATTGGCAAATTTTCGATACCAACAACGAAATGCGTGAGGTAGAAGGTGAAGGCGTTGTTGGGCAACAACCTGTTTTAGAACCGGGCGAAAAGCATCAATATGTGTCTGGTTGCAACCTGAGAAGCGGTATTGGCAAAATGCGTGGCATCTATTTGATGGAAAGGGTGATGGACGGAAAGCAGTTTGAAGTCATCATTCCTGAGTTCACCATGATCGTTCCCTACCTCCTTAATTAATCCCCTTGTACCAAATTCTGGCTTATATAAAGTACTGGCTTTTGGCCATGAACGAACATTCGTTGCACTCGCCATTCCTCTACCCTTTCTATACCGAAGTTGTTAAAAAAGACAGTAAAATAGGCTTTGAAGAAATCGAAGCTCTAAGAAAAAGCCTACTTCAAAACGAAGAAACAATTTTAATAGAAGATTTGGGCGCGGGTTCTCGGGTCAATAATTCCAATACGCGCAAAGTAAGCCAGATTGCCAAGCATGCCTCTACTCCTGCTCGCTTTTCAAGATTGCTCAATCGAATCATCACCCATTTCGATTATAAAACCATTGTAGAATTGGGTACTTCGTTAGGTTTAAATTCAGCCTATATGGCTTCTGCAAAAGAGGGTGCTCAGCTTTTTACTTTTGAGGGAAGTACGTCCATTGCCAATTTGGCGAAGCAAAATTTAGGCGAACTGAACTGCACTAATTATCAATTGATTGAAGGAAATATTGATAACACTCTCCCTCAGTGGATTGAAAACGCTCCTCAAATTGATTTGGCCTATATTGATGCCAACCACAGGTACGACCCAACCCTTCGATACTTCGAGCTGCTCTTGCCTAAAATGACAACATCGGGCATGATTATTTTAGACGATATTCATTGGTCTAAAGAAATGAACGATGCATGGGAAGTGCTTAAAAAGCATCCTAAAGTTTCCCTTTCCATCGACCTATTCGAAGCAGGAATCCTCTTTCTCCAGCCTGATTTAATGCACGAAAATTACGTCTTGGAATTCTAAGCCTTTATCATCTTCACAAAAAGTTCATTACCACTTCTGGGAGGAATGGAGTTATAAGCCTCTTCCATGATTTCGATCTTGAAATGAGGAGAGAAAATAGACCTGTATTCTCCTTCTTTACCACCAAAAGGCGGGTGTGTTGTATTCAGCGGTACCTTAAACATTAGGCCTACCAGCTTACCTTCATCCAATAAAACCTTATGCATTTTTGTAACGTAATCCAGCCGCATCGTGGGGTTGAGTGCACAAAAGAAAGTCTGTTCAATAATTAAATCATACTGTGCTTCATGGTTGAAGAAGTTTCCGTGAATCAATTGTGAGGAAGGAAAATCAGGAATTCTAGATTGAAGATTGTCCAAAGGAGCTTTAGAAAGGTCAATCACCCAAACATTTTTAAAACCTTGATTCCATAAGTATTCAGCTTCATAGGCATTTCCCGCCCCAGGAATCAGAATCTTAATTTCCTTATCGCTGAGCTGATCGATATAATTTTTTATAGGTGTAGAAACATGGCCTATATCCCAACCAATCTGATTATTCTCATACCTTTGTGTCCAATAATTCTCGTTTAAAGATTCAATCATGCTAGTCGTTTTCAATGGGTTGGCATATTTAAAAAAGATTTAAGTAATTCGCCCAATATTTAATCGAAAAGGCGTTTAAAATTTATTACCAGAGGTTCAGCAGAATGAGTGAAGTAGCAAAGAAGAAAGGCGGCAGCCCAGATAAAATAAGGATCGTATTGATTGTGGCACTAATTATTATTGTAGCAGGTGCTGGATTCAAGATCTATACAGATAATGAAAGTAACAATGCGCTTCAAGCTGAATTTGATGCCACCAAAATTACACTTACCACTAAGTTGGACAGTATCAGTGGTCAACTAAGCAACCGCATTTCAGAAATAGCCAAGTTGGGTGGAAATATAGACTCGCTGGTGACCTTAAAGGATTCCATTACAGCGCAACGTGATCAATTGCAAAGAACTAGAGTAGCCAACAAAGCCATCATTCAACGATTGGATAGAAAAGTAGGCGGTTATGAGGAATTGCTTTTGGCCAAAGATGATGAGATCGCAGCTTTGAAAGTGATCAACACCAAATTGGTGGAAGAGAACATTGACTTGAAAACCGAAAAGAACGAATTAAACAGTACGATTCGTAAAGCCACAGAAACACAGCAAGAGCTAAAGCAGCAAATTTCATTGGCCGCAAAACTAAAAGCCGAAAACGTAAAATTCTTCAACATCAACGCTAGAGGAAAAGAGCGTGAAGGTGATTTTAGGGGCCGTCAGGCTGAGAAGATTAAAGTAACGTTCAATCTAGCAGACAACCCTGTAGCCCCCGTGGCTGGTCACAAAATCATGATCCAGTTGGTAGACCCTGCCGGTAATGTTGTTTTTGATATCGCTAGAGGGTCCGGTTCATTTACCGTAGATGGACGTGAGCAAACATTTACTGCGCGTCAGGAAATTCTTTTCGATAACTCTAAGCAAGAAATGACCTTCGTTTATGACAAAGGCTCTGAGTTTGATGAAGGCGAATACAAAATCGTAATTCTTTCAGACACTTACGAAATAGGTAGAACTACTTTTACTGTAAGGTAGAAGATAGTTTAAACTCAGTTTCGAAAACCATTACTGCGTTTCCTTTTAAAATTACGCGTTTCCCTTTCAACTCTGTTTGCATTTCGCCCGTTCTGGCCGAAGCTTGAAAAGCCTTAAAGCTGGTTTTCCCAGTTTTATTCGCCCAATAAGGCGTTAGAATGGTGTGCATAAAGCCAGTGACAGGATCTTCCTTAATTCCCAAATTAGGCCCAAAATATCGGCTAACGAAATCGTACTTAGTACCTTTCGATAAAGCGGAAATAATGACTCCGTTCTTGGCTTGCTTTGCAACAATAGCATCATCTGGATTGGCAGAAAGCACTGCTCCTTCAGATTCAAAAATCAATATCAATTCTGCGGGGTAATTGAGTACTTCCTTAATGGGAAAGCCAAAAGCGCTTTCTAATTCAGTTTTATCAAAACCTTCTGCAATAGTGGCATAGTTTGCGGGAAAATCCATCGTGATCAAACCACTTGAATCTAAAGAAGTAAACAACGAACCGCTTAAGGTTTTGAACTCGATTCTTTTGTTTTTTGGCCAGTGCCCACCTTGCCATAGCGCAAAGGCTGAAGCCAAAGTTGCATGACCGCAAAGCGGAACTTCGGTAGCTGGAGTAAACCAACGTAAATCGCAATAATCTTCATTAATTTTGACAAAAGCCGTCTCAGATAAATTCATTTCCACGGCTATCTTCTGCATCATTTCACCCGTAAGTGGTTGATCCATTATGGCAACAGCAGCAGGATTACCTTTAAATATTTCTTTTGTGAAAGAATCTACCTGATATATTTTCATACAGCTTTCCGTTTTCTTTGCTTGTAAACTACATTCAAAACTACACCTACCATCACCAAAGTCATCCCCAAATAGGTCAGAAGGTTAAAAGTCTCTTCGAACAACACATAGCCAAAACCCAATGCGTAAATAATTCCGATAAAGTTAAGGTTTGCCACTTTAGACAGTTCTTCTGACTGATAAGATTTGGTCATAAAATACTGGGCTATCTGTGTCAAAACCCCAATGGCCAAAAGTACCCCCCATTCAATTCCTACAGGCCAAACCCAATGAAATGCGGAGTATATCCCAACAATGGGCAGCGTAACCAAGGGAAAGTAAAATATGATCACCAAAGGGTGTTCTGAGGTTTTTAACTTCCGAATCATATTATAGGCAATACCTGAAAAGAAAGCTGCTCCCACCCCAAGTAAAGTCATTCCGGTTGAAATCCTTGGATCGAAGCCATTAATTATAAGAATTCCTCCGAAAGAAAGACCAAAGAAAAGCCATTGTACCCAAGCCACTTTTTCCTTTACAATCCACATTCCGAGAATTGCAGTAAAAATTGGCCCCAGAAACATTAAGGTAACCGCACTTGCCAAAGGGATTTCTTGTAAAGTGGTGAAAAACATCATGAGCGCGAGTGCACCTGCAATACCTCTGAACAAGAGTATTTTCTTATTGTTCCCAAATACTGGAACCCTTTGGGCTTTTAACGCGATGCCCGACATTAAAAATGAAACAATTGAGCGAAACAAAATGATTTCAATGGCAGGTATATTAGGCACGTATTTAATCAGCACATTCATTACAGCGAAAATGAATGTTGACAAGAGCATGTATTTTACCCCTTTTGAAACCATGCTCGAAGTTGCGATATTCCCATCATAAAAATTAATTAACAAACATAAAGCATGGCATTAAAAATTGGTTCAAAAGCACCAGAAATAAAATTAAAAAGTACATCAGGTAAACCTTTCGATTTAAATAAGGACCTCAAAGGCAAACCTTGCATCATTTATTTCTACCCAAAAGATTTCACTCCTGGTTGTACAGAAGAAGCCTGCACATTTCGTGATGCATTTTCTGACTTTAGAGACTTGGACGTAACAGTTATAGGAATAAGTAAGGACAGCATTTCCAGCCACCAGAAGTTCAAAAAGGAGCATAATCTTCCTTTTGAACTACTTTCGGACCCCACAGGAAAGGTCTGTAAATCTTATGACGCACTCATTCCATTGATCAAGGTTCCGAAGAGAATCACCTACCTTTTAGACCCTAAACATAATGTAGTGGCTGAGTATCAAGACATGTTTGGGGCAAAAAAACACATTGAAGTAATGCTCAAAAAGATGAAATCCACCAATACATAGCTTTTTTTTGCGTTTGAATTATATCTTTATGGCTGTAAGCCTCAAACAAATTTTCAACGAATGACTAAATCACGCTTTTTGTTATTGCTTTTTGTTATTGTTTCGAAGAGCATTATGGGTCAACAATACACCACTACTGGCGATTTTGATAGAATTTCAAAAGCCACTTTTGGTTTTGGTGTTAATACCTATTTCGGAGAGTTAAGCGCTTTCTCAACAGACACTAAAGTGCAACTAGGATTGAGCACCACGTTGACGTACGAACATCTTTTCACTGACAACATTGCTTTAAGAGGGGGCTTATCCGTTTATTCTATTAAAGGTACCGACTCTCTTTCTGTAGAAAAAGCAAGAGTGCAACGAAACTTATCGTTTAAAGCCACTAATATTGAATTTACAGCCCAAGCTTTATATTATGTTTTCCGCCATCCATATTCAGGCTATAAAGACAGGGCTTTTGCTAACCCCTATTTTCATTTGGGTTTAGGAATTACCACAAACAAACCTAAAGCTACCTTGGCCGGAACAGACTACGAATTGCGCCCAATGCGACTAGAAGGTATTGAGTATGGTACCTTAGCCCTTATAGTTCCAGTAGGGATGGGTGTAAATATATTCATCAATAGAAATATTGACCTTCAAGTTGAAATGCAATATACCGCAGCATTGACCAAGTATTTAGATGACGTTAGTGCGAATTACAGAGATCCCTCTTCGTTTGCAGACCCGGTGGCAGCACAACTATCCGATAGACGTATAGAACTTGGTTTAACTCCAGCAGCAGCTGGCGATGCTCGCGGGCAAGGGACTAATGATGCCTACCTTAGATTTGGATTCAGGTTTGGATATTATTTACCAAAGTCCTTATACGGGAAATCTTCTATTCGTTGTAAAGTTGCTAAGAAGACTAGATAAGTATCTATTCACTAACGATCACTCCATCTCTGATTTCAATTTTACGATCAGTCATAGCAGCCAGTGATTGGTTGTGCGTTACAATCACAAAAGTTTGATTGAGTTCATCTCGCAGGTCAAAAAACAAGCGATGTAAATCTTCCGCTGTTTTAGAATCCAGGTTACCACTTGGTTCGTCAGCAAAAACAAGGCTCGGATCATTTATAAGTGATCTGGCTACCGCAACCCTTTGCTGTTCTCCACCAGAAAGTTCAGAAGGTTTATGATCCATTCTGGACAAAAGACCTAGTTTGTTCAAAAGTTTTTCACCCTTTTTAAATACCTCCTTCTCATTTGAATTAGAAATTAGTGCCGGTAGACAAACATTTTCTAATGCGGTAAATTCTGGTAAAAGGTTATGAAACTGGAAAATGAAACCAATCTCTTTATTTCTAAAATGGGCCAATTGCTTAGGATTCATTTCTTCAACCGATCTACCGTTGATCATTACACTGCCAGTATCTGCCAAATCCAGTGTCCCTAAAATATGAAGCAATGTACTCTTCCCCGCTCCAGACTCCCCCACAATCGACAGCACCTCTCCTTTTTGAACAGTCAGGTGAATGCCTTTGAGCACTTCCAGATCACCATATGACTTCCTTACACTTTCTGCCTTTAAAATCTCCATAGCTACTTATCGAACCAAACATAGTAAAATCATGTGAATGATCATGTACAACTGAAAAGAACGCCTTCTATTTTCCTTGTTATATTAAGGTCAAAGGTGTAGTTTCGTGCAAAAATTTTGACACATGAATATCCACGAATATCAAGCAAAAGAACTACTAAAAAAACATGGAGTAAAAATTCAGGAAGGCATTGTTGCGTCAACAGCTGATGAGGCTTTAGAAGCGGCAAAAAAACTGAATGCTGAAACAGGAACATCTTGGTATGTTATAAAAGCTCAAATCCATGCTGGTGGTCGTGGAAAAGGTACAGTAAACGAAACGGGATCTCGCGGAGTAGTTTTGGCCAAAAGTTTAGATACAGTACCTACCATAGCAGATGCCATCTTAGGAGGCACTCTTGTTACTCATCAAACTGGTCCTGCTGGAAAGAAAGTAAATAAAGTACTTATCGCTCAAGACGTGTATTACCCTGGGGACTCAGAGCCGAAGGAATACTACATGGGAATTTTATTAGATAGAGCAAAAGGCTGCAATGTTATCATGGCTTCTACCGAAGGTGGAATGGACATTGAAGAAGTTGCTGAAAATAGTCCAGAGAAAATCATTAAAGAATGGATCGACCCAAAAGTTGGACTTCAAGGTTTCCAAGCTAGAAAGGTGGCTTTCAAACTAGGCTTAGAAGGTAATGCATTTAAGGAAATGGTTAAATTCATTTTCTCTTTATACAAAGCATATGAGAGCTCAGACTCTTCCATGTTCGAAATCAATCCAGTTTTAAAAACTTCGGACAATAAAATCCTTGCCGTAGATGCAAAAGTAAACTTGGATGACAATGCTCTAATGCGTCACCCAGACCTATTGGCATTAAGAGATATTACAGAAGAAGATCCGGCAGAAGTAGAAGCTGGTAAATTTGGTTTGAGCTATGTTAAACTAGATGGCAACGTTGGCTGTATGGTAAACGGTGCTGGTTTAGCAATGGCAACCATGGATATCATTAAGCTTTCAGGCGGAGAACCTGCAAACTTTTTAGATGTAGGAGGATCAGCAAATGCAGAAACGGTTGAAGCAGGTTTCAGAATAATCCTTCAAGACCCTAATGTAAAAGCGATATTGATTAATATTTTTGGTGGTATTGTTCGATGCGACAGAGTGGCTAACGGTGTTGTAGAGGCATACAAGAAAATCGGAAATATCAGTATTCCAATCATCGTTCGTTTGCAAGGCACTAATGCTGAAGAAGGGGCTAACATCATTGATGAAAGTGGTTTAGCTGTCCATTCTGCTATTCTTTTGAAAGACGCTGCAGCGAAAGTTCAAGAAGTTTTAGGATAGAATAATCCGGCACCCGTAGCTCAACTGGATAGAGTACCAGATTTCGGCTCTGGGGGTTGAGGGTTCGACTCCTTCCGGGTGCGCTTAAAAATCCTTCGGTATTTTACCGAAGGATTTTCTATTTCAGAGTAATATATATACCTTTGCCCCGCCTCACCGAAGTACGATTAAGATGACCGTCACATATATATAAATGTTTTTCACATATATATAAACGGTTTTAAGCTTGTATCTTTACACATCTGTGTATTCGGAATGAAAAAAGTAATATTTATTTTTCTATTTATTTTTAGTATAGTTGACACTGTCAATGCTCAAGGCTTTTACTCCAGTAGGCGTGACAGAACTACTATGCTTTCTTTTGGCTTGGGCCTATCTAACTATAATGGTGACTTACACGATGTTATCTATGATGGTTTAACGGCTACGCCTAATGCTGGCATAGGACTTCGTAAAAAACTCGGCTCACAGTTAAGCTTTAGGTTAGATTTTAATTGGTATCAAATCAGTGGTGCAGATTCATCAAATCAAAGTCTTAGAACACGAGAAATAGCAGGTAGAGTTGATTCTCGAAGAAAGAGAAACCTTTCTTTCAGGTCAAATAACCTTGAGTTATCTGCCATGTTTCTTTTCAATTTAGTTCCTATAAATAACTCCTATACCACAAGACCTATTCTCAACCCATATATCTTTGCTGGTATTGGGCTAAGCACGAATAATCCAAAGACATTCTATGAAGGAGATTGGGTTCCATTAAGGCCCTTGCAAACTGAATTAACACCTTATCCAGGAAGAGTTATGGTTATACCTATTGGTTTTGGAGTAAGGGTTAAAGCAACTGAATCCGTAGATATTTTATTAGAAGCTGGTTATAGACGTACATTTACTGATTATTTAGATGATGTTAGTACTGACCACGTTGATAAAAGTCAGTTTGATGTTCTTTTTGGTGAAAACACCGAAAAATCAGCCTTAGCAAAAGCTTTAACCGATAGAAGTGTTGAGGGTGGTTTTGAAGCGAGTAAACCTGGTGATGACAGAGGCAATCCTTTAAAAAACGACTCGTACTACATATTTCAAATCAGACTAGAAATGTACTTAGGTAATAACTTCATACAAGAGCTTTTTTCTCCATCTAGGAAACAACCAAAGTTCAGGTAGCTAGAACGTAAAATCTATTAAATAAAAATGGTCGGGTCATATAATATGACTCGACCATTTTTATCTACTCCCCCCTTGTATACTGAATTGTTAATATGAGATTAAATAGACCTCGTGTCTCGGTTGTATTACCTGAGGTTTTACTATATGCCCAAGCCTATTATCCCCTGTCTAGCATAGAGAACTTAGACTCCTTGCTCCTATATTCGTGAATCAACGTCTTTAGTACCTTCACCATTTTCATATCCATGTCATCGCCCATACTCGAGGTTGAATAAATCAAATCTTCCAAATCAGAATAGTGCGATTTAACCTTTGTGAAATTTAATGGCTTAACTTTAACAATCATTATCTTAGGGTGGTGAGTGCTCATCGTATTTTCCATATCATTCAAAAGCTCCTCATATAACTTTTCACCAGGCCTTAAACCAGTGAAGACAATATCAATTTCCTTACCCTCTTTCAGCCCAGAAAGCTGAATCATTCTTTTGGCCAACTCCACTATTTTAATAGACTTACCCATATCAAAAACAAAAATCTCACCCCCATTCCCCATTACACCTGCTTCCAATACGAGGCTACAAGCCTCCGTTATTGTCATAAAAAACCGAGTTATTTCTGGATGGGTTACTGTAATAGGCCCCCCTCGCTGAATTTGCTTTTGGAAAATCGGAATAACAGAACCATTTGATCCTAATACATTTCCAAATCTCGTTGTAATAAAAAGAGTTGGCCTATCTGCCTCAATCTCAGATAATAAGCTATTGAGTGACTGCACATAAATTTCGGCTGCCCGCTTGGTTGCCCCCATAACACTTGTTGGGTTAACCGCTTTATCAGTCGAAATCATTACAAATTTCTTAACATCATACTCTACAGACAAATCAGCCAAATTCCTTGTCCCCATGAGGTTACACTCAACAGCTTCAGGAACATTAATCTCCATCATAGGCACATGCTTGTAGGCCGCAGCATGAAAGACGAAATCAGGCCTATATTGACTGAACATCCTCCTTAATCTTTTCGAATTTGTTATATCCGCCACATAACAGACGAGTGTTTCCCCGAGTGATTTTAAACCACGTATTTCATTTTCAATCTCAAAAAGTCCAGATTCAGACTGATCCAATAAAATCAGTTTAGATGGATTGTACCTAATAATTTGTCTAGCTAATTCTGAACCTATAGAGCCTGCTGCACCAGTAACTAGTATACTTTTACCAGACAGTTCTTGATTTACGAACTTATTTTTAAGGCTAATTGGATTTCGACCTAGAAGGTCTTCAATTCTAACCTCATGAATTTGATCGACACCAAACTCTCCTCCAGTCCACTTGTCAATATTAGGTACGGTGGTAACCTTAATCCCAAATTCTAGACATTGGTCTACAAGTTCATTTTTTCTATCTAATGACATACTAGTAGTTGCAATGATTAATTCACTAGGATTGTTTTTAATCATCACTTGCTGAAAGTCATTTCGAGCAGAATAAATACGAACACCACCAAGTACATTTCCTATTTTTCTAGGATTATCTTCTAAGAAGCCAACTACCTTAACATTCGTTGAAGTATCATTATCCAAGAGTTCTTTGGTCGCTATACCCGATTGCCCAGCGCCAAAAATTACCACTTTCTTACTTACTTGAGGGAGAGTTCTATAGAACGCAAAAAGCTCTTTCACCACCAAACGATAGCTAGTCAATACAACCACAGATACAAAAAAAGCAATGGCCGCAATGGAATACGGAATTGCATTTTCAGAGATTGTATTAATTCCCAATGCGATAACCAGCGTAATCAAACTGGCATAGAGAACCCTTAACGTATCTTGAATACCAGTATAGCGAATGATCCCTGCAAAGCTCCTTGTCGCCAGAGAACTAATAAGCCCCGCAAGCGTGAAAATAACTATTCCCCGTAGGAAATTATATTCATAAAGGGAGTCAAGGTTAAAATTTAAACGAAGTAAATAACCAACCAATGCAGATAATAAATACACGACTAAGTCGATTAGTACTATAATCCACCTTGGTAAAATATTTAATGTCCGAATGCTTCTTTTCACTGTCTGTTAATAGCTTCATTAAACCCAATTACCACTCTTTCCAATTCTACTAAAGTTAAATTAGAGCCAGACGGTAGGCACAATCCTTTCAAGAACAGCTCATCACTAACGCCATGCCCATAATATGGGCAATCTTTATACAAAGGTTGTAAATGCATGGGCTTCCAAAGAGGTCGGGTTTCTATATTACTTTTCCATAATTCAAGTCGAACTTCTTCGCGGTTTACACCAAGTAGTTCAGGTTCAATTTTGACTGAAGTTAACCAATAATTAGATAAATCTAACCTAGTCATTTCTGACTGAAAGCAAAGCCCCTCAAGGTTCAAATGTTTACGATAATACGCGTTAACCTCTCTCCTTTTTAATACATGATTATCTAGTACTTCTAATTGTCCACGACCAACACCCGCCAAAATATTTGACATCCTGTAATTATACCCTAGCGCTGTGTGTTCATAGTGAGGTGCCTCGTCCCTAGCTTGAGTGGCCAAAAAACGAGATTTATCAATCCATTCTTTATTATTACTTACTAAGGCCCCTCCTCCAGAGGTTGTAATGATCTTATTTCCATTGAAAGATAGAATACCAAAATGTCCAAAACTCCCTGCCTGTCTGCCGTCAATGACTGAACCCAATGCCTCTGCGGCATCCTCTATCAAAGGGACTTCATAGCGATTACAAATCGCTAAAAGTTCTTTCATTCGAGCAGGCATACCGTAGAGGTGAACCATAATGACTGCTTTTGGCTTTTTCCCTTTTTTTATTCGATCAAGAATAGCTTCTTCGAGTAAAACAGGATCAAGATTCCAGGTATCCTTTTCACTATCAACCAAAACGGGTGTTGCTCCTAAATATAATATCGGGTTAGTTGTGCCGCAAAAAGTGAAGCTCTGGGCTATAACTTCATCCCCCGACTTAACACCTAAAATGATTAATGCCAAATGAATGGCAGCAGTACCACTGGACAATGCAGCAACGTGATCCACAGTTAAATACTCTCCTAACTCCTTTTCAAAATTGTCGACATTAGGCCCTAATGGAGCAATCCAGTTGGTGTCAAAGGCTTCCTTTACATACTTAAGCTCGCTACCGCCCATGTGGGGAGATGACAGCCATATCCTTTCATTACTCATTGATATACTTAATTATTCTAGCCGGATTACCGACCGCTACTGCGTAGTCTGGAATATCGTTAATTACGACAGCACCAGCTCCAATTACAACCCATTTACCAATACTTATATTAGGAATTATTGTAGCACCAGCCCCAATATGTGTGCCTTCACCAACAGTTACTGTTCCGCAAAGGGTAGCATTAGGACTAATATGAACATAATCTTTTATAAGGTTATCATGATCGACAGAGGCAGATGTATTAATTATTACATGTTTGCCTACTACAGCGTGTCGATTAAGCACTACCCCTGCCATCACCACGGTACCTTCACCAATCTTCACCGTCTTATCTATAGTTGCTTTAGGATGAATGGCAGATTTAAAAGTACATGGCAGTAAATTACTAAGCTTTTCTCTACTTTTATTTGAGCCAATGCTCAGAATAGCATCCTTTCCTTTAAAATCAAAAGTGGAATCATGCTCCACGGCATATCCACATAGAGAAGTAAGACTAGGGTTAGCATCTACCAGACACTCTACTTTAACTCCATTCTGCTCTAGAATATCCAATATGACTTTTGCGTGACCGGAAGCTCCAATAAGAATCATAAATTACCTTTAAACTTTTCCATTGTCATTACTCCTTCTCCGCTAATCCCTTCGGAAAGAAGCACCTTTTTCACTGTCAAAAACAAGATTTTCAAGTCTAATAAAAAAGAACCATGATCAACGTACCATACATCCATTTCAAACTTTTTTTTCCAATCTACAGCATTTCGACCATTAACTTGGGCCCAGCCAGTAATACCAGGGCGAACGTTATGTCTTCTTTGCTGTTCCTCAGAATAAAGAGGTAAATATTCGACTAAAAGTGGCCTCGGGCCAATTAGGGACATATCTCCTATTAAAACATTTATCATTTGAGGAAACTCATCGATCGACAGTTTCCTTACCAAATTACCAGCTGTTGTCAACCGTTCATCGTCAGGAAGTAAAGCACCATTTGAGCCCTTTTTATCTGTCATAGTTTTAAACTTTATGATTTTGAATATCTTCTCGTCCTTACCTGGTCTGAGTTGGAAAAAAAATGGACGACCAGAGTTTACGATACTCAACCACAAAGTTACCACTACCAAGAGAGGACTTGCGAATAATAATAAAAGAAATGCCCCGCAGAAATCGAAGATGCGTTTAAAGTATTTAATGTACATATCTTCGAATTTGGTCCTGATACTCTATATGCAATGCTTCCCAAAGGAATTTCTGGTCATATCGTTCAACGATCATACCCCTTGCTTTCTGTTTTAGGGCATCCCTTAAAGTCGGTTCTTCTACCAATCGCAAGATTGCTATCCTTATTGCCTCTACATTTTTTGGAGGTATGAGCAACCCATTCGCCTCGTTAATGATAATTTCATTACAACCATTGATATCACTTACTATACAAGGTATGCCCATGGCCCCTGCTTGCATAGGTGCATTAGGAAATCCTTCACGATAACTGGGGAAAACCAAAAAGCTGCTAGCCAATATATAGGGACGAACATCGGATTGAAAGCCAACCAAATGTATTTTTGGATTTCCTTCAATCTCTTTCAGTACGCTCGTTTCCAAAGGACTCAGTTCTGATTCTAACGGCCCTACCAAAATCAAGTGTAGGTCTTGAAACGTTTTGAAAGCATTGACAAGCTCATTAATACCTTTATCTCCTGTGACCCTGCCAACAAAAATTGCTACATGTTTATCAAAAGGAATTTTGAGTTCCGATCTAATCTGTTTTGCCTTTTCAATTAAAGCTGAAGAAGACTGAAAATAATCACAATTGATCCCATTACTACTCCCGTTACCTATGACCTTTAGTTTTTCACGGTTAGAAAAAATATTCTTTCTAATGTATTCCCTCTGGGCAAAAGAATTGGGATAAACCTTTGTTGCACAACGGTAAGTAATGCGCTCAACCAGTATCAGAACTCTTCTTTTAAAACCTTTTGCTTCCATCAGTGGTAGCCCAGCTACTGTATGCATTCGTACAGGAACATTGCAAAACCAGGCAGCCATCATCCCAATTAAACCCGCTTTCGGGGTATGGGTATGAACGATATCAAAACTGTTGTTCCTTAAAAACCTGATCATAAGAAATAGAGCTTTCAGGTCACTAAGCGGGGATATTTCTCGACTAAACGGAAATTGATGATGAAGTACATTTTCTTTTTGAATAATATGCTCTATTTCTGGCCCTGCTGCTGATCCAACTTCAACATTGAATCCAACACTCTGAAAATAAGCGAACTGACCATTCAATAAAAGAGATAGGGACATAGGAACAGTAGTAAGCCTTAACAACTTTAGAGGTCGGTTATTCTCTTTTGTCATCCTTGTTCTTATGAAATGTTATGGTTCAAAAGATTAGGCTTGTTCAAAAGAGCCTCGACCCTTTCCTTTTCTCTCTTTTTCATCAAGTACATTTTTACAAACTTCAACTTACTCCTTTCTACTCGAATAATGGGGAACATCATCAATGCAACCCAAAAGATGGTAAACCTTAAGCCCATATGGGTTACACCATAGGCAAACAGTGGTAAGGAATATACTACATAATACCATGGTAGCTTCTTCAGTAAAGAGAAGATAAACATTACAAATAAGACAGTACCTGGTATGCCATAACAGAAAACAATTGTTCCAAATGATGAGTGCATTTCGTGCCCTTCAATAAATGTATCGAATCGATTATAGCCCCCTTCTCCTGCTCCAAAAACCATATATTCTGGATGGTTTGAGATTCTATCATACCCTCTATATTGCCACTCTGTAATTTCCTCTGGCCGATCCGCTTCATTCAGATTTCTCGCTTCTAGATTTTTTTGAAAATTTGCACCAAACTCGGTCTTTGTTAGTCCAAAAACTCCCAGCCCCCCTACTACTATTAGTGCAAATATATTTCTTGTAGAAAGTATTCCATTGGCCAATAAATACACCCCAAAAAGAATAACCATTGCCCCTATTGCTGCCTTAGAAACACTTATCAAAGCCAAATAGCTAAAGAGAAAGAAACCAAGATAGACCATCAGTTTTGGCAGTTTAATCATGGTTTCCAACACCAATACTATGGCCAAACCACATAAAGAATAATACCCTAGTTGATTTGGGTTTGTAAAAAACAAAGATCCTCTTATACCCTCTCCTCCCGTTTCCAAAAAGAAGGACAGTGTAATCTGAAGTGCCGCAGCTATTAAGCAGCTATATACCGTAGTATATAAAAATCGTTTGCCATATTGCCGATATAGAGACAGTGCAAACCCCATGACAAACAAGTTGTAGAAATAAAACGCACTAAAAACAAACCATGGCAGCCCCTTATTCGCCTCTCCGAGCAAAGAAATAAACACCCCTAAGTTTACAATGGTAATGTACACACAGAACCTCATGAATCGAGAGAAAGACTCCATAAGCGAACCACTAAGATTAAACTTACGGGCTACGACATACAAACCAATCATTACCACAATGAATATATCTGAGGGTTGGGCGCTACCCGCTGGAAAAAAATAAAACGGGAAGGCGATCAGATAAATAGCCCATGCTCTTAACCAGCCTTTTGCTCCTAATGTATGTTTAAAAATATCTAGCATGCTTCTGTTAAAACGGAAGTTATCTTTTTGGCTGCATTCCCTATTGCAATGTGTTCATAAAAATAAGGAATTTCAATTGGCTCACCGAAAAGGACCGATAAATCGAAATCCCCCTCTAGTGGTACTTGGAGTACCTCTGAACTTTCATGGTAATCGAATACATAGCCATGATTTGGTATTTCCAATTGAGCTAGCCCTCTCTTTGCCCCCATAAGTTCCAAACCCACGGTAGAAGCCATAATAACTCCCGCATCCACCATTAATATTGCTTCTACAATTGATTTGGACAATTCAATTGCTGGTATATACTTTTTGGCAATGGTTAAATATTCCTGAATATCTTCTCGAGGGTGACATTTAATGCCAAGTTGTATGTTCATGCTTTTTATTTGTGAAGCAGCTCGTTGAACAAATCTCTCGAACAAATCAAGTTTAGCCTTGGGGCTACAAAAACCTTGATCGTCAATAGGATTGGTAAATACTCCTAAAACCCTTTGGGTAACGTTATTTACCGGGTTGGATTGAATTTCTTCCAAAAACTTATTAAACTTTGGTGAACCAGTAACCACCACTTTTGTTGCGGTAGATACAATAGGCCGAAAGTGTTTAGCAGAGCGTTCTCCCCATACCATCACTTTTTCTGCACCGTTTGCCCCATATTTAATTTCTGCCTCATTGGGCAACGGAAACCTAATTCCTTCTTGCAAAAGGTAAAAGGGTATTGATTTATGCTTGAGCCATTCGCATATTTTATCTCCAGGGAAAGCTGAGTCATTCATCATCAAGACTTTATCAAAACCAGATAATGACTTTTTAATGAAAGGTTTAAGCCTTACAAGCCAAAAGACCCTTCTTACCACGGACCTTATAAAAGAATCACTTTTACCTAAAGTACGCTTACCTGAGCTAGGTTTTAAATTTTTAGATAGATTTTGGAATTTAATATAGTCAAGCCTATGACTTTTGAAGCTGTCTTCTGGGCTTGTCATTCTTCTTAGTTCACAAAGAGACACATATCTAACATGATGCCCTTTTTCCTTAATCAACTTAGCTGCTTCAATGGTAAGCTCTAAATGATGATTTGGGTTAGTAATGAGAATGGCCAACTTCATTTTTCTAGAAAATTGAAATATGAGACTACTCCGTTCTTTTCAGAATATTGCTCTACCGCAATCGGAGCGGCATTTCTGAATTTTGATTTCAAATCATTATTAATCAATAAGCTCAATATTTTTTCGGCCAAGGCAGCATCATCCGCCACCTCCACCAAATATCCATTTTCGCCATCAATTATTAGTTCGTTTGGGCCTGTTGGGCAATCTGTTGCAATACACGCTGCCCCACAAGCCATAGCTTGAACAAGCGTGCCAGGCATTCCTTCATGTTGAGAGCTCAGTACATAAACATCTGCTGCAACCATATATTTAAAGGGGTTAGTATCGAAGCCCGCAAAGCACACTTTGTCTTCCATTTCCATATCTGAAACCATGGTGCGCAAATGACTTTCTAACGGACCCTTCCCTAAAATAAACAGCCCCACATTGTCAGTTACCTGTGCTACTTTTTTAAAGGCTCTCAATAAAGTGTCGTAATCCTTCTGCCACTCAAAGCGCCCAACGGCTAATACGGTTTGATCATATTGACCAAAGAATGGATGCTTAATCTCATCTCTGGCACCTTCCAACAGTGTCTTGTTCACAATGGGATTATAAACTACTTTAATGCGTTCTGATTTTACACCAAGTATATTACTACACTCAATGGCCACTCCCTGTGAAACAGCAGTTACCCATGTTGCCTTTTTATAGAGGAAGGCCTTAATTAAAATCATCAGTCGCCTTTTAGCCTTGCTTTTTTTAGGCGGGAAAAGGATGTTTCTTTCAGAAACGACAGTAACCCCTTTAAACCGACCTAGCCAAGCAGCTAGCATCAGAGGCATGGAAGCACCACCACAGGTCGAGTACACCACATCATAGTCACTTTCAGAAATTAACTTCTTCAGTGGCTTCCACATCGACCAAAGCGATTTAGATTTAAGGTCGAAAAGCTGGACATCTTCTGGGATTTGGTCTAAAAACTCACCTTCTGCACGCATCAAAGCTAAATCGCATTGAAATTTATCTCTATCAAAAGCTTGAAGTAGATTTACAGTTACTCTGTCGGCACCACCATAGCCCAAAGCAGGTCGGACAAAAAGAATTTTCAATCGTTTCAACATTATCAACTATTGCATTTTTGAGAAGTCAAGTGCTCCATATTTATATGTTGCATTTTCCCAATAATCAGAAAGTTCGGGAGTTAATCTGGCAAAGAAATCGATATCAGTTTGTTCAGCTGCTTGATGATCGGTGCTGGCATCACCAAAGAATAGACAATCTTCTTTTTTAAACTGTTTCCTTTGCAATACTTCTAGCGTAATCTCAGCCTTTTTCCGAGGACTGCCATAAACTTCGTCAAAGAATGGGCTTAATTTTCGATCTATCACAATGTCTCTCAATTCTTCTTGGGGAGTGCCAGAAGCCACTACACAATAAATATTTTGTTGTCGAATGAAGGTGATCATTTCACGAAAGCCAGGAACAAACGGTGCTGCCAACACTTTGGCTTTTGCCAGTTCAGAAAAACGTTTACCAAGCTCGGTCCCCATTTCTTCTGTATGCTCTTCTTTTAAAATGTTTTCAGAAATCCATTTGAACTTCTCATAACGCGCTACGCCTTGATGTGCCAAATGATGTTCTCTTACCTGTTCTTCAATTCCTGTCCGAGCATATAGTTCCACAAAAGCATCGGTTTTTATATTACCTGATTCCAACACTACACCGTCAAAATCGAAGAACATGCATTTGTAATTTCTTAATTCAGTGTATGAAATTGGTTTTATTATCATTGAAAGGAATAAATGTTTGAATGCGGGAGAACTAAAGAACTAGAATCAGTGAGTCGAATCAATCTGTTCTATAACTTGAATAAGACCTTGTCCCATATCTACATATTCATTAGAAACCAGCTTATTTCCAATTTTAGGTGTATAAGCGTAAGGAGTAATATTGTAATGTCCATTAGTAGTACCTTCGTCACCTAAGAATCTTATTTTCACTTCTTTGCCTAAAATTTCACTGAACATTTTATACAAATCAGCAATCTCTAATTTATCATTACCTGTCAATACTAAATTTTTATTGACGTACTGAGGGTCTACAATTGAAGCACTTAATCTGGCGGCATCATAGACATGAATGTAATCACGCTTATCATTTGACTTACCGCTATGTTCCATTTCATCTTGATCCATGAAATTTTTAAGTAGACGGTAAACTCCGTTTGTCATATCCGCTCTGGGCCCATAAAGGCTACCATACCTGAGAATCGTATACTCTAAACCGAACTGATTAAAATATTCCTCCACATAGTTTTCGCAAGCCTGCTTGCTACATCGGTAAAAGCTACCTTCGCGACTATATACATATACCGTAGAGCCAAAAACAAATCGCTTAACCTTATTTATTCTACAGGCCTCAAGCATATTTACTGTTCCTTGAATATTTATGGACACGGTATCCACAGGACGATTTTTGGCAGCATTTAAATCAGCCAAAGCAGCTAAATGATACACATAATCGAAGCCTGAAAGTTGCTTTATAAGTTTTTCAGCATCACGAACATCACCATGAATGAAATGCTGATCCTTTCGTAAAAAGGGTGATTCTACCTGATCAAAAATAGTAACCTCATGCCCGATATCAGAAAGTGCATCGGCAATGTGGCTGCCTAAAAAACCGGACCCTCCTGTTACTAAAACTTTGCTCATTATTTTTTAAAGAATTTAATCACGTTTTGTGCCGCTTCCATTTCCATATTGATTCTTACTTCGCTGGCATAAGAACCAATGTGAGGAGTGAGCGTGCAGTTCTTCATTTTACTCAAAGGGCCTACATATGGCTCTTCTTCGAAAGTATCAAGATAGGCAGAAGCTGTGGGATTTGAATTCAAAAATTCAAGTAATGCATCCTCATTTACCAAACCACCACGTGATGCGTTAACCAAACATAGGTTCTTCTTCGCTTTGGTGAAAAACTCGGTATTGACCATATGCTTGGCCTCCGGAGAAAAAGGAGTATGAATAGTGATAATATCTGATGCGCTGATCAATTCATCGATTGCAACATAGGTCACATTCTGTTTTTTAGCAAACTCAGTATTTTCATATAAATCGAAAGCCAAAACCTTTACTTTAAAAGGAGCAAGTAACTCAACAAGTCGGCAACCAACTCTACCCAAACCAATAATACCAACAGTTTTTCCTTTCAACAAGCTACCCATTGGCTTTTCCCAAATACCATTGGTGATATTCGTGTGGGCATTGGCAATACTTCTCAGGCAAGACAGGATACCTCCTAAGGTAAGCTCTGCCACACCATCTACATGGGCGCTTGGTGTATTTTCAACAGTGATATTAAGTCTTTCAGCTGCACTGAAATCTACATTATCCATGCCTGCCCCTAATCGACATAAATACTTTAAGTCCGCTGCAGCATTCAGCACCTCTTCATTGAGCGATTCTGTTCCGGCAATTAAACCATCATAGTCTTTCAGTATTTCTTTTGATTCTTCTACAGACAGTTTTCTGCCATACGGATTCACGGTTACCTCAAAACCCTTTGTTTTCAGTAAGTCCAAAGGAGCTGGATCTACTTTACCGAAAGAAGAAGTTGTCGTTAGTATTCTATAAGCCATCTTCAGAAGATTTACTCAGGACTTCTTTTATTTTATCTAATCCTTCCAGCCACCATTCGCTAATACCTACATCGAAATAAGTGTGGATATCGCGACCCGTAACCCAGGTACGAATAATAGGGGCTGATTTCTTACCCATCCACCACCATGGATTCGGTCCATCATGACTTTGCACTGTATATTTCCTAAAAGCCCAGACCCCTTGGTCGTAATAATAGGCTTTCTGATAAGATTGCCTCTCTGTTGATACATTCCGCTCTACATTTCCGTAAGGCCTTAAAAGGCCATCTTCAGCAATCTCCATTGCCCTTAGTGGGTGATCATCCTGCGCTTCCCATACCGTCATGCAGGAATCCAGACTCTTTTCATCATCAAGTTTCTGGAGGCACTTATCAATGATACTACCATCTATATAAACCGTATTTCCCAGCAGTAAAACCACATTCTCGAGGTTTTCATAACGTTGATCAACCCATTCCACGGCATGCTTGATGACCTCGCCATGATTAATACTGTCGCCCCCTAATTCATCTGGACGAGGGATAACGGTAGCACCGTATTTCTCTGCTGCTGCTGCTATACCTTCGCCATCAGTTGATACAAAGACTTTGTCAATTTTAAGCGCATCTAACGATGCCTTAATTGGATAGTAGATAAGGGGTTTACCCTTTACTTCTAAAATATTCTTATTGATGATGGATTTACTGCCTGCACGGGCAGTGATAATGGCTACATTCATTGTTGGAAGTTATTTTTACTCAAATTCAAAACTACATTCAATACAGTAGATACTATATTTGAGTGAAATTCTAAATTTATCTAATATCTAAATAATTACGATTAGAGTTTTTACTAAAGCAAATCTTGATTTAGTAAAATCAAATTCTCCCCCTTCTGTGATAAACTAAAATTATAGCGGCCTATGGCATTGAAGAAATTCTTTGAACAGCCTAATTGCAACCTATCATGCAACTCAATAACTAGGCAACGAGTCTTGGGCAACCAATTTTCATAATTCGATTCAAATACTTCTTTCTCGGCTCCTTCAATATCAATCTTAACAATATCTAAATAAGCTAGATTATACATCGCCATTATATCGTCAATAGAAATTGTCGATATAATTCGCTCATCATCTTGGTGTAAAGATTCTGAGACTAATCCTGTAGTAAACCCCCATTTACCTTTATCACTTTCATAAACTTCAATTTTTTGATTACTCAAGTTTGAAAGACCTTTCCTTAGCGGAATTATATTTGGATAATCATTTATATTCATAAGCATCAGATCAAAATTAGATTTCTCTGGCTCAATCGAAATTATTTTGGTGTTTGGGTATTTATTAGCAAAAAAGAGTGCCGCTAAGCCTATATTGGCGCCCGCATCAATTACATTCACTGGGGCAAAGGGGAGGTTAAAATCATACTCATTTTTCCAGAAAATCTCATAAAACAAGGGGATATCACTCGTCCCGCTTCTCAAGCTTATTGGAGTTCGAACCTTGGATGTTTTAATATCATTTGTGCGCTTATTTTTAACTTTCCAAAAGACCAGAAAACCAGATCTCCCGAAAATGAGTACATGCCTGTAAAGACTCATTAACAACTTCATGCTGAAATAATTATAATTTGAAAATGCAACTTTAACTAAGAGAAATAATTTTTTTCCTCATAAATAAGCGAACTCGTTCCGCCCTTCTATTCCAAGAATAGCTGTTGATCAAATGCATTTGAGCTCTCGACCCAAGCTCTAATCGTAGCTTTTCATTTTTAACTAAAAGGGATAAAGATTTCTCCCATGCTTCTAATTGTGATGGATGACATAAGATACAATTATCCATATTCACTAACACTTCTCTTAAAACCGGTAAATCAGAAGCTATAATGGCTTTACCAGCCTCCATATATTCAAAAACCTTTAATGGAGACATATACTTAGCAGTATTCTTTCCACTTCTTAACGTGACATCCTCTTGATAAGGTGCCAACAGAATATCACATTTCTTTCTGGCCAATGCCGCTTCTTTAGGAGACACAAAGCCATGAAAAAAAACGTTCTTCCATTCTCGGACCCCTTGTAAGCCTATACCTAAAAGATCTTCTTTTCTTCCTCCGATGATATGAAAATCTAAATCATTAAACCTCTCAGCCAAAGAAATTATCAATTCAATTCCCCGGCCTTTAGAGATTGTACCGACATATCCCATTTGCAATCTTCCATTCACTGGAGTCGGCCATGCGTAAGATTCTAACTCTTCATTATTAAATTTTTGTAAAGTGGCTCCATCATGGGCCACAAGAATTCGATCTTCACCTATGAGTGTTGTTTGACTCAGTATAATTTTCTTCAAAGCCTCACTGATCACTACCAGCCCAATCAAATTAGGTGATTTCAAAAGCCAGTTGAAGATTTTTACTTGTTGCTTGGTAAGCGTATTTATTGGGTCGTGCGTTTCAAGGCACACCTTATAACCATTCTTAGCCAATAAGTAACAACCGTATAGTGACCTTCCGAAAATCAGATCAGGTTGTATCTTCTTTACCGCACGCAACATATTTTTCGCGTGTAACCAAAGTGTAAGCTTTGGAATTCTTAGCGCTGTAAGCTCAATATCAAAACTAGACACCCCATACCAACTCATTGTTTCTTCAAAAGTGGCATTATCCCCTTTAAGCCCGAAAAGGGTAACTTCATGCCCCAACTCCCTGAATGCATTGCACATATGCATTACATGAACACTATTTGCTCTTTTTGAAGGTATTGCTGAATCTGATAGGTAGGTGATTTTCATTATTCTAAGAGTGCTGGATTTCCTTTATAAACCCTAGAAGCTTCTTTACGTTACTCGTTCTAATAAATTCCCTATCAATTAAATCACGAGCACGTAAGCCAATTTCATTACGTAATTGTTGATCTTTAATCAACTGTTCTACATCGGTGTAGAGGTTGCTAAGGTTGTTAGAAATTCTACCTACATCATATTTTTCAATCATTGACCCAGGATCGAAAAAAGCCGAAACTACAGGCTTTTCAAAACCCCAAGCTTGCAAAAACACATTCGGAAATCCCTCAGGTTCACAGGTATGTATCAAAAACAATGAAGATTTGATTACTCCATTCGTTTCAAATATTCGCTTAGGCCCTAGATAATAAAAATTACCTGGTAGTTCTTTGGATGTTTTTAGGTATTCATATGCCTGTTGTTGGATATCTCCAACCATTAAAAAATCAACTCGCTGATGCTCAAACGATTTCGCTAAATCAATAAATAACTCCGGGTGTTTATGGGCCTTGATATTCCCAACCCAAACAACGTAAGGTCTAGGCCATGAAAATTCTTCAAACTCTAAAAAAGGAGAGTTAGGAATATAAATTTTATTTGCGTGAGTGATGTGACTCAAATGTTCTTCGTTATTGCAAACCACCCCATCAATTTTCTTAAAGGCACTTTGAAACTTAAGCCCTTTAATTAAATGCCCTATCCTTCTTTTCAACCGACCAAAAACACTCAGGTTGGGAATAGGTTTGTAGGCAAAAGGCTTTAAATCATGAATATGGCTTACAGAGAAAATCAGTTGCATATTAAATGGCTTGACCTCTTTAATAACAGAAGCAAGCAAGGTCTTATTGAATCGCCAATAAATAACATCCGTTTGAAGTTGCTTACAAGCTTGAACGATTGATTTTGAATTCTTTTCTACAGCGAGAACTTTATATGGCAAATCTATGGCACTGTCGTAACCGCCAACGGCCAAATAGACTAAATCAATACCCCATTCAGTTAGCCCATAAGCGATTTGATGACACTGGATTTCTGAGCCACCCAGGGTGTGCGTATAATGAGCATTGATAATTACGACTTTCATCTATTTGAATCCGTTCACTTCATCCATCGTTCGTGCCACATTTGAAAGAGCATTATGTTCCAAACTCTATTGTTCGAATAACCCCTTTCATATTGCTTTCTTAATCCGCGAACATAGTTCAAATCAAAAACTCCCGAATCTTTAACCTTGACATCACTTAGATAGGTCATTACATGGTCTTTTAAGTGCATATGCATCCATTTCTTCTTTGGAATAGCGAAACCCTTCTTAGGCCCTTCAGTAAGGTTGCGTGGAATATATTTGGCATTTACTTCGGCTAATATGTATTTCTTAACCCCATCTCTTATTTTGAAATCACTTGGTAACCTAGCTGCAAATTCCGCAATTCTATGGTCCAACAAAGGCTCACGTCCTTCAAGACTCACACTCATCGCTGCTCTATCCAACTTGATTAGAATATCATCGGGTAGGTAATCCTTGAAATCGTAAGCTTGGATTTGAGTCAAATGGTCTCTATTTAGAATGACATTATTCCTTATATGGATTTCCTTGTATGTAGATAGCAGTTTTTCCAAATCTCTCTTTCCGAAATTATGAGTGCTAGAAATCATCATTTCTACAACATCTGGAAACTGCCCTAAGTACTTGAGTTCGGAAAAGGTCTTTAATGCCACCTTTGATTGCGACCCCGATAAAGATGAGGCCAACTCATGGAGCAATTTATAGGTTTCCTTTTTTCCACACCTAAAAAAATCACTTTGTCCAGCAATTTGAGCGTAACGATCAAGAACGTTTGAATATTTATTATAGCCTGCAAACACCTCATCTCCCCCATCTGCAGAAAGGGCTACTGTAACGTGCTTCCTTGCAAATTCGCTCACCAGAGTAGTTGGGATTGCCGATTTATCGGCAAAAGGCTCATCGTATATTTCTGGAAGTCGAGGAAATATATCAAGCAACTCATTTTCAGAACAATACAACTCATGATGGTCGGTACCTAAATATTTGGCTATGGCTTTCGCCTTTTCTGCCTCATTAAACTCTTTCTCATCAAAGCCAATTGTAAAGGTAGAAATGGTAGAGGAATGATGTTTCTGAAGAATCGCTGCTACAGTTGTACTATCTAGCCCTCCACTCAGAAAAACACCAACAGGCACATCTGAAACCATTCTTAATTTGCATGCATCCACTAAAAGATCATCCAAATCATCGATGGTTTTTGTTAGATCAGCCGTCTGATTTTCATTTTGAAAAGAGTCATCAATAGACCAATATTCACATTCTATTATGTCCTTCGTAGTCAAATCTAATTTAACGTAGTGTCCTGGTTTTACCGAGTTGACAGATTCAAAGACAGATCCGCCTCCTTTGATATAATCAAAATCCAAGTAACTAGCGATTGACCGTGGGTTCAGGTTCTTTTTGAAGCTTGGATGATTGTGAAAAGCCCTAGTTTCAGACGCAAACAATAAGGTTTTACTGTCCCAAGAATAATAAAGCGGTTTAACACCTACCCTGTCTCTAATTAGAAACAGCTCTTGCTTTACTTTATCCACAAAAGCAATGGCAAACATCCCTATAAACCTATCGATGGCCTTAATTCCTTCTTCAATTAGCGCATAGAGGATCACCTCTGTATCAGAATTTGATTTAAAACGGTAGCCCTTAGCGTGTAGCCATGACCGAATTTCAGGAAAATTATACACTTCTCCATTGTATACAATGGCATACTGGCCATCAGTTGAGTACATCGGTTGCTGTCCATTTTCACTCAAATCTAAAATTGAGAGTCTTCTGTGCCCGAAGCCCAGTTGATAGATTTCGTTCTGAGCATACACATAGCCACTAGCATCGGGGCCTCGATGTGTCAAGGTATCCGTCATTGCTATTAGCTGCTCTTTTGAAGAGTGATGAGAAAAATCTATAAAGCCGGCAATACCGCACATAGAAATGGCTTTTATACCTATTTATTAAGTCCCCCTTTTGCGAAAACAAATTGATTACAGCCCTTACCTTTTTTGGCCGTAACTACATTCAAGATAAAACCCCTCTTTTTATAAAAATTGAATATCACAGGAATACTCGCTACTTCAAATGGATATCCACCTAGCCAATCCACTAAATCATGCTTCCATGACATCCCTCTCTTCTTCTTAAAATCTCTATACCTCGCCAATGGGGGCTTTCTTAAATAGAGAATATCCATAAGGAAGTTCTTAAGTAAGTAATAAGGGGTATATAACATGATAGTGAAGTACTTTCCTGCTGTAGATTTGACATATAGTCTTTTTAACTTTTTCCAAACCTTGGATTTAGCTCCTTCATCATTGTAAATGGCAATAAAAAGTTTACCTCCATCCTTAACAGGAAGAGCAGCATTGTCAAGCGCCTTATACATCTGTCCAGTATGGTGCAATACTCCCCAAGAATATACAATATCGAACTGTCCTAGAGATTTAACATAGTCAACATCCAAAACAGAACCTTCTTCTACTATCCAATTGGATTCAGGGAAATAAGTATCTCTTAAATATTTTGTACAGCCTACAGAATCCGTATCAAAGTCGAAAGAGTATACTTCCGCTCCTAGTTTTTTAGCCGCTAAAGAAAAAAGTCCACTTCCGCTACCAATGTCAAGAAATTTCTTCCCAGCCAAATCTTCAACCTCTAGCATTTCTTTCAATGAATCTATAGCTACTTCTATTCGCTTATCATCCAATGTCTTTAGAAATGAGTTCCAGTTCTTTCCAAACTCAAAACGCTTCCCTTGTATTATTTCTTGGCTAAAACTCATTCAATCTACTGTTTACTTTTTTCACAAAACGACAATGAATTCTAACCTAACTACCCTTATTGGCGCTTAGCTTCAACAGTTGCTTTTTTAAGCTAACAATCTTTTTTAAGAGTTTAAATCCTCTCCTGATGTCGTATTTCAGATAATTATAGAGGTTCATTCTCAAATCTGTTAAGCAATATTTGAGCGTATTCTCCAAATAGGCCTTACCTGGTTGACTCAACCGATCTTCTCCAGTATTATCATAGACCCTTGCTACAAATGAGCTTATAAATACTGAACCAGCCCTTTCTGTGATTTTCCTCCAGGTCAAGCCTGAGCCCAGCCTCAATTTTTCATTAAATGGTGATTCCCTAAATGATTTCAGACTTGGCACTGGCAAGTACTCGCCACTCACCTTTCTTGAGAAATAATCCTTAAAGGACAACACTCCATTGAATTCTGGGTTGTTTGATAATTTATCCCCGCCTTCCGTTATACACCTAAACATGAATAGCTCTTGATCTGGCTGAGATAGAATAATTTTCATCATCTCGTGGCAAGTATCTGCATTCGGGAAATAGTCATCCGAATCCATTGGGATTACAAACCCTCCCTTACAGAGATTTACACCCTTATTGACTGCCGTAAGGTAACCACGGTTAATATCAGAAGTTACCAACTGCCAAGGAAGGTCATATTCCGAAATATAATTACGTATTACATCAACACTATCATCACTGGAGCAATCGTCAACCAAGATCACCTCATAGGTAATATTCTGTTGAATTCTAATTGATTCTAAAGTTCGAACTATACTGTGTGACCGATTATATACGGAAGTCACGATTGAAAAAAACGGTTCGTTTTCCGTCATATTTGAAATATATGAATGGACATTAATGAATATTTATTTTTGTCTATTGAGCAATAAATACGCTAAGCAACTGGCCGCTGAATTATAGTAATCCTTACCCGAATAATAATCCTTATCATTACTTAAGTCACCAGCACTGTAATCAAGCAATTCGTGAAAGTATTCTTCCACTTCAGAAAACTCAAAATCGTGCTTTTGATTTAAGACTTCTTCCATTAATGCAGCACTTCCTAATAATTCATTAAAATGAATAGTACCTGGAAGGTTCTGGTACACTGAATTACCAAAATAAACCGATACTCTTCCTCTGCATGCCGCTTCAATTGCAACGGTGCCTGTAATGGTGGCCACAAATAACGAATGATCTATTAACTCAAAAGTATTTGTCTCCATCGAAACAAGTTTAACATTGGTTAAAGCGCTAATCGTCTCATAGAACTTTTTAGTCCGTGTCTTGTACTTGAAAAAATTTCTATACGTGGAAGGGTGCTCCTTCACATATATAGTAACATCGTTCGGTAAAATCTGCCTCAGCTGCTTTATCGCAAGAAATTGCTGATTAAAAATACCTCCTTCGGGTAAAGTGGTCCTTTCGGGTTGATAATGAAGGAAGAATACCACGTTTCTTTTGTTAGAATCATAGGCTGCCTCACATTCAACATATCGTCTATATGATTTATACTTTGATCTGGATTCTAGAAAAGAAATGGCGATGTTTTTATCTCTTTTTATAAGCACCTTATTCAGTAGATCGGAAGAGCGT
>NZ_JAXMOQ010000009.1:0-167121 GCF_034669765.1 Roseivirga sp.
AAAAAAGGCAGCCATAAATGACTGCCTTTTGGTGGGCGCTGAGGCTCCGAAGCTTCGGAGCGAACCCCGACCCCTTATTTAAACCTTAACAAAAGATCATTAATTATTTTTGATTCCGATTTTAATCGCTCTATAAATTTCCGGCTCTTCTGTTGCTTAATAAATCGCTCAATCTTCAATGCCTGACTTCGATCAATACATTCAATTTCTAAAAACAACTCCCAGTCCGAAGCAGACTTGGTACTGGCGTTCTTATAAAAACATCCATTGTGTTGCTCCAAACGACCTGATACAAAGGCGGTTTCACCTATATAATAGCGGTCTGTGGATGGGGAATATAGAATATAAACGTAGTGCATAAACACTAAAAAAGGCAGCCATAAATGACTGCCTTTTGGTGGGCGCTGAGGGATTCGAACCCCCGACCCCCTCGGTGTAAACGAGGTGCTCTGAACCAACTGAGCTAAGCGCCCTTCCTAATTGGGAATGCAAAGGTAATATTGGTTTTCATTATTGCAAATAGTAACGTGAAATAAAATTCATTTTTTTCATAACAGAATCAAAAAGCCGCTTGAGCACCTTAAAGACCATATTTTAACTAACTTCGCAAGGGTCTTAAAATAGAATCATCCTAAAATGACGCTTGTAGAGTTCAAACAAATATTCGATCTCTATTATACTCCAATCAAGAACTTCCTTTACTATAGATCGGGAGACGTTGATTTGGCTGAAGACCTAACTCAAGATGTCTTCATGAAACTCTGGGACAAGCGCGAAGAAGTCAATCCAGAGACTGTCAAAAGCTATCTTTACACCATCGCCAGTAACATGTTACTCAATAAGTTTCGCCATGACAAAGTGGTGTTTAATTTTGCTGAGAAAAACAAAGATCAGTTTAATGGGCAATCGCCTCTATACGCTTTAGAGGAAAAGGAGTTTAAAGAACAACTCCAACAGACAATTGCAGCAATGCCTGAAAAGCAACGAGATGTATTTCTAATGAACCGAATTGACGAATTGACCTATAAGGAAATTGCAGAGAGATTGGAACTAAGTGTTAAAGCCGTTGAAAAACGCATGCATGGGGCACTATTTTTCTTACGAGACAAAGTGAATCACAAAATTTAACTATATTAAGAAATGAAATACAACTACCTCATAGAGGATTGGTTTTGCACCATTAGACTTAATTTTTAAATCAATAACAAAGAGGTAACGTTACAATAAGCAGTGCAAAAATTAACCTGCCTTCTCATACTCTTTTTCATTAGTGGTCTGCTTTACTCGCAAGAGCTTCCTGATATATCCATTTCCGAAAAATTTAATAATACCTCATTATCCAAAGTCATTCGCGTATTAAAAAACAAGTATGATGTTAAAATAGCCTATGATGACGCCTTAGTTACTGGGGTTACAGTGAATGGTCAATACAGCAATAAATCCGTTACCACTTTCCTTGATGAAATACTCTCGTCTAAAGGGATTGACTACCGAGTTTTAAATGGTAAAATAATCCTCACTCCTGGGCAAGTTAATATTGATCTCAATACCCCTAGCTTGTTTGATCTTACTGTTTATGGAATGATCCACGATGCCGAAACGGGAGAATTTTTACCCAATGCATTGATCAGGGTTGCTGGAGAAAACAAAGGTACCGTTTCAAATAAAGATGGTTTTTTCTCTTTGAGTCAAGTACCTACGGATACATCGACTATAGAGGTAACTTATTTGGGATATAAAAAGAGTACAGTAAAGCTCGATCCCACTAAATCCAGAATGACCATTCGGGTTTCCATGGCAGAAAATACTCTAGATTTAGCAGAGTTCACGGTAGTTGATCTTCGAACAGATAATACAATTCAGTATGGAGAAGAAATAAGCCAAATTTCCATTGATCCTAATAGTCTAACTTCTTTATCCAGCTTGGGAGAATTAGATGTTTTCAGGTCGCTGCAACTACTACCAGGGATTGGTGGAACAGATGAGACTTCTTCCGATCTTATCATCAGAAATAGCCCATCGAGCCAAAATCTAGTATTACTAGACGGATTCAAAATATATAGACTCGATCACTTTTTTGGTGTTTTTAGTGCAATCAACCCTGACGCAGTACGCGACATACAGGTTTATAAGGGAGGTTTTGGCCCTAAATATGGAGATAGAGTTTCTGGGGTAGTGGATATAACTGGTAAATCGGGAAATTTCAATAATCCAGAATACTCATTCGGCATAAACCTTCTAAGTGCGAGAATGAGTGTAAACGCGCCCTTAAATGAAGGCAAGGGTGCCATTCACTTCAGTACTAGAAGGGCCTACACAGATATTATTAGGAGTAATCTATTTCAGAAGCTTTATAAAAACTACCGTGAAAGTTCGAACCAACTTAACAACCAAGGAAACAGCAACTCGCTCAGGCCAAATTTTCATTTTTACGATTTCAATTTAAAATCTACTTACAACCTTTCTGATAGAGACATCGCCAGTTTTTCAATGTACTGGGGCCGGGACGAGCTATATACTGACTTTGATCAAATCACAGGCTCAAGCACTAATCGCACTTCCGAAAATATAGATGAAAGCTCCCTTTGGGGAAACTTAGGCATTGGAGGCACATGGTCACGAAACTGGAGTAAAAATTACTATTCAAGTTTCCAATTAGCTTATTCAGGCCACAACTTTGACTACTTTTTTCAAAGCGAAGACAGAGATAAGAATGAGCAGGTCATTAGAACACACGGTGCAAACCGTCTCAACGAAGTAGCCGATTTACAAATCAATTACAGGCATGAGCTAAAGTTAAAAGAGATACACAAGATCGATTTTGGACTCAATATCTCTTCAATTAACACAATCAATGATGTTACCATTGATGAACAAATACAGCAACCCACTGGCAATAGAAAGCAATCGGGTAACATTGTTGGGTTATACGCATCAGACGAACTCAGGGTCACAAAGAACTTTAGACTGAATGTCGGTTTCAGACATAACATCACAGACCTCACAAACGAAAATTACTTCGCGAGGCGACTAGGAATGACCTACCAGCTTACACCCTCATTAAAACTCAAGTTGTCGAACGGACAATATTATCAGCTTGCAAGGCAAATCACTTATGACGACCCGCACTCTAACCTCCAAGACGGTTGGAATTTGGCCAATGATCAAATGTTTGGCGCCATAGAGGCCGAGCACCTTATTGGTGGTTTAAATTATTCTAAAAATGGTTTTATGGTAGATATGGAGTACTACCATAAAGATGTTTCTGGGTTGGTAGAATTTACGGTTTCACATATAATCACCCCCGGGAGGCCTAACCATCCTCGGCCATTAGTAACTGTATCGAATGGTGAAGATAAAATTAGAGGACTTGATCTATTGATACAGAAAAAGATTGGCCCATATCACGGATGGCTGGCTTACACCCACAGTAAATCAAGCAGTACCTATTCTCAGATAAATGCTGGACAACGCCTCCCTTCAAGGTTAGACCAACGCAACGAAGCTAAATTCGTCCACATTCTTGAGTTTAAGAAGTTCAACCTTTCGGCCACTTTTTTATATGGCAGCGGAAAACCCTTTTTCAAACCAGATCTTAACTTTATTCGAAACAACGATGGCACCATAGTTAATTACGAAATCCTCAATCTCAATAAAACCGTTGAGCGATTGCCTTCTTATCATAGACTAGACCTTTCAGCTGCCTTAAAATTTGAAAATGAAAAAATCAGAGGAGAGTTCGGTATTTCAATTCTCAATGCATACAACCATCAAAACATTCAAAGCAGAAGGCTAAATATTCATGCCATCGAACGAGCAATAGGTAATGGAGAAGAACCAAGTCAATTTTATCGAGACATTGTACTGCTTGATTTCACCCCCTCAATATTCTTAAATCTTTTCTTTTAATTTATCTAGACCTTAAGGTAGGGTATCCGCTTATACGTGTGTACTAACACCTCATGCACCAAACCACTAACCAATATGAGTCGCAATGGCTAAATGGTGAGATTTCTTCAGAGGAATTTCTTCAGAATGCTAATTCAGGTGATTCAAAATCCATTTTACTCAAATCCCTGAGTAGAACAGAGTGTTTTGATGTGCCAAATAAAAGCACCCAACAGGAGGCTTGGGCTAATCTTGAAAAAAAGTTCTCAGAAGAACAATCTCAAAAAGCAACTCCTTTATACAGATCGTATTGGATAGGCATTGCGGCTTCTTTAATCTTAGCAATTGGAGCGTTCTTTATTTTTAAGCAATCAAGTATCAGTACCAATCACTCAATTATAGCAACCTCTCTTGCGGAGGTTCAGACGGTTTACCTACCAGATAGTTCAGTCGTTTATCTGAATGCTGGCTCAAAAGTTTCATTCTCGGAAAGCGAATGGAAAAATGAAAGAATGCTGAGTTTAATTGGAGAAGCCTTTTTCGAAGTGAAAAAAGGAAGTGATTTTACAGTCGAAACTCAACTTGGCGATGTAATCGTTATGGGAACTAGCTTCAATGTAAAAGAAAGAAACAATGTTTTGGAAGTAGCCTGTAAAACAGGCAAAGTTAAAGTGATTGTTAAGAATAGCGGTGAATCTCAAGTAATCACACCAGGCCAAGTTTTAGTAACCGAAGACGGAGAAATTAAAGACGTTTCTTCCATTTCTTTAGTGTATATTGATAATTGGAGAACAGGAGACTTTGACTTTGAAAGCGTAATGCTCACCCAAGTGTTTGAAGAGCTAGAGAGACAGTATGACGTAAACCTTGAGTTTGATATTAATGACATTCAAGACAGAACCTATACAGGCTATTTCAACAACAAAAATTTAACAGAAGCACTACAGCTGGTTTGTAGCCCAATGGGACTCCATTTCCAGATTGAAGACAAGCAGGTAAAGATAATGAGTAAAAGCGTTTTGACACCTTAGTGTCAAAACGTTAATTGTTAACAAGTGGCATTATTAGAAATAATCTTGTCACTAGTTTCTTAGGTTGAGGTTGAGGAACGGGTGGTACCGTTCCTCTTTTTTTACCCAATAAAGTCTAAGACTGATTCCAGTCCCATACCCCTAGATCCCTTAAGAAGGATAGTTCTGTTTTCAACTATATTGGCCATCAAATGGTCATTCAAAGCTGACTTTGTTTCGAAGTATAATGCCTTAGGGTTTGCTTCCTTAGCAGTCTTCATATGAGGTCCACAAAAAATCACCTCTTCTATTCCCAATTCTGATGTCAATGCTCCAATAGCAGAATGTTCTGCTTCGCTTGTTTCTCCCAGCTCCAACATATCTCCTAAAATTGCCAGTTTACTCGTGGCATTCAGAAGACTTAAGTTCTCTAAGGCAGCCTTCATCGAGGTTGGGTTAGCATTGTAAGCATCCATGATAATGGTATTGCTCCCTTTCTCTAAAATTTGAGACCTATTGTTATCCGGACTATAAGTGGCTACGGCTTGTGTAGCCTTCTCCATATCTACTTTAAAGTATTTCCCCACACAAAGTGCGGTGGCAATATTTTCGAAGTTATATGCACCGCTTAATGTGGTGGTAGTCCTTTTGCCTTCCCCATCTTCAAAAACAATATTCGGTTTTGCTTCAATTAAGGATAGCGCTAGAAAATCACCTTTAGCAGGATAGTAAATAGGCGATTCAATTCTTCGTTGGGCTATGTTAGAAAGGATTTCATTCTGAGAGTTTACAAAGATGGTTCCTCCATTTTCAATCAGCCAATGATACATTTCAGTCTTCCCACGGATTACCCCTTCAAAACCTCCAAAACCTTCTAAATGTGCTTTCCCAATATTGGTAATTAAGCCATGCGTTGGCTCAGCTATTTTGCAAAGGGCCGCAATTTCTCCTACATGATTGGCACCCATCTCGATAATGGCCATTTCAATATCAGTTCCAATGCTCAGTAAAGTAAGGGGCACACCTATGTGATTATTGAGGTTACCTATCGTAGCCGAAACCATATATTTGGTAGCCAGAACGTTTCTTGTAAGTTCCTTGGTAGTGGTTTTTCCGTTCGATCCTGTAATGGCAATTATAGGAATAGTCAACTGCCTCCTATGATGATTGGCCAACGCCTGAAGTGTTTCAAGAGCATCACCTACCAATACACAAAGAGGGTTATTTTCATATTCCGAGTCGTCAATTACGGCATAGGATGCCCCTAGACTTAGCGCTTGCTCAGCCAGTTTGTTTGCGTTAAAGTTGGGACCCTTCAGCGCAAAAAAGAGATTGCCCATTTCGATTTCCCTTGTATCGGTACTTATACCAGTAGAGGCCTTAAATTTTTCGTAAAGTGAAGCAATGTTCATAGGTTTTGAAATCTTTGTCAGTCAAATTGCACGACAAGATAATACAGAATGACGAGCTATGCCGTTCCTAAACTAGCAATCATTGAAATCTTTACATTTGCAGTACAGTGTTATGAAGTTTCTCTTTTCGTCAATTTTCTTTCTCCTCGTTTTAAACCTGTCTGCACAGTTTTCATTTCGTTATGAAAATGACATTCCATTAACCATAAATGGAGAAATGCTTGACCGTGCTTGGGAAGGGGGAATCAATTCTGCTCAATTTCAGAAGATGGATTTAGACGGTGATGGCATCGAAGACCTCATCATCTACCACAGAATGTCGGGCGAACTGACTACCTACTTGGCCAAGAACAACGAATTTATTTGGGCTCCTAAATACAAAAGTATCTTCCCTACCGAAATCAACCATTGGTTTATTTTGGCCGATTATAACTGCGATGGCAAAATGGATATTTTCACCAGCGTGCCCCAAGGAATTACCGTTTTCAAGAATATCAGTTCAGGCAGTCTTCCAGAATGGGAACAGGCTGTGGACTTTCTACGCTTCGATTCAGGCGCCAACATTCAAGTAAACGCTTCCGACATTCCCGGCATTGCCGATGTTGATGGAGATGGCGACCTGGACATTCTAGCCTATCGATTTACCACGGCCAGCACCATCGACTATTACAAGAATACGAGTATGGAATTAAATGGCAATTGCAATGATTTGTCCTTCGCACGAGAAACCAGAAGGTGGGGTGAATTTGCGGAATGCGAGTGCAATAGCTTCGCCTTTTCCGGCAATTCATGTAATGTTGGCGGAGCTGCTAACACCAGCTACGACATCAATGGCCCAACAGCATTGGAACATGCGGGAGGAAAAACTATCCTATTGTTCGATGCAGAAGGAGATGGGGACTTGGACCTTATCACCTCAGACGAATTTTGCCAAACGCTCTATTATATGGAGAATGTTGGCGATGCGCAAAACGCATTAATGACTTCCTTTAGCAGCTACCCTGCGCCCAACCCTGCTGGCTTTCAGATATTCCCAAACGCTTTTTTCGAAGACGTCAATTTTGATGGAAATAAGGACTTATTGATTTCTAGCAATGCGGATGGTAACGTACTGAATAGTGTAGATTTCAGCAATACTTCTAAAGTCTATTCCAATTTGGGCACCGACACTCAACCTGATTTCTCAGGAAGCTCAGCCCCCTTTTTACAGAACGAAATGCTCGATTTAGGAGAGAATATCTATCCTGCTTTCGCAGACTATGATGACGATGGCGACTATGATCTCTTCGTAGGAAATAGAGGCCAAATCACCGAGAATGACTTTGTGGCTTCAATTTTCTTATTTGAAAATACGGGTGGAAAGTTTGCCCCTGCTTTTGAGTTAGTCGACAATGATTTCCTTGGATTGAAGTCTCAGAACCTCAGAAATATTAAAATTCAGTTTGCCGATATCCATGGGAATGGACAGCAAGATCTTATTTATCAATCCACCACCGCAAGCAACGAAACCAAACTTCAGTACAAACTGAATCAAGGCAATTTCTCTTTTGCCAATACTCAAGATATTTCGATAACAATTAGCGAAAACGACAATGCTTATTTCTATGACATCAACAAAAATGGAAATCTAGACATGCTGCTGGGCACACGTTTTGGTGCGCTAAACCTTTACCTAAATAAAGGCAATTTCATTTTTGAAGATGTGATTCAAAACTACGCTGGCATTGCTGCAAATTTCGAAGCCTTATACCCCAGTATTTTCATTACAGACCTAGATAATAATGGGGAACAAGAGCTAATCAAAACGGATGTTTCGGGCCAAATCAGTATTCTTTCAGGCACAATCAATGCTGACTTTGTTCCAAGTTCATCGTCAAAAAATATTCTCAACAACGACCTGCTTAATGACCCAACAACTACGGCTATTAGCCAAATTTCATGGATGGCTGCTGCCGACCTTTTTGGTGACGGCAAGCCCGCCTTATTCATTGGGAATAACCGAGGGGGGATTTCTGTGTTGAAAAATGAAAGTATTGCCGAGAATGGATCAGAAACCAATGCAATTCGGCTCACGCTCTTCCCTAACCCCACCAGTAGCAGCTTTTACATTAGAACAGACACCAATGCACAGGCAGAAATGTACACAGTCAAAGGTGAAATGATTTTCTCCAATCTGCCGATCTCCGCTGGGCTTTCAAAAGAAATAAACACAGAACCACTGGCGGCTGGGGTTTACCTTATTCGGGTTTCAAACGGAACCAATAAACCCACTGTGCAACGCATTTTAATTCAGAAATGACCCTATTCATTCACCTTCAAATAAAGCCCATTGCCCAAATCCAATTTCGGAACGAATGGGTGGAAATGATGAAAACGGAATTTCCTGAAGCGCTGATTTTCGAAGCCGACTCCCACTCCGAACCCTTTGTGATTAGCCAAGGGGTTTCTTTTTTAAAGGAAGCTGAAAAAGTGGTGCTATGCTTAGATTCTAATCAGAATGAGAAGCTCGGTAGCTGTGCTCCATTGATTGAAAAAGTGTTTCGGAACAAAGCCATTGCCCCTTTTATTCTAATCCAGGGAGAGAACGCAATGTTTGAGAAAATGGCAAAAATGATGAAGAAGGAAGTTTTCAAGTGCGAAAGTGTTGAGGAATCCTTAGTTCAAATTCGTAACTTCCTAAATCACTAAAAACCAGTTTTCTTAATTTCGAAATCATCCGCATCTAGGTGCGCTGGAAATTTAGCTCGGAAATGATCTAAATCTTCTCGGCTTAAAGTCAGTGTGATAATCTCTTCCCCCGAAACTTCGGGGTCAGAAAAAGCCAATGTTTCGCCTTTGGGTGAGTAAACACCTGAATGACCGTTGTATTCGATTCCGTTGCCATCCGTCCCTACTCTATTTAGTCCAGCAGTATAGCTTACATTTTCAATGGCCCTGGCTTTCAGCAAAGCATCCCAAGCATTGACACGCACCGCTGGCCAATTGGCTACATAAAGGAGCAGATCATATTCTAAATTTCGGTTTCTGGACCAAACCGGAAAACGCAAATCATAACAAACCATCGGACAAATCTTCCAGCCTCGCCACTCTACAATGAGGCGTTCGGTACCAAAATCAAAATGATCATGTTCATCGGCCATTCGGAACAAATGGCGCTTATCGTATTTCTGCCATTCGCCATTGGGCTGCATCCAAATCAAACGATTGAACACTTCCCCCTCTTCCTTCACCATAAATGAGCCTGCAATGACCGCATCAATCTGCAATGCCATTTGCTTCATCCATTTAAAGGTTGTGAAATTCATGGGTTCTGCCAGCTCGGTGTTTTGCATTGAAAAACCCGTCTGGAACATTTCTGGAAGTAAAACCAAATCCGTTTTGCCTTTCAGGCTCCAGATTTTCTCTTCGTAGGTAGCCAAATTGGCGCCTATTTCGTGCCAGTGGACATCGCTTTGAACAAGGGAAATTCGTAGGTCTTGCATAGGGCTAAGTTAAGTGGACTTTAGATTAAAGGAACCGAATTTTGATCCAAATTTGGTGTGCCGTTAAATAGCACAAAGTATTTCTGCCGCTTTCTTCAAAGTCTCCTCACTTTTTGCAAAGCAGAACCTGAGCATTTTATTGTCTTCTTTGGTGTCGTAAAAAACTGAAATTGGAATGGAGGCAATGCCCTTTTCCTTGGTCAGCCATTCGGCCATTTCTAGATCTGGCTTTTCAGAAATGTTTTTATAACTCAACAACTGAAAGTAAGTCCCGTTTGAGGGCAGCGATTCAAAGCGAGAACCTTTGATCAATTCTAAAAACAGGTCGCGTTTCTGCTGATAAAAAGCGCCAAGGTTATTGTAATGGTCAGCATCTTCCAAATAATCGGCAATGGCCAATTGACTGGGCGTGTGCACGGCAAAAGCCATGTACTGATGCACTTTCCTTACTTCCGCAGTTATCCAATCAGGCGCCACCATATAGCCAATGCGCCAGCCTGTGGCATGGAAGGTTTTCCCGAAAGAGAATGTAGCCACCGACCGCAGCCTCAGTTCTTCATGCTTTAAAATCGATTCGTGTGCCCAGCCATCAAATACAATATGCTCATAGACTTCGTCTGAAAGCACGATGATATTGGTGTCTCGTGTGATCTCTGCTAAAATCTCCAAGTCACTCGCATCAATCATTGCGCCCGTGGGGTTATGCGGAGAGTTGATAATGATCATTCTGGTCTTCGGATTCACCTTCTTCCTCACGGTTTCCCAATCGATGGCAAAATGCGGTTGGGTCAATGCAATCGGAATGGTTACTCCGCCATTTTGGGTAATAATGGGATCATAAGCATCATAAGCGGGATCCATCATAATCACTTCATCCCCTTTGTTGACCAAAGTGGTGATGGTGGCATTGATCGCTTCTATCGCTCCAGAAGTCAAAGTGATTTCAGTTTCTACATTGACCTTTGCCCCGAATGACTTTTCGATTTTCGCTGCAATTCTTTCGCGCAGCTGCGGCATACCCGTCATGGGTGGGTATTGGTTAAAACCTGCCTTCATATAATGATGAACGCCCTCAATTAACTCTGGTGAGACTGGAAAATCAGGAAAACCCTGCGATAGATTCAAAGCATTATAATCTTTCGCCATTTTAGACATGGTGGCGAAAATGGTAGCACCTACATTGGGCAGTTTTGAATTGATATGCATTGAGTTTGTGGCTTAGGGTACGTTGAATTTAACGTGTGGAAATTAGGGTTTTATGGGCTGTTAAGCAAAGGGATTAGTTAAGAGGGATTAGTTAAGAGGGATTAGTTATTAGTTAAGAGTTAAGGGTATTGGGTTATGAGTAGTGGGTAGTGTGGGGTGCTTGAATATTGATGGTGAAGTAGGCCCCTTGCCTTCGCGAAGCTTCAGCAAAGCGAGGCGGGGGAGGTTGGAGGGGGACTTACCAAAAAATTGAATTATCAATTTCCCCATTACCTCATTGATCTGGTAATTATTGGAGATTAGCAGTAAAGCAGGCAAATCCCCCTAACCCCCTTTTTCTAAGGGGGAAAGCTTCGATTTAGCAGCTTTAGTCAATTTAGAATACTTGCGTGGCTCAGAACACGAAGAGTATATAATTTGAAGGAAAAGTACCGTTACTACTTTCCCCCTTGGCCAAGGGGGTTGGGGGATTGAAAAAAAGGATTGGGAAATAGAATCAATTCCCCATTACCTCATTGATCCATGGCAGGTATTCGCTTACTCGGGTGTAGTATTCATACACGCCATACACGCCTTCTGGTTTTCCTGTATCTCGACCATCTTGATGGGAACTTACTCCCATGATATAAGCCTGATCGCCATCGAACCAAAGGGCAGGACCTCCACTATCGCCTGGGCCACTGATACCTTCTAAAGGAAGTACATTCTCCGAGCCCGGTGCATCAAAAGTAAAGCGGATATAGCTAGGTTTGGTGCCATCAATTAAGTTCTGGGCTGCCCTGAGTTTTCGGTCTTTGTTAATGGCTCCGTCTACCATTCCTTTATCGCCTGTGCCTGCCCAACCCGTGCCTGCAAAAATGATTTCCTTGCCCACTTCATCCGAATTTGAATAAAGTATGGCCAATTCCATGTTGGGTACATTTTCTTCCAATTCTATTAAGGCAATGTCATGATTGACGGCTCCCCTCAGGTTATAATCAGGATGAATGATTTTTCTTTTGATGGCGTATTTTACTCCGTTTACGGTGACATCTTCCCCCACCCTTGAGCTTTCCAAAACATGACCCGCGGTAAGGATCCAATTGGGTTGAATAAATGTGCCGCAGCCTGCATTTAAACGCACAGCCGAACCACCATACTTTGCGCCCAAGGCCACATATTCCGAATCGTCTACATCGTGCCGCATCACGATTTCTTTGCGCGAACCCATCAACAATAACCCTATAAAACTAAGTGAAATGAATGCTTTCATATTTTGAGATTTTAAACCAAAAGCCAATTTACGTAAGCGCTTTCTTATTTACAACTAATTAATTAGTAGATTGTTTTCTCGTCAGATCATTTCAGAAGGGTAACAATACTTTGAATACCATTCTTTATATTGGCTTACCCAACTCCTCCTCGATTGTATCGGGGAGGATTGATAGGTCGGTTTCTAAACCCCTGAAGAAGGTTTTGGAACAGCGATTTACCACTATATTGAAGGTACAAAAACTTTTCCTCCAGAATTCTCTAACGAATCTGACAAAACAACCAACATAAAGATTTCTACAAAGGAAAAGACGAATCCCAGAAGTATTTCTAAACCTTGGTGGAAGTTTTGGTGATAAATAGAACTGCACACAACCATGAGAAAATCTAAAGGAATATCCGATACACTTTTCAATTCTATAAAATGAAATATGAACTAATAAGAAACGAAAAAGGTAAACATCAAATTGGAGGAGAAACTCCGCTCGACTTCATAATTCCTTACAACGAATTTATTGCAGGCTTTCAATATCTAGGCTTCATTGACAACACTGATCCTTTGTTTTCTTGGTTACCATTCAGGGTAAACCTTATTCACCCCATTTACACTGACGAGTATTCTGTATACCTTGATTATGCCAACCCAAATAGCCCGCTAATTATTGAACCAAAGGACACGGCTGCCTCAACAAGTGCATTTGATGAAATTGACAAAAACTCAAAAATCATTTTTGAAGGAGTGAAGGTCAGTGTAGAAGAAAAGGATGAAATTGATGAATTTGAAAGTATTGGAATATGTGGTGAACCAGACTGGCTTCAGGAAGCTGAAGTCCCAAAATGCCCTAAAAGTGGTAACCCAATGAAGTTCTTATGTCAATTAGGAAGTTTTAGCAATATCAAAGCTACCTATAGCAACGTTGAACCAACTGATGGAATGGAACAGTATTTCGAAAACTTAAACTTTTGGTGCGATGGGGATTTGTACATTTTTATTGAGCCGACATCAAAGGCAATGTGCTATACAATGCAAAACACCTAACGGACACCTCCATATACAATGGATGAAGTTGAATTCAAAATATTCACCCCAGTAAAGACAAGAAGGATAACACCCAATGTTATTGTTTTTGCTTTACTCCTACCTTCTTTCACCTTCGCATTTCTCTCAGAAAAAATATTCGAATCAGAGTTTCTGGAAGATTTGGGGCTGAATGGCCTGTTCATAACTGGGAGCTTAATGGTATACTATACATTCACCAAAAACTTCAAGCGAGAGCCATTAAATGGAAACCTTATCAAAAAGCTAATTTTTAGTTCTGATTGGATTTCAATAGATGGGGAAAAACATTCTCTAAACACCTTTAAGAAGATTGATTTCACTGTTTACGACTATTTCGATAAATGGGAATACAGAAGAGATTTTAATCCAGTCAGATCAAATGGAACAGGTAACAAATTAATATTGACCTTACTGGACGGAGAGATAATTGAATTGAATTTTCAACTCATGCACGAAAACCAGATGAAGAGGCTTGAAAAACACTTAAAACACTATCATAGTATAGGTAGACTACACTTCCTTAAGTTAATAGACCTTCTTGGAATTGATGATTATGAGGATATTCAAGAGTTCAAGAAAAAACTACAGCAACAAACCACTGAGGCTCAATGATAAAAATCTCATATTCTAATTTAGAGAATGTTATCTTTTTAGGTAACTTTTAGCTCGGTTTGACTTCAATAAAATTGAGCGATTAAAGAAAGAATATTATGAAAACAGATAAGAGAATCACATCGTTTGACGACCATCTGGATGAGCAGTACGGGAAAACTGGAACTGAGTCACGTGAGCAATTCCAAGAAGAATTTGAAACGTTTAAAATTGGTATTCTAATTCAAGAGGCTAGAAAGAAACAGAACCTAACACAAGAGCAACTCGCTGTAAAAGTTGGAACCACTAAAAACTACATCTCAAGAATTGAAAATAATGCTAGTGACATTAGACTTTCGACCTTAATGAGAATCATCAGAGAAGGATTAGGTGGCAGTTTGAAGTTTTCGCTTGACGTTTAAAATCATTAATCATCGTCAAGCTATAGCCTTACTTTCAACTTTATTTTGTCAGGCTATAGCCTGACTTATAATTTCGCCTTTGTAGGTGAGAAGATGCCATTTTCCGCCTCTGTTGGTGTTCTTCACCATCAGGCCCCAACTCCTCCTCGATTGTATCGGGGAGGATTGATAGATCGGCTTCTAACCGACTAGTTCCGCCTCTGTTCGTGCTCTTCACCCACAAAAAAAGAGCTGAATTGCTTCAGCTCCTTTTATTCTAATCCATCAAAATTCAAATCTATTTTCTTTTGCCTGGGCTATAGGTTTCTGCTGCGCGGGCTTCTACATCTTCTCTGTAATAGGCTACATCTTTAAACTCGCCATCGGCATAACGCTGGGCTTGGTCGTAGAAATGCGGAGAGGCTGGATCGCCACTTTGGCCACCTGCCAACATGCTCTTGGCTTTTACTTTATCGCCAAACTCTACTACGGCCACAAAGCTATTGCCCGAAGAACCATAAATACGGTTGGTGCCAGGTTTTTTGCTCGCTCCAAAAGAAGCCAGCGCCCCCCACCGAGAGGAAGCCATGCCTATGGCAATGCTTTCTTTGTTATCATCGTACTTCAAGTCGATATCACCACTCAAACGCTGGAATCTATTAATTTCGCCCCAAGGCGTATTCCATGTTCCGAAGTCTTCTTCCAACTCTTTTATAGAAGCCTCAAAAACTTCAAGTCTTTCGGTATATGGCGAGCCTGTTCCATAATAATCTACGCGCTCGTTTCCACTTAAACGTTCTGGGTTCTTGCCCACTCGGTTGTAAAGCGAACCATAGTAATAAGCAATAGACATGGCCACAGATTCCTTCGAAGTTTTCATATCCCAGTTTCTTAAAACGTCAATCGCTGGTTTTAAATCCGAGTTCTTTTTGCTGCTTCTATCATAAGCTTCCACCAAACCAGGAATCAGTTTCTCGAAGGCAGGTAAGTAAGGATCGTAAGCCAATTCGATGAGTTTATCGAGGGTCAAGTTTTCAGCTTCTTTCAACACTTTCACCGCATGAACGCCTCTAAAATTCTCTTGGTCGGGCGCCATGTAGGCAGGGTAATCTTCCGGCTTTGGACTGAACTCCATGGCTGCGGTAAATGGCGTAGAATTACAGTTCTGAATCCAACCATTGGCAGGATTTAAAATGGTAATGCTCTCGTCCACGGTATGGCTTCCTTGCCAGTCGGTTGCTGGGTTACTGCCGTCTACTGGTTTAGAATAATCGAACTGAGTGTCTCTCTTTGGAATGAAGTTACCATGGTAGTAAGCAATGTTTCCATCTGCATCGGCATAGACCGTATTGTTGGATGAGTTGGTTCTGATGTCCATCATTTCCCTGAACTCCTCATTGGTTTTCAGTTTGGTACGGGTATAACTCTGGGTAAGCGCATTGATAGGGTCCCAATTGATTTTGGTCACTACCCATTTGTCGTCTAGTTTGTGCGTCACTGGGCCATGATGGGTACGGTACATCGGGAAAGTTCTTTCCTTGATTTCATTTCCATCCTTGTATTTCAAGGTCACTTCAGAAACCTGTACATCGCGCATTTCTTCACCGTATTTGTATTGTAGTTTTCCATCTACTTCTGAAACTTCTTCCACAAATTCATCAATAAAATCAACGGCAGTAGAAGTGTGCATCCAGCCCATTTTATCGTTAAAACCTTGGTACACAAAAAACTGCCCCCAAGTAACAGCGCCATAAGCATTCAAACCTTCTTCGCTCACCACATGTACTTCTGGGCGGAAGTAAAAAGAAGTGTGTGGATTGATCAATAGCATGGCATCGCCAGAGGCAGTATGTTCGCCAGCAATCGCAAAGCCATTCGATCCTTTTGGTTCTTCATAAGGATCAGGATGTGTAAGGCCATCGCCAAATTCGCTAAGCGCCAAAGACTGATCATTCTCATAAAATGACTTGACCCTGCGGGTAGAAATACTTTCAATATCACCACCAATGGAGCCTTCGCTAAAGAACATTGGGAACCAAGGCTCAAAACGCGTAAGTACTTTAGGTTGAACTTCTGGGTGGGTGTGTAAGTAATAATTGATTCCGTCTGCATAAGCATCGCAAAGCTCCTGAAGCCACTTTGGAGAGGCGTCATAAGCAGCTTTGGCCTCATCTACCGTCATGTATAGCCTGGCGCGCAAGTCGCTGTACAAAGCGTCTTCGCCTTCCATTTCTGCCAAGCGACCTGTGGCCCAAACATAGTTGCGTTCCACACGTGCAAAATCATCTTCGCATTGGGCGTAAAGCAAACCAAAAACCGCGTCAGCATCGGTTTTTCCGTAAATGTGTGGCACACCAAAATCATCACGAATGATCTGGACGTTTTCTGCCTGTGCTTCCCACTGACTTACTTCATCGGTAGCTTTGGGCTGACAGGAATAAAGAATTGAAATGAATAATAGAAAAAAGATTTTCTTCATGGTTGTAAGGTTTGAAGAAAGATGGAACATACTAGGGAAATCTGCAAGAAGATTTTTGTGGGTGGGCTGTAAACAAGATCGGGTCCCCTTTTTTCAAAAGAGACCCGATTCTAATATTACCAAGTAAACCTTAACGACTCACTAATTATTTTTTCTCAACAAGGAAATTTATCAAGCCTGTTAATTCTTCGATACTTTTCACACTGCCAATATCTATGGAGTATTTTCCATTGATCACAAAAGCAGGCACGCTATTTACCTGCTTGCTTAAATAAGCTTTTGCCATTACTTTGGCTTTGTCCTGCAAAGTTTTGTCAGCAAAATGCTTATCAACCTCTGCCTTGGTCAGTCCATTCTCTTCGAACATCTTTTTAATAACATCCATGCTGTCAACAGCTCTGCCTTTGACATGAATCTGGTCGAAGAAATACGCTCTAATTTCAACGCCCTTCGCTCCCAATTTCTCCATAACCACAAATGCCTGCACAATTGCAGCTTGCATTACAGGGTTATCGTGTGGGATATAATCTACATGAGATTTTTCGAACTTTGTTCCCGGCTTTAATGCCGCCTTAATTTGTGGCATTAATGACTCAAATTGATAGCAAGTGCCACAATACATAGAGAAATACTCGGTTACGTTTGGAGTTGCGGTTGCCTTTTCAGACACCACAGAGTAGTGTACATTTTCCTGATACTGTGCAAAAGCCGATCCTACTCCTACAGTCAACATTAACGCTATTAATAGTCCTTTCATGATTTTTTCTTATGGTGCCGAAACTACAAAGTTTAGTGGGTTAGAAAAAGGTTTTTTATACAGATAATGCCCTTTACGCCCAATTAATCATTACTATTTCCGATAATTGCGGCCACTCCTATACGTACTCCAAAATCTTTGGCCTTCCAGCCTTGAAACGACTGCACGAACTCAACCCGCAATACCCTGAAAATATTATCAATGGTATAGCCTAGTTCTGTGTAATTGTCGGAAGTTGGGGTGGCTAAATAGTTCACAAATAAGTTTTCTTTCAGCCCACTCAATCGGAGCATTGGCAACTGTGTAAACAAAAATTTCCTAAACCTGATGTGCGTAAATACCGAAGCATATTGATCGGAAGTGCTGTATTTATAATAATCAAGGAGTCTATATCCTCCTGTCACACTCATGGGTGAAAAAGGAAGTCTATTGCCTTGAAAATGTTTAAAGTCGGTGAAGAGCACTTGAGAGGTGTTGAAGAATTTACCTGCTTCTCCTTCTATATCAATCTTTGCCCTTACCCCTAAATCGAAGGCAGTTTTTAGACCAAACTCTAATTGATCGTATTGGGTGTCACTTCCTAAAACATCATTAAATGCCTTTTTATAAGACAGGCTAAACGTAGGGGACGAATCATATAATGGAATTAATCGGCCATTATATCTCCTGAATTTTAACCAAGGCTTTACTGTAAATGCAAGGCTAGAAATTAAGGCTTTGCTGTCTTCAAACCCTCCTACTATGGTTTCATTGTTGACGGGTTGGTTGGTTTTATATTCTCTGTTTTCTACATCAAAAATGCTGAAATCGGTGGTATTGAAAAGTTCACTTCTGCTGGCCCATTCTAGCTTAGCGCCAAGGGTATAACGGAATCGGAAACGTTTGGCAAAACTCACATTCGCATATGTTTTCTCATAGTATTTGGCAAAGTTCTTTTCGGCCAAAAGACTATAGAGTGAATTGCTCAAGTCATCAATTGCAGTAGGATTGAATTGCTCAATGTAATTTCCGCCTTGCACCCTAAAAGTGCCACGCTGTTCATTTTTACCTATTCCGAAAATGCTTTCTACCTTACCGTAAAGCTGTTCACCAGAAAAACCATAACGTACAAAAGGCGAAATCCTTAAATTGGTTGTAGTGTCCTGACGCCAAGAGAGTGTGCCTGTAAAATCTAGGTTTAGCCCCTCCACTGTATTGAAACGCAATCGAGGAACAAAGCCAGGGAAATCAAACCTCAATCGATCACCAAGTTTGTAGTAGCTACCAAATAAAATGTCTCCAACTCTAAACTTTGCTCCGTTTTTCAAGCGTAAAGTATCTGCTTCGGCTTTGGCTTTGTCTGCAAAATACGCACTGTCTTCGCGTTGATAGCCCACAATTTCCTTTTTGGATAGCGGAACTGGTCTTCTACTTACCCAGTACAAAGAGTCTTTCTTTGTAGCCAACGAATCAATATTAAAGTAGTAATCAGAAACTACATCAACTTCACCAGCTTCTTTGCGCTCTTCCTTATCATAGTCTTTCATCAATTTCTTGAATTGCTTGCGCGAAACTTCTTGATCTTCCTTGAATACTTGATTCACGCCTTCTTCTACATTACCCGACTTAATGGCTTTGATTTCTTCTGGAGCCGCCTGAATTTTTTCATCGATAAGAATTACGGAAGGATCTAAATCTTCATTCTCGGTTACTGTATAATCACTTACCGAAGCCAAGTAATTATAGCTGCCGGCCAAACCAAAAATAGAACCTGAGAATTCAAACTTCTGGGTCACGGGCATCCAGATTTCGCCTTTTATGGGCGCGAATATCTGCTCAATTCTAATTTGGAAGCCCATTAAGCTGGTGGTTAAATCTAGGGAATGAATGTTCCAGAAATCTTCTCTGATGTAAATCACCCCTTCAAATAAATCATCTCCTTTAGACCGTGGAGTAACTCTAATCTTATTGATTTCGTAACCACGCTCTCTAAAGCTGCCTTCATATTTGAATCTGTAATATGAAAAAGCCCGAGGACTCAAGGGAGAAACCGCATTCACCACATCTGGAAGGTAAAAGCTGCTGTTGATATAAGCATTAGGGTTAGCGTTATCGCTTTCTTGACCTGTAGTTCTTACCGAGATCACTTTCTCTTTAAAGGTATTCGGTCTTTCGAAGTAAATCTCACTCACCGATTCGGACGTGAATACTTGAGAGGTATCAATTCCTTCCTTTTCAAAAGTTTTTCTCAGTAGCCAAGGCACTTTAGTAATTTGGCCTGTTCCTTTCATATATACTTCTGCCGAATAGCTGTCATTTTGCAACAAATGATATTCAGCTTTGGCAATGGCCTTACGCATAATGGTATAAGAAGGATCCTCTGCTTTGGCCTCCACGGTAACCGATGCCAAATTGATGACCTGTGGGTTCATAACAATGTTCACCGTTTCGAAGCCAGCACCGACCTTTATGTTCTTGATTACTGTGGCATAGCCCATAAACTGGTAAGTGACTTGATAATTCCCAGGCTGAAGTCGGTATTCGTAAAAGCCATCAAAATTTGAAGATGTACCTGAACCGACTTCTTTCACATAAATGGAAGCAAAAGGAAGTACCTCTCCTTTTTCGTCTTTAATGGTCCCCTTAATGCCTTGTGCCATTGAGGAGAGCGAGAATAGCAGCAGTAATGCTACAAAAAATTGTTGTTTTAACATGGTTTGAGTTTTGTGTTGACCAGCAAATAAAGCACCTCTTTTCCTTTAGTACATTATCAACTTAGTTAATAGACGTGAAGAACAACTAATTAGGCGTCTGGGTTTGAAAAAAAATTCTCAATCCCATTTCTCATAGCCTTATTGATAAAATTTCTTGAAGCGAATGTAGTCGGCTACGTTTTCTGGAAGGAGGTATTGAACGGAATGCTCATTGCGAATGGCGTCACGAATAAATGTGGCTGAAATATCCAACATGGGTGACTCTACATATTTAATACTCTCGTGGGCCACCTTGATTTTAGAACGATCTACCTGCGGACGCGGGTACACATAAAGTCCGTAATTGTCTAAAATGGCCTGATAGTTTTTCCATTTATGGAAATGCACCAAATTGTCTTCGCCAATAATGAGCACAAACTCATGCTCTGGATGTTTGTCAGAGAGATAAGCCAGTGTATCGGCTGTATAACTAGGTTTGGGCATGTGGAATTCCACATCGGAAGCCCTAAACTTAAAATTATCAGCCACGGCCAATTCGACCATTTTCAGTCGATCAAATTCGTGGAGCAAAGTTTTGGAACTTTTAAAAGGGTTTTGTGGGCTTACCACAAACCAAACTTGACCTAAATCAGTCTGATCGGCCATGACATCGGCAATTACCAAGTGACCTATGTGAATAGGATTGAATGAACCAAAAAAGAGACCGATGCGCAAAATCTTATTTGTTTAGAAAGTCAGCAACCAAAACCTCTGCGTTTGCAAAAGATTCTTCTAGGTTTTCATTGACTAAAGTAACATCAAATTTGTTTTCAAATGTCATTTCAAATTCAGCCCTATAGAAACGCTGTGAAAGACTCTCGGCAGATTCAGTACCTCGGCCAGTTAATCGTCTTTTAAGTTCTTCCATAGAAGGGACTTTTACAAAAACGGCCAGGGCGTCATCGCCAAAATATTGTTTAAGTTTTAAGGCTCCTTTCACTTCAACATCAAAAACCACATGACGACCATCGGCCCAAATGCGTTCTACTTCTGATTTTAAAGTGCCGTAATAATTACCAGTATACACTTCTTCCCATTCCACAAAGGCATCGTCTTCTATCTTCTGACGAAACTCTTCTTTGCTCAGAAAGTAATAGTCTTTTCCGTTTTCTTCGGAACGACCGCGTTTATCGCGTGTACTAGCAGATATTGAGAAACCTAGCTTAGGGTTATTGGCAAGCAGGTGCTTTACAATGGTAGTTTTGCCCGACCCAGAAGGTGCAGTGAAAATGAATGCTTTTCCTTTACCCATGTTACAGACCGATGCTCTTTTTAATGGTTTTGGCTAGGTCTTCAGGTATTTCTTGCTTGTGCTCACAAAGTTTTTGCTTTATGCTTTCTTGCACACATTTTTCGCGCTCGTAATTACCGTTTGATTTAACACAGGTTCTAATTTTTTCTTCAAAGATGGCGCGCGACTCTTCGTCTGCTTCGTTATCTAGCACTAGCTGAATAATTTCAGAAAATCTCTTTTCATCCACCAGATTACCCCTCTCGCAATAACATTCCTTGAAACTACTTTTGAACCAGTCTGAGAACTCACTCATGGTTTTCATATTATTTGTTATATCCCATTTCCTTTGCGTACGAAGAAAGTTTTTCCTTCAGCATGTTTCTTGCCCTATGCAATCTAGAACGAACGGTACCAATTGGTATATCTAAAATTTTAGACATTTCCTCGTAAGTAAATCCTTCTAAATCGCTTAGAATAATAACTGTTCTAAAATCTACTGGAATGCTATTCATCGCCAGTGTGATTTCATCACCAATCATGTGCTGAACAGTTTCAACCCTTAGATCGGTTGTGATGCTTTCATCTATATCGTCAGAATTGTAGTATGACTCAACTTCATTATAGTCCACCTTAGCGGGCTGCTTGCTCTTTTTACGGAACTCGTTAATAAAGCTGTTTTTCAAAATGCGGAACAACCACGCTTTGGCATTAGTTCCTTGCTCGAATGAGTTGATAAACCTAAAGGCCTTCAAATAAGTATCTTGTACTAGGTCTTTAGCATCATCCTCATCAAATGTAAGTCGATACGCAAAATTGTACATGGAATTAACATGTGGCATGAATTCCTGATCAAAAACACGAGCGGCTTCTTTCTCGCTGTATTTCTGTCTTTGCGTCCCCTGATTTTCTTTGTTCACAGCTTCTTCAGACATGGTGCAAAAATAGCAAATATTAATTGCCCTATCCTAAAATCAGGAAGCATTAAGGATTTAAAAAGGAAAGTATAAACTCCAAATTTTTCAGTCAAAGACAGTTCCCTGAAATCACAGTTTGAATGAAACAATGTATGTATAACCATTATTCTTTGCGTTTTTTATAAGCTCAGAAACCCTTAGGGATAGATTTTTTTCTTCCAAACCCTCTTCTCTAAAGTTTTCAATTACCTCTGAAGACAATACACTATAGTATCTACCGTCTTTTATCAACTTAGGATAAAAGACCTTTAAGCCTCCACCAATTGTAAATTGAGAAAATAATTTTAGTTGCTCTGCTTGATACAATGCCATCACGTTTTCCAATTTCTTCGATCCGTTTGTCTCGTAAAACTGAAAAAGCATGTCATCACTATTAATCAACAAGCCTCTAACCCAACCTTTGTATTTTCCACGCCCTACCTTGTCAATAAATTCTCTTATACGGCTAGAATACAGCAAGTCTTCAGTGTACTCCAACCCTTGGAAATCGAAAAGAAGGAAGGGGGTAAGTTTATCAAAAGAAGAGTTTAATTGATATACCGTATCAGAAAGCGGTTCATAAAAAATGATATCATTAGCGTCTGTCTCTATGAAAGATGCAGGGTTCGCAATGGTGGAAACAATGCTTTTATCCTGCACCTTAAGTTTATTAAAGATTTCAAAGTTCTCGTCTGCGACAAATATTTGGTAAGGATTGGATTTATCATCGCTCCATGCATTGTTAATCAGCCACTTATCACCCACCTTAAACAGGTCTCTGGCAAAATACTCCACCTTTTTTTCTTTGATGAACTGACCTTTAGCATCATAAGTCAAGAATTTAAACAACCGCGAATCGTACACAACTATTTCATTCTTCTCTTTGTCCACGAAAAAACATTCCAAAAACTTAAACTCACCTGGGCCCTCACCTTTTGACTCAATTCTTTTTATAAGCTCATAAGACGAATTGAAGATCAAGATTTGATGAATACGGTTATCGAATAACACAGCATTTGAACCCAAAAAATCCATGTGTTGGACATTACTAATCAGTAAATCATCATTATTGCTTAAAGGATAAATTTGAACATCATTTTTTTCAAAATCTAAATCCCATGACTTCATCACTTTTTCGGCTCCTATCACTACACTATTAATGTCTTGGGTCGAACCTTTAGACTTAGAACAAGAAGAAATTGAAAGAACCCCAAAAACCAGTAAACACAAAAAAAGAAGCCGCTTAAAGTCATGCATAAGTTGTTAATTTAAACTAAAAACTTAATTATACACAGAAATTTAGCACTAGCAACTAGAGTACGAGTGGCTAAAATGAGATTGACTCGTGCTCAAAACCTTCAATGACTCCCAAACCAAAAAGTGCGAAATCATATTTCACGGGATCATTCGGGTCTAGCGCTTTAAGGTTTTCGGTAAGCTCAATGGCGGTTCGCCAATCGGTTTGTTTTCTGGTAATCAGCCCCAATTTTCTAGCAGTTCGATCCACATGGACATCGCAGGGACATACTAGTTGGCTTGGTGAAATATTCTTCCAGATGCCAAAATCAACTCCTTTGTCGTCTTGTCGCACCATCCATCTCAGGTACATATTTAGCCTTTTACAGGCCGATTTTCTGGCGGGCGTGGCAATGTGTTTTCGGGTGCGTTCAGGAGCATCGGGCAAAGCAAAAAAGGAATTATGAAACTGGATAAGGCTATTCGCCATATCGGTATCTCCAGACTTCATTCCTGCTAAAAAAGCATGCTCAAGCGAATCATGCTGTGTGTAGAAATCCTTGAAGAAAGCGATAAAATAAAGGGTGTCGGTAGTGTTGAAAGTACGGTGTTTGAAATTCAGTAAACGCTTAAGGTCTGATTCCTTGTGATTCATTATAAAATCATGTGGAGCATTGTCCATCAGACCGAACAGCTGATTGCATTTATTGATGATGGTAACACGCTGACCCCAAGCCAATATGGAAGCCCAAAAACCCGTGATTTCTATGTCTTCCTTTTTCGAGAATTTATGAGGAATCACGATTGGATCGTTCTCAATAAAATTAGGCTGATTGAATTGCTCTACTTTAGCGTCTAGGAAATCTTTGAGTTTGTCGGAAATCAAGTGGCTATAAATATGGTGGGCTAAATCTACTTCTTTATCACTTCCAACTTCCCTATTTGGCTTTGCTTCAAGGTTACGTTTCCTTTTTGGCTCATGGCTTGTTTAATCTTCAAACTGCCCATTTGAATATTTAATTCCGTTGGATCGCTTCCCTCCAAAAGATTTACGGTGTTCACTGTAATTTCTCCTTCGGTAAGGAAATCAACTTTTTGACCTTTAATATTGACTGTTGTCTTTTCACAAGGCACCATACCAATTACATCTCCATTTTCCTTGTCCGACCAAATATTGGGGTCGTTCCAGTCTCCTGATTTGACAGCCCAAAGCTCGTTTTTGCAGAAAGAATTAAAAGGAAGAATCGTCAGTTTAGCTTTGGTAGAACTATAATTTCCAGACATATCTGAAACAAAAAGCTCTACTTCATTTTCGCCTAAATTGGCAGAAGTAAACTCCCTTGGCTCTGTCCAAAACTCGCTAATTTGGGCATTGTCTTTTGTGCAACCTCCCTGTTTTGAGAACATCTCGAAAAACACGTTTTCTTTACTTCCGTCTGGTTCAAAACCTCCACCATTTTCTCTCACGGCAATCACAGCATCGCTACAAAGCTTAGCCAACGGTATGGCATCTCGAACTTCTAATTTACCGGTTGCATCTAAATACATTCGTGCAGGCTGACTTATGACTACTGGCTTTAAAGTGTCTTTAACCGTGATTTCTATTATAGTTGAAGCTAAATTACCACGGTCATCTCTAACAATAAAAGCCACTTTGTTTTCGCCCAAATCATTGTAATCGAAAATAGATTTGCTTAATGATGTTTCATAGCCTGCACAACCAGCAGTAGAGCCACCATCCATTAGGTCTGCTTCTGCCTTTGCCAAACCATCTGCTCCCAAATAAACCGTGGCATTTATAGCTCTAGCCACTGGGGCAGTCATATCATAGACTGTGATAATCACTTTCTTGGTTGCCTCATTCCCGCTTTTATCTACTACTCGGGCTGTCACTTCGTTTTCACCCAGATCGTCACAGGTAAAGGTGGTTTTGCTCAATTCATAAAGCACAATTCCACAATTATCTTTAGCACAAGGAGCGTCTTGAAAGAATAAGGATTCACCAGCTCCAGGAACGGGATCAGGACTTGGAATAGAACCAATCACTCCGCAACGCCAAAGAATTACATTCTTTGGGTCCACTTTTACAGAACTTCCGTCTGTGATATTTGCTCGAATATTTCGTGCGGCAATAGTAGGAGGTATATTATCTACCACCTTCACCAAAGTGGTTCCATAATAAGCTGTTCCACTTGCTCCAACTCCTTTAATGGTTACATAGTTCTCACCCAAGTCATCGCAGTCGAATGTTGATTTTTTCAGCTCACGGGAGCATTCTACGCCAGCGCAAGGCCAATAGCAGTCTGCGTTCAATAAATCATCAATTTCAATCCTGCCGTTCCCATCTTTGTCCAATGCCAACACATAAGGTTGGGTGCACGTAGTCAGTAGGTAATTCTGAAAATTTAAAGTGAATTGGCCCATGGCTTTTCCTTCAATTGGATTGTCCACCACAATGAAATATTCTTCGCCTTCTCTGAGACCAGAGTACATCAATTGTTCCGAATTGACAGGGTAACCAAAGGCAGAACTCGCCAATTCTTCATCGTTAGAATTGACCAAGGCCAGTTGGATGTAGGACTCTTGTCCTTCAACAGTAATAATGATTTTATCAGAAGCGGGGGCTTTAAATTTAAACCAGACACTTCTACTGGCCCTGCTACCCCATTGACTGTAGTAAGTTCCATCTCCAGAAGCACCGCTGATGCTAAACTGGTCTCCCTTAGAAAAGAAGTTGCCATTAGGCCCTAAAGGAATTTGAAAAGCACTTTGACGGGTATCGTTGGATGGAATTTGAAAAGCCAAAGCAGGGCTTTTCAGCATAAGAAAAGCCAAAAAGATGAATATCGTTTTGGCATAGACTCTCCTCATGAGTTATTGAAAATAGCTCAGTTCCACAAGGAAACGATTGTCCAAAGCCTTTAATTGATCATAGGCCCTCTTATTGAGTTTGATCAAAATATTTTTATTATCTGCCGTATCAGGAATTTCACCCACCACACGTACATAAACAGTAAGGTTGTTCATGCGATTTTTTACTTTGATTACAGTGCCCACTTTGGCTGTTTTATGCAAAGCCAAAAATTTGGTGGATGACTCATCCTCAATAATAAGCTCCGCTTGGCCTTCTTCAACGATCTCATTGAAAGGACTTCCATTGTAAGACTCTTCAACAATTTCTTCAGCCTCCGAATTCATTGAATTGGTCATCTCTTGAGTTGAGTCTTTGGCTTTTGGTTTCTCGATGGTCTTTTCAATAGGAGTTGTTATTGGTTTTGTTACCGTTTCAGTTTTGGTTGCACCAACAAATATTTTTAGGGTTTGCCCAACGGACAATGAATTGGAAGTAAGATTATTTAATTTCTTTAGCTCATTAACATCAACGTTGAATTTCTGTGAAATAGAAAAGAGTGTTTCACCAGCAGCAACTGTATGATTTTTACTGGTTTGAGGCGTTGTCTTTGTTGGTATTTCAGGTTGGCCCATTGGTTTTCCGTAAGGGATATTGATGATTTGCCCCACTTGTAGGTCATTCACCAATTCGGCATTCTTTACCTTTATGTCGGTTACCGTAGTTCCATACCTGCGCGCCAAAGAGTAAAGTGTTTGACCAGAAGCCACCTTATGGATTACAAAGTATTTTTCACCTTCCTTTTTAATTCCTAGCGAGTCTGCTTGACCGAAGCTTGACGTTGCCGCCATCACTAACACCAACAAACTCAACAAAAACTTTCTCATAAATCCTTTATTAAATAGCATTTGACCTCGCGCTTTTCTTTAACAAATATAAGCTGTTCATTAACGATATAAAAAGTATCTGAGGCTAGTCCTTTAGCATGTTGCGCTAAAACTTCCTTCAAAACAAGTTCACCATTTGCATTAAAAACATAAAGCTTGTTAGTCAAATTCTGTTCCAGCTTTTCGTGTGCTGAAATAAAAATAAGCCCTTCATATTCAAGATAATCGCAAGCGCCAACCAAATCGACTTCAGTAAATTCCTTTAAAAAACGAACAACCGTGGTAAAGTGATCACTGTCGCCTGTGTAATGGAACGGAAGAATTAGGCTTCCCGACATAGATTTGACCGAAAAATCTTCTTCTGCACTTAAAATTTCATTTCCCGTTCGAATATCAATCGAGAAAACTTCAGCTTCTTCCTCATTCGTTTTGAGCGAAAGCGCAAAACCATTTAGGCCACACACATTAATATTATCCACCGACCAAACTGCTTCTTGGGTGTTTGCATCAAAGCCAAAAACAGAGCGTTCTTCAATATTTTGAGCATCATTAAAAATCTGAAAAACAATGACATCACCTACAAAAGCATAGACAGTTACCCACCAGTTTTCATCAAAGCCCAAGGCCTTCCATTCAAACTGCTGACTGCCCAAATGAAACAGCGAAAAAGTCGCTTCCATGGCTTCTCCATTACGGTTACTAATCAGCAACCGATCGTTGGAAAGGGCGGTTTCCCAAATATCTGTAGGGAATACTTCCGAAAACTGTAAGTGAAGTTGCTTTGGCAATGCGTTTCTTTGTATTTTGACACAAAAATAGCCGATTCATAGGCCTATCAAAGCGATGTTGAAATTTGTACGAAGAATAGGGTTGGTTTGCCTCGCCATTTTATTTTGCGCAGGGCTTTTTGCCAAATGGAATCCATTCCAAGACCCCACAAAAAAAAGGATTTTCGTAATGGAGATCCGTAATGATATTGATCCGCGGATGAACCGCTATGTGGATTTAGCCTTGGACCAAGCCACGGATGAAAATGCCGATATCATTATCATCGACATGGATACCTATGGTGGTGCTGTAAACGATGCTAATGATATTCGCACCCGAATTTTAGAATACGAAAAACCAGTTTGGGTGTTCATCAATAACGATGCAGCTTCAGCTGGTGCGCTAATTTCAATTGCCTGCGACAGCATCTACATGGTGCCAGGTGCCAATATTGGTGCCGCTACCGTGGTCCTTGGTGAAGACGGAAGCCAAGCGCCAGACAAATACCAATCTTACATGCGATCGATTATGCGTTCTACAGCCGAACAAACCAATCGTGACCCTACTATTGCTGAAGGCATGGTGGACGACCGTATCGAAATTGAAGGCGTTACTGAAGCAGGAAAAACAATTACGTTTACCACTTCTGAAGCGATCAAAAATGGCTTTTGCGAAATGCAAGTCACCAGCATTGAAGACTTACTGTCCAAAAACAATATTGAGAATTATGAGCTGATCAATTACGAATTGGCCGAATCTGAAAAAATCATCGCCTTCTTCCTCAACCCATTTATTAGCGGAATTTTGATCTTGGTGATTGTAGGTGGGATTTACTTCGAACTGCAAACGCCAGGCATTGGTTTTCCGCTGGCTGCAGCTGGTATAGCTTTGGTGTTTTACCTCACCCCTTATTACCTCAATGGACTTGCCGCCAATTGGGAAATTGCCGTGCTGTTTATCGGGATTATCCTCATTGCACTTGAAGTCTTTGTGATTCCAGGTTTTGGCGTAGCAGGAATAGCAGGTATCTCTTGTGTAGTCATGGCGCTTATTTTTGTGATGCTCGATAACGACTTCTTCAACTTTGATTATGTACCCTCTGGTGAACTGAGCACCGCTGCCGTTGTAGTTTTTGCAGGCATGTTCGGGGCCATATTACTAATATTCGGGCTGGGCTATCGGTTTACAGAATCGAAGATGTTCAGCAGAGTGGCACTCATGAGCGAACAGCGCAAAGCCGATGGTTATACTTCTTCTTTTTACACCGCTGATTTGATAGGAAAAGAAGGAGTCGTTTTCTCCACATTGAGGCCTAGTGGACGAATAGAAATTGATGGAGAAATATATGACGCCTACACCCGTGGAGAATATGTTGAAAAGGGCGAAAAAATAACGGTAATTAGCCAAGAAGGAACTTCCATAAAAGTTAGATCGAAAAAAGTATGAGCGACAATCACTCTGAATTTAGTCCCGAAAGCTTAATGATGAGCTATGGGCATGAACCGTCATTGGTTAGAAATTCTATTAAGAACCCAATTTTCCAAACTTCAACTTTCGAGTTTGCCACAGCCGAAGAAGGAAAAGCCTATTTCGAAAAAGTATATGGCGGAGCTGGAGCAGACGAATTAAGCAAAAGCTTGATCTACACCCGACTGAATCACCCCAATTTAGTCACTGCTGAAAAGCGCCTTTCTCTACTGGACGAATCGGAAGAATCGGCTTTTTTCGAAAGTGGGATGGCTGCTATCACTACCTCGCTTTTAGAAATTTGCCAAGCGGGTGATTTGGTACTGATGTCCTTCCCTATTTATGGTGGCACCGATGCTTTTATCAAGAACTTCCTTCCAAAATTCGATGTCCAGTCGCTGGCTTTTAGTCCAGATATGACGGAAGAGGAAATCGTAAGCTTAATCGAGGCGCACCCAAGAAAAAATCGATTGGCTTGTATTTATGTAGAAACACCCGCCAACCCTACCAATACCTTAATTGATATTGAAATGACGGTGCGCGTTGCCGCACGTTTTTCAAATCAAGGCAACAAAACCATTGTGGCTGTAGACAACACCTATATGGGGCCGCTTTGGCAAAAACCCATCAACCACGGTGCAGATCTAATCATGTATTCGGCAACAAAATATATTGGTGGCCATAGCGACTTAATTGCTGGCGCCATTTCTGGAAGCAGTGCTTTGGTGTCACGCATTAAGAAAGTACGTAGTGGCTTGGGCTGTATGGCTTCTCCGTGGACCTCTTGGCTCATCAGCCGAAGCTTAGAAACAATTTCCCTACGCATGGAAAAACAGGCTTCGAATGCATCAAAATTAGCAGACTTCTTGCGCGATCATCCGAAAGTAGCCAAGGTATATTATGTCGGACACATTGCTGAAGGCCACAAGCAATATGAATTGGCCAAAAGACAAATGACTTCTGGCGGTGCCATGTTGGCCTTCGATGTAGTCGGTGGCGAAGCCGAAGCTTTCCGTTTTTTAAATGCAGTAAAATTGGCAAAACTGGCCGTGAGTTTAGGAAGCACGGAAACCCTTACCTCGCACCCCTTTACCATGAGTAGCTCTAATATGACTTTAGCAGACCGTGAGGCCGTGGGCATTACACCAAGTATGGTCAGAATTTCGACAGGAATTGAAAACCCAGACGACCTTTTAAAAGATTTCTCGCAAGCTTTTGAAAAAGTATAATGTCTGAAAAAGGTCAAACGCTTTATGAACGCATTGGTGAAGAGAACATTCTGAAACTGGTGGATGATTTCTATGCTGAGTTGGAGCAGGACGAGCTGATCAGAAAAATGTATCCTGAAGATTTGCTACCAGCCAAAAACCGACTCAAGTTGTTCTTCATTCAAGCACTGGGTGGCAGACAAACTTATACTGACGAACGTGGACATCCGATGCTGAGGCGAAGACATTTTCAGTGGAAGATAGGTACCGAAGAAGCAACGCACTGGCTCAAGCACATGCACGCGGCCCTAGAAAAAGCCACTTTTCCCGAAGCTGAAAAAGACGCTTTTTGGGAATATGTCTATGGCGCAGCGCAGCATATGATTAACAAATAATACAGGATTAAAACACAGACGATACAGGTAGAAATGTATCTTCGTGAACAAAAGAAAACGCAACAACTATGCTATCTAAAGAATCTCAAAGTCAATTACGCAGCAGATTATTTCAACATTTAGATGGTATTGGCACAGCCCCAACGGCTTATGCTTTAAAGCAAAAAGGGGTACTTCAATACCTTTTAGCGCATAAAGAAGCATCGCTGGAAAAAATCACCCAAGAGTTTAAGGCAAACGAAGGTTATTTGAATGTTGGGCTTCGACTTTTGGCCTCCCAAGGCTGGTTAACCCAAACGGTGGATAACGCCAAAGATGAGATCACTTACGCTATTACCAATAAAGGAGTTTTAGCATTTCCTTATATCGATCTCTACAAAGAAGTGGTTGAGCTTTTAAAGTTTTCAGAGAATTTTCATCCTAGAAAATTTGAGGTGGAACCGTTCCAGTTGCTTGAGAAAATTTTTGAGAATTTTAAGAAAAATTACGGGATCAGCTTTTCTGAGAACCCAACAGAAAAAGCTGTTCAAGAACAGATACTAGCTCATATTGAAGGTATTTTGATCGGACCAAGCATTGTGCATATGAGCATGAACGGCATGTTCCATAAGTACTTTATGGAGGCAAAATTCAGACCCGAAGAATTCCATAAAGACACTAAAAACTTTAAGAAGCTTCTTGATATTTTCACCCATTTAGGCTGGTTTACAGAAGTCAATGGCAATTATGAGTTCACCGAAACAGGCCTTTTCTATGCCAAGAGAGCAAGTGCCTATGGTGTTACCGTATCCTATATTCCTACTTTTAGAAAGTTAGAAGACTTGATTTTCGGTAACCCAAAAGTGCTAAAGGAAACCAAACCAGGGGAACCCGAAAGCCATGTGGACCGTGCCATGAATGTATGGGGCAGTGGTGGTGCGCATTCAGGCTATTTCAAAGTCGTTGACGAAATTATTGTTGAGCTATTTAACAAGCCGATTGAGCAGCAGCCGAAAGGAATTTTAGATATGGGCTGTGGAAATGGCGCCTTCCTTCAGCACTTATTTGATGTAATAGAGCAACAAACCTTAAGAGGTAAAATGCTTGATGAACACCCACTCATTCTGGTTGGGGTAGATTATAATGAAGCGGCATTAAAAATCACCAAGGCCAACCTAATTCAAGCCGATATTTGGGCAAAAGTAATTTGGGGAGACATTGGTCAACCGGCATTATTGGCCAAAGACCTAAAAGAAAATTATGGGGTTGAACTTGGCGAACTTTTGAATGTGAGAACATTCTTAGACCACAACAGAATTTGGGAAATGCCAACCCACATTAACAAAGACAGGGTGAGTAACTCGACAGGAGCTTTTGCTTTTGAAGGGAAACGCATCAACAATAATTTGGTGGAAGATTCGCTATTGGGGCACTTCACCAAATGGACACCTTATGTAGAAAGGTTTGGGTTGTTATTGATCGAATTACATACCGTTGCCCCAGACTTGGTAGCGAAAAACTTGGGTAGAACTTCTGCCACAGCCTATGATGCTACGCATGGTTTTTCCGACCAATACATCGTTGAGGTTGATATCTTTGTTAAGATCTTAGCCGAAGCAGGTTTATACCAAGACTCTTCAAAATTTAGGAAATTCCCGAATTCCGATTTAGCAACAGTAACGGTAAATCTATTTAAGGGGGAGGGTTAATTTTAACTCCCTTCCCGATGAGCTATCCTCTGCCTTTGTGGGTGTTTTTCACCCACAAACCGCCAAGGCTTTAGACTTTTATTACTAAAAAAAGAGCTATCTATTGATAAAAAAAGCTGTTTTTAAGTGTCTCCAGCTTGTTGGAGACAACTCCAACAAGGGCAGGAGATTGCTTTTGGGTACATTATTATACTAAATCAGACGCTGATTTCCTTACGTAGATCCAATCCTTTCCTCCTGAGTACATCACTTCTCTCTCAAGCGTAAAACCGTTTTTCAGATAGAATTTAGCCAACCCTGCATCTTCAATCGAAAGCCAAAAAGGGTTTTTAGGGTACATTTCGAAAATTGAGTTTAGCCAAAAATCACCTAAATTTTGTCCCCTAAATATCTCAGCCACCCAAAGGTAGCCAATGTATAAAAAGCCATTATCGAAATAGTATTCAGCTACTGGAGGGTAATTGTCAGTTTCTGAAGTTTGGTCAGAAAAAACCAAGCCTCCACCTATCAGCTCTTGGTTCAGCTTAATTCCATATACTTTAACCGCTGGCGCAAATTCTTTCCAGTTCGATTCTAATTCTAACTTCCAGTCGTTAGGAAGCAATTCTAAAAATAGTTCAGGGGTATCAGAAATATCAATGATTTCTGCACTTGGTTTAGAGGATTCTTCTGGCACAATAAATAAACTAACGAGGTTTTTATTTATGCAAATGTAGAGCGGCAAAATCAATTTTCAATGAATCATTGACCAATGATTTAAAACAAAAAACCCCGTTAATCGAGATAGACTAACGGGATTTCAAAATTCTTGATTGCAACCTCTATGCGTTAACCACTCTAGGTATTACAACTCCTTTAGGAGTTGTACCAAACTGCTTAAGGAAACGGGTATGTGATGCTACAGCTCCAAAGAAGGTTTCGTGCTCAACATAAGGAAGACCATGCTCTTTAGCTGTTGCCTTTACTATCTCTGCTATTTGAGGATAATGGACATGACAAACTTTCGGAAACAAGTGATGCTCAATCTGGAAGTTTAATCCTCCGAATAGATAGTTTACCACCTTGTTTTTAATTGCAAAATTAGCTGTGGTATGCATTTGTAAATCAGCCCAAGGCATTCCAATCTTCCCATCTTTTTCTGGCTCAGGAAAAGAAGTTCCTTCAATAATGTGTGCCAACATAAAAATGACCGCTACAGTAAACCCTTCCAATAAATGCGCTGCTATAAAACCAAAAACAATCCAGTACCAAGCCAAGTCAATCACGATAATTGGAATGACTAAGAATACAGTATAGTAAAGTGCTTTATAAAAGAACAGTCTGAAGATTTCTCTCTTTGGGAAATTTTTTCTGTAATGACCCCCTAGCTGATGTTGAAAAAACTTCTTATAGTCTTTTACAAAAACCCAAGATACTGTGGCAAGGCTGTATAAGAAATAAGCATAAATATGCTGAAAACGGTGTACCCACCATAAGTCTTGGTTGGGCTGAAGTCTTAAAATTGGTGGTTGATCTATATCACCATCATGTTCGGGGATATTGGTATAAGTGTGATGCACTAAATTATGACTGATCTTCCACACATAATCATTGGCCCCCATAAAGTTGAATGTGAGTCCTAAGCGCTCATTCAATTTTTGATTTTTTGTGTAAGAGCCATGGATTGCATCATGGGCAATATTTAATCCGATCATAGCAGAAAGGAATCCATGCCCTAAAGCCAAAAGGAACATCCCTACCGGACTCACCAAACCAGATATTATTAAAGCATAGGTAGCTACCCAGCCAACCAAAATCCAAATGGTTTTAAAAACCATTCCGCTAGTGGCGGTTTTAGCTATATTATTTGAAGTGAAATAACGATCTACTCTTTCGTTGACATCTCTTTGAAAGCCATCTTGCGTGAATTTGTCAAAAATTACTTTCTGGAACTTTTTTTCGGAAGGGGCAGTTTTGTGCTCTAAAACGTCTGAGTTCATAGGCTAATTACTAGGCTGAGAGGAGTGATTTGACAATATAGTTAGTTGAATCTCTCATGCAATTCTTATCGCCTAAGTTACGAATTATTTACTAGCCTTAAGGCATGTTGAACACAATAAAATAAGGTTTGCCACTTCATAATTACCTATAAAACCAAGTTCAGGTCTATATTCATAAGGCAGAAATACAGAATAATAAAGAAATCAACTCCTTTTGTTAGCTTCTATTTAATCCATCTAGATTTTTTCTAAAATTTATCTTAAAACACGCTAACTAGATCATGCTATAATTGGATAGGTAAATATTTTTGTAGCCAATCGATTTTTAAATCTCTTTTGCCAATAAATCAGATAAGTTTTTTATCGTTTGCATCCCTGCTTTCTGCCAAACTAGCTTGCCATTTTTAAACAAAATAAGAGTCGGGATACTCCTTACGCCAAATTTCTGAGCAAGCGGCTGGTTTTTATCCACATCTACTTTGATGATCTTCACCTTTCCTTCGTGGGCTTTGGCCACTTCTTTTAAAACGGGTGCCATGGCCTGACAAGGCCCACACCAATCCGCATAAAAGTCAACCAACACTGGTGCGTCTTGAGCAATTAGAGTTTCAAATTTTCCTTTCATACCATATGCTTTTTATCATTATCAAAACCCTCATTCAAAAGGATTCGTTCCGAATTCTATACTTTTGAATTAGCCAATTGTGCTAAATTGAACTTGAATTATAATCATCTCTGCTAACGATGAAAATTTGTGTCGCTCAAACAAAGCCCATTCCAGGTAATATTGATATCAACATCCATCAGCACCTCAAAATCATTGACTTAGGAGTTTCGCAAGGAGTAAAGCTAATTGTGTTCCCTGAGCTGTCTCTTACTGGCTACGAACCAAGTCTAGCTAAGAGCCTAGCCATTGAAAAAGAAGATGTTCGTTTGGAGGTTTTCCAAAACATTAGCGACAAGAAGAATATCGCTATCGGGGTTGGTGTACCAATGAAAACAGCCAAGGGCATTACGATTAGCATGCTTATATTTCAACCCAACCAACCGATTCAGGTGTATTCTAAAGGGTATTTACATGCTGACGAAGTGCCTTACTTTCAAGCTGGAGACAACTCCTTGTCTTTAAAGATTGAAAACTACAAAATTGCCTTGGCCATTTGCTATGAAATTTCAATTCCAGAGCATTCAGAAAATGCTTTTAAATGTGGTGCTGAAATATACATTACCAGCGTGGCTAAGTTTAGAAGCGGGGTTAATAAAGCCAAGGCTGAATTGGCAAATATTGCCAGTATATACTCCATGAATGTATTAATGGCTAACTGTATCGGAATGTCAGATGGCGGGGAGTGCGCAGGAGAAACCGCTATATGGAACAAAGACGGAGACATGATTAGTGAACTTGATGACATTAATGAAGGCCTTTTGATTCTGGACACCACAACCCAAACCACAAGTATTTGCTTTAGCAGTTGATTATTGAAGCGGGCACAAAAAAAGAGTCACCCCCGTTGGAGCGACTCCCTTTCACCTAAACACCTGGGTAACTAACTACTTATAGCGAATCTCACGATTCCTATACCCAGACTTATCTTTAATCTATCTTTCAATAGACATTATTCCTTATTAAAATCTTCTTGAGTTTTACTAGATCCTTAGAAGATTGGAACTCTCCTCGACCAAAACTTTGAGTACTTGATATTACCCAACAGCTAAACAAACATAAACGGATTTTTTGTTAATTAAAACTTAACTTAAGCATAAAAACAAAAACTTATCCGCTTTTTATCAAAAATCACTGATTGCTGTTCAAATGCAAGCTTTTGCACTATACATTATTACAGAAGTTTAATACATACATTTTTCTTTTGAGAGAAAAACTGTAAGGCATCCCATCCGCCCTCTCTACCTACCCCACTATTCTTAACCCCACCGAAGGGTGTTCGAAGGTCACGTAGCAGCCAACAATTAACCCAAACGATACCAGAATTAAGTTTGGAAGACACCGAATGAGCTCTGTTCAAATTGCTTGTCCAGACTGTAGCAGCCAAGCCATACTGTGTGCTGTTGGCCATAGCCAAAACTTCTTCATCGGTATCAAAAGGAGTAAGCGTGATTACTGGTCCAAAAATTTCTTCCTGATTGGTGCTGCAATCATATGTTAAGCCTTCAATAATAGTAGGTTGTATGTAGTAGCCTCCTGAAAATTCACCATCAAGCGTCACTTGCTTGCCTCCGGCTATAACGGTTCCGCCTTCCGACTTGGCCAAGTCAATATAAGAAAGCACTTTCTTCATATGCCCCTCTGAAACTACTGCCCCAAGGTTAGAATACTCATCAGCAGGGTCTCCTACTTTCAATGCATTAGTCTTGTCTATTAAAGCCTTTTTGAATTTCTCATAAATAGGTCGTTCGATAAAGACCCTAGAACCACAAAGACAAATCTGCCCTTGGTTCGCAAAGCTTGAATGAACCGTAGTTTTGAGTGCTTCTTCAAAATTGCAATCTGCAAATATGATATTCGGATTTTTCCCTCCTAGCTCTAAAGAAAGCTTTTTGAACATTGGAGCTGCTGTAGCTGCAATTTGTTTCCCTGTGGCCGTTCCTCCAGTAAACGAAATCAAAGGAATGTCAGGATGTTCCGAAATGGCTTGCCCTACTTTTGGCCCTAAACCGTGAACGATATTTAAAACTCCTTTGGGCAAACCTGCTTCAATACATAATTCTGACAGCAAAAAGGCCGTCATAGGAGTAATTTCTGAGGGCTTTGCTACCACAGTATTGCCAGCAGCCAATGCTGGAGCGATCTTCCATGTAAACAAATACAAAGGTAAGTTCCAAGGCGAAATGCATCCTGCAACCCCGACAGGTGACCTTTCAGTATAATTAAAAGCAAGTCCATCTGTTTGATGTGCCTCAGTGCTTTCATGAAGAATAGCGGTAGCGAAAAATCTAAAATTGGCCGATGCTCTCGGAATATCTACCCTCGTAGCCAACTTCACTGGCTTCCCATTGTCTTTTGATTCTGCCTTGGCCAACTTTTCTAAATTGGTATCAATCAAATCAGCTACTTTGAGCATTAAACGTGAGCGCTCTTCTCGCGGAGTTGCTGCCCAAATTGAAAATGCATCCTTTGCCGCTTGAGTCGCTAATTCTACATCCCGCTCATCGGAGTCTGGAATTTCACCATATACCTTCCCTCGCGAGGGATCGATGTTTTCTAAATAGCTTTTAGAGATAGGCTCGACCAATTCGCCATTGATATAATTCAGAATTCTTTCCATTGATTCAACTTAAAGACAGCCCGTTCTTCCACCATCTACTGGTACATTGACTCCATTGATATAGCCCGCTGCGGGGGTTGCTAAAAAAGCTACCGCTGCTGCTATCTCTGAGGCATCTGCAAAGCGGTGCGCTGGAATTTCTCGCTTCATTTCTTCTTCCACTTCTTCAGCACTCTTACCTAATTTCTTCGCTTTGTTTTCAATAATAGAAGAAAGTCTCTGTGTAGCAGTGGCGCCCGGCAATACATTATTTACCGTAATCCCATATTTACCTAACTCACTCGCTAAGGTTTTAGACCAATTAGCGACAGCTCCTCGAATGGTATTCGACACCCCTAAGCCAGGAATTGGCATTTTAACTGAGGTAGAAATAATATTGATAATTCGGCCGTAAGTCTGGTGTTTCATTCCATCCACCAAAGCTTGGGTCAATATGTGATTACACACCAAATGCTGCTCAAAGGCATTTCTAAATTCATCTACATCAGCATTTAAAGCTGGCCCACCAGCAGGGCCGCCAGTGTTATTGATCAGAATATGATAGACATTTCCCTCTGCGATATGGGCTTCAATAATGCTCTTCAGTTCGTCAACTTTGGTGAAATCCGCAGTTAGGATTTGATGATTCTGCCCACCAGAGGAAAAGAGGGACTCTTTTACCTCATTGAGTTTTTCAGTATTTCTAGCCAGCAAGGTTACATTAGCGCCCAAATTGGCCAATTCTTCAGCCACAGCCTTACCTATTCCTTGGGTGCTACCGCAAACCAATGCTCGTTTTCCTTTTAAATTTAAATTCATAGCAATTGTGTATTGAGTAAAGTTACAAAATTGGAATTAGCCTTTCCCGAATTTCGTTAAATTCGCCAAGAACTAAATAGAACAGACCATGGGAGTAAAACGACCTTTCAACTTGCAAAAATGGATTGATGAAAACCGTGACTTACTAAAGCCACCCGTTGGAAATAAAAACCTTTACCCTGAAGGCACCGACTACATTGTGATGATTGTAGGTGGCCCAAATGCCCGAAAAGACTACCATTATAACGAAACCGAAGAGCTTTTTTATCAGCTAGAAGGCGAAATTACGGTAAGAATTCAGGAAGATGGAAAAGCGGTGGACATCCCTCTAAAAGCGGGCGATATGTATTTACACCCACCCAAAGTGCCCCACTCTCCTATGCGTTCCGAAGGCTCGATTGGTTTAGTCATTGAGCGGGTGAGAAAACCTGAACATAACGATGGACTAATGTGGTTTTGCGACAACTGCAACAACAAACTACACGATACCTATTTTAAGCTTACCAATATTGAAAAAGACTTCATTCCTCGCTTCCGCGAATTCTACGGTTCAGAAGAACTTAGAACTTGTAATAACTGCGGCCATGTGATGAAAACGGATCCTAGGTTCGTAAATAGTTAAGAGAAAATGAGTTAAGAGTGATCAGGTTCCTGATAACTAATTACTAATAACCAATACACTTTATGTTGAAGATAGACATGCACACCCACATCATTCCAGAACATCTGCCCAAATGGACAGAGAAGTTTGGCTATGGTGATTTCATTCATCTGCACCACCACAAAGAGGGGGCAGCCATGATGATGAAAGGCAGCAAATTCTTCCGTGAAATCCAATCAAATTGTTGGGATCCAAAAATCAGAATGGAAGAATATGCACAGTTTGGAACGCAAGTGCAGGTCATTTCTACCATTCCGGTTATGTTTTCTTACGATGCCCAACCACATCACGGATTGGAAATCAGTCAGTTTTTGAACGATCATATTGCAGGCATTTGCCGCGACTATCCTCAGAACTATATCGGACTGGCCACTATCCCGATGCAGGATGAGGATTTGGCCATTCAGGAATTACACCGTTGTAAAAACGAATTGAACCTGCCTGGTATTCAGATTGGGTCGAACATCAATGACAAAAACTTAAGCAGCGAACGCTTCTTTCAAATATTTAAAGCTTGCGAAGAACTAGACATGGCCGTGATGATTCACCCTTGGAACATGATGGGCTTTCATAGCATTGAACGTTACTGGCTGCCATGGTTGGTAGGCATGCCTGCCGAAACCTCAAGGGCCGCTTGCTCACTTATTTTTGGTGGAGTTTTGGAGCGACTTCCGAACTTAAGGTTCAACTTCTCTCATGCCGGAGGCTCCTTTTTACCGACCATTGGAAGAATTGAGCACGGTTTTAACTGCCGCCCAGATTTAGTAGCGATTGACAATACCGTAAACCCTCGGGAATACATTGGGAAGTTTTGGGTAGATTCTATCACCCACGACCCATTAATGATGAAATACATTTTAGAGATGCAGGGCTCTAAAAGAATCACCCTTGGTTCTGATTACCCATTCCCTTTAGGCGACCTCGAAATTGGGGCCTTTATTGAGAAAATGGGCTTATCGAACGAAGTGGTGGAAGACATATTCTGCAATGCCACTTTAGAGTGGTTAAACTTATCTAAGGAACAATTTTTAAACTAAGCATTGAAAAATACAGCAATCACGTACATGGATTCGCCCTTGGGCGCCATCAAAATAGTGGGGGACGCAAACGCCATAAAGATGGTGGTTTTTGTGGATGAAATAGGAGAAGAGAACGAAGGAATTATTCCGTTAGTGGTGCGTAAATGCAAAAAGCAGCTTCACGAATATTTCGTTGGGCAGCGCAAGCAATTCAACATTCCTGTGGCACCAGAAGGAACCGATTTTCAACAAGAAGTTTGGCAAGTACTACAAGACATTCCTTTTGGAGTAACGAGCACTTATGCTAAACAATCCATCAAGTTAGGAGATATAAAGAAGATTAGGGCCGTAGGAACTGCCAATGGCAAAAACCCAATCGCTATTATTATCCCATGCCACAGAGTCATTGGCTCAGATGGAAGTTTGACGGGCTACGCAGGCGGGCTCGATAAAAAAGCTTGGCTATTAAAACACGAAAAGAGCATGCCTGGAATGGCACAAACCAGTTTATTTTAATGACTTACGAGAACACTTTAGCATACGCTCAGTATTTAGACAAAAACGATCCCTTAAGAGATTACCGCAATCGTTTTCATATTCCAAAAGTGAATGGCAAAGACAGCTATTACTTTACTGGAAACTCACTTGGCCTTCAACCCAAAACCGCCAGAACTTATATTGAAGAAGAAATGAAAGGTTGGGAAACCCTGGGTGTAGAAGGACATTTTGCATCGAGCAAAAGGCCTTGGATGGAATACCATAAATTCAGCAAAGATGCTTTGTCTAGAATTGTAGGGGCAAAACCAATCGAGGTGGTTTCTATGAACAACCTTTCTGTGAACCTCCATTTGCTGATGGTGTCGTTTTTTAAGCCTACCAAAACGCGCTACAAAGTCATTTGTGAAGCAGGTGCTTTTCCTTCCGATCAATACATGTTCGAAACTCAGCTTAAATTTCATGGACTCAATCCTGATGAAGCGCTGATTGAACTCAAACCTAGAACTGGTGAGCATACGCTGCGTGGCGAAGACATTTTAAGCAAAATAGCTGAACTGGACGATGAACTGGCTTTGGTGCTCATTGGTGGCGTTCAGTATTACACGGGCCAGTTATTCGACATGAAAGCGATTACTGAAGCGGGCCAAAAAGTAGGCGCTAAAGTTGGGTTTGACTTGGCCCATGCCTTCGGGAATGTGCCTTTGCAATTGCACGACTGGAATGTGGATTTTGCTACATGGTGTTCCTACAAATACTTAAACTCTGGCCCAGGAAACGTTTCAGGAATTTTTATTCATGAACGATATGCCAATGACAGTTCACTTGACCGATTTGCAGGCTGGTGGGGTCACGATGAAAAAGAAAGATTTAAAATGAAAAAGGGTTTCCAGCCCATGCCCGGTGCAGACGGTTGGCAGCTGAGCAATGTAAACGTAATTTCTACGGCTTCTCATTTGGCCGCTTTAGAATTGTTTGATGAAGTTGGAATCGAAAAACTGAGGAAGAAAAGCTTACAACTAACGGGCTATCTTGAGTTTTTGATCAAAGACATAGCTGGTGATTCTGGTATTTTCGAAATCATCACGCCTTCAGATCCTGAGCAACGCGGATGTCAGCTCTCCATTTTCTTCCATAAAGATGGCCGAAGACTTTTTGATGCACTGGCTGCCGCTGGAGTGATTGCAGATTGGCGCGAGCCTAATGTAATCCGCATTGCGCCAGTTCCACTTTATAACCGTTTCGAAGACGTGTATCAGTTTGCTCATCTACTTAAGAAAAACCTCTAAATGATGTAATCATGGATAGCCAGAATCAAAAAGTATCAATTTTGGGAGCGGGCCTTGTAGGCTCATTACTTTCAATTTTCTTAGCGAAGAAAGGCTATTCTGTTACCATTTTTGAACGCAGAAGCGACATGCGTAAAGCAGGTGCCTTAGGCGGACGCTCTATCAACCTCGCCTTAAGCAGGCGTGGGCTGAAAGCTTTAGATGCAGTAGGTCTGAAAGAAAAAGTACAGGAAAGCTGTATTCCGATGCCCGGCAGAATGATTCATGATTTGGAAGGAAACCTTGGTTTTCAACCTTACGGAAAAGAAGGTCAATTTATTAATTCGGTTTCCAGAGGTGGCTTGAACGAACTGTTGATGAGCGAAGCCGAAGCGCATGGCGTTGAAATTCGTTTCGATCATAAATGTGAGGAAGTAGATTTTGATACCGCCACCGCCCATTTTGAAAATGGTAAAAAGATAAGTGCCGATTTTCTTTTTGGGGCCGATGGTGCATTTTCCGCCTTACGTTCGGCCATGCAAAAAACCGACAGGTTCAATTATGCGCAAGAATATATTTCGGCTGGTTATAAAGAACTGACCATGCCCCCTATGGCCAATGGCGATTTTGCTTTAGACCCCAACGCACTTCACATTTGGCCAAGAGGCGAATACATGCTCATTGCCTTGCCCAACTTAGACAAGAGTTTTACATGTACCCTTTTCTTCCCTTTTGAAGGGAAAATATCTTTTGAAGCGATTAAAACAGAAGAGGATGTTCAGCAATTCTTCGAAAGTAAGTTCAAAGATGCGCTGCCTTTCCTTCCTGAATTGAAAACTGAGTTTTTCGAAAATCCTACTTCCAGTCTGATTACCGTGAGGTGCAAACCTTGGGTAAAAGGAAATACTGCATTGATTGGCGATGCCGCCCATGCGCTAGTGCCATTTTATGGCCAAGGCATGAATGCGGGCTTTGAAGATTGCTTTGTCTTTAATGAATTACTAGAGAAGCACGGAGCAATCAATCCTGCCCTACTGGCGGAGTATGAGGCCTTGCGAATTCCTGATGGAAACGCCATTGCCGATTTGGCGCTCTATAACTTTATAGAAATGCGCGACAAAGTAGCCGACCCAATGTTTGTGCTGCAAAAGAAAATTGAAAAGCGCCTGAACGAACTTTTTCCAGAAAAATGGGTGCCGCTCTACACCATGGTTACTTTTAGCGATTTCCGCTATTCCGAAGCCCATGCCCTAGGCAAAAAACAACAAGCCATTATGGACCAAGTGTTAGCCCAACCGAATATTGAAGAGCTTTGGGAAGGGCTGGATTTTGAGGGGATTGTGAGGAAGTTGTAATAATTTACATTTACCACACATCTTTCTACCTGAAAACTACTTAGTCAACTCGGTTTTTATCATTCTTCCATTCCAAATCTTCAATAATATGGACATATGAATAGACTTCTTTAGAAATTTCTTTCAAGCAACTGTCATCTCCATAAGCCATTTTTAACTCATCACTTATTTTATGTAACTCTTTAGAAAGATCATTAACCCTTCTTTTGAGTATCTCACACCTATCTTTTGATAGCCCCATATTTCTTTCCTGAATTGTCTTATCTTGAAAGCTCTCGTCCCTTTCTTCTAACAAGAAAACTGACTCCTCCTTATCAATCGACTTAAAGCCCACCTTTGTTGCAACACTTTTAGAATTGAGGTAAGCCAATCTACCTAAGCCAGGACTAACGGTTATCCTTTGACTTTCTCTACCATTAAGAAAAATATATGGAAGCACTTCATTTGTCAAGGCTCTTGTTAAATATCCCTTTTTCCTTTGTTTAGGGACAATGTACCAATGTAAATCATCGCACATATCTAGAATAGCACCTATGTAGATTTCATCCTCATTTTTGATAAAGAAGAAATCAAGCGAACAAACCACTCCTCCAGTCTTTCTTGACTGTCTATGCCAAACCTTGGCTAAATCGACATTCTCACTAATTGGTCTCAAAAAAATCACTTCCTCTATATTGCCTTTATTTAAAAGGTCAATATATTTTCTGATATCTCTATATCTCATTTCCATCTGGTTTAAGCACTCAGCAAAGCAATTCTCTAATTTCTAAATTTATAATCAATATCTAACTCCCCCTATACCCCCTCGGTGTTTTGCCTGTTACTTCTTTAAATTTTCGGTTGAAGTTGGAGAGGTTGCTAAAGCCAGATTCGTAGCAGACTTGGGAAACCGTATTGTCCTTATTGAGCAGGAGTTTACAAGCTTGTCCAATACGGTAATCGTTTAGAAAGTCGATGTAAGTTTTGCGGGTATGCTGTTTGAAATAGCGACAGAAAGAAGCTTTGTTCATATTGGCCACTTCGGCCACTTCTTCTAAAGTAATGCGTCTGCCAAAGTTTTCTAGGGTGAAGCGGAAGATATCGTCCAGTCTCCTTCCCTCCGCTTCTTTCACTGATTTTTGAGGCAACTCGTTGAGGTAGGCAATGCTCTCTTGGTTGCCAAACAAATTGAGCAGTTCAAAAAATGCATTCAACCGCTTTAAGCCATTGGTTTCAAATACCTTTTCAAAAGCGCTTATCATCTGGGTTGAAAAAACACCCTTCACTCGAATGCCCCTTTCCGCATTCTGAATAAAATCGAGTAGTTCTCTTACTTCTGGAAACAGCTTTGAAGTTTCTCTTAAATGTTCGGCACGAAAGAATATCGACTTAGACAACACCCGCATATCCTCTTGATAGTGCTTTTTGTCGCAGCGAAAAACGTGAGGAACGTTGGAGCCCATCACAAAGACTTGACCCGGTCTAAAACTCCCCAAATGATCACCATGAATCAGCGTTCCTTCCCCTGAAATGATCCACGTAATTTGTATTTCAGGATGCTGATGAAGCATATCATAGAAATACAATTCATCATCAATTTGTAAGTAGATTGATGACGCTTCGGTTTTAGGGATTTTAAAAGGAAGTACTTTCACCTGTATTATTTAAGCCCAAAAATAAACCTAAGTTAACCAAGTAGCAAATATCATATTAGTATTGGTGAATTTTCGCAAAGTTGTGCAGCATGGACTCCCCTACCTTAGCCAAAAAAAACAATACGATGAAAGTAGCATGGCAAGGCGTTTACCCAGCGGTAACCACAAAGTTTACAGATGACGATAAACTTGATTTAAAAATGTTTGAAACCAACATCCAAGCGCAATTGGCCGCTGGTGTTGACGGCATTATTTTAGGTGGCACATTGGGTGAAGCCAGTGCACTCTTGGAAGATGAAAAGGATACCTTAGTAAGCGCCACGGTGGATATGGTTGCAGGCAAAGTTCCTGTGATCATGAACATTGCGGAACAAACCACCAAGGCAGCCATTATTGCTGCGGAAAAAGCTAAAAAGAACGGAGCCAGTGGCTTAATGATGCTACCTCCGATGCGCTATAAAGCGGATGATCACGAAACCGTAACCTATTATAAAGCAGTCGCCAACGCTACCGATTTACCCATCATGGTGTATAACAACCCCATAGATTATAAAATCGAAGTGACCTTAGACATGTTCGAGCAACTGGCCGAATGCGAAAACATTCAAGCCGTAAAAGAATCTACCCGCGACATTTCAAACATCACCCGAATGATCAATCGTTTTGGCGATCGTTTCAAAATTCTTTCTGGCGTTGACACCCTCGCTTTGGAAAGCATATTTATGGGCGCCAATGGTTGGGTCGCTGGTTTGGTTTGCGCTTTCCCAAAAGAAACCGTAGCCATTTACCGACTTCAGAAAGCTGGAAGACATGCGGAAGCTTTGAAAATCTACCGTTGGTTCTTGCCACTATTAGAGCTGGACATTAACCCAAAATTGGTACAAAACATTAAGTTGGCTGAAGTGGGCACCGGCATCGGTACCGAAAACGTTCGTGCGCCAAGACTCGCCCTTTCAGGGGCAGAAAGAAAGCACGTACTACAGATTATCGAAACAGGAATTAAAACCCGTCCTGAATTGCCAGACTATTTGAATTTGTAAATTGAACTCAATTATTCGCGCAGCAAAAAACACACAATGATTAAAGGAACAAACTTTATAGGATCAACCCCTTCGAAAGAAGGCACCACACAACTCTTTGCAAACAACCCTGCCAATGGCGAGGCTTTCCCTGAATCGTTTTCGGTGGCTACCACTGCTGAAATTGATGAAGCAGTAGCCAAAGCAACACAGGCTTTTCAAGTCTACAAAGGAATAGCGCCAACAAAAAAAGCAGACTTCTTAGACGCAATAGCGGATGAGATCATGGCTTTGGGCGATACCTTGGTAGCGCGCGCTTGTGGAGAATCGGGCTTGCCTGAGGGTAGAATTCAAGGAGAAAGAGGTCGTACCTGCAATCAATTAAAAATGTTCGCCAATTTGGTGCGCGAAGGCTCATGGGTAAATGCCACCATCGACACCGCAATTCCAGACAGAGCGCCAGCGCCCAAACCTGATTTGCGCAAAATGGAAGTCGCCATTGGACCTGTCGCCATTTTTGGTGCGAGTAATTTTCCGCTAGCCTTTTCAACAGCCGGTGGCGATACCGCTTCTGCTTTAGCCGCTGGAAACCCAGTGATTGTAAAAGCACACGAATCACATTTAGGCACCAACGAAATGGTCTCGCAGGCGATTTTGAATGCTGCACAAAAAACCGGAATGCCAGAGGGCGTTTTCTCCATGGTAAATGGTGGAATCCCTGTGGGTCAGCAATTGGTCAAGCATCCGCAAATCAAGGCTGTCGGTTTTACGGGTTCATTTAGAGGAGGAAAAGCACTTTTCGATTTGGCCAACCAAAGAGACGAACCAATTCCGGTGTATGCGGAAATGGGGAGCATCAACCCAACATTTATATTCCCGAACAAACTAAAAGAAAGCCCAGCCGATTTGGGAAAAGCAGTAGCAGGCTCAGTCAGTATGGCTGTAGGTCAGTTCTGTACCAACCCAGGTTTATTGGTGGGAATTCAATCGCCAGAATTAGAAGCTTTTTCATCCGCACTTTCACAAGCATTGGCCGAAACGGCTCCTTCTACAATGTTGAATGAGGGTATCGCTAAAAGCTATTACGCGAATAGAAAAGCGCTGTTGGAAGAAAAAGGCGTAACCTTAAACGGAAACGCTACAGCCACTGGAGACAACTGCGGACAAGGCTTAACCGCGAGTGTTGTTGCCTCTGAATTTCTAAAAAACACAAAACTTCACGAAGAGATTTTCGGGCCATTTACATTATTGGTGGTCTGTGAAAATGAAAACGAAATGAAGCAAGTAGCTCAATCGCTTCAAGGGCAATTGACGGGCACATTATTGGCCACTGAAAGCGACATGGCCGAAAACATCGACACAGTAGACGCTCTTTCGCAAAAAGTAGGTAGAATCCTCTTTAACGGAATGCCAACGGGAGTTGAAGTTTGTCCAGCCATGCACCACGGAGGCCCATTCCCTGCCAGCACCAATGGAAAGTATACTTCGGTGGGCACGGATGCCATTTACCGCTTTACCCGATCTATCTGCTACCAAAACTGGCCAGATCAGATGCTTCCCGCAGAGCTGAAGGCTGAGAATCCGCTTAGTATCTGGAGAAAGGTGGACAATGAGTTAAGGAGATAATTGATTAATGAGTTAGGGAATTAAGGGAAGAATGAAATAAGGAATTAATGAGATAGTGGAATAATGAATCAAGGAATGTAGTTAAGACACAAAACCACTACCTATTATGATCAGAAAACAATCGATAATTAACTTATTTATTCCTTAGTTCATTTCCTCATTACTTCATTATTCCCTTAATTCATTAAAAAAAGGTCATGGAAAAGGTAGAATTTATTGAAGCATTTAAAGCAAGAACTAAAAAGCTAGCGGTAGAAATAATCAAATTCTATGGTAAGCTAAAAAAGACAGATGCTACATATATTGTGGGAAAACAACTTGTACGTTCAGTTACATCGACCGCAGCAAATTATAGAGCCGCCAGTATTGCTCGCTCTCAAGCTGAGTTTTTCGCTAAAATGTCAATTGTAAACGAAGAAGCCGATGAAACGCTCTTTTGGTTGGAAGTAATGGAGGAAGCAGATTTAGCACAACCAGAACAAATAGCACCATTCAAAAGTGAAGCATTAGAAATAGTCAAAGTGGTCTCAAAAGCCAGAAAAAACACCAACCGTTAAAACATTGAATCATTAACTCACTCACCAATTAATTCATTGTAACATGAACCCATTATTACATTATTCCCTTCAATCCTTATTTCATTAAACTAAAATGAACAAGCGTTTTTTCTGCATCGATGCCCATACTTGCGGTAATCCAGTAAGGCTGGTAGCTGGGGGCGGTCCAATATTAGTAGGTGCCCATATGAGTGAAAAGCGACAGCATTTCCTCAGAGAATTCGACTGGATTCGAAAGGGATTAATGTTTGAACCACGCGGACACGATATGATGTCGGGGAGTATTCTTTATCCACCATCTGACCCTGCAAATGACATCGGGGTATTGTTCATCGAAACCAGTGGTTGCTTGCCCATGTGTGGTCATGGCACCATCGGTACAGTGACGATTATGATTGAGGAGGGTTTGGTTCAACCTAAAATTCCTGGACAGCTAAAGCTAGAAACGCCAGCGGGAATCGTGAAAATTGAATATCAGCAAGAAGGGAAAAGGGTGACTTCGGTAAAGCTGACCAACGTGCCCGCTTATTTGGCAAAGGAGAATATCGAAGTAGAATGCCCTGATTTAGGAATGCTCAAGGTGGATGTGGCCTATGGGGGAAACTATTACGCCATTGTCGACCCTCAAGAAAATTACCGAGACATGGCCGATTACACCGCCATGCAACTGATTGGTTGGAGTTTGAAGGTTAGAGAACGCATCAATGCCGAGCATAGCTTCAGTCATCCTGAAAACGATACCATCGGTGGCTTAAGCCATGTGCTTTGGACAGGCGCTCCACTTCAACCTAATTCTACGGCAAGAAATGCCGTATTTTATGGAGACAAGGCCATCGACCGATCTCCTTGTGGCACAGGCACTTCGGCACGAATGGCACAATGGGCAGCCAAAGGAAAACTTCAAAAAGGAGATCAATTCGTTCACGAAAGTATTATTGGCAGTCAGTTTACTGGAAAAGTAGAAGATGTAGTTAAATTAGGCGCGTATTCGGGTATTGTTCCAAGCATTGAAGGTTGGGCCAGAATCACAGGATACAATACAATAGTAATTGATGACGATGATCCATACGCCTATGGTTTTCAGGTGATTTAGAAGATGGAAGCGAAAAAAGTAATTGTGATTGGTGCAGGGATTGTAGGTTTGAGCACCGCCTATTTCCTTCGTAAACAAGGGGTAGAAGTCACCGTAATCGATAATACCGATGGCAGTAGTAACTGCTCTACAGGGAATGCTGGATACGTTTCGCCCAGTCACCTTATTCCACTGGCTTCACCTGGCATTATCAGTCAAGGCATCAAGTGGATGTTCAACCCTGAAAGCCCATTTTATATAAAACCCCGGCTCAACCGCGACCTGATAAAATGGGGCTTACTTTTCAAGAAATCAGCAACGGCCATTAAATCGCAAAGTGCTGCTCAAGTGCTTTATGATCTTACGGTACAAAGCCAAAGCCTCTATGAAAAAATCATGGAGGAAGAAGGAATTGAAGCGGGTTATAAAAAACCCGGGCTTTTGATGATCTGCAAGACCGAAAGTACCCTTCACCATGAAATTGAACTGGTAGAACTAGCCAAATCTTTTGGGCTCGAAGCCGAAGTCTTGAGCCGTACAGAAACCGAGTCCATGGAACCAAATGTCCAGTACAACATGGCTGGTTCCGTTTATTTTGGTTGTGATGCGTGGATGACGCCCAATGTGTTCATGCGCGAATTCAAGCAGAAGTTAGAGCAAATTGGAGTTAAGTTTCAGTACAATACTCAACTCAATAGAATTATTCATAAAGCGGGTAAAATCGATAGAATCATTACTTCAAAAGGTGAATTTTCTGCCGATGAATATGTATTGGCCGCTGGGTCATGGTCGCCATTGCTGATGAAGCAACTTAAGGTAGATATTCCTTTGCAGGCAGGAAAAGGATATAGTTTCACTCTTCCTACGCCTGTTGCCATGCCGAAACTCCCTTCCATTTTGGTGGAAGGAAGAGTAGCCACCACCCCAATGATGCATGGGCTCAGAATTGCGGGTACAATGGAAATTGCCGGCACGGGATTGAACATCAATGAGCGAAGGGTTCAAGGGATCATCAAATCGGTAAAAGAGTTTATGCCTCAGTTTGAAGCACAGGATTTTTCTCAAATTGAAACTTGGGCAGGGTTGCGCCCGTGTACGCCAGATGGTCTGCCATACATTGGCCGAACAAAGAAATACAAAAACCTATTGGTGGGCACAGGCCACGCCATGCTCGGCTTTACTTTAGGGCCAATTACTGGACATATGCTCTCGGAAGAAATATTGGGTAGGAAGCCATCAATTGTGTCTCCTTTACTAGATGTTGAGCGGTTTGCTTAAAACACAAATCATTGTCCGCACTATCCCTTCTTACGGAATAGTGCGGACAAACAACACAAACCTAATTCGTAAAGCGATAATTAATTTGGAATTGTAAGCAAAAGTGCATTTTTTCGCTCTGGATTCATTTTTGACTTCAATACAGTACTCTCCCTAACACGATTTAGTTGCAATTCAATTTAGAAGTAAATTCAATTCTATGGGAAAAACCGTAGCAATCATAGGCTCTGGTGTAGCTGGTTTGGCTTGTGCCATTCGCTTAGCTGAGAAGGGACATATCGTATCTGTTTTTGAAGCAAACGCTCACCCAGGAGGAAAGCTAACTGAAATTCAATTGGGGAATTATCGCTTTGATGCTGGGCCTTCATTATTCACATTACCAGAAGAAATTGAAGCACTTTTTGAGCTGCATGGCTTGGATACTAAAGCATACTTTGATTACAAAAAACTTGATACTACCTGTAAATACTTCTACCCGGATGGTACCGAGATCAATGCTGTGGCGGACATTGAAGCCTTAAAAGAGGAAATCTATCAAAAAACAGGAGAGCCAAAGGAAAACATTGAGAAAGCGCTTAGTAAAAGTGCTTTTCTTTATTCATCTCTATCACCTCTGTTTATGCATAAGTCATTGCATAAACTAAGTACATGGGTAAGCAAGTACGCGTTCCGATCCTATGGTAAGCTATCTAAATTCAGTTTTAATAGCACCATGAATCAGGTAAACAAAGCGAGATTCAAAAGTGAAAAAGTAGTACAGCTATTTAATCGTTATGCTACTTATAATGGCTCGGACCCTTACCAAGCACCAGGCACAATGAACATCATTCCTCATTTAGAATTTGGGATAGGCGCCTATTTCCCAACTCAAGGAATGCATGACATCACCCAAAGCCTTTACACCTTGGCAAAAAAAGTGGGTGTCAAATTCCTTTTCAATACACCAGTCAGTAAGATTACTTTACACAAAGGGCAAGCCAAAGGGATAGTTACTAAATTTGGCTTTCATAAAATGGATCGGGTAGTAAGCAATATGGATATTGTAAACACCTATGAAAAACTGTTAAAAGGCGAGCGCAAACCCACAAAGCTTATCAATCAGCCCAAGTCAAGCTCTGCGCTTATTTTTTATTGGGGAATCAAGAAGAACTTTAAACAACTCGATCTTCATAACATTTTCTTCTCAAATGATTATGAAAAAGAGTTTCAGCATATTTTCAAAAAGGGAAGTGTTTATGAGGACCCTACAGTTTATGTAAACATCACTTCAACCCAAAAGCAAGATGACGCCCCAGAAGGCTGTCAAAATTGGTTCACCATGATTAATGTGCCAAATAATCAGGGGCAAGATTGGGAAGAGGTAATTAAAGAGGCCAGAAAAAATGTACTGAAAAAGCTCTCAGAACAATTGGGTGAAGATATTGAGTCTTTGATTGAAGTAGAAGACATTTTGGATCCAATAAAAATTGAAGTTCGCACCTCATCTACACAAGGTGCACTCTATGGGAATAGCTCAAATAATAAGTATGCTGCATTTTTGAGGCATCCTAATTTTTCAAAACAGATCAAAGGACTGTATTTCTGCGGTGGAAGCGTTCACCCGGGTGGTGGAATTCCATTATGCCTATTATCAGCAAAAATTGTAGCCAATAACTTTGAATAGTTAGTTTACGGTAACCAAAGTGGAGTCCGACTGTTCCTCTAAATTCTTCGCAAACAAAGTTTTGTATTGATCATACCTTTCCAAAATCCTCATAACGTAATTCACTGGCTCATCTCCTCTACAATACCCAAACCGAACAACTGGATCGGTATAGAATTTCTCGGTGGACTTGGCAATCAAATATTCCGCAACATTACCATCCCAAACCTGAGGATCCTTTCCATATTTCTTCGTCAGTTTTACGGCATCCATTACATGGCCTTGACCCACATTGTAAGATCCCAGCACAAATTTTAGTCGTTCCTTAGGGTCGGTCACTTTATCAGCCCAGTAATCTTCTAGCCATTCCAAAAACTCAGTTCCTGCCTCTATACTTTCCTCAGGGTTGAAAGGGTCTTGAACATTAAACTGCTCAATTGAAATGTCTGTGAGCTGCAAAAGGCCTTTTGCTCCTGCCCAAGACTCCACTTCCGGATCAAACTTTGATTCTTGATAGGCCAAAGAGGCTAACATCACCCAGTCCACGGAAAGGTTTTCAGCAGCCGATTTAAACAGTTCATCATAAGGCGAAATCATGGTTCCTCCAACCGAACTAAAGTCACTCTGTGCTCTTAAATTTTGCGTTTTTCTATACTTGAAGTAGCGATCATAAATCATATTAAAATCTGGTGTCGATTTCACTTCATCCAACCAATGATTTATGGTGTCTTTTAAAACTGGCGCATTTTTCCGTACTGCCCAAGCTATTTTCTGAGGAAAACTAATGGCGGTTTCCACATCCAAATCAGGGTAATAGGTGGCATTAATCATTGCGATATCTTCATCTGCAATGGTGTATTCAATCTGACCTTCTGCTACTTTTTTGATCAGTGACTCGGTGTCCATTATGGCAACGTCTTCGAGGATAATTATATCTTCTCCAATTTCATTGGAGAGGTTCTCGAGTCTTTCAGAAAATGAAGATCCTTTTCGTGTATGAACTTCTTTCCCCCCTAAATCTAGAGGGTTTCTGATCATACTTTCTTCAATATCGTGGAGTTTCATTTTTCTCCAACCTTTTGGTTTGCGCTGTACTAACACCTGTCTTACCTCAGTATGATTATCTGTAAATGCTACGCGCTCGGTTCGTTCTTTAGTCACAGTTAAGTGGTAGGCCATCACGTCTGCTGCCCCTGTATTCAACATAAAGAATGCTTCATCAATGTCAGAGGTAAGTTTAATTTTGAGGTTAAGACCCAAGTCAGAAGCCATACGTGATAGCAAATCATACTCATAGCCCATAGGTTGGCCTCTGTAAATAAAATACCCCGTAGAACTATTATCAACTACGGCAGTAAGGGTGCCTCGTTCCTTAATTTCATCAAAACCAAGATTAACTGGCTCTGCACGTAATTCGGGCATGGTAGCTTCACCACTGTTTGTGGTCGCACTTTTTCGACACGATGTAAGTATAAGAAGCACTGAAAACAGCACCATAAAAATCACTAACGACTTTCTTTTTATCATATTCTCTCCTGATGGTGAGCAAGAACTTAAACCAGCCTAAGGGGCAAATCGTTCAAATTCGATTAGATAAAATACTTAAGAAAAGTTTGGAATCAAAGCCAGTAAGCATTTATCAACTACTTCACGTTTCCTCCTGAAAGTCTTTTAAGCTCGATTTCAGACAATTTAACATTGTATTGAGAAGTAATTTTTCTGATTTCGGCTTGGACCAAATTAATTTGGGCTTCCCGTAATTCTATAGCCGTTGAGTTACCCACTTTGAACCTTTCGAGTGCTATATCATAGTTTTCCTTGGCCACTTCAAGGTTTAACTCCTCAAGTTGATTTAGGCGGATATTGTTTCTATAATTCCCATATACCTTACGAACATCAGACTCTAGAGACTGCGTAAGATCACGAATTTGAAGTTCCGTCAACTCGAGTTGAATTTGAGCGTTTTGCTCTCTTCGTTTTAAATCAAAGCCATTGAAAATATTAAACGAGAGTCCTGCACCATAGTTAAAACCCGTTGAAAGGTTACTTAACACTGCCCCCGCATCAGAATTTCTATCATTGTAAGTATAGCCGAAGTTTAAGCTCACACGTGGGAATTTTTCAGCATTCAATTCCTTCATTTGAAGGTAATTTATATCCCTGTTTCGTTGCGCCCTCACCACGGTAGGGCTATTCAAGTTGGCGTCAGCAAGTACTTCATCCAAGGCTATTGAACTATCGAAAGAAAAGCCAGAAGTGATTTCGTAATCGTTTTCTAAGTCTTGACCCAATAGTCGATTCAATTCTAGTTTTACATTACGGATTAACTCTTCTTGGATTAAGAAACTAGATGAATCTGAGTTATAATCCACTTGTGCCTGAAGGTATACTAACTTAGAGGCTTTACCCACTTCGTATCGCGTATAAGCCAGTTCTAAGCGCTGTTTACTCAAATCTAGTGCATCTTGAAAAACACGGGCTCGTTCTTGTTCCAGCACCACTCTGTAATAGGCATTAGAAATAAGTGCGATGTTATTTTCTATCTGAATTTGAAGATCATCCTCTCCCAATTGGGCTTGTGCCTTCAGTCGGTCTCGGACATGAAACATCCCTAAACCATCAAAAACTGTCCAGTTTAAAGTTGGAGAAATATTGAGGTTATTGGTCTTGGCATCTTTAATCTCTCTCGTTTCATTACTATTGGCCAACTGTTGCGTAACATCTGTATTACTAAAAGATTTATTCGCGGTAATTCCAAAAGTAGGCAGCAATGCACCATAACTCATATCAGAATTATTGGCACTAGTTTCGGCCGATTTTTTTGAAATCTTAATCGACAAGTTATGTTCAAGGCCCAACTGAACCGCCTCAGCAATGGTCAATGGTTCTTGTGCACTAACTTTTACTAAGGCAAAAAAGAAGAGTACTAAAGCTATTTTCATTTTCATAATCAGGCAGTCGTTCTAGAAAGTCTACTTTTTTTACTGGAGAAATAGGTATAGACAGCGGGAATCACAAAAAGGGTCAATATCGTAGAGAATATCAATCCGCCAATAATCGCCACTCCCATCGAAACCCTACTTTCAGCCCCTGCACCAAGCGCCAAGGCTATTGGTAAAATCCCTAAAATGGTAGAGAGAGACGTCATAAGGATTGGTCGGAAACGTGATTTAGCAGCATCCAAAACTGCATCACGAACACTTAACCCATCTGCCTTTCTTTGATTGGCAAATTCTACAATTAAAATTCCGTTTTTAGACACCAAGCCCACGAGCATAATGATACCGATTTGACTAAAGATGTTTAGTGACTCTTCGTATCTCCAAATCACTAGCAATGCGCCTGCTAAAGCAAGAGGCACTGTAAACATGATAATTAATGGATCAACAAAACTTTCAAACTGAGCGGATAACACCAGGTAGATCAAAATCAAAGCGAAACCAAAAGCAAAATAAAGACTGTCTGCACTGTCTCTAAACTCGCGTGAAGTTCCAGCTAAATCGGTAGTAAATGATTCATCCAATACCTCTTTAGCAATGGCATCCATGGCATCAATTCCTTGGCCCGTTGTTACCTTTGGCGCTAAGCTAGCCGAAACAGTAGCTGCAGCAAACCTGTTGAATCGATACAGCTGCGGTGGCGAACTATTTTCCTCTAGACTCACAAGGTTATCCATCTGAATTAATCTTCCGTCAGACGACCGCACATACAGTGCTTTTAAATCCAATGGATCATTTCGGTTATCCCGATCCACCTGACCTATAATTTGATATTGTTTACCATCTAAAATGAAGAATCCAAATCTTTGCCCCGCCAAACCTAATTGCAAAGTCTGGGCCACATCTCTTACTGAAATACCCAATGTTCGTGCCTTCTCTCGATCAATTTCAATCGTGATTTCTGGCTTGGTGAATTTCAAGTTCAAATTAACAAATGTAAACTCTGGAGAATCTTGCGCTTTAGCCATAAACTCTGGTAGCACTTCTTTCAATTTCTCCAAATTAGGCGCTTGAATCACATACTGTACTGGGAACCCACTACTCCTTCTACCACCAATAGTGGCTGGCTGAGAAAGTGAGGTTCTTGCTTCCGTATACTGCCCTAAAATAGGTGTAAAGTCGTCCATAATTTGTTGTTGACTCCTTTCTCGTTCAGAAGGATCCTTCAACATAATCGTAATCCTTGCTGAGTTCATTGAACTGTTTCCGAAGCCAGGTGACGTAATAGTTATCAAAGCTTCCTTTTCGGGAATGTGCTTATCGACAGCACTGATAATACTATCAACGTATTGATCCATGTATTCAAAAGTAGCCCCTTCTGGCCCTGTCGCATTCGCACTTAATGAGCTTCTATCTTCCAAAGGAGCAATTTCTTCCGGAATTCTATTTCCCGACAAAAAGAAAGCGATCATCCCTGCAGAAAGCAAAATGATTACAAATGCCATCCACCTGATGTTCATAAAGGCATCCAGAGAATTGTTATAACCTCGGTTAAGGCTCACAAAGAAGGGCTCTGTCTTGCGATAGAACCAGTTCTTTTTCTCGGTTTTTCTCAAAAGCTTGGCACTCATCATTGGGGTGAGGGTGAGTGCAACAAAGGAAGAAATCACAACGGCTCCAGCCACCACAAGTCCAAATTCCCTAAAGAGACGCCCAGTAAGTCCTTGAAGGAAAATCACTGGCATAAACACAGCCACCAAAGCCACAGTAGTAGAGATTACCGCAAAGAAAATTTCATTCGTTCCTTTAATGCCTGCCTCTTCAGGCTCCATTCCACCTTCAATTTTGGAATAGATATTTTCCAGCACCACGATGGTATCATCCACCACCAATCCAATGGCCAGTACGATCCCTAAAAGCGTGAGCACATTAATAGAGAAGCCAAAAATGTACATCACGAAAAACGCTCCGATCAATGAAATCGGGATGGTCATTACAGGAATAAGGGTCGTTCTCCAGTCACGTAAAAAGAGGAAGATAATTACCACCACCAGTGCAAAAGCCACAATAATGGTTTGTTGCACTTCATTGATGGACTCTCTAATATATTCTGTGTTGTCAAAGCCCATTCCCAACTCAATATCCGCAGGAAGGTCCTTTTTGATCAATTCAATTCTTTCGTAAAAATTATCAGCTATTTCGATACTATTCGACCCTGGTTGCGTCACTACCGCAATTCCCACCATTGGCACCCCATTTCTCTTCAGAATGGTTCTGTCATTTTCTGGAGCAAGTTCAGCCCTACCAATATCCCTAAAACGAACAATTGTTCCTCCGTCTTCTTTTACAATCAGGTTATTGAATTCCTCTGGAGAATTAATCCTTCCTATCGTTCGCACTGCGATTTCGGTACTTGTTCCTTCCACAGCACCTGATGGTAATTCTACATTGTCCCGGCTTACAGCGTTTTGAACATCTAATGGGGTAAGCTGGTAAGCGGCCAGTTTATCAGGATCCATCCATAAACGCATTGAATATCGTTTTGAACCCCAAACCTGAACTGAGCTGATGCCTTGAATGGTTTGTACTCGTTCTTTAAAAATATTTTCGGCCAATAGCGTAAGGTCAAGGAGGTTCCTTTCTTTACTCGCAATGGTTAAAAAGATAATAGGGCTGGCATCGGCATCGGCTTTACGCACGGTTGGAGGCTCTACATCAGGCGGCAAACGCCTTACTACTCCAGCTACTTTATCACGAACATCATTGGTTGCTGCTTCTAGATCAACTCCTAGATCGAATTCCGCAGAAATGGAGCTCCCTCCATCACGACTTGTTGAGGTCAGTGTTTTGATACCTGCAATACTGTTAAGCGCTTCTTCAATGGGTTCCGTGATCTGCGCTTCAATAATCTGCGCATTGGCACCAGAGTAACTTGTAGAAACAGAAATTACGGGTGGATCTACACTCGGAAATTCACGTACTCCCAAGTAGCTAAAACCAATAACTCCAAAAATCACAATGATGATATTCATCACCATGGCAAGCACTGGCCGCTTGATACTGATGGTTGATAAACTTGACATACTTTATTGTGTTAAAGATGAAATAGAAATAGCAGACCCTTGTCTTATCTCTAATAGTCCAGAGGTAATTACCGTGTCTTGTGGGCTGAGCCCTTCCAAAATTTGAACAGAACTTTCGGTTCTAAGTCCAATTTTCACAGGCACAGCTTGAGCTTTCCCTCCATGAGCTACGAATAACATGTGCCCGTTGAGTTCAGGAATCACAGAAATGGCTGGCACCATCAATGCATCGTTTACCGATGACATGATCAATTCGATTTTAGCAAACTGACCAGGCAAAAGCTTACCCTCTTCATTACTAGAAATCGCTCTCATTCTTAAGGTTCTAGTGTTTTGATCTATTTGAGGTTCGAAGGCGTAAACAGTTCCCTTAAAAACTTCTGTTGACGTTTCTGTTTCAAACTGAATAACATCGCCAACACTCACAATTGATGCGTATTTACCAGGAATGGCAAAGTCGATTTTAACAGGATCGATACTGTAAAATTTGGTGATTATAGTACTGTTTGTGATGTATGCTCCTTCACTGATTTCTCTCAACCCTAAAATACCATCAAAAGGCGCGATGATGGAAGTTTTAGCCAATTGAGCTTCAACCACTTTAATGTCGGCTTCTATGGTATTCAGTGTTGTGAAGGAAATATCATATTCTTCTTGACTGATGGCTTCTTTGTTTAACAAGAGTTTTTGTCGGTTTTCGCTGCCAACTGCCAGCTTCTTACTGAAACGTAACTTCTCTAGTTGCGCCTGAAGCTCATCGTCTTTAAGGCTTACCAACAATGTTCCTTTCTTTACCTTTTGGCCTTCCTTAAAATGAACTTTGGTGACTAAGCCAGACACTTCACTTTTAAGCTGGATAGATTCGTTGGGTAAAATTGAGCCCGTAACCTTAATCTTATTTTCTAAAAGCCTTGGCGTAACTACTACGCCACTGACTGGAAGTGCAGATTTTGCCCTTGATGCACTTTGTGCCGAGGCTTCTGCACTTGAGTTACTACCCGTAATTTCATCGATTCGAGGGTAAACTGCCCATGCAGCCACCGCCAAAATGATTATCAAGACTACAATTATTCTTGATGTTTTGCTCATTGTAATAAATAGTTAGGATAAGGAATGTGTTCTTATAAACTCTATTGAAAGCTTATTAAATTCTTCGGGTTGCTCAACGTTGCACACATGGCCGCAGTTATCCAATATATTCAACCACGCATTTTTATGATGTGAAACTAACTTGTGCACTTGTGGAAGGAACATATAGTCTTCATCTCCCATTAAATAAAGGGTTGGAGCTGTTGTTTCCTTCTCGTTAAAATATTTTAATAATGGGTTGATGTTATTTGTCAACTTGAACCATTTCATAAATTCATGCTGACAAACTCTTTTTGCTTGCCCAATAAATAAGTCTCGCGATTCGGCATTTCGTTTCCTTGGCATAATGATCCATGCAAACAGTTTATAGAGCCACATAAATGGAACAAACCTTTTTAGGGCATTGCCCACACTCACCAAAAACTTGGATCTTATATTTAAGCGAGTCACCGCACCACCTAAAATAAGCGTTTTAACCCGCTCGGGAGCGATTTCACAAAGTGTTCTAATAATTATTGTACCTAAGGATATGCCTACAAAGTGAGCACTCTTGATCTTCAGGTGGTCCAATACTTCAAGAATATCTTTACTTATATTTTCAAAACTATGATCATTTGAAAAGTACCTCTGGAACGCTTCCTGAGATTTACCATGCCCTCTCAGGTCAATCAATAGCACATTAAATTCGCTTTTGAAGCTTTTGATCTGACGGAACCAAATGGAAGAACTCCCACCAGCACCATGGATAAAAGCGACCCATTCGTCAGACTGATTATTTCGATATGTTTTATAATAGAGCAAGACTTCGCAATTAGAGACAAAACTAACTCAAAGGTTTAATTTTTGTTCAACCGTTTGAAAAAGTTAATTTCTAAAAGACATAAAAAAACCGCTTTCGAAATGGAAGCGGTTTTTTAAATATTTATGATTACGTCTTACTGAACTTTTACCCAAGCTCCATTAGAACGGATCAAGTGCCAATTTTCAGTGGCATTAGATCCATTGTATACTGAGATGGAAACTAAATACTTTTGACCATCTGTTGTAATGAACCCACCGCTGTTCAATAAGAACGCTAAGGCTTCTATTACTTGCTCATCAGTCCATGAAGACCCTCCACCAGTTCTGCTGAAGTTACCATAATTACTCAAGTTATCTCCTCTTGGAGTACCAGCGAACTCAGCACCAATGGCAGTGTAATCAGCAGTAGTAAGTACATACTTAATAGTGTTATCAGGAACCCAAGTAGTGCCATCATGACCTAACTGAAGTGATTTTGCTGTAACATCCTGAATTCCAACCCAATTTGAGCCGTTAAATTCATAAGCTACTAAGAAGTCCTCGTACACTCTAGAACCGCCACTTGGCACATAAGTATAAGTAAATACAGAAGTTCTTAAGTCACCTTTATCGGCAAATGGATATAATTTATCAAGCAACTTAGCTGTTCTATCTCTACCAGTAGTTCTGCTATCAAAATTATTGAAGCTCTGCCCCATAAATCTGTAGTCATCCTGAGTTGGCAGATACGATACATACCAAGAACCTTCAATTTTAGCTACTTTACTGGTTCTAGTTCCAGTAGTTGAACCATCGTAGTATTGATAGGTAATCGTTACCAAATCCTCATTAACAGCATTAGGGTATTTGAACTTAACAGCAGCAATAATATCACCTTCATCGTTAAAATTACCGAAACGTTGCCCTAGGTCCGTGTAGTCCTGTGCAGACACTGTAAAGCTATAGGCATGGTAAATTTTAATTGGATCGTAGTAATTATAAGTTACTAATGCTGAAGAACCCTTTCCTAAATGACCATAAGCCTTTTTAAGAATGATAGGAATAAATGTACTTGGCTCATCTGGAGCATCAAAGTTTTTATAATTAGCAATGTTTGCTCCTCCGGTCTCATCTTCTACCAGTTCATAGTCATCATCAGATAAAGTAATTACTAAATCAGCTGAAATATCCGTATTTGACGTGGCGTCCAGTTCATCGTACACATCATCAAGTGGATCACATGACACTAAAGCTAGAGCTAATAATGCCACCATATATTTTAAAGAAAGTTTGAAGTTCATAACGTTTCTATTTAATGCTTAAAATTTAACTCTAATTCCGGCTGTCCAAGTTCTACCTTGACCAAACCATACAGACGCAGTTGCTGCATTGTGGTCTGAACCATCAATGGCATCCATGATATACTCAGTATCTAATACGTTATTCACGTTACCGAATAGAGTAGCATCAAAATCTCCGAATTTGAAATCATATTTCAATCTTAAATCAAGAGTGCTAAACGCAGGTGCTTTCCAAGCTTGGGCGGCAGTTCCACCACCTAGATCAGATGTTTCACGGCTCAAAGGATCAAACTGGGCATAAAGGTTTGAATAGTAATTATAATCAAGAGACACTTTAACATCTGGCACTAAGAAATACTCAACACCAAGGGCTGCAGTAGTTTGTGCAGCATCTCCTACTTTCAAACCAGCAATATTCAAATCAAAAGGGTTACCAATTGGGGTTTGTCCTTCAAAAACTTGAACATTAGATAAGTCATTTTGCCACTCGTTATCCTGAAGCGACAACATACCTGTTAATCTAAAGCTTGTAGTTGGCTTGTAAACAAAATCAAACTCAGCTCCTTGATGAACAGCGTTAACTCCTGTCAGGTTAGCAAAGTAATCTCCACCGTTGGTGCTTGGAAGACCTTTAACAAAAGCTCTGTCTTTCCACTGTGTTCTATAAACGTTAACATTTGCAGAAAATGCACCTGCTCTATATCCGTAACCCAATTCATAACTCAAAATTTTCTCATTAACCGCATCAGGGTTAACATCGTTTTTGAAGTTCTGGAATACGTTATCAAAAATTGGTGCTTTTTCGAAATAACCAACATTAGCAAAAACATTATGATTAGCAGTCAAATTGTAGTTAACACCACCTTTTGTTTGGAAACCAATAAAATTTTGGAAGTCAGACTCTCTAGCTGGATCAGAATCTAAGTAAACGAAATGATCAATTCTCTTATAACCCGTATTTGAGATCGCACCTGAGAAGAAAGCAGTCAATTTATCTTTTGAATATTCTAATTGACCAAATCCACCAGTCCAGTTCACAATACCGTCATTGTAGTAGCTGTACTTGTCACCAACTTTAACCGCTTTGTTTGGGTTATTGATGTCTGAATCATCTAAGTAGTAATCAGCTCCCAAAAGGTTAGTTACCTCTCTGAAGTGAATACCTTTGTATGATCTTAAATCAAGACCAGCTAAAAGTGTTAAGTTAGAGTTCAACTCTGTAGAATAAGTACTCAAAACACCATACCATTCGTGATCGTTTCTTGAAGCTCTCAAAGCATTAGTAGCACTTCCGTCAACATTTTGCTCGTTTTCAGTAATAAGAGCACGGAAATCAAGAGGGCTATATTCTCCAGCAATTCTTGGAGCACTACTAGTACTGAAACCAAGGCTACCGCCTCCTCCACCAGTTCCTTTAGACACGTAAACGGCCGTAGACAGTTCTGATTTTTCGTCAATTGTCCAGTAGTGGTTTAATGAAACCTGTGGCTTGTGGTAAAAATTATCTTCTACAGAAAGTATCTCTCCATTTAGAATACCGTAATCAGGGTTAGAAGTCAACTTGTTTGGAGCATTTCTCCAATAGTTGATTGATTTACGAGATTCTCTCTGCCCGTGCTTCTGTGGAGCACCAAAACCAGTCAAAGAAAGGATATGATTATCATTGATCTTCTTAGTTACATTGAAAAAGTAGTTGTAACCTTCAAACCAAGTTCCATCTACAAAACCATCACCTGTTGTTTTGGCAGCAGCTAATGAAACGGCCCAATCAGTTTCTGTTAAACCTGTAGAAACAGCAAAAGAAGTTTTCTTATAGTTGTTATTACCTGTAGCAAATGAAACGTTTCCACCTTCAGTAGCATCAGTAGTTTTAGTCAAAATGTTGATTGTACCACCAATAGATGGCACAGCTACTTTAGAAGCTCCAAGTCCTCTTTGAACCTGCATAGAGCTTGTTACGTCAGTTAAACCAGCCCAGTTAGACCAGTATACTCTTCCGTTCTCCATATCATTAACAGGTACACCGTTAATCAATACAGCAACGTTTTCAGCATTAAAACCTCTAATGTTAACTCTAGAATCTCCAAACCCACCACCAGACTTAGTAGCATAAACACCTGGAGTAGATTTCAAAAGCTCAGGAAACTCCTGATTACTTGCTCTTTCAACTATTTGACCTGCATTGATTGTAGAAATCGCCACAGGCGTTTTTCTTTCAGTCGCTACAGATGCAATTACCTCTACTTGACCCAAACCAAGAGTAGTTGAAACCAAATTGATATCCCCAAGGTCAATATCTTGACTTACCTCTCTAGTGATTTCAATTGTTTCAAAGCCGATAAAGCTAATCTTAAGGGTTACATTTCCTGACAACCCAGTAACTCTAAAGTTACCATCCACATCAGAGGTAGCTCCTCTAGTGGTACCTACAATAAAAATGGTTGCGCCATACACGCCTTCTCCATTTTCTGAATCAAGCAACCGTCCTTTAACGGAAGCCGTACCCTGACCGTAAGCAAATGTGCTAACAGCCACAAGTGCAAAAGCCATAATACTTCGAAGTAATGATCTTTTCATAAACGAAATTTTAAATATAGATTAGATTAGATATTAGAAATCGTACTTGTTTTTCAAGACAAAAGTAATGCATTAGAAAGGTCAAGGCTTTTTAACAAATGTTAACGTTTCGCTATGAATGACAACCATGCTTAACGTAAACTTAATATTCATTTTTTGATTCTACATTTAGATCAATTCACCAAATAAAATAGGGTCAAAACCCTTTATCTCAACTCTTTATTCTTAATAAAACACTAGGCTACTTTTTGAAAGAATCAGTATTCAGTATTTGTCTGTTTGTTTCTTGGTACAAAGTAAATGTTAAAAAAATGTAAAGTAAATTTTCCTTTCATAATTATTTAAAACCGTTCAAAAAATCTCAGAACTCGGTGTGTATAATGTAAAAAATAATAGTCTATTTTTTGTTAACCAATCCGATCGCTATATTCGATTAAAATGACACTACAAAGTGAACTATGAAGGTTTTTGCCCCCCTGTTTTTTTTACTTAGTCTACTATGCACTTCTTTTTCTGCCTTAGCACAAAAAGATTTGAGCTATTATTTGCCAACGAATGTGATTTATGATCAAAATATCCCCACACCTAAATCGGTATTAGGGCATGAAGTGGGCGAATGGCATGTAACTTATGATAAACTGGTCTTGTACATGAGAGCACTCGCTGCTGCCTCAGACCGAATTACCATTGAAGACATTGGCCGCACGCATGAAGGCCGCATGCAAGTAATGCTTACCATAACTCACCCTAACAATCAAGTAGGAATAGAGAAAATAAGAACAGACCACGTTTGGCTCACCTATCCTAATGAGTCGGATAAATTTGACATTAAGAAGATGCCTGCTGTTGTTTCTATGGGCTTTAGCATCCATGGAAATGAATCTTCTGGTTCAAATGCTGCCTTGCTTGTGGCTTATTATATGGCTGCTGCTCAAGGACCAGAAATTGAAACAGCACTTAGAAATACCGTAATTCTATTGGACCCTTCGCTGAACCCTGATGGTTTAAATCGTTTTTCAACTTGGGCCAACATTCATAAATCAAAAAACATCAACCCTGACCCGAATGATAGGGAATACAATGAGGTTTGGCCAGGTGCTAGAACTAATCATTATTGGTTCGACCTCAACCGTGACTGGCTTCCTGTTCAGCAACCAGAATCGCAAAACCGAGTAGCAAAATACCACCTTTGGAAGCCAAATGTATTCACTGACCATCACGAAATGGGTACCAATTCCACCTTCTTTTTCCAACCGGGTGTTCCTGCTAGAACACATCCGCTTACACCAAAAGAGAATCAAGAATTGACAGAAAAGATTGGTCAGTTCCATGCAGAAGCACTGGATAATATCGGCTCTCTCTATTTCACCAAAGAAGGATACGATGACTTCTATTATGGAAAAGGCTCAACCTTCCCCGATATTAATGGTGGTGTAGGTATTTTGTTCGAGCAAGCGAGTTCAAGGGGTCATGCGCAAGAAAGTGACAATGGCATTTTGGAATTCCCTTTTACTATAAAGAATCAATTCACCGCTGCCCTTTCTACATGGAAAGCCACAGTTGATATGCGCGAAGAATTACTTGAATATCAAAGAGACTTCTATAAGCGTGTATTGAGAGATGCGGATAACGATGACGTTAAAGCCTACATCTTCAAGGCGGAAAAAGACCCTGCTAGGTCATATCATTTGGCCGATATCTTAGACCAACAGGAAGTTGACTTTTATCGCCCATCTAGAAAGCTGAAGTTCAATAACGAAGAATACACCCCAGAGAATAGCTATATCATTCCTTTAAAGCAGCGGAATTACAAGCTAATCAAAGGTATGTTTGAGAAGAGAACCACTTTTGAAGACAGTCTCTTCTACGACATTTCTGGTTGGACCTACCCATTGGCCTTCGATCTTGAATATAGCGAACTGAGCAGCCGAGATTATGGCAGAAACCAATTGGGAGACAAAGTTATGAAGCCTGAATTTCCTAGAGGAAGCGTGATTGGTGGACAAAGTGCTTATGCCTATGTATTTGAATGGCATGGATATTACGCCCCGAGAGCAGCAAACCGTTTGCTCGAAAAAGGAATTAGAATTAAAGTAGCCACTAGCCCCTTTGGCAATGGCGAAAAAGTAAAATTCGATTACGGAGCCATCATGGTGCCTGTGAGCAATCAGAGTCTTTCAGAGCGCGATCTTTACTTAGAAATGCAAACCATTGCCAATACAGATGGAATTGATGTGTATGCCATGAATACTGGATTGACGGATGGTGTTTCATTAGGCAGCAATTCTTTCATCAATGTAGATAAGCCAGAAATCGCGCTCATTGTGGAATCAGGAAGCAGTGGCGATGCGGGCGAAGTTTGGCACTTATTAGACACCCGAATGGACATGAGAGTCACCAAGTTACCAGGTGATAGACTTGGGTCTTCTGTTATTAGCCGTTACAATACTATCGTGATTACAGGCGGGGTTGACCTATCTGAATCAGGAATGGAAAATCTTAAACAATGGATCAGAAATGGAGGCACGCTGATCGCCAGTAACAGTAGCGCTACAGCTTGGGCGGCCAGAAATAAACTTACACAGCTCAAATTTGTAGATGTAGAACAATACACTGGAGAAAAAATCACTTATGATCAAATCTCAAACTTCCAACGTGGGCAATCCATCCCTGGAGGGGTTTATATGAGCGAACTCGAATTATCACACCCAATGGCTTACGGCTATTACAACAAGGAGCTTCCGACCATGCGAAGAGGAAATCTAATGATTGAAGCTTCCGAAGACAAATTCTCTAATCCTGGCCGATATACGGAAGAACCCCTAATGAGTGGCTGGATTAACAAGCCCAACCTAGAAGCCTTAAAAGGTACTTCTACCATTAGAGTAAGTGCTTTTGGCCAGGGAAGAATAGTTTCTTTGGTGGACGACCCTAACTTCAGAGCCTTTTGGTATGGTACCAATAAGCTTATGATGAATGCCATTTTCTTTGGCAGAATAGTAAACTCCTCCGCAGCAAAGTAATTGATCAAATCATAGAAGATGAATAAGGTGGCTCGAACAAAGCCACCTTATTTACATTTTAAGCCAATCGTTTTAGAAAAAGTATTATTTTTGTTGAAATATTAAGCGTTGAATCAGAGACTTTTCCTTCTTGATAAAAACTACATCCTCAAACAAGTTCAGGCAGACCTGAAACTTGAGCTCCAAACGGAGTTGATTGAGGAAGTCAAGAAAGGTTATTCTAACCTCTATAACCCACTTGGCTTAATTGATGAACTCTCGGAAAAAGTAGCCGCTTTCAGTCCTACCCATTTATCTTTCTTTGACGAACTTTATAACACCATGGCGGGCATCTACCGCTATCAGGTGGAAGGCAATCAATTAGAACTTTTGTTTGACGGAAGAAGTCATTACGAAAAATACACAGCCGATTGGAAAGAAGGTTTTCATGCTTATGTAATGGAGCTTTGCCAGAAGAAAAGCTTTATCCTAGCAGGCCTCGAACTCACCGTTTTTCATTCCCCTGAGAAAAGGCTAGAACTGGCCCAAAACAGAATGAAGGTGTGTACTTTTGAGCATTTCGGCCTTAAGATTTACAAATACAAAGGCATTCAGAAATACATCAGCAAAAGCGCATAACCTTATCGCTTTATTTCACTGACCTAAACCACCTCTATTTCCACATTACTGAAGCCAGTGGACGAAAATCATCTATTCCTCAGTTAGTCGCTTGGTTCATTATCACATTTGTGCGTAGATTGAAATTGGTCAAAACAAAAAATCATGAACAAGGTCAGAACGCAAATCCCCTATTTCACCCTCTTGATCTTAATGGTGTGCTGTCTAGGTTGTGGTAGTAAGACAGAAGTTACAGAAACTGAATCCGTTCCTAAAGACGGACTTCAATCCTATAAATTGGATATCAGGGAAGATAAAACACCAGTTGCCGATCTAATCCAATCCATTGAAATTACTCGGTTAGAAGAGACGGAAGAATCTCTGCTGAGGGCTGTTGCTCAAGTCGAATTTCATGAGGACAAGATGATAATCCTTAGCCCTAGTAATGATGGAACAATTTACATCTATTCAAAAACAGGTGAGTTTTTAAATAAATTTAACCGAAAAGGGGAGGGTCCAGAAGAATACTCAAGGTGGACTAATGTTTGGCTTGAGAACGGTTTAATAGGCATTTATATCTATGGCAAATCCATCAATCGATATGATTTAGAAGGCAATTTCATTAGTCGAGATCGGCTGAACGAACGAGCTGAATATGTGTACCCATACAAATCAGGCTATGCACTAGATATGCATTTTGTATACACCCAGGATTCACTTAAATATTCTCTTGTGACCGTGGATAATGAGATGAAACTCGACAAGACACTTTTACCATTTGAGAAGCACCCTGGTTTTCGAAATCCTCAATTCCTTAATTCATTTTTCACTTTAGATGATGATTTGTTTTACCTACATAGTATGACTGATACTGTCTATAGAATAACCGCTGATTCAGTTGAGCCATTCATTCACTATGACTTTCAGGAGGATTGGTACTTCAAACCAGATGTTGAGGTAGAATCTAGGTTTTATGAAAAATCAAATAGAAAGGAACAAGTTTGGTTTGTGCTTAACAATATAGGTGAGAGCCACATTTACTTATATACCACCTTAGGTCCCCGGATGGACTATGATTTCCTTATTGATAGAGAAACCAAGCACAGCACAAGCATTGATTGGAGAATTTCGCCTAATAAGAAGTTAGATTTTTATGCAATCGACTGGAACGGGGATGAATTTCTAATTTCTTTAAGATCGAGCCATCTTACCCACCTTTTAGAACAGCTTGATCCAGAACAATATTCCTTTACCGAAGGTACTACACTAGAAGAAATTGAGTCTTCCGAAAATCCAGTGTTAGTTTCTATCAAGTTTAAATAGTATAAAGTGAGCCATCGAAAAGTTTAAACGAGAGACCACAGCAAGACGCCACGACCAGTGGCTAAATAGCTGAAAATTGCCGTGAAAGCCTTATTTCACCGTCATTACGAACCTGCTAAAGTCTTTAAAAGTGACCATACTGACGTGAAGCAATCTCACCGCTCAATTAATAAACACCTAAAACTTCCCCATAGTCATTATTATCTACAGGCTATAAGTAAGTTTTCATAAATTACATGAGATATACGCCACAAACGAGGTGTATAAATGTTAGTCGCAACTTACTTTGAGAAAAATCATTCAGAATATCAAATCAGCATCTAAAGCTAGAGAGTTTCTAACTGAGAAAAAATTCTATGAATGTATAGACTTATGCAATATGCAAATCGAGTTGACACCAAATGATTTTTATAGCTTCTATTATAGAGGACAATGCAAGACGCATTTGAAGCTATATGATGAGGCACTAAAGGATTTTAATGAGGCGTTAATCAATGCAGATAAAAATGCTTTTCCAAAACTAATGAAAGAGGAAAAGCAAGAGGTCGAAATTCGTATAGCCAACATTTATAGAAGACAAAGAAAAACAGAGAATGCCTTAGAAGTTCTTGAAATATTAATCAAAAAAAACCCAAAGTATTCAGGTGCATATACGGAAAAAGCTGGCATTTTATCAGATCTAGGGCAATATCAGGCAGCTTTGGACAATATTAACTTGGCGATCAATTATTCTCCAAACGATAAAAAGTTGATCAATTTTCGCGCAAAATTGATTAATTATATGACTAATTGAAGAAAGCAACAGATGTGGCTACAAATGCGGCTGATGGCGGTGCCGAAGCTTTTAGCAGCCTTAGGGCTTTGAATTTCATAGAGGATTTAATACCTCCTTCTGGCGGAAAATGGTTAAAACCATTACAGATAAACATTCTCACACATAGCCCACGGTTTAAACCGTGGGCTATGTTTTGGACTGCTCGCTCAGAACCGTTTTAACGGTTTATACTTCTGCAAATGAAAGTAGATTATTGAAAATACAAACCATCAACCAACTTCATAAACATTATTATATGCATTCTATATCGAAGTTTTCATAAATTACAGGAGATACATACGCCACCAATATGGCGCATATTTAACACTTTCCGTTTTGCATTTATAACATAACTGATATACAAATTATATTAAGCATATCTTTGTTTTCGTTTATAAAATAATGTAGTATCGAACTTCTTGAAAATAGAGCAGAACATATCGCGCTTAAAGCATCTAATGCAAATGTATCGTCTAACAGAAGACGATCTATTGACTCAAGTTGGTCAAGGATTTAAAACTCCTCTGGCTAGGTCAGACTTGTTTTCAAAAGATATCAAGCTAAATTATCTAAAGAGAATTGATAAAATCTTCGAAAAAGGGCTTCATTATTACCTTGACCCAAAAGCTCCAGAGGATTCAAAAGAAGCTAGTATTTTCTTTCGAAAAACAAGCTTTGCTACAGATGAACTAAGTCTTGGAGCGGTCAAGACTGTTAACAAATTTGAAGAGCTCAAACTATCTTTAGAGGCAATTGCTACCCTTTCTGAAATTGAATACACAAGAAAAATTCGAAAGTATAACATCAATGAAAATTCGCAGAGAGCTGCACTTGAGATTAGAGAATTAATTAATCCAGTTTTTACAGAGAAAAGAAGAGACTTCTTAAAGCTGCTTATTTCAAAGCTAGCAGAAATGAATGTACTCGTATTTGAGTTTATTGAAACACACAATAAAAAGGAGAAAGCAAATATTGATGGCTTTTTCCTAAAGCCAAACTTTATAGTTCTTAAGAGACACCAATCATTTCGAAGAGAGATTTTCACTCTTGCTCATGAACTTGGTCACTACTTATTGGATGAAGAAGAAGTGGAAAAAATTGATTACTTCGGAATGGCTGAAAAAAACATTTCAAAAATAGAAAGGTGGTGCAATGATTTTGCATTTGCATTTTTGGCAGGTCCCTATCTAACCACTTTAAATTCTTTAGGAGTAGCCAACTCGACAAATGACTATCATATTAGTGAAGTTGAACAAATTTCAAAAAAAACTCATTTGAGTGAAATGGCAATTTTCACAAGATTGCTTTATCAAAAACAAATAAGTCCGACCAGTTACAGTAATATTAGAAATGATTACCAAGAACAGTTTCAGTTAAGGCAAAAAGAAAAGGAAAGAGAAAAACAACTGCTGAAAGAGCAAGGGATTAAACAGCGAGGTTCTGTGGCACAACCAATTCCTTCACCACTTTTTATATCAACAATTCAAACAGCATTTTATGAAGGTATTCTTAATGAATATGAGGTAAGTAAAAGGTTAAATATTAAACCTGAAAAACTAGAAAAGTATATTCAATGATAGTGGTAATCGATACAAGCTCTCTATTGGCCTTGGTTCGTTACTATGGTCATTTCGACAAAGAACAAAAAATATATTCCTTTTTCAGACAAAAGATTATCGATGGAGATCTTATCATAATAGATGAAGTATTAAGTGAATGTAAAGGAACATCGAAGGGTCTAGTGATTAAGAAACTCGATTTTCTGGATGATAAAAATTTTCAAAAGGAGAATAAGATTCCAACTCGAACTGCTAATATGATCGCTCCGGCTCCAACCAAATTTTTGAATCTTGTTGATAATAATTTTACAACTCCGAGAGCTAAAACTCTTACATCTGCTCAATTTGAAGTAAGAAAGGCAGAATTTTTAAACTCTGCCGATATGAGAATGATTATTTATGTCCTTAATAGAATTCATAAAGAGAAGAATTTAGATATTAGGATTGTCACTGAAGAGACGGAATTTGCCAACGACAATAAAGCTTTCAAGAAAATACCTGCCATTTGTAGACAATTAGGTATTCAAAATCTGACACTACCTGAGCTGCTTCATGAATACAAAGGGATAGATTTAATAATAGAATAGATTTTAGTTGGACATTAAAGTCAATTAAAAAACCAGAATCTCAACGAGACGTCACGACAAGTGCGCTGAGAAGGTTTACCGCTTTATTTCGAACCCCTCAAATCCACTCGCTTCAATACTTTCTACAAGTACTTTTTCAACGCTCGCATTGGATGGCCCATGATGGCACCAGCTCACCAAAGCATTTAAGTTTTCATCAGAGCCCTCGGCTATAATTAAAACAGATCCGTCTGGTTCATTCTTACACCAACCTTTGATGCCAAGCCGCCTTGCTTGCTCTTGGGATGAAGCTCGAAAATAGACGCCTTGAACTTTACCTGTTACCTTAATTCTTTTGGCTTGCATAGTATTCTTCCATAATGGAAACTGCGGAGGAAACACCCAGTCTATCGGCTCCGGCATTAATGAGCGCTTGAGCATCGGCTAAAGTTTTAATACCTCCAGAGGCTTTTAGCCCTACATTCGAAGGCAAACTTTTACGCATCAGTTCAATGTGTTCTACTGTTGCACCTGCGCCAGAAAAACCCGTAGAGGTTTTTACAAAGTCGGTTCCGGCATCGGCACAAAGTTTAGAGGCCAACACAATTTCTTCATCGGTCAAGTAAGAAGTTTCAATGATCACCTTCATTAGGCAATCAGCCTCATGAATTATTTTAGAACACTTGGCCAGTTCTATTTTCGTCCAAGGCAAACCCGTTTTAAAAGCCGAAATGTTCATGACGATATCCAACTCATTGGCACCGTTTTCAATCGCCTTTTCAATCTCGGTTACTTTGGCTTCTGTCATTTGGTAACCCAAAGGAAAACCAATCACCGTTACCAACTGAATATCGGCAGTACCAATTTCTCTAGCGGCTTTCTTCACCCAAAAGGGTGGAACACAAATCCCAAACAACTGATGTTCCTTAGCCTCAGCCACCAAACGATCAATGTCGTTTGCGGTAATGGTCGGCTTAAGATTAGTGTGTTCTAGGTAATGATTAATGTCCATCTACAAAATCTTGGAGGTACGCGTAATCAGGCATCAGTTTACCATTTTGGCAAATGGTAGCCCTTCCAATAATTTGATCTTTGTCGTCACCCACAAGGTTGGGCAGAATATGCCTAAGAAATTCCTTCCCGAAATCTTCAGAGGCATTTCTAGGTAATTCGCAAGGCAAATTATCCACCGCCATCACGGTAATATTTCCCTCATCAGCAAAAGCAGACTCTTCCTTGTTATCGCTTGGGTTGTAGTCGTAAACAGGGTCAGCAATCGTGCTAGGTCGGATTGTAGAAGGAATCGAACCTTCAATATCACAAGTGATGTCTGCAATTACTCGAATCTTAAATTCACTTCTGTTGGCATCCTCTTTAGTGAAAAGCGCGGGAGCTTTCGGGTCCCAAAAAGCACCAGCAATTAGTATATCCGCCTTTCTAGCATATTGCCCAAAACTCGACTCGTAATTCGCTGGATTCTGATAAAATTCATCTCGGCTAAAAGAACCGCCATCGATGCGTTGGTTGTAATCTCTGGTATTGAGTTGGGTATATACAGGCTCGTTGAAATATTCGGTCAAAAACTCCACAGGGCTTACTTTTCTTATTTTCATTCCAGTAAGTACTTCCATCGCTCCCTTAGAAACACGACCACCACCGGTAAGCGCAATTTTAATGGCTGGCAATTTCACCTTGGCATATTCCTTCTGCATGTCTTCCATATCGAAGCATTCGTTGGCAGGCCGTAAATGAAAAAGGTTATAGCGTTTTCCGAAAGTCAGAATTCCATTATAGGCGCCAACAATTCCCGCATAGCGGCCAAAAGCGATTAACCTTTGATGTTGCAAATTGGTCAGGCATTCCCAGTCAATCAGTCTGATTTGCTTTTGAAGAATGGTTTGAAGCAAGCCCCTATTGTACTCTTGCTTCTTCATGGTATGCGAGAAAAAGAAATGGGTTTTTCCATCGGCAAGCATTTCAACCGGAACTTCCTTTACGCCCAAAATAATATCGCAATCAGATACATCATCCACCAAAATAGCTCCCGCCTGCTGATATTCTGAATCTTCGAAACAACGAATATCGCTTCGCTGACAATGTACAGTCACATTATCATAAGTATTCAATAGCGTTTCAACTTGAGTTGGAGTAACCGGTACGCGCCTGTCTACTGGCACTTTACCTTCTTTTATGATTCCGATTTTCAATTCTTGCATGCCCAAAGTTAATGATTAGTTGAAAGCTTCGAAACTGGATTTGCCGGACTTATTTTGTCCAGAATCGCTGAAGGCAAAAGACTTACTTGATGTCTAGAATAGAGATTTCTATTCTGCGGTTTTTGGGAGAAATTCCGGCTTCAATGGGTTTACTTTCACCGTAACCTTTATAAACAAACGCTCCTATTGGTAATCCTTTATTTATAAAGTAGTTAAGCACTGATTTTGCCCTTTCGGTAGATAAATTCATGTTATAGCCTTCCTCACCTGAGGTGTCTGTATGCCCCCCAATTTCTACAATGATTTCAGGGTTATCCCTGATGAAGTCTACTACGATATCCAGTTCCTTGGTGGCCTTCGTGCTGAGTTCAGCGCTGTTCAGTTCGAACAAAATATCGTTTAGAATTACCTTCTCCCCTTTTCTCATAGGTCGAAGATAAATGGCGGCTTCATTTCCACTTTTCCATAGCGCATCCACTTCTTCTTTATAAAGCAGATAACCCCTCTTTTTCACATACAGATTGGCATCTTCCACTTGCGGCAAAACCAGATTAAATCGGCCACTTTCAAAGTCGGAATAGGTGCGTGATCGAATGGAATCTTTGGCGATATCAGCCACATAGATTTCAGAGAAAAGAGGAGTGCTATCAGCAGCGCTGAGCACTAAACCTCGTTTGTAATCCACCAGTTGTTTGGGGATTAAATCGTCTGGCAGTTTGAACCGATATAAGCTCGAAGAACCATCAAAAAGGTTGTCGCTGTAATAGGCCCAGCCATCAATGCTGATGGTATAGCCCACTTGATTTCTGTGATTATTGATGGGAAAACCCAAATTCTCTGGCTCCGACCATTCTCCCTGTCCAAGCTGTTCTGTTCCGTATAAATCATAGCCACCAAAGCCCAATCTGCCGCGTGAAGCAAAGAATAAATTGACCCCATTGGGATGAATATACGGAGAGCAATCATCGAAACGAGTGTTGATGCTTGGCCCTAAGTTCACGGCTTCCATCCATTTCCCATTCTGTTTGGTCGACTTCCAAATGTCTTGCCCGCCTTCGCCTTTCGGTCGGGCACTGACAAAGTAGAGTTCACGCCCATCTTGAGAAAGCGAAGGTTGTGATTCCCAATGAAGTGTATTCACCGTCTCCCCTAAATTTCTCGGCTTCGACCAATCATTCCCTTCTCTATAACTGATGTACAAATCGCAGCTTCCAAGGCCGTCTGGCGCATTGCAAGCGGTGTAGACCAAAGTATTTCCGTCAGCAGAAATGGAGGCAGTTCCTTCATTTCTTTCAGTATTAATTTTCTTTGAAATTTCCAGCGGTGGGCTCCATGCCTCGCCATCCTTCTGGCTAAAGAAAAGGTTTTCATCGCCCCTGCCGTAATTATCGCGAACGGTATAGACCAAAAGACCAGCAGCCGTAATGGAAGGGAAATACTGTTGCGGCCGATTATTAATTGGGGCAGGAAGTTCTTCAAAATCAATGTTTCGGGGATTGGAACTTCCTTGAAGAGCATAATCAATGGAGGAAGTAACGATTTCAAAAAGTGCATCATCTAAGCCCTCCACTCTGCCCTCAATCTGATCTTTAAGGCCTTTGGCTTGTTCATATTTTCCTTCAGAAAACAAGGCATAAGCAGCATCGGCCAGCATTCTATTTTTGAATTGTTGATCAACCTCTTCCACATATTCATCATAAAGTTGAAGCGCTTTTTCAAGCTCTCCCCTCTTGATCAAGATCTGATGTGTCAGCAAAACGGCTTCATCAAAGCTATCATCACGCTTTAAAGCATCGAGTAAAAGGTTATAAGACTTGTAGTAATTGCCAACGTGATCGAGCGATTGCGCCTCTTTGTAAAGCTCAATGGCTTTCTTATTTCGGGTATGAAGTTTATCCTCCTCTTGGCCGTTGGCCAGAAGAATACAAAAGAGTAGGGATATGATAATGAAAAACCTCAAATAGCTAAACTACGGTATATTCATAAACTTATGAGTCTGTAAAGATATTTTCCACTTGGGGTTATTTTTTACATACTCAATAATTTCAGGCAACATTTTCTCCGACTGATCCCATTCTGGCTGCATGTACAATATACAGTCCTTGTTCATTTTCGCAGCGTGGCCTTCCGCCCATTTAAAGTCACTTTTATTGTAAATAATGACTTTGAGCTCATCGGCTTCCGCATAAAATTCGTCTTTTGGGGCTTTAAATTTCTTGGGAGAAAAACACAACCAATCCCAATGGCCTGAAAGCGGATGTGCACCAGAAGTTTCAATATTCGTTTGAAAACCTGCTGCATGAAGTTGGCTTGTCAACTCCGTCATATCGTACATTAAAGGCTCTCCACCCGTCACCACAGCCAAACGACCAGGATGAGCCGAAGCTTTAGTAACGATTTCCTCCACCGATTCTTTTGGCCATTGGCTGGCGTCCCAAGAATCTTTCACATCGCACCAAACGCAACCTACATCGCAGCCGCCCAATCGAATAAAATATGCTGAATTTCCGGAGAAATGACCTTCTCCCTGAATTGTATAAAAAGCTTCCATGATAGGAAGCTGTATGATTTCCTTTGTTTTTGACATTCCAATTTTTTAAAGCAGGAGTTGAAACTGCAGCCCTGTTTGACGGATCCTGATCGCGAACACTCGGGACAGGATGACTTCGAGGCGGTTAAACTAATTTTTGTGAAGTAAGGTAAGTGTTCCAGAGCAATGACGCGATCGTCATTGGACCAACGCCACCGGGTACTGGTGTAATGAACTCACACTTTGGTGCTACTTCATCAAACTTTACATCGCCTTTCAACTTAAAGCCCGACTTGGTTTGATCAGATGGAACTCTATGAATTCCAACATCGATTACGGTTGCTCCTTCTTTTACCATATCAGCAGAAACAAAGCCTTCCTTACCAATCGCAACGATCAAAATATCGGCTTGCTTAGTGATTTCAGCTAAGTTTTTGGTTCGGCTGTGGCAAAGGGTTACGGTAGCATTTCCGGGATTGCCGTTTCTAGACATCAATACACTGATAGGCGTACCCACCGTATTGCTTCGGCCAATCACCACACAATGTTTTCCTGAGGTTTCAATACCGTTGCGCTCGAGCAAAAGCATCATTCCTTTTGGTGTGGCAGGTAAAAGCGTAGGTAAACCCAAAAGCATTTTACCCAAATTCACTGGGTGGAATCCGTCCACATCTTTATTGGGAAGAATGGCCTCCACTACTTTTTGCTCATCAATTTGTTTTGGAAGCGGCACTTGAACGATAAAGCCATCAATTTCAGGGTCATCATTCAATTTTTGAACAGTAGCCAAAACTTCAGCTTCAGAAGTCTCTTCAGAGAGGTGAATCAAAGTAGAGCCAAAGCCGATTTGCTCGCAGGCTTTTACTTTGGCGTTTACGTAAGTTTGGCTTGCGCCATCATTACCCACCAAAACAGCAGCCAAATGAGGGACTTTACCTCCTTCAGCCTTTATCTGTGCTACTTTTTCTTTCAACTCATCTTTTATGGATTGAGCTGTACCTTTTCCGTCCAATAATTGATATGCCATTACTTTTACTTTAGTCTAACTTAAGCACCGCCATAAAGGCTTCTTGTGGAATTTCCACATTACCTACCTGACGCATTCTTTTCTTACCTTTTTTCTGCTTTTCTAAAAGCTTACGCTTTCTGGAAATATCACCACCGTAACATTTTGCCAATACGTTTTTACGTAAAGCTTTTACTGATTCCCTTGCAATAATCTTGGTGCCAATGGAGGCCTGAATGGCAATCTCAAACATTTGGCGTGGAATCAACTCCTGCAATTTCTCACAGAGTCTTTTTCCCCAATCATAGGCTTTGTCTTTATGTACAATGGCCGAAAGTGCATCTACTTTTTCTCCGTTGAGCATAATATCCAGTTTCACCATGGTAGACTGGCGGAAACCAATCAACTCATAATCAAGCGATGCATAACCACGAGAAATCGTTTTGAGTTTATCGAAGAAATCGAAAACGATTTCAGCCAATGGCATTTCAAAACTCAGTTCAACCCTATCACTCGTAAGGTAAACTTGATTTTTAATCAAGCCCCTTTTGTCCATACATAGATTGATGATGCCACCTACATACTCAGACTTAGAAATGATTTGAGCACGAATAAATGGCTCTTCCAAATGAGAAATGGAAGACGCATCGGGCATTTCAGATGGCGCATTAATTTTAAGAATCGATCCATCTGTTCTTACTGCGTGAAACTGAACTGAAGGAACGGTAGTAATTACCGTCATGTCAAATTCACGCTCTAATCTTTCCTGAATAATCTCCAAATGGAGCATCCCCAAGAAACCACAACGGAAACCAAAGCCCAAAGCGGCAGAAGTTTCAGGTTCCCAAACCAAGGAAGCATCATTCAATTGAAGCTTTTCCATTGAAGCCCTCAATTCTTCGAATTCAGAGGTTTCCACAGGGTAAATACCTGCGAAAACCATTGGCTTCACATCTTCAAAGCCTTTAATAATTTTGGTCGTTGGTCGATCTGGATGAGTGATGGTATCACCCACTTTCACTTCCTTGGCCACTTTAATACCTGAAATGAGGTAGCCCACATTTCCTGCGCTAATTTCTTTTTCTGGCTGCTGTTTCAGTTTCAGCACACCAATTTCATCGGCATTATAGATCTTATCCGTATTCACGAATTTAATCTTATCTCCCTTTTTGATTGTACCGTCAAAAACACGGAAAATTACTTCGATCCCTCTAAAAGAGTTGAAAACTGAATCGAAGATCATCGCTCTCAAAGGCTCCTTAGGATCACCTTTTGGTGCTGGAATTTTTTCAACAATGGCCGTTAAAATATCTTCGATACCCAAACCTTCTTTTCCACTTGCTCTAATGACGTCTTCGGGATCGCAGCCGATAAGCTCTACCACCTGATCCGTCATTTCTTCAGGCATGGCGCCTGGTAAATCTATTTTATTGAGCACTGGAATAATCTCCAGGTCGTGATTCAAAGCCAAATAAAGGTTAGAAATGGTTTGCGCCTCCACACCCTGAGAAGCATCTACAATAAGCAATGCGCCTTCGCAGGCAGCAATTGATCGAGATACTTCATATGAAAAATCCACGTGTCCGGGGGTGTCGATAAGGTTGAGGGTATATTCCTCGCCCTTATGCATATATTTCATTTGGATTGCGTGACTCTTGATAGTAATACCACGTTCACGTTCCAAGTCCATGTTGTCCAACAACTGATTCTGCATGTCGCGATCGCCAACCGTTCCAGTGAACTGAAGTAGACGATCGGCCAAAGTACTCTTACCGTGGTCGATGTGTGCGATAATACAGAAATTCCTGATTCTCTCCATAGTTTTTAAAAGAAGTGCAAAAATAGAAAATTATGATGCATTTGCTTTGTGGGGATAACCATTAATTTTGCACTATGTTATTGGCAGACAAGAAAAAGAGACAGAACCTATCGGAATACATCGTTTACATGTACCAAACCGAAATGTTGGTTCGAAATTTTGAATTCGATATTCAAAAAATTGAGAACCATGTGGTAAAGAATATTCCTGAAGAAAGCTTAAATGCGGAAGGAAAAGCGGAATTGACCGAGTGGTACAAAGTCATAATTGCTCAAATGAAGGAGGAAGCGCTGGAACGCGAAGGCCACCTGAGTTTTGTTCAGGAGGAAGTAAAACGCCTTTCCGACCTCAGTTTACAACTTCAGGTGAATGACGAAAACTATCGTGCAATTTTCAACCGTGCCCGCCCTGCTATTCGTGCTTCTATTGTTGAGTCCAATGGCTTAATTAACGACCCCATTCAAGCTTGCCTTAATGGTATTTTGGGCCTACTGATCGCCAGAATGAACGGAAAAGAAATTCTAGACGACACCTTAGCACAGCTTGATCATTTTGGGAATGTACTTTCTTACCTGTCGGTGAAGATTAGTTATTAGTTAAGGGGTGATTAGTTAAGAGGGAATGAGTAGATCAGGGAGTTGTCAATTCAATTTATCTTGGCGTTTAAGGTAAGTTGAATAGTATCCGCCAATAAGTATTGCTAATTCTTCTGGAGTTCCTTCAATTGCTGTTAGCTCAATCTCTTCTTTCTCTTTATAATCCTTCTCTATAATTAGAATCAATCTGTCATCATAATTAGTGGGAGACTTTCTCACGTACATATTCCTAACCACACGCCACGATATATACTGACTCTTTGTTTCAATACCCATAGAATTAATGGTGAGCTTTGGTCTTTTATCCAAAATTGGAATGATACCAACCAAGGAGATAATTAAAAAAAACGCTATCACTTGCAGGAACTCCGTAATCTCATAAGGCTTGTTTCGGAATAGATGATTAAATAAAAGAACCAAATTTAGCACTGCAAACATGGTAAGCATAACATATAGATAACCCTTATAATAAGTCTTAGAGTTACGCAGGATTAAAGGTGGTTTTTCTTCTTCAACAGACTGATCAATCGGAATTTCTATAAAGTCAGTAGAGTTTATTATGTGCCAAAAATTTTCCTTTTTCCCTTCTAATTTCATCAGGGTTGAATTTATGAAAAACCTAAACTAAAAGAATGCACTTATGACTGATTTCTGATATGCCGATCAACTATACCCCCTAACCAATATACCCATAACTGATTCCCTGATCACTCCTCCCTAATAACCAATACACTAATAACTACTTCCCGAAGGGAGAGTCGGGTTCTTTCGCGAAAACATTGAATACGATTTTATCCATTCGGCCGGGCATCCATTTATTGAGGAAAACGGCCAATTTACCTTGGCTGGTAAATACAATGTCGCGCTTTCTTTTTTGAATGGCCTTGATAATGCCTTGCGCAACTTCTTCTGCCGTCATCATTTTTCCTTCATCACGAGGCGATTCACCTTGGGAAGTACCGTCAGCGGTAAGTGCCGCATTTCTGATATTTGTTCCAGTAAAGCCAGGGCAGGCCACGAGTACGTGAACACCTCTGTGCATCACTTCTGTACGTAGTGATTCCATAAAGCCATTCATCGCGTATTTTGAAGCGGTGTAAGCGGTTCTGGCTGGTGTACCTCGGTAACCATTAATTGACGACACGCCCACAATGGAGCCTTTCGTTTTTAATATTTCAGGAAGACAGTATTTGGTGGCGTAAAGGGTTCCGTAAAAGTTAATGTCCATTACTTTTTTGAAAACATCCATTTCGATTTCTTCGAAAAGTGCGCGCATGGAAATACCCGCATTATTGATTAGGATATCAATTTTACCAAAGGTTTTTACGGTTTCGTTGACCAGAATTTTATTGTCTTTTTCTTTGGCTACATCTAGTTTTAGACAAAGATTTCGGGTTTTCATGCCATCCAGCATTTCGGCCACTTCATTGAGGCGTGCTTCATTTCTACCAGTAATGACAATATGTGCGCCCAGTTTAGCAAACTCAATGGCCAATGCTTTTCCAATACCCGAAGAAGCTCCTGTGATGATGACAACTTTGTTTTTCATGCTTAATATTTACGCAAAGATATCAGCTTTTAGAACTCTCTTAAATAATTCATGATATTAAGGGCTTAATACATGATGGCTGTTAATAAATTAATGAAAAAGCTAGTATACATAATTACCTTTCTACTATTGATTACTGGCTACAGTAAGGCTCAAATGGTTATTAAAGGGAAAGTTATAGCTTCAGATGATGAATTGCCATTGCGCTTTGTGAGCATTCAAGCAAAAGAAACTGACAAAAAAACACTAACAACTATTGATGGTGATTTTGAAATTGAGGTTGAACTCGGACAAACACTTATTTTTAAATTCGTTGGGTTAGTCGAAAGGGAAGTTCAAATTACTGAAGACAAATTTTATCTAATTGAGCTCAAACCATATATCATTCAAGATGATTTTGGCCAGAATCGTATTCATTTTGATGCAGGATATGATCTGAAGAACAGGTTTGTTATAGGAAAGCTTAGCTACGTTTCAGACCAAATTGGGTGGTTTTCAATCCGAACTTCAGTCGTAAAAAACCTTACTAGCCAAGCTGATTTTCTCGACTCAAAAATAGAAGCTTCCAATCTTATCTACTCATATCCTAACATAAGCATTGGCACTACATTTCGATACCAAAAAATCTCTTTCCAAGAGTACAGTTTCAAAAATTCCACATTCTCATTTCAACCAAAATTGAGATATTTTGATGGTAACATTGGGTTTGGAGTTAGTAATCATGATTTAAATTCCAAGAAGACTTTTGGAATCCTTCTTGGGGCAAGAAAAGAAATTAGAGTTGGCTCATATCACTACATCCCTCTTGAGTTCTCTTCAACCTTTTGGGGTAAAAACGTAGAATTTAATGCTTCATTAAAATATAAAGTCCTAAGATATTTTGAGCTTGGATTGAGCTATCAGCATTATCGAAGCTTTGATTCGTTAATAGCAACAGTTGGAAGCTCAATCAGATTATGGAAACGGGCTAAAAACGAATACTAAACCTCAGCCGCCACTTTCTTATTGTAATTATCAATGGCTACAAAGTAATCTGGATCTTCCACCACATTCACATCGCAAATTTCTTCGGCACGTTTAATTAGCGCTAAGCAATCTTTACTTAAATGACGCAAGTGGATGGTTTTTCCTTCTTTCTGATACCTTTCTGCCAATTTGTTAATCGCCTCTATGGCAGATTGGTCAACAATTCTTGATTCAGCAAAGTCAATGACCACTTCATCTGGATCTTCTTTGATATCGAATTTGCTATTGAAAAGGCTGATAGAACCAAAGAACAACGGCCCGTAAATTTCATAGTGCTTAATACCATGCTCGTCAATTGATTTGCGGGCTCGAATGCGCAATGCGTTTTGCCATGCAAACACCAAGGCTGAAATGATTACCCCAGCAAATACGGCAATGGCCAAATCGAAAATTACAGTAAGCACTGTCACTAACAGAATCACGATGACATCGGCCTTTGGTACTTTGTTCCATACCTTAAAAGTTGACCAAGCAAATGTGCCAATGACCACCATAAACATTACGCCTACCAATGCTGCGATAGGCACCATTTCAATGTATTCGGAAGCAAAAAGGATAAAGCCTAACAAAGCCAATGCGGCTACAACGCCTGAAAGACGACCTCTACCACCAGATTTTACATTGATAATACTTTGACCGATCATGGCGCAACCGCCCATTCCACCAAAGAATCCATTGACCAAATTACCCAAGCCTTGCGCTACCGATTCACGGTTTCCGCTTCCACGGGTTTCAGTCAGTTCATCCAAAAGGTTAAGCGTCATCAATGACTCGATCAGGCCAATAGCGGCTAAGATGATCGCATAAGGTAAAATAAACGCTAGCGTGTCCCAGTTGAGGTCGATTACTGGCACATTAAAAGAAGGAAGTCCGGCTTTAATGCCATCGCCTCCACCAGCTTGAATAAAGCTCTTTACAGTTTCTGTTTCTACTCCTCCAAAAATCACAATCAGCGAAACCACCACAATGGCCACTAGTGCACCTGGAATATTTTTATTGATTTTGGGAAGGAATACCATAATGGCCATGGTCAATAGCGTCAGGCCAAGCATAATAAGTAAAGAAGAACCCGTTAGCCATTCTCCACCTATTTTAAACATGCCCAATTGCGACATAAAAATCACGATCGCCAAGCCGTTCACAAAGCCCATCATTACTGAATGAGGTACCATTCTGATGAACTTGCCCAGCTTTAGAAAGCCAGCAGACATTTGAATAATGCCTGTTAAGATCAAGGTAGCAAACAAGAACTGAAGGCCTTGCCCATCTCCCATAAGTTCACCTTCTGCCACCAATGAAACCATCACTACGGCCAAAGCACCAGTAGCGCCTGAAATCATTCCGGGTCTTCCACCAAAAATGGCAGTAATAATCCCCATCATAAAAGCGCCATAAAGCCCAACGATTGGAGAAATACCGGCTACAAAGGAAAATGCAACAGCCTCGGGTACAAGGGCCAAAGCCACCGTTAAGCCTGAAAAAATATCGCTTTTGGCACTGACTCTGTTTTTGTCAACAATTGAGAAGGTTTCTCTAAAATTCATATTCACTTTTCTAATAGGGCTGCAAAGGTAGGGCATTTCGTTAAGACAGAAAGACTTGCCTATGAATTGTTCATTCAACAGAAATTATGAATCCATTAAGTTTGCCTAATGATACAGTCTTGCCCCTGCAAAATTTCAGCAGAGTAACTAGAGTTTCAGAGAATGAAATTATCTTCGCGCATGGCAAAATTCAGGGGGAAAAGAAAAGTACTAGAACAAGTGAGAATCGAAGGCATTGCGGCAGAAGGAAAGTGCATTGCCCGTGTAAACGATGAAGTGCTTTTTGTGGAAGGCGTAGCGCCCGGTGATGTGGTAGATGTACTTGTGACCCGAAAGAAAAAGAACTTTATGGAAGGTAAGCCCCTTACTTTTCATGAATATTCAAAAGACAGGATAGAGCCTTTCTGTAAGCATTTTGGCATTTGTGGTGGCTGTAAATGGCAACACATTCCTTATGACATTCAACTAAAATACAAGCACCAGCAGGTGATTGATAATTTGGAGCGCATTGGCAAAATTCCTTTGCCTGAAATCAGCCCGATTTTAGGCTCTTCAAAAATCAAGTATTACCGAAACAAGCTAGAATACACTTTTTCGAACTGGAAATGGCTTACCAAAGAAGAAATTGCTACTGGTGAAGATGCAGACCGAAGAGCTTTGGGCTTCCACGTTCCTGGCAGTTTTGATAAAATATTAGACATTGAAACTTGTTATCACCAGCCTGATCCTTCCAACGAAATAAGGCTTTCGGTAAGAAAATATTGCCTTGAAAACGACTTGCCTTTCTTCGATTTAAAAAGAAGAACTGGAAACCTCAGAAACCTGATCATCAGAAATTCATCGCTGGACCAATGGATGGTCATTGTTCAGTTTGCCAGGGAGCATGAAAAGAATATGGGACTAATGGAGCACATCAAAACCGCCTTCCCTCATATTCATTCCCTACAATACGTGATCAACGACAAGGGCAACGAAACTTTCCATGACCTTGAGGTAATGCTTTATTATGGTGAAGCCCACATTACCGAAGCCATGGAAGATGTAAGGTTCAGGGTTGGGCCAAAATCGTTTTACCAAACCAACGCCTCCCAGGCTTATGAACTCTACAAAATCGCCAGAGACTTTGCTGGTTTAAAAGGTGACGAAGTTGTCTATGATTTATATACTGGCACCGGCACCATTGCCAACTTTATAGCCAAGGACGCAAAAAAGGTAATTGGTTTAGAATATGTAGAAGCAGCCATTGAAGATGCTAAAGTGAATTCAGAAATCAATGGAGTAACGAATACCGAGTTCTATGCTGGTGACATGAGAGAATTACTGAATGACGACTTTATGTCCAATCATGACAGGCCTGATGTGATCATCACCGACCCTCCACGCGCAGGAATGCATGAAGATGTAATTGGAATGCTGCTCAAAATTGAGGCTAAAAAGATTGTCTATGTAAGTTGTAACCCCGCCACACAAGCGCGTGACTTGGCTTTACTCGATGCAAAATATACCGTTAAAAAAGTGCAGCCCGTTGATATGTTTCCACAGACGCATCATGTGGAGAATGTGGTTTTGTTGGAATTGAAATGAGGGCTTTTCATGGGTGACTAAACCTTGATTAACCTTGAGAAACGATCAATCATCGTGTCTATATTTACTATATATCGACATGTTGGTTATATTGAATGTTCAAGGAAGCAGAAAACCATGAATGTCAGTTTGAGCAATAATCAAGAGAAATATATTGCCTCTCAAATTGAGGCGGGTGATTACCAAAATGCGAGTGAACTTATGCGTGATGCCCTTCGCATGGAAATCGAGAAGGGTTGGGAAGCGCCTGTCAGTGGCCGTAGTGTTCAGGACATAATCAAAGCAAAAACGCAATAAATAAAATACCTCCCCTCCTTAAGTCTCAACTTACCCTTTCCCCCAAGTATAACCCACCCCAAAATTATTTTTTATTAAAAACAGAAACATATCTGAAAAACAGCCGTACTTTTATTTAATATTAAAAATAGAAACTAATAGAAATATGAAAGGCTACTTAGGTGAATTCGAAGAGCTTGTTCTGCTTACCATTGCACACCTCGGTGAGGAGGCCTATGGAGTTGCTATCCTTGAAAATATTGCATCAAGAGCAAATAGGACACTAAGCCTTGGAGCGCTCCATTCTACACTCACCCGCCTAGAAGAAAAAGGACTTATCACTTCCTACTTAGGCGAACCCACTGCCACACGCGGTGGTAGAAGAAAGCGTTACTTTGAACTTCAACAGAAAGCCATCATCTCACTCAACGACATGAAGTCCTTAAGAGATGAGCTTTGGTCGGTGTCTAAAATTAACCTTTCACTTAAATGAATAAACCTCCACAATTAGCAGAAAAAATCTTCACAGCACTATGCGGTCAGGCAGCTGTTGAAGACTTACTGGGAGATTTAGAAGAGCTCTATCAGATCAATGCTGTGGAGCACGGAAAAGGCTATGCCAAGTGTTTCTATTGGCTACAAATGATAAGGCTGTCCTTTTCTTATGCGATTACAAAAAGGAAAAAACAACACAAAAATTCTCAACCACAAAACAACAACTCCATTGCCATGCTCAAAAGCTACTTTAAAATATCGTTTCGAAACATTATCAAACAGAAGAGTTTTACCTTTTTAAGTGTATTTGGCTTGGCATTAGGCATGTCCATTGCGCTTTTGGCCCTCACCATGATGGTCGAACTTAAGCAGTTCGATAAATTTCATGAGGATTCCTCAAAGATCTACCGAGTCACCACTGAAGTGACTGGTTTGGAAAGCACCAGCCGATTTGCATCTATACCAAGTGCTTTGGCCTACCTCTGTGATGACGCCCTCCCCTCGATCACCAATAAGGTTCATATTAACGATAAGTTCTTCCCTACAGTAAAAACCACCGGAGACCCATTCAGACTATCAGGTTATTTGACAGGGCCTGCGTTCCTTGATATGTTCTCGTTTCCCTTAATAGAAGGAAATAAAAGTGCCCTAAACATGCCTGGAAAAGTGATTATCACCTCCGAGTTAGCAGAAAAACTTTTCGGGCAAAAACCGGCCATGAATCAAATACTCAAGACTGAGAATTGGGGCAACTTAGAGGTAGCCGGTGTACTGGCGCCTTTTCCCAAAAACACGCATTTCACCTTTGACTTATTAGCAGCCATCCCGAGCAGCATATCAAACAATAAAAAATGGGACGATTTTCATGGTAATTTTTACTACTTCAAATCAGATAAATCAATCGCTTCTCTTGAAAAAGAGATCAATGCCCTTGGCAATACAGGCGCGTCCTTCTTCGAAGCGCAAAACACAGAAGCAAACTATCGAATACAATCCATTCTCGACATCAACCCAGGACCAGACCTCGATGATGAAGTAGGTTTGGTATTTGACAAAGCCGGACTGCTACTTTTCTTCGGAACAGCCCTTTTAATCTTATTGCCCGCCTGCATCAATTATGTAAATATGGCCATCGCGAGTGCGCTCAAAAGGTCAAAAGAAATTGGCATCAGAAAAGTAATGGGTGGGCAATCAGAGCAGATCATTCATCAATTTCTGGTTGAAACGATACTCATTTGCCTCATTGCTTTGGGCATCAGTACAATTTTCTTTTCCCTTATCAGAGATGAGTTTTTGTCATCACTAGTCGGGGCATCATCCCTCACTTTCGCATTAAACTTTAAACTCGTCTTCATCTTTATTCTTTTCGCCATCGGCACCGGACTACTTACAGGTTTGGTTCCTGCATTCTTTTATGCCAGAACAAGCCCAATTGCTGCATTAAGAAACACTATAGGTACCAACAAAGTATCTATTTCTGGAATCAGAAAAGGTTTGATGGTCTTTCAGTTTATGGTATCCTTAATTTTCATGATTGGCATTGGTGTATTGGTCAGGCAATATCAGCATACTCTCACTTATAACTTAGGCTTTCATAAAGAGAACATTTTGGTGGTGCCTATTGAATCCAGCCAAGCCGACCTTCTTAGAAATATATTTCTCTCTGATCCCGAAGTGAACGACATTAGCTTCTCATCGAGTATTCCAGGCACCCCATTGTCACGTTCAGTTTATTTTTATAGCCAAAACAAACTAGACTCCACTAGGGCCAGAGAAGTATTTATAGACCATCAGTTTATAGACCATATGGAAATTGAAATGGTTTGGGGCGATGGGACAATTTTGACCAATCAAATAGAGCAAATACTGGTGAATCAGAGCCTGATGACTAAGTTAAGCATCCTCAACCCATCCAAAAAAGACAGCCTTTTGAGTCAGTTTCAAAATGACCAGAAAGTTCAGATTGTCGGTGTGATCAAGGATTATAATCATGAGCCATTAAATGAAAGCATAGAGCCAATGGTCATGCGCCTTAGCAACTCTGGTCTAAACTATGCCCTACTTTCAATCACATCACAAAACTTACCCAAAACATTGAGTAGCCTAGAAAGTGGGTGGGAACAACTCTATCCTAACCAGCCCTTCAAAGCCACTTTTTTAGATACTGAAATTGAAAGCGCCTATGAATACTTTATGATTGGGTTGAAAATTTTCGGATTTCTAGCCCTCCTCGTAGTAACCATTTCCAGCCTTGGCCTACTTGGTATGGTCATCTATTCTACCGAGAATCGAACCAAAGAAGTGGCCATTAGAAAGGTTTTGGGTGCGGATGGCTTGAGCCTTTTAAAATCATTGTCCAGTATGTTCTTCAAAATGTGGGTTATCGCCTTAATCATAGCAGTACCCGCTGCCTACTTATTTTACGACTCAGTATTTGTGAGCATCTACAATAAATTCAGTGGTGGCGTAGGCTTTCTTGAAATACTCATTAGTTCAATGCTTACAGTTGGTATTGGTGCTTTGGCTATTCTTTGGCAAACGCAGAAGATCATGAGAACAAACCCCGTTCATAATCTAAGAAATGAGTAGCCGTTGGTGGTAATTTTGAAAAAACATTTCTTTAGAAATGCAAAAACCAATGAACTGACAGCGTAGTTCATTAGTTTAGGGAGTGAAATTTCTTTAGAAGCATTATGAACCAACTGATATTTAAGAACGGAGATGTATTAGAAGCCATCGGACTCGGAACTTGGAAGTCTGAACCGGGCGAAGTTTATCAAGCCGTTAGAACAGCCATAAAATTAGGTTATCGCCATATTGACTGCGCATGGATCTACCAAAACGAAGCCGAAATTGGAAATGCTTTTGCCGATGCCTTTTCCGAAGGTGATGTGAAGCGCGAAGACCTTTTTGTGACTTCTAAACTTTGGAATTCATTCCACGCTCCCGAAGATGTGGAACCTGCTTTACAAGAATCTTTGAAAGCCCTCCAATTAGACTATTTGGATCTGTACTTAATCCACTGGCCTATTGCCCATAAGAAAGAAGCCATCAACCCAAAAACTGCTGACGACTTTATTCCAATTGATGAAATGCCCATTGCCGATACTTGGAAAGCCATGGAAGCCTGTGTAGAGAAGGGTTTGGTAAAGCATATTGGCGTTTCAAACTTCAATATTCCTAAGTTGAAAAAACTAATGGAAACTGCCATCATTCAGCCAGAAATGAACCAAGTAGAGTCGCATCCTTATTTGGCTCAAAATGATTTATTGCATTTCTGCATTGACAACAACATTCATTACACCGCTTATTCTCCTTTAGGTTCTAAAGATCGAAGTGCCGGCATGAAGGGAGATGACGAGCCTGATATGTTTGAAAATGAAGTGGTGAAGAAAATCGCTGAAGCCCATAATGTCCATCCCGCTCAAATTTTAATCAAATGGGCGGAAGCCAGAGGTACTGCGGTAATTCCAAAATCGGTGAACCCAGAAAGGTTAAAGAAGAATTTGAAGTCGGCTAAAATTGAGTTGAGTTATGAAGAAATAGCCAAACTCAACAAGCTTGATAAAGGTTACCGATTCCTGAACGGTAAGTTTTGGGAACGTGAAGGCGGAAGTTACACCGCTGAAGGACTTTGGAATAACTAGTCTAGCTTAGCAAATATTTAAATTTTTGAAAACCAGCTTTGGAGACAAGGCTGGTTTTTTTGTTTTATTCTAAATGATGCACTTAAAGTGCATAACAAAATAGGTACTCACCGCAGGTAAGCACCAGTTATCGCAGTGGGCAAGTGAGCGTCAGTTGGGGACTAAAAAAAGAAACCTATAAACATTGCTACTATCATTACTAAGAATGAAAAACCAGAAAGCCAGTGAGTAAATAAAAGAAGCCTTAACTGACTCCTTAATTTAGCATCATGCGTTTGACCGATTATTCTTTTAACATTTGAAGAGTCTAGATTATAACTCCCAATTCTTTTAGCTCTTAACTCTCCATTACATCGCTTGTCCAAAACAGTCCATAGGACTCGAAAGGCTATATTGCTAACAAAAAATAAAGCGGCAGCAGCAATTATGTAATCCATAGTCTTAATTATTCTTCACTGGTCGAAGTGTCTCACTGCGACCACTTTCATTATCTAATATAAAAACCTTATTTCAATTTTACCTTTTTGATTTTTAAAGCTCGTGTGCTAGAAAAACTCCAGCCTAAATGATGCACTTAGAGCGCATAATAAATAGGTACTCACTGCAGGTAAGCAGCAACTACAGCAGCGGGTAATTGGGCGCAAGGGCATTGCTCATTATTGGATGTCTTCAGGTAATTCATCCCAACCTTCATCTGGCTGCACAATACTCTTATCCTTAACTTTAAGATCTGGACATAAGCGTCCAAATCTTCCATTGAATGCTTCAGGGAATTCCACAATATAAAACATACCTACCTTTGGCTCTTCTTCAAAGTATTTTGTTCTTAGAGAGCCATGGAATTCCTTTCCTGCAACTACGTATGAGAATATAGCTTCTGCGCCAGTCTTGAGCGGAAAATATATCTCTGTTATTTCCGCAATACCATAATTTTTGGGGAGAGATCGTAAGTAGTCTCTTCCAGCATAATAGGAAAGTATCACTATTAATATGAGAACTAGAAATAGCCAACTCTTTCTGCCATTCACCTTATTCATTTTACTTAATTTTTAAATCTCGTGTGCAAAAAAATCGCCTAAATGATGCCTCCCACTGGTCGAAGCGTCTCGGCTACGACCAAAACATATTCCTAATATAAAAGCTTATTTCAATTTTACCTTTTTGATTTTTAAATCCATCGCCATACAAGCTTAAGAGCTTCAATTGGTGGTACAGTGTTTGGCTTAATATGGTCTGAAATCAAATTTTATAAGACCATGAAAAATCTTAAAACACTTAGTTTATGCCTTACAATGGCCTTATCAGTGCTTTTTGTAGGCTGTTCAAAGGATTCTGATACCAACCCATCGGCTCCAACATTACCGCCTGAGTCCACAATCGCTCCAGATATGGGGAATTTCTCCTCAAATCAAGAATCGGGCGCTGCAAACTTAGAAGGGCAAGACCAATCGAACTTTGGCTTTGCTGCCTTAAATGTCATTTTCTGGCAGTCAATGCTTACTGTAGATTTAGCGATACCCGTTGCGGCCTATAAAGAAGCCTTCAACCATAATTTTGAATACCAGAATGATGAAGACCGATGGAAATCTGAATACTCAGTTGTTGTAGGTGACCAAACCATCACGGCCACTTTATATGCAGAAAAAACGGGAGCAAGTGCTTCGTGGAAAATGTACCTCTCTTCTGAAGGAAGATTTGAAGACTTCTTATGGTTCAGCGGAACTTCGCGCTTAGACAATACTAGCGGTGAATGGACTTTATTTAAAAGCCCTGAAGCACCACGAGAACTACTTCAAATTGACTGGGAAAAAGAGAGTGATGCTGAATTTAAGTTGACTTACAGCCTTAACGATACTCAATCAGATAAGGAAGGAAGTTATATTGAATATGGCTCTACGGATGAAGATGCTTACACCCATTTCTATGACGTTTCGATTGTAAGCACAACCGAAGAAGATTATGACGTTTCCATTCTGTTTAACAACGATACAAAAGTAGGGCGTGTTAAATCGGAAGCACATTTCAATAGCGGAGATTGGTTCTGCTGGAATGCAAACTTCCAAAACGAAGTTTGTGGAGGCTAACCCTTCCACGGGTCGTAGCCCCTCGCTGCGACCACATTAGTGAGCACTTAGCGTTAAGTGCTCACTCAGTTTCTAGGACATAAAAAAACCCCGACTAGTCGGGGTTCTGTAATCAAAAATCTATAATTTTTAACTATATTTTCTTGACATTCACAGCGTTAAGACCTTTACGACCTTCTGCTTTCTCGAATTCAACTTTGTCATCTTTGTCAATGGCATCGATTGTACCAGAAACGTGAATGAAAATTTCTTCGCCTGTTGCGTCATCAACAACAAAGCCGAAGCCTTTGTCATTGTTGAAGAATTTTACTACTCCTGTATTCATTGTAAATTGTAATAAGTAATTAATAATTTTATTTGTATTACGACAAATGTAGCCATTAGTTATGAAATCCAATAAAACAGGCAATAAAAAACTGTATATCATCCGACATGCCAAATCTAGTTGGGGAAATGCGCATCTATCTGATTTTGAGCGACCTTTAAATCATCGTGGTGAAAATGATGCGCCAGATATGGGGCAAAGACTGGCCATGAAAGGCGTCAAACCATCGCTTATAATATCCTCTCCTGCCAACAGGGCATTAACGACAGCCAAAGTGATTTCTCCTAAAATCGGTTACACTGTCACCGACATTATGGAAGAAGAAAGGCTTTATCATGCGTCTACCGGAACTATAAAAACGCTCTTAAGCCGAGTGGATGATGAACACGATTCAATCATGATTTTTGGCCATAATCCAGGGTTAACTTACTTGATCAACGAAATCAGTGATTTTGATTTAGACAATCTACCCACCTCTGCGGTCTGTGGTATTGAATTCCAAATGGAAAGCTGGAAAGATATTCAAACCACCCGAGGTCATCAATTCTATTACGATTACCCGAAATCGCAATAATGATCTTCTCTTATAAAACGGGTCGCTCCTACGGAGCTTAATTATCTGCTCATTTGATATTAAGCTACAAACGGTAAGTCCCGCTGGGACTAGAGTAGTTTGTATTCTCGAATCTATGAATTCAAGCCTGCCAGAGAGTAAAGGCTACACATTTAAAATGCATAAACCCAGTTAAAAGCATCCATGATTTTAAGGAAACGAACCTCGTAGAGGTGACCTGTTTGTAACATAACCCACTAATACCCATAAACCCCATCGGGGCGGCCCGTTAAACCTGTTAGTCAAAGCATACCCTAGTTCCAAAAATTCAATCTTGCCTGAGGGTAAAGCCAATCCATTAAATCTTGATAATACAATAGTTAACCTATTTCAGGACGATGTGATTTGCGCTTTCTCCATTACAGCTTCAGCAATCTTTCAAAATCAAACTTCTCGATTCTTTTAGCTTTACGCCCTCATTTTAATTCCTATTGCATAAACCTCATTAAAAGCAACCATAATTTCCAAGGAACCCAACCTCGTAGAGGTGACCTGATTGTAGAATAACCGCTAACGAACAAACCTTAAGCCCCATCGGGGCGACCCGTAAATTGCTGTTAAAGCATCTCTAGTTCAGGGAAAATAATGCATAGATACCGCTTCATTATCAAGGCAGAAAGAGCGCTTAAAACCACAATCACGCCTTTCTTTCCCTGAGCTCCTAGGCTTCGGAGAAGGCTCTAAATTTTAAACACCAACTAAATCACAAAACCTGCTTCAGAAGTTGGATGTAAAACTCAATACCCTCTTCGATTTCATGGATGAAAACGAATTCATCGGCTGTATGTGATCGTGCAGAATCGCCAACACCGAGCTTTAATGAAGGATAAGGCATCAACGCTTGATCGGACATTGTTGGAGAGCCATAAGTTCTTCTCCCCAGAGCAATTCCCGCCTGAACAATTGGATGGTCCACTGGAATGGAGGAAGGGTTCAGCCTGGTCGACCTTGGTTCCACCTTGGATTTGACATTCGCTCTGACAATTTCCAGAATTTGGGTGTTCGAATAACAATCCGTACTACGCACGTCCACCACAAACTTGCATTCATCTGGCACTACGTTGTGCTGCTGACCTGCATTAATCATTGTCACCGACATTTGCACTGGCCCCAAGGTTTTCGAAACTTCGTTAAAGCTATAGGTACGGAACCATTCAAGATCCTTCATGGCTTTGTAAATGGCGTTCTCCCCCTCGTTTCTGGCTGCATGGCCTGATTTCCCCGTAGCCACGCAATCCAACACCATCAATCCTTTTTCTGCGATTGCCAAATCAAGCAAAGTAGGCTCACCTACAATGGCGAAATCAATATCACCCAGTTCTTCTAGAATACTTTCCACCCCATTCTTCCCAGAAATTTCTTCTTCGGCCGAAGCCGCCAAAATCAAATTATATTTTAAGTCAGGCTGATTATAGAAATTCAGAAAACAAGCCATGAGAGAAACCAGACTCGCTCCAGCATCATTGCTTCCTAATCCGTAAAGCTTACCGTCTTTTACCTCAGGAGAAAATGGATCTTTGGTGTAGCCCACATTCGGTTTTACCGTGTCGTGATGCGAGTTGAGCAGAATGGTAGGTTTCCCTGCATCGAAATGTAAGTTCTTCACCCAAATGTTGTTGCCTTTTCTTTGGGTTGAAATTCCTTTATCCTGAAAAAAGGTTTGGATCAAATCAGCCGTTTTATCCTCTTCTTTACTCAAAGAGGGAATAGCAATAAGCTGCTTTAGTAAATCGAGTGCTTCGTTGAATAACTGCATTTTAATTGCTGATTAGGGTTCCAGATTGATCATTGGCCAAGGCTGGTAAGTTTTCAAAAGAACCAATTCTTACCGATTTAGTGCCATGCGTCAATGCCAATAAAGCGCAATCCATTTTGGGAAGCATTCCTTCATTGATCACTCCTCGTTCTTTCAAACCAGCCACTTCATCTCTTCTAATTTCTGCGATCACCACTTTGTTTTCAAAATCAGAAAGCACACCAGGTTGCTCGAAGCAGTAAATCAATTTCACTTCAAATTGCTGGGCTAAAGCAGCTGCCACCGAAGCCGCAATGGTATCGGCATTCGTATTCAGCATATGACCTTTACCATCATGGGTCAAAGGCGCCAAAATCGGAACAAGCCCCGAATCGATAAGTTTTTTGAGGATCTCAGTATTGATATTTTCTGGCTTCACATCGCCCACAAATCCATAATCAATGGCTCCAACGGGTCTTTTTGTGGCTGGAATTACATTGGCATCCGCACCAGTGAGGCCAATAGCGTTTACCTTCAAGGCTTGAAGTTTACTAACAATCCGCTTGCTCACCAAGCCACCATAAACCATGGTCACCAAGTCGATGGTTTCCGCATCGGTGATTCTTCGTCCGTCAATCATTTTGGGTTCAACGCCTAACTTCTTACCAAAGTCGGAAGCAATTTTTCCACCACCGTGAATTAGAATTTTCTCTCCTTCTAAAGTTGAAAACGATTTTAGAAAGGCATCCAAAGCCGATGATTCATCAATGACCTTTCCACCAATTTTAACAATGGTAAGCTTTTTCATATTCAATAAATCTGGGGCATTAACAATTCATGAAACACCGCTTGAGCAGCGTAAACTCTGTTCTCCGCCTGTTCTAAATGAATAGCATTTGGGCCATCCAAAATTTCGTCTTTAATCACCAAACCTCTTCTCACAGGCAAACAGTGCATCACTTTTGCGTTATCAGTCAATTTCAATTGCTTCGAACCAAAAGTCCAGATTTCATCTTGAGACAAAATTTGTCCATAGTCATCATAGGACGACCAGTTCTTTACATACACAAAATCGGCATCTTTAAGCGCCTCTGCTTGGTCATGGAAAACAGGAACACCTTGACGAAACTCCTCCGCTAAATCATAACCTTCTGGATTGGCAATACTGAAATCAACTTCAGCTTTTCCCATCCATTCCGCAAAAGAATTGGGAACGGCTTGCGGCAAAGCCTTTACATGGGGCGCCCAAGTCAGCACTACTTTGGGTTTGCGCATTGCTGTCCATTGCTCTTTGATCGTAATTAAATCGGCCAAACTCTGTAATGGATGTCTGGTGCCACTTTCTAAACTCACAATCGGCACGCCCGCATATTTGATAAAGGCATTCAGCAATTTTTCTGAATAGTCTGCTTCTTTCGATTTCAGTTCAGGAAAAGTACGCACGCCTAACACATCGAAATAACGTCCCATCACGGCTGCAGCTTCCTTAATGTGTTCGGCCTTATCTCCATTCATCACCACGCCATCTTCGAACTCTAATGCCCAACCATCTTTCCCGATATCTAGCACAATGGCTTGTGCTCCTAAATTTTGAGCCGCCACTTGTGAACTTAAGCGTGTCCTCAAACTAGGATTGAAGAAAATCAAACCGATTCTTTTGCCCTCGGCCAGTTTGATTTGAAAAGGGTTTGACTTTAATGACAAAGCCTTTTCAACCAATGCGTTAATGTTTTGTACGTCTTTTACTGAAGTGAAATTTTTCATTCTTTCTAATTCGTCACAGAAATGAATTTCTGGATTTTGGGAGCGTCTTTCTGACCCCTCTATTTATTTAATTCTATACTTAATGCGGCTAAAAACTGATCCAGTTCGGCCTTGCTAATGTTCAGCGGTGGTAATATTCGAATCGTGTTTTTATTGGAAGCCGAACCCGTGAAAATACCATATTCAAAAATCAATGCTTTGCGCAAAGCGGCCACATCAAAATCAAATTCGGCACCGATCATTAAGCCCTTTCCTCGGACTTCTTTCACTTCTTTAATTTTCTTCAATTCGGTTTCAAGGTAAGCGCCCATTTCAGCAGTATTCTTTAACAAGTGCTCTTCTTCTATCACTTCTAAAACTGCTAGCGAAGCTGCACAAGCCAAATGATTTCCTCCGAAAGTGGTGCCTAACATGCCATGCCAAGGCTCAATTTCCGGTGAAATCAAAACACAGCCGACTGGAAAACCATTGCCCATTCCTTTTGCCATGGTAATAATATCGGCCCTTACTATAGAATGCTGGTGCGCGAAAAACTTACCTGTTCTTCCAGCCCCCGACTGTACCTCATCCAAAATCAGAACGGCCTCATACTTATCACACAATTCTCGGGCTTTCGCCAAAAAGGCATCGTTTGGTGTATAAAGACCCGCAACGCCTTGAATTCCTTCAATAATTACGCCTGCTACCTCATCATCAAAAGCTTCAGTCAATGCTTTCAAATCGTTCAAAGGCACAAAAACCACATCGTGACCGTTGTTGAATGGCGCTACGATTTTAGGATTGTCCGTTGCGGCAACCGCTCCAGAAGTTCTGCCATGAAAGGCATTTTCCACAGCAATAATTTTACGATTTCCAGTATGAAAGGACGCCAGTTTTAATGCATTTTCATTGGCTTCGGCACCAGAGCTACACATGAAAAATTGGTAGTCGTAGTAGCCGGAAATTCGGCCCATTGCTTCGGCCAATTCTTCTTGAAGTGAATTTTGAACCGCATTGGAATAAAAACCAATTTTCGACAATTGATCTGTGATTCGTTTCACATAATGCGGATGGGTATGCCCTATCGAAATCACAGCATGCCCCCCGTATAAATCCAAATACTCTTTCCCTTCCTTATCCCAAAGTTTAGCTCCAAGCGCACGCACTGGCTCAATTGGGTAAAGGGGATAAACATCAAATAATTTCATAGTTATCAATTAAAAAGCACTTGGTTTTAGGTTTAAACCTAGTTTTTCAGACAAACCAAACATCAAATTCATGTTCTGAACGGCCTGACCACTAGCACCTTTTAGTAGGTTATCAATGGCAGAATGGATTACCAAATAGCTGCCATGTTTTTCAAGATGAAGCACACATTTATTGGTATTCACCACTTGCTTCACATCAATGGCCACATCGCTTACCCAAGTAAACGGATGGTCTTCATAATATTCTTTATACACTTGAATGGCTTCTTCCAATGGCCACTCGCAATGCTGGTAAGCCGTCACAAAAATGCCCCTGGTGAAGTTCCCTCTATAAGGCACAAAATTGATCGGTTTATCGAACCAAGGCTGAAGCTGTTGAAGGCTTTTCGCTGTCTCCTCCATGTGTTGGTGGGTGAAGACTTTGTAAGCCGAAACATTACTGTCGCGCCAGCTAAAATGGGTACTGGCTGAAGGTTGAACTCCCGCACCTGTTGAGCCAGTCATGCCCGAAAGGTGCACCTCTCTCAACATTCCGTTATAGGCCAATGGCAGCAATGCCAACTGAATGGCCGTGGCAAAACAACCAGGGTTCGCCAAGAAACGGGCCTTTCTAATTTCATCACGATTGAGCTCTGGCAAGCCATAAACGGCCTCATTACTCATTCTGAAATCATGACTCAAGTCAATAATTTTCACAGTATCTGGTACTTGGTTCTCCTTCATAAATTCTGAAGAAGCGCCATGCCCCATGCAAAGGAAAAGCAGGTCAATATCGAAATGTACCTGATCCGTGAAACTGAGTTCAGAGTCTCCTAAAAGATCAGTATGTACATTGTGAATAGGCAAACCCACCTGACTTCGGCTATGCGCAAAACTGACTTCTACTTCAGGGTGATGAATCAGTAAACGCAGCAACTCACCTCCAGTGTAGCCTGCTGCTCCAACTATTCCTGCTCTAATCATTTCCTTGATTTACTTGGTGGTAAATGGCACTTTGGTTACCGAAAATCTTTGCGAAGCCTTTTACGTCATCGCCCGTCCAAGCATTGTTCATTTCTCCGTAGTTGCCAAATTTGGCCGACATTAAATCGTGCTCTGACTCAATACCAATGAGTTGATAACGGTAAGGCAGAAGCTTGAAAAATGCTTTCCCCGTCACAAATTTCTGACTGCTTTCCATCATGGTTTCTAAATCGCGCATTACTGGGTCCATAAACTGTCCTTCGTGCAGCCAGTTGCCATAAAAAGCAGCCACTTGGTCTTTCCAGTAAATCTGCCATTTGGTCAAGATATGTTTTTCTAAGGCCTGATGTGCCTTAATCGTAAGAATGGCAGCCGAAGCTTCAAAACCAACCCTTCCTTTGATGCCAATAATAGTGTCGCCCACATGGATATCGCGACCAATACCAAACGGAGCAGCGATTTTCTCCAAAGCCTGAATGGCTTCATAAGAATGCGTAAACTCTGTTCCGTTTATCGATTTCAACTCACCTTTAACAAAGCCCAGCTCCAAATCCTCTTCAACCGTTTTGGTTACTTGAGTTGGCCAAGCTTCTTCAGGTAAATAACCTTTAGAACTCAATGTTTCCTTTCCACCAACGGATGTTCCCCAAAGGCCTTTATTGATTGAGTAAGCAGATTTTGAAAAGTCCATATCTACACCTTTCGATTGTAAATAAGCGATCTCCTCTTCCCTCGAAAGCCTCATATCTCGAATAGGCGTGATGATCTCTGCATCGGGCAGATAGGTTTGGAAAATCATATCGAAGCGCACTTGGTCGTTTCCGGCACCAGTGCTTCCGTGCGCGATATATTCTGGATTCAGCGTTTTGGCATATTTGGCAATGGCCATAGCCTGGCTTACCCTTTCGGCACTTACAGAAAGCGGATAAGTACTGTTTTTCAGCACGTTACCAAAAATCAAATACTTAATAACGCTTGAATAATAGTTCGAAGTTTCTTCGATCGTTTTATGGCTGGTCACGCCCATTGCATAGGCGCGCTTTTCTACTTCGTCTAGTTCCCGCTGAGAAAAACCACCCGTATTTACCAATACAGAGTGAATTTCTAAACCACGTTCTTCACTTAAATATTTTACACAATAAGAGGTGTCGAGCCCTCCACTATAGGCTAAAACTACTTTCTTCTTATTCATCATTTTTCCTTCTTTTGGCTTCTGCCTTCAACAAAATATTCTTCTTAAAATTTACCCAACGTTCGAACAAGTTGAAATCCTTGTCCAACTCGCGCTCCACCCATTGTGTTCTTTTAGGCTTTACATTCTTCTCCCATTCCGGATTGAACAGCATGGCAGTACAAATACAATTTGACCTGTTTTTGGACTTTAGTATCTCGTAGTTCACACAGCTTTGGCAGCCCTTCCAGAAATCCTCGTCTTGGGTCAATTCAGAATACACCACGGGTTTATAACCCAATTCGGAGTTGATTTTCAACACCGCTGCACCTGTAGTAAGCCCGAAGATTTTTGCCGTTGGGTATTTCTTCCTCGACAACCTAAACACGGCTGCCTTAATACGTTTTGACAAACCTAATCCACGAAATTGATTTGCTACGATCAGTCCAGAGTTGGCCACGAACTTCTCATGACTCCACACCTCGATGTAGCAGAAACCTGCCCACTCGCCCGCTTCGGTGACCGCCACAACAGCTTTGCCTTCACGCATTTTTAGGGCTACATATTCGGGAGTTCTTCGCGCAATTCCAGTGCCTCTAATTTTGGCTGAATTAGCAATTTCTTCTATAATATCGTCTGTAAAGCGGGTATCTTCTTCTGTGGCTACCCTAATTATGAACTTTGTTGATTCCATTTTCACTATTAATTCTGGATCGAGAAAACGACTTAATGTTTTCAGAAATCCTTAAAGGAATTATGATTTAAAATTTAGAAAAGAATATAGGTAATATTGGGGACTTGACTACCGCATAGGTAGTCTGTATATATGAGGCGACTAGCGCCTAAAAAACTTAGGTGTATACACAGCAACCTCAGACACGGGGAGTGTCATGCTTATGGCTGATGATATGTTCGCTTCGTTCTTCATTCTGAAATGAGGGACAAAGGAAATCAAAAGTTTGGAATGAACAACGGTTTTATTCAGTAATTTAAAAAATAGAACAGGCTCTATTGACTTTAAATCAATTAAGCACTCAATTTTCCGTAACCAGCTGGTGGCTTGCGATAAGCATAATAACTCATTACTTCTTCAATGGCCTGACGCATTGCTTGATTAATTGGCATCATTCTGGTGCCTAATTCTGTATCGATGCTGCGGAGCCTAAAATAGTAATCACTCATCATTGGTGAAGGAATGCCAGCTTCCATTTCCTCTTCAATCTTAGCAATCGTATCAGCTTGACCTGCTTTCATGAGTTTACAGGTAATGAGTTGAGCCTTCCCATTTTTATCGCGTGTAGCGGAAAAACCAAATAGGCGACAAATCAAACCACGGTAAGCATATTGTGAACAACCACCCTTGTCTAGAGAATCTTTTACGGGGTTGAAGAGTGTACACATGGAACTTTCGTTTGCCAACAGATTTTGATAAACTTCATCTATGTGTTTGGTCAGAAAGAGATGAAAGGCATAAGGAAGAAACTCTAAAGGAGTAGCTTCGATATCGGCTTTGAAGCAGCACTTTCCACAGCCAGAAACACAATGAAGCCCACTTCTATCGCGAAGTGTATTCATTTCTTGGTCTAAGGCGGCAAAAATCTTTTCTACCGATTTTACTTTTCTGACGATTGACATAAGGGCTGCGAAGGTAGTGGAGAAAAGCATCGAGTTTACATTTCTCGCAAGATTTTCTTTTCGGCTTAGTCCCTAAAAATCAAGCGCTTCGTCCAGAATTGGCAAACTGTTATTTCTTTGTAAAAATAACTTGAGACTTTACTGGTAGAGCGCCTTCTTCCAAACTCAAAAATGAAATACCAGTCAGCTTTTTTCCTTCACTTTTTTCTACATAAATAATTCCAAACCCAGCGGTTAGTACTTCGGAAGAAAATTCTATGGCCATGTAGTTCCCTAATGTATGGGTGTAGAATTCACGTGTTTCGTGTTGGCCATTCTCCCAAATAAACAGTTCGCCTTTGGGTCTAAATTCGAAGGTTTTATTCTGGAAAAACCCCGAACTACCGTTGGTATTCCATGAACTATTTGCTAGCTCGAATGGAGCTGTTTCTGGAGAAAAAGAGGCGAAGAAATAGTCTGTTGGATTTTCATCAATGGTTGATTTAAGCACCAACATTCCTTCATTATTCAAGGCGCCATAAAGCGTATCTTCTAAAGATTCGAAGCGAACCTGCTTACCTTCTTGAATTACATTCCATTCTTCCTTTACATCGGCATAAAAGCTTTCTGCCTTGATGTCTGATAAAACAGACAATAACATAAGCCCCGGCTCTACGAAACTTTGTTCGTCCTCATAACCGTCTTCATTGTATTCCAACACTGCTCCATCTTCATCCATCACCATTTCTGGTGGGGAAGCCTTGATGTAAGCCAAAAGCCAATTTCCTTTTAGGTTTTGAGCGCTAAGGGAAGCCGAAAGAACAATCAGAAACAAGAATAGTAAAATACGCATGCCCGAATATACGGGAAAAAGGAGTTAGCGGTCGAGCCACTTTTTAAAATCTTGCACCTTGTCTCTGCTTACAATCGCATCGGTTTCATCAGTATGAACTAAAACCAATCGAAGACGAGAATTGGAATAGGTAATAATGTCTTTCACCGCCTCTAATGAAACCAAGTATTTACGGTTAATGCGGAAGAATTTCTGTGGATCGACCAACTGCTCCACTTGCTCCATGGTGTAGTCAATAATGTATCGGTTCTTCTCTTTGGTTTGAAGGTAAGTGGCCTTTTCTTGGCTGAAAAAGTAAGCCGTATCCGCAGTGGGAATGGTATGAATGTGTTCACCTATTTTTACCACAAAGCGTTCTTTGTACTGCTTTGTCAGCATTTGCATGGCCTGTTGAATTAACATCATGTCCATTGCAGGTTTCTGCTCAGCTACGCTAGTTTTAAATCGAGCTTCGTATTTCTCTAAGGCGCTTACTAAACCTTCAGGATCGATGGGTTTGAGTAAATAATCGATACTATTCACCTTAAATGCCTGGATGGCATACTCGTCAAACGCGGTGGTGAAAATTATTGGCGCAGACACTTCTACCTGCTCCAGAATTTCGAAACTAAGTCCATCGGCCAACTGAATATCGAAGAACAGAAGATCGGGTTGCGGGTTTTCCTTTAGCCAAATTACAGCACGCTTTACCGAATCAAGCTTGGCCAGTATTTCGATTTCTGGATTAATTTTCTCTAATAAGCTAGCCAACCTCTTGGCCGCCATCGACTCATCTTCAACAATCAGTACTTTCATTTCTCAAAGGCTAATAATGGAAGTTTAACAAGAAATTCACTCGGGCCATCAATTACCTCCACTGGTATTGGGCTCAAAAATTCATATCTGGATTTAATATTCGAAAGTCCCATCCCGGAACTTTCTTCTATTGGAATGTTCTTTTTCTGAAGGTTATTTCGAATCACCAACTTATCTCCATTTTCAATCTCAATATGAATCTTAAGCGGTTCTTCTTCAGCGATTACATTATGCTTTATGGCATTCTCTAAAAGCATTTGGATGGCCATTGGCGGAAGCATCTTTTGCTCAAAGCCTTCGATACTTATGTTGAGTTGGAGCTTTTCGTCAAATCTAATTTTCTGAAGAAAGAGGTAAGAATTGACAAACTCCATTTCCGTTTTAAGACTGACCACTTCCTGTGCCCGAGTATCTAAAACGTAACGGTACACTTTAGAAAGCTCACGAATAAACTTAGCCGCCTGGTCTTGATCTTCATACACCAAATTGGTAAGCGCATTCAAACTATTGAATAGAAAGTGTGGGTTGACCTGGTTTTTTAGGGTTTCATATTTGGCCTCCATCTGCTCCTTTTTCAAGCGTTCGGCATCTAAACTGGCTTTCTTCCAGTTCTTTAAAAACTCAACTGAATTCAGGAAAAAGGAAATAACAAAGGTAATTCCAACAGAGATCAATAAGGTCCACTTAATATCCCCCATATCAATATCGAAGCCATATTTCAATACCAAATACAGCGAATAAACTGCCAATGGGGTATACACAATTACACCTATTACTCCCCAAAGAAATCGTTTACCAGGGTTTTCTAACCAAGGGATTTTGTAGGTAAGGTAGGTGGAAACATGTGCATTGCCTTGCCAAAGTAAAATCCACTGAAAAGCAGAAATCGTCATGGCATTAAGGGCAACTCCCCATGTATTGAAGCAGGTATCACACCAGAAATACACCGAAGGCCCACCAATCAGTGCGATAAGTGCAATTTCCTTGAGCTCGCGTTTCCAATTGATTGTTTTAAGATATCCCATTTAGGCTAAACTATTGGTTTTGCATTCTTTGCGCTGGCATATTTACCAACACCAAATTGTTTTCTATAACGATTGGCATGATAGGCAATCAATGGTGCTCCAATAGCACCTGGTAATACCCAAAGCAGCCAGCCCATATTTCCTAAAGCCTGAAAAAGGGCTCCATTTTGAACTAAAAAGGCGGTAATGCTAGCAATAAAAGCACCGCTCATTAAATTCATATGCGCAAACCACCACCACATTTTATCAGGCTTGGCATTTCTAAATCCTTTGATGTTAAGCCAAGCGGTGTTGGCTGTAAAAAAACCGAAAATAACCGATAAATAGCCAATGGTTGACGAAAAGTTGCTCAAGACTAAAAATCGAATTCCTGCTCCAAAAAGGGTCAAACCAAAAGCGATGGCAATAAAAGCCGCAATCCAATCTACGGGCAATGGCTTAAGCGTCTTTTTAAGTTTCAATACGCGTTGGCCTGCAAATGTCATGTAGAAACTGAAAACTGCTATAATAGAAAGGAAAAAATTGAACCTCACGAAGATCACAATCAGGATTGCACTGATGAAGATCCAAGCCATTGACCAAAAGAAAACCTTTCCGGCAGCGCGGTGAATCTTCCCTCCTTTTCTTCCAAAGAAAGCAGCCAAAATACCTGAAAGCAAAGTGGTAGCTCCTGCGGTTACGTGAGATAAGATGAGTGCTTTTTCCATAATTGAATCTTTTAAAATTAAAAAAAATGAAGGGCTCACTTTTCGCAAGCCCCAACTAATTACGTTTTACTTTCCGCAGCTAGACATTAACTCCTGAGCCATTTCTATTCCCCAAGTTGGGTCAAAACTCTTTCCTTTTTCTTCAGCATTGAATAAGGGGATGCTTTTCTGTACCAAACCACAAGCTCCAGCTGTAGATGATCCAAAAAACTGAGCCGTACCATACTGCATTTGCGCCATTAAAGCCATTGCACGTGGGTTTTTAGGATCTAACTGCATCGCCTGTCCAAAAGTCTGCGATGCCAAACCTGATAACGATTGACCTCTTGAGTTGGGATCTGCCGCTAGTTGTGACATAAAGTAAAACCCTTCTAAAGCCACAACTTCACTGTTGTTTGGAGCAAGACTTTTGGCCTTTTCTAGAAATGGCTTTGCCTTATCTAAAAGTTGATCTTTAGCCTTAACACCTTCTGCCAATAATGAGGCGTTGATATAGCTTAAAGCCGCATAGTATTGTGGATGCCATTGATCAGTTGCATTGGCAGCGATGCGTTCAAATTGGCCAGCAGAGGCTTGTAGATTTTCTACGTTACGCTCAGCCCCCATCGACTGTAATCCAGACACCATGGCTTTCATGTAAGCCTCTTGATTTTGAGCGTTTAAAGTGAAACTTGTGATAAAAAGTGCGAGTAAGATTGTTAGCTTTTTCATGTTATGTTTTTTTAAGTTTTGAGTTCTTTTCTTAATGATGACACTAAGGTGCAGTGAAAAACTGCGGCTAGAAAAAAAGTGTTACCGAACCGTAGAATCTTCAGGATGAATCGTAGGAGGTTAAATTTCAAGGGGTCAAAACTTAAATTTCAAGAGCTTTTCAGGTAGTAAAGGCTGACACTGGGGTCATTCCCCCTTTTTGAAAAAGGGGGCTAGGGGGATTAGAATTACAACTTTATTGGCCCTAACCCTCAATCTTCCAACATCCTTCTCCAAGGAGGAGTGTTCGCAGTATCATTTATGCTGCGCAATTCATAGGTATACCGTCTACTAGAAATCACTGTTTGAATACCCATGAATGAAATGCAAAATAATTCATACCTCGACTTTAGCCTAGTATCTAATGACTAAATACTAACTACTAGTTACTAAGCACTAACCTCTAAATACTAAAGATTATCCAGCTGATTCTCTTGCCCATCTTTCGTCAGGGTGATGAACAGTGCTAGAAAAACGAAACGCTTTGCCCCTTGCCCTACCTCTTGTCGTTCATAGATGCCTTGATTGTTTGCTTGGTTTGCATACTGGTAACCAAAGACATTATCACGCCCTAAAATATTGGATGAAGACATGTAAAGAATAATATTAGGTTTCAGAAGGAAAGCAGCATTCAAACTTATGTCGTGAAAAGTTGGAGTTTCATCATTCTGAAAACCAGACTTGTTTGGGTTGTGAAACAGCCTGCTTGAGGCAAAATTATAAGTCGCTCCAAACTGAGTTCTCAATGGCACTACAAAATGCTTGGCCACAAAAGAGAAGTTATGATTAGACACAAATGAAGGAGTAGCCAGGCTTGAGAAATCTTGATAGTCTCTTTCTGAATCCACATAAGAGTAAGAAACCCAGTAATCTGTATTTTCAAAAGTCTTACTGTCTCTCCAGAATACATCCACCCCTTTGGCCTCACCAAAGCCAGCGTTCGAGTAATTATTGGGGTTGAAATCATTGGCATTATTGAACTTCACTAAGTCATCATACTTTTTCAAATAGGTTTCTACTCTGAAAACACGATCCTCATGAATGTACTGATAGTTCAGAATGTAATGTGTTGATTTTTCTGGCTTTAAGCTCTGATTCACCAAAGCATAGTCGTTTTGGGCTGATTGCAAATACTGACCATAGGCCAACGAAAACTGCCCTTTTTCTGTCAGTTTATACGACATTGCTAATCGCGGATTAACCCAAGTTTGGTTCAAAAGGGAAGAATGCTCTAAACGCAAACCCGTACGGACCACAAACTTATTCGAAGCGAAATAATCTGTTTCAACAAAAGTGCTGGCGATGTTTTCTTTAAAATCGAAGGCATCATTTGGCCCGTTTTCTATGTTGAATTTGTTGGTGTATTTCTTAGCCAAGAACTCCGTTCCCATGTTCACGCTCACCTTTTCGGCTGCTTCCCAGTTAAAGGCCAGTTTTGTGTGAACACCTTTTTCGTCCTCTTCAATTTTATCAGCATTGAACCCAATTTTCTCTTGGTTCAAAGTAGTAGATATCCCAGCCCGAACAGTCCAACGGTCAGCTATCATATCTTTGTAGCTGGTATTCAAATAGAAGTAATCATTCCCTATCGAAACGGTGTCTTTCACTCCACCATTATTGATGTTGGGTTGGCGAATGCTCAAGTTCGAAATGTCCATGTTGGTGTATACCTTCAGCAAACCATTTTCACTTATTTTTTGTCGAAAAACCAATTCAGCAACTTTCCCATTGGGTGCCTCTTTCCAATCAAAATCCTGCTTGATCAAATCTTGATAAGGACGTAAGTCGGTATACTGCACCTTGCCCGAAATACTGGAGTTGTCCCATTTTTTGGTGTAGGCCAAATCACCACCCACCGTCATTACCGAAATATCTCCTTGAGTTTTCTCGGCAACATCATTGGAGTTTAAAACTAAGGCTGAAGAAAGTGCTTGGCCATATTCAGCAGAATATCCTCCTGTACTAAATATGGTGCCCTTAAAAAGAAATGGACTAAAACGGCCACGCGTAGGTACATTAGGAGCAGTAGCGCCAAAAGCATTTCTAACTTCAAGACCATCTATAAAAACCTTGGTTTCGTAGCCTTCCCCTCCACGGACAAACAACCTTCCCGACTCGCCCACTGTGGCTGTGCCCGGTAAGGTGTTTATAGCCCCCATGATATCGCCCGCTGCACTGGCCGTAGTTACAATGTCAAGCGGCTTGAGTACCGTCACCTTCTTAATATCGCTGGCCTCAAACGCCCCTGCGGTGATCGTTACACCATCAATTTTATTGATTTGTTCTTCTAAAATCACTTCCACCTTAATTGGTTGACCGTTCAATTCAAGTGGCTTTTCGAAAGTTTTAAAACCAATAAAACTTACCAATAGCGTTCGCTGTCCTGTTTCGCTTGTTTGGAAGCTGAAGGAACCGTCATTTTTAGAGTTTGCACCATCAAATGAATCCTTGATGTACACATTGGCAAAAGGGATGGATGCTCCCTGAGTGTCTGTTACTTTTCCTGAAATAACGGTTTGCGCACTAACTCCCATTGAAAAGAGTAGTGCCAAAAGAATAAATTTGAAACCTTGCATTGTTGTTGTTTTTTGAGTTTAGCCCCATGGGCTCGTTGTTGACTCAAATGTGCAACGCTCCGTTTCTGAATTGAAATTAGTCTTACCGAATCGTAGAATTAGGGGGATGAGTTGTTTGGTTTTCATAAAGCTGGGGACGGTGCTCCTCTCCGTATTCCAAAATTATTATGTTTATTTTGGATTTGATTCCAAAAATATCATAGTTTTTCGTTCCAAACCGACATGAGTTTTTAATCATCAGAATGTATTAAATTGCTTCAGTTGATTTAATCACAAATGCCAGACGTTGATCTGGCATTTGTGATTTTCAGAGTCAGACCTCTTTACTCACTTACTCACACCTTAGATTTTCCACCGGGTTTCTGCGGGCCGCCCTCATGGATTGATACCCAACTGTAAGTAAGGCAATAATCAAAGTACCGACAGCAGAAACAATAAAGATGATAGGGCTAAGCGCTATTCGAAAAGGGAAGTCAGCGAGCCAGCCGTCCATATATACCCAAGCCAATGGAATGGCGATTATTGAAGAAACAAGGATGAGGATAGTGAAATTTCGAAACAATAAACCCAATAAAGTAGTCATCGAAGCACCCAAAACCTTTCTGATCCCGATCTCCTTTTTGCGCTGTTCGGTCACATAAGCAGCTAAGCCAAACAAGCCCAAACAGGCAATACTGATGGCCAGTCCAGCAAACACTGAGAAAATGGTTTTCAACCTAATTTGATCATTAAAGGAGTTGGCAAATATGTCATCCAAAAAGTCATACTCAAAGGGTTTCCCTCCACTAAATTTATCCCAAATAGATTCACTTGCCGCCAATACATCGCTGGTCATATTGGCTTTGAATTTTACGCTAACGCTGCCCGTGCTATTGCCTAAAAAGAATACTTGGGGTTGAATTTCCTCGGTCATAGACCTGAAATGAAAATCTTTTGCCACCCCTACAATTGTATAGGCCCGTCCGTCTTCCATCATCGATTTAATTTGTCTTCCAACTGGGTTCTCTGAGTAGCCAAATCGCTTAATGGCAGCTTCATTTAACACCATGGCCGTAGAGTCTGAGGCAAATTCTTTAGAAAAGAACCTTCCGTCTGCCATTTTCAAATCATAAGTTTTAGCATAATCTTCATCCACATACCAAATTTGTAGTGAAACCGCCTCATCTGCACTTGTAGCATTTTCACTTAAAAAGGGAGAGTCATTATAAGTATTTGTCGCAGGAATAAAATCGCTTATGGTCGCACTTTCGATTACTGCGCTTCTTTCTAACTCCGTTTTAAAAACCTGAATCTGATCACCTAAAAGCTGGGTTTCATTAATCACTAAAACTTGTTCTTTATTAAAACCCAGTTCTTTATGCTGAAGATAATCCAATTGACTATAGATAAATGCCGAGCCAATAATTAGAAAAATCGATGTTGAAAATTGTACCACCACCAATATGTTTCGCATCCACCCTGCTCTTTTTCCTTGAGTAACCTCCCCCTTTAAAACCTTTGAGGGCATAAAAGAGGACAGAATAAATGCAGGGTAAATTCCAGCCAATAAGCCAACAATAAGCGTGGCCACAGCAACATAAGGCCAGAGCCCGTATAAGCTAAAAATGGGGTTTACTATTTCCTTATTGGTAAGTTGATTAAAATAGGGCAAAAGCAATGTAACAATGGCTATTGCGGCAATGGCCGAAATCAGACTGTTTAAGATAGATTCTGTTAAGAATTGGTTGATCAGTTGCCCCTTTAACGAACCCAGTACCTTTCTTACTCCCACTTCTTTGGCCCTGATGGAAGCCTTTGCGGTGGCCATGTTCATGAAATTGATGCAGGCAATCAGCAGTATAAAAAAGCCGATGATACTGAACAGATATACATTTTCGATAGAACCGCCAGAACGGAGCTCAAAATCTAGGTTGGAATAGAGGTAGATATCTTCAATCGGTTGTAAATAATAGGTAGCGGCCAAATTACCACTGGCCACAGCGTCCTTAAGGTCCACCCCCATCATTTGCTTTACTTGATCGGCAAAATGCCTTTCCAGAAAAGCTGGAAAACGACCATCCACCACTTCCTTCACCTCTTTCGAATTCAATTTTAGATAAGTTGTAAAATTATTGCTCAACCAAGAATTTCTACGGGCATCATCTCTATTCAGCATAGTGATGAACATATTATAGTCAAAATGGGTGTTGTCAGGAATGTCCGCAATTACGCCAGTAATCTTAATGTCCAATTCATCATTCACCCTTATCACTTTATTCAATGGGTCTTCCTCCCCAAAAATTTTCTTGGCGGTAGTTTCAGTAAGCACTGCCGTATTGGGCTCATCGAGCAAATGGTTTCTATCTCCCCTTAAAAGCGGAATAGAAAAAATTGAAAAGAACTCTTGATCGACCCAGGTGATATGATCTTGGCGGATGTAGTTATTATTATAGGATATTAATTGGGTTGAATTACCCCTCGTTCTTGCGGCCTCCTCCACTTCAGGAAATTCTTCTTTGACCGTTTTGGCCATAGGATCAGGTGCAAAAGAAAGATTGAAAACATTATCTCCAAATTTAAGATTTGAAGCAATTCTAAAAATCCTTTCCGAATCCTTAAAGTGTTTATCGAAGCTTAGTTCTTCCTTTACGAAGATCGCAATGAAGATACAGGCTGCCATACCAATTGCCAACCCAGTAAGGTTGAGAAATGAGTAGAATTTTTGACGCATCATGCTGCGATACGCCATCTTAAAGTTGTTTTTGACCATTGTTGTATGTATTAAGTTATGACTCAACCAAGTATCTCGAAGAAGCGAAAACCTAAAAAGAAGTACCGTATTTAAAAAGAACTTCAAATCAGCTCTTCTTTTTCCTACTTCCTTAAAGTTTGACCTGTAATGCTCCTCCAAATCACCCAAAATATCTTCTTGGAAATCAGGGTGACAGTAGAATGAAAAAATCCATTCTCCAAGTTTTTTTAGCATAGTTTAAAATCAAATGCGATATCTGGAATCTGACTTCTAAGCTCCAAGCGGGTTTCTATGTTATAGTCTATGGCTTTTTTACCCAAAGCTGTAATTTTGAAATAGCGTTTCCGCTTACCTCCCCGTTCACTTGTAGTTTCTCCAAGTTCAGAAATCAAAAAGCCTTTCTTTTCCATTCTGCGCAATGCCGATTGTAAAGCTCCCACCGAAATTTTTCTCTTTAATCGGGTTTCAATTTCTCCTTTAATTGCCACTCCGTAAGCCTCTCCATAAAGGACACCCACTGTTAGCAAAACGATTTCCTCAAATTCTCCGAGCTGAAATTTCTTCATTTTATAAAATTGTTGCCCTCAAACTCAAGAGGGTTTGTTATTAATTTCCTAAATGTAGTTTTTAAATTACGTGATAAAAAAATAAAAGTTCCTAAATGTAGTTTTAATGATTTTTCGATTTTCATGAAATGCGATAGAAAACCAATGGTTTTTTTAATTTATCACCACTACCTTAGTTTACAAATCAAAACCTTATGAAAACCAAGACCTTATTATTCCTTTCGTTCTTCTTTGTCTGTTTAATACAAAGCTGTGGTTCCGGTAGCACGCAAGAAACTACTGAGGCCGAATATGGCAATCCTCCCGCAGAAGGCTTTAATGTTGAAGGTTCGGATGCTAAAGCCATTGAAGTGGCCGATCAAGTAATGGAAGCGATGGGTGGACGAAAAGCTTGGGATAACACCCGCCATATTGCATGGAATTTCTTTGGGTCACGTGATTTAGTCTGGGATAAATGGACAGGAGATGTTCGTGTTGATATGCGCAACACCACGTTCCTCATCAACATTAATGACAATACTGGAAAAGCATTTATTGACGGAAGGGAAATTACCGATTCCGATACGTTGAACAATCTGATTGGCAGAGGTAAAGGTGCTTGGATCAATGATTCATACTGGCTGCTTATGCCTTTTAAACTGAAAGACTCTGGTGTAACCTTAAAATACAAAGGCGAAGAAGCTACAAACGAAGGCGTAATGTCGGATAAGTTAGAACTCACTTTTGAAGGTGTGGGTAACACACCAAATAACCGCTATTGGGTATGGGTAGACAAGGCCGATCATTTGGTTAAGCAGTGGGCCTATTACCGCAATGCTGCAGATACATCACAAGGTTTCAATGTTCCTTTCAAGAATTACCAACAGATGGGAAATATCTTAATTTCAGGAGATCGTGGAGAACGTCAATTGACCGATATTATGGTGTTTGATGAATTACCTTCTTCAGTGTATAAGTCGAAAGAAAAGCCAGACTTGGCTGCAATGAAAAAACCATGAAAAAACTGATCTACTTATTGCCCGTTCTCTTTTTATTCTCATGCGGAAGTTCAGAAAAAAAGGAAGAAGAAAGCAAAGCGCTCACGCCTTATTGGCAAGCCCAAACTTCTGGTTCGAAGGCCAGTTTACGAGGGCTCAATGCCGTAACTGAAAATGTAGCTTGGGCCAGTGGCACTAAAGGCACCGTACTCAGAACGATTAACGGAGGAGAAACTTGGAATGATGTAAGTATTGATGAAGCTGACACCATAGACTTTAGAGATATTCAAGGTTTTGATGCCAACACGGCCATCGTGCTGAGCGCAGGATTACCAGCTGTTATCTACAAAACCACGGATGGCGGCCAAAGCTGGCAGCAAAAATATCTTTCTATGAAAGAGGGCACTTTTTATGATGCCATGGACTTTTGGGACGATCAAAACGGAATCATTTTTGGTGATGCGGTAGATAGCCGATTGCTTATTCTGAAAACCAAAGATGGTGGAGAGACTTGGCAAGAACTTCCTTTCGAACAAAGACCGATTGCCAAAGACGGGCAAGGCGGTTTTGCCGCCAGTGGCACGTGCATGATTACAAATGGAGAGTCTGATGTGTACATCGGACTAGGCGGAGATGAAGCAAGCCTTTTCTATTCATATGATATGGGAGAAACTTGGGAGAAAACTATTACACCACTTCAGTCAGGTGAATCCACTGCTGGAATTTTTTCCATCGCTTTTAAAAATGAAAATGAAGGCTTAATGGTGGGCGGTGACTATCGTGGAGATTCGCTCACCCGAATTAACAGTGCCTATACTTTAGACCGAGGCAAATCATGGTTTCCTGTCATGGCTTCTTTAAAACCACAGGGCTATAGATCTGGTGTTGCTATTTTTAATGATTTGGTTTTGGCCGTAGGCAGACAAAGCTCCGATTACTTTAGAGAAGGAATGGAAGGTTATGCACCAATGGAAGGTAAATATTATTCTGTAAGCGTAACCAAAGACAATAAAGCTGCCTATGCTTCTGGCCCAGGAGGTTCAGTAGCCAAATTAAGTTTTAAAGAATAAAACGAAGAGCTAAACCTCAAAAATAACTTCGTCATTCGGTATTCTAAAACGTTCTGAATAGATTCCTCCCTCAGCTGCTGGGCCACAACCAATTACCATGGTTACTTCGGCTTTGCGTGGAAGTTTAAGGAATTTCTTGATCCTAAGTGAATCCATCCCTTCCATAGGACATGTATCATAACCTTCGGCTTTCATACTGAGCATAAAAGTTTGGGCAGCCAGGGCCGCACTTTTATGAACACTGATGCGCACATCAGTGGCATTTCCGTGTCTTACCATTGGCCTATTTAGACCTACAAAAAAATAGATGCATTTCTTAATAAAGCCCCAGACACCAAATGGGTCGTTGTAGTAATATTTAGGAATTAGGCTTTCGTAATAGTTGAGTGCTCTTTTTGCCCCTTTAGTTTTAGGCTCACCATAAACCTGCTTCATTTCTTTGACCAAAGCCCTTTGCCTTGTTCTCCAAAGGTCCTTTCTCGCTACAAAAACGACCAGCTCTCTGGCAGTTTTAGCAGCTTTCTGATTCATGCACATCCAACTGATTTTCTCCCGTGCTTCCTCAGAACGAATTCTATAAAACTCCCAGAGCTGCATATTGCTGCTATTAGGAGAAAGTATTGCTCTTTCTATACTTCGCTGAACCGCTTCTGGATCAAAATCAGCCTGCTGGTCGTAAATCCTAACTGACCTTCTTTCATCAACAATCCTATTAAAAACTTCTGCACGCTCACTCATTTTAGCCATATACTAAAGGAATCAAGGTTTCTGATAAAATAGCCAAAAGAAGAATTGCCACAATATTAAGTATAAAGCCTGCTCGAATCATTTCCTTCATGGGGATCATTCCGGAAGAAAAAACAATGGCATTTGGCGGGGTAGAAATAGGCATCATAAAGGCATAACTTGCCGCCAAAGTTACAGGCAACGAAAGATACATTGGATTAATATTTAAGCTTAGCGAAATCCCCAAAACTACTGGAACAAAAATAACTGCGAGTGCCACATTACTCATAATTTCAGTCATAAATAGCATAAACGCACTTAGACCTAAAACTAATAACAACCTACTAACATTCCCTTGTTGTGCTATAGCCTCACCCACAATCTGAACAATTTCGGTAGTTTCCATTGCCTTAGCCAAAGTGAGACCTCCACCAAAAAGCAACAAAATTCCCCAAGGTAATTTTTTGGTGTATTGCCAATCCAACAGGAATTCTCCTCTTTTCAAACTTACAGGAGTTGCAAACATAAGTATAGCTCCTATCATTCCTATTAAAGTGTCGTTCAACAATGTGGTATTAAACCAAGTGTTCAAGTTCCCTCGGAGGATCCATGCAACAGCTGTAGATACAAATATGAGCGCCACCAACTTCTCTGCTCGGCTAATCTTCCCCAGTGATTTAATTTGGTCATCAATAATTTGAGAAGAGTCAGCCAAATTCTTAATTCGGCTCGGGAAAAGTACCCTCGTCAATAAAAAATAGGTGATAGTAAGCATGATTAAGCAAGTAGGCAACCCCACCTTTAAGTACTGGGCAAAACTCACTTCATAATTCATCATTTCACTCATAAAGCCTACCCAAGCTACGTTGGGAGGTGTTCCAATGATGGTTGCAGTCCCTCCAATATTTGCCGCATAGGCAATACCTAGCATGAGTACTAATGAAAACCTCTTTTTCCCTTTGTCTTCCGTATTGTCAAGATTCAGCAAACTGGTGATAGAAAGTGCAATGGGGAGCATCATTACAGTTGTGGCTGTATTGCTAATCCACATAGAAAGGAAGGCTGTGGTAAGCATAAAGCCCAAGATTATTCCATTTGGATTGGTTCCTGTAAAACGAATCAGGTTCAGTGCAATTCGTTTATGGAGGTTATGTTTCTCCATTCCCAAACCCAAAATAAAACCTGCCATGAACAAGAATATGATGGGGTTTGCATAAGGTGCGGTAGCTTCGTTTGCGTTAAAAACTCCTGTAAGCTGAAATAAAACGATCGGGAGTAAGGCAGTAACAGGAATAGGGGCTGCTTCGGTAATCCACCAAATAATCATCCAAGCAGCAATCCCAACCACTTTCCACGCATCAGGAGATATCCAAAGGTCAGGGGATAATGCCGGAATCAGAAAAAAGACAAGGGGGCCAGCGATTAGCCCAAAAATTTTAGCGGCTTTAAAATCAGGTGTACTCATTTTATATTTTGGATGACCTACTAAGATAGTATTTTAATCGAGCGATTTTCAGCCACCCCAATTCAAATATGCAATTTCTGACAGGTACTGAAAAAAGAAAAGAGCTCCAACCTCGAGCTCTTTTTCTTAATCAACCTTAAAATACTAAAAACTAACTATGTATAATCAACCTTAATCTATATTCTTACCTGATAAATATTGTTTCTAAACTCTTCTATCAAAACACTTGTGGGTAGGTATACCGATATTTGAAGGAAATTGTTTCAGTATTCAGAATAAAAATTCGTTAAAAAAGGTTAACAAAAATTTCCAACATCATGGGGAGAATTGTAATTCGGCCAAACAGAACATCTACACCAATTAATCCTTTGGCTTAGCCATTTATTGTTCTATTTTTGCCACAAATTTAAACCCGCTGTAATGAGTGTTTTAGTTAATAAAGATTCTAAAATTATTGTTCAAGGATTTACCGGTTCTGAAGGTACTTTCCACGCTGAACAAATGATTGAATATGGTACAAATGTAGTTGGTGGTGTTACTCCGAATAAAGGAGGTCAACTTCACTTAGGCAAACCTGTGTTTAATACTGTTGAAGATGCAGTGACTTCGACAGGTGCGGACGTTTCCATTATTTTTGTTCCACCAGCTTTTGCAGCTGATGCTATTATGGAAGCTGCTGACGCTGGAATCTCTGTGATCATCACTATTACTGAAGGAATTCCTGTAAAGGACATGGTAATGGCCAAGGAATATATCAAAAGCAGAAATGTCACTTTGATTGGCCCTAACTGTCCGGGTGTAATTACCCCGGGTGAAGCTAAAGTAGGCATCATGCCAGGCTTTATTTTCAAAAAGGGAAGAATAGGTTTGGTTTCTAAATCTGGTACTTTAACCTACGAAGCCGCTGACCAATTAGTGAAAGCTGGTTTAGGAATTTCTACTGCAATTGGAATTGGTGGTGACCCAATTATTGGAACCCCAACTAAAGAAGCGGTAGAGCTTTTAATGAACGATCCAGAGACTGATGCCATCGTTATGATTGGTGAAATTGGAGGTAACTACGAAGCGCTAGCGGCTGAGTACATCAAATCTACTGGTAACAAAAAACCTGTAGTTGGATTTATTGCTGGCCAAACAGCTCCTCCAGGAAGAAGAATGGGCCACGCTGGTGCAATCATTGGTGGAGCTGAAGATACTGCAGAAGCCAAAATGAAAATCATGGCAGAGTGCGGTATTGTTGTAGTAAACTCTCCAGCTGATATTGGAGCTACAATGGCTGAGCTATTGAAAGGTTAATAAAGTATAAGTTTTAGAAAAAAATATAAAGCCTCAGAGATGAGGCTTTTTCATGTCTTATTGAGGAGAAGAAAGTTGATTCAAGGCGATCCAAGCCATCAAACCAATTCCGAGCTCAATCGCATCTTCATCAATATTGAATTTAGGCGTATGCACCCCCAAAGTGGTTCCTTTTTCTGGATTACCTGTCCCTAAACGGTAGAAACAAGAAGGAACAACATGCGAGTAGTAAGCAAAGTCTTCAGCGCCCATCCATAAATCCAAGTCCACAATGTTCTCTGCTCCTAGATATAAGGTCGCTGCGGCACGGGCAGATTGCGTTGTTAGAGGATCATTGGTCAAGAAAGGATAGCCAACATCAATTAGCACATCACAACTCCCTCCCATTGCCTCTGCAAGTCCTTCAGCAATACTTCTGATTTTTTTATGTGCTTCAAAACGCCATTCCTCGTCTAAAGCCCTAAAAGTCCCTCCGATTTTAACTTCGTCTGGAATGATATTCTGGGCATGTCCTCCTTCTATTTGCCCGAAAGAAAGCACAGTTGGCTTTTTAGGGTCGGCATTTCTGCTTACTACTTGCTGAAGCGCGACAATTATATGAGAAGCAATTAGAATTGGATCAATCACTTTATCTGGAAGCGCGGCATGACCACCTTTGCCTTTTACAGTCAGGTATATTTCATCGGCACTGGCCATGTACTGCCCCTCTCTAAAACCAACCTTTCCAGTTGGAATATAGGGCATCACATGCTGTCCAAACATAGAGTTAGGTTTTGGATTTTCCAGCGCTCCATCTTTGATCATTAAAGATGCACCACCGGGGTTCTTTTCTTCACCAGGCTGAAAGACAAGTTTCACCGTTCCTTCAAATTGATCTTTAAGCTGCACCAAAATGCGCGCAGCGCCTAAGAGACATGAAGTATGTACATCATGACCACAGGCGTGCATTACACCAACATTCTTTGATTTGTAAGGGATATCGCTAAGTTCTGTGATCGGCAAAGCGTCCATGTCGCCACGCAAAGCCACGGTTCTTGATGTAGGGTTCTTGCCTTCAATTAATGCAGTAAGTCCAGTTCCGGCCACACCTTCTTTCGGTTCTATTCCTAATTTTCGTAACTCAGAGGCTACGTATTTTGCGGTTTCAAATTCCTTGAAAGACAATTCAGGATTGGCATGAATATGCCTGCGAATATTGACAGTGTCTTCTGCATATTGAGAAGCCAATTTCTTTACTTTATTCAGCAAACTCATTTTGCAAGTTTGAATTGTTCTGGAACAACAGTAGCGGCTGGGTAATACTTTCTTATTTTTTCATACAAAGGTTGCGCCTCTATCTGCTGATAGAATTCTCCAATCTTCACAAAATAGGTCGGTAATTTATACTGAATTTGGGCGTCCATTGCTGGAAGAATATCAAAAAGACGGTTTCTTACTCTACCAGCCTCCACTTGATTTGTTCCTGAATACACCATGATGGTATAACCAGAAAGCGTTGCCAACTTATTATTCCTTGAAGCAATAGAGTCCATCACCACATTCATTTTATTCGATATTTCATATGACGAACGAATGGCTTGGTTGTTCACCGTTTGCACAGTATCAATCGAAGTTGATTTGGTTTCTATTGTTGGTCGATACTTCGACAAATCATCAGAATAGCTCAAGTCAACATCATCTCCCTCCATATCCTTTTTAGGAATGGCTTGATTGGTACATCCAACCGACAGTAGAAGAACCGCCAAAAGCAGTATATGTGAAACAAACTTATTCATTAATTACCACGCATTTATTGCTCAGAATATCCTCTTCGACTTGCTTAAACTTAACGTCAGTTTTGATCGTTCCGTCTTGGTACTGAACATTTACTCGGTCATTTCTTCCATAAATCTTTTCAGACTTAATCGGAGCAATTTTTTCAACCGGAGGTCTGTTTCTAGTATCCTGCCTTCCAGCCAAAGCAGATTTAGATTCTTCTTTGCTTTCATTCAGCTTTTGCTGACTTCCTCGGCTTCTTGCCTCTTGCACTCTATCAGGTGCCTGTTGAGGAATATCGGCTTTGGTAAGGAAGGAAATAGTTTCTTCGTTTACTTTAGAAAGGAACGCTTTGAACAATTGGAAGGCTTCAAATTTATAGATCAAAAGTGGATCTTTTTGCTCATAAACAGCATTCTGCACCGATTGTTTCAAGTCATCCATGTCACGCAAGTGCTCTTTCCATGTTTGGTCAATTACAGCTAATGTAATCGATTTCTCCATGGCTTTGATCAACTCAGCGTTATCAGTTTCTATTGTTTTATTCAGGTTTACAGCTACTCCAATTTGTCTTTTCCCATCCATAAATGGAAGAAGGATATTTTCAACTGTTGCACCCTTTTCTTGCTGAATATGCTTCAACAATGGCAATGTTTTTTCTGCTATCGACTTGTTCTTTCTATTATAGTCTGCATAAACCTCTTCGTAAAGATCGTTAATGAGTGTGTTCACATCTGATTGAGTGTATTGGTCATGGTTAATTCTTGTATCCATACCCAAAGTACCTATACAACTCAGCTTAAAGCCATCAAAATCGTTGGTCGGTTTTGTATTGTTGATGATGTCTTCGCAAGTATCGTACATCATGTTCATGATATCTAACTGCAAACGCTCACCCATCAAAGCATTCTTTCTTCGCTCGTAGATTACAGAACGCTGTTGGTTCATGATATCATCGTACTCCAAAAGTCGCTTTCTCGTACCAAAGTTATTTTCTTCAACTTTACGTTGTGCTCTTTCAATAGATTTGGAAATCATGGAGTGCTGAATCATTTCACCTTCCTTCAAACCCATTCTATCCATTAGCTTGGCCACTCTGTCCGAGCCAAAAAGCCTCATCAAGTTGTCTTCTAATGAAACAAAGAATTGAGAAGAACCCGCATCTCCTTGACGACCCGCTCTACCTCTCAACTGACGGTCAACACGTCTTGATTCGTGTCTTTCTGTACCAATAATGGCAAGACCACCAGCAGCCTTAGATTCTGGCGCCAGCTTAATATCCGTTCCACGACCAGCCATGTTAGTAGCAATGGTAACAGTTCCCGGTCTACCGGCCACAGCCACTACATCCGCTTCTCTAGCATGTTGTTTCGCGTTCAATACTTGGTGCTCAATCTTTTTAAGATGAAGCATTCTGCTCAAAACTTCAGAAATTTCTACAGAAGTAGTACCTACAAGTACTGGTCTTCCTTCGGCAGTAAGCTCAACAATCTCATCGACTACGGCATTAAATTTCTCTCTTACCGTTTTATATACTTTATCTTCTCTATCATCTCTAGCAATTGGTCGGTTGGTAGGAATGACCACCGTATCCAGTTTATAGATTTCCCAAAACTCTCCTGCTTCTGTTTCTGCAGTACCCGTCATACCCGCCAACTTGTGGTACATTCTGAAGTAGTTCTGCAAAGTAATAGTAGCATAGGTTTGTGTGGCGTCTTCCACCTTCACATTTTCCTTTGCTTCAATGGCTTGGTGCAGTCCGTCAGAATATCTACGGCCGTCCATTACCCTACCGGTTTGCTCGTCTACAATTTTCACTTTACCACCTTCAAGGATATATTCCGTATCCTTTTCAAACATGGTATAAGCTTTCAGTAGTTGGTTTACCGTATGAATTCTTTGGCCTTTTACAGAATAATCTTGAATGGCTTCTTCTTTTTGTTTGAGTTTATCCTCATCACTTAAAGTGTCATCCTTCTCCATTCTGGCTACTACTTCGCCAATATCAGTCATGATAAAGAAGGTCGGATCTTCTCCTTCTCCAGTAATTAAGTCCGTTCCTTTTTCTGTGAGATTTACTGCGTTCGTCTTTTCATCAATAGTAAAGTAAAGCGGTTCATCTGCCTTAGGCATATTCTTTTGGTTGTCTTGCAGATAGAAATTTTCTGTTTTCTGCATCACCATCTTCATTCCTGTTTCACTGAGGAATTTAATCAATGGCTTATACTTCGGCAGACCACGGAAAGCTCTAAATAAAGCCAATCCACCTTCGTCTTCGTTGCCTTCTTTGATTAGTCTTTTAGCATCGTTCAGGTACTGAGAACAAAGCTTCTTTTGAGCGTCTACCAATTTAGTAACACGCGGCTTTAATTCATGAAACTCGTGCTCATCTCCTTTAGGGATAGGCCCAGAAATGATCAATGGAGTTCTAGCTTCATCAATTAATACTGAATCGACTTCATCGACCATGGCATAATGGTGCTTGCGCTGCACAAGTTCTTTGGCTTCTCGGGCCATGTTGTCACGCAGGTAATCGAAGCCAAATTCATTATTGGTTCCGTAAGTAATATCAGAACGATAGGCTTGTCTTCTTTCTTCAGAGTTAGGTTGGTGCTTATCGATACAGTCAATGGTAAGACCATGGAACTGGAATAGCGGTGCCATCCACTCAGAATCTCGTTTTGCTAAGTAGTCGTTCACAGTAATAACATGCACGCCTCTTTCTGCCAAAGCATTCAGGTAAGCTGGTAGTGTAGCCACAAGGGTTTTACCTTCACCAGTAGCCATCTCAGCAATTTTACCTTGGTGCAATACAATTCCACCAATCAACTGAACATCGTAGTGAAGCATTTCCCAAGTCACCTCAGTGCCTGCTGCTAACCATTTGTTCTTCCAAATCGCGGTATCGCCAACAATTTCTACTTGAGGCCCTATGGCTGCTATTTGCCTATCGTGCAAAGTGGCTTGCACTTCAAGTTTACCTACTTCTTTTAACCTTCTTGCCGTTTCCTTTACTACTGCAAAAGCATCGGGAAGCACGTCCATAAGCACTTTCTCAAGTTCTTCATCACGCCTCTCCTCTAGCTTATCTATTTCCTCAAAAATGCTTTCTTTTTGAGCGATTTCGAGACCTTCCTCACTATCAACTCTATGATGAAGCGCTTCAAGCTCACTATCAATTTCTTTTAGGAAGTCTTTAATCCTCCCTTTAATTTCTTGGGTCTTCCCCCTCAAAGCCTCATCAGAGATGTTGCTCAATTCGGCATACGCTTTGTTAATCAGGTCAACATAAGGCTTTACCTCTTTTATATCGCGATCTGACTTTGATCCAAAAACCTTTGCCAGCCCCTTTGTTAAAAAACTCATACTGTATTTTTAATATGGTCTAAAGTTAATTTCTTGTATAGAAAAAGTAAACATAAGCTTGATTTATATTCACAGCTCAATTACTCCTTCAAATACTTTTTCAGCAGGACCTATTAAATAGATGTCCTTAAAAATGTTATCCTCTTGGTTAAAAGAAACTTGAAGTTCTCCACCAACTGCATTAAGCCTGATTGGAGATTCGGCACCCTTAAGCGCGAAAGACAAAGCCGCAGCGGTACAACCAGTACCACAAGACAAAGTCTCGTTTTCAACCCCTCTCTCATACGTCCTAATAGCAAGTGAGTTGTTAGGGCATTCTTCAATAAAATTGACATTCACCCCTTCTTCTTTAAAGCGATCTGAATAACGAATCTCTCTTCCCGTTTGCACTACATCTATATCGTGTGCATTAGGGATATACTTTATGTAATGAGGAGAACCCGTATTAATCAAAAAGTCGTCTCCGATCAATTCGTGTTCAGCAACATCATTCATTAGCAAATGAACATCTCCTTCTGCTATAAAAGCTTCATGAGGCCCATCGATCGCTAAAAACTCAGTATCATCTTGAATAATACCCAAACTTCTGGCAAACATCACAGCACAACGGCTTCCGTTACCACATAAACTCTGTGATCCATCAGGATTATAGTAGATCATTTCGAAGTCGAGCTCAGGGTGATTCTCAATAAGAATGACACCATCTGCCCCAATACCAAACCTACGATCGCACAATGTTGCAATAAGCAGAAGGTCGGATTTGTCAAATTTTAAATCACGATTGTCGATCATCACGAAATCGTTGCCAGTACCTTGATATTTATGAAATTGAATCACCTTGAATACTTATTTGGTGGGCAAAGGAACAATAAATGCGCCTCAATTAAAAAAGTGACATATTGGCGCAGAAAAAAGTTCAGGCATAAAAAAAACCTCCAAATGGAGGTTTTAAATTCTTTCTAAAGGAATGACTATTTAGCCAATTTCTCTTTAATTCTAGCAGCCTTACCATGTCTACCTCTTAAGTAGAATAATTTAGCTCTTCTTACTTTACCTTTTCTAAGCACTTCGATTTTATCGACATTTGGTGAAAGAAGTGGAAACACTCTTTCAACACCAACACCGTTAGAAATTTTTCTTACAGTGAAAGTCTCACCGTTCGTGCCAGAATTTTTTCTTTGAATTACAGTTCCTTGGAACTGCTGAATTCTCTCTTTACCACCTTCTTTAATCTTTACGTGCACGTTGATAGTGTCACCTGGATTGAACTGTGGCATCGAAGTTCTTACTTCGTTGTTTTCTTGTTCTATAAATTTGATAAGATCACTCATGATTTCTATCTCTAACAGCCTCGTCTAAAATCGGACTGCAAATATATGGAAAATGTTTTTGTAACAAGCAGGCTGTCAATAATTTTTTATTCATCTAGCATTCCAGGTCGCCTTGCCCTAGTTCGCGCTACGGATTTTTCATACCTCCACTCTTCAATCTTGGCCTGATGGCCTGACAAAAGCACTTCTGGCACTTCCATTCCCTTATACTCTGCTGGCCGTGTATAGACTGGCGGAGCCACTAAATCATCCTGAAAAGAGTCGGTCAAAGCTGAGGTTTCATCAGACAGTACCCCGGGAAGCAATCTAATAATAGAATCTGCTACCACAGCTGCCGCTAACTCACCTCCAGAAAGCACATAATCTCCAATACTGATTTCTCTAGTAATGAAATGCTCTCTTACTCTTTCGTCTACTCCCTTATAATGACCACACAGTAAAATAAGATTCCCTTTTAAGGAAAGCTCATTCGCCATACCTTGATTGAGCAGCTCCCCATCAGGAGTCATGTAAATGACTTCATCATAGTCTCGCTCAGACTTTAGCTTGGAAATACATAGGTCAATCGGTTCAATCATCATTACCATGCCAGCACCTCCACCATAAGCATAATCGTCAAGTTGACGTTGCTTGCTGGTTGAGAATTCACGCAGGTCATGCACCACCACTTCCGCCAGGCCTTTATCCTGCGCTCTTTTTAAAATAGAGTGCGAAAAAGGACTATCTAGTAATCGTGGCAGCAATGTGATGATGTCTATCCTCATGATTAATCTTCTAAGTAAACATCCACCAAGCCTTCGGGAATAAACATATGAATTTGATTATTCTCTTTGTCTATTTCCTTTACCAACTCATCTGTGAGCGGAATCAAAACTTCCTTAGAGGTTTTATGCTTTACCGACAGCAAGGTTTGCGGACCAGCCTCAAACACATTCTCCACCTCACCCACCGAATCACCCGTGTTGACATCGATTAAATCGAAACCCACTAGCTCATGGAAGTAGAAATCTCCTTCTTCACGTTCAGGCAAAGTAGATAAAGGCAAATAAAGCGCACAACCCTTTAAGGTCTGTGCCAGCTCTAGAGAGTTGGTGTCTTCAAAAGCGATAATGGCTTTATCTCCATTTAAGGAGACGGCTGTAATAAAAAAAGGAACCAGTTGTTGCCCTTGTTGGACAAAAACTGATTCCAATGTTTTATATTCCTCAGGATAGTCCACGTCTAACAAGACTTGAACCTCACCCTTTAAGCCGTGCGGTTTAACGATATACCCTAATTGGTAACAATCTTCAACCGTCATGACCGAATAGATTAATCTTCTTTTTTCTCTTCAGCAGCAGGTGCTTCTTCAACAGCTGGAGCTTCTTCAGCTACAGGTGCAGCAGGTGCTTCTTCAGCCACTGGAGCAACTTCTACTTCCGTGCTAGCTTCTGGAGCAGCTTCCTCTTCAGGAGCTTCTTCAACAGCAGGTGCATTAGCAGCTTCCGCCTCAGCTTTTCTAGCAGCAATAGCTTCAGCTCTAGCAGTGTTCACTTTAGCTTCTGCTTCTAACTTCGCTTTCTTAGCGTCATCTTTTGCTTTTGCTAATTGCTCCACTTTACCAGTGATCTGAGATTCTTTACCGTCTAACCAAGCTTGATATTTTTTATCAGCTTCTTCTTGAGTGATCGCTCCTTTGATCACACCAATTTGAAGGTGTTTTCTTAAAAGAACTCCTCGGTAAGAAAGCATTGCCTTTACAGTATCTGTAGGCTGCGCTCCATCCATAACCCACTTAAACGCCTTCTCATTATCAATTTTGATAGTAGCTGGGTCTGTGTTTGGGTTATAAATACCAATTTTTTCAATAAAGCGACCATCACGTGGTGCTCTTGCGTCTGCGATAACTACATCGTAAATCGCTTGTTTCTTGCGACCTCTACGGGCCAATCTGATTTTTACTGCCATTTAACTTTTAAAGTTTAGCGAGGATCACGTCCTCTAATCTTTGAGATCACGTCTCAAAAATGGACTGCAAATGTACGGGTAATATTTTAATAATAAAACGATTCAAAAAGACTGACTTATAAAAGAATAGATCAACCTTATTCCACTTGCTTCTCGAGCCACTCCCAATCAGAACCATCTTCGGCATTCATAAAAGTAACTTTTGCTTTTCCATCCTTATCAATTTCTAACAATGAAGGGTACATATGAGAAAGCCCATGGTCTAATGCAACAGACAACTCTATAAACCCTATTTCAGAAGTGTCCTCTTCGCCTAACACTTTAAGCCTAACCCTGATTCCTTTTTTCGAACCGTAATTGGTGAAAACATATTTAATTAGGGGTGAATTATAGCGAGGCAACATGAAATCATAGGACTTCTTCACACAGTTTGAGCAGCCATTTTGAGGGATTACCAGCACAAATCTTTCATCATTCAATGTTATCGAAGCCTCCTCAAACAAAGGTTTGTAGTCAATTTCCAATTTACGCTTACAACTCTGCAAACCGAGAAGCATCACAAAACAATAGATAATTACTCGCTTCATTTTTTTAACCCTATTATTGAAATGCCCATTATATCCTCACCCTTTAAGCTGTGTTGCGGGCCGCAAAGCCCATCTGGAGTTACGAAAATTCCTCTATCAAACAAAACCTCCCCTCCTGGGATTATCCCATCTGCAATTTTGTGGAATTCAGAATCATAAATGGTTACAGAGTATTGAACTGGATCATAAACCTCCTCTCCTGCCAAACGCCTCTTATAAGTATCTTTCCCTTGTTCAACCATACCAATTCGATAATATTGATCGAGGTAAGGATTGTATATCACACCATAGTACCAAGCACTACTAGAACCAATTGATTGGACATCTATGTTGTTAGGATCATACGTTACCCGTCTTTTTCTCTTTAGAAAATGGAAATCACCAATAGCTTCACTTTTACCATCAAGTTTCTCTGTACTATTACCCCGAATTCTGTACACATTATGATCTAAAGGATAGCTCACAATCAAATCTCCATTTTTTGTGTTTTCAGCAACCCTACTGTTGTAAAAATAATAGAAGTTATTCCATACAGTGGTCTGAAGGTCTATGTTTTGATAAGGTAATGGATCAGCTAAATAGTTAAAAGTATCTGTATCCATATTCAGTTTAATAATAGGAGCCATGGTATTTTGTGACCCCTGATCAGATATCTCTAAACCGATGTAGACAAAAGGAGGCCTGACCACTAGGCTTCCAAAAAGAGTGGACGCTTTAGGGTAACGCATCTTACTATAATCATCACTTGAATAATGAAAGTTATTGAGCTTTTCACCTTCTGAGTTCATAAGAGACATACTGAAGTTCGTTCCCCTGCTCAGCACAAAAATAGAATCCCTATTGTGGTAATAGAAATAGTAGGGGTCTGGCCCTATATCATCCGGCCCCTGTTTTGCAAATTGGGTTTGTCCTACCCCTTTACCTGTTTTAGCATCAAAGTACTTAATGGCCTTGGTCAGTCTATTAAAATAAGCGATTGCTTTTCTATCCTCACAATACTGAAATGAGCTCCCCATTGAATTTGGGGGAGCTGTTTCGTTATCCAAGGCAAGGTTTAACTCACTTATCACAGCGACTTGAGATTTTTGGGCCAACCCAGACAGGCTCCATAAAAACAACGATGTAATAAAGACAGACTTAATTGCTTTTAGCATCCCTAATCACCTATCTATAAACAGGCACCATTGCATTACCCAAACAATCAAATGTAACACCTGGAGCCCCATGTGGAACATCCAAGTCACACCACATTACAGTAGCTTCATTGCCTTCAGGATCACCATCAATAACCTTAATTCCCATATTCGTACAGACACCTCCATTTTCTGTCTCAGGAACTGTCATGCACCACATCTCAATAGGTACACGAAACATTGTGGCCATTGCCGTAACACTCACAAATGTGAGGGCTAAAATCACTTTCATTCTTGTTTTCATAATTTCTGTTTTAATAATCTAAATCTAAAAGCTCAAAAATCATTTCATCTTCATTGTTACCTAAGGGCTTTAAAACCCAAAGTCCCTCAGGCCCCACAAACACGCCTGATCTGAACATATAATCCTTAACCATATAAGTCTTCTCCGAAAGAATATTGAAGTCTTCATCGAGCACCATGACCGAATGAAGCCTAGGGGGCAACCTTGACCTCACCCCACTTTTATATTCTTTATACACCTTTTCCGTATAGGGTATGCGGGCTACCCTATAATACAGCGATCGGTAGGGGTCGTAATGCAATTCAAGGTACTGCCCTGACAGCCTCAAAACATTAAGACCTTGCTCTGTAACTTGGCTTGGCGCTAGTTCCTTTGAAGGACGGCTCATTAACTTAAACTCATCAAAATACTTAGTCTTTACAGGGATTTTCCTCATTGAACGGAATCCGTCATCAGAAACATATACAGAATGGTCCAAGGGATAGCTCAATACAAGTGCTCCCCGCTTATCATTATATACTATATCCCCCTGTATAATCTGCATGATATTTATTATCCGTTCATACATCCCCGAATTATATTGTTTCGGCTCGTCTAGCACCTTGACCTCCTTTGATCTAAGATCAATCTCTACCAAAGGTGAATAATCCAGCAATGGCTCTTTCATAAGAATTGTTTTGAGCGCATAAATCTTATGATTCTGAACCACCATATTACTAGGGCCATCGGCTAATATTCCGTTAACCATTTCTTCCCCAGTCTTATTCTTTGCTATTGTCTCGTATTTACTCAAAACCCTTCCCTCTCCGTTAATCAGAGATATCTGATAATTGAAAAAATTGGAATACACTAAAATTGAATCCTTTGAAATCAACTGAAAAGTATAGGGTTCTGGACCAACAAAATCTGGCCCATTTTTACCCAATGGTATTGATCTCAATGTTTCACCTGTCTTATAATCAAAAACTTTGATTTCACGTGAGATAGAATTCAAGTAAAATAACTCGTTGTCAAGATATTTATACACCCCCTCACTAGCTGCATCTGGCGTGGTTGTCACGTTATCCAACAATAATGTGAGCTTTTTGCTTTGAGCCACACCACCATTAACAATCATCAGCTGTTGAACTACAGCAATTATAACAACAGTGAAATATCGCATACTTAATTATTACTGTAATCTCCTTGAGTATCAGCATGTAAATTCCCATTCCCTGCACAAGGCCCAGAATTTGCCCCATAAGTACCAACTGGCATACATCTAGATGTATCAACATCGCCCTGGAATTCAATATGGGTTTCCCCATTTATAACACAAACACCCCCTTGCGGTACTTCACCACCTCCAACGTAAACCCCAGAGTATATACAATAAGTCCATACATCAGGGCGATAATTAAAAGCAAACAGACTAACTGTTAAAACAAGCCCCATCCCCATAATTAAAAATTTCTTTTTCATAATTATTCTTGATAAAAGTAAAACATGAGTTAAACGTAAATACAAAATTTCAAAAATCAAAAGTTTATATAAAAATTATATTTTGCATTATATCTATTTTATCAAAATTAAATAATGTATTAAAGCATATATATTATATGTAAAGAATAATTAACTACTTGAGAAAAGGACAAGTACTTTCAACACATCATCCGGTAATTCAAAATGGCGAACTACTTCCCAAAGAAGATATCTACCCCCACAAACACAACCCTAAGCTCCCAAATACGATTAAGAACAAAAATCGCTTCTCGAAACATAAAAACAAACATATTCATATAACCGCATAAACGGTTTTTAATAACTAAGCTAAAGGGCTACCTTTGGTACTCATAAGAGGCAAACACCTGTTCATGGATAATTATTCTTATTTAAGCAATGCAGATCCTAAGGCTTTAGAAGCTCTTTATCAGCAATTCAAAAATGACCCCAACAGTATTGATGAGGGTTGGAAAAAATTCTTCGAAGGTTTTGAGTTCGCTCAAACAGAGTATTCAATGCTACCAAACGGTGAAGCTGCGGGCACTGCTCAAGGGACTACTGGTAGTCATACTGTTTCAGACAAAGAGGTTCAGGTAAGAAACCTGATTCACGCTTACAGAACTAGAGCGCACCTAAGATCTAAAACCAATCCCGTTAGGGAACGAAAAGACAGAAAGCCAATTCTTGATTTAGCTGACTTCAATCTAAACGAAGCGGATTTAGACACTCAGTTTATTTCTGGTGAAGAATTGGGAATTGGTAAAGCGCCTTTAAGAAAAATTATTGAAACGCTTAAATACATATATGAAGGAACTGTCGGTTTCGAGTACATGTACGTTCGCGACCCTGAAAAGCTGAAGTGGCTCAGAGAAAAAATTGAAAAAGATGCGCTTTCATTTAAGCCATCTCACGCACAACGTGAAAGAATTTTAAGCAAACTCAACGAGGCAGTAGTTTTCGAGAATTTCCTTCACACCAAATATTTGGGTCAGAAGAGATTTTCATTGGAAGGTGGCGAAACTACCATTGCCGCTTTGGATGCCATTATTAATAAGGGTGCCGAACTTGGTGTTAAAGAAGTAATGATTGGAATGGCCCACCGTGGTCGGTTGAATGTTCTGGCCAATATCATGGGGAAAACCTATGAGCAAATCTTTAGCGAATTTGAAGGCAACTCTACACCAGACCTTACCATGGGTGATGGTGACGTTAAATATCATATGGGCTTTTCAAGTCAGATTACTGCGGTAAATGGCGAAAAAGTGGAGCTTAAACTAGCTCCTAACCCTTCTCACTTAGAAGCTGTAAATCCGGTGGTTGAAGGGTTTGTAAGGGCCAAAGGTGACGAAGAGTACAATAGAGATCGCACTAAAATATTACCCATACTTATTCATGGTGATGCAGCCGTTGCCGCGCAAGGTGTTGTATACGAAGTGACTCAAATGAGTAACCTTGAAGGTTATAACACAGGCGGAACCATCCATTTTGTAATTAACAACCAAGTTGGTTTTACTACCGATTTTGACGATGCCCGTTCTAGTATCTATTGTACCGATGTAGCTAAAATCATTGACGCACCTGTACTTCACGTAAATGGAGATGATCCTGAAGCAGTAGTCTTCTGTGTTCAGTTTGCGACAGAGTACAGACAGAAATTTGGTGACGATATTTTCGTGGACATGGTTTGCTACCGTAGACATGGCCACAACGAAAGTGATGAACCAAAGTTCACACAACCTTCTTTGTACAACCTTATTTCAAAACACCCGAACCCACGCGAGGTGTATAACAAACAGTTGATCGAAAAAGGAGAGATCGAAGGCGCTTTGGCCAAGAAATTAGACAAAGAATTCAGAAGCCTGCTTCAAGACCGATTGAATTTGGTAAAGCAAAAACCACTTCCATATATATACCAACCTTTGGAAGAAGAGTGGAGAAACTTAAGAAGATCTACTCCTGAAGATTTTGAACAATCCCCAGAAACTGGAATTTCAAGTGATACACTGAAGAAAGTAGCAGATGCTTTAACTACCATTCCAAAAGGATTCAAGCCTTTAAAGCAAATAGAAAAACAACTCAAACAGCGTAAAGACATGTTCTTTAAAGAGAAGTCTTTGAACTGGGCGGCAGGTGAACTTTTAGCTTATGGCTCACTATTGTTGAATGGTAAAAAAGTACGCTTAACGGGTCAGGATGTGCAAAGAGGAACGTTTTCACATAGACATGCCGTGTTACACGATGCCAGTACCAACGAAGCATACAACAGCTTGAATCATATTGGTGCTGATAACAAATTCGAAATTTATAATTCACTCCTTTCTGAATTTGGAGTTATGGGCTTTGAGTTTGGATACGCTATGGCAAACCCGAATTCACTTACTTTATGGGAAGGCCAATTCGGTGATTTCGCGAACGGTGCCCAAGTAATGGTAGATCAGTTCATTTCATGTTCTGAAACCAAATGGCAACGTATGAATGGATTGGTACTTCTTCTACCTCATGGTTATGAAGGCCAAGGGCCAGAGCATTCTAATGCGAGACCTGAACGTTACTTACAACTGAGTGCCGAATACAATATGGTGGTTGCCAACATTACCACGCCTGCCAACTTCTTCCATGCATTGAGAAGACAGTTGACATGGGAATTCAGAAAGCCATTGGTAATCATGTCTCCAAAATCTTTATTACGTCACCCTAAGGTGGTTTCTCCAGTAGAGGACTTTACTTCAGGTCGTTTTAGAGAAGTAATTGGCGATGATTATGTAACTGCTAAGTCAGTAAAGCGCGTGCTACTTTGTTCTGGAAAAATCTATTACGATTTACTCGAGCGCCAAGAAGCTGAAAAGCGTAAAGATGTGGCCATCGTTAGGGTAGAGCAAATTCAGCCGTTCCCAACCACACAGGTAAACTCAATCCTAAGCCAATACAAAGGAGCAGAAGTTTTCTGGGTACAAGAAGAGCCAGAAAACATGGGTTACTGGTCGTTTGTATTAAGGGCTTATAAAGATGTAGCCCTTACCTTAATATCTCGAAAAGCGAGTGCTTCGCCTGCTACAGGTTATGCCAAAGTACACGCTGCCGAACAACAAAAATTAGTCGATCAAGCTTTCGCAAAAAATTAAGAAATCATGAGTCTTGAAATCAAAGTACCTACCGTTGGAGAGTCAATAACCGAGGTTACAATTGCCCAATGGTTCAAAAAAGAAGGTGAGTCTGTGGAAATGGACGAAGTAATTTGTGAGCTTGAATCAGACAAAGCCACATTTGAACTGAATGCCGAAGCCGCAGGTAAATTACACATTATTGCCCAAGAAGGCGACACGCTAGAAATTGGCGCTACCATCTGTGAAATTGATACAGATGCCGCTGGAAGCAGTGCTCCTGCTCCAGAAAAGGATTCGGCCAAAGAAGCTCCAAAAGCTGAAGCTAGCGAAAGTGCTGGACCAAAACCTACTGGTGAAACCAAGGAAATGATTGTGCCTACTGTTGGCGAATCGATTACCGAGGTTACTATTTCTAGCTGGTTGAAAAACACTGGCGATTACGTAGAGCTTGACGAAATTATTGCCGAAGTAGATTCAGATAAAGCAACTTTTGAATTACCAGCCGAAGCATCAGGTATTCTTACCGTGATTGCTGAAGAAGGTGACACCATCGAGATTGGCGCTACAATTTGTAAAATTGAAGTGACTGAAGGAAGCGCTCCTAGCAAATCAGAAGCAAAAAGCACTTCAGATTCAAGCTCAGCTTCGCAGTCTTCTTCTCAAGACAAAACTTACGCCACAGGCCATGCCTCTCCGGCAGCTGCCAAAATTTTAGCTGAAAAAGGAATCGATCCTAAATCAGTAAAAGGCACTGGCGTAGACGGTAGAATCACCAAAGAAGATGCTGAAAGTGCTCAAAAATCGGCACCAGCGCCTAAGGCAGCGGAAAGCAAAAAAGAAGATTCGGCTCCAGCGATTAGTGTTCCAGGCGGACGCAATGAAAGCAGAGAGCGCATGTCAGCTTTAAGAAAAACAGTAGCGAAGCGTTTGGTTTCAGTGAAAAACGAAACTGCCATGCTCACTACTTTCAACGAAGTGAACATGAAACCTATCATGGACATTCGTAAGAAATACAAAGAGTCATTCAAAGCCAAGCATGATATTGGTCTAGGCTTTATGTCATTCTTTACCAAAGCGGTAACCATGGCCGCCAAAGATTGGCCAGCAGTAAATGCTCAGATCGATGGTAACGAAATCATTTATCACGATTTCGTGGATGTTTCTATTGCTGTATCAGCGCCAAAAGGCTTGATGGTTCCAGTAATCAGAAATGCCGAAAGCATGACCTTCGACCAAATTGAAAAAGAAGTGATGAGGTTGGCCTTGAAGGCAAGAGATGGTAAACTTACCATTGAAGAAATGACTGGAGGAACCTTCACCATTACCAACGGAGGTGTTTTCGGTTCTATGCTTTCAACACCAATTATTAACTCGCCACAGTCGGCTATTTTGGGAATGCACAATATTGTTGAGCGTCCAATGGCAGTAAATGGTCAGGTTGAAATTCTTCCAATCATGTACTTAGCGCTTTCTTACGACCACAGAATTGTGGACGGTAGAGAGTCAGTAAGCTTCTTGGTAAGGGTAAAAGAATTGCTCGAAGATCCAACCCGATTATTACTTGGCGTCTAATCTCAATACTAGGTACTCACTACTAAAATATTAGAAAATGAAATACGATGTAACAGTGATTGGTTCGGGTCCGGGTGGTTATGTAGCGGCTATTCGTTGCGCACAACTGGGAATGAAAACGGCCATCATCGAAAAATACGATACATTAGGTGGTACTTGCTTAAACGTAGGTTGTATTCCTTCAAAAGCATTGCTCGATTCTTCAGAACATTATCATAACGCAGCGCACACCTTCAAAACGCACGGCATTGAATTAGACAACCTTCAGGTAAATCTAAAGCAAATGATCGATCGTAAAGCGGGTGTTGTCACCGATAACGTCAACGGAATCGCCTTCTTAATGAAGAAGAATAAGATTGACGTTCACACTGGTGTTGGTTCTTTCATAGATAAAAACAACATCAAGGTTACCGATAAAGACGGTAAAGAAACCAAGCTTGAAACTGACAAAGTAATTATTGCTACAGGTTCAAAACCTTCTTCGCTTCCTTTCATCAAAATTGATAAAAAGCGTGTAATCACTTCTACCGAAGCCTTAGAGCTTAAAGAAGTACCAAAGCACTTGATCGTTATTGGTGGTGGTGTAATTGGAATGGAGTTAGGTTCGGTGTATGCCCGTTTGGGTGCCGAAGTATCTGTGGTAGAATACATGGATTCGCTTATCCCAACCATGGACAGCACTATGGGACGCGAGTTGAAGAAGTCTTTGAAAAAACTCGGTTTCAGCTTCTACCTAGGCCATAAAGTAACCGAAGTAAAAGGTACAGCTAAAAACGTAACCGTTAAAGCTGAAAACAGCAAAGGTGAAACTGTTGAATTGAATGCAGATTACTGTTTAGTTTCAATTGGAAGAAAGCCTTACACTGAAGGTTTAGGCTTAGAAAACATTGGTATTACGCCAGATGATCGCGGCAGAATTGAGGTTGACGAGCATTTAAAAACCAAAGTGGATAACGTTTATGCCATTGGTGATGTAATCAAAGGCGCCATGTTAGCCCATAAGGCTGAAGAGGAAGGTACTTTCGTAGCGGAAACCATCATGGGGCAAAAACCACACATCAATTACAATTTGATTCCAGGAGTTGTATATACTTGGCCAGAAGTAGCTGCCGTAGGTTATACCGAAGAGCAATTGAAAGAAAAAGGAGTTGAATACAAAACTGGTTCTTTCCCTTTCAAAGCCTCAGGTCGTGCTAGAGCTTCAATGGACACTGACGGTTTAGTAAAAGTATTGGCTGATAAGAATACAGATGAAATTCTTGGTGTACATATGATTGGCCCAAGAACAGCCGATATGATTGCGGAAGCTGTAGTTGCGATGGAGTTTAGGGCCAGTGCTGAAGACATTGCAAGAATGTCTCATGCGCATCCAACCTATACGGAAGCATTCAAAGAGGCTTGTTTAGCCGCAACCGACAATAGAGCGTTGCATATCTAAACACAACCTAATAATATAAAATAAGAGAAGGCCGTCAAATGATGGCCTTCTCTATTTACAAATCTAAAATCTTAAGTGTTCTAGCTTAATTCGATTTCCTTGTTCCTTGAACTGGGAATGAGTCAGCACCCATATTTACGTATCCAGCCATACTGTCTCCATCAAAAGAGCCTTCAATACCTGCCGTAGTACCCATTACATCAATTGAGCCAGAAAAAGCTTTTCCTACCACAGTGAATCCAGAAACATTAAGTGTGCCGAATTGGTCTGTTTCCATTACAGCTGCATAAAGACCATTATCTCCAGTAATTCGCATAATGCCATAACTATCAGTGTCAGGTGTTTGCACGCTATAGTCCCAAACGCCTCTTGGGTCATAGGCTTTTTCCTTGGCTTTCTTCTCAACCTTACCAGAATCTAATGCAACCGTCTTATTAGCTGTACAGCCCACAATAGATATGGCCAAGACCAAGCCCAGCGAAAGTGTTAAAATTGATTTTAAGTTTTTCATAGTGTTGTTTTGTTAGCATAGAATATTGATCTGAATTTAAACTTTTTTTCCCTGCAATTGGGCCAAAACTTCCATAAAGTCATTCACAGATGCCAAATATCAGAATTAGCCTCTTCTGGGTTTTGATTATAAGTTTTACGCCATAACTTTGTGCCAATTTACACCCTAGTAAAACCGCACGTACCTCTTACAAATGCCTAAAGACAATAGCATAAAATCTGTCCTCATCATCGGAAGTGGGCCTATCATCATCGGACAAGCTTGTGAATTTGATTATTCTGGTACTCAAGCCTCAAAATCATTAAGGGAAGAAGGAATCGAGGTAACCCTCATCAATTCCAATCCTGCCACAATCATGACCGATCCGGTAACGGCCGACAATGTTTATCTAAAACCTTTAACCAAAAGGTCGATCATTGAAATTCTAGAAGCGCACAACATTGATGCAGTTCTTCCTACAATGGGAGGCCAAACTGCCCTCAATTTGGCGATTGACTGTGATAAAGCAGGAATCTGGAAAAAGTATGATGTGAGAATCATTGGCGTAGACATTAATGCCATCGAAACCACTGAAGATCGTGAGAAATTCAGGTTGAAGATGCAGGAAATCGATGTCAATGTTTGTAAAGGAGAAACCGCAACTTCCTTCTTAAAAGGAAAAGAAATTGCACAGGAAATTGGCTTTCCGCTCGTAATTCGTCCTTCTTATACCTTAGGAGGTTATGGTGGCGGTTTTGTAAACACCCAAGAAGAATTTGACGCTGCGCTAACACACGGCCTAAATGCTTCGCCAATTCACGAAGTATTGGTAGAGCAAAGTATTTTGGGTTGGAAAGAATACGAGCTTGAATTACTAAGAGATAATATTGGGAACGTCATCATCATCTGTTCTATCGAGAACTTTGATCCGATGGGCGTGCATACTGGCGATTCAATCACTGTGGCGCCTGCCATGACCTTGCCTGATACTACTTACCAAGAAATGCGTGACTTGGCCATCAAAATGATGAACGCCATTGGGCAGTTTGCTGGAGGTTGTAACGTACAGTTCTCAGTAAACCCTGAAGACGACACCATTGTTGGTATCGAAATCAACCCTCGTGTTTCGAGATCTTCGGCATTAGCTTCTAAAGCCACTGGTTATCCAATTGCTAAAATCGCGGCTAAGTTGGCCATTGGTTACAATCTAGACGAATTAAAAAACCAGATTACAAAAACCACATCGGCTTTCTTTGAGCCAGCATTGGATTATGTAATCGTGAAAATACCACGTTGGAACTTTGACAAATTTAAAGGTTCTGACAGAAAACTTGGCTTGCAAATGAAGTCGGTAGGTGAAGCCATGGGAATTGGCCGAAACTTCCAAGAAGCACTTCAAAAAGCATGTCAGTCGTTAGAAATTAAGCGTAACGGATTAGGAGCCGATGGCAAGGAATTAAAAGACCAAGCCGCCCTACTCTACAGCTTAGAAAACCCAAGCTGGGATAGACTGTTCCATATCTATGATGCTTTCAAACTTGGCATTCCTTTAAAAACCATCCAAAGGAAAACCAAAATCGACAAGTGGTTCCTTCAGCAAATTGAAGAAATGATCCAGTTGGAAGATGAAATTGAAAAGCACAACCTTCAATCTTTACCCGAAAGCCTGCTAAGAATGGCCAAAGAGAAAGGTTATGCCGACAGACAAATCGCGCATTTGATCAAATGTCTCGAAAGCGAGGTTTTCAATAAAAGACATGAAATGGGCATCAAGCGAGTGTATAAACTCGTGGATACTTGTGCTGCGGAATTTGAAGCGCAAACCCCATACTACTACTCGTCTTTCGATGAAGAAAACGAATCGATTAGCAGTGACAAGAAAAAAGTGATCATTCTAGGTTCGGGACCTAACCGTATCGGACAAGGAATTGAATTTGATTACTCTTGCGTTCATGGCTTATTGGCCGCCAAAGAATGTGGTTACGAAACCATCATGATCAACTGTAACCCTGAAACGGTTTCTACAGATTTTGATGTAGCAGATAAACTCTACTTCGAACCAGTTTTCTGGGAACACATTTATGACATTATCCTTCATGAAAAACCAGAAGGTGTAATTGTTCAATTGGGCGGGCAAACTGCCTTGAAATTGGCAGAGAAACTTGATCGTTACGGGATCAAAATCATTGGTACAAGTTACGATGCGCTTGATTTGGCCGAAGACCGCGGCCGTTTCTCAGAGCTATTGGCCGAGAACAACATCCCTTACCCTAAATTTGGTGTAATTGAAGATGCTGACGAAGCGATAGAGCTTTCGAAAATATTGGGTTTCCCATTACTCGTGCGTCCATCTTACGTGCTAGGAGGCCAGAGCATGAAGATTGTGATCAACGAGCAAGAGCTTGAAGAACATGTCATCAACATCCTAAAAGACATTCCTGGTAACCGCGTGTTACTGGATCACTTCTTAGAAAATGCGATTGAGGCAGAAGCCGATGCTATTTGCGATGGAGAAGATGTGTACATCATAGGAATTATGGAGCACATTGAGCCTGCTGGAATTCACTCTGGTGACTCATATGCTGTCCTTCCTCCTTATAGTCTTGGTGATTTTATCATCAGACAAATTGAGGCACACACTAAGAAAATTGCACTTGCGCTGAACACCGTTGGACTGATCAATATTCAGTTCGCCATAAAAAATGATAAAGTTTATATCATTGAAGCGAACCCAAGGGCATCGAGAACCGTTCCGTTTATAGGTAAAGCCTACCAAGAGCCATATGTGAAGTACGCTACAATGGTAATGTTGGGTGAGAAAAAGATCAAAGACTTTGATTTCAAGCCAGTTAAGAAAGGCTACGCCATTAAAGAACCAGTTTTCTCATTCCATAAATTCCCGAATGTGAACAAGGAACTTGGACCAGAGATGAAGTCTACTGGTGAGGCCATTTACTTTATAGATGATCTCATGGATGATTATTTCTTAGACATCTATTCTAAAAGGAATTTGTACCTAAGCAGGTAAAGCAATATGTTAAAGTTTTTATTCTTCGTAATTCTAATTGGCTGGATTATCCGCAATGTGCTCCGCTTCTTTGTAGCGGGCCTAACAGGTCAGCAAAGGACGGCTGGTGCTCGCCAACAGCAGACTCAGCAACATCGTCCCGAAGGGAAAATCAATGTTGATTATGCACCTAAGAATACGAAAGAAAAATCCTCTGATAATTTCAGAGGAGGAGAATATGTAGATTACGAAGAGGTGGATTAATCCACCTCTTTTTTTGCCCCAACTGGACTCCATAACTAGTCTTAGCGTCTCGCTGAGACTTTAACTTTTTTGGTCGCAGCGAGACGCTACGACCAGTGGGGAAGTTATCAACAACTTTGTCAATTCTTTAAACTTTACTAGAGATAATTAGTAAAACTGTTCTATATGTTGATTTACAGAGTTTTTGATTTCATAGATCAAGGAGTTCCAATAGAGGAAATTAACACACATGACGATGGAATAAAGCAGGGAAGTTTCAAAGTATTCTTACGCTTGTTTCAAATAGGAATACTTTACGGAACCTATTTTGTCTTGGCGAAAGCAATTCAGTTCCTTCTCTCATTGATAATATCAGTAGATATTAATGATGTTGCCATTATCTATTTTGCCCTTCCTATACTTTTTTTTATTGAGGTGGGTAAGAGTAAGCTTAATTCAGCAAGATTGTCAAATGTTATGCTCTTTCTAGTACGCTCTTTTGTGAAGTTCTCGATTATCTACGCTATTGACCTGTTAATCTAACCAGTATTCTCACCCACTGGTCTTGGCGTCTCGCTGAGACCATATGCTAAGTCAAACATAGTGACAGTATAATCACCCTATCGAGCTTTTCTACTAAAGACATTGGACTCAATGCCTGGACTGTCTTCACAACGATTACTGCTATGAAAATCCGACATTAATACCTTCATCTTTTCGCCCGAAACCGAAAACCGTGATGAACTTGCTGCAAACACTTCGCTCCCTATTTGCTATATACAGTGTTGTGCATAGTTTTTTATTCAAAGAGCTCAGGGTAATATTTTGGTGAAATATGTGTTACCCAACCTTCATAATCTTTACTTACATATTCTTCCAATTTTTCTTTTTCAATTGTCCCTTCTATAGCAAAACAATTGTTAAAATCGGTTTCTGTCACTTCATATCTGTTTCCGTCTTCAGCTCCTGAAAGTGATAAACTTAGCGTTCCATTTTCAATCCAGCAGAAACAAGGCACAGATGAAATTGAGATATGAGAAGGTTGTTCGTACTCAGGAAAATCTTTGATTTCATTTTTAAATTTTTCGAATTCTTCAGAAGAGTAACTCTTGCCTGGGACCGCTTTAGGGTAATTATCAGGTATTCTATTTAAGACAATATTAAAGCCTTCTAAAATTCGAAATAATTCTTCCTTTGAACTGTAGTTCAGCCAAATTCCAAATTCGTCTCCATCATTTGCATGTCCAGCCCAAGCTCTTTTATAAAAACCGAATTTCAAGTCATTAACCCAACTTTTAATAGTTGAACGAGGATGTGTTTGAAATAGATATGAATCTGATAGCTTTTGCTTCATAGGGTTCTTTTCTGCTCCTTCCTTTCGACCAAATACTTTATTTAGTGGGTTCATTTATTCAATTACGCCTAGCTATGCGCAGTGCGGGATTGAAAAGCGGTAGTTTTCAATCCCGCACGGATGATAGCCAAGGTTGTGTCTTTTGATATTAAAAAGACAGAAAGATAGCTAAAGTGCAGCTTTGGCGGACTATGAACCACCTGCCTTCCTATATCACAGAACCCCGCATTGCGTATAGGTTATGTTAGGGCAGGGTTCATTTTGTAAATTACCATAGATAGTGTTGTTAAAGTCATTCTGATTCTCTCCATATTCAAGTCTTATTATTTTGTTACAATGGACTTGAAGAACATATGCAAACCCTTTGAGGGATGCTAAACTATTCCCTGACCCATCATCTAAATGCTCTAAGTATCCAGGTAAAGCATTCAATAGTAGATCAATATTATCTCCAACCTTGAATTTCGGAATTGTACGTGCTATGATCTTAGCTTGAATTTCGTCAGGCATTATTCTAAAAGCTATCGAAGGAGAAATTCTAGGAAACACCCAGAAAAACAGAAAACAGAATATTAGAGGATAACTAATGACTGATAATCGCCAAATTTCATTTTTCCGAAAGAGGTTCTGAATTCCCTCAGATTGTATAAGCAAAGAATAAGCTAATCCGAATGTAAAACCAACGACTCCGGCTGTAAAGAAAACAACTATGAAGCCTGACTTGAGAAATAACCAACCAATCAAAATCAAGAATACTATTTCAGCGTAGATAAAAGTTATTAATGGAAAAATATATGGGCTAAATAGCCATTTTTTATGTTTTAGTCGTGGTATGACTGGTCGAATGAATATTAACCATGCAAGTAATTCGAAAAGGCCTGACCAAAAAACAATTACTCCAAAATCATCAACTTTTCCATCTATCCAGATTTGAAAGAGTCCAGTTGCAACTATACTAACCGACCAAGCGATTAGTATAGAAAGAAATGAAGTTGTTTGAATTGCTTTTTTCAATGCTTAGTTGACTTACACCTAACGTAGGCTATACGCCACAAACGTAGCGTTTATGTCTCATGTAATTTATAAAAAACTTCCTTATAGCACTCTATTACTCATCGCTATAAGGAAGTTTTTGTGGAGGTTCTCAGAGAAATGGTGCGTATAGCAATTCCAATCCGTCTTAACGTCTCGCTGAAACCACATACCCACAAATAAGCAGGCCAGCCACTGGGCAACCACTCAAAACATCATCCCAAATGCGACAAAATTCGACCTACGTAAAATCAAATGAGCGTAAATGGAATCTATTAATCCATCTCTATTTCGTTTACCTTTTTAAACTTCACAAACCAAAGCAAAGGGATTTCTTCCTTGCCTATTGATTCAACCATTTTCTTTTGCTGCGCTGTCAACTTATCCATATCCAGTAATCCAGATAAAAGTTGAGAGTTATAGCTTGTAACAAAATATCCATCGTGCGAAGCGAAAAAGCTAAGGTAGCCTTTATCTCCTCGATCATTCTTAATGGCAGAACTGAAGGTCATCACTTTTTTGGTTTGCATATCATATAATGCTGGCTGATACTCTTTTCTATTGGAACATAAAAAGAAAATACTCTGATCCGTTTCTTGCAGCGCGCCTCCATAAATTGCCCAATAATCCTTTTCTGCGATAATCTCTCGAACCCTTTGAGAAGTAAGAGATGGATCCGTAATGTAAGTATCAATAAAATCTTCGGGCATAGCATCGACTCCAAAATCGAAACGATATGCGATTTCGGCTTCGCCTGACTCAAACTTCCAAACGTTATGAGAGTACACACCAACCGCCAAAGGTGTTTTAGAAGCACTAAAATGACTATACATGCCTGTTGAGTTTTCTGTCCTAACGGCTTTATTAAAAGGCTGGTAAGATGCTATAACATTTGCTTGACTGTCGAGTATGAATGACCTCATAGCAGTAGCATCATCGGAAACACCACCATGCAAATCTGGATAAATTGCGAATTGAGAGTTGCCCACATAGGCCATATCACTAATATAAATTGGAGGCAAGGTTGATTTCACTTCCCTTATGAAATCCCCTTGCATATCGAACCATAGAAACTTACCTGGAGCCGCAAGAATTATTTGGTTATTGTCTCCAACATAGGCCATACTGAATATTTCCTTATACTCACCAGGCCCATTTCCTTTTTGGAAAATCTTAAAAAGGAAATTTCCTTCTTCATCAAAAGCCAGCACTTTATTATTTCTTTTATCCAAAACCAATATTTCGTCTTTAGCAAAGAGCACTTTAGATGCTTCTGAGAAAAGTGCCTCTTCACTGGCTTCAAGTTGAACGAAATAGATATCTTCAATTAAAGCATCCAAAGTGCCGTCATAACGTTCGGCATTAGCAACATCAATAATTTCTATGCCGCCATCTGTTTGGGTTTCAGTAGTTGAAGGATTACTAGTACAGGCAGAAAGAAAAAGAAATATTAGGAAGGAATAAAAAAGTGGTTTCATGGGTGGTTGCTAAAGGTTTACTTAAGACTAACGCATTTTAAGACTATTCCTTCTTAAGATACTTAATAAATACCCAGGTAACCAAAGGCGGCACAAATACAGAAATCACCAGGCCCAAAATCATGATTGCTCCTTCTGGTTCAATTCCGCCAGTTGAAACCAAGGCTATTTCACCCAAAGGGCCTTTAGAAAACAGTCCGTTGCTGATCACATTCCAGCCAAGATGAAGGCCAAAAGGAAGCATAATAGATTCTGTTTTGGCAAAAGCATAGGCCCAAACCAAGCCCATTAGTCCGGTCAGTAGAAATACGTAAATCATGGGCACCACATTCCCAAATGCGCCAAACGAAAACCAATGGTAGATGCCAAAAGCAATGGCAGAAATCAACACCCCTTTCTTGCTGCCTAGTTTCTTGATCAGGAGATAAAGTAGAGCACCTCGATAAATCAGTTCTTCAGTGAATACGGACTTGAGATCGTACCAAACTGAATCGAGTAACAACGTAAAATTGAATTGATCATTAAGAAGCCAAGTTTCGGACTTTAATGCTGCCAGCGCAAGGGTAACACTAGCACAAATGGCCGCGGAAACCAAAAAGCCTAAGCCAAACTGTTTGAGCCTTTTGGCTACTGGTGTAAAGCCTAAAACCAACAGACTCTTCTTTTCAAAAAGAAAGAGTATTAACCAGGATGCAAGAAGAATAATAAGAATGCCAAGCATAGCTGCTACAAGTCTAAGACATTCTTAACTGAATAAAAAATGACTGTAAAGCAACTACATAAATGAATGGCCATACTGAAACTCGCCACTATAATAACTGATTATGAACTTACCATCGGTCGCAGCGAGACGCTACAACCAGTTAAGCGAATATCTACAAACTGATGAAATTAAAATGGGTCCATTGCTGAACCCATTTATTAATTTTTTATGTCAATAAAGGCTCTCTAGTCTTAGCGTCTCGCTAAGACTTTAACATTTTTGGTCGCAGCGAAACGCTACGACCAGTGGGGTAATTATTTATGTCAGTAAAGGCCTTAAGGCACCTTATACACCATCGCATTAATGTGCATTCCTGCTCCTACTGAGGCAAACACCAAAATATCTCCTGAGTTGATTTTATGTCCTTCCAATTTGTTTCGCTGAATTAAATCCAACATGGTAGGTATGGTCGCTACAGAGCTGTTCCCCAAATCTTGGATGGTCATGGGCATAAACTCGGCCATAGGTTTTTCTTGTCCACAGATTTTGAAAAGCTTCTTTAAAATGGCCTCATCCATTTTTTCATTGGCTTGGTGGATCAAAATTTTATCTACGTCTTTCAACTCCACCCCTGCTTTGTCCATGGCAGTTTTGATGGCTTCGGCTACGTTCACTAGTGCATACTCGTAAATCTTACGGCCTTTCATCTTGATAAAGCGTTTGCCATTCTGCTTTTCTGGATGGAAAGAAGCGCCCATTTCTAAGTAACTCAGTTCGACCGTAGCATCCGTTCTAGAGCTTTGTGAAAGCACACCTCCATTGGTGTCGTCCGACACGCCTTGAAAAATAGTAGCACCTGCACCATCCGCGAAAATCATTGAGTCACGATCGTGCACATCAACTATTCTACTAATCGTTTCAGTACCAATCACCAAAACGTTTTTGGCATCGCCCATTTTAATCATTTGGTAAGCCTGAATACTCGACTGTAACCAACCTGGGCAACCAAAAATCACATCGTAACAAGAAGTAGCAGGGTTCTGAATATTGAGGTTGTGCTTTACACGTGAGGCCAAGCTAGGCATCATGTCTGTGCGCTGTGTACCCACTTCCATATCGCCAAAATTGTGGGCTACTATAATATAGTCAAGCTCCTCGGCATCAATTGTACTATTGGCCAAAGCGTTTTTAGCAGCAATCGTAGCCAAGTCAGAGGCTTTCTGATCGTCATTGGCATAGCGCCTAGCTTTTATCCCAGTAATCCCTTCAAACTTTCGAATGATTTCAGCATTATCAGCTTCAAATTTCTCTCCGTTTTCTTGGTAGAACTTGGCATTCAGAAAGTCTTCATTCCTTACGATTCTTTCGGGAATACAACTCCCCACTCCGTTAATAATTACTTTGCAATCGTGCATAACTCACTTTTGTTAATTGTGTTTCACGGCATCCCAACAGGCTTCTGCAGCCTGATCTATCCTGTCGTCTGAAAGATTTTGATTGTTATCAATATGTTGTTTGAGCAAAGACACAATTGGCCCATATAGAAGCGCAATGATCGTATACAAAGGCAAATCCTTCATCGCTTTAGCACGCTTTGATTCAATAAAGAACATCATCACGGGCGAGAGAATCATAAAAGATTCTTCCCTAGTGAGGTTGCTCATGTATGGTGCGTATCTGTGCTGTTCAATAAAATTAAATTCCTTTGGGTGCTTCATAAAGTAATGCACCATGTTTTTCCATAGGTGCATGAACCGAGCCTTAAAATCACCTTCGTCACTATAGTTATTGAGCATGGCCCGAATAATGTCACGCTTTATCTCTTTGAAAAGCTCGTTGATCAGCTCCTCCTTATTCTGGAAGTAGCGGTATATGGTGCCCGCTCCAACTCCTGCACGTTGTGCAATAATAGAAATCGGAGTACCATGAAAACCCTGCTCCGAAATCAAATTCAGAGTAGTACCAAGTATTAGCGAACGTTTATCGAGCTTATTCTCAAACATTTGTCATGCGGAATGAACGTTCATTCCGCGATACGAAGGAAAAGAGAAATGAATAAAAAAGCAATGACTTTTTTGCTTTTCCTTCAGCACACAGAGGTTTTCTGATAGGTTCTCACGATTAGGCTTTGGGCTACCACAGTTTTGACCTATTTTTGTTCCCTATTTATTTATAAAATTCAAGCTTAAAAAGAACGCATATGTCTTGGTTTGAGAGAAAAGTTAAAGGGATTACTACCCCTACAGAACAGAAGAAAGATGCACCAGACGGTTTATGGTTCAAAACCCCTAACGGGAAGATTGTTCATACCCGCGAGCTTAAAAATAACGCATATGTAAGTCCAGAAGATGGTTTTCATGTGCGCATCGGTTCTAAAGAATACTTCGAAATAATTTTCGACAATAATAAATTCACTGAGATGGACGCCAAATTAACTTCTGGCGATCCGCTTAAATTTGTGGACAGCAAGCCTTATCCGAAAAGGATTGTAGAAACACAAGCCAAAACCCAATTGACAGATGCTGTTCGTTCAGCTCATGGCAAAATGAACGGGATTGACATTGTGGTTTCGTGCATGGACTTTGCCTTTATTGGTGGTTCTATGGGTTCTGTTGTGGGCGAAAAAATTGCTCGTGCAATCGACTTCGCCTTGGCCAACAAAATGCCCTTCTTGATGATTTCGAAATCAGGTGGCGCGCGAATGATGGAAGCAGGTTATTCGCTGATGCAAATGGCAAAAACTTCTGCCAAACTAGCTAGGCTTGCCGAAGCAAACATCCCCTACATTTCATTATTGACCGATCCTACTACAGGAGGAGTAAGTGCATCTTACGCCATGTTGGGCGACTTCAATATTGCAGAACCAGGTTCATTAATCGGTTTCGCAGGGCCACGAATTATCCGCGATACGGTAGGTAAAGATTTACCAAAAGGTTTCCAGAGTGCCGAATTTGTACTCGATCATGGTTTCTTGGATTTCATTGTAGATCGTAGAGATTTGAAAAAACAATTGACTACTTTGTTAAGTATGTTGAATAATTGAAGGCATATTTCTTAAAGCCGTTAGTGGGTTTTTAACTAACAATAGAGCCTAAATATTAAACCCAAAAAATTTGAACCCTATGAAATTTGAATTTTCATAGGGCTCATTATTTATTAAGTAAATAATATTTCAGACTAGCGAGACTCAGACCTCCCCTTTATTCCGTTGGGCAACAGATAGCTGACAAAATAAGCCGCACTCCCAAGTAATGGAAGGAAAACGGCAATCAAGATCCAAAGAAGCTTATTACCAAAACCAATTGGCTGGCGCATAATCGACACGATAGTGACAGCTAGAATAACAATTACCAATACGGTTATTAGCGGTACGATATAAGGGGGATATAAATTCATATCTTAAATTTATTTTTCTTAAGATTAATCATAAAAATAAGCATTATAAAAACAAAAAAACTCATTAGTAGTGCAACATATTGGGCGTCTGAGAATAAAGATCAGAAATACACCTTCTATTTTCAGTTATAAAAAACAACTTATGGCGAATGAGAAGCAGCCTTGACCAACTATCCATCTAAATCAAAAACTCGTTTTTTGTTACTGTTCATTAAAGCTATTTTTAACCCATGCGGTTAATCTCCCATCCCATACTTTGCAATTACTACGTTACCTATCGCTGCAATGCGACTTGTAGCTTTTGTGATATTTGGGAGAAACCATCGCCTTACATCACCCTTGAAGATGCCGAACGCAATTTCAGCGACCTCAAAAAATTAGGCGTTAAGGTGGTCGATTTTACGGGAGGCGAACCTCTGCTCCACCGTGAATTACCCGAACTTCTAAAACTGGCAAAATCCTTTGGCCTGATTACCACTGTAACCACCAATGGTTTGCTCTACCCTAAGCGAGCAGAATCGCTCAAAGGTTTGGTGGACATGCTACATTTCTCACTCGATTACGCCAGCAAAGAAAAACATGACACCGCTCGTGGTGTAGCCTGTTTCGATACAGTAATGGAGTCCATTCAGCTGGCCAAAAGCTTGGGAGAAAGACCGGATATTCTGATGACGGTGTTTGAAGAAAACATTGATGAAATCGAAAAGGTCTATCAAGAGATTACGCTCCCCAATAACCTTGTCCTCATTCTCAACCCTGTTTTTGAATATAACGAAGTCGAAACGGGGCCTTCGCTTTCTTCTTCAACCTTAGACCTTCTAGGTCAATGGGCCAAACGTAAAAATGTATACCTGAACGAAGGCTTTATCCAGCTCAGGCGTGACGGTGGCAATCACATCGACAAGCCAGTTTGCAAAGCAGGTTCAACCACAATTGTAATTTCCCCTCAAAACGAGTTGGTAATGCCATGTTATCATTTGGGCATAGAAACCATCCCGATTGAAAATGACTTGTTCAATCTTTATCAGTCAGAAAAAGTGCAAGCTGCTATTACTATGGAAGGCCGTTACGATGCTTGTGAAGGTTGCGCGATTAACTGTTATATGCAGCCCAGTTTTGCAGTTGAAATGAATAAGTATTGGTGGAAAGCACTTCCCAGCACACTCAAATACAATCGAATTAAAGGTACTTGGAAGCATCTCTTTCGATTGCATTAATTTAATCTCATTTCTTTTCCTGAGGCACGGAGTGTCTAAATTTCTCGATTCATGATTCCATTTCTAGGTCCTTCCTCCGAAGCTTCGGAGTCAGGATGAAAAGCAGTGTGCATACAATTAGATTGGAGGTTATTTTTAGGCTTACTTAGTTTTTAATAAAAAGCCAAGATCAAAGCGGCTGAAGCTACACCCACAAATACCCAAAGTGCAATGCCATACACCAAAGGCTTATAGCCCACTGTTTTAAATTCCTTGAGGGTCAAACTCGTTCCCATTAAAAAGAGTACGAGCGACATGAGTGATTTTGAGAAATCGAAAACATGTACTGACAATACCTTAGACAAAGGAAAGAAAGCTGAAAAACCCATGGCCACAATGAAGAAAACTACAAACCAGGGGAATTTAAACTCCTTTTTATCTTTGTTGAAAATCGCCATACCAAGCATCAGCGGTATAATCCATAGCACCCTAACCAATTTGGCGGTCGTTGCCAACTCTAGCGCTTCTTTGCCATATACTGAAGCAGCACCCACTACCGAACTGGTATCGTGGATAGCTACTGCACACCATAGCCCGAATTGATGTTGTGTCATGTGCATAAAAGCCCCGAGGCTAGGGAAAATAAAAACGGCCACGGCATTCAGTACAAAAACCACGGCCAAAGCGGAAGAAATTTCTCGCGTAGAAGCATTAATCACAGGTGCCATTGAAGCAATGGCGCTCCCTCCACAAATGGCGGTACCTGAAGAAATCAAAAAGGACAATTTACGATCTAAATGAAATCGTTTGGTCAGTAAAAAGCCGAGGCCAAGCACAGCAAACACTGAAAGTGAGGTCAGTGTAAACCCTTCTGAACCAGCAGCAATTGCCTTATCAATTTCGATGCAAAAACCCAGCATCACTACGGCAACTTGAAGCAAACGTTTGGTGATTTTCGGCACTTGTGGAAAGCCAACATCGCCAACGAAATTTCTAAACACAAGCCCCATGGTTAATGCTATGGGAGCATTGATAGCAGGCAAAAAGCATGAGGTAGCCAGGCCTAAAAATAGGCTTCGTTTAAAAGTCAACATAACAAGGGTTTGAGAAGAAAGCTTAGTTCAAGTTCTCTAAGTACTTGTAACCACTGCCCGTATTGATCATCAGTATTTTTTCGGAACGAGAAATTTCTCCACTAGCGATAAGTTTCGGGATGGCTTTCCAAAGCGCTGCTCCTTCAGGCGCAACCAGCACCCCTTCTTGTTTCGCCATTTCCTTGACACCATCAATCATCTCTTGTTCCGAAACGGTCACTGAAGTACCACCCGACTCCCTCACCACACGATGAATCATATCCTGACCAAAAGCCACAGGAACAGCCAAACCGTTGGCCAAAGACTCTGTATAAGCAGAAATATCTTTGCTAATTCCATTCAAGGAATCAACGACAGGAGAACAATTGGCGGCCTGCACCACAATCATTCTCGGTAATTTCGTATCAGCACTTAACCAGCCTAGGTCTATCATTTCATGGAAAGCTTTCCAGATCCCGAGAAGGCCTGTGCCTCCACCAGTAGGATACAATATCACATCCGGCAATTGCCAATTCATTTGTTCGGCAATTTCATAGCCCATGGTTTTCTTTCCTTCAAGCCGGTAAGGTTCTTTTAAGGTGGAAATATTGAAAGCACCTTGCTCCTTCTCGATTTTAGCCGACAAAGCCCCACATTGATTGATCAAACCTTTCACTAAAATCAGCTCGGCTCCGAAATACTGACATTCCTCTTGGAATATTTTGGGTGTATGGCTCGGCATAATCACCGTGGCTTTTATTCCTGCTGAAGCGCAATAGGCAGCCATCGCTCCTCCCGCATTTCCGGCAGTTGGAACGACACAATGCTCGACTCCAAACTCTTTGGCTTTTGAAACCGCCATACTCAAACCTCGCGCCTTGAAAGAACCTGTTGGATTGAGTGATTCATCTTTCATTTGAAGATCATTCAACTCTAATTGAGCGGCCAATCGCTTGAGTGGCAATATGGGAGTCATGCCCTCGCCAAGTGAAACAATGTTGGCGTCATCCAAAACTGGCAACATTTCTCGATAGCGCCACATGGTTGATTTTCTGTCCTTAAGGTCAGAAGTATCTAAGGACTCGGTGGCATGATACTGCACGACTAATGGCTTATTGCAGCAAGTAGCAAAAGTCTGCAATTCATGAAGTGAGTATGATTTTTTACATTTGGAGCATTCCAAATGACTGGCGAGCGATGTTTGTGTTTTGGTGAAGTTCATGATGCAAAAATGCATCGCTCACCATAACCAATCAAATGATTAAAAGTAACCTACTATAACTACAGGTTATACATACGTTTCGCTTCTTTGATAAAAGCTTTGGTTACATCCGTCATGGTTTCACCTGTTCTTGTCACAAAGTTGAAACTTCGTTCTACCGCCAAACCAGAAATATTTACCTCGGTAAGTAAGCCCAAAGCCACTTCGCGTTTTATCGCCAAAGGGGAAAGAAAACCTACAGCGGTGTCTTCCACCAAAAAATTCTTAAGTACTTCTGTACCTCCCAATCGTACTTTTATATTCAAGTCAGATGACTTAATATTCAATTGCGTCATTTTTCTGGACCAAGCGGATAATGTGCCTGAACCCACTTCGCGCAGCGCCAAAGGAATTTCCTTTAGTTCTTTCATCGAAATTTCACGCCCTGCATATGGGCTATGTGTGGAACAAATCGGAATGATTTTATCCGCCATAAAAAAATCATAATGAAGTCCGCTGGCTTCATGTTTATCTTCCACCACTGCCAAATCAATTTCTTCATTGGTCAGTGCCTTTAGTATATTCTCCGTATTCCGATTGACCAAAGTGATTTTCACCAACGGCCATTTTTTTCGAAACGAAGAAAGCACCTTGGGCAACACATACAATGAAAGCGTGGTACTGGCGCCTATTCTCAGTTCGCCTTTGGCTGTCAGTTGACTTTTGATGATGTCCATATCCGATTCCATTCGTTTCTGGATATGCTTGGCTTCGCGTAAATAGCTCAGCATTTTTTCACCCTGAGGCGTTAAAAACACAGCATTCCCCTTGCGCTGAAAAAGAGGCACTTCCATTTCTCCTTCCAATTTTTTTATCTGTTTGCTTACAGCAGGCTGTGAGATACAAAGAATTTCCGCAGCCTTAGAAAAGCTTAAGTGACTGGCCACGGTATAAAAAACTTCGTACGAAATGGATAACATAGGCCGCAATATACGGGATTGAGAGAAAGAAGGCACGAAACATTCCCTCCTTAAATTTGATATTTTGACCTATCATAATACCACAGAAAGAGATATTTTTTCAATTGAAATTGTACTATCAGATTATTTTTTTCATGATCTATTTTGAAATTCATAAAACGGCTTGTACGTTTGCAGTCACAAGTCGAGAATTTTTGATTTGGCATCAGCCGAGTTTCAAGAATCGATTTATACAGAAGCGTGGAGAGATAGGCTCTATGAAGCGCTAGCAACCATCCGCAGAGGAAAGGTGCTAATTCCTAATCCCAGTGTTTGCCAAGTAGGCATTCGGGAGAATATAAATTTGACAGTTATGCAAACCTATTTACCCTTTGTGGACAAGCGTCCGCTCAATACCATACCCTCGCCAGGGTCAATTCTTCATGTCTCAATTTGTTGTTTGATTACAGCCTAATTCTGAATCCTTCAGAATTCCTTCCTGCTGTTCTACATCCAAAATTCTTAAGTCATGACTACAATATTTCCATTTACTAAAAACTCTATAAAAGTGAACGATTCGTTACACTATTATCGTCATTCAGGCGAATTCCGTCTGGAATCTGGCGAGATTCTCAATGACATTCAGATTGCCTACCAAACCTTTGGCGAGCTTAATTCAGACAAAAGCAATGTCGTTTGGATTTGCCATGCCTTAACTGCAAATGCAGATCCAACGCAGTGGTGGCCCGGTTTGATTGGGTATAATTACTTGATTAACCCTGAAGAATATTTTATTGTCTGTGCGAATATTTTAGGCGCTTGCTCTGGCACCACAGGCCCTAGAGACTTCGACCCAAAAACAGGAGAAAGATACCTTTCCAAATTCCCTAATATCACCATCCGTGATCAGGTAAAAGCACATATTATGCTCAGGGAAGAATTAGGAATTGAGCGCATTGCCTTAGGCATGGGAGGATCTACGGGTGGTCAACAAATTCTGGAATGGGCCATTGAAGAGCCTGTTTTCGACCGGCTATTTGTAATCGCTACTTCGGCACAAAGCAGCCCTTGGGGCAAAGCCATTCGGGCGGCACAACGCATGGCCATCGAAGCCGATCAGTCATTTTATTCCAATTCCGCCAACGGAGGAAAGAAAGGAATGGAAGCCGCTAGAGCAATGGCTTTACTTTCATATCGTACTCCTGGCACTTTCAACCAAAGCCAGAAAGACGACAACGAAGCGCTCGACAATTATAAAGCTGAGAGTTATCAGCGTTACCAAGGGTTAAAGCTAAGCCATCGTTTTGATGCACACAGCTATTATGTTTTGGGGAAAGCCATGGACACGCACAATGTGGGGCGCGGAAGAGGGGGCATTCAAAAAGCATTGTCCTCTATAAAAGCAAAAACCTTAATCATTGGTATTGAAGGTGATATTCTTTTCCCAATAGAAGACCAGCAAACTATTGCGGAGCATTTACCGAATTCAACATTCAAAATCATTCAATCCGATTATGGCCATGACGGCTTCTTAATCGAAACTCAAAAAATAACTGAAATCCTAAAACCATTTTTAAGTAATGAGAGCAATTAAAATAGGCCTTTTCGGCTTTGGCTGTGTAGGACAAGGCCTCTATCAAACCATTAACAATTCGAAAAACTTTGAAGGTGAGATCGTGAAGATTTGCGTAAAAGACCGCCATAAAACACGAAGCCTTCCAGAGGGGATTTTCACTTATAACAAGGAAGAAATTCTAAACGACCCTTCGATTGATGTCATTGTTGAACTGATTGACAATGCGGAAGCTGCACTCGAAATTGTAACGACTGCCTTGAAAAACGGCAAGTCTGTGGTAACGGCCAACAAAAAAATGGTGGCTGAAAACCTCGAATACCTCATTGATTTACAAGAGAAAACTGGAAAGGGAATTTTGTACGAAGGTGCGGTTTGTGGCAGTATTCCGATCATCAGAACTTTGGAAGAATACTTTGGGCATGAACCACTGAATGAAATCAAAGGCATATTTAATGGTTCTACGAATTACATACTGACCAAAATTTTTGACGAACGTTTAGATTACGTTCAAGCTTTGGAAGAGGCCAAAGAAAAGGGCTTTGCCGAGAGCGATCCTACCTTGGATGTAAAGGGCTTCGACCCAAAATTTAAGCTGAGCATATTACTCACGCATGCTTTCGGTATCAATGTATCGCCAGAGAAGATTGCTAATTTGGGCATTGATCATTTACAGCCAAGTGATTTAGAGTTTGCGCGAAAGCACGGTTATAGAATTAAGCTGATTGCTCAAGCTTCGCGAAAAAACGATGAAGTATTCGCTTGTGTTTTACCTCAGTTTATAAAGGAAAACCATAACCTTAGAAATGTAAATAACGAGTTCAACGCGGTAACACTGAACGGTGAATTCTGTGACGATCAGTTATTTATAGGAAAAGGAGCAGGCAGTTTACCTACTGGCGCGGCCGTACTTTCTGACATTTCCGCTTTGAGTTATGATTACAAATACGAATACAAAAAGCACTACAATCAGGGCAAGGTTCATTTCAGTAGCGAAAACGCTGTAACTGTCTATGTAAGCTTCGAAAAACCGGAGCATATTGACCTCAATGAGTTCGAGGCCGTTTCCGAAAAATTCTTCTGCTTCGATAGAAGTTATGTGATCGGTAAAATCAAACTTTCAAAACTACTTCAATCTAAATGGGTTTATAACTCCAAAATCTCTGTAATACAGTTCGACAATGAAACCGAAATTTCGGAAGAATTAGACCTTAGCACACTGGAAACCGAGATTTTAGAATTGAGAAAGGGTCAAAAATTGAGAGAAAAAATCAGCGTTTAAGCAGTATCTTTTAAATGCACGGTTTTTTTACTGAATCCTTCTCCATTTTAATCTTAAGTGGATATATTTGTAGCCCTTATGGGAGGTCGATTTACGGCCTAACCAATTGTTGATTTAAAAGAGATTGTTAAATGTCTTCAGTAATTATCACTTCAGTAGTCGCTTTTTCGGCTGTAATTTTATTGCTCGTACTGATTTTGCTTTATGCACAGTCCAAGTTAGTTCAGTCGGGAGACGTTAAAATCATCGTTAACGGTGATGAGGCGAACCCTATTATTACTTCCGCAGGAAGTACGCTTTTGAATACCCTTTCTGGCCAGAAAATATTTCTTCCATCGGCATGCGGTGGTGGAGGTACTTGTGCCATGTGTAAATGTACCGTGAACGAAGGAGGAGGCGATGTACTTCCAACCGAAGTGGGTCACCTTAACCGTGCTGAGCAGAAAGAAGGCGTACGTCTTTCTTGCCAAGTAAAGGTTAAAAACGACATGCGTATTCAAATACCTGAAGAGATCTTCGGTATTAAGAAATGGGAATGTGAAGTGGTTTCAAACTATAACGTAGCCTCATTTATTAAAGAATTTGTGGTGAGATTGCCTGAAGGCGAGCACTTAGAATTTGAAGCGGGTGGTTATATTCAGGTAGACGTTCCACCGGTAGTTTGTGATTTCAAAACGATCAATATCGAGCCGCATCCAAGCGACCCAGAAGGAGCAGATAAATTCAAAGGGGATTGGGATAAATTCCAACTGTGGGATTTGAAAATGGTGAACGAAGAAGAAATCTTCCGTGCCTACTCAATGGCCAACCACCCTGCAGAAGGAAACATTATCATGTTGAACATTCGTATTGCTACCCCTCCTTGGGACAGAGCAAACAACAAATGGATGGATGTTAACCCTGGTATTTGTTCTTCTTATGTATTTACTAGAAACCCTGGTGATAAAGTAACCATTTCAGGTCCTTACGGTGAATTCTTCATTAAGCCTACAGATGCAGAAATGCTTTATGTGGGTGGTGGAGCAGGTATGGCACCAATGAGATCTCATTTATTCCACCTTTTCCACACTTTGAAAACGGGAAGAAAAGTATCTTACTGGTACGGTGGACGTTCTAAAAGAGAGCTTTTCTATCTAGAAGATTTCCAAAAAATTGAAAAGGAATTCCCGAACTTCAGTTTCTACCTTGTGCTTTCTGAGCCAATGCCAGAAGACAATTGGGTAGCAAAAAAAGATGTAAACGATAAAGAAGGCGATGGCTTTGTAGGTTTCGTTCACCAAGCGGTGATTGACCAATACTTGAGCAAACATGATTCTCCTGAAGATATCGAGTTTTACTTCTGTGGACCTCCAATGATGAACGCAGCGGTAATCAAAATGTGCGATGACTGGGGTGTTCCTCCTGAAAACGTGGCATTTGATGACTTTGGAGGTTAAATAACCCCAAGGCTAAAATATAGAAACCGCTCAATCAGCGGTTTTTTTTATGCCCTAACATTTTCATTCCACTTTCCCGAATAGACTAAAATCAACTATCTTTATTTTTTCTGAACTAGGCCACATTTAAATGAACCTCAAACTCTTTTTTAGTCCCGTAGATATTTCTGAAGAATTGCCAGCCAATAGTGTAGGGCGTTCTGTTCAATCTTCGGGCAGCGACAATTTTGATATTACTAAGTGTGATATTGCCCTTGTAGGCTTGACAGACAATCGAGGCACAGGGGAAGCAGAAGGGGAAAGTGATGGCGTTGATAAAATAAGGGCCAAATTTTTTAAACTAAAGAAAGGAGCTGGAAATTATAGAATTGCAGACTTAGGCAATCTAAAAAGTGGAGAAAGCCTTGAAGACACCAACGATAGACTGAGAGAGGTTTGTGAGTTCTTGCTCCGACATAAAATTCTTCCTCTTATTATTGGCGGATCGCATGACCTTAGTTTTGGACAGTTTCAGGCCTATGAATCATTACCAGAACTAATCACACTATTGAATGTAGACGCCACTTTAGACCTTGAGCCAAAAGGTGATGAGAATGCTACTTTCTTAGATAAGATATTGACCTACACACCAAATTACCTGTTCTCATATAATCATTTGGCGCATCAGAGCTATTTGGTGGGGCAAGATCATTTGGGCGTATTAGACAAACTCTATTTCGAAGCCATGCGATTGGGCGAGTTGCGTGAAAACTTCCAAGAAGCTGAACCTCTCGTACGCATGGCCAACATGATGACTTTCGATATCACCGCCATTCGTAGTGCCGATGCTCCTGCGAATCCAAATACCCAGCCTTTCGGATTAACAGGCGAAGAAGCTTGCCGCCTTTGTTGGTATGCGGGAATGAACGAGAAATTAAGCTCTATGAGCATTTCTGGTTTTAGCCCAAGCTTAGACGATCAACATGGCAAAACTGCTACCATAATTGCAACCATGCTCTGGTACTTTGTAGAAGGTTTTTACAACCGTAAAGACAGTGGAAAATTCGAGTCCAGTGAATATACACGCTATGTGGTTTCGCAAGAAGGCACAGATGATACGTTAGTTTTCTATAAAAGTAAGTCGACCGATAAGTGGTGGATGTTGGTTACTTTCGGCAACAAGCACAGCCAGAAAGCTTACCTTCCTTGTAGCTATAAAGACTACACCAATGCTACACATGGGGAATTACCTGAACGATGGATTAGGGCGCAAGCCAAATTGATATAAGGGACTCAAAACACCAGAGATAAAAATGAAAAAGCTCTTTACACCGTCTGTGAAAGAGCTTTTTGCTGGGTCATTAAAATAAAAATAGTATTTTTCTACATTGTTCAACTTGTAGTTTCAAGATGTTGTTTGGATGTACTACGCATTAAAGAGTGAATACCCTACCCCTTTTTATAATTATTCAGTATTTATATAGTAACGGTTTGTTTTGTTTTTTAAAAATTGGATCACTCTATAAACTCATATATCACGCTGAGTTAAATACTTATACTGACTCCTGATATTCAAGAATTCACGATTTGATGATCTAAGGGTTTAGTGACTTAAAACATAAATGCTTAATTTTCAATAGAAATCAAGCCACTAAAGCCATGAATATCAGACATATCATCGGAATATTTTTATTTCTTAGTATTCTCAGTTGCGAGCAAAAAGAAGAAGCCAATTGGCTAAAAGGAAACTTGCACACCCACACCTACTGGAGCGATGGCGATGGATTTCCTGAAATGGTTTTGGACTGGTACAAAAGCCACGACTATCAGTTTATTGCACTTTCGGAGCATAACATTATTGCCAGAACCGAAAAGTGGAAAAAGATTCCGAAAAGCATGATTTATCAACAAGCTTTTGAAGATTACTTGAAGAAATACGGAGAAGATTGGGTGGAATATAAAGAGGACAGCGCGGGCATTAGCGTAAAGCTAAAAACTGAATCAGAGTACCGCCCGTTGTTTGAAGAAGCAGGAAAGTTCTCCATTATTACGGCCCAAGAAATTACTGATGGCTATGACGGAAAACCATTGCATATGAATGCTACCAATGTTCAAGAACTCATTCAGCCGAGGCATGGAAATAGTGTAGCCGAAACAATGCAGAATAATATTGATGCAGTGTTGGAGCAAAGAGAAGCCACAGGCCAACCTATTATGCCTCACATTAATCACCCCAATTTTGGTTGGGCAGTTACCGTAGAAGATATGAAATCACTACGTGGAGAGCGTTTCTTCGAAGTCTTTAACGGTCACCCACAAGTACACAATTATGGAGATTCGGCCAGAATGAGCATGGAGGAAATGTGGGATCAAATCAACATTGCTTATTTAAATAGAAATCAGCCCATGATGTATGGAATTGCCACAGACGACAGTCATAATTATCATTTGTTTGGTGGACAGTACAGCAATAGCGGACGTGGTTGGTTAATGGTAAACAGCAAATCACTTGACGCTAAATCTATTATTGAAACCATGGAGAGCGGAAATTTCTATGCTTCAACTGGAGTGACCTTGGCTTCTCTAGAGCAAGAGGAAAATGAAATCGAATTGGAAGTTAAGGCAGAAGTTGGTGTGAGCTATACCATCGAGTTTATTGGAGTAAGAAAAGGAAGCGATAAAAGCGAAGTGTTCGAAACCGTGAATGGCACCGAAGCTTCTTTTGAATTATCCAAAGACATGCTTTTTGTAAGGGCGAGAATCCGTTCTTCAAAAATAAAAGAAAATCCTTTCCAAGAAGGGGATTATGAAATGGCTTGGACACAGCCGATTTCACATTAATTATAAGACTAGTTTTTCTTTTCGAAAACCACTAATCCCGATGCGTTCTTCTCGTATTTGGCGATGTAGGAGCCATTAAACTCTGCTGAGAAGTTGACATCGCCTACACTTACATTTGTTGGCGTTGGACTGCCTTCGGGGAAGAAGTAGACTTTAGTATTACCGAATTTGGTGTGAAGCATAAAATTACCATAAGCTTCCATTTCAGCATTTTCAACATCAGCAACAGTGACGACATACACTCGAACCACCGGCCCCGTATTGTTTTCGTTACGGTAAAAATCCACTTCCGTAAAACCACCTTTTAGATCAGAAACAGAAGGCTGACTAAAGGACTGATATAACATAATGGCCACTAAAATGCCAATCACCAAAATCATTGCAGTTCTGTACTTTCTCATTTCCATATCAGATCAATCCTCTCGATTTCAGTTCAAGGTACTTGTTTATGGTGTTAACACTCAATTCTTTTGGAGGCGTTAATATGGTATGAATTCCGTGGGCCTGAAGCTCTTTCATAATCAGCTTCTTTTCATAGGCCAGTTGCTCAGCAATTCCCTTAGTATACACCCCTTCCAAAGAATCCGCCTTGGTTTCAATAAGCTCCTTCACTTCCGTGTTCTCAAAGAAAATGCACACCAATAAATGCTGCTGATTGATTTTTCTGAGGTAAAGCAATTGCCTTTGCAAGGAAGAAAGCGAAACAAAATTAGTGTACAGCAGAATCAAGCTTCTCTGCGTCACCTTTCGTTTTAAGGAAATATAAAGCTGCGAAAAGTCACTTTCTTTATAGGCTGTTTTCTGCTTATAGAGATGCTCCAAAATTAAATTCAGCTGCATATTTCTCGAAGAAGCAGGCAAAACTGAATTCACTTTATGCTGAAAGGTAACTAAACCAGCCTTATCTCCTTTTTTCAGGGCGATGTTGGAAATTACCAAACTGGCATTAATCGCATAATCTAGTAAGCTCATGCCTTCAAATGGCATCTGCATCATTCGGCCTTTATCAATTACCGAATACACTTGCTGCGAGCGCTCCTCTTGAAATTGATTAATCATCAATTCCGACCTTCTGGCAGACGCTTTCCAATTGATTTTTCGGTAATCATCACCAGCCACATAGTTTTTGATTTGCTCAAATTCCATGTTATTCCCAATGCGCCTGATTTTCTTAATTCCGCTCTGCTGCAGTTGGTTCGAAATGGCAAGTAGCTCGTACTTCCGCATTTGAATGAAAGAAGGATATACGGAGACTGCTTTGGGCTGCCCCAGTTGAAACCTCCTCTTTACAATGCCGAGCTTAGTAAATACAAAAGCGTTAATGATGCCAAACTCATATTCTCCACGCTTTACGGGGCGAAGCGAATAGTTGATATTCTTGACCTCTCCGGGCTTTAAAGTCAGGTCAAATTGCTGGTTTCTGATTTGAAATTGCACAGGCAATTCATCAAAAACCTGAATAAAAACTTGTTGTTGAAATCGGTGCTCTAGAATGATTTGAACAGCGTTTTCATCTCCATTAGAAAACTTATCGGCCAAGATTCTTTCCGCCACCAAAGGGCTTTTTTGCTTATACAAAAGCAGGGTATCGAGCAATAGCAGGATCAAGGCCAGATAGAACAACGTTTCTGCAATAGCGGCTACTGCGGGAACCGCAAAACCGACCATAAACAAAAACACCAAAGCCCCTGCAACGGCAAAAAAACGATTGGTGAGATAGAAAGACTTGATGTAATTCATTAACGCGGCACTTCAGTTTTGGCAACCAGCTGATTGATTACTTCCTCGGCTGTAACGCCTTCCATTTCCTTTTCAGGGGTAAGAATAATTCTATGGGTGAGCACAGGTGAGGCCAAGAATTTAATATCCTCTGGGGTGACGAAATCACGTCCTTGAATGGCCGCAAAAGCCCTCGCTCCGTTCAGCAAAGCCAAAGAAGCACGAGGAGAAGCGCCTAAGTAAATAGCGTGGTCGTGACGCGTTTGGGTTACAATTTCAGCAATGTACCTGAGGAGTTTCTCGTCTACGACTATCTCTGTCAAAGTAGCACGATAGGCAGCAATATCTTGGGCGTTAAGCACTTTAGAAATCTCATCCATTTGGCCGCCTTTTCTGGCTGCATGACGGGTTAGAATTTCGGTTTCATCCTCTACTGACGGATAACCGATTTCAATTTTGAATAAAAAACGATCGAGCTGCGCTTCTGGCAATCGGTAAGTTCCTTCTTGCTCAATTGGGTTTTGGGTAGCCAAAACAATGTATGGTGCTTCCATTTTATGCGTAGTTCCGTCTATGGTAACCTGACGTTCTTCCATCACCTCGAAAAGCGCTGCTTGGGTTTTTGCAGGCGCTCGGTTGATTTCATCAATGAGCACAATATTTGAGAAGATAGGCCCTTTCCTAAATTCGAACTCCGAAGTTTTCACATTGAAAATTGAAGTGCCGAGCACATCCGATGGCATAAGGTCGGGCGTAAACTGAACCCGAGAAAAATCTACATCAATACTTTTCGCTACCAGTTTAGAAGCCAATGTTTTTGCTACTCCTGGTACACCTTCTAATAGAATATGACCATCTGCAAGTATGGCGGTCAGGATTAAATCGACCATTTTCTTCTGGCCTACTATTACTTTACCAATCTCCTCTCGGATTTGTGCTACACCTGCTTTTAGTTTTGTCAGGTCGACCCTGTTTTCGAATGTATCTTGATTTTCCATATGCTATGCTATTCCGTAAAATTCGTTCATTAATTTTTCCATCAGCAGAAGTTCACCTTCTTCGATCATATTATTTGCCTCCACTCGCTCAACCAGTTCTACCAAAGCGAATACGGTAGTCTTTTCAGTGCCAGATTTTCTTGTGAGTTCTAGCTTAAAAGGCTCATCCAATTTATCCGTTCTTAGCGTGTAATGACTTCGTACAAAGTCCTTCCAGAACAGAATTCTTTTTCGCGCCAAGTTCTTATGGTTCTTCTGTTGGTGATAAAGTTGCCCCAGTGTATTTACAAATTCAAGCGTTGCATTTTTCACTGGAGGAATCACCGCAATGATTCGCTGTCTTCTTTTCGATTCAAACAAAATGAAGATAAGCATCGAGGCTAAAAGAATGTAAATGGCCCACCTTAGAGCTGGGTAACTTAATAGCGCTCGAATTTCAGACTGAGATTCCAGTTTGCCCAATTGATAGTACTCCACATGCAATAGCGGCTCATCTTTTGGGAAAAGGCTTAATAAGGAAGACGTAAAAACCGAGGTTTCTTCTTGCAGCACAAAGTAATTTGTGAAAGCCAGTGGCATAGTACTCAAGTATAGATCACCTTGACCACCGTTGTATTTAAGCAGAACTGGCTTACCATCTTCGCGCCAAGCCATTTCGGTAATACTGTCGCTTTCTACTTTAGAAAAATAAGCTACCGTGGCTAAACTAGGGAAAACAAAAGTCTCTTCATTTCCATTTGGCAGGGAAAATCGCACGTTTGTTTTAGTCTCTGCTGCCAGCTCATTTATTACTTGAGTAAAGTCGGCAGGATTCAATCGTTGCTCCAAATACGTTTCGAAATGCAAACTGTCTTCAAGACGACTCGAAAAGTCTTGTGCTGCTAAGAAAACCGTATGCCCCTTTTCAACATGGGTTAAAAGTGAAGAGAAGTCATTTTCATCCAACATCAATCCGCTGGATAAAATTAAAAGGTTATCCTCGATTTCCTCTTGCTCCACCAATTCATAAATGGTTTTAAAGCTAGAAGGTGCCTCTTGTTGATCGAAAAGATCTTTGAGTAAACCGTGGGTTGCGAAGGTGCCAAAAGGAATCCTATCGCGGTAATGGTATGTGGGTGTCCAATCCTCTGGATTAGGCTTCTGCATTTCATACACCACATAAATGGTAATAATGGCAATAAAGAATATCAGGTATTTTTTGTCTTTCATTTCTTTGAAGACTTTAAAGTTCCTATACGCTCTAAATGCGTTTTGGCCTTAGTCACCATTGTTTCGTTGGCTTCAAAATGACCATACCAGGTATAATCAAAAAGGAAGCTGAGACTAGCGAAATCTTGCTCTATGCTGTGGCCTGATAACTCATATAGGTATTCGTGGTTGGTTTTACCCTTTCGAATGGCAATCAGGTTGGCGTCTGAAATTCTTTTTAAGGCATAGAGGTAAGTTAATCGCACTGCGATTCTCCATTGTGACTGATTAATGGCTTGCTGAATTTCACTTTCAAAATCAATGTCATTCAGGGCTTCTTCATCCACCTGATAAGGCTTTGCTTCAGATTTAGCTTTCTTAAAAAGGGTTGTGGGCTGAATGCCCGTGAGTTTGATGATAAAGAACACGAAAGCGGCAATGAGCAGCACATAAAAGAGGATTTCTAACACGCCACTGGTAATAGCCGAACCAAACAAGCTATTAAACCAGCCTACAATTCTGGCCCAAAGCCGTTCTAGAAAGCCTTTCGGCTTGGCCTTATATACCTCATATTGAAAACGCTTGTCACTTCTATATTCCTCTAGCTTCCGGGCATCAAAACTCCTTATCTCCGTTTGCGGAGATTGCATTGGGAAAGCAGCTAAAGCAGTGGAACCCGCCAAAGTAAATTGCAGTGTTATAAATACTAAAAGCAGATTAATATGTCTCTTCATCCTCTGTTGTTCCAGTATCATCCATTTGCTCAATTCTAGACATCAAGCCTCTAGACTCTCTTCTTTCCACCAAATTAAAATACTGAAAAGCCAAGGCCAAAAAGCTGATGGAATAAGTAAGAACGGCACCAAAAGTTTCGAGAACTGAAAAGAGAATACTCATTGGGTTGCTTCCAAAATTAGAGTCATCCACTCCACTAAAATCACCAGACTCTTGTACGGAAGTAAATACATCACCAAAAACCAAAAGGGTCCTCGGCAGACTAAACAGCGCATTGATTACATAGCCAATAATCGCAGTTACAAACAATAAACCTAAAGTACTCCACCATTTATCTTTAATTAGTTTAAAGGCCCTTCCGAAAGCATCGATGGGGTTATTGTCTTCAAACACTATGATAGCAGAGCCCAGTGACAAAACAATCATTAAATAAACTCCAGGAATGAAAAATAAGAACATGCCAATAACCACCACAATCGCAGTTAGCACATTAAATACCAATAAATTGAATATTCTAGAGAGTAAATTTTTGGTTACATCTGGAATACGTATGTCAGAAGGAGCTTTATGCTGATATGCCTTCATATAGCCATAAGCGACTGCAGGCAAAACTGCCGATGTGACCACTGCCGAAATCAACACCAAACCATAAAGGCTGAACATATTTATGATCATATCAGGAGTAAACCCTCCTTCTCCAAAGCTGAACATTCCTAGAGAAAGCTGGCTCATCAGAATATTCGAGATCAAAAGGATTGGGCCAGAAATAAGCAATTGAGCTCTGAGGTAAGGCCATGCGTTTTCCCGAAGGAAAACGAACGTCATGTTCAGTTTGTCTCCAAACTGGCGTTTTTTATAAAACTCTATTTGCGGTATATACGCCATTTTTAAACAATTTTCGAGGGTAAATAATTATGTAATAAACCATAAAAGCCAAGGATCCTAAAATGATCGCTGCTTTTAATGTGTTTGGCATTCCGAATAAACGAGTCACAAACGACTCCAGAAAACCCGCTATAATAAACATTGGAATCAAACCCAAAACTACTTTCGCTCCTGTTAAGGCTCCTTTTTTCAAAGATTCAAGTCGGGAATAAGTACCTGGAAACAACATGGAGTTGCCCATAATGAGCCCTGCTCCTCCTGCCATTACTATGGAGATGATTTCTATGGTTCCATGAATCCAAATGGTAAGTACCGAAGTCAGTAAAAGCCCTTTTTGGTAAAAGAAGTATTGGAAAGACCCCAACATCACTCCGTTCTTAAAAAGCATAAAGCCTGTGCCGAGTGATGCTACGATACCTGCGGCAAAGGCCATAAATGACACTCTTATGTTATTGAAGGTAATGGCAAAAAACATATCTGTTTGGGCCATAGAAGCATAAATACCAAGGGGTTGGCCGCTTTCAATGTTCACCAAGGTTCTATTCACATAGTTATCACCCAATATAAGCCTTACAAAAGTATCGTCCTGTGCTGCGGAAAACGCTCCAATAATACTTGAAAGCAAGAAGATGATCAATGAATAACCAAAGGCTTTGCGGTGAACCCAGAATATTTCAGGTAATTCTACTTGCCAAAACCTCACAAAACGACCCGAACTCTGTTTCTTATTTTTATAGATGTATTGGTGAACTTTCGTAGAAAGATTATTCAAGTAAACAGTGATGTCACTTTTCGGGTAATGCGTTTTAGCGTAGGCCAGATCGTCCGTCAGCTGAATAAACAAACTCGCAAGCCCGTCAGGGTCTTTTCTGGCTTTGGAGGAAATTTGCCTTTCGAACTCTTCCCATTTACTTATATTTGCCTTCACGAAAGCGGATTCCCTCATCTTTGATTCGTATTTAAGTCAAAAATTATTCAATAATAGTTCTTATGCAAGCGGTAAGCATTCAAACCTCACAAAACATTCAATTAGAGTACCCGCTAGCCGGTATTGGCGATAGAATATTAGCTTTTGTTATAGATGCGGTAATCATCCTCAGCTTTATCTTTATCACCAATATAATATTAGGCGCCTCTGGTATATCGATGACTGTGGCGATGAATGTAATGCTCAGCATTGTTGCTTATTTGTATAGGCTTGTATCAGAAGTGTTTTTCAACGGCCAAACCGTAGGTAAAAGGGCATTGCATATCAAAGTGGTCAAATTAGACGGAAGCGTTCCTTCATTTGGTGCCTATTTCCTAAGATGGCTTATGGAACCCATTGATTTCTTTATTATGGGACTCGGGGTAGTGTTCATCATTTTAACCAAAAACGGGCAGCGTGTTGGTGACCTTTTAGCAGGAACTACTGTCGTGAAAATGAAGAAAATTACGGCTACCAATGTCAGGAATAAAGTAATCATGGAAACTGTAGATGAAAACTATGTACCCAAAATCCCCGAAGCGGCACAGCTAGCTGACAATGAAATCCATTTGATTAAAGATGCCTTATCTGCCTTTAGAGAAGGTGCTAAAGAAAGACCTCTTCTGCTTATTGAAGCAAAACTCAAAGAGAAATACAACATACAAAGCGATATGCCCACTGTGAAATTCATGTATACGCTGCTTAGGGATCACACTTATTATATGACAAGGTAGAATGCTAAAAACTGCTTTTTATATACTGGCGATCTCCTTCTTATTCAATACGGTTTCGTTATCCCAAACCGAATCGAGATACCCAAAAAACTATTTAGAGGCAGAGTATACTCCTTTGCTCGATTCACTTAGACTGGCTTACGGTGAAAAAATAAGCTACAAGAACAGTGGACAGATGGAATTAGCTACACTATTGGCCATAAGTCATTATCCTTTTCTGCAAAACCGTAAGGTTAAAGTGATTATAAGAAAAGTAAAGGGCGCTCCTGTCGAGGCGAGCTTTTCTCCTCTCAATGTAGTTACACCCGCCAGAGCTAAGGTGTATAAAATCATTATTAAGGAAAACTCCTTTATGGAAAGACTATCGCTTAACAAACAAGTGGCCGCACTAGGGCACGAAATGGCGCATTTTATTCAATATGAAGAAAGAGGGTATTTTGGCACTCTGTTCGGGCTGTTGCACTATGTTTCTTCGGACAAATACCGAATCAAGTTTGAGAAAACGGCTGACAAAATTGCCATGGACCATGGGCTTGGCCCGCAAATGCTAGAGTTTGCTTTCTACACCTCCAAGGAAGATATTCAAAACTTTATGAACCAAATGGGCTATGGAAATTAAAAACTATACCCGTTCGCAGCTTGCACTAAGAAATGGCCAAGATCGACCCGAAATATGGGTGGCCTATCAAGGGCGAATCTATGATGTAACCACTTCAAAGCTTTGGAGTAAAGGCATGCACTACGAACATTGGGCTGGTCAAGATTTAACCCATGAGCTTCCAGATGCCCCACATACCGAAAAGGTATTTGAAAAATTCGCTGTCATAGGAATCCTCGTTTCCTAATTCTGTTCGATTCATCCAAATACTGTGCTGAAAGTGACCGAAAGATGTACGTTTTCAGTACACATTATTTACGAATACGAACACATTTTCTATACAACTATCTAATTTTCAATTAGTTAATTTTAATGGCACGTGCATTGGATAAAGAGTAGTATGTCGAATAGAAAAAAACAAAACAACAATTTAAATAACACGGTCATGAATAGCTCAAAG
>NZ_JAXMOQ010000010.1:0-81969 GCF_034669765.1 Roseivirga sp.
ACCTGATAATACATCTTGTACAACCTGCCATTTGAACTCTTCTGAGTAATAATCTGGCTTCTTGAGAATCCTGTTTTTAGTTGACTTTTCCATAAGATTATAGTCAACCTATTTCAGGACGATACAATGAACTCGGAACTTGCTTCCTGCCCCGAGGCTTCGGGGTCCTATTAACCGATCACTGATCCAATAATAACCAATGACTAATCATTTACGGCAATTGCCTTATTGAATGGCGTAGGCAAGCAAACTAAGTTTGGTTAATTATTTCTAAACTAATCACATCATTATGAAACGACATTTATTCTTCTTCGCACTCCTGCTTTTTATTGGCACTTCCGAGGTATTGGCCCAAGAGGTTCAGGAGTATAAGACAAAAATTTTAGGTCCTGCCAATTTAAACTATAGAAAAAGCCCTAAGCGGGTTGTTATTGCAGACTTTCAAGTGAATTACCAGACGGCATTGACCCTTGAAGATGAAAAGAAAGGTGGTAAAATGTTCAGGGGTGGCTTGAAGGGAGATGCCAAAGCAGCTTTAACTTTAGTGCTAGAAGGTTTAGATCAGGAAGCATTGCAAAAGCTTACCGATCAACTCTATGAAGATTATGTGAAGGAGTTGCAAGCGCAAGGCTATGAGATAGCACCCATTGAAGAAGTATGGGATCATAAAGCCTACAAAACTAGCCGTGACAAAAGGTGGGAATTAAAAGCTGGTAACGGGCCAGAGCGTGGTGAAAGATTTGGTATGTTACTCACCAGACCATCCACCCAAAAGTTTGTGGTTTCTCAAAAGGAATTTGATAAAACCAAAGCAGGTATTGCTACACTGGCGGATTATGAAACCAGTACGGAAAGAAAGATGGGCTCACAGAAGAACGATTTTATCTTCAACAAAGTGGTGGTAGTTGTCAATTCATTTGAAGACGGCCAAGGAGAAGGTTCTAAAGCCCTAGGTAGATTAGCAGGGACAGCGCAAGTGAAAGCTGAAACCAATTTTAAGGTCAGTGAATTCAGTGTGATCAAGTACAACATTGGAGAAGTAATGCCTAGAGGAGGAATTGAGGTTTCTGATGTTTTAGAGAAACAAAAATTCGATGCTTTTCAAAGGGCGGATATAGATAAACGTGGTACCGATTATGGGAATATTATGACGGTATGGAGCGTAGAAAACAGAGAGGATTCTGACTACATTACTGTTAAATGCGACCCTAAAAAATTTATTAAAGGGGCTCAGTTGGGAGTGAATGCCTTCTTGAAAAGTGCAGTGCAAGAGTTGGTAGACAAATCAAATTAAAATACTTTTTATGGTGATGTGCAAAAGCTCGTTGGGTTCTCAATTTATTTGGAGCTCACGGGCATTTGCCATTTATCTTTCATTACACAATTTGCGCTTTATTTAAGAAGGTGTATTTTTAGAACGATCATTTAATGCATATCAATATGGGCTATAATTTTTATTGGATGTCTTTTTTAAAGTCATTTTTAAGTCCATTTCTGGTCTTGTTTTTTCTTTTGTTGTTTCCAAATTCAGCTTTTTCTCAAACCAGTATTCAAGAAGAAATTCAGACACTTAAATCTTCGCTTCAGGATAAAAAAGAGGGAGACAAGGTGATTGCCCTAAAAGACATTGCCATGAAGTTTAGGTCTATCAGTTTAGATAGTGCCAAGTTTTATACGGATGAAGCTTTTAAGCAAGCTGAAGCCATGAATAGTGAGTTCTATAAGGCGAGGATTTGGATGGTCTATGGCATTTTAAGCTTTGATGCTGGCTTATTAGAGGATGCACAAGATTATTATCAAAAAGCATTGCCCGTCTTAGAAGCAGCTGATGATGCCTATTTGTTGGGGTCGGTTTATACCAACTTATCCAATCTTTATGGTAGAATTACTGAATTTGATAAAGCAGTAGCATCTCAATTAAAAGCACTTGAATATTTTCAAGTGGCCAAAGATACGGTTTGGATCGCTGGATCATTTTTGAATCTTGGCATTCGCTACTCGCAAATCAATCAAGAGGATTCAGCTCTAGCTTATTATTTAAAGGCCATGGAGCTCTATGAAAAACTTGGCAACCCATACTACCAAGCGACTTGTGCCAATGCCATTGCCTCGGTTTATGAACTAAAAAAGGAATATGATAAGGCGATAACTTACGCTCACCAATCAATAAAAGGTTTTGAAGCCATAGGGGCGGAGCTAGATCAGGCCTTTCCTTTAAGTACTTTGGCCATAGCTTACCGTGCTAAAGGAGATCTGATTCAATCCGAGAAATATTTTCTTCGCTCTTTGGAAATACATGAAAAACGTAATGAACGAACAGTACTGCTTTTTTTAAAAAATGACATTGCCAATGTTCAATTAGCACTTAATAAGGTCAAACAAGCAAAAGCTTTGGCCATTCAAACTTACGCAGAAGCGGATGCACTTAGTTTTAAGCCAGCCCAAGAGGTATTGGCCAAAACCCTCTCTCTTATATATAAACAAGAAGGAAACTTCAAGGAGGCCTATAAATATATTGTGATCAGTAACGAACTTAATGCCAGTTTAGAGATTGATGAACGGGCCAAAGAAGTGCTTAATCTTCGAGAAAAATATGAAACCGAACAGAAAGAGAATGAGATTCTTCGCCAGCAAAACGAGCTAGTGGAAAGTGAATTGACCTTGCAAAAGAGAAATGATTTATTGCTTGCAGGCGGAGGTTTAGTGGTTTTGATTCTTGTGGTGGCTTTTGCTTTGTTGAGAGAGCAGAGAATGAAAGCCGAGCGGATTAAAAATGAAATGGCATTAGAGCAGGCACTTGTCGAAGTAAAAGCCCAAGAAAACCTGAAGGAGCAACGTATTCGCATTGCACGCGATTTGCACGATAATATTGGTTCTCAATTGACATACATCACTTCGATTACCGATACGGCAATGCGCAATATTGATAAAGGAGAGGTCTTTATGGCCGAGAAACTAACTCAAATGAAGCAGTTTACCTTAGTAACCATTGCTGAATTGCGCGATACCATTTGGGCAATGAATAAAGATGAAATCAGTTTAGAAGATATTCAGGAGCGCACCAATCAATTGGCCGCTACAATTCACGATGCCACTGATGATGAAATCAGTGTTCGAACCATAAGTGATTCTAGCGACAAGATGCTCAGCGCTTTTGTGGGGATGAACCTTTTCAGGATTATCCAAGAATCAATCAACAATGCCGTCAAGCATTCTGGAACTTCAGAAGTGCTGGTGACTTTTAAAGACACTGAAAATAAGGTGGGAATCGTGGTGGAAGATTTCGGGAAAGGTTTTGATACCAAATTGCAATCTGCCGGCAACGGACTTTATATCATGAAGAGTAGGGCCGAAAAAGCTGGGGTAACATTTGAGCTAAGTAGTGAAATAGGTAAGGGAACCAAAGTGGAGTTGACTGTGGAAGCCTAAACATGTGGAAATTAAGAGTCCATTAAGACAATAGGAGTTATGAAAATAAGATTGGCCATAGTAGACGATAATACCTTTTTAGCGAGGGCTATTAATGAGAAACTGTCTCCTTTTAAGGATTTAGACATTAAGTACACTGTACATAATGGGAGTGAATTTTTGGCCAAGCTTGAGAAGAATCATAACCTAGATTTGGTGTTGATGGATATTGAAATGCCAGTACTCAATGGCATTGAAACAGTAAATATTGTCAAACAGAAATATCCTCATATTAAGGTACTTATGCTCACCGTTTTCGATAATGATGAAAATATTTTTAACGCCATTCGTGGGGGAGCCGATGGTTATTTATTGAAGGAAATTGAAGGAGATAAACTCCACAAATCCATTATAGAAACCATGGAGGGTGGCGCAGCCATGAGTCCATCCATTGCCGTAAAAACACTGAAACTACTTCGTTATCCCGAAAAACAGGAATCACTCCGAATCGAAGAAGATATTGTCGACCTAAGCGGGCGTGAACAAGAAGTATTAGAGCAGTTGGCAGAAGGGCTTAGCTATACTGTAATTGCTAATAACCTATTCCTATCTCCCAGTACAGTAAGAAAGCACATCGAAAACATCTACAAAAAACTACAAGTGCACAACAAGCTAGAGGCTGTTCAAAAGGCCAGAAGACAAAGCTTGATTTGAGCCTTATATCAATTAATAATGGATAACTGCTAATCCATTCCCCATCTGCATAAGACGTTCGATTTTTTTGTAAAGAATTTAAGTCCCCGTTTTGGATAGGCTACCTTCTATAATTACGCAATATTGAGAAGTGAAATTCCATGACAACTGACACCTGTTAGTATGACGCATATCATACAAAATGCAATCTTATTTGACCTAATTTGTTTACAAGCTTTAAAAAAAAACATGCAGGCTTCAATTCCAGTAATAGATTCGGACAATACCAGTGGCGCTGGCTGGTAAGAAGCACAAGGATCAATATGAAAACAAAGACTAAGAGAAGATCAAGATAAAATCAAAAAGAAGAAACTATGAAAATTCAATTTAATACAGACAAGACCATTCAAGGAGACGAAAGACATGAGGGGTATTTTACTGATCAAATCGCAAAAGAGCTCGATAGATTTCAGTCTCATATTACTAGAATAGAAGTTCATATCTCTGATGAAAATGGCAAAAAAGAAGGAATAAAAGACATTCGATGTTTATTGGAAGCTCGCATCGAAGGCAGGCAACCAATTGCTGTCTCAGATCAGGCAAATACTATTGAACAGGCAGTATCGGGCGCTATTCATAAATTAAAGGCCTCTTTAGGTACAATACTCGGACGTTTACAAAATCACTAATCTTATGGACTATTTCAATTCAAGAACTTTTGCAGGAACAACGGTAACAGACATTCGACCTAAAGTGGAGGATGCCTTAAAATCAGAAGGGTTTGGCATACTCACAGAAATTAATATTCAAGCTACCATGAAGAAAAAATTGGATAAGGATTATTTGCCTCATCTTATTTTGGGCGCCTGCAATCCTGTGTTTGCAGATAAAGTACTTTCTGTAGACCAACATATCAGTTTGATGCTACCCTGTAATGTAACTATTCGTGAGGTAGAAAATGGAGAGGTAGAAGTCGCAATTGTTAATCCACTGGAAGCGATGAAGGCCATTAATAACCCTAAGGTTGAAGCCTACGCTAAGGAAGTAAGCGAAAAGTTAAATAGTGCTTTATTGAGTATTTAATTAAGTATTTAGACAAGATAGGCATGAATATTAAAGATCTACTCCCGCATACAAAAGCCGTCTCAACAGAAGTGCTTTTAAGGTCGGAACATGCAACTGCCACAGCTATTCAGATTTTGGAAGGCAAACAATTAAAAGAACACATAACCCAAGTGCCAGCGCTTTTGATCTGTGTTCTCGGGAAGGTGGTATTTGAAAACGAAAAGGGGTTGAAAGAAATATTAGTACCAGGCGACTATATTAGGATTGAGCCCATGATTAAGCATTGGGTAACTGCTATTACCAATAGCCAGCTGATACTTTTCAAATAATACGGCTAATTCGAATCGGGGTATAGATATAGTCAAATTTTAAATTAACAAATCATATGTCCGAGTCCATAGATGATTATTTAGATAACCATTTCATCAACAGAAGTAATTGGCTCAGAGCGGCAGTGCTTGGTGCAAATGATGGAATTTTATCCACAGCAAGTCTCGCCATAGGGGTTGCAGCCGCCAGTGATTTCAGAGAACCGGTGGTGTTGGCAACGTTAGCAGGCTTGGTGGCAGGAGCCTTATCAATGGCTGCCGGTGAATACGTTTCTGTGAGCTCCCAAACTGACATTGAAACAGCTGATGTTGAGCGAGAGAAAATAGAATTAGCAGAAATGCCCGAAATTGAGCTTCAACGTTTAGCCGAAATTTATGTGAGTCGAGGTTTGAAAAGTGAAACTGCCTTGGTTGTCGCCAAGGAACTTACAGCGCATGACGCCCTAGGCGCTCACGTTAGAGATGAATTGGGTATAAACGACATTAGCCAAGCTAAGCCTATTCAAGCAGCATTAGCCTCGGGTACGGCATTTACTGTGGGAGGTGTACTTCCTCTTATCGTCACGCTATTTTTGCCTTTAAAAAGTATGGAGTATTCTCTTTACGGATTTGCGCTTTTCTTCTTAATTATTTTGGGTGCCTTGGCGGCTAAAACGGGAGGTTCAAGCATTGTTAAAGCAATTGCAAGAATCACTTTTTGGGGAACTGTGGCCATGGGCTTAACCGCAGTGGTGGGCTATCTATTTGGCGTTAACCTAAGTTGAAAGTCAATTAAAAATCAATCTTGATCTACTATCAACAGGAAGGGAAATAAAAAACGCGAGGAAGCCTCGCGTTAGTGATCAAACCTTAATAGTGATGAAACTATCCGATAAGGAATGTTATAGGTAAGCTAAATAGTACATCTACAGCTTTTCCATTTTGAAGTCCTGGTGTCCAATCTGGCATCATATTCACAACACGGAGCGCTTCTTCCATAAACATCACATCTACATCTGAATAGGTGTGGTTGGATACTTTAACTTCGGTAACCTTGCCGCTTTCTGACACTACGAAATTCACAAAAACAGTTCCTTCCATTTCTTCCTTTTCTGCAACAGAAGGAAATTTCAGATTCTCTTTCATGAATTTTTTCATTGCTTTTTCTCCCCCAACGTATTGTGGGCTAACTTCCGCCATGTAATAGATTTGCTTTCCATTGGCGTTCTCATAGTACTTTGCTTCTAAAATTAATGCTGCAAGCTCTGCTTTTCGCAGTTCTGCCAAGTCAGCGCGTTCTTTCTCCACTAGTGCATGTCGTTCTGCGATGGTCATTGAAGTTTCAACGGTCTCAGTATTCTTGCTCTCTGTTCCGCAAGACTGTACAAATACAAAGGTCAAAGCCAAAGCACATATGCTTAGATATTTTTTCATGTTTCAATATTTTAGTTAAAGATTTAATTAACTCCTGGTTAAAGAGGAGGGTAAATAAGAAGGGAAGGGACTTCCATATACTATAGAGTGAAATCTACAGCTCCAGTATTTTAGGTAAAGTAAAAAGCCATCCGACAATGAGCAGGATGGCTTTTTGTATCAATTAATTATCGTTTTGTAACCGCATTCGAGTCAAGAATTACAGCAGTTTGTGCCAATAAACGTCCGTTTATGGTAGCGCCTGTTTGCATTGTAATGCCTGTCATCGATAAGATTACTCCTTCAAAATGTGAGGTGGTTCCTAAAGTTACTGAACCAGCTACTTGCCAGAAAATGTTCTTCGCTTGTGCTCCGCCAGTCAAAGTGATTCTCTTTGCAGAACTCATGATCATGTCACCAGCAATTTGGAAGATCCAAACATCATCGGCACTACCCGTTAGCGTTACATCAGAAGCCATATTAACGGTGTTGGTCCATTTGTAAAGGCCTGCTTCCAAAGTCATTCCACCAATACTTCCGGTGCCTAACTCTAAGAAATCAGGCGTTGGGCGACCAGCAGCATCATTATAGGCTGTAATCATATTTTCAACAGCCGTAGTAAGATTAGTATTGGTAGGAGGCACCATATCGGCTGCATATACTTTCCCCGTTACTTGAGGAGTAGTAGCATAACCAGTGGCATCCGTTAACCCGAAACCAGTAATAAACGAAGTGGCTGCTGGACTAAGTCCCAAATCGCCTTTTATGTCTGAAGTAGGAGAGTTATTGATGGCTGTTTTAGCTAAAATAACGTAGTTAGCGGAAGCACCAAGGTTTACTGTTTTCAAACCAGTTTTTACGCCAGTAGTAAAGCTCCATACCTTATTATTAGTGATTGAATTTCCAGCCAAATCTTTTACATCAGTATTTACGGTAGCCGTATACACCAAGCCTGCACTTAGGGTGTTGATGGGGATAAATCGGGCGGTGCTATCAGTGTATTCAACCGATCCTAGCACTGGTGTTGTTCCCTGTTTTAGTGTAAATGAAGTAGAAGTGAATGAAGATAAACTCATTTCTTCATTAAAAGAGATAGAGATCACCTTGTTTAGGGCCACGTTAGTCGCATTGTCTTGCGGAGCCGTTGATGTTATATTGGGTGAAGTCTCATCCCCTGGTGTTGGTTCATCGTCATTGCTACAGCCCAGAAACAACATAAATGGAAGCATAGCTAAGATTTGTATTCTTTTTAAAAATTTCATTTCAGTATTCTTTAGTGATATTGTTAATTATGAGCAAAGGTGAGGCGCTTTAAAACCCCAAACGCTACATACAAAAAGTTAAGACTTACATATATCACATTGATCTGAACAAAATGGAGAATGCTGTTTCTGAGGTTTAATGGGCTTTTTTGGAATAATTGACGGTAAGACGAAAGTCTGGATAAAATGAAACCCCAGTCTGTTTTAACCCAATAACTTGTACTGACGCGCTTTATGCCTATGTCATTTGAATTTCTGTCTCGTCTAAGAAGCTTAGGAGAGCAAGATATTGTTCAAGCTTTTTAAAATGATCAGTTGTGGCAAAGGATGTTATCCCTAGTTGAAAATCATCGTTCAGGTAAATATCTAGCGTGTTTTATGTTTTACCTATTATCAATAGTAGACCTATAAATAATAAAACGACCCATCCCGGATGTTTTCCTTTAGTAGCAACAAGAACCAAAATTGAAGAAGTTAACATGGTGTATCTGGCAGAAGTGATTAAAAAGTCTGTGAGTTCAGTGACTTGTCTGTTTTTTTCAATGGCTATTTTCACTAGTAATGCTCCGATACACCAGCCGAAAAGAGAAGTTAAATGCCAAGTGGCCCAGATGATTCGTAAATGTCTTTCTTTTAATCCAGTACCCGTTTTGGATGGGATTAACTGGCCTTTGTTCCGTTTTTCTTTGAAAATCAGGTATTCGCCAAGTATTGAGTGACCAAGCCCCAATACAAAACATAGAATTCCAGCAACTAAAAAATATGTATTCATAAATCAATTTAACCGTCTCTATTTTGGGCTTGTGATGTTTTTTCTGTTGAGAAATTATACTTCTTTTTTCTCTGTATGTAATACAACTCTAAGTAACTATTACCTCCACTAGAGATATAGTCCTCAGTTAAATATCCTGAGAAGAAATTGGGGTTTGATCCAAAGGCATCGAAAATGAAGCCTCCTGAAACCTCTCAACCGAATAACAGGCGTTCCTGATTGGTTCTAAACCCTTTATCTAAGGTGGGAATTAACTCTTGCTCTAAAAATTGATTGAATTTTTCAGATTCGTTAAAGTACCAGTTTCTTTGAGTGCTTGTATTTTCTATCTCTACTATGATTAAGTCTGGCGTAATTTTATAACGAGAGAAATGTGTTTGCAAAGCAGCCCCCTGAGAGAAGAACCATTTACCATCTAATATATACAACACCAGGTATGTTGCTTTTGAGTTCGTGTAATTTTCAAGCAAACTGATAGCTAGTTTTACAGTGTCATTTAATATTACCGATTCAATGTTTGTATGAACATAATCAAAGCTTGAATGATTTTTTGTTTGGCTAACGAGTTCAGTACTGATGAATATTGAAGTTATTAGAAGCAGCTTTTTCATGTTTGTTCTATTTTCTAGATTCAGTTTACAGCCCCACCAGTAAGGTAGAATGCTGTCAGACTAATGGTGTTTATTATCATATGAGCAAGTATTACGGGCAAAAGTCTCTTTTTTGATATCAAATACATTGTTCCAAAAATGAGTGCTATAAAAGCTGTCGTAATTATACCGGCTAATCCTTGATAGCTATGCAGTATTCCAAAGAAAGTAGAATGTATAACTAGAGAGACAAACCAGCCTAGCTTATTTTTACCGAAAAAGTCGGATAAACGATTGAGTAAAAAGCCTCGCATAAGTAGCTCCTCTCCAAGCGCAGCTCCAATCCAAACTACGGTAACAAGGTATAAAATGAAGTAGACTGGTTTGCCAAGAAAGAATTGAAATCTATCGGCCACATCTGCAGGTTTTTCTAGTCCGTAATGTGAGAGGATAGGATCAAGAACAAATCCCATGACCAGAAAAACGACTATTACGGCCAATAAAGCCAATCCAATATTGATAGCCCAATCACGTATACCTTTTGGAAGAATCAGACCGTAATTCCGCCATTTTTCTTTGGGCCGTTTCATAATAATAGAGGCAACAATTATCCCACTCCAAATGCCAATTGAGCCAGCTCCATTAATTCCAAAATAGTCGGAAACTGACTTGACTGTAATCATGATCATTAACACGAGAATGATTTCTAGTAAGGTTTTGATGTTGAATAAACTTTTGGGTGCTGGGGTCATTGATTTTTGATTTACTGCGTTAGTACCGGAAGGATTAAATGATTTGTGACGAATTATTTTCTGTTTGCTGTTAGGCGTTCTTTTCCATTGAAATAAACAAAGCTATTCTTCGCCATATTGAAAGTCAGGTGTTTGCTCGGGAACTGCCCTTTTAAATGAAACTGAGTTTGAGATAGGGGAACGATTTCAAATATATAGGCTCCTTCACTTCGTAAGATCAGTTTACCTTGCTCCAAGATAATCTCATCAACTTGCCCGTTTTCATACTGATAAAGGCCTTCGTAATGCTTCAGTTTGTTTTTTGAAATAGGAACGTCAGAGATTAAATCAACTGAAATTGTTTTGTTAATGGTTCTTATTATTGACTGACTTAGAGCATTTTTGCCATCGTTGAAAATCGTGCTCAGATGAATGATTTGCTGATCATTAGCAATTTCTTCAGGTGTCTTATTGGCCTCATGGAGCTCAGTAATTCTATTGATCCAGTTTTGAGAGTTTTCTTTATAAACCGTTAGGTCGTTTTTGTTGGAACTAAGATGGCCATGAGCTGAAATTATGGTTGTTTTTGGGTTTCCAAGGGATAGCGCTTTATCTAAAATCTCAATATGACCTTCGCTGCCACCACCATAGTAAAAATGCGGAAACGAGTTGGTCATAAAGGTATCCCCCATAAATACGGCATTACTGTTTTTAAAGTAGATCAAAGCATCGTCAAAGGTATGAGCAGTAATGTGAAGCAGTTCGATAGTTTCATTTCCCATGTCCAAGGTAAAAGTGTCGTTGAAAGTGAGGGCGTGTTTTGCTTGTGAGTATTTGGCATTCTCATGCGATATTATGGTAGCGCCTAATTCAGCAAAAAAGGCGTTTGCTCCACTGTGATCAGGATGACTATGTGTATTAAGAATGTATTTGATTGGCTTTTCTGAGAGCTGCCGTATTGCCTGTAGTAAGTTTTGATGGTTATTAATACCAGACATTGGGTCAACCAAAAGCAACTCATTTTCGCCTATGAAAACTCCGGTGTTTGTGTTGTAATTGGGCGACTTTAAAACATAAAGGTGATCTGTTATCTTTTCTTGAATAAAGTCTCCCTGAAGCGTCTGTTGATTGGCTTTTGGCTTGTTACAGGCTGTATCCAGTAGTATTATAAAAAATAAAAGGTACTTCATGTTTTCTTTCTTTTATAGTTAATAGGAAGAAGTGGATAGGTCTAGAGTTTAATTTATTTCCCAATCATAATCTCGTATTCACTTGGTATTTCAATTCCAGTAAAGCCGTTCGTTAGGCCGTAGAGTATGGTTATTGATAATAATATTCCGAAACTCAAAATGATGATGGATTGACTAGATGATTTCATTCCAAAAGGAGAATGCTTAAATTTTTGGGCGTGAATTGCAGCGATGTGACCAAAAAAGGAAATGATGGCCAATCCGTAATAGGGAAGGAAGAAAAGGTTAAACGGAAAGGTATTCAAGCCTGCAACTCCAAAATAGATATTCGTGTCGAGTTCTAACACCAATCTTCCTACAAACACAGCAGCAAGGTGAAATACGAAGAAAACAGCCAAGTATAAGCCACTCCATAATTGCAGCTTCTCCCAAAGGCCATTCACAATTCTCCTCTTTTTTAAAAACAGTTTTAAGCCAGAAATGACTTGTACAAGTACGGACAGTAATAAAATGGTTTCCGCAAAAGCATTTCTATATACCAAACGGAAACTGTCCATAAGCTCTATGTGCTTTTCAACTCCAAAGAGACTATAAATATGATTGATGAGGTGGAAAACAATAAAAACTGTAATTGTTAGTCCTGATATGAAATGTATTCGCCTTGTCATTTTTCAAATGTCAGACTAAATACCCGTGCGGCATTTGATTTAAATCAAATTCGACTATGCGATTTACGGATTCGGCTTAAAGTTTCAAGTGTAATTCCGATATAGGAGGCAATATGCGTTAACGGTATTCTTTGGGTAATGTCTGTGCGAAGCGATAAGATGTTTTGATACCTCTGTTCTGCAGACTGAAACTGGATTGCAACGATTCTTTCTTGTTGCTGTAGCATTGTTTTAATGGCGACATTTTTAGTGAGTCTTTCAAAATCGTGATGTTCGTTGCTTAACCCTTCAGCGTTTTCTCTTGATATTTCTAGTAGAACGGAGTCTTCCAACACTTCTATATAATGAGGGCTTGGAACACCTAGAAAGAAGCTTTGAATGGAGCTTATAAAATCACCTTCGAATGCAAACCAGTCGGAAATGTCTTTTCCGTCATTTAGATAATAAGCTCTTGCACAGCCTTTTACAATATAAAACGACTTATCGGAGTATTGTTTTTCTTTTACTAAGATGGTGTTTTTTTTAGGTGTTATCAGCCTTGATTTATTCAATAAATCACCTTTGCATGCTTGAGTCAAAGGGGAATAGGAATTACATATGTTGTTAATAATTTCTACTTTATTCATAGCGTATAGACTATTTTAAATAAAAAGCCAATCAAACCCCTCTGTGGGTGATAGATTGATTTCTAAAACTAGTATTTGTTTTCAATTCATTTAGACTTCAGACGATGCCAAATACAATTTATAGTCATTATAATTGCGAAAATTTGGTAAAACATAAGGGTCGCAATAAGGCAAGTGAAATGAAATACCCTAATCAATGGATTGAATGATTTTTTGATTGTAAATTCGGCTACGGCATGATTTGCTAACTTAGAAGCCAAATCACGATTAAAATTTTTTGAGATGAAAAGAAGATCCTTACTTCAGAAACTCGCAGTTGGCGCAATTTCACTACCCTTCATTGGTCGCTCCTTAGACGAATACTTGCCCAAAGAAAGTATCGCTGAGTGGAAAGGAGAGTTCAACCAGAGTAAAATTCAGGATGAAGCCTTTTGGAAAGCCTTTAAGAAAACCCATTATGATGTCACCGACAAGTGGATCAATCTTGAGAACGGTTATTTTGGGGTGCAGCCAAAAATGGTCGTTGACGCCTATGTGGAGTCCATTAAAAAAGTAAATAGGGAAAGTTCTGGCTATGCCCGTAAAAGCTTTAATCAGGATATGACGGCTGTGATGAACACGCTGGCCAAGTTTTCTGGAGCAGAACGAGAAGAATTGCTAATTACCAGAAATGCTACGGAGGCTTTGAACATTCTCATTCAAGGTATTGATTTTCAACCGGGTGATGAAGTGATTTTCAACGAACAGGACTACCCAAGCATGATTGAGGCCTTTGAAATGCTTGAAAAAACAAAGGGTATTACAATCAAGCGTATAGAGCTGCCGATGATTCCGGAAAGTGATGCGCAAATCGTGAACCTCTACAAGGCGGCCATGACGAACAAAACACGCTGTATTCTAGTCACGCACCTGATTCATTTAACAGGTCAGGTGATGCCCGTAAAAGCCATTGCGGATATGGCCCGACCGAAAGGAGTGGAGGTCATTGTAGATGCTGCGCACAGTTTCGCGCATCTCGACTTTAAAATTCCAGATTTGGGTTGTGATTTTGTGGGTGTCAACCTGCACAAATGGTTTAGTGCGCCCGTAGGAATGGGGCTCATGTATGTGAAGAAAAACAGAATTAAAGACCTAAGTCCGATGTTTGGGGATGTAGGCCAGCGCGAAGACAATATTAACAAATTAGGCCACTTCGGAACGCTGTCATTCCCCACTTTGCTTACAGTTCCCAAGGCAGCGGAATTTAATAATATGGTGACCATCCCCGTGAAAGAAGCCCGACTTCGGTACTTACAAAACTACTGGACCAAGGAGATAGGAGGGATTGCGAATGCGGAATTACTAACTCCTATGGAAGCCAAAAGAAGCTGCGCCATTGCCACCTTTAAGCTTCACAACCTAGATGCCGATGATGTAATCAAAAAGCTCTATGACGACTTTGGCGTATTTACTGTTAAGCGAAACTTACCAGAGAATGAAGAAGCTATCCGTGTAACCCCAAACCTATATAGCTCAACTTCTGATGTAGACCGACTACTGGAAGGTATTCAGCAGTTAAGTAAGGTGTAACAGGGTTTAACTGCAAAGTGAACAAAGTGTATACCATACCTCAATCGCTCGGTTGTACCGAGTGATGGTTAGCGTTTTGATCTTCCATTTTACACAGTCACTCGGCAAAGCCAAGCGACTGTGGAGCACACCAGTAGTCCACTTGAAGTCACCCTGCTCCGAAGCTTCGGAGTGTTTCAGGATCGGTTTGCTATTACGGTCTAAAAGCAAAATTGGGTAGCTTGTTGGTGAATAACACCAACAAGGGCAGAACAATTGTAGGGCTTCTGCAATCGCACCCAATTCTTTTCAAAAAAAAGAGTTGCCATTTCGGAAATGCATTTTACCTTTGGGGCAATGTTACATAGCAGCGCACATCATTACTACTATTATTACCCGAACGATCGGAACGGCAGCGCTATGTGAATTGTATAGAAACAATTAATCAAACATATAAGACCCGATTCCGCAAGAATCGGGTTTTTTGTTTTTAACCCATTCCAGCGGAGTCTTTAAAAAGGAAAGAATGAAACAGATTTACGAGAATTACACAGCAGAAGATCAGAAAGTGTGGGGCATCCTCTTCGACCGACAGTTTCCGAGTTTACCCAAAGCAGCAACCGTTGAATTTACCAAGGGTTTAAAGCAGGTAAACTTCACGAATGAAGGCATTCCAAACTTTGAGAAAACCAATGAGATACTTCGTGGGTTAACAGGTTGGGAAATTTATGCAGTGCCCGGAATTGTGGAAGATGGTCTTTTCTTTGAGCTGATGGCCAATAAGAAATTCCCTGCTACTACTTGGGTAAGAAAAATGAGTCAGTTGGACTATTTGGAAGAGCCTGATATGTTTCACGATGTATTTGCGCACATTCCGCTGTTGGCCAATCAGGCTTTTGTAGACTTCCTTCAGGCCATCAGTCAGTTTGGTCACGAATGGATTGAGGACGAATGGGCAATTCATTTACTGTCAAGGATTTACTGGTATACCATTGAGTTTGGTTTGATCAGAGAGGAAGGTCAAGTGAAAATATACGGAGCAGGGATATTGTCATCTGCGGGCGAAACAAAATACTCGTTAAGCGATGAGCCCAACCACTATGAGTATGACGTAGATAAGATTTTGGACACACCTTACAGAAAAGATAAAATGCAGGAAAATTACTTTATTATTGAGTCTTACGAGCAATTGTATAAGTCATTGCCTGAGATTAAATCTAAAATTGAAGCGAAATTAAAACAAGGAAAAGAAGCGGTGGTTTAAGCCGCTTTTTTCATTCAAAAATATGAGTGTAGTTATTGTAGATTATAATGCGGGCAATGTGCAGTCGGTCACTTACGCTTTGGAGCGTTTGGGTGTTTCTCCAGTGCTGAGTGCCGATCCTGAGGTGATTCGTTCGGCAGACCGTGTCATTTTTCCAGGCGTGGGAGAAGCCAGTACTGCCATGCGATTTCTGAAGGAAAGAAAGCTGGACGAAGTAATTAAAGACTTAAAGCAACCCGTTTTTGGCGTTTGCTTAGGTTTGCAGCTGATGTGCGCTCATTCTGAGGAAAACAATACTGATTGCCTTGGGATTTTTGATGTGCAGGTAAAGAAGTTTGAGCCCACTTTAAAAGTGCCTCAGATGGGTTGGAATAACCTTGAGCACACCACTGGGCCATTATTTGAAGGAATAGAAGCCGATAGTTATGTGTATTACGTGCATAGCTATTATGCAGAAACAAGTCCGTATACCATCGCCACTACCGATTACGTGAATACGTTCAGTGCGGCTTTGAACAAGGATAACTTCTATGCTTTACAGGCGCACCCTGAAAAAAGTGGAAAAATAGGAGAGCGGATCCTTCAGAATTTTCTTGATATCTGAAAAGAGTATATCAGGGAAACAGTAAATCAGTAAAAAGGCAACCCTATCTCTGGATTTGAGTTTCCCCAAATACCAAATACCAAATACCAAATACCAAATACCAAATACCAAATACCAAATACCAAATACCAAATACCAAATACCAAATACTAGAAACTAAACAATGCACATCATACCAGCCATAGATATTATAGATGGAAAATGCGTTCGGCTAACGCAGGGCGATTACGCTCAAAAAACCGAATACGCTTCCGATCCACTTATTGTCGCTCAAAAATTTGAAGTAGCAGGCATCAAAAGACTTCATGTAGTGGATTTAGATGGCGCCAAAGCCAGCAAGATTGTAAATGAGCCTACGCTCAAGAGAATCGCGTCAAATACGAATCTGCATGTCGATTTTGGTGGTGGCGTAAAGTCTGATGAAGCGATTGATATGGCTTTTGCAGCTGGAGCAGCACAAATAACGGCTGGAAGTATTGCGGTAAAAGACAAGGCTTTGGTGTTGAGCTGGCTAAAGAAATATGGTGCCGATAAAATCATTCTCGGTGCCGATGTTCATCATAGCGAAGTGCGCATTAACGGTTGGCAAGAAGGTTCGGGAATGAATATTTTCGATTTTCTTGAAGATTATGTGGCCGCAGGAATAGAATACGTGATTTGTACCGATGTAAGCAAGGATGGTCTGCTACAAGGGCCTTCATTCGATTTGTATGATAACATTCTGAAGCGTTATCCGAAGCTAAAGCTGATTGCAAGTGGAGGAGTGGCTGAATTAGACGACCTCAAAAGGCTGAAGCAAGCCGGCATGTTCGGCACCATTGTAGGGAAGGCGTATTACGAAGGGCGAATTAGTCTGGAGGAACTGGCCTCATTTTGAATAAACAAAGAACTTAAAAACCAAAAGGTGTTAACAAAACGAATCATACCCTGTCTAGATATCAAAAACGGACGCACGGTGAAAGGAGTCAACTTTGTTGATTTACGCGATGCAGGCGACCCAGTGGAGCTTGCGGCTATATATGCAGCAGAAGGAGCCGATGAATTGGTGTTTTTGGACATTACCGCAACGGTAGAGAAACGAAAGACGCTGATAGAATTAGTGAAGCGTGTGGCAGCCGAAATCAATATTCCATTTACGGTAGGTGGCGGAATTTCTTCCATTGCCGATGTGTCGGCTTTGCTAAACGCAGGAGCGGATAAAATTTCGATTAACTCATCAGCTGTGATACGTCCCGAATTGGTCAGTGAACTAGCTGGCGAATTTGGAAGTCAGTGTGTGGTGGTGGCGATCGACTCTCGGTTTGTGGAAGGGGAACACATCGTTCATGTGAATGGTGGACGTACTGCTACCGAAAGAAGAACTTTACTTTGGGCGAAGGAAGTAGAGGAGCGAGGCGCGGGTGAAATACTGCTTACCTCAATGGACCATGACGGAACCAAAGCGGGGTTTGCGAATGAACTTACGGCCAAAGTTTCGGGCTCAGTGTCTATCCCTGTTATCGCTTCGGGCGGGGCGGGCAACCAAGAACACTTCCTCGATAGCTTCACCATCGGTCTTGCCGATGCTGCTTTGGCCGCTAGTATTTTCCACTTCAAAGAGGTGTCAATTCCAGATTTAAAAAATTATTTAAAGGGCTATAATATCCCAGTAAGAATAGAAAAATGAGAGTACTAAAAAATACAAACGAAGTAGACTTTTCAAAAGGGGATGGCTTGGTTCCTGTTATCATTCAAGACCAAGTTTCGAACAAAGTTTTGATGCTTGGTTATATGAATGCTGAAGCCTTAGAGAAAACCTTATCCGAAGGAAAGGTGACCTTCTTTAGTCGTTCTAAAAACAGACTATGGACAAAAGGAGAGACTTCTAATAATTACATTAATGCCAAAGAGGTTTTGATCGATTGCGATAGTGATACCTTATTAATTAAAGCAAAACCAGAAGGCCCAACTTGTCATACAGGAGATGATACATGTTTCCAAGAAAGTAACGAAATTGGCGTTGAGTTTTTAGACCAATTAACGCAAGTGATTAAAGAGCGCAGAACAAAATCACCTGAAGAATCGTATGTGTCTCATCTGTTTTCTAAGGGCATGAATAAGATCGCGCAGAAGGTAGGAGAGGAAGCCGTTGAGTTGGTGATTGAAGCAAAAGACAATGATGAGTCACTGTTTTTAAATGAAGGAGCGGACCTATTATTTCACTACATGGTGCTCTTAGAAGCTAAAGGCTACACTTTAAAAGATGTGACCTCAATACTTAAAGAAAGACATAAGTAGATAGTATTTAAAATATTGATTAATAAGAGTTAATGTTAAATTTTTAGACGAGTCGAAAAATGAAAAAGAATGTTTTTTTTACCTTGGTGCTATTCTCTTTGATGGCCAATGGAGTGTGGGCTCAAGAATCCAATGAAGGATCGGTGGGAGCGTTAATTACGGATCGGCCTACGCAGACTTACTCTTCATTTGTAGTACCAAAAGGTGTTTTTCAAATTGAATCTGGGATTGGGTATACAAGGATTGACTTTCCTGGGAATGCAGCTCTAAGTAACAAATTCATAATGGAGACTTTCACTTTGAATTTCCTTCAGACTAGATATGGGTTGAGTGACAAGGTGGAATTGAGATTGGCCCAGAATGTTTATGTAAACCGTGGGAAAGTCGGTGGTGATGTAGTCAGTAATGGGGATGTTCAATTTGCTCCAACTTGGATAGGTGCAAAGTTTCATATTTTAAAAGAAGATGGATTTGTTCCTCAAACTTCATTTTTAGCAGAGTATGTTACTGATGTTTTTGACGAAAATGGAGGGCAAGATTTGATGAATCTTCGACTGAATTTCTCCAATACCTTGAACGAAAAATTGACCTTGGGTTACGGTCTTGGTGGCTTCGTTCCTGTTAAAAACGGGACTTTTAATTTGGAATATTCTGTCGTGGGATCATATGCTTTTGAACCTGAATGGGCAGCCTTTCTTGAGCTTTATGGTACGTTCCGAAGTGGGTTCAGTAGCCATAATGTAGACATGGGTTTAAGCTATTTAGTGAATAACAATCTTCAATTGGATGTGTATACTGGATTCGATTTGACGAATAATCCCGGTGACACAGATTTTATTTTCGGACTAGGTTTTTCTACTCGGATTCTCAAAAAATAATGTTTCCTTGCGGCATGTCTAAACAAGCTGCCAAACGAATCATGATGATGAGGCCGAAACACTTCGGCTTTGATCCTTCTACTGCTCGTTCAAATTCTTTCCAAAATAAAGATGGGGCAAATGAAATTGCAGCCATTGAGAGTAAAGCTAAACTTGAATTCGAAGAGGCTGTGAGTAAACTTCGCTCAGAGGGAATTGATGTTATTGCCTTAGATGATTCGGACAGCCCAGTGAAACCCAATGCTGTTTTCCCTAACAACTGGGTTTCTTTTCATGACGATGGGAGAGTACTCCTCTATCCAATGATGACGGAGAGCAGAAGGTCGGAGAGGAGGGAAGAGGTATTGACTCAGCTCGCTGAAGAAGGGATTAAGGTTGAAGAGGTTATCGATCTTTCAGGATTTGAGGAGGAGGATAAATTTTTAGAGAGTACCGGCAGTATCATCCTCGATTATGACCACAAACTTCTGTATGCATGTATTTCCACAAGAACTCATCCAGTGGTATTAGATAAGTTTTGCGAATTAATGGGTTATGAAGCCATTGTTTTTGAGGCTTTTAATAAAACCGATGAGGCCATCTACCATACCAATGTGTTGATGTGCTTGGCTGCTAAGTATGCTGTAATTTGCCTGGATGCGATTCCTCTTATTCAACGCGAGGATGTAACAAGTGCTTTAGAGCGCACATATCACGAAGTGATTGAGATCACCATGGATCAAATGTATGCTTTTGCTGGTAATATGTTAGAAGTACTCAATACAGAAGGAGAGTCTGTACTGGTAATGTCCCAAACCGCATATGAATCACTCTCTGCCCTTCAAAAATCAAAGCTCTCCAGCTATTCGAAGTTGATTTCTATTTCAATTCCAACCATTGAAAAGTATGGTGGTGGGAGTATTCGATGCATGATGTGTAAGGTGGAATAATTCTGTTTTTTATTGTCTAAAAAACGAAAGAGGTTATTTTTGTATTTATGTTATCGGTTGATTATGTGATGTGAACGGTAGTTTTTCAATTTTATATTTGGTGTATCTCTGATTGACAATAGGTTCATTTTGTTGTTTAGATTATCTTTAGAATTAATTATAACTCTCTGATTATGAGTGTATATACATTGATTGTAATTCGTTTTACCTTACCTTTGTTGACTTAAAATAGGGGAAAGTGTATGCTGTTGATGGTTGGGTATGATGATGAGTTGAATCACGTGTTTGGAAAGATAGAGGGGGCTTTGACAAAGGAAATTGCATCTAGCTATCTATCTAAAGTGGCAGAAATTGCCCGAGAGAATAAGTGTCGTAAAGTAATTACAGATCTTCGGGAAGCAGAGTTGTTTGCTAACCAGAGGGAAATTGAAATCTTGAGTAAGGAACTAAAGGGAATTGGTATTGAATTTGGCCTTAAACGGGCAGTTATAATCTCTAAAAACATAAATGATTATAAAGTCTGGGAAAATTTTAACTTCCGCAATGGCTTTAAAGAGATACGTTTATTCTCTGACGAGGAAGTTGCTTTGGAATGGATGAAATTATAAAGGGCTAGATATTATTGAATAAAATAAAGGCCGTGTGAATCAGTTCACACGGCCTTTTTCATTAGTTCCCTTTTTTGGCAGGTGTTGGATATGGAGGAGGAGTGACTTTCTTCGATCCCTGTGTATTCAAGAGTTTTAACACTTCTTGCACCGCCCTTTCTAATTGCGGGTCGTTGCCTTGAGATAATGCTTTGGCATCCTGCCTTACAGCAATATCTGGTGCTACCCCTTTATTTTCGGCTACCCATTCATTTTTAATGGGGTCGAAAACAGCGTTGTCTGGCGCAGTAAGTGAACCACCATCTACTAAAGCATAATGCGTTGAAGATTTAACCAGTCCACCCCAAGTGGTCGCCCCAATCAATTGCCCTGCTTTTTGCTGGCGGAATACCCAAGGGAAGAAGTCCCCTCCAGAACCAGCCATTTCGTTGATCAATAACACTTTTGGTCCCAAAATACCTGCTGGTAGCTGAAATGGTCTACCATTTGGTACTTCATTGGTAAGTCCTGCTCGTAGTTCTCGCGTCATCAGATCCACCATATAATCATCGAGCAAACCACCGCCATTAAAACGTTCGTCAATTACAGCTCCTTCTTTGTGCTGCTGAGCGAAGTAATAACGATTAAAGGATACGTAACCAGGGCCGCTGGTGTTGGGGATCCACACATAAGCTAAACGGCCTTTTGAAAGCTCATCTACTTTACGTCTATTGTCTTCTACCCAAGCCCTCTGCCTTAATGCATTCTCACTACTGATGGGTTCAGCAATTTCTGTCCATGAATCTTCAAAGCTTGGTTTGTCATTGAAGTGCAATAGGGTTTGCTGGCCTAATGTACCGTCCAGAAATTCAAAAGGGTTTTCTGAAGTGGTCAGTTCTTTTCCATTAATTCCGACCAAATAATAGCCTTCTTTTACTTTCATGCCGGGCCTGTCTAATGGACTGGTAAGTCCAGGGTTCCAGCTTTCTGTGGTAAAGATTCTAGTGATCTTCCAGTAGTTTTTATCCGCTACGAGGTTAGCGCCAAGCAGCCCTACTTTAGAGCGATCAACAGAAGGAAAATCTCCACCGCCAACAAAACTGTGGCCTACTGACATTTCTCCATTGACTTGGTCTAAGATGTAATTCAAGTCGGTTCTGTGACGGATGTACGGAACAAGTGGAGCATATCTTTCATATACTTTTTGCCAATCACGACCGTGCATGTTTGGATCATAGAAATAGTCTCTTTCATAGCGCCAGGCTTCTTCAAACATCTGCTTCCATTCCTGTCCACGGTCGAGTTTCATTTGAAGATCTACTTTGACCGATTTTCCACCTTTTCCACTTGAACCAGACGGGCTGGTTACCTGCCAACTGCCATTCACCTGAACTAACATTTTTTTGCCGTCTGCCGAAATGGAGTATTGACCGACTCCTGTAAGGAATTCTTCAGATTCTCTTTTTTCTAGGGAGAATTTGTTGAGGGTTAAACTCCAACTTCCAGCTTTTCTTTCACTAATGAAAACGCTTCCTTTTGGACCAGCCATTGTTGATAAATAACCAGAAACAGGAAGAGGGAGGGCAATGGTACGTCTCTCAATGTTTTGAACATCAATTCTTAATGCCTCATCTTTCTTCTCATCAGTAACTTCCTTGTCCTTATCTTTCTCTTCTTCCTCTTTCTTTTTCACTTCTTCTTCATCGCTGCGCGGAACAAATGGAGATATGGCATCTTCTTGAAGTAGCATTACATAGGCCGCATATTGAGGGTCAGCAGACATTGAGCTGGTATTTGCCCAGCCGGAAGCTAGGGCCAAATCAGTACTGGCCAAGAAATACATATGTTTTCCATCTAAATCCCAAGCAGGAGAGAAGGAATCCGCCATTTCGTTGGTAACGGTTTTAATGCTTTTGTCAACTGATGACCATACCATGATTCTTCGAAGGTTATTAAAACCTGATTTGGCATAGGCCAGATACTTTGAATCAGGAGACCAAGTAATGCCCGTTGAACCTCGCTCTAAATTACTTCCGCCAACATCAGCAGTGATTATCGTTTTGCTTTCTAAGTCTAGCACTCTAATCCTTACATCATCGTCCACAAAAGCGATTTTTTTACCGTCAGGCGACCAAGTAGGTTCCCAAGCCATTTTTGATTCTCCAATGCTTATGCTTTCTGCTTCAGAAAGACCGTCTTGGTTGGCGAGCATTAATGCGTACCCTTTTCCGTTAGCGTCTGAAAACCAAGCAATTTGATCTCCATTAGGCGACCATATTGGTGCACGATCAGCTGTATTCGAACTTTGTGTAATATTTCGGGCATCACCAAATTCGGTAGGGACCGTAAAAATCTCACCTCTTGCTTCCATGATTACTCTTTTTCCCGAAGCAGAAAGTGAAACTGAACGAGCCCTTCTGCTAACATCTTCCCATTGGGTTTCGAACCAAGGAAAATCGCCAACCACATTAATGTTTAGTTGTGTTGTTTTTCCGCTGGTAGGGTTCAGCTTATGCAAATACCCCTCTCTCTCAATAATCAATTCATTGTCACCTTTGCTTAACCATTTAACATCGGTGTCTTTGAACTTGGTAATCTGTTTGAATTGACCAGAACGCGTTTCGTAAGCCCATACATTCATAATCCAGTCTCTGTCTGAAAGGAAGTAGATGGTTTCGCCCATCCATACAGGCAAAATGTCTATAGTCTTTTCGTTAGAAAGTAGCGTTTCGTTTTGGCTATTCAAATCAAGAATAATAAGGGGAGTGTTCTGTCCGCCCCGGTAATTTCTAAATTCACTTTCCCAACGGCTCATTCGATCTAGAATGATTTGTTTTCCATTCGGAGAGTAGTCTCCATTATTTCCCCACTGGGCACTTACTTGGGTAGAAGGGCCTCCGTCTTTAGGGATAGTCCATAAATGATTGATTGGAGTAGGAGCACTTTCTCTGGAACTCGCGTAAAGCACCTTTTTACCATCAGGTGTCCAGCCTCTCGCGATGGCTCCTGAAGGATGGAATGTAAGTCGTTTGGGCATACCACCGGTTACAGGGATGGTAAACACCGAGTTGCCTCCAGAGCGATTCGAGGTGAAGGCAATTAAGCTACCATCGGGTGAAAAGTGTGGGTCGCTTTCAACAGCGGGAGTACTGGTTAGGCGTACTAGGTTTTGACCATTGCTATCGGTAAGCCATAGGTCTCCTCCATAAATAAAAGCGATGTGCTGTTTACTCATGGTGGGTTGGCGTAGTAGTCTTGTTCCTTGTGCTTTTAGATTAAGGCCAGTGCAGCAGAGCAGCAAAAGCGCTAAAAAGTAATTTTTGAATTGTTTGATGTGTTGCATGATTGAGTTGACGGTTTTAGATTTTGATAAAAAATGGACATCGTGTTCCAATGGGTATTGAATGTTTAGATGACATTCCGTACCAAAAGGTAACAAATCTTTAGCGTTTTGAAGAATTTAGGGTAGGATGGAGTCTGATAAATCGTTCAAATGAACATACTTATAAGCCTCATGGAGTTGAGCTTACGTGAAAAAGGGATAAAAGGGAAGTGCTTAATTAGCGGGTTGACTTATAGTCGATTCTGAGCTCTCTGTCGTTCAATTGATCAGATGCACCTTTGAATACTTGCATTCCGCCTCTATAGTAACCCGTGTTTCTCTTGACTTCAATCAGGACACAATACTCAAGGTCACCCAAATCGAACTGATAAAATCCAGTCTTGTTTGGAATCACTGTTAACTTTGGATTGATGTCCATTTTCTCAAGCTTCTTCAGGTCATAAAACGTAGTTCCATTGCTTTGATAAGCAACTCCTTCTATGGCTTCTTTATGCGTGATGTCATAAAGCAGTATGTTATTTTGAACAGGGACTCCAACACTATCTTGACCGACAAACTCCTTCAAATGGCCATAAAAACCACTTATGATGGTAGCGTCATTGATCCTTTTAGACATTTTCACCTTAAAACTGAAGTCTATTGGTTTTTGGGGAACGCTTTCTTTTTTACAGCTTACTGCTACTGCGAAAATTAAAAGGGCTGAAAGGATAATCTTAATGCGCATTGAATACTGATTTTTGAGATCACGAAGTAAACAAAATTATTTGAGCAATCCGTTTTCTTTGTTTTAAGACTTGTTAAATCTTTCTCATGAATGTTGATAACCCCTATAAAGCAAAAGAGGTTGACCATTTATAGTCAACCTCTTTATTATTTTATTTAAAAACGATTCTTATTTATACCAGATGTCTTGAAGTACTCTGGTGTCTTTACTTTGTGTCTTTCCATTCATTTCAAGAATAACAGTAAATTCACCTGGCTGAGTCGGCTTAGTGATATATCTCGACTGAGCAACTCTTTCTTCTAGCTCTTCAGCACTCAAACCAAAACGTCCAAAACGCTGTCTCATTTGCTGCAATTGTTCTGCAGTTCTTTCGCTTGTGATTTCATCCATTCCCCAGATCATTTGATTTAATCCAGCCTTGGCATTAACCTCCGTTTTGTAAATCTCTCTTGTGCCTTTAAGAATTTTAATGGTTGCTTTGCCAGCGTTCTTGGCGTGGAAATTAATATGAACACCTGCTTGACGGCTTTCTCCATTAAAATTAATAGAAGGAGAGGTGTTGCCTAAACCACGTACCCACTGTACAGCAGGCTGCACATCGAATAAAGTAACGTCTGAATTAAACGCATCAGAAGTCAAACCTTGAAGCGGAGTAATATCTGCAATGAAAATACCTCTACCATGTGTAGCCACAACAAGTTCGTTCTCTCTTGGGTGAATCACCATGTCATAAGCAGGGTTAGTAGGGTAGTTATTACTGAGTTTCGCCCAGTTTTTACCGCCATCAACACTTGCATAAACAGAAAGCTCAGTACCTACAAATAACAAGTTAGGGTTTTTGTGGTCTTCACGAATTACGTTTACAGGCTCATTTGGAAGACCAGATGCTAATGAAGTCCATGTTTTTCCGTAGTCTGTTGTTTTATAAAGGTATGGGGTGAAAACATCTCTACGCATTCCGTTATAAGAAAGGTAAGCCGTACCCGGTGTATGAGCAGAAGCTTCAATTCTAGTTACCCAGTATTCAGGGTTGTTTGGAACGTTGGCGTTTAGGTTGGTCCATGTTTTGCCACCATCACGTGTTACGTGCACGTTTCCATCATCCGTCCCAGCCCAAAGTTCATTGACATCGATAGGTGATTCTTCTAAGGTAGTAATTGTACCGTACTGGATATTACCTGTTCCGTTTGCTTTAACTGGATCATTTTTAGACAAGTCACCGCTAATCTCTGTCCAGCTTTCGCCTCTAAAGTTAGATTTAACAACCTTGTTACCAGCATGATAAATAACATCGCTATCGTGTTGAGATACTAATATTGGAGCATTCCAGTTCCAACGCATGTTACGGTCACCACTATAACGAATGCCTTTGCTTTCACCAGTTTCCATATCAAGTCTAGAAAGCGGTCCGAATTGAGACTCGTTATACAGATATCTGTTTGTTGTTCTGTCTACCGCATTGTACATTCCATCTCCACCGCCAGTACGGTTCCAATCTTCTAAACCGATAGATCCGCTTCTTTTAGAACTAGGGCCTCTTACAGAACCGTTGTCTTGTAAACCGCCATATACATTGTATGGGTACTTCATATCTACATCTACTGCGTAGAACTGAGCCAATGGAATTTCGTCAGGGTGATACCAAGTTTTTCCTGCATCATAAGTAATTCCCATTCCGTGGTCATAACCTAAAAGCATATGCTCTGGGTCTGCTGGGTCAATCCACATGGCGTGGTTATCTCCACCAAACCTGAAAGGGGTCTCCCAAGTTTTTCCACCGTTTCTTGATTCCCACATTCCAATACCAATTACATAAACATGGTCTGGATCTTTAGGGTTAACTCTCACTTGCTGATAGTAATATGAAGGAGCACCACCAATATCTTCCCCATCAGGACTGATTTTCTTCCATGATTCTCCACCATCGTCAGAACGGTACATCTCGACTCCATCTACTGATTGGCCTCTTTCCAAAGGGATACCAATCTCTAACATTCTTCTTCTTTCTTCTGTAGAAATACCGTCAACGTTCACGTTTTCAATATTGGCATAAATAACTTTAGAGTTACTTGGTGCATAAGCCACACCAATTCTACCTAAGAAACCACCAGGAAGACCTTTTGAAAGTTTTTTCCAAGTTTTACCTCCATTGGTTGATTTGTATAATCCACTACCTTCACCACCTTCGTTAAAGGTCCAAGGGGTTCTGATTTTATCATAAGCAGCTGCAATTAGCGTGTTTGGATCGTTAGGGCTCATGGCCACGTCAACTACACCAATGAATTTTCCATCATCCTTTTTAACCTCAAGAACTTTTGTCCAGCTTTTACCACCATTGGTAGTTTTGTATAAGCCTCTTTCTGGGTTATCTGAATAAAGCTTACCCAATGCTGCAACATATACAACGTCTGAGTTTTTAGGATCAATAAGGATTCTTCCAATGTGATGAGATTCAGGAAGCCCCATGTTTGTCCATGTCTTTCCTGCATCTGTAGACTTATAAATACCATTTCCCCAGTATGAACTTCTAGAGTTGTTGGCTTCACCTGAACCTACCCAAACAACATCATTGTTGCGTTGGTCCACGGCAATGGCGCCTACTGAAATAATGTTTTCTTTGTCAAAAAGCGATTCCCATGAAATTCCGTTATTCACAGATTTCCACACACCACCCGATGCTGTTGCGGCATAGATGATTTTGGTTGATTTGTCTACTACTGCAAAGTCCACATATCGTCCACCTTGTCGGGTTGGGCCGATGTCTCTAAAGTGAATTCTGTCGGCTACGTTGGCCGGAATCTTTTGCGCTTGGGCAAACGGAGCTGCAAAGCACAATAAGACAAGCAAAAAGCTAGCGATCTTAATGTTTTTTGTAAATCTAAATTTCATAGTTATTGATTTGAATCCCGTTAAATTACTTCAATTTAGACCGTGGGCAAAAAACGGGTGCAAAGATTACATGAATGGTTTGATCTAGATAGAATTTAATAAAGTATCAATAGGTCTGGTAAGGTATCATTTGGTAAATATGTCTCATGGCCAAATAAACAATCAGATTAGCCCCGGTCTTTTAATCGGAAAACAAATTTCAACCCCGACCAAACCTCATCTACTGCACAAACCTTTACATCCACTAAACCGCTTTCTAAGCCAGTTTTTCGGACAATGCTATCGTCAACATCCGTTGGGACTTTCGATGCTTTTTTAGGCCAAGAGACCCAAATCATTCCAGTTGGTTTGAGTTTTGATTTTAAGTCTAGAATTTTGCCTTGAAGCTCTTGTTCAGATTTTGTGAAAAAATGAATGAAATCAACTTGATCTTCACTTTGAAGATCAATTAACTCAATGTTGTTGGGTAAACCCTCGAACAGATTCCTATAATAATCAGGTTGATTTAAAAGGATGATTTTGAAACCTTCTTTAATCCCTAATTTCTTGGCCAATGGAGTTCCAGAGTATCCGCTCATAACATGATAAATTTGGATAGGTTTTGATGCCGTATTATTGATATTGACTTATGAAAGTTGTTTTCGATTGCTAACACAGACTGTCATTGGTTAATTTAATCTTTTCTACTTAAAAGATGCTACACAATTACTTGTTATTTATTAGTGATTAGTCGACTTGAATATTATTTTTGCGCATGGCTGAACAGATACTTATTCTGGATTTCGGTTCTCAGTACACTCAACTAATCGCCCGTAGAGTAAGAGAACTCAATGTCTATTGCGAAATCCACCCTTTTAACAACATTCCACCCATTACAGACGACATTAAAGGAGTCATTCTCTCAGGAAGTCCTTGCTCTGTAAGAGATGCAGGGTCGCCTGATTTAGACCTTAGTCAGTTCAGAGGTAAATTGCCTTTATTAGGTGTTTGCTATGGTGCACAGCTTATGGCACAGAAGTTTGGCGGCAATGTATTGCCCTCTGAAATCAGAGAATATGGACGTGCTAAGCTGAACCATGTTGACATGCACTCTGATTTGATGAAAGAAATCAATTTGGGTTCGCAGGTTTGGATGTCGCATGGAGATACAATCTCTGACCTTCCAGCTGATTTTGTGGTTATAGCCAGCACACCAAGTGTTAAGGTGGCCGCTTATAAAATTCAGAATGAAGATACTTACGGCATTCAATTTCACCCTGAGGTAACGCATTCAACCGAAGGAAAGGAGTTACTAAGAAATTTTGTAGTTCACATTGCTGGTTGTAGTCAAGATTGGACCCCAGATGTATTCGTGGAATCTACCATTGCTGAACTCAAAGAAAAATTGGGCAACGATAAGGTGGTTTTAGGTCTTTCTGGAGGAGTAGATTCTTCTGTTGCCGCTGTGCTTATTCATAAGGCGATTGGTGCAAACCTGCATTGTATTTTCGTTGATAACGGACTACTGAGAAAGAATGAGTTTGAAAGCGTTTTGGAGTCCTACCAAGGTATGGGCTTGAACGTAAAAGGTGTGAATGCCAAAGATCAGTTTTACAAAGCACTCGAAGGAATTTCAGACCCTGAAGGAAAGCGAAAGGCCATTGGCCGCGTCTTCATTGAAGTATTTGATCAAGAAGCCCAGAAGATACAGGGCGTTAAATGGTTAGGTCAAGGCACTATTTACCCAGATATTATTGAATCGGTTTCGGTTAATGGCCCATCGGCTACAATAAAATCGCATCACAACGTTGGTGGTTTGCCCGATAAAATGAATTTGAAAGTGGTTGAGCCATTGAACACACTTTTCAAGGATGGTGTAAGACTTGTAGGTAAAACTTTGGAGATTGACCAAAGTATTTTGGGGAGACATCCTTTCCCCGGCCCAGGTTTAGGTATCCGTATTTTAGGCGATATTACCGCTCAAAAAGTGGCTATTCTTCAAGAAGTAGATTACATCTTTATCAATGGCTTGAAAGAAGCTGGTTTGTATGATGATGTATGGCAAGCAGGAGCAATGTTACTTCCGGTACAATCGGTTGGCGTTATGGGAGATGAGCGTACTTATGAAAAAGTAGTAGCACTTAGGGCCGTAAGCAGTGTGGATGGTATGACAGCCGACTGGTGTAATTTGCCGTATGAGTTCTTGCAGGATGTTTCGAATAAAATTATCAATCAAGTAAAAGGAGTAAATAGAGTGGTTTATGACATCAGTTCTAAACCGCCCGCTACAATAGAATGGGAGTAAACATGACGATAAAGACCCGCTGTTTTATAGTACTAATTTTCTTGCCCTTTGTTGGTCATTCATCTTTTGCTCAAGACATTAAAATAATGTTTGATGAAGCAAAAGCTTTGTTAGATAGGCAACAGTATGCCTTGGCAATGGGGAGGTTTAATCAAATCAGTGCTTTAGAACAGGATAATGATTTGGTCAGATATGCCAATTTTTACCATGCGATTTCAGCATATCATTCAGGTGATGCTACTATGGCGCAAGGGCTGTTTACCCAGATTGAAGAGAAATACCCTGATTGGTCCGAGTCTGCAAATGAGATTAACTTTTGGCAGGCAAAGATTGCCTTTGAAAACGGTGAGCTTGAAAATGGCTTGAATCATTTAGAAACGATTAATGATGACAATTTCAAGGAAGAAATTGCGGCACTGAAAATAGAGCACTTGACGAAAGAAAGGGACAGGGATCGACTAAAAACCTTGTTGCAAAATTATCCAGACCCAATTATTGCATCCAATTTATTGACATCCTTACTCACAGAGAATGTGATGGATCGAAATTTTGTCTTGATTGATAGTTTGATCACTACTTTCAAAATCACACCCAAAGTGAATATCGAAGGTGTGAATTTCTCCCCAAAAAAGGAAGTCTATAACATTGGTTTGTTCTTTCCATTTCAATACAATGGTGATTCTGCAAACCTAGTTCGTATGATGAACGATTGGCCAGTTCGATTTTTACAGGGGATGAAATTAGGCCTAGAGAAATTGGCAGAAGAGAATATCAATATCAATTTAATGACCTTCGATACCAAAACTAGTGCGACTACTACGCGGGCTATTTTGGCTGATCCAAAACTCAAAGAACTTGATTTGATTGTTGGTCCAGCATATCCGGGCCCTATTGGCGAAGTGGTAAGGTTTTCTAAAGAGCATAAAATCAATTTTATTAACCCTTTATCATCCAATGGCGAAATTTTGATCGATAACCCATTTGCTTTTTTATATTATCCTAGCAACGAATCTTTGGCCATTAGTGCTGCTGAGTACACTCGAAAGCACCTGACCAAAAACAAGAATGTGGCAATTTTCTATGCCAGTGAAGCGGATAAGCCAAGAGCACTGCTCTACAGAAAACTCATTGAAAAGGATTCTTTCAATGTAGTGATTGAACAAATGATTAGACCGAATGAATCGGTGAAAATTCAGCAAATGTTGGTAGAGAAAATCAAAGTAGATAAAGACTCTTCTGAGCGCGCTAGAATGATTGCTGAGATGGATTCTTTATTAGATGCTGGGGTTAAGAAGTGGGAAAAGTACTCGAAAGATGATTTTCTGAATGAAGAATTAGGGATCATGCCCGATAGTATTGGTCATGTCTTTATCGCTTCAGATATACCCTCGTTGTCTGCTAGTGTAATAAGTGGTATCGATGCCAGAGAGGATACAATCTATTATGTTGGTTCATCACGTTGGTTGAGTTCAGAGCAATCCATCTCTTTCCAGCAATTAGAGAGGGTAGAAGCTGTTTTTACGGGTTCAAATTGGATTGATTATGAAAAGCCTTCAGTAAAAGAGTTTAGAGAGCGCTTTTTACAGAAGTTTTCCGCTGTGCCTAAAAAGGAAGACAGACTTGGTGATGCCTACATCGGCTATGATATCATGGTTACTTATGGGAGGCTGTTGTCTCAATACGGGAAATACTTCCAGTTTGGACTAAAAACGAAGAAAATGGTGTCAGGCGAATTGACAGATAATTTCAGTTATCAACTGTCCAATGACAATAGATACACCCCGATTTTGAGGATGGTGGATTCTAAAGTAAAACAATCAAATAATTAATTTCAGATGCTCAATACTTCTCGCAGTCAAAAGCTATTTGACCAAGCTCAAAAATCTATTCCAGGTGGTGTAAACTCTCCTGTTCGTGCTTTTAAATCTGTAGGTGGAAATCCGCTATTTATTAAAAGGGCGAAAGGGGCATTTATGTACGATGAAGATGACAATGCCTTTATTGAGCTGATCAATTCTTGGGGGCCAATGCTCTTTGGTCATGCCAATGAGAAAATTGAAGCGGCTGTAATAGAAGCAGTTAAGACATCTCTTTCCTTTGGTGCGCCAACCAATGCTGAAATTGAAATGGCAGAAATGATTTGCAGCATGTTCCCTTCCATTGAAAAAGTGAGAATGGTAAACTCAGGCACCGAAGCAACAATGTCGGCTGTGCGTTTGGCAAGAGGGTTTACAGGCAGAGATAAGATTATAAAGTTTGAAGGCTGCTACCACGGTCATGGCGATTCATTTTTGATCGCAGCTGGCTCAGGAGCTATGACAATGGGGGCACCTGATAGTCCAGGTGTAACCAAAGGCACCGCTGCTGATACACTTACGCTTCCTTTTAATGACCTTGAAAAAGCAAAAGAATTGCTTTCCAAAGTAGGGAATGAAATTGCGGCTATTATTCTTGAGCCAGTAGCTGGCAATATGGGTTGTATTCTACCTAAGGAAGGCTATTTACAAGGCTTAAGAACGCTGTGCGACCAGTATGGCATTATACTCATTTTTGATGAAGTGATGACGGGCTTCCGTTTGTCAATGTCAGGTGCGCAGGGTGTTTTTGGTGTGCAGGCTGACTTAACCACCCTAGGGAAAATCATTGGAGGTGGAATGCCTGTGGGTGCCTATGGTGGCAAGAAGGAATTAATGGACTTTGTCTCTCCTGTAGGGCCAGTATATCAGGCTGGAACACTTTCAGGAAACCCTGTGGCCATGGCTGCTGGTTTGGCAATGCTTCGCCAAATTAAAAACGAAAATAGCTTGTATGAGCGTTTGGCCAATATTACTCAGCGAATAGAAGAGGGCTTCCAAAAGAATCTGGATACCCTTGGGCTGCCTTATACCATGAACCGAATAGGCTCTATGATCAGTATATTCTTTACGGATCAGAAAGTAACTGATTTTGTATCAGCTAAAACATGCGATACCGCCTTGTTTGGTAAATACTTTAGAGAAATGCTTAATAATGGTGTTTATTTAGCACCTTCTCAATTCGAAACCCTGTTTATTTCAGATTCGATTACAGAAGCATTAGCCGATAAGGTTATTGAGGCCAATTACAAATCCTTAAAAGCCATTCACTAGTAATACCAGAAGCTCATAAAGATTTCAAAACTGAAGAAAGTCTGTAGGAGAAGAAGGTAGATAAAACCTACAATGTTAAACTTGACAAGGGTTTTAAACCAGCCTTGCTTGTAAACATTTAAGAAGGAAACATACACATATGTACTTACACCAATAAAGGTAAATACTCCTACCGCAGTCTGCCAGCCAGTGTGGCCAACGAGTAGTTTAAAGATCACGAGTAAACTGATGCCATATATAAAATAAGCAAAGGAGTGTACATGAAGCGCATGTACTATATGTTTTATATAGAGGTGATTACGTCTTGCGTACACTACTTTAAGTACCAATGCAAAGAGTGGAATAAGTAAGAACATCATAATAGGAAGGTTGCCAAGGATAAAGCCTTTAAAACCTTCTTCATTTTTAAAAACCTTTCTTACCTGAGACTTGAGGTGCTGACCGTTTTCGCTGGTAGTTGTATCGGTGATGTTGAAAACTTTATAATTACCATTACCTCCCGTCAATGAATCCATAAAAGCATCATCACTGAGGTGTCTATCTCTTGCCCATCGGTTGGTTTTATCAAGGAAATGTTCGTTTTCATTGGTGGCAATAAGGTCCACCGCATTCAGCGCTACCTCAGTATTGTTAATAATAGCGGAATCATACTTACTAACCAGTGAATCATAAAGCGCATTGAAATTGCTGATGCCAGCAAACTGCCTTACAAGAGAATCATTTAAGGCCTCGATTTTTAACGAATCCGTTAGTATAGCAAAATCAGGGTCGTTGCGGAGTTCTTCTATGTCAGCGCTGGTTGGGAGACTGAAATTATCATTCCCTAAGGATCTTAGGTCAAAACTGAGGAGGTATGAGATCACAAAGAAGTAAAATACACTGAGTACCAGATAGAGTCTTACTGGGTGAATAAAATGCTTGATTTTCCCATCCTGAAATCTATTTGTCAATTTCCCTGGGCTGAATAAAAATGGCATTATGCTGTTAGCCATCTTAGAGTCAACGCCAAGGTAGTTGTCCAAAAACTCCCTAATAAGAATTGAAAAGGTAATATTATTGTCGGTATTGGACTGACCGCAAGTAGGGCAGAAGTTATAACTCTCGTCCAGTGGGCTATCGCAATTACTACAATGCGTACTTCTACGCTTTTTGGTTTTCATCAAAAAAAATGTTTTCAGGAAAGTTAAAGATAGTGGCTAAATACCATTCCCCAAACAGGGGGAAAGAAAAAGAGCCTGAAAATCTCCAGGCCCTTCTATTGAGTAGTGTATAGATGTGAGGTTTTTAGGTTCTGATTTAACTCAGCCTATTTCCCTTTTGTCAAAATAATTCTTTAAAGCACTATAAAATCAATTGAGAAAACTGTTTGATCCCATATCAGCTGGATAACGCCACCATTATCTGATTCTTCAACATTAATAGTAAAAGGTTCAGTGATTTCGTTTTGCTTACTAATCTTCATTGGAATACGCCCTAAATCTCGCTCTTGGTTATAGGATTGGCCATTTTGACCTGTTTGCTTGTTAATAATCAGGGTTCCGCCATTAGGCTCAGGAATGGTGAAGAAGGTATATTCACCAGCAGGTACGTTTAGATCCCCAATTTTAAGATCTTTTGAAGTCTTGAAATGGGTAGCTCTGTTGGCACCAGTTCTCCAAAGCTGTCCCCAAGGCACTATACCACCAAAAATTTCTCTTCCTCTTTTTTGAGGTGAGCCATAAGAGATATCAAATTCTGCACCCTTAAATTCAAAATGCCCTTCGGGGGCGCTAGATAATTCACCAAAGGTTTTTCCGTTTCTATCGGCTTCTGCAAAAGATGTCGCAACCTTGTCAATATCTACACTTTTAACCCTACGCACTTTTAGTTTCCTTGTGGTAAGTGCTGCATCTAATAATAGGATATCTCCATTCTCTTCAATATCCACACCCATAACGCCACGTGACGGATGACGAATAGTTAGACTATCAGGACCTTCTTTAGCTATAATAAAAGTAGAGAAGCTTCTGCCCGTCCAAAGCCTTTGGTTAATGCTGTCGCTTTGACTTTTAACAGCCTCGTTGAAAGCTAAGTCGAAAGGCCAATGTACCATATCTATAAAAGGAAGCATGTCTTTTTCAAATGCAACCGTTCTACTGGTCATGCCGTCTCTACCTTCAGATTCTACCACAAGGCTGTCTTGCTGTTTGGTCATTCTTTGCACCAAAGTTCCTGCTCCACCGAAGCCTTGAGCTGGATCGAAATCGATTACTTCGAGTGTAGCAAAGTCGCCATTAGCATAAGTCAGATCATATTTTCGCAAGGATATACTAGGTGAGCGTAAAACCACTTTGGCTGAAAAGAGATCACTTGATTTGGTAAACGATTCCACAGCTAAGGTGTCATTTCCCAATAAGGTAATGAATCCAGCTTCGTTTGATGTGTTAGGGGATTTACATGAGGCAACAACAGTGGCTACCAATAAGGCAAGGAATATCTTTTTCATAAGGCTTGTCTAGTTTCTAATATGAGAAAGATAAACTAAAGCACTAATGCTACAAACTGCCTTTATATCAGTGGTTAAGCTTTCGTTTTAACCTTGTTCCATGCTTTTATTTGCCAATAAATATTGCCCGTAGTGAGGTGATTCCCCTCGCTATCATGGGTTTTTACTTCGCAGTTTACCACAATTGATTCTTGCGTTTCTAAAGGTTTGATTACTTCGTTTTCAAGCCATTCTTCGGTTACAGAAAACTCAGCAAACGAATTCATCTTACCTTGATAATGGTAATTCATTTCCATTTTCTGCATAATAATTCGGTACTGCTTCGCATCTAAAGTGGAAAGTAAAACAATACCTGTAGTAAATTCCGATACGGTGGCCAAGCCGCAAGCATGCAAACCTTTAATGTGATTGAAATTCCTTCGTTTGTAGGGGAAAAGGGTTTTTACCGATTTATCGCCAATGGCTACAATCTTGATACCGTGGGGTTTATTGAAAGGAATCATTCGTGCAAGCCCGAAATTGAGTAGCGCTAAATGGCGTTTTGAGTTTTTTGCTTTTTCTAAGAGTTGGGCTGGATCGAACATGGTAGATATTTTTCAATTAATTTAGGCAAGTTTCTTTAAATACATAGGATATGCTCAGTTTTTGGGAAAGACAATCATTTATAAATTTCGATCATATAATTATAGGAGGGGGGATTGTTGGGCTTTCTACTGCCGTGGCCATCAAAGAGAAATTCCCGAATCAGTCCGTTGCAATTTTGGAACGAGGTACTTTTCCGACTGGTGCCAGTACTAAAAATGCTGGTTTTGCCTGTTTTGGTAGTCTTACTGAAATCATGAATGATTTGAAGGGGATGACAGAAACGGAAGTACAAGAACTCGTTGAATTCCGCTGGAAAGGCTTAGAACTTCTCCGTTCTCGTTTGGGGGATAATCATATTGGCTTCAAGAATTACGGTGGATACGAACTGCTCTTTCAGAAGGACTTATTGGCTTTGGATGCTGTTGAAAAAGTGAATCAATTATTAAGGCCACTTTTTAACAGAAAAGTCTATTCAGAAAGAAGTGACTTGATTAAAACTTTTGGGTTTAGCTCATCGCATATCAAAGCCTTGATTGAAAATCCGATGGAAGCGCAAATCGACACGGGTAAAATGATGAAGAGCCTCGAAGGTCTTGCTCAACAATTGGGCATTAAGCTATTCACCAATTGCGAAGTGCTCTCTTTTGAAGAAACCCCAGAAGGCGTAACCGTAAATACACCCGAATTAAGTTTTAATGCTAGAAAACTGGCCGTTTGTAGCAATGCTTTCACAAGAAAACTATTGCCTGAAACTGAGCTTAAACCGGGGCGTGGAGTGGTGCTAGTAACCAAACCAATTGCTGGTCTTCCTTTTAAAGGTACTTTCCATTATGAAGAAGGGTATTACTATTTCCGTAACTATGAAGACCGAATCATTTTTGGTGGAGGAAGAAACCTAGATATTGGAGGCGAGGAGAGTACCGAGTTTGAAGTGAGAGAATTGATTTTGGATAAACTGAAGTCTGACCTAAAAACCATCATTCTTCCCAATCAAAAATTTGAAGTAGATATGGCTTGGGCGGGCATTATGGCTTTTGGAAAAACCAAACAACCCATCGTTCAGAAACACAGCGAAAATATTGTGTTAGGCGTGAGGTTAGGAGGCATGGGAGTTGCCGTTGGAAGCAAAGTTGGGCAGCGTTTAGCATCTCTAATGCTTGAATAAAATAAATCTTCTTATCTTCAAATTCTGACTTCAAAAGAACTATGACGAATACTCACAGTAAGCCTACTCTTTTCCAGGCTTTTATCCCCATTATTTTTTTAGTAATAGCCCTTTTTATCAATGTTCGAATCTTTGGGGATTCGTCTCTTGATGGCTCAAATCAAATTATTTTAATCCTTTCTGCTGGCGTTGCTACTTTAGTTGCGCTCAAGCTGGGTTATAAATGGGAAACTATTCAAAACGGAATTGTAAAAAGTATCAGTTCAGCAATGGCCTCTATAATCATTCTACTTTTAATAGGTTGTTTGGCGGGAACTTGGCTTTTAAGCGGAATTGTACCGGCCATGATTTATTATGGTTTACAAATTCTTAACCCCACCATTTTTCTATTTGCCGCTTGTATCATTTGCTCCATTGTTTCTATGGCCACCGGTAGCTCTTGGACCACCGCAGCCACTGTCGGTATTGCTCTAATTGGTATTGGTCAAGCTTTGGGATTGAACGAAGGGATGGTTGCTGGAGCGATCTTGTCAGGTGCTTATTTCGGTGATAAAATGTCGCCTTTGTCTGATACCACCAATTTGGCGCCAGCCATGGCGGGAACAGATTTGTTTACCCATATCAGGTATATGACTTTAACTACTGTGCCGTCAATTGTTATTGCTTTAATTCTGTTTTTAATCTTAGGTTTTACCAGTTCTGGCAGCGGTGAGATTACTGAAACGGGAGAGATTTTAACGGCCATCACTTCACGATTCAATATTAATGGATGGTTGTTTTTAGTGCCTTTGGCCGTAATAGGGATGATTTTAAAGAAAGTGCCAGCGATTCCAGCCATTCTAATTGGAGCATTGTTAGGCGCTGTTTTTGCATTGATTTTTCAACCTGACGTTGTTACCTCGGTAGCGGGTTGGGAAGGGGCTAACTGGGAAGTGACCTTTGTAGGTATTATGAAGTCGCTTTACGGAGATATTAGTGTAGTTACTGGGAACGCCATGGTAGACGAATTATTAACTTCTGGGGGAATGGCAGGAATGCTTAACACTGTTTGGTTAATTATGTCGGCCATGATTTTCGGTGGGGTAATGGAAAGAACAGGTTTACTAAAGCGAATTGCAGCTGCAGTAATTTCAAAAGTAAGCTCAACGGGTTCTTTGGTGGCTGCAACAGCTGGAACGACCATATTCTTCAACGGTACAGCATCTGACCAATATTTGGCCATTGTGGTACCAGGCAGAATGTATGCTGATATTTATAAACAAAAAGGGCTGGCTCCAGAAAACCTGTCTAGAACTTTAGAAGATTCAGGAACGGTGACTTCGGTACTCATTCCTTGGAATACCTGTGGAGCCTATCATTCAAGTGTTTTAGGTGTGGCAACTGGTGCTTATTTGCCTTATGCGTTCTTCAATTTAATAAGCCCGTTAATGACTGTGGCCTTTGCTTACCTTAATATTAAAATAAGAAAAATAGATCCTTCAAAAGCTGAAGAGACCGAAGAAGCCCTAGCTGAAGAATGAGTTTTACCAAATCAATAACCAAGCAAGAAATTATGGAATTGCCACTTTCTGGCTATAAAGGGAAGGTGGTCATCGCAAGTACAGAGGAGTCCATTAAAAAAGCGATGGATGAAATCAATGAGTTCACAGCAGTTGGTTTCGATACTGAGGCAAGGCCTACTTTTAAGAAAGGGCAAGTCAGGTATATTTCATTAATCCAGATTGGTACACCAGAAAAGGTATATCTACTGAGAATTATGCATACAGGGCTTTTACCTTGTATTATTGATTTTATGGAAAACCCTGAAATCACTAAAATCGGAATTGGGTTGGACGATGATTTCAATCTTTTGAATAACCTCAAAACGTTCAATCATCAAGGCTTTTTAGACTTGAATAAGAAGTTCGTTGAGATTGGAGCTGAAAATATTGGCGCTAGAAATCTGGCCGGAATGATCATGGGGATTCGTATTTCAAAATCTGCCCAGACTTCTAACTGGGAGCTAGAGCAATTGACTGAAAAGCAAATTCGGTACGCTGCCACCGATGCTTGGATTTGCTTAGAAATTTACGAGAAGCTCTATACATGGGGTTTTGTAGAATAGATAATCTGTCAACAATCGTATTTAATAAATTGAAAATGAAAAGAACACTTATTTTGTTTTTGGGGCTTGCGTTGTCTGTATTTCAGGTAACTGCCCAGCAGTTAGACTCTTTTATTGAGGATTACTACACAATGGCCGATGCCGAATTCAATCAAGAATCTGCTTTCGAAACTGTGGATTATGTGCAGCAATATTGGCGATTGGCTGGAAACGAAGGTTTCAACAATAGTATTTACCATGTGGTAGAGAAGCTGAAAAAGGCGGGCTATGTGTTGGAAGAAAACGCAAAAGCAACTGATCGACTTACGTACAGAATTGAGAAGCGTGCAATGGAAAGACCTACTTGGGAACCCGTTTCGGGATCTTTGAAAATTGGAAATCAAGAGTTGCTCAACCTCAAAACCAATTTCAATATGATTGCTTCTTACTCTTATAGTACTGGTGGTGAAAAAGAATTTGAAGTTGTATATGTTGAAAAGGTTTCTGCGGAAAGTCTGGATGGAATGGATTTGAAGGGCAAGGTCGTAATGACTGAAGGCAGTCCGAGCCGTACTTTCAACGAGGCGGTTAAAAAACACGGGGCAGCAGGCGTAATTACATACGGTTTGCCAGCCTATAACCAACCGGAGAAACACCAAAATTCTATTTCGTTTACTGGAATTCCTAGAGATGAGGAAGCCAAAGCTTTTGGTGTGTTGCTTTCTTATAGAGCACATGAAATATTGAAAAAAGCAGTTTTAGCGGGTCAGACTAAAGTAAAGATCAACCTAGAAACGAAGATTTACGAATCAGAAGAATTGACACTGGTGGCCGAAGTAAAAGGAAGCGCATTACCGAATGAACGCTTTGTATTTAGTGCGCACGTGCAAGAGCCAGGCGCCAATGATAACGCAACTGGAGTAGGGGCTTTAGGTGAAGTGGCTTCTTCTACTGCCCGACTTTTAAAAGCAGGTAAAGTGAACCCTGAACGTACCATTACCTACCTTTTTGGTGATGAAATTGTATCAACACGTAGATATGTGCAAGAAGATGCTGAACGCGCAAAAGGTATTAAATGGGGAATGAGTTTGGACATGGTGGGAGAGAATACTGCCATCACTGGTGGTTCTTTCTTAATCGAAAAAATGCCTGATCCGGGAGCCATTTGGACCCGTGGAAAAGAGAAACATTCAGAGTGGGGTGGAAGACCATTAAAGAAGGAACAGTTGAAACCACACTACTTCAACGACCTAACCATTGGTGTTTTCGATATGATTGGGGAGGAGAAGAATTGGGAAGTGAACTACAACCCATTTGAAGGAGGTAGCGATCATACGCCATTCCTTCAAGCCAATATTCCAGGTTTATTGCTTTGGCATTTCACCGATCAATTCTACCATACGGATCAAGATAGAATCGATAAGGTATCGCCTGTGACTTTGAAGAATGTTGGGATTGGTGCTATGATCATCTCTTTTGTTTTAACCGAAAATAACGATCGCCTAGCACACGTAATGCTTTTGGAAGCTTCAATGGCGGCTACAATGCGTTTACAAGCAGAATTGAAACTGAGCCAAGACGCCCTTGCCAACGGAGGTGACCTTGCCGAACAGAAAGATATTATCAATACTTGGGCAGACTATTACAGAGATGTTTTTAATGCTACGCTGGATATTGAGCCTAAAGGCATGGCCGCATTCAAAGAGAACCTTCAAGCCACGCAAGATGCCTTAATGGGCTATCGCAACATGATTATGGGGCAATTGAAATAGATTTGTACTGTCTGAAAGAAACAAAAAAGCCTCGGTCTGAATTTTCAAACCGAGGCTTTTATATGATAATGCTTCTTAAGCTTCGCTTACAACGATCTTATTGATTTTATCACCCTCTTTGATTTCATCAACAATATCTATACCCTCTACCACTTTACCAAAGCAAGTATGGTTTCTGTCTAAGTGAGCTGTATTGTCTCTGCTGTGGCAAACAAAGAATTGAGAACCACCAGTGTTTCTACCCGCATGTGCCATAGAAAGCACTCCACGATCGTGGTACTGGTTGTCACCGTCTAACTCACAGTCGATTTTGTAACCAGGACCACCAGCGCCAGTACCATTAGGGCAACCGCCTTGAATTACGAAGTTTGGAAGTACACGATGGAAAGTAAGACCATCATAAAAGCCTTTTTTAGCCAAGTCAGTAAAATTCTTTACTGTGTTTGGGGCGTCCTTTTCAAAGAACTCAACTTTCATTACCCCTTTTTCGGTTTGTATTTCTGCTGTCATGAAATGTTATGATAAATTTGAACTGCAAAGCTAAGGGTTTCAGAACAAAACACGTTTCACCTTTTAAAAAGAATAAACATTATGCCGCTACTTTCCCGAAAACAAAAAGTGAAAATGATCAATTGGTACCCTCCATTTATGGGAGCAGGTATTAAACTCACTTATTTGTCTGATGATTTTATGAAGGCCGAAGTGCAATTGAAACTTCGTTGGTGGAACAAAAACCTTGTAGGAGTTCATTTTGGGGGTTCTTTGTTAGCGATGTGCGATCCGTTCTATATGCTTCTGTTAATGAACACCTTGGGTCGAGATTACATTGTATGGGACAAGGCCGCTTCCATTCGTTTTAAGAAGCCAGGAAGAGGAACCGTAAAATGTGTTTTTGAATTGACAGAGCCACTTTTGGCCCAAATACGGGAAGAAGTGACTTTGGCTGGTAAGAAAGATTATTTCTTCGATTTACAAATTATTGATGAGCAAGGTGAGGTGGTTTGCGAAGTACATAAAACGATTTACGTAAGGAAGAAATAGCTGAATTACTGCTCTGGTGTATAGTCAATCTGCACAATCTCAAAAACCCGATCTTCTTTTGCCAACTTTAATATGGCTTTCTCTCCAACCTTCTTGTTTGTCAATATTTGAGCAATGGGTGAAATGAATGAGATCTTTCCTTTAGCAATATCAGCCTCGTCTACACCCACAATTTGGTAGCGTTGGAGTTTGGTTTGGCTGCCAATTTTTAAAGTTACCCAAGCGCCAAACCGTACCTCATGTTTTGGCTGTTCTTCTAGTTCTATAAGCTTTGCGGTAGAAATTCTGTTGTTCAGCAATTGCAGTTTTGCATTGATATGATTGACCGCAATTCGCCTTTCATTTTCACTCGTAAGCTCTAGTTGGTCTTTCTCATCGATAAGCTTCTGTTTTTCTTCCAAAAGTTCATCCATACCTACCTGAGTAACATAATTTGTTACGCCTTCCGGTAAGTTGACTCTTGCGGGTACAAGAGGTATTTCTTCCTGATCGTCTTCTTTAACAAATCCTCTGCTCATATTTCAATTTACGAATTCCATAGATAGGGTTGCCATCCTGATTTTGAAGTTATGGAGTAATGCACTTGTTAAACTAACCGCAAAGTACGCGGAGAAGCATGGGGTTTATGTCTCGTCCTTACAGGACTTCTTTAAAGGCATGGTTCGGTTTCCGAAGGGTTGCACCCTTCGTTTTGTTATTACGCCCTTTCAGGGCTGGTTAAAGCGAGATTTCTTTGTTCAATAAATATTGACAGGCTAAATAATAGCAAGCCAAAAGCCCCAACGGGGCGAAATATCCTAGGAATGGGTGCAACCCATTCCTGATTCCATATAAAGTAAATTAAGCCCTGAAAGGGCGTAATAGTAGGCCCTTTATGCAAAACAGACCACCAAAAGCTAGCTATAAGTCACCCTGCTCCGAGACTTCGGAGCTTTCTTACTTGTGCCTTGTCTCCGAAACTTCGGAGAGAATGAAGATTTGAAAAGAGCTATTACCTATTAACCCAGGTGCATAAGGCTTCGGTAGTTTGCGAATTGGTCAGACCAATGGTTCAAGCTAAGTCAACCAGAAGCTCCCCAAAAAAGGGGCGTATCGAGCCTCCCACAAAGCCCTTAATAGTTATGATCTAGACAATCATATTGACATTATTTCACTGTGGACAGCTCTTTCTCTGTAAATACACGGAAGGCAAATTTATAACCCTCGTACCCTGCAAATGCATAGAAAAGAATATCCATTGCGCTAAAAGTCTCCGTCATTACGGGAATAAGAAAAGAGTAATCGAATCGCGTTAAAGTTTCAAAATACCCAAGCCCTTCTGCCTGTGCTACAAAGCCCATTACACTTAAGAAGTTGCCTACTGCGCAGCTAAGAATTGCAATGAGGCCTCCAGAGATGCCAAATATTTGATCCACTCCTTTACCAAAATATCTCATCGAAAACCCAACCCCAGCACCGATTGCAATGGCCATATAACCAATTTGATAATTGGTGGCTACCGTAATGACTCCCCATAAAATTGCACCAATTAGTCCCGCAATTGACCCACTGATAATGGCCATAGGTAAGTTTTGCTCAATTCGAAGTCTTTCATATGCATCTGTTGAGAGTTTGGCTCTTATGTCTTGGTTCTCTAAGGGTTCAGTATCATTTAACTCCACTTTGACTGTAGGATCGAGAATGAAATCAGGGCATTCATTGGTGAAAGTTGCCTTTTCACCCGTTAGATTACAGAGGAGTCCTTGCTGTACATCCATTTTACGATTGGAGCATTTTTTACAAAATGCCAACTGTTCATCTCTTCTCATACTTTTTGATTTAAGGTTATATGTGCCAACACATTGGTTAGGGGAATTTGCTTAAAACTACCTAAATAACCTACTGTTTTGTGATGATGTGATGATGGGGTAGTGTAATTCTATGTGCATGCCTGAATAAAAGGTTTTGAAAGGATATGATATTATTTATTCAATGGCAAAGACAACTCTAAGACTTACACGACCAACAGGAAGCTTAATCTATATTTATCAAAGTTCCCGAGACAGTGATCTTATCCCTGTCTCTGATCAATCTTTTTCAACAGTTCTAGTTGTAGCGCTTGACTTTCAAACAGTGTTTGTATTTGTTCTTCCATCAAAAGGTCAATTTTTTCGTTCAGCGCCTTAATTTCTAACTCAGCTTTTAAGTTAATGAGGTAGTCATTTTCACCGCGTTTCCTGTCTTTTTCCTCCTGTCTGTTTTGGCTCATCATAATCACCGGAGCTTGCAATGCCGCAATACATGAAAGAATAAGGTTCATCAAAATGAATGGATAGGGATCGAAATTATCACGGATGGGAGTCAGTGTATTAAAGAGAATCCAAACAATGAGTATAGCAAAGAATGTAATAATGAATGCCCAACTGCCGCCAAACTTGGCGACTTTATCTGAAATGCTTTGCCCTGTAGAGAGAATCTCTTTAGGTGGATTTAAAAGGTTAGTGGTAATTAAGGTTTCATCTTCGATTGCCTTTTTTACAATGCTCTGAAGCTTCCTGATGTGTTCTGATTTGGCGGTTAACAGGTTGGTGATGTCGTTGTCCATTTGATTTTTTAATAAATGTATCAAAATGGTTTTAGTAAATGTATGGCAGGGCGCGGACGTTCCTTATAGAGATATTCTATTCGGCTATTTTCTTGACTTCACCAGTGATAGAGCAAGCTAATTTCACAGTGTTAAATATCGTCCCGAATTTTTCAATATTCCTTTTGAGTAAATCAATATTCAAACTCTCGTCTTGACTGTAAACTCTCAATTCATAATTGATTTCGTCCATTCTTGGCGGCTTTTCTAGTCGTGTTGCGTTCACGGTTATTTCCGCATGGCTGTATTCAAACTTCATCATCACAGAAAAACGCTCTACATTTTTAAGAATGCAGGCGGAAAAGGAGCCCAAAAATAATTCAGCTGGGTTAGGTAAACTATCGGCTGATTCAGGAGTTATGCCAAAAGCGATTTCCGATTGTTTCACCTTTATCGAGGCCTTATTTTTTGAAGAAGAGTCTGCTTTGATTGAATACTTCATAAATGAGTGTTGTTGTTATCTCGCACCCCTAAAAACTTCAGAGATGAGATGTGTAAAAGGTAAGAAGACTTTATGGATTATTGCACACCGCTAAGAACAGTCATCCCTGTAGGTTCCGAGACTTCGGAATTTTCCCGAAACACAAATGGTTGGTGGCTTGTTGGTGAAAGTACGCTGAGTTATGCATCGTCCTTACAGGACTTCTGTAAAGGTATGGGTCGGTTTACGAAGGTTGCACCCTTCGTTTAGTTATTATGCCATTTCAGGGCTGGTTCAAGTGAAGTCCCTCAGTTTATAAAACAGGGATAAACTAAATAATAGCAAGCCAAAAGCCCCAACGGGGCGAAATATCCTAGGAATGGGTGCAACCCATTCCTAATTCAATATAAAGCAAATTAAGCCCTGAAAGGGCGTAATAGGTTTAGACGCTTCACTGCTCGATTATGATAAAATCCGAGCATCAAGCGCTTGCTATAAGTCACCCTGCTCCGAGACTTCGGAGGTCTTTTTCAGTAACACAGATAACCAGCTTGAATTACCAAACTAACCACAGAGAACGCAGCGAAACGCAAAGCGTTAATTTGAGGGATAGCGAGTACCCCGAAGCTTCACGGGCGGCATGACGCTCCGATTGGGCTTTTTTAAACAGTCATCCTCTCCGAAGTTTCGGAGACGAGGTACGAGGAAGAAAGCTCCGAAGCTTCGGAGCGTCTGCTACTCCGAATAAACAGCAGAACCCTAAACCCGCGCAACAGAAAGTAACTACTCCTTATCCCTTTTAAATAGGTTGAGAAACTTTCTAAGTAGGGTAGTAATTCTAGCCATATCCTTATTGATCGAGTCCTTTTCAAACTGACTTGTCATGCCTTTAAATTGCACCCAATGGGTTTTTAAGGTAGCTATATCAGATTTGATCGAATCTTTTTCGAACTGACTTACTTTCCCTTTGAGCTCATCCAATAAGCCAGACATTTGAATATGGATCTTCTTTGTTTGAGCAGAGTTCACCCATATGTCTTTTAATTCCTCCCAATCGAATTTTTGTTCTTTATTAGCCATCTTATTTTAATTTAGTAGTGATACAGTTGAGTAGTATTTTTCTGATTCTTTTCATTTTGACAGCAATGTGATTTGCTGTCAATCCAGTGATCTTCGCTATTTCTTTATACGACAGTTCATCCAAGGATAAAATGACAATAGACTGATCTACAGTATTCAATACATGGATACAGTCATGCAGCGCTTTATATTTTTCTTGGTGCTCAGTATCTGGAACAGAAGCCACAGGTTCAAATTGTATGGCCTCTAATTGGATCGTTTTTTCGTTGGCATTTGCCAGTTTGTCTTTCGCATTCATGCAGACATTTAAGGCAATTCTATAGATCCATGTGCTTACATTAGATCTCCCCTTAAACGTTGGAAAAGCCCGCCAAATGTGAAGTGTTACTTCCTGAAAAAGGTCCTCTGCTTCAATCGGAGCAACAGCATAGATCTTACAAATTCTATAAATTCTGACCTTGTTGTCCTCGAGGATTTGGTCAAAAGTGGGTTTTACCTTTCTCTGCATTTTATGTTTTTTTAGCACTCTACTCGGTTAGTGGGCTGGATTGAAAAAATATGACAGCAGAATTGTGATTTATTTTAAAAAGGGCTGTGGAAAAGGTAAGAAGACTTTATGGATTATTGCCCACCGCTAAGGACAGTAATCCCTGTAGGTTCCGAGGCTTCGGAATTTTCCCGAAACACAAATCGTTGGCGGCTTGTTGGTGAAAGTACGCTGAGTTATGTATCGTCCTTACAGGACTTCTGTAAAGGTGTGGGTCGGTTTACGAAGGGTTGCACCCTTCGTTTAGTTATTACGCCCTTTCAGGGCTGGTTGAAGTGAAGTCCCTCAGTTCATAAAACAGGGATAAGCTAAATAATAGCAAGCCAAAAGCCCCAACGGGGCGAAATACCGTAGGAATGGGTGCAACCCATTCCTGATTCAGTATAAGGTTAATTAAGCCCTGAAAGGGCGTAATAGGTTTAGAAGCTTCACAGCTCAATTATGATAAAAACTGAGCACCATTGCTTGCTATAAGTCACTCTACTTCGTAACCTCTTTAGCCCTTTTGAAATACTTATCCGCTTCAACCTTGTTGCCCAAAGCCAAATAAGCATTTCCTGTTCTTGTTAGAAGTGACTCCGAATCTGGGGAGTCTATCAGCAGAGACTTATATATTTCGATGGCCTTATTGTACGCTGCATGGGCTTCGTAATAATTCACAATGTCCAATGCTCGATTCCCTAAATCTCTGATGAATTCATCCGAAACAAAGGTGTTTGCAAAGCTTTCGAAATAGGGATAATCCTCCGCTCTAATGGCACTGCGGATAATGGTATACTTAGACCATGTGGGTAGTTCGGGTGGCGTTCCATAAATAAGCGCCCGCTGCTTGGTATGTGCATAAGCATATTCTAAGCCCCCATTGTCTATAAAGGTTTGAAGGTTGTTTACTTGAAATTCTGGGTAATACTTAAAGTATGTCCTAAGACTGTGGTAAAGTGTTGGGTAAGCAGTAGACTGATGTTCTTCATTGACAAGTTCAAAGTATGACCAGTCTAAGCCACTAATTTTTTTGCTGGAAAGCAGTGAGTCTAACTTATTGGTACCATGATTTACTTCGTATTCATTTGGGCTCACAGCGAAATAAAGGGCCTTGTTTGTAATTGAAATGCTATCCAAGGCAGCCACTTTATCTTTAATGGGGAAGGGGCTTGCGATGAAATAAGCATCAAATGGTATCGCCTTGTTGAGCATAATATCGAATCCGAGACTTCCTGCATATTGCCAACCAAAAAGGAGTTTTTCATCATTTACGCGAAAGCTTTTCTCAACATAGGGGATTAGCTCTTTCCCCATAAATCCAATGAAGTTATCCGTTCCATTGATATAATTGGCATAACGCTGACGGTAGGGGATGTTGATACCCACGATGATAAAATCAGGGGTTAAATCGAACTGCTTGAAAGTGTTACTTAAGCTCACGGCATAAGTGAAAAGCTGTTGACCATCTAGTAAATAGAGAACGGGGTAGTCTTTGTCTGTTTCGGAATAGCCTGGAGGAAGGTAGACTTGGATTTGCTTTGTTTCTTCTAAAATCTCAGAGTCGATAAAATGATTCGTCCCAACGATGTTATTTGTTTCTGCCTTTTGCGCTTGTAAATGTAGAACGGTGAATAGACTGATGATTACTATGATGGTTTTTTTCATGTCCACCCTAGTAACGGTCTCCTAACTTAAGGGTTACGGGCTTATGTTTCGTCCTTACAGGACTTCTGTAAGGGTATGGCTCGGTTTACTAAGGGTTGCACTCTTCGTTTAGTTATTAGGCCCTTTCAGAGTTGGTTAAAGTGAAGTCCCTCAGTTCATAAAACAGGGGTAAGCTAAATAATTGCAAGCCAAAAGCCTCAACGGGGCGAAATATCCTAGGAATGGGTGCAACCCATTCCTAATTCAATATAAGGTTAATTAAGCCCTGAAGGGGCGTAATAGGTTTAGACGCTTCACTGCTCGATTATGATAAAAGCAGAGCATCAAGCACTCACACTAAGTCACCCCGTAGGGGTCTTTTTCAGTAATACAGATTGCCAAAACTAACCGTCATTCTGAAATTTTAGCCCGATGATAATCGGGCTAAAATGAAAGAATCTGTCTGTGCAAGACAGCAGGACGCTTCGAAGCTTCGGAGCTTTCTTCCTCCTACCTTGTCTCCGAAACTTCGGAGAGAATGAAGCTCGGATTAGGCTTTTTCAGTAACACAAATGACTGTTACCCCAACGGATTATACTCAAACACCTTAAAATCAGGGTGGGTTAGGTCTATAAAGAAGTGATGGATCTTATCTTTCTTATCAAATTCGCCATTCTTATCAATGTCTTCTAAAGTGCGGAAGTACAAGCGTTTATTGACGATCAAAATCCTCCAATCTAGTAGTTCCTGAAGCTCAAGGGTCAGCTTCTTGAAATTCTGGCCACTCAAATGTGATATGTAAAGCGACTCAATATCATCATTCGTAAGTTTGCCATCATTGTTGGTGTCTCTATCCGTGACGGTCATGACCACCAGTTGTTGACCCGTTTTCTTATGTATGGATTCCAAAAACTGGAAGCTTCTGATTTTAAGCTGCTGCTCCGTAATAGGTCTGAAATTGGAAGAATCTAAATGCTGAATCATGATTTTACTCAAGCTGCCGGTATAGGAACTTCCACTTAAGTAGCCAGTTGAAAAGGAGAAGTCCCTTGAACTTCCCGACCCTAAATAAAGCTTGCTTCCTGCATTGCTCGAAACCTGAATTTCTCCAATGGGAAAGAGCAGGTAATCAGTGCTATCAAAATAGACAGGGAGGTCGCCTGTAAGCACTAAAGTGCTGTCTACGATAAGTGCTTGCTCGCCCACTTGTCCATTGTCATCCGTAGGATAAGCCACAGTTGGCTTAGTGCCACATGACCAAAATAGGAGCGAAACACTTAGGGCTAAAAGGATGGTTTTCATAAAGTGTAGTTACGTTTCAAACGGTAAGTAAGTTAATGCCTTTGTTATAATTATCACCAATCATTAAGCCAGCGACAGTGTTGTAGCAAAAGAGGGTACCAAGTGCCCAGGCTAAGTCACCATGCTCCGAGACTTCGGAGGTCTTTTTCAGTAATACAGATTGTTAGGCAGCTTGTTGGTGACGAACACCAACAAGGGCGGAAATGAAAGAATCTGTCTGTTCAAGGCCTCGGCTGTCAAGAACTGACACTACGAAGCTTCGGAGCTTTCTTCACCTTACGCTATGCTTCAGGTTCATCAGAATGACGCTCCGATTGGGCTTTTTCAGTAATTCAAATGGTTGGTGGCTTGTTGGTGAAGAACACCAACAAGGGCGGACCTTCAGCAAAACAAGAGGGCAGTAGGCGGGGCGTACATTTTTCTAAAACGTTACAGTCGGAAAGGGTAAAACCGAAAATCTATATTATTTTTAGAATTATGATAAACCGCTTTACCATGATTTCTACCAAAACACCGATACTCCTTCTGATGCTTACCTTCGTGACATTATTCTCTTGCGTACCGAAAGAAGAAAACACTACTGCCATTGACCCAGAGGCATATTGGGGCGAAAGCCCTTGGCCAGAAATCAGAAAACAGCGGATCAATCAATTGCTGCCACAAGCCATGGAAGCTGCCAATGTAGATTGCTGGTTGGTGGTGTGTAGAGAAAACAACAATGACCCAATTGCTGACCATGTTGGCGGTGAAAATGCAGGTGGAACCGCTGCCTTTTTATTTTATAGAGATGCCGATGGTTTTCATTCCAAAGTATTTTCTCCTTCAGGCGAAGCCACTGCTTTGGATGAAATGGACATACATGATGAAGTTGTGAAAGTGTCTGGAAGTTCGGCAATGGGCATGGCTGCCGATTTTATTAAAGAGAAAAATTTCAGCCGCGTAGCAGTTAACTCTTCGAGCAGCAACTCAATGGCCGATGGACTAACTTATACGCAGCGCATGAGCTTAGAGGGTTTACTAGGAGCCGAAAGCAAGAAACTCGTTTCGTCTACTGATTTAATCTATGAATGGCTTTCTATAAAACTGCCTGAAGAGGTAGAGGTACTTAAAAAGGCTGCAAAATTAACAGCCGAATGGGAAGTGGAGGCTTACGAACAAATCATTCCAGGAAAATCTACCGATGCCGATATTGCTAGATTTTTAAAGCAAAAAATGGCTGAATATGGAGTTGCGGATGGTTGGGCTGCCGACCAAAATCCAAATGTAAATTCGGGGCCAGATCGTGGGCATTCTCACGCTACCGACAAAGTGATTATGCCTGGCGATGTAATACAAATAGATTTCGGCATCAAGGTTTATAACCGCTGGGTAAGCGATATTCAGCGTTTTGCGTATGTATTGAAGGACGGGGAAGAAACGGCTCCAGAAGAAATTCAATTTTACTGGAACAGCAGCAAGGCAGGGAATAGAGCTGCATTTAATGCCATGAAACCCGGAGCTACAGGAGCAGAGGTGGATAGAGCGCAACGCCTGTTAATGCAAGAAGCTAAATCTGAAAATGTGCCATGGAGTACGGGGCATCCAGTGGGTTATGTAGCGCACGATGTCGGGCCAAGCTTAGGTGGTGGTATGTCAACCCGAGTACGGACTGTTTCTACTAAATTATTAAAAGAAGGGATGACCTTTGCCTTCGATGGTTTCCACGCTTGGAAGCGCGAGGATGGAACTGAAAAAACTATCTCTGTGGAAGAAATGGCAGTAATTACGGCCAATGGTGCAGCGTACATAATTGCCCCACAAGAGGAATTGATTTTGGTGAGAACAAAGAAGTAGGGTTAAACAAAACGGTTGTTGAAACCAACAGTCATTCTGAAATTTTCGGCCGATGATAATCGGGCTAAAATGGAAGCTCCGAAATTTCGGAGGTCTTTTTCAGTAACACAGATAACCAAAACTAACCGTCATTCTGATGACGAGGTACGAGGAAGAAAGAACCTGTCTGTTCAAGGCCTCGGCTGTCAAGAACTGACACTCCGAAGTTTCGGAGCTTTCTTCACCTTACGCTATGCTTCAGGTTCATTAGAATGACGCTCCGGTTGGGCTTTCTCAGTAATACAAATGGTTGGTGGCTTGTTGGTGAAGAACACCAACAAGGGCGGAAAACTTCAAATGCTTGAAAATCGCACGAATGTCCGCCCTTCTTGCCTTCGCGAAGCTTCAGCAAAGCAAGGGGGGCGGTTGGTGGGGGATTTGTACGGAATTACAATCTATGATGAGGGCTACTTAGAATTCTTGTCAAGCCATTCTTTGATTTGATCTAAGTTGAGTTCTCCAGTAGAAATTGAAATTACAAATTGATATTTGTCCTTTTGATTTGCATGTATATCGCGCTGTTCATTCATTAACAGAAGCCTGGCAAGCACATAACCAGTTCGTTTATTCCCATCAACAAAAGGATGATTCTTTACTATGCTTTCGATAATTGCCGCTGCTTTGTCGACTGGACTAGGATAAAGCTCTTGTCCATCAAAAGTTTGATAAGGACGGTTCAATGGGGAATCTAACAGTTCTTGGTCTCGAACTCCTTCAGAACCCCCAAACCGTCCAATTAAAATGGAATGTATTTCAAGAACTTCGCGCTCTGAGATCATTGGGCTAGTCTTTCAAGAAGCTCTTTGTCTTCCGTTAAGATGGTTCTTAGGTTTTGAGATAAGCTCACAGATTTGTCAGACTTGCCTTGAACAGACTTTAAATAGTCATAAACTTCTTGGAGTGTTTTTCTGGTGTATTGTCCAACAATTGGTTGATTGCTGTTTTTACTTCTTCTCTGCTCATGGTTCAATTTACGAAATTCATGGAAATATGGTTAACCAAATGCTGGGTTCATGGATTAAACCGAGCGCCAAAACTAACCGTCATTCTCTCCGAAGCTTCGGAGCGTCTGTTTATGGCTGAGCCTGTCAAGAACAGTCACCCTGTAAGGGTCTTTTTCAGAAACACAAAGGGTTTTGATTTGTGGCGCGTGAAAGGATTCCTGCGGAATGACGCTCCGATTGGGCTTTTTTCAGACTGTCAGCACACAAGGACAGGACTCCTAGTTTATAATCGTCACAGGTTCCGCCTATTGGTAGATGAATCGGAGAACCTACGACAGGGAGGGGATATACCTTGTCAAAGGTCAGTAATATGTGCGCCAGAAATTTTCTTAATTTTCTTCTCTCTTATTAACTGTGTCACGAATAAGGAAATGGATAATGTTATCCAAAGCCAATATTCGTATTCGAAAGCCCAGTAAATAAATGGGGGTATTATTATGAGCCATTCGACTATTAAAATCAGTTTGGTATTGTTGATTTTTAATAGAAATCCAATAATGTCTAGAATTGCAATCACTACAAAAAAGCCACCTAAAATTATCAATCCGTATGTGAGAAATAAAAATGGTATGCTCAGAAGACTTAAGAATAGGATATACGTCCATCCTTGATCAGAAGATCCTTCAAGACCAATGAGTTTGAAAAGAAGGAGACTTAGATAAGTTGTCACATAGAAACCAACTAAATGAACCCAATTTGTAGCTATGATTTTTAATAAGCGTTTTGGTCTGTCCAAGGCCTTGTTATTTTTACTTCAATCGTCCTAGTTTATAATCGTCACAGGTTCGGAGAGGCTATAATGGAGGGGGCGTTTTTAATCGTTGTTTGAATCATCTTCTGTTCGATTAGATTTTACAATTTGCTTGTCCGCATTTAGAACTTGTTCAGTATGTTGAATTTTATAAGTTTCCTTTGCTACATCAACCACTTTAATAGCTGAGAAATAGAGTAAAAAAATCATTACTCCGAAAACGGTCATTAGGTCAATTTCTTTAAATTCGGTAAAGAATATTTTATCTTCAAAAAACTGTTGTACGTAAAGTCCCTTTAGTAGGGTTAATGATGTTGTAATTACCGTTCCATAGGCAACACCTCCAAAGGCATTGTCAAAGAAAGAGCCAAATTTTTTGGTGAAAATAACTTCGCTTTTGACTTCTTTGTCTTTATGCCTCCAGTAGTGAAGAATGAAAATCAAAACAGTAATTGTCCAAACTATGAAGTAAGTAAATTGGGACTCTAAAATGTGTCGAATTACAGTTTTCGTGTTTTCCCAAAAAAAGAAAAAAGCAGCTGCTACAACTATAACCGCAACAGCAGTAAAAGCAATCAACTTAAAGTCGTATGTCTCTTTAGGTGAAGCCATCAGCTGTTATTGAATTTTTTAATTTTTGCACTTTCTTCTTCGTCTGTTCCTTTGCCAATTAATCCACCTAAAAACCCTCCAACCAATATCCCAACAGGGCCACCTAAAGCACCAACAAATCCCCCAACTACAGCTCCTGTCGCAGTACTATTACTATCATTTTCAGCCCAAACATCATAAATAGAAAAGAGCTGATTAGCTAAATAGAAATTTTCTCCACCAATCTGTTTTGTTAATGATTGTCTCGTGGGTGCAGAAAGGTTAAGATATACTTTCTGGTTATTATTCGGGTTAATTACGTATAGCTTCATTTTAATAGTTTTGCTATATCCTGAGCAATTGCATCTTCATTTTCTTTATTGGTTCCCCAATCTATTATTTGAATCCCAAGTGTTTCTGATATTATATGTAACTCGCTGTTTTTAATTTTAATCGTGATGTTATAACCATATGCGAATAGACTTCCTGGCATTTTTGCTTCAATTATCCCTTGTTCACAACTTTCGATTTCAATTTCACAGTCTAAATCCATCAATACTCTTTTACAAGTGTTAAAGGCTGTTCTGACGTCTGCTTTGAAACTAAAAATTTTCATTGATTTCGTATTTTATGAGTTCTTATCTTTTTGTAAAAAGTTTTATGTAAAAAATGAAGAAACTTTAGATTCATACTAGTCAAACTTTACTCTTCGTTTTTAAAAAGTCAAATCACGATTTAGCTGTACTTGGAATACATCATATCGAGGTTAGTTCTTATATAATTCCTTCAACTTCTTTAGTCCTTCGTATCGTTCTTTTACAATGGTTTCTCGGTCAGAAGTTTGCCATTCTCCATTTGAGAAAAAAGCAAGCATTTTTGTTAAATCCCATGACATAGTTTCGAATAGTCCTCTCATAATGGACAAGGTATCCTGAAGCTTAAATTCATCATCTCTTTCTTCATACCTGTCTAACATGTCAAACCCATGAATTACTTCTTTAATTAGGTTTTCAGATTTTTCTTGTCCCCAAGAAGTCATGTTATGTGGTAAACTGGTATTTCTTGCAATTACTTTTACTTTGGAGATTTTAAAAATAACTGTTTTTAAATAACGCTCTACTATGTTGACTAAATCAAGAATAAAATTTTTATGCTTTATATAGAATTCTCCAGATTTTTCATCAAACTCTATGTGTTCTTCAGTTTTTAGAATTTTAAATAACTCCTGATTACCGTTTTTCTTAGAGTCATTTTTAAAAAGATTCGAATCATTATGTGTGATAAGGTTTCTTATTTGTTGAACAATCTGAATTCTTTTCCAGTCTGATTCTAATTCTGAGAGTGGAATTTCGGCAACTTTTTCAAAGTAAATTCGACTTTTTTCGATGTAGTTTCTCCCAGCTAAATCAGATACAGAAATATTTGATAATCCTTTTCGATTATCAAATTCACAAAGCCTCTTCAGCCAATGTTCAAAAAAACCATAAATCGATAAGAGCATTGGGTTATAAGTGAATTTTGAAAACATTTTATCATACTTCCAATATTCATCAATTAGTATGTCGCCATATAGTTTTTCATCTTTTGTGCCTTTAATTTTCTCTAGGTCCTTTTCAATTCGATTGATTTTTGAATGTAATTCATTTGACGTCTCTTCAACAAAGTCTCTATACTCTTGAAGCTCAGATTTTATTTGCTGTTCAAGAATTCCAAATATTGTAGTTCCTTTAAATTTTCTTCTATCCATTCTTAAATTTAATTGACCACAACATGATTACACGCGGAAGTTGCCGAAAAACAAAATAATAACCTACTGCTTTGTGATAATGAGATGACGTAATTGTCTAATTCTTTGCCTAGTGGTAATGAAGATGTTTTTGTGTAGATGTGATCTGGTTTCTCCAACAAACAAAAAAAGCCCAACTCTTTCGAATTAGGCTTTGCGTATTTTATTTCCTTTTAAAATGGGGCTTATGCGAAATGGTATAAGAAGATCATTTCACCTGTAAAGGCAGGTTTTGGGTTGTCTTTGATTTCAAGTTTTACATTCAGCTGACATTTGGTAATGCCTCGTAAATCGGCCAAAGAAGTGAGTTTCACCCTTAGTCTTACTTCAGAATCTGCCACTACGGGCTGATTGAATTTAAGTTTTTCGATACCGTAGTTAATCATCATTTTGATGTTCTGGATATCGGCAATTTCTTCCCATAAATGCGGAAGAATAGATAAAGTTAAATAACCATGGGCAATGGTGTTGCCAAAACCGCCTTCAGACTTGGCCCTTTCAGGGTCGGTATGAATCCATTGGTGGTCTAGTGTGGCATCGGCAAAAACATTGATTCTCTCTTGGTCAATTTTAAGGTATTCCGAAACACCCAGTTCCTTACCAATGTGTTCTGCAAATTCTGCGTGGCTTGCTATAACTAACTTTTCCATATTGTGTTTCAATATTGCTCAAATTTACTCGATTTAGCGATTAAAATTTGTTCTATTTTAACAATTCTAAAAGTCAATTGTCAATTGATATCCAGTTTTTTTGACATTTTCTTCGGCTTCTTCTTGCTCAAAATTGGAACAAGTAACGCCCAGTAAGCGTACGCCTTCAGGAAAATCTTCCCAAGTAATTTGCTCAAGTAAATTGAAAGTCAGTTGTTTAAGTATTTCGCCAGTAGTAATATTCTCGGTTTGGGTAATGCTGCGGGTAATCTGGCTAAAATCTTTGAATTTTATTTTAAGAGTCAGGGTCTTGCCAAATTTGTCGGCTTTCTCTAGTCTTTTATAAACGGTTTGAAGAATAGGCCCCAAAGCCATTTTCATGTCTTCGATTTCTATCAAATCTTGATCAAAAGTGTTTTCAGCTCCCAACGATTTCCTGATCCTATTGGGGTTTACTGGGCGCTGGTCTTTTCCCCGAACAATGTCGTAATAGAAGGGGCCTGCTTTGCCAAATTTAAGCCTCAGCGCTTCCTTGGTCCATTGCTTTAAGTCCAGTCCCGTGTGGATGCCCAAGCTGTGCATTTTCTTGGCGGTTACTTTACCCACGCCAAAGAACTTATCTACTTCCAATTGCTCTAAAAAGGAGACGGCTTTTTCGGGACCTATCAAGGTAATGCCGTTGGGTTTTTGGTAGTCGCTGGCAATTTTAGCCAAAAACTTATTGATGGAAATACCTGCCGAGGCGGTTAAACCAGTTTTCTCAAAAATCTGTTTCCGAATGGCTTTGGCAATCAGGGTGGCCGAAGCAATGCCCTTTTTGTTTTCAGTTACATCCAAAAAGGCTTCGTCTAAAGAGAGCGGTTCTACCAAATCGGTGTATTCCAGAAAAATGCTGCGGATGACAGCAGAGACTTCCTTGTACCTTTCGAACCGAGGCGGGGTGAAAATGATATGTGGGCATTTTTGATAGGCTGTTTTAGAAGGCATGGCCGAGCGCACTCCGTATTTACGGGCCTCATAGCTGGCCGCAGCCACAACGCCCCGCTCTTTACTGCCACCAACCGCCACAGGTTTGCCTCTAAACTCGGGGTTATCCAGCTGTTCTACCGAAGCAAAAAAGGCATCCATATCGATATGAATGATTTTGCGATCAGAATTGGGCAGCTTTTTCTCCATTGACTCGAAATTAAGCAACGATTTTATGAACTTTACGGTTCTTCAAAAGATTGTCACATTCGTTTATGAAGCGTCAAAAAAAGATATTCGTCATTGTAGCCATTTTGTTCATCCTGGCCACCATTCTTGTGGGCTATGATATTACCACCAGAACGAGTTTTCCGGGCTCTAAAAAACTGTTGAAGGAATCGATAGCGCCTTCGGAACCTGATACCCAAGATTCGCTTAAAATCGATAGCCTCAAAGAAAAGTAAAACAGTTTTATTAAACTTGAGTTAATCTTTCAGCATGACAAAAACGGGTAAAAAGATAGACCTAGATCAGATTGATTTAGAAAAAATGAGCGAGATGACGACCGAGAACCCGGGGCTCATCAGCTTTCCGCATACGGTAGGTGGCGCCATGATTAAGCCAGAAGACAAAGGCAGAATTAAGGGCAGGGCGGTGTCGGCCATGCATGAGCAAACCGAAATGCAGGTAAAGCAGATTTACAAGCAGATGCAGCTTTTGGCAGAACAAGCCAAGGCCATTCAAGAAAGGGTAGAAGTGTCGGAACGGATTTATATGGCTAAAATGAGTTTTGAGCCTTTGATCGGAAAAACCTACCACCTCTACGAACGAGAAGACGGAACAGATTTGCTTTCCCTAATTGGCCCAAAGGAATGGGGGAGGTCTAAACCCTTCAAAAAATTTATCTCCAGCGTAAAACTTTTAGCCGACCATACTTGGGAGGTTTTGGAAGCCTAAGTCTCGGTTTATAGTCTAACCTTTCTTCCTTATCTTGTTGCTGACTTTTTTAAATTCTTATGAAATTACATCAGCTACAAGTACTCCTTCTTGCTTCCTTTTTCTGCTTTTCTTGCGCTAAAGAAGTTCCACCGCCAGCACCCATTGGGCCGCTGCCAACTACCCAACAATTGAATTGGCACGAGTTAGAATATTACGCTTTCGTCCACTTTAATATGAACACCTTTACGGATATGGAATGGGGACTTGGAGGAGAATCACCAAGTCTTTTCAATCCTACGGAATTGGACACCCGCCAATGGGCAAGAGTAGCCAAAGAAGCTGGAATGAAAGGCATTATCCTGACCGCAAAGCACCACGATGGCTTCTCGCTGTGGCCTTCTGCTTATACCGAACATTCTGTAAAAAACAGTCCTTGGAAGAACGGAGAAGGCGATGTGATTAAAGAATTGGCGGCAGCTTGTAAAGAATACGGCCTTAAAATGGGGCTTTACCTTTCGCCTTGGGACAGGAACCATGCCGACTACGGAAATCCTGAATACATTACTTATTACCGGAACCAGTTGAGAGAATTGCTGACCAATTATGGGGAGGTGTTTGAACTTTGGGTAGATGGAGCTAATGGTGGTGACGGTTATTATGGAGGCGCCAACGAAATCCGAAATGTAGACCGAAAAACCTATTACGATTGGGACAATACTTTTGCGTTGGCCAAAGAACTTCAGCCCAATATCGTGGTCTTTAGCGATGGTGGCCCAGATGTGCGTTGGGTGGGAAATGAAAACGGCTTTGCTGATGCTACCAACTGGGCACCGCTAAGGCGAGATGAGTTTGCTCCGGGGATCGGTCCATATCAACAATTGACTTCTGGCCATGAAGACGGAACGCATTGGGTGCCTGCCGAATGTGATGTGTCCATCCGACCGGGATGGTATTACCATGAAAGTCAGGACGATAAAGTGAAATCCTTGTCGGAATTGCTGGATATCTATTATAAATCCGTGGGGAGAAATGGCAACCTGCTGCTCAACTTACCTGTCGATCGAAGAGGTTTGGTACATGAGAATGATGTGAAAGCCTTGATGGAATTGCGCAAGACCCTAGACGAAAGCTTTGCAGTGAATTTGGCCAAAGGCGCAAAAGCAGTGGCCTCGAACACCAGGGGAAACGACTATCTGTCTTCCAATATTTTGGATGAATATAACGACAGCTATTGGGCGACAGATGATGAGGTAATTGAAAGCGAGCTAGTGATCAACTTTAGTAAAGAAACTACTTTTAATCGCTTGGTACTTCAAGAATACATTCCGCTGGGACAGCGCATTAAAGCTTTTAAAGTGGAAGTGAAGGAAGAAGACGGCTACAAGGAAATTGCCAATGAAACCACCATAGGCTACAAACGCATCCTTCGATTGCCGCAAGTAACTACCAGTCAATTGAAGATTACTTTTACCGATGCCAAGGGAAGCCCAACCATCAGTAATGTGGAGGTTTACTTGGCTACGAGCGAACCTGCCATGGAAGAATAAGGAGAGTTAAGCTATGTTTAAAATCATCAACCAGAATTCATTATGAACTACTTTCGAAGCCTCAGTTTTCTATTCGTAACCCTTCTGCTTGGGAGTCAGCTTTCGGCCCAAGCCCCAGATTCTTCCAGAATTGTACGGGTATTGACCTACAATATCCTGCACGGAAAAACGCTCAAAGGCGACTTTGATTTAGATCTAATCGCCTCGGTGATCAGCAAAGAAAAGCCTGACTTGGTGGCACTTCAGGAAGTAGATTACAAAACCAATCGCTCTAAAAAATACGATTTGGTGACCGAATTGGGCATCCGCACAGGTCTGTCGCCACTATTTGCCCGCGCCATGTATTATGATGACGGAGAATATGGTGAAGGAATTCTTTCAAAGTACACTTTCCTGAACACCACAAACCACCCTTTGCCTTATACAGAAGGGAAAGAGCCAAGGGCGGCAGCCGAAGTCAATGTGGTGATTAAAAGTGGTGACACCATTCGTTTTGTAGGCACGCACTTAGATCATGAAGCGGACGGCCATAACCGCTTTATTCAAGCCGAAGAAGTGAATAGGGTGTTGAAAAGAGATAATGTACCAACCATATTGGTGGGCGACTTAAATGAAACTCCTGAAAACAGGGCCATGCAACTGCTTTTTAAAGATTGGGAACGGTCATTTGCGGATAATGTATTCACCTTTCCTTCTGACGAGCCGATCAAGAAGATTGATTATGTGCTTTTTCGACCTGCTAATCGGTGGAGGGTTTTAGAAAAACGTGTTATCGATGAGCGTGTAGCTTCCGACCACAGGCCCGTTTTAGTGGTGTTGGAATTGCTGCCTGATAATTAAGAGATATAGCATTGTAGACAAAATAAAAACCTCCAAAAACAAAGGCTTTTGGAGGTTTTTTCATTTAAGGGATTAATTCCCCAAGTGATTCCAATTGATCAAAACGTTCCAAACTAAAGGCGCATCGTGGTGGTTCAAATAGCGGTGCAGCGGATCGAAAGTAAAGGCGATAATACGACCGTTACCCTGCGGCACATTGAAGATTCCACCATGACCAATAATCGTTTGCTCGTTGCGCACCATTCCTGAAAGCACGTAAGGCGGAGCTTTGGTGTCATCTTTCTTTGGTGCTTCCACTTTCCTGTCCGGCAACCCCATTACTGGGCCTGTGTAATCAATTTCGTCCTTTAAAGGCTTGGTGCCGTATTGCATCACCATCATGTCTCGGTTGTACTTATCTACTTGATACAATGGGCCATTGCCTCTGAAAACATGAGAAATTTCTGGATAACCGTACATGATCGGGCTATCCGTTCTTCGTGTTTTGGTGGTGACTACCGAGCCGGGGTGGAAAAGGCCAGAGGCATTGTAAGGCTTTAACTCTCTGGCGATACCTGTTTCGGCCGCCATGGTGGTAGAATTATCGAGCGTAACCAATACGCCACCTGCATCAACGAATTCCTTCAGTTCATTCATGCCATCCATGCCAGGGCCACCTGTCATATCAGTAGTGGCGTCTGGTGTTCCATGCGAAGGGAACTCAGCCGTTTTGGTGAAAGGCATTGGGCCTAATTTAGAATCTACACCGTAAATAAAATCACTTACTGAACCACGCATTCTAGGTACAAGAATCACATCAAACTTCTCTCGCAATTTGCCTGCTTTCAAGTCGTCCTTATCAATTGAAGTGTAGGGGAGTTTTCGTTGTTCAAAGGTATACCTGGACCAACCCTCATCTTGCGTACTGAACCAGCTGTGGTAGATGGCTACTTTCGGTGGACTCACTTCATGCTGTTTTCCATTGGGGGAAGCTGCCTTTAGATCAAAGCCGAAATCTTTCCCCATTTGGTCTGCCTGTGCTTTGGTAATGTCTTTGAAAATAACAGAACCGACCTGAAGCGTATCTCCATTGATTATTTGTTGTTCGTCCAGCACACTGATTATGGCTTTTTTGTTCTCAGATTTAATCCAGTACATGGCCGATAAAACGGTGTTTTGGGCTTTGTAATTCAGTACGTAACTATTTCCGCTTCCTTCAACATTACCTACATATTTTACATCGCTGGTGACTAGGCTCATATTACGCTTCTCAAACTTGACAGTGTCTTCTTTCTTTACATCCACTCCGTAGACATAATCCAGGCTCCAGGCAATATCATCGTAAGGAGGGAATTTGGCGTCTTTTGGGTAGTTCTGCTGCGCCAACAAGGTAACCGCTAGATTTCTGTACGGCTGATCAAGAAATACCACATAATCACCTGCATTCGAGCCTGAGTTTGCTTTATGGACTTCGATGCCCTGTACCCGTAATTGATTGACCAAATAAGCAGCCATCGCTGGGTCTCTTTGTTCCTTAGGAATCACGAAGGCCTTAGGATTTTCTTCTACGCCTCTTTTAATGCTATTCACTCCTTTTTGGTAGAAGTTGCGCAATAATAGTTTTTGATTGTCGGCAGTATAGGTAAGGGAAGCCAATACACCTGCTTGCATGTAGTTGGTGTTGTTTCTTGAAGACCAATTGATCAATTCGGTAGGAGGGGCAGGGCGGTACCATTCGCGGCTTGTGGCGGGGTCGCCAGCATAGCTCTGTCTAGATAAGTCGCGGAGGTAAGTATTTGCTCCAGCATTCCCGAAAGTCTCGTAAAAACGCCCGATGCTGTTGTGGTTATTCGCTACCCACATGGCATATCCCGGCCACCAACCATCGAAGAAAGCCCAAGTAAAAGTACCAGGCAATCCTTGCGAAGCCAAGGTCGTAATGTCATGATTGGCCATGACCTGCCATTCCCCAATCGCAATTGGATCCATGTTATCGTTGTAGGGGCCTGTTCCTGTGGAGATATATAGTAAGGGTACGGATTCATGTAAATCCAACATGACGGTCGGGTGCCAATCGAAATAGGCTTTGAAAATGGCTTTGGAAAGTTCTTGCGATACCTGAAGTCCATCGCGGTTATTGTCGTGGAAAACGTACTTTCCCCAATATGGTGTGCTTCTCGGGAAACCATCGTCAAACTCTGGTCTTGCCTTGGTATAGCGGTAATACCAATCTACTTGCTTGTCTCTACCATCAGGTTCCGAAGTAGGGTTAATCAAAACAATAACGTTTTCTCGAATGTTCTTAATGTCTTCGGATTGATCCGTAATTAGACGGTAGGCCAGTTCCATCAACATTTCTGGAGAGCCCATTTCGGTAGAATGCAATCCCCCGTTGAGGTAAAAGATGGGCTTGCTGTCTGTGATGATTTTATCGGCTTCAGCGCTCGATACATTTCTAGGGTCAGAAAGTTTGGCAAGCTGCTGTTTGTAATGATCAATTCGGTTCATGGATTGATCATTACCAATCACCACCAAATTAATCGCACGACCTTCTTCCGTAGTGCCAATCTGTTCTATTTTAATGAAGGGAGAGGCTTTGGCCAATTCTTGGTAGTAAGCGTAAATCTCGGAGGTGCGGTGCATTACGCCCGGTGCGCCTATAATTTGCCCAAAATATTTTCTGGGGGAAGGAATGTTAGGGTCATCTACTAGATTGAGTACCGAAGCCGGTAGAAAGCGCGGATCAGTAGTGTATTCCTTTATTTTCTTGTTGTATTCTTCATCAATCTTCTGGGCAAACAGCGAGGGGCTGCTCATTAAAAAAATAAGGCAAATCAGTAAGTAATGGTGTTTTCGCATGATAGTCAATGGTTTAAGGAAACCTAATATAACACTATCTTAGAAAGTACGCTTGGTTAGACTTAAAAGTGACCAGATTTAAAGTCGGTTTAGCTGAAATAAATCATGATAGCACCAACGGCTGTCATCACCAAAATGAATTGCCTGAAAAGCTTGTCGTTGACTTTTTTAAGGAGTTTGACCCCAATAAAAAGGCCTAAGAGAATGGCAGGAATAGCGACCAAATTTATTTTGAGGGTTTCCCAAGTAATGGTGCCCCAACTAAATACATGAAAGGGTATTTTAAAAAGATTGATGATCAAGAATAACCAAGCGGTGGTACCTATAAAAGCATCTTTGGGAAGGCGCATAGCCAAGAAAAAGATATTTGAGAATGAGCCAGCCAAATTGCCTACCATTGAAGTAAAACCAGCGGTAAGCCCCATTAAACCTGCAAAGCCAATGTGTTGAGGGACGGCCTTGGATTTTCGCCTGTCCCACCAAAACATAATGGCCACAGAAATGAAAATAACAATGGCCATGCTTTTTCTGAACGATTCTTCGTCCATTCCTTTGCCTACGTAGGTGCCGAGAATCACACCCAGCATCATAAAGGGGAGTAGTCTGACCAGGTATTTCCACTGAACATGTCTATTGTAATAGATCACTGCACAGATGTCACCTACAAGCAACATAGGGATTAGAATTCCTGTGGAAGCCTTGGCATCAAAAACAAATACCAATAAAGCCACAATAATGACACTGATTCCTTTGATGCCGGATTTGGAGAGCCCCAAAACAAAGGCAGCGGCCAAAACCACAGTCCAATCGAAAAAGCTTAATGCTGAAAACACAGGTTCAAATTAGCGAATTGTAATGGCTTTAGAATTTATAAACCATCTGGAAGTTGTTCCTGCTTCGTTGCTCAATAATGATTTGTTTGCCCCACATCAATGAGTCTATTGTCACTTGATTATAATTTTTGATCGTAATCATTTCTAAGCCTTCGTTATAGTAGATCAAGAAATCATCTTTCAAGGCCATTCTAAGTTGCTCCCTTTTCACAGGGTTGTCGTCAATGCAAATGGTAAATGAAATGGCCGAATTTTGCATCAAGTTAATCGTGAGGTGATTTCTGTTGATGTGCTCAAAAATCAAATGAATGTGCTGCTCGTTGATGAAAGAGAAGTCACTGATTTTAAACGAAATAACCGTCTGTTTCCCTTTGTGAATAATGGCTGGAGCCAAATTAGGGATAACACATTCATTAATAAGTGTGCCGTTAGCTTCAGGATGCTCGAACGATTTCACGTACAAGGGAATACCTTTTTGCGCTAAGGGTTTTATGGTTTTAGGGTGAATAACCGAAGCGCCATAATAGGTCATTTCAGCGGCCTCTTTGTAGGGCAACTGATCAAACAATATCGTGTCTGGGAATTTTTTTGGATCAGCATTGAGTACTCCTGGTACATCCTTCCATATCGTTACCGATTCGGCATTCAAAGAAGTGGCAAAAATAGCGGCACTAAAATCACTGCCTTCCCGCCCTAGGGTGGTGGTATTGAACTTGGCGTTCGAACCAATAAAACCTTGTGTAAGCACTACGCTACTGTCTTCGTGTTGCGACACTTGCGAACGAATGATATTCTGCGTGGCACCCCAATCTACTTTGGCTTGACGGTGAATATTATCAGTTTTCACCATTTTCCGCGCATCCAGCCAAGTGGTTTTGATCTGGCGGGTACTTAAATAGGCTGCCACTATTCGTGAAGAAAATATTTCTCCGAAGGAAACGGTTTGGTCATAGATGAAATCATAGCCCATAGAAGAGCTAAAGCGAGCTAGCTCATTGTCAATCATTTCAAAATCAGTATTGATTTCTTGATGGAGTTGCTGATTCCCTGACAAACCAAGGTCAGAGATAATTCCAAAGTGGAAATCTTTGATGTACTGAAGTGCTTCAGTAGGGTCTTCTTCGTCAATCAATTTTTGGAGAACAGCCTCAAAGGCATTGGTCATTTTGCCCATGGCAGAGACAATGACCACTAATTGATCCGAAATATTGGCTTCAATTATAGAAGTCATATTTTTCACCGAATCGGCATCTTTAACAGATGCGCCTCCAAACTTAAATACTTTCAATGCTCGTGAGTTATTTTTGTTAATTTCGCACTGCAAGTTATCAACGTTTTCTGAGATTAAAATTATTGTTGCATATGTCTAAAGCTGAAAATTCCCGAATCGCACTTCCAGTAGGTACCAACCTCGATCGTTTTATCATGAAGAACCAGGAGTCATTTCCTTTTGCTTCGGGTGAATTATCACAACTGATCAGGGACTTAGCCTATGCTGGCAAGGTGGTGAACCGTGAAATTAACCGTGCAGGTTTGGCTGATATTACTGGCGCTTATGGTGCAGATAATGTTCAGGGCGAAGCGCAACAAAATTTAGATGTGGCTGCAAATATCCGTTTTACCCGTGCTTTGCAAAAGGGTGGGGAAGTAGCCGCCATCATTTCTGAAGAGAATGAAGATATTATTGACCTGAATACCCCTAATGCGAAATACATCATTGCGATGGATCCCTTAGATGGTTCTTCCAATATTGATGTAAACGTTTCGGTAGGAACTATTTTTTCGATTTACAGAAGGGTTTCGCCAGTAGGCAGTCCTGTAACGATGGAGGATGTATTGCAACCTGGAACGGCTCAAATAGCAGCTGGATATATTTTGTACGGCTCGTCTACCATGTTTGTATACACAACGGGAAAAGGCGTCAATGGCTTTACTTATGAGCCTTCTTTAGGTGAGTATTTACTGTCGCACCAAGACATGAAAATGCCAAAAGATGGCACTATCTATTCTGTGAACGAAGGAGGTTCTAAGGGCTTTTCACAGTCAGTAACTGATTATGTAGATAAGTGTAAGGACAGAGGTTATTCAGCACGTTACATTGGTTCATTGGTGGCTGATTTTCATAGAAACTTATTGAAAGGCGGAATATATTTTTATCCATCTACCGTGAAAGCACCTAATGGCAAACTACGTTTGATGTATGAGTGTAATTGTTTGGCCATGATTGCCGAACAAGCGGGTGGTTTGGCCACCGATGGCAAACAACGTATTATGGAGATTAAACCCACATCGCTTCACCAAAGGGTACCGTTTTTTATAGGTAGTATGAATATGGTGAAGGAAGCTTCTGAGGGGTAGTTGTTAGCTCTCGTTGAGTCCGTGATTTTGTGTTTCTGAGACTTCGGAACTTACAGCATGACTTAACTTTGAAGAGTGTGCTTTCAATTAGCCTGTATTTATACACGTATTTACCAGAATCTGATTTTATATGCACAATGCTTTTCATCCTGACTCCGAGGCTTCGGAGGAAGGAACTGATCGCTGGTATAATTCTAGATCCTTCGTGCCTCAGGAAAAGAAAAGGGGCTTATGTAGGTTCAGTGAAGAGAATAGGTTGAGATTTATTTTTAGTTTTTTAACTGATTCTTGACTCCTGATTTTTATTTTCTGATAACTGATAACTGATAACTGATAACTGATAACTGATAACTGATAACTGATAACTGATAACTGATAACTGATAACTGATAACTGATAACTGATAACTGATAACTGATAACTGATAACTGATAACTGTCACCTACCTCCCCGAGTACTTTTTCCTTGTTTCTACCTTTTGTAACTCTCTATCCCAGATCATTTGAGCAACCGTTTGAGCGGGATTGTCAGATACGGCCAAGGCCATTTTTAGTTTCTCTTCTGAAACATCAATTCTATAAAGGCTATTGAGGAGACGGTTGAAGTCGTGCGTCATCAAGTGCTCCACGAGTTTTAGTAAAAAGCCAAAAGCTCTTTCTTCCGTCATTTCTTCACCTTGCTGCAACTCCCAATTTTTCGGGTCTACTTGAAAGTCTTTGCTGATGAGCGCTAGGCCAGTTTGTATGTCGTTTAAATCCATAAAAAAAGCCGGTTGAGCACCGGCATTTAATTATTTTTCTTCTTTTGTTTCGGCTTCTTCGTCTGTTTCCGGTTCTTCTTCGAAAACCTCTGGATGATCTTTGGACAATAGGTTATACCAAGTCACCAATTTCTTGATGTCCGATACATACACCCTGCTTTCATCATAGTCAGGCAAAATGTGCTGTAAAAAGGCTTTCAATTCATCGGGATCAGAGGTTTTGCTTAAGCCTGTGTCACCCTCAAATTCAGCGTGGATTTTCCTCATTACATCGGCCAAAGGAGTAGCTCCTTCTTCGGTATGAGTGTAAATAGAAATCTCACTTAGAATGGACACCTGCGCATCGGCTCCTACGACTACCTTCTTTTTCTGAGCATCTAAAGACTCCAGAATTATCCCCGTTCTTCCTGGTTTTGCAATTCTAAACAAACCACCTTTTCCAGTTACTGCGGCAATTTCTTCAAACTTCATATTTACGATTTATACATTATTGCCTTTGGGCGACCCCGCCATTGGCTTTGATTAAAATAAAAATTATGTGGTGAGCACTCCGTGAATGTACTCAGCAATTTCTGTACGGCCTAAACCTGATTCGGCCGAACTTACGAACATCACAGGTAATTCTTCCCAAGTTTCTTTCATTACCTTTCTAAAGCGGGCAATGCTCTGCTGAGATTTGTTAATCGATTGCTTATCGGCTTTGGTGAAAATGAGTCCCAAGGGGATTCCTGCTTCACCCAACCATGTTACAAACTCGATGTCAATTTTTTGTGGCTCCAATCGGCTATCAATCAGCACAAACACCATTTGGAGGTTTTCTCTTTCCAAAAGGTATTTCTCAATCATAATACTCCAAGCCACTCGATTTGACTTACTGGTTTTGGCATAGCCATAACCCGGTAAATCGACCAAGTACCACTGATCGTCTACAATGAAATGATTGATCAGCTGTGTTTTGCCAGGTCGGCCAGAAGTTTTAGCCAAGTTCTTCTTTTGCGTAAGCATATTAATGAGGGACGATTTGCCCACATTCGAACGGCCAATAAATGCGAACTCAGGCTTATCTGGTTTAGGGCATAAATTGTGATCCGTATTGCTTATTACAAAACTCGCATTTTCAAACATGGTGCAAATGTAAATAAGTACCGCGAACCTTTAAACCTTTCTTTGTTCTTATTTGTGAGGAGGATCAGAATTAGTTACCTAATCTCTTTTTTAATGTTTGGGTTGTGCTTGATGATTTCACACAGTTTTAGGTAGTCCAATAAGTCAATTCTTTCATCGATTCTAATAAGGTATTTCTGCGAATCAACGAGCTTTTCAAGCTGCTCTAAATCAATTGAGTTTTGGATTTCAATTACTGATCTATCTTGTTCATTGCTTTTGGGTTTTTGAGGTGCTGGTGGTATGTTTTTAAGGCTGATGAATGAGTCGAGTGCTTGTTGATTAATGCTGATTTGATCCTTCTGAATATAAAACTCTGCTAGCATTTTATGCCCCGTAATCAACGTGATCTCACTCAAACCACTTATTTGTAGCCATTTGTAAACCTCTACGAGATCATTGAATGTAACCCCTTCTCCTACAAATAGGGCTAAAGGTTGATTTGCACTGCTATGCCCTCTATTTATATATGCAGGAATACTGCCCTGGTCTGCTATTACGTCATTCAACCTTACTTGGAGCGAATCATTTATTTTCATCAAATGAATAAAAAGCATGTTGGCATTTGGGTTTAATACTTCATCTGTTTCAAGGTCTATTAAATCATACTGTAGACTAGGATCAAAGTGCCCAGAATCATTTTTATAAAATGAACCGTTTCCTAATATTAGATTACCTGATTTCTTTATGAAACTGGTTTTCCAAGTGTTTCCGTTTGAAAATGTCAGGCTTATAGAATCATCTTTTATGACATAATTAGTTTGGTAGATAAACGAGTACTCATCTGTTAAATAAAGTGTGTCCTCATTAAAAAAGAGTTCATAAGGGATTGAGGGAGATTGACTTGATTGATCAAAATTTAGTTTCCATAACCCATTTAAATTATCATCACTTCCGCAGGAGAATAGAGTGAGTGTTAAAAGCAATATCGACATGTAAGCCTTCATCTAGTTATTAAAGTTATCAAGATTGAATAATACGAACCTCATACCTTCCTTTTGTTCTCGACTGTGATTTCAGACCCTTCGGCCAGCATTACGGATACTGGTTTAATGTCGGTAAGCATTGAAAAATCATTTCCGTAAACCGCATTAAAGTCCACGTCAATCTTATAGTCTGTTACTTTATAGCAATCCCATCGAGGGTGGGTTACTTCGTATTCAAAGGTGGAATTCGCTCCAGCTTTGGTATAGCCCCAGTAATGCTCGGTAATAAATTCGAATTCGGAATTTCTGTCAATAACAGTAGGGGCTAAGTCAGCTTTTAATGCGAAGAGGTTTTTCTTACCATTGAGCGACCAGGTGTATTCCACCGATCTCTCTTTTTCAAACTCTTTCAATAAATGCGACATTTTCATGGTTTGGTAATGCTCTTTGTATACGGTATTAGCAATGAATGTTAAAGCTGCTTTGGGTACAATTTCCTTGATGAAAACTACGCCTCTTTTCCATTTACCATCCTCCTTATATTTCACATAGAACCTCAGGTTTACTTCTTCGAAATTGCGATGGAAAGGGATTGGTAAGCCTAACAGTTTGGTGTTGAGGAACATAAAGCCTACAAGGCTAACATAGCAGGTGCCTTTCCATAAGTCTAACTCAGTTTTTGGAGGGAGGTATTTGGTCAGTAGCTCTGGATCGATAACATAATTCGCAATTGCAAGTTTTCGCCATTCGGCTTTTAGAAAGCTCATTTCTGATTATTTGTAATATTGTTGCTGTTGTCTTATTGGGTTGACACTTCCAAAAACATCTTAATCTACTCAATGTCCTTTGCTTTTGAATGATTTCTAGTACAAAAAATAACATGACTTTTCTGACAGTTTTTGAAGTCACGGTTTCGTTACATTATTCCTTTGCCCCGGAGTTTATAACAATACCCAGTTGAGACTGTTCTACCTTAATAACCCTTAAAAACAAAGAGGTTGGCAGCTTTTTCCGTTATTCTTGGGCATTGCGCTAAGGTTTTATAACTTTGCAACTTCTTGAAAATCAAGGAAAAATTTAAAAGAAAGAATTATGTCAAAAGCAAAGCAAGGCGATAACGTCAAAGTGCATTACACTGGAAGATTGAAAGATGGAACCGTTTTCGATTCATCTGAAGGAAGAGAGCCATTAGGTTTTCAAGTGGGTGCAGGTCAAATGATCAAAGGATTTGATGCTGCCGTAGATGGTATGGAAAAAGGACAAAAAGTAACTGCAGAAATTCCTGCAGCAGAGGCTTATGGTGAAGTTAACCCAGAGTTATACTTCGATGTGCCAAAAGCTAACTTACCTGAAGATTTGAAACCTGAAGTGGGTCAACAACTTGCAATGTCTCAGCCAAACGGCCAACAAGTGCCAGTGAAGGTGAAAGAAGTAAAAGAAGATGTAGTGATTATTGATGCCAATCATGATTTGGCTGGAAAAGACTTAGTCTTTGATATAGAATTAGTTGAGATTGCTTAAGCAATTTTAAATCTAAAATTTAAACGGACTCGCCTTAAAGTGAGTCCGTTTTTTTTATGCAGTTATTTTTTAGGTATTTAATAAAACTTGGTGCCTTTGAATAAAAGCCCCATCTAAATCTTCCCCTAGGGGAAGACTTTTACGGCAGTACTTAATTTAGGCCCAGAAAATAAAGTTGACTGATGCTCAAAAGTCCCTCCAGGGAGGTCTCGAGACTTCGGGATTGGGAGGCCTAAGGAATAAGTAAAGCGTTATCTCGCAAATATCTGAATAGCAAACCCAGCCAAAGCCATAAATAAGCACAGCGGAGAAAATAGTTTAGTGTCCATTTTAGCAAAAGGGGTGGACTTGATTGTTTTAAAGAAGCCTACGAATTTAAAATCACCGATTGCCCTTAGTAAAAAGATCGAGGGGATAATCCAGCCAACATATGTGGTGAGCCAACTAGGCATTTCTATCGCTGTATATATTGCTTGAAATAAATAGAAAGCACCAAAGGCAGACAATCCTAACCCGACAATCAGGCTATCTAATTTTTTAGGGTTAAGCACTCTTTTGCCTGCTTCATTGGTCGGTAGGGCTACCTCAAAACCCCATTTTCCGCCCAATACCCAATTGAAATGGATCAAGCCAAGTACTATTAAGATAATGGATAATAGGAGGGAGAGGATTGAAAGAAACATAAAACCCAAAATTCAAAAAACAAAACTCAAAGCCAGAGCTTACCCCATTTTAAAGCCTTTGAGCTTAATCTGTGTTAGTTTACGTTTGGTGTCGAGTGGAAAATCTCCTTGCATCATCCAGTCGTAATAGCCACGCTCTTTTTCGAGTACTTCGGTTACAGGTTTGCCTTTGTGCTTACCAAAATTGAAGACTTCAATACCTTTGTCGTTAAACACAAAGCGTCCGCCAAGATCAACCATGTTGGAACCTACCAATTGGTGCAATGAGGCCATGTCATTTTCGATTTTTGCGATAACGTTGCCTCCAATATCTTCTACCGATTGGCCATTGTATTTGTCGAGTTGGGCTTTGAGTACTTCGTAAGTAGCTTCTGTATCGGCCATAGCACCATGGGCTCCTTCTAATTCTTTATTGCAATAGAATTGGTAAGCCGCAGTAAGCGTCCTTTTTTCCATCATGAAGAAGATTTTTTGGGCATCCACCAATTTTCGGTTGCCTACTTCAAAATCTACTCCTGCCCTTAAAAACTCTTCTACCAAAAGGGGAATATCAAAACGCACGTGGTTGAAACCAGCCAAATCGGCTCCTTCTAAAAATTTCGCCACGCTTTTAGCCAAAGTTTTAAAAGTGGGTTTGTCTTTTACATCCTCATCACGGATACCGTGAATCATGGCCGATTCTTCAGGAATTGGAATAGTAGGGTTGATCAAATGATGCATTTTCTCTACCACGCCATTTGGCATTACCTTAAGTATTGCCAATTCTACGATTCTGTCTTGGGCAATGTTAATACCTGTCGTTTCCAGATCGAAAAACGCCAATGGGTTTTTAAGATTTAATTCCATGATTTCCTGTTTATGCAGGTGCTTTTAAAGAATGTGTTGCTTAAGTGCTTCTATGTTAAGGCCTCCAAAATTACCAGAACTCATAAGAATCAAGTTTTTATTGGCCCAGCTATGTTGCATCAAATGATCATTTAATTCAGCAGTGTCATTAAAGAGTATAATGTCTTTTCTGTTGAAGGCCGTTCTAAGGTCAGCTTCTGTCAATGCTTCAAGCCCTTTTTGTTTTGCGGCTTCTGGATTGATGTAGATAATCGCCTCATCGCTATTATTAAAGGTGTTTTGGTATTGCTCAATAAAGTCTTTGTTCAAACTGCTGAAGGTGTGCAGTTCGAGACATGCCACCAAATAACGGTTTGGAAACTGGTTTTTTATGGCTGTGGTTGTCGCCAAAAGTTTAGAAGGAGCGTGGGCAAAATCTGTATATATAGTGGTGGTAGGATTTTTCCCTAAAATCTCCATCCTTTTACCAGCCCCCTTAAAGGTCACAATGGCTTTGTAGAACTGGTCATCGGTAATACCAATCCTCTTGAGTATGGCCTGTGCCCCACTCAAGTTTTGCATGTTATGGTAACCAAAAATTTCAACTTTAATCTCACCATCAGGCAATCTTAAATAAGTAATGCCATCTCTCACTACGTGTTCATGCGCCTTGTAAGGAATATTGGTAACGTCTGGTCTTTCCTTTTCGGCAATAATCATAGAGGCCAAATTATCTTCCTCACAATAGATTAAGGTACTTGCCTTAGATGAAGAATCGGCCAGCAATTCGAATTGATTTACGTAATCATCCAGAGTTGGAAAAACATTAAAGTGATCCCAAGCAATTCCTGAAACGCTCGCAATATGATGGTCGTAGTGTAAAAATTTTGGTCGTGAGTCTAAGGCTGAAGTCAAGTATTCATCACCTTCAATAATGATGATTGGCGCATCGGATAGTTTCACTTGCTCATCAAAACCTTTGATTTGAGCACCTACCATATAGTCGAAGTCACGATCAGTATCTTTTAAAACATGCATCACAATGGCTGTCATGCTAGTTTTTCCGTGGCTTCCTGCAATTACGATCCGTTGTTTGTTTTTAGATGCTTCGTAAATGTACTCTGGAAAAGAAAGTACTTTAAGCCCTAGTTCTTGTGCTTTTAATAACTCTGGATTGTTCGCCTTGGCGTGCATGCCCAAGATCACTAAATCCAAACTGCTGTCAATTCTGCTAGCATCCCAACCTTCATTTTCGGGCAAAAGGCCCAATTCTTTCAGCTTCGATTTAGAGGGTTCGTGAAAATGATCGTCAGATCCGCTTACTTTGTGCCCTGCCTTGTTTAAACTCATGGCTAGGCTATGCATGATGCTTCCTCCGATAGCAATGAAATGGATACGTTGAGAATTTTGAGTCATATTATTAGATGGATTGAACGTTCAAAATTAAGACAAAAAGGACGTTCAACAAATAAAGCAAAATAAACTAGAACCTCACGTGTATAACATAGTGTAAAAGTTGTGGGTAAGTACTCGACACAATCGTTGTTGAACATAGGAATTTGCGCTAGGTTTGAAGTATGGAAAAAGGAAAGTCTGCGGCATTGCGTTTAGGTTATAAATCTAGGAACAATCTAGGTGATGAACTGAGCCAATTGGGGAAATTACCACCCCAAGCGACAGACCTTGAAGAGGCCATTTTGGGTGCTTTGATGTTGGAAAAGGATGCTTTGACCAACGTGATTGATATTCTTAGGCCTGAATCTTTTTACAAAGAAGCCCACAAGGTAATCTATCAAGCTATTTATGATCTTTTTCAGGCTTCGGAACCCATTGATATTCTTACGGTAACCAGCCAGTTAAGAAAAGAAGGTAAAATCGAAATGATTGGTGGGCCGTACTACATTACACAGCTTACCAACCGTGTAAGTTCTGCGGCCAATATTGAATACCATTCTAGAATCGTAGTAGAACAATCCATCAAACGTGAGTTGATTCGTATTTCTTCTGAAATTCAGCGTGAAGCTTTTGAGGATACTACTGATGTTTTTAAGCTGCTCGATAAAATGGAGCAGTCGCTGTTCGAAGTTTCTGAAACTAACATTCGTAAGGAATATCAGAAAATGAAGGACATTATGACGACTGCCCTTGAAGAAATTCATGCGAGAAGAAATCATAAAGATGGCCTTACAGGAATTCCTTCTGGTTTCACGAGTTTAGACAGGGTAACCTCTGGTTGGCAGAAATCAGATTTGGTAATTATTGCAGCGAGACCAGCAATGGGTAAAACAGCTTTTGTGGTTTCTGCCCTTCGAAATGCAGCCGTAGACCATGGGCATGCAGTAGCCATTTTCTCTTTGGAAATGTCATCTGTACAGTTGGTCAATCGTTTGATTTCTGGCGAAGCCGAACTGGAAGGGGAGAAGATAAAGAAAGGTAATTTGGCCGAACACGAATGGGCGCAGCTCGTTCACAAAACAGCGAATCTAACAAAAGCCCCCATTTTTATAGATGACACCCCCGCGCTATCCATCCTTGAATTAAGGGCGAAGTGTAGGCGGTTAAAACAACAGCATGACATTCAACTGGTGGTAATTGACTACCTCCAGCTGATGTCTGGCGATTCGTCTAAGGGTGGAGGCTCAGGAGGTAACCGTGAACAAGAAATTGCTTCGATTTCGCGGGCCTTGAAAAATATAGCAAAGGAATTGAGCATACCTGTAATTGCACTTTCACAGTTGAGTAGGGCAGTTGAAACCCGTGGTGGCGATAAACGTCCGCAGCTTTCCGATTTAAGGGAATCAGGATCTATTGAGCAGGATGCGGATATGGTAATGTTCCTTTACCGACCAGAATATTATGGTATTACGCAAGACGAAAACGGAATGCCAACCCAAGGCGTGGGCGAAGTGATTATATCTAAGCACAGAAACGGTTCTTTGGAAAACGTTCAACTTAAGTTTATTGGAAAGTACACCAAGTTTACCGATTTGGATGTTACTGGCTTTGGCGGAAGTTACGGTACCTCGCTTCCGGGCTCTGGTGCTGCTAGTTTTGAATCTGGCGGTGGCGGTGGTGCGATGACTTATCAAAGTAAAGCCAATGGCAATGACAGTCCACCTGCATTACCTCCAAGTGGAGAGGATGCTCCTTTTTAAAGCGTCTTAAAAACAAATCTTGGCAGAATCGATCACCTATAATCGAAAAGCACAAGCCTAAAATCTAATGAAAGCACTTGTTTTAGTAGATCATCCAGAAGACAAAATTCAATTGTTAGAAATTGAAAAACCTGTTCCTGCCGAAGGAAAGGTGTTGATTAAGCTGAAAGCGGCTGCTTTAAACAGACGAGACCAATGGATAAGGGAAGGGAAATATCCAGGGATTAAACCTAACACAGTTTTGGGTTCAGATGGAGCTGGAATTGTGGAGGAAGTTGGTGCTGGAGTTTCATTCGATTTAATTGGCAACGAAGTCATCATCAATCCGAATATTGATTGGGGAGAAAATCCAAAGGTCCAGTCTAAGGCCTACAGCATATTAGGAATGCCTATTAATGGTACTTTTGCTGAGTATGTAGTAGTAGAAGCATCAAAGATTCACGAAAAACCAAAGCATTTAAGTTGGGATGAAGCCGCTTCCATTCCTTTAGGTGGACTCACAGCTTTTAGGGCGGTGTTTACTCAAGGACAAGTGTTGGCAGGTCAAAATGTATTGATTTCTGGTGCTGGAGGTGGAGTAGCACAGTTTGCTATGTTGTACGCTTTGGCGGCCAAAGCAAATGTATATGTTACTTCGGGCAGTGCTGACAAGATTGAAACCTGTATTGGTTTAGGAGCAAAGGCTGGCTTTAATTATAAGGCTGAAGGTTGGCAGAAAGAGGCGCTTCAGGCTTCTGGTGGTTTCGATGTAGTCATCGATAGCGCAGGCGGAGATCAGCTCAACGACTTTATTAAAATGATGAAGCCCTCTGGAAGAATTGTTTTTTATGGTGCTACCAATGGCACTCCTCAAAAACTAGATATGTTCCGCATGTTCTGGAATCAGATTACCCTACAAGGCTCCACCATGGGCAACGATCAAGAATTCAAGCAGATGGTAACCTTTATTAACCAACATAAACTCAAACCTATTTTAGATTCAGTTCGACCATTTTCAGAAATCATTTCGGCTTTTGACGCGATGAAAGTGGGAGGGACGTTTGGGAAGCTGGTGGTGAATATGGGGAACTAGTTACCTGGAAATCGATAACTTTGCTGGGTAAGTCTTGACGTGTCTCAAATAGTCTTTTTGATTTACTCTGGTTTTATAAATAAAAATAAGAGCACCTCTGGATATATATTCAGAATGCTCGGATTTTAAAACAATTGGACTCTTGTTCAATTCTCTGATAATTCCGAATAAATTGGCAAATGTGTCACCCGGCCAATATTTCCAATGAATGCATTCAATATCCTCCAGAATTAACTTTTGGATTTTTAATAACTTTTCAGGAGTGGTGATCCCTACTTTCCAAATAAGGCCTTGATTAAATGACGAACTGTTATTGTTTACCCAGTTGTTGATTTGGTCTTTGGTGTCTGATGAACCTGTCTCTAAATAGTTAATTGCTGGATTTGCCATGATTTTACTTTATGTTTTCAGTGTTTTACCAAAGGCTTTTTTTATTTAATGTCTTGTATTTAACGTTTAATACTAGATTACTTTTTTGACTTAGAGGTTGAAAACTGGAAGGCAACTTCATTTGCTGAAAGGCTTTCTGTTCCTTGATTTTTCGAACCGTGATCATATGAATAGCTGAAAGAAATAGAATCGCTGAGCTTTAGCCCAAGATTAAAAACTAGAATTTTTTCTTTCCTAAGAGAGAGAGTTGTCCAAAGGTTTTGGTTAAAGATTAGTTTCATCGAGTAGTCGCTTGTATTTTTTTCGTAAGGATTTACTCTGTGCAATAGGGAAGTAATCAATTGCCAATCAGAATTAAGCGTAAACTTGAATCCTGCGTTGATAAGGTGTTGGTTTTTTATTTTAAAACCGTCTTCACTTTCTTGATTTGATGAATTGCCGGAAAACAGTCTCTTAATACCGTATCCAAGTTGTAATTGGTCTGAATAAAACCAAATGCCTAGACCAAGGTCCAGAAATTTTTCTCTGTTAAAACTTGTGATGAATTGATTAAACGGAAGATCATTATCTTCTAAAATAAAATAATCATCACTTACATTCAATAGTACTTGTCCTATGGTGGCTGCTGTACTTAAACTGTAACGAGCGTTTAGTGGAAGGTGCATTCCTGTTGTTATATGCGCGGTTGTCTTTTCTAATAACCCAAAATTATCTTTTGATATAATAGCCCCTATAACGGGTATAGGTTTAGGGTTGAACGCTTTAACTGTGCTATTATCGACATACTTTTTTAATCTAAACCCGTTGCTCATATTTTGTGAAAGAATTGGGCTTTTGATTGTTCCATAAACCGACATATAGTATGAACTGACATCATTTATCCGGTTCGATTCTTGTTTTCGAACACTAAAGTCTATGTTCAGGTGGTTAGAAATATTTGTAGCCGCGGGGTTAATAAGGTAGTTGTTGTTTAAGTACTGGCTATATTCCGTAATCTGCTGAGCGAAACTGTTGTTCGTCAATAAGATCAGTCCGAATAGAAAAAGGCGATATGGGCTTAATGCTCTCATTTAATGATGGTAATTTCACCTTCTATAAATTCAAGAGGGTTTTCCTCATCTATGACCTGATAGAGGTAAACACCAAAAGGCTGAGTTTTACCGCTAAGTTTCCCATCCCAAGGGTTTGCATTGTAATTGGTTTGATCATAAAGTAAGTTGCCGTATACATTGTAAATTTTAACCTGTGCTCTAGGGAGTTTTTCAATTTCTGGAATAATGAAATAGTCATTTATTCCATCATTGTTTGGCGTAAAAACATTCGGTATAAGGGCTTTATCAATTAGCTTTTTGTAAAGCCCAACGGTAATGATGGATTCATAAATTTCCACTTGGGCTTTTACAATATTCCCATTAGCGTTGCCGCCTCTGGACAGGTTGGCCTCTGTCCGGTTCCACTCTCCATTATTTTGAATCCAAATTTGCTCTTTCAGTTTAGGGTCTTTTACTAAAACTTCATCGTCAAAGTATTCAAGACCTATGTTAAGTTTATCCTGAGGTTTCATTTTTGTACTCACTTTATAATATCGGGTAATGCTTTCTCCAAAAGGGATGGGTAATATTGAATGTCCTCTTTTGATCAGTAGGCCATCTGAGTTTTCAAAATCATTAAACATTAATCCAAGGTTTCCTACATTTTCATTTTTTAGGTTCTGCTGAGTGTAATATTTGATGATTTCTCCAGAGCCACTACTCAAGACTCGATTGTTAGAATTTTCACCGATTAGTTTACTTTCATTTTTTGGAAGTAATAAATTATAGTCTTGTAGGTCAACTCCTCCAGCTTCAATGATAAACTGATTGTTGACAGTTATGTGAGTACCAATTACTAAATCACCTGATATTCTTAATTTAAGATCATTAAAAATAGGGGAGTTGGTGCCATCAATGTATGCATCTTTTGTTCCGCGAATGGTTACTTCACCTCCGTCCAAACGAAGTTCGCCTTCATTAATGAGATCTAATCCATTCATGCTGATTGAAGGGCTTCCTTGGCTTACAATTTTACTATTGGTTCCATTGATGAAAACCTGTGCATTCAACGAAAAGAAAAAAATGGTGAAAATGAATAAAAGGAGGAGTTTGTTATTTATCATGCTTTTCTCCTTTCTTCAACAAGCTCAAAATTTGGCTGAGTTGATCTTTTAAGCCCTCTACTTCATTATTTAGTAGCTCAATCTGTGATTGTTGCTCTTTAATTGCTTCAACTAAAACTGGTGTTAGCTGAGCATAATTCAGGCTCAAGTAACCTTCAGAATCTTCCTTGACTAATTCTGGAAATATTTTTCGCACTTCTTGAGCGATGAAGCCAATTTGAAGGCCCTTTTCAAAATTTCTATTGGCCTCATTGTTTATTTTCCATTCGTACTTGAGGCCTTCTAATTGGAGTAGATTTTTTAGTGGACTTGGAATGGATGTGAAATTTTCTTTAAAACGTTTATCCGAAGTCTGTGTTAATGAGACCACAGAAGCGTTACCATTTACTTCTAACTCATAGGTCATTGAACTTGGAGATGCTACGCCAATGCCAAGTTTTCCATTAATGTTTACAACATCACTACTAAAATCTCCATAAATTAAAGGGTTATTAGAAGGTGAGTTTTCTATGTACAATGTATTACTTCCTTTATGACTAAATCCTGCACGATAGCCTAGCATTACATTGCCACTTCCTGTACTAACTTTATTAAGTGATTGATAACCTAGAGCCACATTCTTTGACCCAGAAGTGTTGTCTTCTAATGACCCAATACCAATTCCTACATTATCATTTCCTGTGTTACTTAGTCCTGATTCTTCACCGATAAAGACAGATTTAGAATCGTTTGTGAATTCCAGGGTCTCATTATTGATTCTTAATACTTCGTTTCCGGCTGTTTTAAAACGAATAATATCATCGTTGCTATTGTTGAGATCGGTAGTAATGACTGTGTTATTGTCAGCGTCATTGATTTGTCTGTTGTCACCAATTAATGATGTACTACTTCCCCAGTTTCCAGCAGTTTTGGGCCCGAATAGATCTAACGTAGTAGTATTCATAAAGAAGTCGCCATCAACTCCATCGGCTGCTGTAGGGTTTGAGCTACCATTTAATATTGTTTTTCCATCTGCTCCGTTGGTACCGTTCGTTCCGTTAGTTCCAGCGATACCTTGATCACCTTTGTCACCTTTTGCGCCATCAGCTCCATTTGACCCATTAGTTCCAGCAATACCTTGGTCGCCTCTATCTCCTTTATCTCCCTTATCACCTTTATCGCCTTTTGCGCCATTAGCTCCATTTGACCCATTAGTTCCAGCAATACCCTGATCGCCTTTATCACCCTTATCACCTTTTGCACCATCAACTCCGTTAGTGCCGTTAGTTCCAGCAATACCCTGATCGCCTTTATCACCTTTTGCACCATCAGCTCCATTAGTACCGTTAGCTCCAGCAATACCTTGGTCTCCTTTATCACCTTTCTCACCTTTCTCTCCTTTAGCACCAGCTACTCCTTGAATGCCCTGATCTCCTTTGTCACCTTTGTCACCTTTTGCGCCATCAGCTCCATTAGTACCGTTAGTTCCAGCTATACCTTGGTCGCCTTTATCTCCCTTGTCACCTTTATCACCTTTTGCGCCATCAACTCCGTTAGTACCGTCTAGTCCCTTATCTCCTTTGACTCCTTTAGCACCGTCAATTCCATTGATGCCATTTGTTCCGGCTACACCTTGGATTCCCTGAATACCTTGATCACCTTTTGCACCAGCTACTCCATTAGTACCGTTAGTTCCCGCTATACCTTGGTCTCCCTTATCGCCTTTGTCGCCTTTAGCGCCAGCTACTCCTTGAATGCCCTGATCTCCTTTGTCTCCTTTATCACCTTTGTCACCCTTATCACCTTTTGCGCCATCAGCTCCGTTAGTACCGTTGGTTCCAGCTATACCCTGATCTCCTTTATCACCTTTGTCACCTTTAGCGCCATCTACACCATTGGTACCATTAGTTCCAGCAATACCTTGGTCGCCTTTATCTCCTTTATCACCAGCTACTCCTTGAATGCCCTGATCACCTTTGTCACCTTTATCACCTTTTGCGCCAGCTACTCCATTAGTACCGTTAGTTCCCGCTATACCTTGGTCGCCTTTATCACCTTTGTCTCCTTTAGCACCAGCTACTCCTTGAATGCCCTGATCTCCTTTATCTCCCTTATCACCTTTTGCGCCAGCTACTCCATTAGTACCATTAGTTCCAGCAATACCTTGGTCGCCTTTATCACCTTTTGCACCATCAGCTCCATTAGTACCGTTAGCTCCAGCTATACCCTGATCGCCTTTGTCTCCTTTAGCGCCAGCTACTCCTTGAATGCCCTGATCTCCTTTATCACCTTTGTCTCCTTTATCACCAGCTACTCCTTGAATGCCCTGATCTCCTTTATCACCTTTATCTCCCTTATCACCTTTTGCGCCATCAGCTCCATTAGTACCGTTGGTTCCAGCTATACCCTTATCGCCTTTGTCTCCTTTAGCGCCAGCTACTCCTTGAATGCCC
>NZ_JAXMOQ010000011.1:0-63539 GCF_034669765.1 Roseivirga sp.
CCCTGCAGGCTGGCTCAATTCTAAATTCTTCCACTGGAAGAATTCTTAACGTATTGCCCTCCTACGGACTACTTCAAAAAGCTCAGCACATTGCTGGGCTTTTTTGTTTTTAATCACTTTATGTTGAGTACTTCGGGGAGCTTCCCTGCAGGCTGGCTCAATTCTAAATTCTTCCACTGGAAGAATTCTTAACGTATTGCCCTCCTACGGACTACTTCAAAAAGCTCAGCACATTGCTGGGCTTTTTTGTTTTTAATCACTTTATGTTGAATACTTCGGGGAGCTTCCCTACAGGCTGGCTCAATTCTAAATCCAACTTGGATAAGCTTGCCCTATAAATTGGATTACTTGACTTTAATTAGATCGATAGAATTTTAGCGATCCTAAACTCGTCAGCATCAATTTCCTTAATGGTTTTAACTGCCTCGTTGATGGGGGTATAGACCACCTTACTGTTCACTACCCCAACCATAACATTTGATCGCCCATTTAGCAAGCCCTCAACAGCAGCCACGCCTAGATGACTGGCAAGCACCCTATCTGAAGTAGTAGGAGAACCACCTCGCTGTAAATGCCCCAAAACAGTGACGCGAATATCAAAGTAACCTAACTGAGCTTTTACTTTGGCTGCTATTTCATAAGCAGAACCAAGTTTACAGCCTTCGGCCACAATTACAATATTAGAAGCTTTATGATTAGATGCTCCTCTTTGAAGTCTTCTGATCAAATCATCAATTCCCCAATTATGCTCTGGCAGTAACATCGCCACGGCACCACCACTTATCCCAGAATTTACAGCAATAAAGCCAGCATCTCTGCCCATGACCTCCACGAAGAACAGCCTTTCATGAGAAGAGGCCGTATCTCTAATTTTATCAATCGCCTCGGTAGCCGTATTACATGCTGTATCATATCCAATGGTAAAATCCGTTCCTGCCAAGTCATTATCAATTGTGCCTGGTATTCCTAAAACAGGAACATCATACTCTTGACTAAACACATCGGCACCAGTGAACGAACCGTCACCACCAATTACCACTAAAGCATCTAAGTCATTTGCTTTGAAGTTTTCGTAGGCTTTTGCTCTCCCCTCTTTGGTTCTAAACTCATCACTTCTAGCGGAAAGTAGAAATGTACCTCCACGACTTAGTATGTTAGATACTGATCGCGCTTGAAGTTGTTCTATATCTCCATTAATAAGTCCGTCATAACCTTTATAAACTCCATAGACATCGAGGTTATAATAAACACTAGACCTAACCACTGCCCTAACAGCAGCATTCATTCCTGGTGCGTCACCCCCAGAGGTTAGTACAGCAATTTTCTTGATGTTCGCTTTCATACTATTCATTAAATAGAGTTTCTAAATCTAAGTGATGCTCAAATAAAAAGGTGATCCTTTCGAATCACCTTAAATATAAACTCAATATGTTTAATTCTTTTAAACCCCTTCAGCTACCACTTCTCTTACATCGTTAGGAAGCATTCTTTTTAACAAGTTCTCTATACCTGACTTTAAGGTAACAGCTGAAGCCGGACATCCGCTGCAAGAACCTTGAAGGTTCACTTTTACCACTCCGTCATTAAAGGAAGCAAAGCCAATGGCTCCACCATCCTGTTCTACTGCTGGGCGGATGTATTCGTCCAAAATGCCTTTGATTTGTTTTACTACTTCAGAATCGTTTTCGTCAAATAATGGATCTTTCTCCAACTCCTGAAGAATCAAAGGCTTTTCGTTCTCTAGGTATGGCTTAATTACATTTTTAACTTCATTCTGAATCTCTGGCCATTCCACAGATTCCGATTTAGTAACTGTAATAAAATTACTCATGTAGAACACTCTTTCTACTGAAGGGATATTGAATAATTCTTGTGCCAAAGGAGATTCCTTAGCTGATTCAATATTAGGATAATCGAAACTCACTCCCTCTTGCAAAAGCATAAAGTTCACCACAAACTTCATAGAGTTTGGGTTAGGGTTGGCTTCCATATATATGTTTACCGCTTTCATATCTAACTGTCTAGTCCTTTTGAACCACAAAGGTAATTGAAAAGTTTCTCAGTCTTCCTTTAATTCGTTTTCAGATTTAGCAACTAAGGTAGCTACTGTAGCATCACCTGTTACATTAACCACCGTTCTTAACATATCCAGTGGTCTATCGACAGGAAAAATAATTGCTATCCAGGCCGGGTTTAAGCCCACAGACTGAAGCACTACCACCATCATAACAATTCCAGCACTAGGCACTGCTGCCGAACCGATAGAGGCCAAAGTAGCGGTAAGCACAATTGTAAGTTGCTGCGTTATGGATAAATCAACCATGTGCATTTGCGCCATAAAGACTACCGCAACGGCTTGATACAAACTCGTTCCGTCCATGTTCACTGTTGCCCCAATAGGCAAAACAAAGCTCGAAACGTTTTTGGACACTCCTAGATTATCTTCAACACACTCCATAGTCACTGGCAAAGTTGCTGCGCTAGAACTGGTTGAAAAAGCCAAAAATTGAGCTGGGCTAATTTTTTGAAAGAACTTTTTATAAGAAAGTTTCTTGACGAAAGTCTTAACAATAAGTGGGTAAAATATAAAAATCAAGAACAGAAGGCCAGCCACTAAAGTAACAGAGTAGGAAGCTAGCCCTTTGAAAATCTCTAGTACTTCACCTGGCGTGTCCGCCATTTTCGAAATAACACCAGCCAATAAGGCGAAGACAAAGAATGGTGCAGACTTCATTATAATGTCCACCATTTTAAGAAATACTTCGTTGGTGGCATCCACAAAATTCTTAAGCCCAGCACCCTTGTCGTCAGGCACTAGTGCCAAACAAATCCCAAAAAATATGGCAAAGAAAATTACCTGGAGCATCAGTTTGTCATTCGACAGTGACAGCACAATATTTTCTGGCACCATATCTACCAAAAAAGAAAGAGGCCCCTCATCTTTCTTCTCATTTGCTGTCGCCTGCTTTTCCTCGACCATTTTCTTTTCAGCCTCGGTCATTTCTTGCTTGAAATCGAGATTGTTATATTTTGGGTCAGCTAAAAAGTTCTTACCATCTAATATTTCAACACCGTCTGTAGACGCAACCCACTCTTCGTATTGGAGTCGATTTTTTATTCTTTGCTCCTCGTCAATAAAATCACCTGGTCTAAAAACATTTACCAAGACTAAACCAATACCCACAGCGAAAACCGTTGTGACTAAATAGAATGACAATGTCTTAGCACCCATTCTACCAAGTTTGGACAAGTCTTTTAAGCTAGAAATTCCTCCAATAATGGAAAACAGCACTAATGGAACTGCTATGTACTTCAACATTCTGATAAAAATCTGACCAAATGGGTCGATCCAATCAGTAGTAAATTGATTCCAGCCAAGTGCACTTGCGGTGAATGCCCAAATAACACCAGCCAAAAGCCCGATCATTATTTTGATATGAAGAGGAAGCTTTTTCATATGTATATATAGATAGTCTAAATTCGATTAGTCTCGCTAATTAGCAAATAATCAGCAATTACCAAAGCGGCCATTGCTTCTACGATAGGTACCGCGCGCGGTACTACACAAGGGTCGTGGCGACCTTTACCTTCTACCGCAACCGTATCTCCAGCTTCATTAATACTTTCTTGATCAATCATGATTGTAGCAACGGGTTTAAAGGCTACATTGAAGTAAATATCTTGCCCGTTCGATATACCTCCTTGTATGCCCCCAGAGTAGTTAGTTCTGGTTTTCACTATGTTATTATCCATATAGAACGCATCGTTATGTTCCGAACCATTCATTTTTACCCCTTCAAAACCACTCCCATATTCAAAGCCTTTTACCGCATTAATAGAGAGCATGGCTTTGCCAATTTCCGCATGAAGCTTATCAAAGACAGGTTCTCCCAAACCAGCCGGAACGCCCAGAATAACTCCAGTAACAATTCCACCAATGGTATCACGATTTTTACGTGTTTGGTCAATTAGCTCAATCATTTTTTCAGCCATTTCTGGATCGGGGCAACGAAGAATGTTGTCTTCGGTTTTTGTAAGGTCGAGCTGAGTATAGTCTTTATCCAGTTTCAAGTTCCCAACTTGAGATACATAAGCATGAAATGAAATTTCATGATGCCTGAGGTAAAGCTTGGCAATGGCTCCAGCGGCAACTCGGGCAACTGTTTCTCTTGCAGAACTTCTTCCCCCACCTCTATAATCACGAATGCCATACTTTTTCTGAAAAGTATAATCGGCATGCGATGGGCGGAATTTATCTGCTATATGAGAGTAGTCCTTACTTTTCTGATCTTGATTTCGGATGATAATACTAATCGGTGTTCCAGTAGACTTCCCTTCAAAAACACCAGAAACGATTTCAAACTCATCGGCTTCTTTCCTCTGAGTAGTAATTTTAGACTGCCCTGGTTTTCTCCTGTCCAGCTCTGATTGAATAAATGCTTCATCAATATGCAAACCCGCTGGGCAGCCATCAATGATTACACCCAAAGCCTTTCCGTGAGATTCTCCGTAGGTGTGGATTCTGAAAAGATTACCGAAAGTATTGCCCATTTATTTTTTAAAGTAGATGAAACCAGCGCCCGCGAACATAGCTAATATTAAAATATTGGCAAGGACTTGCATGGTCTTATCTTCGGTCAAACTTTCTAAATTATTTGATTTATCTTCAATGGAGTCATAAAACGAGCCTAAATCAACTGAAGAAATTGAAATGTTCTTTTTACTTTCTCCCGTAACCTCAAACTTTACTTCAGATTTAAGGGTATCATATTTAGCAGTTTTCGGGTTAAAATACACCCAACTGAAATAGTCTTCCATGTTATACTGACCTGGTTCATTTGGCAAACCATAGTAAGTGAATTTTTTTGAACCCGTTACTTTGCTATTATTACGGTTTATGTCTTGACTCACATCGGGAGGATAAAATTCAATGGCTTTATTGTCAGGAATTTTCGGTCCACTAATTCCAGAAATATTACCTTCTCCATAAATTCCAAAAGTATACTCAAAGCTTCCACCGGTCTCGAGCGTTTTCTTGCTCATTTTTTCATCTAAAAAGAATTCCCCAACAGCAACCGCATCTTTAAGTGGGTGAGGTGGCAAAGCCTTCACCTTCACCGTCTTCTCCTTAGAGTAGAAGGTTTTAAAGTCCTCTTTTCTATCTCTCCCAAAAAACGAAGGTGATTTGGCCACTTGGTATTTAATCATTTCAAATGGCACGGAAGGGAAAACTATAGGATCTAGGTTGAGCGGAAAATAAGTGGCTCTATAAATTTTATACCTAATATATCCCTTGCCACCAACATTTACCTTCTCCCCAGTAATGCTCTCAATATTAAAATTCTCTTCCCAGCTATTGGTAGGGCGCAGGGTTTTAAGCACTTCTGACAATTGAGTACCAGGGTCATTAAACTGCAAAGGTGCTCTATTATCTTCAGCTACATAAAAGGCAAAAGTGGCCGTAAAGCCTTCTCCCATATAAACTTCGTCCTTATCTGTAGTTAGCGCCAAAAACGCATCTTCTTTCACCTCCACAAATTCAGGGTCCTTTTCTTCTCCAAACAGGTTATCAAAAGTGTTATGGCCGTATGTTGTTCTATTACTGTTTCTTCTGGTTTCAACCGGAGGGATAATCTTAATTTTCTTTCCCTTTGAGGAGATTGCTACTCCATTCACATCAATAGTAAAATCCTCCAACTGATATGTGCCCTCTTCTAAAGGAAGGTAGCGCTGAATAATACTCTGAGAAGAGCTCACCTGCCCGTTTATTATATTGGTACTGCTACTAGAAGAGGTCCCTCTTTTGGCAAAACCATCAATATTTGGAAAGTCTGTATACGATTTCAGTTTACCATTCAACACGGTTACCTTAATGGTAAAAAGCTGATTGAGGCCTACTTCGTCTGGCCCTAATTCAATAGAAGTTGATTGCGCCTTTGCCACCCAACTAAAGCATATGAGACAGGCGACAAGAATGAATTTTGAACTGGTAATTCTCATGTCAATTTATTATATTCGCTTCTCCTCAAACGAAGAGGTTTTAAATATAATTTAAATTTTTGGGGTAACTAAATCCTAATCGCTTCGTTCGTGATTATGTGCGAAAGGCACAATAGATTTATAACCAATTAAACGATCTTGACATGTTGGAATATTTCAAAACCATCCTCGCGAAGGTGAGCTTCGATAAGAAGCTATTTGAAAAAGAGTTGAGAAAGGCTATTCACTCCGTCATCGGAGAAGAATTAGAAGAATTAAAACGGTGGTGCTATGCAAAATTTGGGCACTTATACGGAAATGTTCTTAAAGAACAGTTTTTACTCGCAGTATAAAATCATTTAATCACACCGCCCGTTGCCGTCTTAGCAATGGGCTATTTTTTTGCCATTTTTATATTTCTTTTCAACCCTTCCAGCTTGGTTCTTTTCACTGCCGAACCTTTAAAAACCGATCGAAAAACCTCCTCCGTTAAATCTTGCCAATTATTGTTAAATAATTCTAAAAGCTCATTTTTAGGATGGAAGTTAGGCTCGGAGTGCGGCTTTGAAAACCTATTCCATGGACAAACCTCTTGGCAGATATCACAACCGAAAACCCAGTTATCCATCTTCCCTTGAAAAGTATCGGGAATTTGATCTCTCAGTTCAATAGTCAGGTAAGAAATACATTTGTTCGCATCTACTTCATAAGGTGTAATCGCATCGGTTGGGCAAGCATCGATGCAGCGGGTGCAGGTTCCGCAATAATCTTTGATTGGACCATCAGGCTCAAGTTCTAAATCAATAATCAATTCGGCTAAAAAAAAATAGCTGCCTTGCCCTTTATTGATTAATAAGGTATTCTTCCCTAACCAGCCCAAACCGCTTTTAGCCGCCCATTGGCGTTCCATTACAGGAGCCGAATCCACAAATACTCGGCCTTCCACATCTCCAATTTCTTCCTTTATAATCGACATGAAGGTTTTCAGCCGATCCTTAATGACAAAATGGTAATCCTCTCCATAAGCGTATTTAGCCAGTTTCAAATGCTCTGGATGTTCTTCGGCTAAATCTTTTTCAGGATAATAATTATAAAGTAATGAAACCACAGATTTAGCACCAGACACCAGTTTACTTGGGTCAAGGCGTTTATCGAAATGGTTTTCCATATAACTCATTTCGCCATGATTCCCCTTCTTTAACCAAGCCTCTAAACGTGGGGCTTCATCAGCCAAAAACTCTGCTTTGGAAATACCACAGAAATCAAAGCCTAGCTTTTGGGCTGTTTGCTTGATGATGGTGGTATTTTTAGAAATGTTTTGCAATAAATTTGAATTCTAAATTCTTGAAAATTAACTTCTATTTTCTAATATATATAGTCACCTCCCTGCCCTCCTCTGCTCCTTCGCTATAGGCTTCGGGCGCAAGAAAAAGGAGGGAATACTTTGTTAGTTAATATTTTGGCCTTTCCACATAATAAGCATTCCACTATAGGGCTCAAATATCTACTTTATCTCAAACCATTACCCTCTTGAGAGGGATTAGGGGTGTGTTGCTAAACTATTGTCTCACACTTTATTCTTTTGTCACCTCCCTACCCTCCTCAAGGAGGGAATACTTTGTCAGTTAATAATTTAGTCTTTCCACATAATAAGCATTCCACTTTAAGACTGAAATATTTGATTTACCTCAAAACCATTCCCCTCTTGAGAGTGGCTAGGGGTGTGTATTACTCCTAACTTCTAGTTTTCTCAAATTCATCAATATACTCTTCAATATCCGCTATCGCTGCCTGAATATCATGCTTAATCGTTTCATCTCTAAATCTCAGGAACGTTATTCCTAAAGCTTCAATTCTTTCTTGACGATCTTGATCATTTCTCCTTACATCTTCCCTATCATGATAATTGCCATCAATTTCAATAACGAGCATTAAATCGTAACAAAAGAAGTCTACAATCCAGTGAAGAATGGGTTTTTGTCGATGAAAATCATACCCTCTTCTCCTACCTCTCTTAAGCTCATTCCACAAAAGCACTTCAGTTAGAGTGCTGTTATTCCTGAGGTATTTAGCCTTCTCAGTGAGTTCTTTGTCGTAGGTTATTTTTGGTTTAAACAGGTTCATGCTATCACATTCTTGTCACCTCCTTGCCCTCCTCTGCTCCTTCGCCATAGGCTTCGGGCGCAAGAAAAAGGAGGGAATACTTTGTCAGTTAATAATTTAGCATTCCCACATAAGAAGCATTCCACTTTAAGGCTGATATATTTGATAAACCTCAAAACCATTTCCCCCTTGAGAGGGGCTAGGGGTGTGTTGCTAAAAGGCATTAACAAAGCATAACTTCTAAGAATCAAACAAACTACCTGTCTGCCCGCCTGGAGGTTTAATATTCAAATGTTTGTAAGCCAATTCTGTTGCTTCACGGCCGCGAGAGGTACGCTTAAGGTAGCCTTCTTGAATTAGGAAAGGCTCATAAACTTCTTCTATGGTTTCGGCCTCTTCACCTACTGCCGTGGCAATGGTAGAAATACCTACTGGCCCGCCTTTAAATTTTTCGATAATGGTAAGCAAAATACGGTTGTCCATTTCGTCCAATCCATGCGAATCGACATCCAAAGCGTTCAATGCCATTTCACTTATCGCTTTGGTAATGGTTCCTGTTCCCTTGATTTGAGCAAAATCCCTTGTTCTGCGCAAAAGGTTGTTCGCAATTCGTGGAGTTCCTCGGCTTCTTCTTGCAATTTCATAAGCTGCATCATCATCAATAGGCGTATTCAGAATTTCGGCTGATCGTTGAACGATGGTGGTTAATAATTTAGCATCATAATATTCCAGTCTGGCATTGATCCCGAAACGCGCACGTAAAGGTGATGTCAATAAACCCGACCTAGTAGTAGCTCCAATTAACGTAAATGGTTCCAATGAAATTTGAACTGAACGCGCATTTGGCCCTGAATCGAGCATAATATCGATGCGATAATCTTCCATAGCGGAATACAGGTATTCCTCTACAATGGGATTCAGCCTGTGGATTTCATCAATGAACAACACATCACCATGTTCAAGATTCGTTAATAAACCAGCTAAATCGCCTGGTTTATCGAGTACGGGGCCAGAAGTAATCTTTAAATCAGACTTAAGTTCATTGGCAATAATATGAGACAGGGTGGTTTTACCCAAGCCCGGAGGGCCGTGCAATAAGACGTGATCCAAAGGCTCTGACCGCCCTTTAGCCGCCAAAACGAATATTTTCAAGTTCTCTACAATCTTATGCTGCCCCGTAAAGTCCTCAAAACTTAGCGGTCTCAGTGCTCTCTCAATATCCTTTTCTTCAGGATTGAGATGATCATCTTCAGCATTTAAATAGTCTTCGCGCATTCACCAATCTTTTTGCTAAGATAGCAGTTAGTTTTTTTCACCTAATCAATCTTTTACTCTTTAACCTTACATCAAGGAAAAGCACTCATTATCTTTGCTCAAATTTTGAGACAATGGACAAGAATCAAAGGTCTAGAATATACCTACTCGTGTTAGTAATTGCAATTTTTGTGGTTTGGAAATACCGCGAAAACCAAAAACCAAAAATGGTATTGGTTCAGGGCACCACAATGGGCGTTATTGCTTATAACATAAAGTATATTGACGAAGACCTGAGGAATTTCAAAAAGGAGATTGATTCACTTTTGATAGACTTCAATCAATCACTTTCTACTTACATCCCCGATTCTGAAATTTCAATCTTCAATAAAGAAGGAAAAGCGACTTTCAACTTCCCCTACTTTTCAGAAGTACTTATCGCCAGCCAAGAAGTATATAAGGCATCTGGAGGTTATTTCGACCCAACAGTAGGCCCATTGGTGGATGCTTGGGGTTTTGGTGATGGAAAAAGCGTGATGCTTGACAGCGGTCAAGTAGATTCAGTTTTGAAGTATGTAGGCTTTGAGAAAGTTAAATTCACAAGCGAAAAAGTATTTAAAAGTATTCCAGAACTCAAACTCAATTTTTCGGCCATAGCAAAAGGCCAAGCAATTGATGTAATAGCGGAGTATTTAATGAAACAGAATATTGAAAATTTCATGGTTGAAATAGGTGGCGAAGTGCGTGCGAAAGGCAAAAACGACTCAGGCGAAACTTGGACCATTGGTATTGAAGTACCCGATGAGAACCGAGTGGGTGGAGTTTTCGATGCCATTCAACTAGAAAACCATGGAATGGCCACTTCAGGAAACTATCGTAATTATAAAATTGTGGATGGGAAAAAAGTGGCCCACACCATTGACCCAAAAACGGGGTACCCAAAAATGATCACGCTTTTGAGCGCGACCATAGTAGCCCCAACTTGCATGTATGCAGATGCTTATGCTACAGCATCAATGGCCATGGGATTAGACAAAGCAAAAGCAATGGTAGAAAGTAACCCAAGCTTGGAAGCCTACTTTATTTATTCCGACCAAGACGGAAATACGCAAACCTACATTTCTTCTGGCTTAAAGGGAAAAACCATAAACGAGCAATAATACAGTGACCTATAGGGAACTATTTAAATGAAAATTCGATTTTCTTTATCATATTTGCAATGTTGTTGCATTAACGATTTTTAGGTTTGCTTATAAACGTCACCATTTTACTGCTTTGCGCGCTTGTTCCAGGCCTCTTTATTTTAGGCAATGCCACTTTTAGTGACACCAAAATTCGCTATTTCCTTGTTTTTGCTGGAGCCTATTTATTTTCAGTTACAGTAATCCACCTTATTCCAGATTTATTCATGAGTGGAGAAGATCCATTCAACCTTGGCCTCTACATCCTTATCGGGTTCTTTATCCAGAAAGTATTAGAGAATTTTTCTAGCGGGGTAGAGCATGGCCATATACATGTTCACACCAAGGTGCCTGTTACTTATTTGTTAATTGCCCTTGTCCTGCATTCCTTTTTAGAAGGCTCTATTCTAACAGACTCCTTACATTCCAATCATACTCCTGATTCAGTTTACAGTCATGGAAGTTCGCCTAAAATTCTATTAGGAATTGTAATGCATAAAATACCTGCTTCATTAGCGCTAATGGCACTATTGGTTGCTCAACTTAAAAACAAATACAAGGCTTTCGGCCTACTATTCATCTTTGCCATTAGTTCGCCTTTGGGTTTAGTTACCTCCGAGTATTTTAGTCATTCCAACCTATTACCAGAAAAATACCTTATCATTTTCTTTGCTGTTGTGACAGGCAGTTTCCTTCAAATTTCTACTACTATTTTTATAGAAAGCGATCCTCATCACAAACTCGACTGGAAAAGATTTTCGATTTCTCTAGTGGGTGCGGGGGCAGCGGTATTGGCTCAGTTGATAATTTAAATTACGGATGCTTCACTCCACCCAATAGCATTTCAATGGTTTTTTCAAGTCTGCGGTCTTTGGTTTCTTGCTTTTTAGCAGAAGTAATCCAAAGTGCATATTCTTTTCTGTTGGTGTAAGAGAGTGAGTTAAAAAATTCTTCTGCCTTTGAATTGGTATGCAAAAGTGTCTGAAGCTCAGCTGGCACCTCCACAATTCTCTCTTCAGTATCTTTTTGAATGGTGACAGTCACTGTATCTCCATGACTTTTTTCAATCGCAGCCCTAATGTCATTTCTTAAAATCAAAATATGTCCTGTGCCCATATTGGCAATTGAACCTCGGTATGGCTCCCCATCAAAAGTAGCCCTCACTTTCACTTGGCCTTTCGTCCCAAACACTTCCTCCACACTAAACGGAATTGAAACACAGGCTGCTTCTGGCCATTTCTCACCTCCGTTTTGGATAATGGCTTCGAACTCGTGAATTTTTTCTCTCATAATAACTCATGGCTTTAAACAAATCTACAATTACACAACTGATCTACAAAACCTCTTTCAGTTAAGCCCATAAATGATTAAAATGGGATGTAAATTCAGCAAACATGAGCGACAGAATCCACAGCCTTAGCGGTTACATGCACGAATACCAAAAGAGTGTTCAAGATCCAGAGTCTTTTTGGGCAAGAATAGCCGATTCTTTCCATTGGCGTAAAAAATGGGATAAGGTGGTGGAATGGAATTTTGAAACGCCAGATGTAAAATGGTTCGTAAACGGAAAGCTGAACATTACTGAAAATATTTTAGACCGCCACCTGTATACCCGAGGCGACCAAGCGGCCATCATTTGGGAACCGAATGATCCCAACGAAGAACACATTACCCTGACCTATAAAGAGCTTCACGCCAAGGTTTGTCAGTTTGCAAATGCCATTAAATCCAAGGGAGTTGGCAAAGGCGACCGGGTCATTATTTACATGCCGATGGTACCCGAAGCCGCCATAGCTATGTTGGCATGCGCCCGCGTTGGCGCTATTCATTCCATTGTATTTGCCGGCTTTTCTGCCAATGCATTAAGCGACCGTATTAATGACTGCCAAGCGAAAATGGTAATAACTTCTGATGGTAACTTCAGGGGCAACAAACAAATTCCAGTAAAGGAAGTAGTAGACGAAGCTTTAGAAAAATGCGACTCAGTTGAAACAGTGGTTACACTAAAAAGAACTGGACAAGAAGTTGAAATGACCGAAGGTAGAGACATTTGGTGGCACGATGCCATTGAAGGAGTTTCTTCCGAGAACAAAGCAGAAGAAATGGATTCAGAAGACATGCTCTTTATCCTCTATACTTCAGGCTCAACAGGCCAGCCCAAAGGTGTGGTGCATACTTGCGGTGGCTATATGATCTACACTACCTATTCTTTCCAAAACGTTTTTCAATACAATCAAGGCGATGTCTATTGGTGCACAGCCGATGTCGGTTGGATCACAGGCCACTCGTATATTGTTTATGGGCCGTTACTCGCTGGCGCCACTTCCATTATGTTTGAAGGCGTGCCTACTTTTCCTGATGCAGGAAGGTTCTGGGCCATTTGCGACAAACATCAAGTCAATCAGTTTTATACCGCACCAACGGCCATCAGGGCTTTGCAAGCCTATGGCACCGAACCGATTGAACCTTATAAACTAGACTCATTAAAAGTACTCGGCTCAGTAGGCGAACCTATCAATGAAGAAGCTTGGCATTGGTACCATGACCACATAGGGAAAGGGAAATGCCCAATCGTAGATACTTGGTGGCAAACCGAAACAGGTGGAATTATGATTTCGCCTTTGGCGGGAATTACCCCAACCAAACCAGCCTATGCTACTTTGCCGCTACCGGGAGTTCAACTGGTAATTTTAGATAATGAAGGAAACGAACTAAAAGGAAATTCGGTAGAAGGAAACCTTTGCATCAAGTTCCCTTGGCCTTCGATGCTTCGCACCATTTATGGCGACCACGACCGATGCAAGCAAACTTACTTCTCTACTTTCCCTAACCATTACTTTACTGGCGATGGCGTAAAAAGAGATGAAGATGGCTACTACAGAATTCTAGGTCGCGTGGATGATGTGATTAATGTTTCTGGACACAGAATGGGCACAGCCGAAGTGGAGAATGCGATTAACGAGCACCCTAAAGTGATTGAATCTGCAGTAGTAGGTTATCCGCACGACATTAAAGGACAGGGCATTTACGCTTTTGTGATTTGCGATATGGAAGGCCGATCTGAAGAAAGCCTGATTCAGGAAATTAAAGAAACGGTCACTAAGATCATTGGCCCGATTGCCAGACCAGATAAATTACAGATTGTTCCAGGCTTGCCTAAAACCCGCTCGGGCAAAATTATGCGTAGAATCCTGAGAAAAATTGCCTCGGGAGAAGGTGATAATTTAGGCGACATTTCAACCCTGTTTAACCCAGAAGTGGTAGAAATTATTAAAGAAGGAGCGAATAAGTAATCAGAAATTGGGATTCAGTATTTGGGTAAAAGTGAAGTTTTTGATCAGGAATTTCACGGAATTGTTGTACCTAAATTTATTTTAACTAATTTCATAGTTAAAATAAATCTGATGAATAGATCAAGTCATACCATACTACTTTTATCGGCCTGTTTTCTCATCTTATTTTCTTGCCAGCAGGAAAAGAAGGGCACCAATGAAGGCCGCACAACTCAAACCTTAACCATTTCTGATGGTGGAATTAAAACTTTGGCCCTTGAAGACGGGGTGAATTTTGAAGGTTTAACAGCCCTCAAATTAGCCACCATTGATGATAAGGAATACATTACATTCTATGACTATAAAACCCACTCCATTTACTTGTATGACTATGTAACTAATGATCTTTTCAAGAAAATTAGCATGGAAAAAGATGGCCCTAACGCAGTGAAAAATGCTAGTAAATTCTTCTTCCAGAGCATCGACTCAATCTTTGTTGATGGTTCATATGGCATGTACCTGATCAATAGTAATGCTGAAGTGTTTACAAAGAAGAGCAAGGGTGCCAAACTCCACAATGGGATGCCACTTGTTACTTCTGACTCAAAATTCTATCGTTTTCACCCAGATTCACGCTTCAAGAACGGTCACATAGAAATGGTGATTTCCCAAATGCGTGGAGATAATATAAATAATGAATATGCAATTTTCAATTTTGAGAAGGACACCATCATCGAGGAATTTGTTCAAACAGAAGAGATAATTAACAACTTCGGAGAAATTCAGAAAGTGCAAGAAGAAGCAAACGAAAGGCGTGAAAGTGCTTATACCATTAATAGGTTTTTCGCTAGTAATAAAAACTACCTCTATAGTAGCAATTCCATTTCCGATAGCCTCTTTCTTTTCAAAGAGGGCAAGCTGGCCAAAACTATCTATGCTGGTATCCCAACAATAGAAATAGCCAACTATTCTGATTACTCAACCCTACAAATTATAGAGCGTTATGAACGAGGCTCAAGGGCTTTAGAGAACCCTAAGCAACCACCTCATTATAAAAGTATGCTGTTATCTCCCGATGGCCGATTTATTTATAGAGTGCTGCATCATGGCACAAAACCAAAATTTATTGAAGGGGAAGAAAGACCGATTCCCAACCCAATAGGAGCTACCCTAATTGTAGTGGATACAGAAACAGAAGCATTGAATTACTACGACCTTCCTTTGGGTGAAATTGACTTGCCCTTATATTTCGAGAATAGTCTATTTGTCAGCAATGAAGGAATCTACTTTCGGGTGAAAGACCAACAAAATGAAGATCAGGTTCAGTTTAGGTTTTTCAAAGTGACTCAATAAATATTCACTCATAAACCAAAACCTTATTGAAGCCCTGTTGCACGCTTTTGTCTTGTACATTTGGGCATGGGCCACGATCATCATCACGGACATCACCACCATCATCATGGAACAGGCAACTTACGCGTTGCCTTCTTCTTAAACCTGTTTTTCACGCTGGTTGAAATTGTTGGCGGAATCTATACTGGTAGTTTGGCCATTCTTTCCGATGCCCTTCACGATTTAGGCGATAGCCTCAGCATTGGACTTTCATGGTACTTCCAAAAGCTGTCTCTAAAAGGCCGTGACAAGAAATTCTCTTACGGTTACAAACGCTTTTCCCTACTAGGGGCTATCATCAATTCTGTAGTGCTGTTGGTAGGGTCTGGTATTATCCTTAGCAAAGCCATTCCCGCCCTATTCGCCCCCGAAACCGTGGATGCCAAAGGCATGATGTTCCTTGCCATTTTTGGAGTCATCGTCAATGGAGCTGCCGTATTGAAACTTAAAAAAGGTTCTTCTATCAATGAAGAAGTCATTTCACTCCATTTAATGGAAGATGTTTTAGGCTGGGTAGCTGTGCTCATCGGTAGTTTGGTCATGATGTTCTGGGATTTGCCCATTATCGACCCAATTCTTTCGTTGCTCATTGCGGTGTACATTATTTACAATGCCTTCCGAAATCTTAGAAAGAGTACACTTATTATTCTTCAGGCCAAACCCAACGAGGTGGACATTGAGGGAATTCACAAGACCCTACTTTCCATTCCTGAAATTACGGGTGTACACGATTGCCATATCTGGTCAATGGACGGAGAATATAATGTGCTTTCTGCACACCTTGTCATCGAAAAGGAAATTTCTATGAACGAAATGGCCAACATAAAATCAAAAGCCAAATCCCTGCTTAAAGAAGAACACATCGACCACGCCACCTTTGAGTTTGAAGGGAAAGATGAGCATTGTGGGGGGTGTTGAAAAAGACTGTTTTTCCTGCCGATCCAAAGCTATATCAGACTGCAAGAAAATAGTACATATTAAAAATATTGATGCACTTTTAACTATCTGTAAATAGTTGGTTCAATAAAGCTTCATTACATGGATAAAAATGTATTCAATAAAGCAGTAAAATTTTGGGATAGAGCAGCCAGTTCATACGACAAAGAGGAAAAAAATGATGAGGAAAAATATCAAAAAACCTTAAATCAATTAGCCCAGTATTTAAAGCCTGAGTATTCGGTGTTGGATTTTGGTTGTGGAACAGGACTTATAGCTAATGAAATATCACCCTTAATTCAACAGGTTCATGCCATTGATTTCTCTCATAATATGATTGAGCTAGCTAAAGCAAAGGCTCAAGAAAAACAAATAACAAACGTTCAGTACAGACAAGCAACCATTTTTGATGATTACCTAAAGCCGGCTTCCTATGATGTCATCTTATGCTTCCATATACTTCACTTGCTTGAGCCTCCAGAAAGAGCCATTTCGAGGATGCATGAACTACTCAAGCCAGAAGGTCTTATAGTTTCGGTTACACCATGTATGGCTGAAAAGCCATTAATGAACGGCCTGTTTTCTGTTCTATATAAATTAGGACTAACACCAAAGATTAATCCTTTAAAACTACAGGATCTAAAGAAGTTATTCACAGATGGAAACTTTGAAGTTACAGATCACCACCTCCTACCTAAAACTTCAAATGAATATTTCACAGTCTCTAAAAAACAGAATATCTATTCCAGCCAATTAAAGAAGTAAACCCCGAGAAATTTGCTAGATGCAGCAAAACTTATTGCATTTGTGAACAATACAGAACGCAGTCCATTGAGTAAGAAAGAAGCATTGCGACTGTTGACTTAATTACCCTCATTCAACTCAACACCGCAATATTAGGAATCACAATTTGGCTGCGAGAGTAAGACAATGCGCCTTCTTCTTTGAGTTCGTTGATAATGGTGGTTACGGTTTGGCGAGAAGAGCTGATCAAACTGGCAATTTCATTATGGGTTAAGTAGTTTTTGATCAACACGCCTTCTGGAGTGTCTTTGCCTTCGTTAATCGCCCACATTTTAAGGAAGTCTTTGAGTCTTTCCTTAACATCTTTAAACACCAAGTTGGCATGGCGATGCTCTAGTTTGCGCAGCTTATCACCCATTTTCTTAGTGAAATTCAGACAGAGCATCGGGTGTTTGTACATCAATTCTTCAAACTCGTTCATGGTAAAAGTGCAGAGAATTACTTCACTAGAAAGTATTTCGGCATACTCATGACTGAGCGTAAGCATATTGAAAGAGATTTCGCCAAACAGGTCACCCGTAAGCAAAATGTCTTTGATCATTTCATTGCCCGACTGATCCATTTCGCTGATTTTTATTTTCCCGTTAATGAGAAAATAAACGCGTTTCACCTCATCGCTGGCAAAGTAAATGGTGTGGCCTTTCTTCATTCTCACGAATTTAGAAATACCACAAAGGTCATTGATTTGTTCTTTTGTGAGGTTTGAGAAAAGGTCATAATTCCTCAAATACCAGTACTTAATTTCTCTTTGCATTGCTCTTAAAGGTTGATTACCAGTTGAAAAACTGCTACCGCGAGGATTACCGCCCCGAGTACTTTGTTGTAGTTCTTCGTTAATTTCATGTATACAAACTCCCTCTTTTTAGAGGTAACTACCGCTACAATATACTGTAGCAGAAAAGCCCCTGCAGCAGTACCAACTACGAATGCGGCTTGCACAGGCCAGCGCTCATCCGTAAGCAGATCATTGCTTCTGAGGTTTGTAATAATGAAGAGCCAAAAAGGATATAATTGAGGGTTTAGAATTCCGAAACCCATACCGCGCCATAGGTGGTTGCCTTTATCTGGACTGTCCTTTTCACTTGCCTCAGTGGGCTTTTGAAATATCAGATATATTCCAAAAATGAATAAAACACCGATTGTCAGGTATTTGAGGTAGTCATCGAGGTATTCGTAACGACTGAGTAAATTCGAACTACCCAAGGCCAAAGCGCTGTAGAATAATTCAGGTAAACTTCCCCCAAAACCGAAAAGTATGGCTGATTTTTTATTGTACCGAAGGGCAGTTCTGATGGTGCCGAAATTAACTGGCCCCAATTGAATCGACCCTGCGAAACTAATGGCTGTTGCTAATATTAAAGCTTGAAATATGTGCCAAATCATGTGCTCATGCTTTGGTCTACAATTTCGCTTTTTTCACGTCCAAAGTGCGTTTTGATCAAACGCGCCATTTCAAAAACCGGAGTCACTTTAACCCCTTGATTTATATTGGCTTTACTCACTCGGTACATCATCGTCATGTTCTGAGCAATTTCTTTATACGCCCTGAACAATGAATAAGATGGATCGTAAATATGCGCTGGTTCCGAAGTTACTCCGTTGAGTTCTAAAATTTTGATGTTTTCCCCCTTATAAAGGTCGTCCACCGATTTCACTTTTAAGTCAAACCTACCGAAATAGAAACCATCAATTCCAGAAGCTACATCGTCAAACACTTCCACCAATTGATCGTTCAGCAAATGCATTGCACTTAAAAACTTAGTGCCTCGACAGTGATTCCCAATCGGTTCAAGATTTCTCTTTTCACCTTCGGGAAGCACTTCATTCATCGCAGCGCCTCGTCTTTTCATCATGCTTTCCAGCTGAAGTCGTGCTCGGTCATCGTACTCCATCAGTTCACGAATGGTGGATTTACCATCGCCCGTTACAGTCAAAAACTCTTTGACTACAATAGAGGTAATTCCAGTTTCATCACTGTCTGAGAAACGATAATACAAAACGCCCAACTCTATATCATAACTCACATATTCCTGAATAATGAAATCTTCCTTCGACCTTTTGATGTACCGATCTAATGCGGCTGTATTTTCAACTTTCTCCACCTCATTCCCACGCTCGCCCACATTGGGTTTCACGATAACCGGAAACTCCAATTGGATGTTTTTCAACTCTTGAGTTACGTTTTCAGAAGGCGTTAGCTTTTTGAAGAAAAGGGTTTTAGGTAAATACTTTGCATCGATTTTCTTAAGAATATCAATTTTAGATTCGCCAAAAACACCTCCGTGCTCAATACCTGGATTGGCAGCAGTAAAGTAAGTGAACGAACGTGCTCTGATAGCAAGGTAAATCCACCATGGCACCAATGGCATAAAAAACAACCAAAAGGGCCAGTACTCATAGCTCAACCACTTGACAATAAACAGAGGTAATTTCTTTTTCTTCATTTGCGGGTTGAAAGATAAACAACCAATTAAAACCTTAGATACTTTTAGCCTCAATTTAATTAGCAAGCCATACTTGTCATTCTGCCGTCTGCAGAATTGTCTGCATTAAGACAATGAATGTGCCAAGCGACAAAACACAAACACAAATAACTGACAGACATATATTTAGATAAGGTAATCCACTAAAAAAGAGCTAAACAGGAGCTTATTTTTCACGATATATTGTGAATATCATGAAATAAAGGGATATGAAGTTTTGGTAAGCAATGTAGACGACAAATTACGCAATATTCAGTTAACCAGCGGGTTACAAGGACATATTTTCTACCCAACTCATTTCAATAAAAAAATACACGATATTTCGGGAAAACGAGTTCTACCAAAACTACCTTTTAATCCCTAGTTTCTTCATTCTGGATTCCAAGGTTGTAGGCTTCATTCCTAAAATCTTTGCAGCTCCTTTCTCTCCGCTTACGCGCCACATCACTTCATTCAATACTTTTAGAATATACTTTCTCTCAAAGTCTTCTAGGCTTAATAATTCTGATTCTGAGTGTTCTGATATTTTATTCGGCATCCAACCAACCAACTCCAGCTTTTGATTTCCGCTAATAATCACTGCTCGTTCGATTACATTCTCGAGTTCACGAATATTCCCTGGCCAGTGATATGATTGTAAAGCCTTAATAACAGACTTTGGAATGTTGGATATTTTTTTACCCAAAATCGGCCCATACTTGTCTACAAAATGCCTAACCAATAATGGGATATCTTCTTTGCGTTCCCGTAACGGAATGCTGTAAATCGGGAATACATTTAACCTGTAATACAAATCTGCCCTAAACCTTCCATCAGCCACTTCTTTTTCCAACTCACGGTTTGTCGCGGCAATAATTCGAACATTCACTTTAATGGTTTTGGTACCACCAAGCCTTTCAAACTCACCTTCTTGGAGCACGCGTAATAACTTGGCTTGAAGCTCAATGGGCACCTCTCCTATTTCATCCAAAAAAATTGTGCCTCCATCAGCCAATTCAAACCTGCCAGACTTTCGCATAATTGCCCCAGTGAAAGCTCCCTTTTCGTGACCAAAAAGTTCACTCTCAATCAAGTTGGCTGGCAGGGACGCACAGTTGATCTTTACCAGCGGCCGATTTTTTCGATTACTAATATTATGCACCGCACGCGAAAGCAGCTCCTTTCCTGTTCCCGACTCACCCAAAACCAATACTGTTGCATCAGTTTTAGCTACTTGTTCTACTTGAGTTAAAACCTGCTTAAATTTTAAACTCTGACTGATAATTTCTTCAAAATTGTGCTCGATTTTAATCTCTTGTTGTAGGTATGTATTTTCGGCTTCGAGTCTGTCTTTTAAGTCTTCAACTTCATTCAAAGCCTTTACAAGTTTAGCATTTGCCGCATTTCGCTCAATTTCTAAACTTGCCCTTTCTGCCAAAGTATTTAGAATTTGAATTTCTTCTTCAGAAAGATTTAGCTCATGATTACTAAATAAAGCCAAGTTACCAATGCATTCTCCAGTTCGAGACACAATAGGAAAACCAATATAACCTTCCACTCCCTCCTCTTTATAAAATTCCTTTCCCACATTACCCTTTTGATGATAAGGTTTCCGAGTTTCAAGAATAATTTCACAAGGTGTTCCTTTCACATCGTATTCAATATTTTCTTGTAGCTGCCCATTTTCATAATAAGCCAGAGTTCTCAGCCTGGTTTTCTCTGCACTGGTACATTCCGTTACAATCGACATGGATACTCCAAGGGCGTCAGTAATATTCTCTACCAATAATTTGAAGTAGTCCTCACCAATTGCTGCAGTAGTATTTTGGGTAATTGACTTTAAGAGTTTCTCCTTTCTTTTTCGCTCACTGATATCCAGAACGAAGCTAATGTTGTATGCCTCACCTTCAAACTCTGCATAATTCAAAAATATCTCGACCGGAATTTCCTCTCCGCTTTTAGTGACATGGGTAGACTCCATGATAAACCTCGTTTCAGCAGGGAAACGCTTCCACATCTCTTTAAAGCTACTCTGAGTGTAATTTCTATTCACATCATAAATGAGCATTTTGAGAAACTCCTCTTTAGTGTAGCCATAATTTTGACATGCCGTATCATTGGCATATACAATTCTACCTTCACTGTCCATCCAAAAAATAGACGCCAAAGCTCGCTCTAGCGTAAAATATGATAATCGAGAAAGGTCTTCTAAACTGTATTTCCTCTGTGCCATACCGTACTTTTTTCCCGAAATATCGTTAAATAATCACCAACTTGAGTACCCTATCTATTTGGTCCATAAAGAATAGACCTACACCATAAAGTATACACTCTAAAAATAATGTCTATTCATCTCAGTAGATAAGTAAGGGATTTCCTTTCCATTCTTGTATATTTAATTGAACAAAATCAGCCTTAACAATGAAGTCCCTAATTAAAACCTGCCTCGTCATGTTTCTATTCCTCTCTCTAGGAGCCTGCGCAAGCACTGCTGGATCGAGTAGCAAAAAAGGAAAAGACTATTCCATTTACCAAACGCTTGGAGATGCCTTGCAAAGTGTTGGAAGCCTTAAAGTAACTGGTCAAGGAGGGTCGTTTACCGTCAATCTTATTGCTGGAAAGTATGCCAATTCCAATTTGGGAGCCGATCAAGGAAGCGTGTTGTATGTCATTAATGGGATTGATCAAGGTAAAGATTACGGAGCCGCTTCCTCTTTGGTTACACCTAAAGACATTATATCCATCCGTGTTTTAAATGGCTCAGAAGCGGTCATGAAATGGGGAGATAGAGGAACAGGTGGGGTTGTTGAAATAAAGACCTCTACAGGTAATGAATAACTATTGCAATCTTTGCCACCAATATTGATTTTTTACAAAAAAACACTCTATTACTGATCCGAAAAACGGAATTAAGTATTTGTTATATAAGGGATTACGATAACTGCATTGTTTCTTTATTAAGCAATCAACCTTAACTTTTATTATGAAGTACCTAACCAAAACAATTGTCATTTTTTCAATTCTGCTTTTTGGTTCCTCTTGTGCAAGGAATATGCAGAACTCGAGAACCAAAGCTCCTGAAAAAGATTATTCCATATATCAAACACTAGGAGACGCTTTACAAAGTCTAGGGACACTGAAAGTAACGGGGCAAGGCGGGATGTATACCGTAAACCTAATAGCAGGTAGATATGCCAACACAAACCTTATGTCAAACCCAGGAAGTGTGTTGTATGTCATTAATGGGGTTGACCGAAGTAAAGACTATGGAGCAGCTTCCTCTTTGGTTACACCTAAAGACATTCTTTCAATCAGGGTACTCAATGGTCCTGAAGCAGTAATGAGGTGGGGTGAACGAGGAACGGGTGGTGTGGTTCTTATTACCACCAAAGAAAAAGAAATGGGTACCCATAAATAAGACTCCCTTTCTTTGACAGTTTGAATTGTCTTCAATCCAACACTTTGACTAAATACGTAGGTAGATATGGAAACTACTGAGTATTTACTAGCGTAGATACTCCGCAAACGAAAAAGTGTCATGAAAAAATCTAGTTATATAATATTGCTGATCATGAGCATTTGCGCTACCCATGTTCTGAATGCGCAAGACATTAAAACAAAAGATTATAACCTAGAAAATGGTTTGGCCCTACAAGGCTACGACCCTGTGGCCTACTTTACAGAAAATAAAGCCGTTGAAGGCAACAAAAGTATTTCATCGAAGCATAACGGTGTCGCTTACTATTTCTCCAACATGAAACACAAAACAATGTTTGATGTTGATCCGTCCAAGTACGAACCTGCTTATGGAGGATATTGCGCCTATGCGATGGCCTTTGGTGATAAAGTGAAAATCGATCCTGAAACCTTCAAAATTAAGAATGATCGCCTTTTCCTTTTCTATAATTTCAGGTTCAACAATACATTAAAAGACTGGAATCAAGACGAGAACAATCTATTTAAGAAGGCCGAGAGCGAATGGATAAAAATAGTTTCCAAAAAATAATATTCTTGCTTCTCAGCTAAATACGTAACTTATTTGGGTTTTAGCAGACATACATAATTGAATATTTTGGTAACTTTGCCTATTGGTGGTCTAAATTTTAACACACTTTAAATGCAGTTACAGCAAATTTCGGTTGAAATACTCAACCAGCTCATTACGATCTCAAATCAACTAAAGGACAATGAATTCAGATCTCCTTTGAGTATTCTATCTAAGAATTCTATCGGGAAACACATCAGGCATATCATTGAATTTTATGACCTTATGATGGTGGGTCATACCACTGGAAAGGTAGATTACGATAAACGTTCACACGACAAAGTACTTGAAGAGAATAGGGTTTTGGCCATTGAGAAAATGAATACACTTGGCCAAGAAATCATGGCCATTTCAGTAGACCAGCCCATCACCATGTTTGCCAATTATTCTCTGGATGGAAACGACCCCGTAACCATTAATACCACTCTATTTAGAGAACTGCAATACAATATCGAGCACGCTGTCCATCATATGGCCATTATCAAAATTGCCTTATTAAATGCCTTTGCCGAAGTGAGAATTCCGGAAAGCTTTGGTGTGGCTTATTCTACCATAAAATATCAGAGAGATTCTGAATGTGCACAGTAACTTTTCTTCCTAAGGGAAAATCATCCTACATCTTAACCTCTAACCGAGACGAAACACCCAAACGAGCTGCTTTAGCTCCAGCCGCTTATGCAGTCTACGGTAAAGAAATTTTCTTCCCTAAGGATCCATTGGCTGGCGGAACTTGGATAGCTACGGACAAGCAGCAATTCACCCTTTGCCTATTGAATGGCGCTTTCGAAAAACATCATCACAAACCACCTTACAAATTAAGTCGAGGAATCATGGTGCTTGATTTTTTCAAATACAGCAGTGCTCAAAGCTTTATAGAACAGTATGACTTCAGCGGAATTGAACCTTTCACTTTAATTCTCATTGAAAGTAACCATAGCCTGAGCGCTACTGAGCTAGTGTGGGACGAAGTGAAGCTACATGTCAGGGTTTTGGATGTAAGTCAGCCTCAAATCTGGAGTTCCAGTACGCTTTACCCTGAAGCGGTGAGAATGGAAAGAAAACACTGGTTTAAACTTTGGCTCGAAGCGCAGAGTAATTTTCAACAAAATGAAATTATCGACTTTCATAAAACCGGTGGCAAAGGAGACGAATGGAATGACTTTGTCATGAACCGCGGAGGCAAAGTGCAAACCGTAAGTGTTACTTCCATTGAAAAGGACTCTGATTACACCATGGTTTATGAAGATTTGCTAAAGTAAGCCTCCACTTCTGCATTAACTCAAGTCCAATATATGCTAATTCTAAAGGTATAAAAAAAGCCCTCACATTGCTGTGAAGGCTTTTCAGTAATTAATTGAGCATCTACTTTATAGGTAATCCCACCTAATTTTGATTTCCTCACAAGCATCTGTGATTTGCATCCATTTTCTCGCGAAGTTTTTAGGTGCCGTTATTACAGTACTACTAAAGACATCAAGAGAAAAACAAAATTCGGGTCTCACCTTCATCTCTGGATATGTTTCAATTAAATATTGATACAACAAAGTCGAGATAAAAGAGCCCGCTTCTTTATCCAATTGATTTGTCTTTGAGAAATGCATCTTGATAGCACCAATAAAAGGTTTCCCTCTCATCTTACCAGAAATTATAACCTCAGGCCTAATGCTCACCGAAACACCAGAGACATCCAGACGCTTCGATTCAAAACTTCTAAACTTCTCAAGATCGAAATTAAATAGACTCTTATCGAATGTCACATTCTTCTTAAAGATACTCAATGCTTCAATCGACAAAATACTATCGGACTTTTTAAAATCCGTATCATATTTCTCATAGATAAGTGATTGAATTAGTCGCTCTATTTCCTTCTTATCACCTCGGTGATAAACAAAGTAATCAGCGATTGCTCTTCGTGCAATTGAATAACGCTGAACAATAAACCTTTTGGGCTTTTTCTGATCGGCAATTATCCTTTTTCTCCTGCTGGGGTCTGCAGTCATATACTCCCCTAATTTATTTACAGAAATTTTTATCTGCTTCATTATTCCTCCAATTTTGAGGGTTCAAAACTAGAGCCTATTAACTATACCTGAGTATTTTTGATAAATGGTTTCTTTGAGAAAAGAAATTCATTTACTTTTGAAGTACAAAAACAATTACTCGAGCAATCAATAAAGCTCATTTAAAAGTTCATATCAGGTTACAAGCCTGTAAAGCCGAAACGATGCTCTAACATCCTTTCGGTTTTTTTATTTTCTATTGTTTCATCCTCCTTCTCTTAAAAAATCAATATATTTTCATATCTCGATTTTGGGTTAAAAAGAGCCCTCACATTGCTGCAAGGGCCTTTTATCAAATTTCAATTCTATTTTAACTTCCGCAAGCTTCGCAATCGTCTGGATTGTCAATCGAGCAAGCCATATCGGCTGCTTTTTGTTCGATTTGTGCTGCAGTTGGTGTAGCGGCAGATGCCTTGTCTACGGTAAACTGGATAGCATCGGCTGCTGCTCTTGATCTCAAGTAGTACATTCCTGTTTTCAAGCCTTTCTTCCAAGCATAGAAATGCATAGAAGTCATTTTCCCGAAATTCGGATCTTGAATGTGAATATTCAAACTCTGAGACTGACAGATAAAGGCTCCTCTATCGGCAGACATCTCGATAATACTCTTCTGAGAAATTTCCCAAACAGTTTTATATAGTTCCTTGATATGCTCAGGAATTTCAGGGATGGCCTGAATAGATCCTTTTGCCCCAATCAGCTTATTTTTCATGTTGTCATTCCACAAGCCTAACTCGATCAAGTCTTTCATTAAGTGTTTGTTCACTATAATGAATTCACCAGACAGGGTTCTTCTTGTATAAATGTTTGAAGTATAAGGCTCAAAGCACTCATTATTTCCTAAAATCTGAGAAGTTGAAGCTGTAGGCATTGGCGCTACTAACAAAGAGTTTCTCACTCCGTGTTTCTTCACTTCCTTCTTCAAGTTATCCCAATCCCAAAGACCAGAATCTGGCGTAACGCCCCACATATCGTATTGGAAAATTCCTTTTGATACTGGTGAGCCTTTGAAAGTTTCATAAGGACCTTCCACTTTCGCCAAATCCTTAGAAGCCGTCATGGCTGCAAAGTAGATGGTTTCGAAAATATCTTTGTTCAACTGGCGTGCTTCAGGAGAATCGAATGGCATTCTCATTAAGATAAATGCATCGGCCAAACCTTGTACTCCCAAACCAATTGGTCTGTGACGCATATTCGAATTCTTAGCCTCCACAACAGGGTAATAATTCACATCAATCACCTTGTTCAAGTTCATCGTTGCTACATAAGTAACATTATACAAAGTCTGGAAGTCGTACTTACCAGTTTCTTCGTTTACGAATTTCGGCAAAGCCAAAGAAGCAAGGTTACAAACGGCTACTTCGTCAGGAGCAGTATACTCTATAATTTCAGTACATAAGTTGGAAGACTTGATTGTACCTAAATTTTTCTGATTTGATTTTTTGTTGGCCGCATCCTTATACAACATATAAGGTGTGCCTGTTTCAATCTGAGATTCCAATACTTCGAACCAAAGGTCTTGCGCTTTTACCGTTTTACGGCCTTTACCTTCACGCTCGTATTTTTCATACAATCTTTCAAACTCTTCACCATAACAATCCGCCAAACCTGGCGCCTCGTTAGGACAGAAAAGTGTCCAGTCTTCATTGTTCTCAACCCTTCTCATGAAGAGGTCAGAAATCCAAAGTGCGTAAAATAAATCTCTAGCCCTTAATTCTTCCTTTCCGTGGTTCTTTTTCAAGTCAAGGAAATCGAAGATATCAGCATGCCAAGGCTCCATATAGATAGCAAAAGACCCCTTTCTTTTCCCACCACCTTGATCTACATAACGAGCCGTCATGTCGAAGTTTCTTAACATTGGTACTATACCATTGGAAACCCCTCCAGTTCCTTTGATATATGACCCTTTAGCTCTCACATTATGAATGCTAAGACCAATACCACCAGCTGACTGTGATATTTTTGCAGTTTGCTTAAGCGTATCGTAAATACCATCAATGCTATCATCTTTCATTGTTAGTAGAAAGCAAGATGATAATTGTGGTTTTGGTGTACCTGCATTAAATAATGTAGGCGTGGCATGCGTAAACCATTTCTCTGAAAGCAGATTGTAGGTTTCTATTGCCTTTTCAATGTCTTCTCCGTGAATACCCACCGCTACTCTCATGAGCATGTGTTGTGGACGTTCAACGATTTTACCATCGATTTTCATTAAGTACGAACGCTCTAAGGTTTTGTAACCGAAGTAATCGTAGCTAAAATCTCTATCGTAGATAATCGTGGAATCTAGAGTTGCAGCATTTGCTTTCACTATTCCGTAAGTTTCCTTCGATACCAGTGGTGCATTTTCACCTGTTTTAGGATCTACATAGGTATAGAGCCTCTTCATGGTGTTTGAAAATGACTTACTGGTGGTTTTGTGCAAATTGCTAATGGCAATTCTTGCTGCAAGCTTCGCGTAGTCAGGGTGTTTCACGGTCATAGTGGCCGCGATTTCAGCTGCTAGATTATCCAGGTCTAGTGTGCTTACTCCGTCATACAATCCTTCAATTACTTTCTTGGCCACTTCCACAGGCTCAACGAAGGCGGGATCTAATCCGTAGGATAGTTTGTCTATCCTGGCAGTGATCTTGTCGAACTTTACCGACTCGTGTCTGCCATCTCTTTTTACTACTAACATATTTGGGGTTTTTGGGGGTGTTTATAAATATAAACTAAAAATCTTCATCCATACTAAATTTGTGCGCATCCGGATCATCACCTTCCTTCATTACGCCAGCTTTTTGGTATTCACCTACTCTTCTCTCAAAGAAATTGGTTTTACCTTGAAGTGAAATCATTTCCATGAAATCAAAAGGATTGGTGGAGTTGTACACTTTTTCGCATTCCAATTCCATCAATAGTCGATCTGCAACAAACTCCAAGTATTGCGTCATTAAATCAGAGTTCATCCCGATAAGACGCGCAGGAAGAGATTCAGTAATAAATTCTCTTTCTATATCTAAAGCTTCAATTATAATCTCCTTAATTCTATCCTTTGGCACCTTATTAATCAAATGCTGATTATGCAAGTGACAGGCAAAATCACAATGCAAACCTTCATCACGCGAGATGAGTTCATTGGAAAACGTAAGCCCTGGCATTAATCCTCTTTTTCTTAACCAGAAAAGCGAACAGAAGCTACCAGAGAAGAAGATTCCTTCAACAGCAGCAAAGGCAATAAGCCTTTCTCCAAAAGATGGAGACTCAATCCATTTCAAAGCCCATTCTGCCTTCAGCTTAATGGCATCAAAGGTTTCGATGGCATGAAAAAGTTCATCAGCCTCTTTTGGATTCTTTATATAAGTATCAATTAAAAGCGAATAGGTTTCTGAATGGATGTTCTCCATCATAATTTGAAAACCATAGAAAAACTTTGCCTCGGTATACTGAACCTCATTGATAAAATTCTCGGCCAAGTTCTCATTCACAATACCATCAGACGCGGCAAAAAACGCGAGCACGTGTTTAATGAAATAGCGCTCATCATCATTTAACTTATTATCCCAGTCGGTTAAATCTTGATGCAAATCTATTTCTTCAGCAGTCCACATACTGGCTTCCGCTTTTTTATAGTAACCCCAGATATCATCATGCTCGATTGGAAAAAGCACAAATCTGTCCTTATTCTCTTTCAATAATGGTTCTTCTGGTATTGCCTTTCGCTCACTCATCTTTCGATATCGGTTTTATTCTTTTAATAAAAAGATTACGCTGCATCACTTTTTGCATGATGCATTTTTTTTATCCTCAGGCATCACCTTGGGATAGTATTCCTATACAGTATAAGGTGCTTCTGCTATAAGTGTCTGACATTCTTGGGAATGAGACTTTAACAGAAAGATAGGTTGTTGTTTTGGGGTCGTAACCTGAAACAAATATTACACAAAACTGCGTAAAAATCAACGTGATTTTTATGATTATTTTTCATATGTAGCGCCTTCAATATGATCACATAAACTACTGTATAATAACTAATTATGTATTTCAATATAATCCATAACTTATACTTGTATTCCACGCAATTGAAGATCAAAAAAAATGAAAATTTAATATTGCAAAAACTCTTGCATTTATGATTTGGTTTTGGTTTGGATTTAGAAATCAAACTGTTATCTTTGCATTCCGTTTTTGAAAAGATTCAAATTAATGTACGCAATTGTAGACATATCAGGGAAGCAGTTCAAAGTAACACAAGACCAATTCGTTTATGCCCCGTTAATGGCAGGCGAAGAAGGCGCTTCCGTAGAGTTCGACAAAGTCTTATTGATAGACAATAATGGCACAGTCGAGGTAGGCGCACCTACCGTTAGTGGTGCAAAAGTTTCCGGTAAAATTATCGGACACGTAAAAGGTGATAAAGTAATCGTCTTCAAGAAGAAAAGAAGAAAAGGTTACAAGAAGAAAAATGGCCATCGCCAGAACTTCACCAAGGTCCTAATCGAAACAATATCTAAATAACAACTTACCATGGCACATAAGAAAGGAGCAGGTAGTTCGAAAAACGGTCGTGAATCGGAAAGTAAACGACTAGGTGTTAAAATATATGGTGGTCAAGCTGCTATTGCTGGTAACATCATTGTAAGACAAAGAGGAACTAAACATCACCCAGGCACAAACGTAGGTATTGGTAAAGACCATACACTATTCGCTTTGTCTGATGGTGTGGTTGAATTCAGAAAAGGTAGAAAAGACAGATCTTTTGTTTCTGTTGTTCCTTTTTCAGGAGAAGCTGCTGAAGCTTAATCAATAAAGTTCTTAAAATATAACTGAAAGCTCAATCTCAAAAGGATTGAGCTTTTTCTGTTTAAGCACTATTGTTAAGTACTCAAAGTATGCAACTCTCTATCATCAATATTCTTCAGTTATTACTGGTTTTTCAGAGCGTGGTATTTATGACTTTCTTGCTAAGTCAAGGAAGGGGCAAATACATTAGCAATAGCCTATTAGCTATTTTTCTATTTGTACTTGCTGTTCATATGATCAGTAACTTTGCTTTTGACCTCAATTTATTGTGGCCAATTCCTGATTTGACAAATTCTTATGGTTTTTTATATGGCCCACTTATTTTTCTTTATATCAAAAGCCTGGTTTATAAAGATTTTCAATTAGCGCTTCGAAATGCTCTCCATTTACTTCCATGGCTAATCATTCTTAGTATTTCATACTTCACCACCATTCCAATTCGGCTCTCTGGAATCTCCATTTTGATTAGCTTTTCGACCTACCTCATTTTTTCATTTAGGCTCATTAAGCGTTTTCACCTTATCATAAAAAACACGCAATCACGCTTCGACAGCATTGCATTATTATGGATGCAACGCTTTCTGTATGGCCTTATTTTTATCACACTGGTTGATACCATACATAATCTGATTGTTGTTAATAATTTGGTGATGGAGAATCTATTTTACGGTTTTCTAATCACTGCCCTACTCTTCTTTGTCACTAGCTTGGTCTTTCATGGATTAAGACAGCCAGAACTCTTTCAGGGTGTTTCAGTTGAAGATGAAGCATTGGTCAACGATGCGGCATCGAGTTACACTTCTTCCAAACTCTCACAGAAGGAAATCGACTCCATGGCCGAATTGATTCAAAGCTACTTCAACTCCAATCAACCGCATAGAGATCCCGACCTCAACATTCAAAAACTTGCAGAATCTATGAACTTGAGTAGTCGCACTATTTCAGAAGTGATTAATCGCTATTACAAGCAAAATTTTTCTGACTTCGTGAACTCCTTCAGAATACAAGAGGCTATTTCCCTTTTAAAAAATAGCAATGATAAAACTACGGTGCTGGAAATACTCTATGCTGTTGGTTTTAATTCCAAATCAAGTTTTTATACCGCTTTCAAAATAAAAATGGGGATGACCCCAAGTGAATTTAAAAAGTCGCTACAATAGTAATTTTTAAGAAAATCAGTCCAAGAACAGGAATCTGGACGACTTGAGTACTGCTAGAAACTACTTTTGAAGCAAATTTAAAGGTCAAAAGTATGAAACTCATTTTACGCATTCTTAAAATCATTGGGAAGTCTATAGCTTTCCTTCTTCTTGCCATTATAGTTTATTTAACAGCAGCTATTCTCGTGGGCAGAATGGAATTAGGTTCTCCAGGCCCAATCGTTCCGAACGAATCTAAAGTGGCATTTACCCATGTCAACATCATCCCTATGGACAGTAATCATGTACTTATGGACAAGACCGTATTGGTTGAAAACGGAATTATTACAGGCATTTATGAAGAATTTAAATCTCCCAAAAACACTAGGTTAGTTGACGGTCAGTATAAATACCTCGTACCAGGTCTAATGGATGCTCATGCCCATATTTTTGACCGATCTGATTTAGCACTGAACCTTTCACAAGGTGTAACTACTGTGCGAAATATGATGGGTTTTCCCATGCACTTAAGGTGGAGAGATGAAGTAAATAATAACTTATTTCCTGGCGCTTATATTTATACCGCTGGCCCAACACTTAATATGGGCAGCTATAGTGGCCCATTTCACAAGGTATTAAAAAATTCTAGAGAGGGGAGAAAGGCCGTAAGACTTACTAAATCTAAAGGCTATGATTTTGTCAAAATTTATGATGGACTTACTGAAGAGGCATTTAAAGCTATCATGGACGAAGCAAAACTCCAGTCTATAAAAGTTGCAGGTCATCCACCTAGGGCAGTAAATCTAGAAACCTTAGCCAATTCGGATATTGTTTCAATAGAACATGCGGAGGAAATATTTCAAGGCATGATGAACTATAAATATTCGCCTAAAAAGACCGATAGCATTGCCAAGATTTTATCTGAAAAGGAAATCTATGTTACGCCTACACTTATCATCTACAATTACCTCAATCGCACGATGAATGATGATAAAGAATTCTTAGATAGTATTCCACAAGAGTACATTAACCCTTTGACTCGTTTTATTGGAAATAAACAGCTTGGAGACTACTTGAATATGGATGAAAAAGGAAAAAAATATTCCGCTTCCAAAAATACAGCGCTCTCTGAAATTCTATCCATTCTTCATCAAAACAACGTTCCATTACTGCTCGGCACTGATTCAGGGCCTAACCTAACGGTTGCTGGGTATATACTTCACTCTGAAATTGATCTTTGGAAAAAGGCGGGAATTGAAGATTACGAAATTATCAAAGCGGGCACCATTAACGTGGCCAAGGCACTCGATATTCACGATGAAGTTGGAACTATTGAAGTAGGCAAGCGTGCTGACTTTATTTTAGTGGATCAAAACCCTTTAGAAGATGCCCGAAACTTGCGTAAACTTTCTGGGGTATTTCACAATTCTGGTTGGTACAATTCCGAAAAATTGAAAGAACTTGAAGAAATAGGCAAAGACAAATCAAGTTGGTTTTCTACAATTGGCAGATTTATGGAGTATATTCTTTTTAAATAAACTCTCAAAACACCAAAGCTCAATCTCAAAAGGATTGGGCTTTTTCTATCTATTTTCTTTAACTAGTAAGTGTGCCTAACACTTTAACCTGCTAATTATCAGTAAGAGATTATATCTCTATTTATCAAGAAGAGTTTCTCTTGATAATAAAATAGTTGGAGCGTGTCATCAGAGTCTGATATGTCAAACATAAGTAAAACCATATCATTCCAACGACCTTCTGGAATCACCGATTTTAACATATTGGGATACCTATCTCTCCAATTATATGATTTTGGGAACTTCTCCTTAATCGTTGATAACTCATTCAATTCTATTCCATTTGATTTAATACTACATTGAATTGGCGCGGTTATATCTTTCTTCATCACGTTTGTTGCGAGAATCCATTTCTCATTTATATACGCAAATGTAAATCCGTTCTGCATTACCTTTCTAAAATTTAGTGCCGAGTTCAGGTTATTAAAATCTAAAGTATCATCAAATTCAATCTTAGTCCCATCACAGGTTACAGCATCCAAACTAAGGGAATTCAAGTCAATCCCATTATTCAAACCTGCTGAATCTATTGCCCAAAGTGGCCAATTTTTTTTGTCTTCCCCATATTTTAATAATAAAGCTTCATTGCTCAAAATTGGGGCCTTTGGAATAGCACGATTTTGACCATAACAACTTAAGGAAGAAAAAAATAGAAGAAGTATAAATGCAATTCTATTCATAACGGGTGTTATTATTCATCAGACTTTACCGACAACTCAGTTCCCACTAGACAATGCCACAGCCAAAGGAATATCAAAAGCCCTGTAAGTATCAACTCCCAATTCCTTTTCCATTCTTCGTCTGGCCTGAATTAACTTTATATCAAAAGGGTTGTACAGAATTAATTCCGAAACCGCCTTATATGCCTGCTTTGTCTTCTCTTTTGCTACATACTTTTCGTACTGATTAAGTTTTGTATTGTAGTTTTTAAGTTGATAATCAGAACCTCGTTTATTAGACACATTAAAGGCTGTAGAAGCCTCAGATGCACTGATTGTTCTTCTTGTACTACTCGTTGAGCCAACTGGCACACTGGATGTACGAGACATCATCATAACAAAGGACTTAACAGGCTCCATCCATGAACCGTTATATTCTGTTTTAAAACCATCCACGACACCTTCAAAAGCGTCTTGAAAATTATTATGAAGGCTAAAGAAAATTGTCTGGTAAATGGAATACTCTTCAGGTTGAACGAGAAACTGGTCACCTAAACTTCCGATCAGAACCGTCACTGCCTCGTTAATCTCTTTTCCTAAATCTGTAAGGAGTGTAGCCTTCATACTCCCCACAGGAGTTATTGTAATCTTAAAGATCATAGTCCCTTGCTTCTCAGACATAACCGCCTCTCTTGGGTATGGCATAACCCTTACTTTCTTTAGATAAGCCTCTTTTCCGTACCTAAAAATCAAAGAATCAGAATTAGGGCTCGTTACCGATGAAGAATGGAAATTCGGAGTGATTGTGTCTGCATTAGCATTTATAGAAGCACACAACAGAAAAAAGGAACACAGCCAAATAAATTTCATAGAAATGTAATTAAAAATCATACTTAGCTATAAAGGTAAATTTTTTCATAGCTAAAACACAAAAAAATATCTCTATTCCTACTTAATGATTTTCAAAAAATTGCCTCTATAAAATAAGAAAAGGTAGAAGGGCGAAGGAGTAATGTGAAGATGACACCATAAATGGCTCCAAAAAGATGAGCATCATGGTTAATGTTGTCGGAATTACGCTTACTCATAATAATGGAGTAGACAATAAAGAGTCCGCCTAGAATATAGCCAGGCAAACAGATGATGGCATAGAGACATAGGTCTCTAATAGGATCGAAAAGAATAAAGGCCATCACCAAGGCCGAAACCCCACCGGATGCCCCAAGTGAATTATAGTTGTAGTTATTTTTATGCTTTATCGTAGTGGGGATATTCGCCACAATTACGGCTGTGATGAAAAGAAGGATGTACAGAACAAGACCCATCTCCCCAAAATAGCTATAGAAGATTTGCTCTATCGCCAAACCAAAAAAGTAAAGCGTAAACAAGTTTAAAAGTAAATGGATGCCATTGTTATGGACAAAACCCGAAGTAATGAGCTGATAATACTTCTTCTCGTGAACCACAGTATAGGGATTAAGCATTAAACGCTTCTGCCATTCCGGGCGCTCCCAAGCAAAATACGTGATCAAACCAATCACGGCCATTAATATGTAAGTAACCTGCATCTAGTGTTCTCTATCAATCAAGTATTCTGCAAACCTCTTTAACGAAGTTCGTTTCTCTTCTTCAATGCCAAGCTGTTCCAAATCTGAAAAACCATGGTCAAAGTATTCGTTCATCTTGGCTTTGGTCAATGCTTCGATGCCAATGGCATCATAAATAGCACGCACTGCCTTCACTTTGGCTACGGCGTCAAATTCATTCAGCCCCAACCAATAATCGAGTTGCTTTTTTTGCTCTTCATTGGCCAGCTCTAGGGCTTTGAGCAAAAGGAAAGTCTTTTTATTAGAAATAATATCTCCTCCTACCTGCTTCCCAAACTTGGCCTGATCGCCATATACATCTAGCAAGTCATCCTTTAACTGAAAACCAATCCCAATACTTACCCCGAAGTCGTAAAGCAGCTCAGCGTCCTCCTTTGAGCTTTGGGCAAGCATGGCACCTAACTTCAAGCTAAAACCCAAAAGCACAGCCGTTTTGAGCCTAATCATATTGATATAAGCCGACTCATCTACAGTTGCCAGTGCTTCGAAGTTCATGTCCAGTTGCTGACCTTCGCAAACCCCCGCAGCACAGGCGTTAAAATCCAGTACGATTTGTCTAAGATTGGCTGGGGCATCCAAAAGCATGTCGTAGGCTTTCACCATCATCACATCACCCGAAAGAATGGCGGTATTCGCATCCCACTTTTCGTGCACAGTGGCCTTGCCCCTTCGCAAAGGGGCATTGTCCATAATATCGTCATGCACTAAGGTGAAATTATGAAACACCTCCACCGCTAAAGCTTGGTCTACAACCGTCTCGGGGTCGTCTTTAAAAAGCTTATAAGCCAAAAGCACGAGTAAAGGGCGTATTCGTTTCCCCCCCAAAGACATGATGTATCTTATGGGATCGTAAAGCTCTTTTGGCTCGCTACCGTAATTCCTTTCTTCTAACCTCTTATTTATGAGCTGAACCAGCTCTAGGTGATTTTCGGTCATCCTCTGCAAATGTTAAATCGATGGTTCGTCTGTCTATGTCCGTAGCTTTCACTCTAACATCTACATTATCGCCAAGGGTAATGATTTTCTTGTTTCGTTTACCAATCACACGATAGTTTTGTTCATCAAACTCATAAAAATCATCTGTGAGATCCGACATTCTTACCATGCCCTCACATTTGGTTTCGGTGATTTCCACAAAAATACCCCATTCTGTAACACCACTAACAATCCCCGCAAAAACTTTATCCTCGGCCATGGCCATGAACTCAACTTGCTTAAATTTAATAGAAGCACGTTCGGCATCCGCAGCACGTTTTTCTCGCTCCGAAGTGTGAATACATATTTCTTCAGTTTCTTCTTTGTCAATAGACTTTCCCCCATCTAAATAATGCTGAAGCATACGGTGCACCATCATATCGGGGTAACGCCTAATGGGCGAAGTGAAATGCGTGTAATGATCGAAAGCCAAACCAAAGTGACCATTCTCGGCCGTGGTATATTTTGCTTTCGCCATGGTACGGATGGCCAACTGCTGTAAAACGTTCTGCTCAGGTCTACCTTCTATTTCACTAATTAATGTATTCAGTGATTTAGAAATTCCTTTACGTTCTATATCCATTTTATGCCCAAATCGTACGGCAAAGTTTGAAAAGGTATTCAACTTTTCCGGATCAGGATCATCATGTGTTCTGTAAACAAAGGTTTTAGGTTTGTCCCTCGTGCCTTTCTTAAACACAAATTCAGCCACGCGTTTATTGGCCATGAGCATAAACTCTTCAATCAGCTTATGCGCATCTTTTCTTTCTTTTGGAGTAATTCCAAGCGGCTTACCATTTTCATCCAGTACAAATTTTACCTCCACGGTTTCAAAATTCACAGCGCCATTTTTAAAGCGTCTATCTTTTAAATGAAGGGCCAGTTTGTTCAAATGATTGATATCGTCTGCAAAGTCACCTTCCCCAGATTCAATCCTTTCTTGAGCTTCTTCATACGTAAACCTTCGGTCGGAGTGAATGATGGTTCGGCCAAACCATTCGTTTTTGACATTGGCGTTTTCATCCAATTCAAATACGGCTGAAAACGTAAGTTTGTCTTCATTAGGTCGAAGAGAACAAAGTCCATTCGAAAGTCTTTCGGGCAACATCGGAATGGTACGGTCGACCAAATAAACCGAAGTAGCCCTGTTCACGGCTTCTTTTTCGAGTTCAGAATTTGGTATCACATAATGCGTTACATCGGCAATGTGAATCCCTACTTCCGTATTTCCGTTCGGCAATACTTGAACCGATAATGCATCGTCAAAATCTTTTGCATCGAAAGGGTCAATCGTAACAGTAGTCACATCTCTGAAATCTCTACGTTTGGCTATTTCTGCTTTGGTGATTTTATCTGAAATGGTTTCGGCTGCTGCTTCTATTCCCTCTGGGAACTCTAAAGGCAAACCAAATTCGGCAATAATAGAGTGCATTTCTGCATTGTGTTCACCGGCTTTTCCAAGCACTCGGGTGATTTTTCCTTCTGGTTTTTTATTCCTTTCAGGCCACTGCGTAATTTTCACAATGACTTTATCATTGTGCTTCGCTCCATTTAAGTCTTTTAAATTGATGAAGATGTCGTAAAACATTTTTCTGAAATCAGAAATTACGAAAGCGTATCTACTCGACATTTCTAGTCGGCCCACAAACTCATCGCGGTTTCTTTCAATCACCTCAACAATTTTACCTTCAGCATGCTTTCCATGCTTTTTGTTCTTCAACACCACTTTGACTTTATCGTCATCCATGGCGCCATTGGTATCGTCTATCGACACCCAAATATCAGCGGTATCCTCGTCACCACCATCAGGGGTTACGTAAGCAAACCTTGCGTTAACAAAATCAACAGTTCCCGTAATGGTTTCTCTTTCGCCTTTACCGAGCGCAAAAGAGCCGTTACGTAGTTTTTTAATCGCACCAATATCTTCCAGACGGAAAATGGCTTCAGTTACTGTTTTCTTCGAGTTTTTATCTCTGACCCCAAGGGCCGTTAATATCTGCTTGATCTGATATCCTCTACCCGGATGTTCACCGAGGAAATCGAGGATGAGGGGCTGTACTTGTTTAGCTCCACGATCGGAGCCATTTGTATTTGTTTGTTTGTTTTTTCTATTACCCATAAAGGGGTTATTTAATGTTGTTTAAAAATATGCTAGAAATTAAGCAAAGGTGGGGAGAACACGAATCTTTCTAGATGATGAAAATGTCATCATTTTCTATTGCAGGGAATTGATTGAGTTTTAAAAATACCTGCGCGAGCACAATTACGTCCTTTTTACAGTATTTAGCAATTCTCTCCAAATCGTTTTCTTCGTAATACACTCTATTTACTTGACTTCCATCAATGTCGTCTTTACTGGTGGGGATGTTTAAAATGGCGGCCAACAAATCCAGAGAGGTAAAGTGTTTATAGTCACCAAACTTCCACATTTCCATGGTATCCAAATGTGGAATTTCCCACGGTTTCTTGCCAGACATTTGAAGTGTTTTAGGCACCTCAATGCCATTTATGATCATTCTTCGGGCGATATAAGGAAAATCGAACTCTTTACCATTGTGCGCACAAAGTCTTAACTTTTTTGATTTGAATTTTTCTTCTACCAAGGTTTTAAACTCGGTTAGAATTTCAATTTCATCGTGGCTCGATATGTCCTTCACCCTAAGCGAAAAGCCTTTTTCCTCCTCTTTAAAATAGCCCACCGCAATGGAAATAATTTTTCCAAATTCTGAATAAATTCCTGCTTGGCCATACAACTCGGCTGGCGACAGCTCATTTGGATTTCGTAAGAACGCAGCTTTTTTAGTCCAAAGCTTCTGCATTCTTTCGGATAATTCCTCAAAGTTTTTATGGGCTGCGGCTGTTTCTATATCCAGAAACAAAAGGTCGGAAAACTGTTTCATCCTTTTAAGATAATAAGTATTCTGACAATTATAATACTGTATACCAGATAAAAAGGGCACAAAAAAAGCAACTACCACCTGTAGTTGCTCTCTTAACCTTAGTTTTTGAAATAAAGTTTAGTTTCTGTTCATACAGTTCAAATCGCTGAACGCTTCTTCTAACCTTTTCACAATGCTTTCTTCTCCTTTTCTTAACCAAACACGTGGATCATAGAACTTCTTGTTTGGAGAATCATCGCCAGTTGGATTACCAATTTGCCCTTGAAGGTAGTCCTTCTTGTCGTTGTAATAGCCATGAACGCCATCCCAGAATGCCCACTGAATATCTGTATCAATGTTCATTTTGATTGAACCGTAAGAAGTAGCTTCTTTAATTTGAGCAGGCTCTGAACCTGACCCTCCGTGGAATACGAAGTATACTGGTTTGTCTTCAGTATTGAACTTAGCTTTGATATAATCCTGAGAGTTTTTCAAGATTTCAGGTTTCAAAGAAACATTACCTGGCTTATAAACACCATGAACATTTCCGAAAGAAGCAGCAATGGTGAAGATATCACCTACTTGTCGTAAAGCATCCCATGCTTGAGCAACTTCTTCTGGCTGAGTATACAATCTAGAAGAGTCTACATCTGTATTATCTACACCGTCTTCTTCTCCACCCGTAATTCCCAACTCTATCTCAAGCCCCATTTCGAGGGCATGCATTTTTTTATAATATTCAACACTGATAGCAATGTTATCCTCAAGTGTTTCCTCAGAAAGATCAAGCATGTGCGTGCTGTACAACGGCTGACCGTGTTGCTTGTAGTATTTTTCACCTGCCTCTAAAAGGCCGTCAATCCAAGGCAATAGTTTTTTAGCAGCGTGGTCCGTGTGAAGAATTACCGGAACACCATAATGCTCTGCCATTTGATGCACGTGCATAGCACCAGAAATGGCTCCTTGAATAGATGCGTTGTAGTCATCGTTTGCAAGTGATTTACCTGCGTAAAATGAAGCTCCACTTACTGAAAACTGGATCATCACTGGTGAATTCACTTTGGCCGCAACCTCTAAAACTGAATTGATTGTGTTGGTACCAGTAACGTTTACTGCTGGTAACGCAAACTCATTCGCTTTGGCATAAGCTAAACAATCCTTAAGCTCTTGGCCATAAAGTACACCACTTCTGAATCTTGACATTTCTTTAATTTTATGCTGGTTAATTTTGGGGCAAAGAAACGAAAATTATCTATCTAAAGGAACTCAAATCCTAACGAATAAAGGGTTTGAGCATTAGTCCGTTATGAGTAACACTCATTTAATTATGAACGATCATGTAAAAGTGGCTACACTGCTCCGATTTCTTTTTTAACTTCCGCCACCAAATTTTTATGACTATGAAAAAAACACTCTGCATACTCTTAAGCACTGCGCTAGTCTTTACGGCCTGCTCTCCAAAAGCCGATAACCAAGCTACGGTTTTCAAAAAAATCAACGATGAAGTTTTGGCCAACTCTAAAGCCTACGAAACTTTAGGCGAAGCCACGTCTACCATTGGGCACCGACTTACGGGTTCTGAAAATGGTGCACAAGCCGAGCAATATGCTTATGACCTTATGAAAGGCTATGGCATGACGGATGTTCAGTTCCAACCTTTCGAAGTAGAATCATGGTCGAGAGGAGATATTGACGTGCAAATTGGCGCAAAAGGAAAATTAGAAGGGGTACCTGCAGTTACTTTAGCGCACTCTCCTGTTTCGGCAGATGTTACTGCTGAGATCGTAGACATGGGCAATGGCGTTGATGCTGATTACGAAGCCAGACCTGATGCCGTTATGGGAAAAATTGCCTTGGTGTATATCGGTACTTTGCCGGATAGCCCAAAAGGAACTCCAGGTTTACACCGTTCTGAAAAAACTGCTTTGGCGACTAAGTATGGTGCCATAGGTATCATCATCATTAACCAAGTGGACGGAGGCGTATTACTTACAGGAACTGCTTCGGTAACGGGTAGCCTTATTCCAATCCCTGCGGTTTGTATTGGAAAAGAAGATGGCATGGCCCTGAAAGAAACTTTGGCTGCAAAAAGCCAATTTGCTGCGATTAAAATGACCAACCAATCGGGCTTAATCAAATCCAGAAACGTAATTGCTACTATTAAAGGTTCTGAATTTCCTGATGAAAAAATCATCGTGGGTGGCCACTTAGATTCTTGGGATTTATCTACTGGAGCGATTGACAATGGTATTGGTTCATTCGCAGTATTGGACATGGCCAGAACTTTCCAAGCCTTGAATTTGAAGCCAAAAAGAACTGTTCAGTTTGTCATGTTTATGGGTGAAGAAGAAGGCTTATTAGGCTCAAGATATATGGTAGACGAAGCCATTAAAAACGGAACCATCGATCAAATTAAATACGTAATGAACCAAGACATGTCGGGCAACCCTGCTGGTTTTGGCACAGGCGGAAGACCAGAGGCCGAAGCTTTCTTTAAAGCAATAGGCAAAGAAATCATGGCAATTGATTCTTCTACCTACACGAATGATGTAAGCACTGGCGCTGGTCTGCATAGCGATCATCAGTCATTTATGTTACAAGGAATTCCTTACACTGCACCAAGCTCTAGATTAGACCGCGCCATTTATGGTTGTTATCATGCTGATTGTGATTCATTCGATTTGGTGAACAGAGAGCACATGGTGAACAATGTGCGTTTTAGCTCAATGATGCTTTATGCTTTGGCCAATGCCGAAACACTTCCTGCTAAAAAACTAAACGATGCCGAAACCAAAGCATTCTTAGAAGGTCATGACCTAAAGCTGAAGCTACAAATTGGTGGAGATTGGAGATGGGATAACTAATATTGGACTATCAGATTATCTTGGTGTTACTGGCAGTCGGCCTAATAGCCGGCTGCTTGAATACCCTAGCTGGGGGAGGTTCTTTGCTTGCTTTGCCAGTGATGATATTTTTAGGATTGCCTCCAAATGTGGCCAATGCCACTAATAGAGTAGCCATAGTTTTGCAGAATATTTTTGCGGTACTCGGTTTTAAAAGCAAAGGCGTTTCGGTTTACCCCTTCAATGTTTGGCTGGGAATTTCCGCTTTTTTCGGATCCATTTTAGGTGCTTTCCTTGCTGTTGATATCAACGAGGATGTATTCAATAGAATCCTCGCATTTGTCATTGTCGGGGTTGTTATTTACATGGCCATCAATCCGCTCAAGTATTTCAAAAAGGAAGAAAATAGAAATAAAAAAGCGACCCTCACTTCTATCATCATCTTCTTTTTTATAGGCATTTACGGAGGCTTTATTCAGGCTGGAGTAGGCTATCTTATGATTATGGCGCTCACCCTCGTGAATGGTTTTAGTTTAGTAAAAACGAACAGTATAAAAGTCTTTGTGGCCCTTACTTATACTTCCGTGGCTTTGGCCATCTTCATTTATTATGGCATCATCAATTGGGAGTTTGGTATTCCACTGGCCATTGGGCAAGCATGTGGCGGCTGGCTAGCGAGTCGTTGGAGTGTAAAACTAGGCGACAATTGGATTCGTTATTTCGTGATGATTACTGCTTCAGTCTTTGCCATTAAGCTATTCTTCTTTTAATTTTTTTGCATAATAGGCTTCGGCTTCCTCTAGTTTTGAAAGATCATCTAAGTCTTTATATCTCTTCGATCGGGCTTTTTCGTTTTTCAAGTCTTGGAAAGAAATAACTTTAATTTCAGTTTCTTCAATTATTCGGGTTTCGGCTTTTTCTAAGGCTTCATCAAAGCTTATGTCCTTACTGATATTAATTCTTGTAAGTAATTCCACGGTGTAATCACCTTCAGAAAAACTCACAATACTGTTTTGTCTAAGTTCATTCGCCCCTTCTTCTGAAAACACATAACCCATTCTATAGAAAACGTCACCAAGCCTAATTAAGCTACTTTCATCATTCGATACCCATAAATCTAAAGCCCCAGTGGTACGATTGTAACCATAAAAGTTCACGGCAAATCCTCCAATAACCATGTAGCGGACATCGCTTGCATTAAAAGCTTTGATCACATTGAGGTAAAAATCATCCATTTCTTTTCTTCAATTGAAAACCTCTGGGTTCTTTTTTATTAGACTGAAATTTGTTCATAATCTTGATTTGGTTCAATAACCAAAGAATACGCTCTTCTGGAGTTCGGTTCAAGGACTGCTCCAGCATAAAGCGCTCTGATTCTTCATGAGACTTAAATATGCGAACGGGTTTACCCATAACCTAAAGCTATCAAAAATGACTCCCAATTGAAACGCATATGTTATTTTAGATGCATGGAAGTGGCATTAGCACAATTAAGAAAGAAAATCTACAGTTTGGTGGAGCCAACGGATGAAGAATGGGAAGCCTTTACAGCACAATGGAGACCTTTTTCCTTCGACAAGAATCATCGTGTAACTGACCTTGGCGAAGTGGAATCTTACTTTTATTTTATTTCAGAGGGTGTCATTCGGGCTTACTTTATAAAGGATGGTGAAGAATTCAATATCGGATTCACTTATCAAAATGAATACAGTGGGGTGTACGATTCCTTTATGCTTAAAAAACCATCTCAATATGCGTTAGAAACGCTCACTGAAACTTATGGGATAAGAATTAAATACAGTGATTTAATAGCTTTATATGACCAACACAAAGTATTTGAGCGTTGGGGACGTCTCTTCAATCAAGGAATTTTAATTGGTTTTGGTGTTTTCGTTCAGTCCATCTTAGCCGATTCTGCTGAAGAACGCTTTAATCGTTTAATGCAGCAAAGTCCGCACATTTTTCAGCTGGTTCCGCAAAAACATTTGGCTTCCTACTTAGGCATGTCTGCCGAAACTTTTAGTCGAATGAGAAAAAAAACGATGTAGTGCTTTCTTGATTTATATCAAGTTCGTTTCCATCAATTGCCTATAGTTTTGTTCCAAACTCAAAAACAATGACAATCAGTACTCAGAAATATCTAGACGGGGTTATAAACGATCTTGAAGAGGCCATGACTAAAGTAGAGCGCCTCACTGAAAATTTAGATGAGAAAACACTAAATCAACCAGAAGCTGAAGGCAAATGGAGCATGCTACAGTGTGTTGAGCATATTACTTTGGCTACAGCGATTTATGTAAAAAACTTTAGTGAGAAGCTAGATGGTCAACAACTTCCCGCAGCAGTAGACAACTACAAAGGTCATTGGAAAGGTCGAATGTTCGCTAAAATGAATGCCCCAAAGCCTGAAGGGGAGATTCCTATGAAACTGAAAACCTTCAAATTTCTAGAGCCCAAAAGTCAACTTAATTCTCAATCCGTACTGGCCGAATTCAGGCAGGTTCATGAACAAATGATTTCCTTAGTAGAGAATAGTCGTATGGTGAATATTGACCGCATAAAAGTACCTACGGCTTTGGGCTCAATGGTGAAACTGAGATTAGGGGAAGCCCTTCGATTTATCATAGCTCATACCCAACGACATTTGGTGCAATTGGAGCGAATAAAAAAGGTCGTCCAATAGGTTCGAGCAAATTAATATTTTTAACTTGAGTTCATCTATAGAACAGAGATGACTCGATTTTTTACTTTCATTTTAATTACTTCCCTTGTTTTTGGTTGTAAACAGCCAAAGGAGAATAATATTGAGGAAGCACGATTGGCAATTTCCAATGCCGCTAAAGCCTTCTCACAAGCTTATATTGATGGTGATCTTGAAGCCCAAATGGAGTTTTACACCGAGGATGCCGTTATACTGCCAGGAACGAGAAATATGGTAGAAGGAATAGAAAAAATCACCAATTACTGGGACATTCCAGAGTCCGTCAAAGTACTCAAACATAAGAGTACCCCGGTAAAGCTTGAAGTTTCAGGTAGTACGGCTTCGGATTACGGATATTATGAAGGTATCAGCGTTAATAATGGCGATACCGTCAATTTCCGTGGTCAATATGTAATTGTCTGGCAAAAGGGGCAAGACGGAAAATGGCGAATGGCAGTTGATATGTGGGCAGCATTAAATAACTAACCAGTAAGCACCCTGAAAACAGAAAGAGGCTTCTCAGTAAACTGAGAAGCCTCTTTCTGTTTAAGTCTTAGCAAAATCACTCATCCCTTAACCTTTCCGAAGGATTTGAAACCGCAGCTTTGAAGGTTTGGAAACTGATGGTAACAAAAGCAATGGCTCCAGCAATTACAGCCGCCAATACAAAAGGTGAAGCACCTATTGAAGTGCGATACGCATAACCCGCTAACCAATCACTCATAAAATACCAAGCCACTGGGAATGCCAAAATCATGGCCACAATAATGAGAATGATGAACTCTTTGGAGAGAATCCCCACAATTTGCTGAACCGAAGCACCAAGCACCTTTCTGATGGAAATCTCCTTACTACGTTGCGACACCGTAAACGAAGCCAAGCCAAACAAGCCTAAGCAAGCCAAGAAAATGGCCAAGCCCGAGAACAAGGTAAACAATTGACTGCGTTGAGTTTCGGTGGTATAAAGGTTTGCAAACCTATCGTCCAAAAAGTTATAATTCAGTGGAGCATTAGGAGAAAACTTCGCGTAAAGCTCTTCCACTTGCTGAATAGAATTCTTAATGTTAGTGCCCTCAATTTTGATGGAAAGGTTACGCATTTGGTTAGGGCGATTTACTAGAATAATAGGCGAAATTTCGCTTTGTAAAGACTCAAAATGAAAGTCTTTTACCACACCAATTACTTTACCGCGCACACCAGCGTAAATCATGTTTTGCCCAATTGCATCTTCGGCACTTTTCCAGCCAATCACCTCAACAGATTTTTCATTCAATACAAATGCGGCAGAATCTGTGGCGAAATTCTTGGAGTAATTGCGTCCGCTGGCCATTTCCATTTGGTAAGTTGGAATGAAATCAGGGTCAACAGACAAACTTTTTATGACTACTGGCGTGGGCGACATTTCACTATTGACTTCGGCTTGAGCCCCTTGCGAATCGAGCAATTGCCCTGAAGGAACACGACTTGAGCCGCCCGCCATTTTCACTCCTTGAATGGTTAACAACTCATTTTTAAAGGCTTCATATTGGTCAGCTACTTGCTGACTTACCCCCATAATCATCATCTGCTCACGGTCGTAACCTAATTTCTTATTCTGAATAAAATCGAGCTGCTTAAACACCACGATGGTGGATACAATCAAAATTACCGAAATCGTAAATTGAACAACTACCAAGAATCTTCGCAAAGCACCACTTTTTGCCCCTCCTGTGAGTTTCCCTTTTAAAACTTTTAAAGGTTGAAAAGAAGACAAATAGAAGGCGGGGTAACTACCCGATAGAACTCCCACTAGAATGGCACTTGATAAAATAACTGCTATAAGCGGAAGGTTTGTAAACAGATCGAATTCAAGTTGCAAACCGGTAAATGACCTAAAATAAGGCAGTATTAAAGAGGTTGCACCAATGGCCAAAACCAAAGCAAAGAATACTAATACAATGGACTCGACTAAAAACTGATTAATCAATTTACCCTTTCCAGCACCAAAGACTTTGCGCATGCCCACTTCTTTAGCGCGAGTGGCAGAACGGGCCGTAGCCAAATTCATGTAGTTGATACAAGCAATCGCTAAAATCAAGAAAGCAATCGAAGCGAAAATATAAACATAAGTAATATCGCTGTTTTGTCCCTGCTCGTCATCCAAACTAGAATGCAAATGAACATCAGTTAGTTTTTGAATGTGCAAGGCTGTCCAGGTAGTCGCTTTTTCATCTACGTGTGTATTGAGAAATTCACCCATCCTACGTTCGATTTCTTCAATTCTACCTTCAGGTTTCAGCGTGAAGAAAGTAGCGAAATTATTACTCCCCCAGTTACGCATCATGGCTTCCCTACCGCCATAAAAGGCATATAAAGGCGTTATTTCTGCTAAAAAATCCACTTGAAAAGAAGAGTTTCTAGGTAATTTTTTGAATACGCCTTTTACGATTAAATCGGCCTGAGAAAGAAAGTTGATCGACTTACCTATTGGATCTTCATCACCAAAATATTTGAAAGCCATTTCATCTGAAATCACTACTGACCCTGGTTGCGATAATGCCTCCACCAAGTTTCCTTCAATTACATCGAAGGTGAGGATTTCGGCTATTTCAGGATCAGCGAAGTAGAAATTATCCTCATCATAGAGCCTGTTATTATATTTAACTGGACCGCCGACAGGCATCATTCGACCAATTTTTTCTATTTCTCCAGAAAAATCTTCTCTGGCCAAAGGACCAAAAGGAGGTGCTACTCGCGACAAATGAAGCGATGTGGAACCATCAGGGCTTATGAACTCACGTGTAAAACGGTAAATATTATCCGAGTCCTTATGAAACTTATCATAACTGGTTTCCTCCGAAATGTAAAGCCCAATCAGCATACAGCAGGCGAGCCCGACCGATAAACCCAGAATATTAATGATGGAGAAAGCTTTGTGTCGCTTTAAGCTACGCAAAGCAATTTTGAGATAACTTTTAAACATGGTGTTGTTGTTTTGAGGTTTGAATTTGGTTTTCTAATCCGTTAAACTGCCTTTTCTTGACCAAAGGCAGCTTAACTGGTTAAAGATAAGGATTTTGGAAGAAGGTTGCGTGGAAATGGGTTCGTAATCAGAAAATGCAGCACGATGGCTCTCCGAGGTCAAGTCTGGGAATAGGCACTTCTATTTTTGCCAAAAGTGACGATTTACAAAGTATAGAGTCATTTTTATTACTCCATGAGCAAAGAAACAGTAGAAACAAACTTGATGAGAACTCATACCCACCCTGGACAAGTAGTAATTAAATTACTTATAGTGAAGTCAAAACCATAAGTAAACATATAGAATAAATCTTACGCAGAAATACTTAAAATATTATTAATAGACTATATTACATATACTGTCATTATATAAGCAGTTAGTTTATTATTCATAAATAAAGATTACATTTTAAATATTTAGCACTAAATTACAACTAAAACAAATTCAAATAGCTATGAAATCGATTTTTAGAAAGTTTATACCTGCCTCATTAGTCTTAATTTTTATGGTGGCCCTCTCCCTAAATACTTCTTCAGCGAAAAACTATGAGGAAAATGAAAATAATAGGAGAAGGTATTTCGATGCATGGGGTTGGCAAATGGGACCAGATGGCCCTGTATTGGTAAGAATTGTCCATTGTGACTGGGAGGGCACTGATTGTATTGTTGGCCCTATCATAACTCCAGAATAGCCGACCCATTTTCTCGACAATCCATCAAGCGCAGACCTCATTTTGTATGATAAAGTTTTTGAAGTCGTTAACACTTGTTTATGTATTGACAGTAGCCATTTTCAGTTGTTCAAACGAATCAAACGAAAATGGCTACTATTCTTCTGGGATCTTCCCCACCAAAACCTCTCGTATAGCCATCGAAATTGATGACCAGACCAGAGACTTTAGTTTAAACGTAAGACATCTTGAGATAGACCAGGGCATAGAGGCAATATTTCACCTTAATGACATTAATAATTCAATTGGAATCTATGATGTAGAAAAAGGCAAGAAGATTAGAACCCTCTATTATGAAATCAACGGGCCAAATGGGGTGGGCGAGATAAATGGCTTTGACGTAGTAAGCAAAGACACCTTACTTCTTTTGGCCAGGTATGAAAACCGTGTCTCAATTGCCATAGCCACAGATAACTCTGACACACTAAAGCTGATTCGCAGCTACAGATTGAGAGCACCTAATGATCCTCTTATAACCACCCCCTATAGTTCTGTGCAAGCACCCATTGTTATTCGGAATGACTCGATAATCATGGCGGGTGTTCCTTATGTCAACCCAGAGGGAGGTAATATGTATGATGCCGGGAATAATGTTATTAAAATCAGCTTGAAGGATTCCTCTTATGTGTATGAAAACATGTATAGCCAAGGATATAAAGAAAAGTGGACGCAACATTATTCCAGAATATCATACACTTACAACAAAGAGCAAGGCCTACTTGCTTTCAGTAACCCAATCTCCGACTCGATCTACACTTTTGACCACAAAGGTGTTCGAAAAGACTATATGGTTAAATCTGCACTTTCTGAAAAAATGACACCTTATCGTGGAAGTTTTCAAGATAATCGAAGAATGCGAGACCATTATAATAACCAGCCCAATTATGGCTATGTCATGTATGACAAGTATAGAGACTACTATTACAGATTTACAGAAAATGTAGCGACAAAGGAGCTGATAAAATACGGGTCAACCGGAATAATAAGAAACATTGGAGTTATTGTTATGAACAAGGATTTTGAAGTTATAGGCGAAACTGAATCGCTTACCCTAGGTTCTTTTCCAACCATTTTCATTGGAAAGCGTGGTCTTTATTTTATGCTAGTATCCAATGAAGAATCAAAAATGTTATACGATCTCTATGAGTTTTAGAAATAAGCTCACCTTTTTATTTCTGACTGTTACACTTTTAGGTTGTAATACATTAACCAAACAGGCGAATGTAACTAGCCTCTTTTCACCTGAGAGTGCTCCAAAAAATGGGTTAGTAATTACAATTCCAATTAGTGGGTGCTCAGGCTGCGTTGAGGCAATGTTGTCTTTTGCCAAAAAAAACAAAAACAACGTTAACCTTTTTTTAATACTACTTGGAGATGACATTAAACAAAGCAATTATATCTTAAGCTGGGAATTCCAGAGTCATTCAAACTTCATATCTAGGCCTTTGGATAGTGTGGGCCAATTAACTTTGGATTCTCAATTTCCAATGTATTATGTGGTACGATCAGGGAAAATTGTTGAAGAATCTCAAATCAATGCCAGCAACCTATTAACTGAGAAACTCAAGCTTCAGGAAATGCTTGAAAATTAACTTTTACCCAATGAACCATAAAACCACGGGAATACCCAAAACAAAAAAGCCTCACATTTCTGCAAGGCTTTCAGTTTTGTGGAGAATACCGCCCCGAAGCCTCGGGGCGAACCGGTGACCTTCCCGAAGCAGGTTCGGGACGCTCTAGCTAACTGAGCTAACATCAAAAAAGCCTCACATTTCTGTGAAGCTTTTTTCTTTTGTGGAGAATACCGGAGTCGAACCGGTGACCTCTACACTGCCAGTGTAGCGCTCTAGCCAGCTGAGCTAATCCCCCAAAAGGTCGGCAAATATACGCGGCCAAGTATATAAATCAAAGCACTCTTCTGGCTCGTTTGAATCTTTCTATATAATAAGGTGAAAACAGATTGCTTTCCGTTACCCCAAGCGAGGTAGAAGCATGGATAAAACGGATGTCAGACTTGCTTCTTACCACAGTTACAATGCCCGCATGGGTAATTTCATTTCTTCTTTTCCCAGTCGCAAAAAACACCATGTCGCCCGGTTTTAACTCTTTCAACTTTACCTTCATGCCAATTTTAGACTGATCTTCCGATACTCTTGGCAAGTTAATTCTAACACTGTAATAAGCATGATACAAAAGTGCAGAACAGTCTAAGCCCACTCTTGTTGTTCCCCCATACTTATAGGGAGTGCCTACATATGACCGTGCGGTTTGAATTACTGTGTTGACTTTTTGATCTCTAATTTTTTTTGTTCCTGCACAATCGGTTAGAAAAAGCAGGGAGAAGACCAGAAGAGTTGTTAAGATTAAGGCTTTATTGTACTTCACTTAAAAAAATTTCTGTTTGAGTAAAACTAACATAAATTCATTTTAAAAGCAGGGCTACTTTTCTGAAGAAGTTAGTTTATCATGAAATAACATACATATCTTCGCCCATGAGATACCCAAAATCTTTTCTGCTGGTAACCCTATTCTTGTGCATTAGCGCTTCATTAAACGCACAACGAAAATGGAATGATAAATACTATGAAGAACTGAACGACAATAATTTCAGGTCATTCAAACTCTTCAAAGAGCGAATTGATTTGGATGATGTTGATTACAAGGTTTTAAATGCCGCCATATTTTTCATTACTAATGAAGCTAGAATAGAAAAAGGGATAGCCCCTGTAACCTATCAACCCAACCTAGAAATTATGGCTTGGAATCATTCTATTGAAATGGGAAAAGAAGATTTTTTCGACCACATTAACAAAAAGGACAAAAAAAGAAGCACTCCAGAACAAAGAGCCGTTTTGGCAGGAATAACCAACCCTAGTGTTTCAGAAAACATATCTGCTGTAGGAGGAGTCTACTTTGGCTCCTACCTAGAATTAGCTGATCATTTAGTGGACAAATGGATCCAATCTCCTCCACACGCCAAAACGCTTTATAGTGAAAAAGTAATCCAATTGGGCTGCGGTGCTTATTATTACAAAGGTGTTTGGCAAGGCAACAAAACCATTTGGAAACAAGGCGATGGTTTCTGGCTGGCCACTCAAAACTTCCAGTCTTTTGCCGAAATTGTAAGCGAAAAATCAAAAGATAGTGCTCCGTCTAAATAACTAATGCAATATCAGTTCATAATTTCTGCAACTTATTGCGTTGTATGAACGTCTTCCGTTTTTAGCATGGTTAAATCAAAAAAGGCCTGAAAGTTGTTAGGAAGAAAGAAAAAGAATTAAACATGAGAAAATATATAATAGTGTTGGCCATTGGAATGCTCTCTTCAGGGCTTATGGCGCAATCGTTAAGCAAAACGGACTCAGAGGACATCAATACCCGGTTCAGTAAGTTTTTAGAACATACTTCTAAACAAGAGTTTGATAAGCTTTTGAATTTCTTGCATCCTAAACAGTTCGAAGGTAACTCCTCTGTTAGCATGAAAGAAATGGCTCAGATGCTACAGTTGATGAGGATTAAGCTGGAAATGGAAAATGTGGAAGTAGGCAAGCTGAATGGGCTGAGTCCTCAAGGAAATAACAAATATGCCTTAGCCGATTACTCCATGGACTTAAAGCTTACTTTGAACGAGCAAAACAAAGCCTTTGCTGACCAAATTGTCAGTGGATTAAAGGGTGAGTTTGGTGCTGACAAAGTAACTTACGATGCTTCTAAATACGTTATTACCGCAAAGGGTGCTAAAAACGTAATCTGGGTAAAGGAAAAAGCACTGGGCAATGATTGGTACCTGATAGACTTTGACCCTCAAAGACCACAAGCCTGGAAAAGCATTATCCCTGAAAAAGTATTGACAGAAGCCGCGAATAAGGCAAAATAGATTTAATAACTTTGTTAAAACGGAAGGGCCACTCAAATCGAGTGGCCCTTCTGTTTTTTTGCTATTTACCTCCGTTCGCCTTTAGGTCTGCCAAACACTGCATATCCAAAGTTGGGGGAGAATTCATCCCCAATAAATCATCTAAACCAGCTGTAGACTCCACCGCGAAATACATTAAACAATTGTCTACATCGCAATGATGCCCATTCGCAACATCCTGATGCTCGCTTTGTAGTGGAGAACCTGTATTCACCAAGCCCAAAATATGACCAAATTCATGCGCCATTACACTTGAGGTTAATAGCGATGTGGAAGACTGGCCAATTCCGCCTGATAGCTCTTCGATTCTACTTTGGAAAAGTACCATGGAAGTATTTTTATACGCCACACCCAATACATTTTCGTTGGATGCATAACTGCCATCGGCAAAGAACAAATAAGCACCAATGGTTGACTCATTATTGAACTTTAGTCGATTAGCCGTTTCAATATCCACCAGTTCCTGAAGTGTGTATTGAGATTTTCCTGGAGCAGAAATTTGTCGTGTGGTCACCGAAATTCCTCCTGACTTATTCAATCGCTCCGTCAAAAAATTTCTGAGGTAATCTACACTGGCCGATGGTGGCTCAAAGCCAGCGGCATAAAGCAACTCAACTTCCAATCGGCTATAATTTGAAGAGGTCAAAAGGTCATTAGCCGATTCACCCACAGGTTGGTTATTTAAATTTCCGCTTCCACCACCATTTGGGTCTGAATCACCTCCACAAGACGCCAAAAGCAAACAGAGTGCAACCCAATATATTCCTGACTTTATCTTCTTCATAGTTTCTAAACTAGTAACTACTTACGATGTTCAAACACTATTTGATTTTGCCAACCCATCCCTTAATTCAGAAAAAGTGACTTCGCCTTTTTCTTAATGACAAGCATTCCAACAAATCCCGTCAGCATAGTAGCAAGCATTACTACCCACCAAAAATATTGCATGTCGAAAAAGCGAACCCCCACTTCGGACCAAAAAGCACAATAAAGGCCCACCACTGACCAGCTCATAAAATAGAAGTGCTTTTTGTACCAATCTTTACTTCTTCTTATGGCTGGAATAACGCCTAAAAGCACCGTAATCAAGCTGATAAGGGCAAAGGCATGAAATAACGAAAAGCTTCCGAAATTATAAATACCAAAACCACTGAGGTTCATGAGCACCATTGAACCCACATAAGTGTAACCCATTTTTTTATGGAGCGCTGTTCCCTTAGTGTTGAACACGACCATTGCTCCAAAAACCATAGCCAACACCGCACAACAGGTGTGAAGGAGCCCCAAATAAGAGCTAAACACCTTCAAGCTTTCTAAGAACTCCATATCTATTTGAGTTTGGTTAGGTTCATTTCCAAAACCGTAAAGGCCTGACCATTGGCCATTATAAACTCTCCTTTCTCATGCCAAGTATCTCCTTTCAGCGTGGTAGTGTATTGTATGCTTCCGCCAGGTACATCAAAACCCCAAATAAATTGCCCCTTGTCGTTAAGCTGCGCGGTTGCCAAAACCATATTACCATCGGCCAGCAATGATTTCAATTCATACCGCTTATTTTCATTATTGTAATACAGTGCTCCCAAAGACTGAAACCCCACCTTACCATCTGATTTATTGGTGCCAATGCCTTCTGCGAGTATGGCCATTCCGCCAATTTTCTTTTGTATGTTTTCTACCACAGTAAACTCGGCTTTTTGACGTGATTCATCCATAGACCAACCTTCTCCTTCCCACTGACCAATCCAATTGGAGAGTTTAGCCATGGCTTCTTTGTTCAAAGTTCCTATTTCTTGCGCCTCGGCTGCATGATTTACAAGTGCTCCATAAAGCACTACGATAAAGATAAAAATTGCTTTGACTGTCTTCATTTTGATTGATTCTGTTTCCATGATTATAAATTTATATTATACAAACTAGTTTATTTTATAAACCATAATTGCAAAAAAATTATGGCTTCAAGTATTGCTGAATTTCCTTCACGTAATTATCAAAAGCATCAACGCCTTTTTTGGTCACCTTGCAGGTTGTTTTGGGCTTTTTCCCCTCAAACTGCTTGGTAATTTCTATATAACCTGCGGTCGAAAGTTTATCTAGCTGTACACTCAAATTACCCGCGGTAGATTCCGTTTGCTCCTTGATGTACACAAAGTCCGCTGTTGCCACACTGATCAGCAATGACATTACTGCTAGCCTAAGCTGAGAATGTAAAAGCGGATCAAGTTGATTAAACCCCATTGTTTCTGAAATTTGCTTTCATAATATATCCAGGCACTAAATAACCTATTGCAACACCAAAAGCCAGTAAAAGCATTTGATAATTTTCTGGTTGTCTAAAAGCAATAAATGCCAAGATCCAGAACGCAAAACCTCCAAATTGCAAAGGCTTAAAGCCCATCATTGCTCCAGATACCGCAGTGCCAACGCCAGCCAAAAGTAGTATGAAAGGAACAGTATTCCAGTTAATCAACTGACCATTAAAAACAATAGTAAACATGGCCATTCCCAAACTGAACCAAAGCCAACCATACATTTTATCCGAATAGTTCCTAACCTTCGCGTTCTTTCCTTGCCTTGCCCCCACAATTCCAGATATCACTCCGCCAACAACTGTCAAAGACCAAGCAATATAAGGTTGCTCATAGGTAGTGTACGTTGCCAAATAGAAGTGGGTCAAACTAGCAATTAGGACGATCCAGCCCCATAACAGAAAAAAGAAACTGTTGTCTGAGTAGCGTTTTCGGGACTTTCCAATCATTGACTGAATCAGCGCCATGCTTTCCTGAGGAGTTAATTCTTTTTCTTCCATCTCAATTTATTTCTTCAAATGTAAAGTAGTTTATTTTATAAACCAAATGTATACACGCAATGAATCACCTTAAGGTTTCATTTGAATTACTATTTTTGATTCTCGATAGCATAGCATGATTAAAATTTTAATAGCAGATAGCGGCTTTACAAAAACCGATTGGCGACTGATTGGTGCTGATGGCAGTATTGAACAGGCCCGAACCATGGGCATTAACCCCTATTACCAAACCGAAGAAGAAATTCTATTGGTAATTCAAGACTTGCACAGCCAATTACCCGACAAGGTAGACGAAATCTATTTTTATGGAACGGGCTGTTCTTCGGGTACGAACCGCGACAAAATAGCCAAGCTCCTGAACCGCTATTATCAAGATGCTAAAATTGATGTAAACCATGATTTATTGGCCGCTGCCCGCTCCTTGTGCGGCAATGAAAAAGGTATTGCTTGTATTATAGGCACCGGTACAAATTCATGCCTTTACGATGGTAGCAAGATCATTAGCAATGTACCTTCCTTGGGCTGGGCCATTGCCGATGAAGGTGGGGGAACTTACCTAGGAAAAACCTTGGTCACCGATTATTATAGAAAAGACATGCCCGAACATTTGAGGGTCATTTTCAAAGAGCGTTTTGGCTTGAACAAGGACGCATTTCTCACCGCTATTTACCAAGAACCGATGCCAGGTCGTTTTTTGGCCAGCTTCGCGAAGTTCATCAACGAGCACATCAGCGATCCGTACATGTATAAATTAGTGTATGTTGCCTTTACCACCTTCATCACCAAAAACGTTGTCAAATATGAAGGTTATAAAGAAGTGCCCGTTCATTTTACGGGTTCGGTGGCCTATTACTTCAATAATATTTTACGGAAAGTGGCAGTAGACCAAGGCATTTACATCAAGCACATTACTGAACACCCAATTGCTGGGCTCACGCTTTTTCACCAATAAAATAGAATTCCATAAGTTGCCAATCGTAAATTGGTTTCTTTGCATCACCTAGAATAACAAACCCATGAACATCACCGAATCAGAATCTAACTACAACTCGCTTGAAAATATGTCGGTAGCCGACTTGCTGACCAATATTAATAAAGAGGATCAAACGGTTTCGATTGCCGTGCAAAAAGTGATTCCTCAAATCGAAGCTTTGGTAAGCCAAATTGTTCCTCGGATGCAAATGGGTGGAAGGATTTTTTACATTGGCGCTGGCACCAGTGGGCGTTTGGGTGTGGTGGATGCTTCGGAATGCCCTCCTACTTACGGGGTTGAACACGGTGTTGTGGTAGGTATTATTGCGGGTGGTGACACTGCCATTCGTATGGCAGTAGAAAATGCAGAAGACGATGAAAATCAAGCTTGGGAAGACTTGCAAGAACACATCATCAACCATAAAGATACTGTCATTGGAATTGCGGCTTCGGGTAGAACTCCTTATGTAATTGGTGGACTAAAAGAGGCACGGAAAAATGATGTACTCACGGGCTGCATTGTGTGTAACCCAGATAGCCCTGTAGCTTGGGAAGCAGAGTTTCCGATAGAGCCCATTGTAGGGCCTGAGTTTATTACAGGCAGCACACGCATGAAATCTGGTACGGCTCAAAAACTTGTCTTGAACATGATTTCTACTTCGGTAATGATTCAATTAGGCAAAGTGCAAGGCAACAGAATGGTCGACATGCAGCTTTCCAATAACAAGCTGGTAGACCGTGGCACAAGAATGATTATGGAAATGCTCCAAATTGACAGCCCCACTGCTGAAAAGCTACTTAAAACGCATGGCTCTGTCAGAAAGGTGATTGACTTTGTGATGAATCAGGGGTGAAATAAGCCCAAAGCCGTCTGCCTTGGGCCAATGAAGTATTAGAATTGTGTTGTTTTGAACAGATTGTTATTTCACTGCATATCTGAGAATGGTTTTAAGTTTTTCTTCTGCTGTTTTTCTTGGGTCGGAAATATAGATTTCGTGGTGCTGACCATTCATTTCTAGGTCATTTTCCTTCATAAAGGCAAAGATTTTCTCCAACGTTCCGCGCTCGTCATAATATGAACCTACATGCATCGCTTGCACTGATTTACCTTCGTGAATCGACTCGAATTTTAGCTGGTGATCGTTGGCCAGCTTTCCTTCTTTTACTAATTGATCAACCACCACTTTGAACTCCCCTTCCCCAACAAAATCGGGCATACGGAACATGATTTTCCAATACCATTCTTCTTGAGGAGTTTCTTCAAAAGGCAACTCTGCTTCTACCCACCAAAAGGCTTCCATTTTAGGAACGACAAAGTCCATTCCTTCATTTTTATGGAAGAATTTTATACCATACACCAGCTTATATAAATCGTCAATGGCGGCTAAAAAAACGGGGGCGTTTGGCTCGGAGTTGCCTTGAATGGTGATGTACTGATAAGGTTCCAGTTCTACCAACTGAGGATTGGCTTTTGCCTTATAATATTCTGGGTAGACTTCGGTGAGGTTTAATTTCGACATGATCATAGGGTTCTATATTTGGCTTAAAGAATTGATTCTGCATCAAAGTAAATGGCCACTAGTGACAACCCTATGTCAGTAGATTTTAGAAAAGGTTGATTTTTTAAAAAATTATTTAAACTGAATAACACTTCCTCAACTCTTCAATCCGCTCCCTGACCATATCTGTAAGCTTTGCTGGGGAAATGATCTCCACCGCATCAGTTAAAGTGAGCAACCAGCGCGAGGTGTAGTTTAGGCTTGGCGTCAGGAATTTCATCTTGATGTGCGTTTCGCCCACTTCCTCGCTCACAAAACCCTGACTGTATTTTTGCTCCGAAATGTAGCGCGCTACGGTTTTATCAATGTTAATTACTACTTCCTGCAAGTCCGTGCTGTGCGCAATTTCTTCTAAAAACTGACCAAAGCTCGGTTGGTGATCAGTACCGTAGGTTTCATCTAGCTTTTCCAATTTCACTAGGCGATCGACCCGGAAATCTCGAGGGGCTTGCCTCAACCTACAATAAGCCAATAAATGCCATCTGCCTGCGTAAAACACCAATCCAATGGGTTCAATATCTCGGTTCGTAAAGTCACCAGAAAAATTAGAGTAATACCGAAAACGCAATACTGATTTGTCAATCAAGGCCTGTTGAATAGTGGCCAAAAAATTATTGGGAAAGCCTTCTTTTTCAATCTGAGGTAAATGCCGAACCACAATTTGGGATTCGAGCTTTTCTATTTCGTCTTTCTCACTGCTTTTCAACACCGATTTGATTTTCAACATGGCCTCGGTAAAATTCCTTTTAATAGACACATCCGTCTGCCCTTCAATTAGCTTTGCGCCCAACACCAAAGCATTGGCCTCTTGCTGCGTAAACATTACGGGAGGCAGGTGATAACCCTCCATAATGAAATAGCCTTTTCCAGCTTCTGCACCTATGGGTACTCCGGCATCTTCCAAAGCGCGTACATCACGATAAACCGTTCGCAAACTGATATCAAAACGATTGGCAACCTCCTGAGCAGTAACCACTTTCTTAGACTGAAGTTGGATGAGAATTGCAGTAAGTCGGTCGATACGATTCATAAGATATATTGCGCAGGCAAAAAGTTAGTTAAACGAAGATAATAAATGTCGTTCATAAGACACTTTTGAGAAAATCTAATACAATTCACACAAGGTTTTAAAAGACTATTGAGAGCAGAAAATAATCACTATCATTGCCCATCATGTTACTTAACCATTTGATCTTTTTTGGCTGCTGGGCATTGTTTTATACAATACACAGCCTCTTGGCATCAAACGGTTTTAAGAACAAAACCCCATTAAACCCAAGGGCTTACCGTTTGGTTTACAGCATTTTTTCCACCCTCAGTTTTGGTTTTATTTTATTATTAGGCGCCAGTATCTACAGTGGTTTTGTTTTACCACCCAGCCCAGCTACAACGTATTTCGGTTTAATGATAGCAACTTTTGGCCTTTTTGTCATTAAGCGGTCATTTAGAAACTATAGTCTTCGTGTATTTTTAGGCTTTAAAAAAGAAACGTCATCGAAACTCACCCTAAAAAAGGATAAGCTTCAATCTAAAATACGACACCCTTTATACACGGGCACCATCCTACTTTTTCTGGGCTACTTTATTTACAACCCGCTTTTGGTCAACCTTATCAGCTTAGTTGCGCTGCTTGCTTACCTTCCATTTGGCATTCGATTGGAAGAAAAAAAACTCATTCAACAATTTGGGGACGAGTACCTTCAATATAAGAAGGACACCCCCGCACTTTTTCCAAAGATTAAATTCTCATGAAACGACAAACAATTGTAAAGTTAGCTTCTGCTATCGCTATTTCAGGCGTTCTACTGGTCATAGGTACGCTACTTTCTCGCTTAATTTTCCATATTGAAACTTCTGATAAAAACACCCTTCTGATCATTGGTTTTACCATGATGCTTTTGGGCACACTCTGGAAAGTGGTGATGGAAATGAATAACAAAGAGGACTAAAATCTGTTTTTGGAACAAAATCTACCAAGCTTTGTTCTGCTCCTATGCACACCATTGAACCTCATTACGGCTGGTTGAAATACTACAATGTAGCAGAAGACGAGAACTCTCCTTACGATGGAAAAAGCTACAATTTCGATTTGTATTCCGACACCATTTACGGCTACTATATTGATCCGCATTGGGATTTTATGGGTTCGGAGACGCTCTACATAAAAGTCCTTTATGCAGATTACGACCAGGGTTTTATGGTGATCGAATTTATTGGTGAATGGAATGATGCGCTCAACAATGACATCATGCATTTGAAGCGAAATATTGTTGACCACTTCAACCTATTGGGCATTAACAAGTATATACTAATAGGCGAAAACGTACTCAATTTCCACGGCTCTGATGATAGTTATTACGAAGAGTGGTTTGAAGATGTAGAAGACGGCTGGATTTGCGGCATCAACTTCAGGGACTTTGTGGTTGATGAAATGAAAGTCTTCAATATAGACAACTATGTGAATTTTGGTGGCGACCTAGATATTGAAAACTGGCGCACCCTAAAGCCTGACCTCTTATTCGAAAAGATTGATTTGATTATTAGCCGCAGAATTGACCTTACTTGATTTCTTAATTGAGAGCACTTTCTCAATTTTTGGAGGCTCTTCTATATTGACTGGATTGATCTCTGCAATTTGAGAAATAAGGTACCTTCTGTTGTTGGCCAGGTCCAAACACAAAGCTCTGGTTCTTTTTACTTCCAGTTTTCTAAACTTTCTCTTTCTCAAGAAAAACTCCTCACCAATTGCCACCGATTCCAAAATAGGCTGTAAAACCGCGTTGGCATCGTATTGCGCCAAAACCTTCACCAGTTTAGGATCGGCCGCTGTACTGGCTTTAGGGTTCTTCATGTGTTTGGCCAGCACCCGCAATATATCGTCAGGAAAAATGCCCGGGTTAAGCATTGGCAAAATCAATTCCTGAAACTTATTCTTCCATTGAACACCATGAGGTAATTGTCTCGACCGTGGTTTATGCACTACCCTATGCGCCACTTCATGGATGTAGGTAATCAGAAACTGATAAGCGTTCAGGTCTACGTTTACCGTTACCGTATGGGACTGCTCTCGTGGATCGTAGCGGTAATCGCCCAGTTTTGAAAGCCTCTTTCTACTTAGTTTAAATTGAAAAGGGTAAAGTTCCCAAAGCTTAATGCAATACTCGATTGCGGCTTCAGGAACTTTACCCTCCAACTTTGACCTTACATTTTTCACTTATTTCTGTCTGAATACGAGCTTCATTGGTACTCCGTCAAACTCAAAATGCTCTCTTAGTTTATTTTCTAAAAAGCGCTCATATGGCTCCTTAATGTACTGTGGAAGATTACAGAAAAATGCGATAGTTGGTGTTCTTGTTGGCAACTGCGTGACGTACTTAATTTTAATGTGCTTGCCTTTCAATGCTGGTGGTGGGTAATGATCGATTTCGCGAAGCATCACATCATTCAACTTAGAAGTGGTGATTTTACGTTCACGGTTTTCATTCACCTTAACAGCCAATTCAATCGCCTGGAAAATTCTTTGCTTCTCAGTCACCGAAGTAAAAATCTTCGGAATCCAAGTCAGCTGCCCTAGCTTATCGTCTAAATCAGCCGTGAATTTCTTCATGGTATTTGAATCCTTTTCAATCAAATCCCACTTGTTGATCATGAGCATAATGCCCTTGCGGTACTTTATCGCCAGACTAACAAGGTTCATATCTTGCGCTTCCAAACCTCGTTCGGCATCAATCATGATTACACAAACATCTGAATCTTGCAAAGCCTGCAAAGCACGCATTACAGAATAGAATTCAATGTCTTCGTGCACCTTAGATTTCTTTCTAATTCCGGCCGTATCGGTTAGAATGAAATCCTGACCAAATAAATTATAACGTGTATTGATCGAGTCACGCGTAGTTCCAGCTACATCAGTTACTATCGTTCTTTCCTTTCCTAATAAGGCATTGATAAATGAAGATTTTCCAGCATTTGGACGCCCTAAAATTGCGATTTTAGGAATTCCGTCATCCGGCCCTTCTATACCATCTTCTTCAAAATGTTTTACCACTTCATCCAAAAGCTCTCCTGTTCCTGCACCACTGGCGGCAGCAATTGGAAAAATATCTCCCAAACCCAATGCGTAAAAATCATTGGCCATGTAGTGGTAATCGGTGTTATCAGCCTTGTTGGCTACCACCAAAACCGGCTTGCCTAAGCCTCTTACAATTCTAGCAAATTCCTTATCCAGCGGGTTCAAACCAGAATGGCAATCTGTCATAAACAGAATTACAGAAGCTTCACTCATGGCTTCGGCTACTTGAGTTCTGATGGCTCCTTCGAACACATCTTCGGAACCAGTAACATAGCCACCAGTATCAATCACCGTAAAATACTTACCGATCCAATCTGCATAACCGTAGTGTCTGTCGCGGGTAACACCACTTTCATTATCCATAATCGCCTGCCTTCTTTCTACCAAGCGATTGAATAAAGTCGATTTACCTACGTTAGGCCTCCCTACAATTGCAACTATATTTGCCATTTCTATTAATTATCAATTTGTGATTGAGCTTCAAATTAGCTCGTGTAACCAAAGCGTTTTAGTTTCGCTTCCTTTTTTCGCCAGTCTTTCTCTACTTTCACATGGGTTTCAAGAAAGATCTTCTTCCCAAAGAAAATTTCCAAATCTTCTCGTGCTGCCGTACCCACTTTTTTAAGTGATTCACCTTTATGTCCGATCACGATCCCTTTTTGGCTATCGCGCTCTACATAAATATCAGCTGAGATGCGAATAATGTTTTCGTCTTCTTTGAAAGACGTGGTCACCACCTCGCAACTATAAGGGATTTCCTTTTTGTATTGTTTGAATATTTTTTCACGGATCATTTCATCCACGAAAAAACGTTCTGGCTTATCGGTTAAAGTGTCTTTCGGAAAATAAGCGGGGTGCTCTGGCAAATGCTCAATAATTTTCTCGAACACGCCTTCAATTCCAATATTTTCTAAAGCCGAAACCATTACGGTATCATGGAAATCCATGATTTCCTTCCAGTAAGTCACTTTATCCTCTGCCTGAGAGCCCTTTGCCAAATCAATTTTGTTCATCACCAAAATAACTGGCACCTTCACATCCTTCAGGTAATCGATTACTTTTTCACCCTCATACTTCTCGTATAGGTCGGTGACAAATAAAATAAGGTCTGAATCTTCAAATGAACTTGTCACAAAACGCATCATGGTTTCGTGCAGTTCGTATTCTGGCTTAATAATCCCTGGAGTGTCGGAGTAAATGATTTGAAAATCATCCCCGCTCAAGATTCCCATAATACGATGACGGGTAGTTTGCGCTTTTGAGGTGATAATTGAGAGCCTTTCACCCACCATTGCATTCATCAAGGTAGATTTCCCAACGTTGGGTTTACCTATAATGCTCACATAACCAGCCTTGTGCGGACGAATCTCCATGAATTTTCAAATTAGTTCGCAAAGGTACTTGTTTCGAATGGATTTATCACCTACTTTTGTATCCCACTTCAGAATAGCTGAAGGATATATCGCGGGATGGAGCAGTTGGTAGCTCGTTGGGCTCATAACCCAAAGGTCACAGGTTCGAGTCCTGTTCCCGCTACAGAGAAAGAAAAACCTGATCAGGAATGATCGGGTTTTTTTATGCCCTTTGGGTCTTGAGCTAGACACAGCTTCGCTCCGAAGTTTCGGAGCTGTTCCCGCTACAAAAAAAAGGATACTAAGCAATTGGTATCCTTTTTTATTTGGCCTAAACCCTGTGTTTGGCTAACAAATAAGATCACAGGTTCGCCCCGAAACTTCGGGGCTGTTCCCGCTACAGAGAAAGAAAAACCTGATCAGGAATGATCGGGTTTTTTTATGCCCTTTGGGTCTTGAGCTAGACACAGCTTCGCTC
>NZ_JAXMOQ010000012.1:0-34585 GCF_034669765.1 Roseivirga sp.
AGGTATCAGGTATCAGGTATCAGGTATCAGGTATCAGGTATCAGGTATCAGGTATCAGGTATCAGGTATCAGGTATCAGGTATCAGGTATCAGGTATCAGGTATCAGGTATCAGGTATCAGGTAATGCTGAGTTTTTTCCAGCAATTTGAGTTCCCGAAATGCCTGTTTTTTTACTTTATTTTTCCCCTATTTTCTAATTCCCATTTCCTGTTATACTGTTCCACTGATTTCCTGACAAAGCTCTACCAATACTCCGTTGGTTGATTTGGGATGAAGGAAACAAACGATTTTATTGTCGGCTCCTTTTTTGGGTGTTTCGTTGAGTACGGTGAAACCTTCCGCTTTTAAGCGTGCAATTTCGGCCACAATGTCTTCCACGTCAAAAGCAATGTGGTGAATGCCTTCGCCTTTCTTTTCGATAAACTTGGCGATTGGGCTGTCTGGGTTGGTGGCTTCCAGTAATTCGATTTTATTTGGCCCTACTTGGAAAAATGAGGTTTTCACCCCTTCCGTGAGCACGTCTTCTATCTTATAATGAGGCTCGCCAAACAACTTGGCAAATAGGGCGTTGGAATTATCTAGGTTCTTTACGGCAATGCCGATGTGTTCTATCTTTCGCATAGACTTATTGAATCATTAACTATCTTTGTAAATTAAAGGAAACTTTCGAGGCCTTGTGCCTGTTTCTAATCGAAGTCCAAATTATCGCATTTGGGCAGCATAAAAAAATCAATGCATATGACTGGTGCCGGAACTGATATCCATGTAGAGAGTATTAAGCTTCAACGCGAGATTGAAAGCCATTTGAGTATCAAAGGAAGTGAGTTGAGCTTTGAGTTTCAGCAAAGCGAGGGTAAAACCAAACTCGACCTGATTACGATTAGCCCTAGACACAATCAATCTTTTCTTTTCCAGTCTGTGTTGGGCATTGATAAGCTCGATGCGTTAAGAAAAATGTTAGACTATGTAAAGTCTTACAAAGACAAATACCAGTCTTATACCGTTCAGTGGATTGCGAAGGGTGAAAAAGAATTGCACACTTCGTATTTCAGAGCGGGCAATATGTACGATGCGCTCGATAAATTATATTATGGACGCGACATCAACACAATAACCGTTTTTAGTATAGTACTTAATCCTGTGGCCTAATGATAACTGTAACAGATTCAGCAAAAGATAAAATTTTCGAACTTCGTTCTAAGGAAGGAAAAGCGAATGACAATAACATTAGAGTTTCGGTGCAAGGCGGAGGCTGCTCTGGCCTGATGTATGACCTTGATTTTGATTCTGAAATAAAAGAGAAAGACGAGGTTTTTGAAGACAAAGGCGTGAAAATTCTGGTTGACAGAAAAAGCCTTTTGTACCTATTGGGTACTACTCTTGATTTTTCTGACGGACTGAACGGAAAAGGTTTTCAGTTTGTAAACCCGAACGCTTCGCGCACTTGTGGTTGCGGAGAGAGTTTTTCGGTATAAGCATTCCCAAAATATTGAATTGAAAAGGTGTCTCAAAAGGACACCTTTTTTCGTTTATCATTTAATAGTTAAAAAAGAATGAATAGCTTAGAATTATAAGTCACAAAAAACATTAGAGATGGAAAGACTGAACAAATCACACCGAATGAGCCAGATTGTAATGCATGGCGACACCATTTATTTGGCGGGCCAAGTATGCAAAGACGACACGCAAGATATAAAAGGCCAAACCCAAAGTGTGTTGAATAAAATAGATGCACATTTGGAAAGCGTGGGCTCTAATAAATCCAAGCTACTGATGGTTCAGATTTTTGTTTCCGATGTGAGCCTTGTGGGCCAAATGAATGAAGTTTGGGATGCTTGGGTAGACCAAGAAAATCCACCCGCCCGTGCCTGCGTTCAAGCCCCTTTTGCTCGTCCAGAGTTATTGGTAGAAATGGTGGCTACGGCTGCGATATAAGGCAGCCAAAAGCCACAGATTAAATTCCCGTAAAAAGCTCAAAGCTTTCTAAGTATCGCGGAATCATTACGTTTGGCCAATGCAACTCTTCTTTGAGTTTTAAAGCCAGGTGATGGGCACTTTTCAATTCACCATGCACCACAAAAGTTACTTTTGGCGCTTCTTTAAACTGACCTGCCCAACGCATTAATTCGCTTCTATCGGCATGTGCGGATAGCCCATTGATGTGTTCGACATGGCATTTAACAGGCACTTCAATACCGTAAATACGAGAAGTAGGTTCTCCTTCCAGAATTCTTCGGCCTCGTGTTCCTTCTGCCTGATAACCCACAAACAAGAGTGTGTCATTTTTTCGCTGTAAGCGATTGAATAAATGATGCATAATTCTTCCCCCAGTACACATTCCGCTGGCGGAAATAATAATGGCATTCTTTTGAATGCTGTTGATAGTCGATGAAGAATCTTGAGTTCTGTAATATTTAAAGCGTGGGTAATCGAAAATGGACTCATGTTCGCCCAGCCCTATACTGAGTTTGTGGTCGTCACGATGAATTTTGTGCAAATTAGTCGCGCTAATGGCCATAGGGCTGTCGATATAGACATCACATGCCGGAATCTGCTTGGTGGTCAATAAGCGGTGGAAATAGTAGAGCAGTAATTGAGTTCTGCCTACCGCAAAAGAGGGGATCAGCAAACAGCCATCGTTGTCAAATGCAGTTTTCACGATACTGGCCAACTGCCCTTCAATATCTTCGGCTATATTGTCCCTATCGCCATAAGTGGATTCAATAAAAAGGACATCCGCATCATGCATCGCATAAGGATCCTTTAACATGGGCTGATTATAACGGCCTAAATCGCCTGAGAATACGATCTTTTTCTGCTGGCTTTCCCCTTGGATATTTAGGGACACAATAGCCGACCCAAGTATATGTCCCGCATCGAAAAAAGTAGCCGTTACGGACGATAAAACATTAACTGGCGTTTGGTATGGTATGGGCACCACCATTTCAAGTGCCTTTGTTGCATCTTCCGTATTGAACAAGGCCAAAGGAGGGTTATGCTTGGAATAGCCTTTGTGTTGAGCAAATTCGGCTTCTTCTTCTTGCAGTTTAGCGGCATCCAAAAGCAAAATTTCTAAAAGCGAAGCGGTGGCTTCCGTGCAGTAAATTGGCCCACTGAAGCCTTCCATTACGATTCTTGGCAGGTAACCCGAATGATCAATATGGGCATGCGTAAGAACAATCGCATCAATGGTGGTGGCGTCCATCGGGAACTCATCCCAGTTTCTGAGCCTCAACTCTTTTAAGCCTTGAAACATACCACAATCGACTAGTAACTTGTGCTTATCAAGCTCTAGCAAATACTTTGAACCCGTAACCGACTGTGCTCCACCTAAAAACTTTAACCTTACGTCCATAGCATCAAATTAACAACTCTCAACATCAAACAGCATTAACATTATTCATGATCACAGATGACATATATCATAAAATACGGAGAACCTCACTGCGTTCATCTTCCAAATAAACCACACTGGATTACATCAGCATTTTTTGCATCACTTTTCACCATACAAATCTGGTTTTTTAATCACCATCCAAAGGCTCCTTCTTACGATCTGTCCCATGTTGGTACACTTTAGAAATGCTTTTTCATCGTAATATTTAGCGAGGTCTTTTCCAAGTTTTTTCACCTGCTCGGGAAAAGCCAGTGTATCTTTAATCATGGCATTGATCAGGTCTAACACCCTAAAACGCTCCACCCTAAGTCGGTTGGCAATTAAAGAGCGCTCTTCTTTTTGATATTGCTTTACCGTTGCTGGGGTCATGTGCTTTAGCCCCAATTCAATCAATTGGTTATTCTGTTTGAAATATTGAGGCAGGTACACACTCTTTCTCCCTTCGTAAGATTGCTGGTCGAAATCTATGGCCTTCAATCGATAAGTAACCTCTTCAAAATCTGGCGTTACACTCACTACAAAATTGCTGGAGTGCATATCGCCCAAAAGCCGAACAAAGCAGCGTTCATTGAATTTCACAAATTCTTTGGCCAGCCTGATCTCGTTGACCAGCTTACTTTTCATATGGTTTTTGATAAACTCATCACCCGGAATACCCACAATGTGTTCTTCGATTAAGGTGTTTTTATGCACCACATAACTCATTCTGTTGGGCGAAAGCAAATGCTCTAATTCCAGCCCATAAATTCTGGAGGCATCGGCATTCTTTACATAGAAATAATCGAAGTTATCGTTGATTTGGTTGACAATACGCACCCTAAAAGGCTTCGTATTACCAAAAGCACAAAGGTCTACCCGGTCTACTTTTAAGTGTTCCATCACCCCAACATCTCCATCGGCCATTAGCACAGAATAGATCTTTTTGAGCGCCAAGTAAATATCCTTCATATCGTCTTGCGGATAGAAAACCGTTTCCCAAAGGGTGTCGTCTCCCTTCGAATTATATAGCGGAATGGCGTTATCGTACCTCAGCAAATCATCGTATTGAATAGGCACTTCTATAAGCCGTTTATAGCGCAAAAGGTAGGCGCGTAGGTCTTCGCTTATTTTAAAGGGAATCTTCTTTTTGCTAATCAGGGCCATTGTAACTTCTCTTTGCTCTAAGATAGTGATTAGGCTTGAGTAGATAATGGTTACGGGTTAGGAGTTAAGAGGGAATAGTGAACTTCAGCCGTCTTTAATAGCCGTCATTGCGAACCTGTTTGAGCCTATCGAAGTGATGATGCTGACGTGAAGCAATCTCTAAGTTAATGAACAACTGAGATTGCCGCGTCACCTTTCTTTGCTAGCGCAAGAAAGGCTTCTCGCAATGACGGAATGGTTTGAAATTCAAGCAGTTGTTTAACCCCTGTCATTTCAATATATTGATAAGCCTTTTAAAGGGCCTACCAAATTCAACCAATGACCAAAACCACACGAACCTGGGCAATCTGCATTGTCCTTTGCCTTCTTAGTTTGCCCAAACTTGCCGCGCAAGAGATTCAACTCAAAGAATACTCATTCTCTGAGTTCTTTCAAATGATTGACCAGGAGGAAGATTCGGTCTTCAGATTATCTAATGCCTTTCTAAAATTTAATAAAGAGACCGATCAAAAGTTTAAACTGACTTTCGAATTTGATAAGCCATTCAATCTTACTTCTGCTAATAAGGATTCCATCAGGATTGATAAGGCATTGGAATTGACCAATATCGTGATAGAAAGCTATGCAACTTCAAACTCTGGGGGGTTATTCGGAATAGGGAAAGTCGTGTTTTCTAAACCCATCCAATGTACCAACTGCATTAATTTTATGGTGGCTCAATCTACTTTTAATAGCACAGTAACATTTAGGTTCAATCGGCAAATTCAAGATTTCGAATCATTATTACCAGATTTCCCTGCTCCATCGTTGTATATATGCAGCTCTAACTTTCAATCGGGCCTAGTAATAAGCAGTGCCAACTTTCAAAATGGTTTCGAAACAAACACTGTTACTGATAAAAGAAGTCTTGAGCTTACACTGTTTGAAAATGTTATTAGTGCTCACAAAGAAAAAAATGAAAAGATTACCATTTTGGGTGCCGTATTTCAAAAACTCTTGTTCAATAAAAATATTATTGGAGGCTCCGCGCATCTAACAATTAGTTCAGAACCAGCAAACACTCAAAACCAAAATAACGAGAGGCTTTTCAACTTAAGTATCAATGACAATGAATTTAATGTGCCTATAACTAAGCTGGACTTCAATGACCAAAATACCGACTTCGTTACAATGAAAGGTAATCAATGGTCAGGCGCAATCATAGCTTCGATAAATCAATTGGATAGGGTGAATACACTAATTGACGGATCCGGACTCTCTGAGAAACTGATTGATGATGGAACTTATATGGAATACATTTTTCCTAGAATAGATGAGGGACAATTTCGGCAAGATGATTTCTATTCTAAAAAGGATTTAGACCACTACAGGCAAAAACAAATGATAGAAGATGTGAACTTCTACAATTCCGAAGTGGCTTTGAGAGGTTTGTTCAAGAATTATTTCGACAGTAGGCATGATGCAGTGTCCGCTAACCAATTTTACATAGAAATTAAAGATTTGGAGACAAGGAGGTTAGCCTATTTGTATCATCAAAATCCTTCCTTCGATGGCTTCTTTAAATGGAGAATCAACCAATTTCTCAAAATATTTTCGGCATACGGTACAGAACCTGCAAAGGCTATCACCTTTTCTGTGTATGTAATCTTAGCCTTTGCGCTTGTCTATCTCTTCTTCCCCAATTATTGGGACAGCCATGGGAAGAATCGGATCAAAGATCGCTTTCTATTTTTCCATAAATACCTGAGACACAACAAAGGCATTCACGATGTATACCTGGAAGATAGACAGTTAGAATTACAAAGTTCATTGGCCTTTCAACAGGTTTTGGATGAGCATAAGGATGAAGTCCCTTCCTTCTTTTACAAGGCAGCCAAACCACTTTACCGATGGTCAGTAGCCAGCACAACGCTTTATGCTAAACTTCTAAGACAGGTCGACTTCTTAAAAGGAAGCTGGAAAGAAACAGATCCGAAAGTCCGTGGTTTTAGAACAGCACTTACCATTACCATTTTTATCATCGCGTTGATCTACGATATCTTTATCAAAATGCTCAATGCACTTATGTTGAGCATTAATACTTTCACCACGCTGGGTTTTGGAGAAATCCCGATCAAAGGTCTACCGCGTTACTTAGCGATTATTCAAGGCTTTATCGGCTGGTTTATGTTGACGATATTTAGTGTGAGTTTGATTAGCCAACTTTTGAATTAAAATGAAACAACCCACCCCTAACCCCTCCCTAGAGGGGAATGATCCGTGCAAGCAAGAAGAGGGGAATACGTAACAACCAGACTCTAGCACAAGTGAGAAGAAACAAAATTAATTAGTGACGATTATGATCATCATTTTTAGAAAACTTAAACGCGTAGTAAGTCCCCTCCTTGGAGGGGATAAAGGGGTGGGTCGCAATAAATAATGAGAAAGATAATTCCATATAACTCACGACTACTGCCCTTAGCAAAAAAGCTCAGGAAAGACATGACACTAAGCGAGGTGCTCCTTTGGAATGAAATTAAGAACAAGCAATTGGGCGTTCGCTTCAGTCGCCAAATTCCAATTGATGAATTTATTGTAGATTTCTACTGCAAAAACTTACAATTGGCGATAGAGATAGATGGAGAAAGTCATTATTATGATGACCAACCCGAAAAGGACAGCTTAAGACAAAAAAGACTAGAGTCATTGGGTGTGCCGTTTGTAAGATTTGACGATTTGGATGTAAAGAAAAATATCAATTGGGTGATTACAGAGTTAATGCACACAATTAGTGAAATAGAACCCACCTCTGCCAAGGAGGATAACCCACCCCTAGCCCCTCCAAGGAGGGGAATAGAAAGCGCAAGCGAAAGGAGGGGAATACCTAATCATGACGATACATAAAATGAAAAAACTCCTCACCCTCATTACCCTCGCAGTACTGCTACTGCTTACCTCCTTCTCTGCACTCGCCCAAGAAGAAATCAAATACACTGAATACTCCTACACTGAGTTCTTTCAGATGATTGAAGATGAAGAGGATTCTGTTTTTGAGTTAAAAAATGCCTTTATAAACTTCGCTGATCAAAAGGATTTGAAGTACCTAAAACCCATAACTAAAACTAATGGCGTTAGAACAGATACCCTATTTATTAAAAAGCAAATCAACTTAACCAATGTCAGGTTCTTGAATAACTCTCAAGAAAGGTTTGTTCAAACATTCTATTTGATGAGTTTTGAAGAAGAAGTAACCTTAACCAACGTTTTCACTTTTGCAATTTCCAACAGTACTTTTAAAAAGTCATTTAATAGCCGAACTGACGATGTTAAACCTCAAAATCTGACCGCCAATTTATATCCGCGCCCATACTTGCTTACAAACATCAATTTTAGGGGAGGGATCAGCTTAACTTTGGATTTCGATGGTTTATTGACAAATCCTGCTCTAAATAATTACCCAGGGCTAATTATCGATAACAGTAAAATTTCATCTTTAAACAACTCTTCTTATTCTAGAATCGCAGTTTTAGGGGCCAAATTAGCTGTTTTGAACTCCGATATTTCCGATAAAGTTATTTTATGGATAATCGCTGAGAATGGATTGGAAATATATGGTAATCTTTTTAATACACCTAGGGTAAGAATAGAGGTCAATACCGACATTGAAAACAAGAGTAAACTCACAAACAATTCTTTTGCTGGTCATGTAATATTGAAAGCTAATAAACTTGAGAACATCATCCTTGATTGGAGTGACATCAGCAACAAATTAATCGATGTTGAAAGTTACCTTAGCAAGATTTCAATCCTAAATGAATTTGACACGCTCTCCAAAGGATCGTCATTAGATAAATTCTACTCCGAAGCGAAGATTCGTTATTATAAAGACAGCCTGCGAATTAAGCATAAAGACACATACAATGAGGAAATTGATCTTAGGGGAAGGTTTTATAAGCTTTTCAAAGAGAAACATGATACGGAAAGTGCAAACGAAGTTTATATCGAACTTAAGGACATAGAAACAGCAAGATTAGCTCATCTATATTCAGAAAAAAAGACGTTTGACGGCTTCTTCAAATGGAAAATCAACCAATTTCTTAAGTTATTTTCAGCTTATGGTACCGAGCCAGCCAAAGCCATTACTTTTTCTGTATATGTTATTCTTGCCTTTGCACTCATCTACCTCTTTTTTCCTAATCATTGGGATAGCCATGGGAAGAACCGGATCATGGACAGGTATCGATTCTTTCTGAAATATGTAAATAGAGATTCGGGTATTCATGAAGTCTATTTAGAAGAGCAAAAGCAAGATTTACTTAATGCAGAAGACTTCAAAACCTACTTGTTAGAACAAGGCAAAACCGCACCAAAATTCTTTATGGCTACTGCAATGCCACTCTATAAATGGTCGGTGGCTGGGACAAGAACCTTCTCCTGGTTTCTAGAGAAAATCGACTTCTTAAAAGGCAAGTGGAGCGAGACTGAACCTAGCAAACAAGGCGGCAAGTCCGTTTTACTGATCACGGCTTTTTTGATTGCGCTCACCTATGACATCTTCATCAAAATGCTGAATGCCTTAATGCTGAGTATTAACACTTTTACCACACTGGGTTTCGGAGAAATCCCCATCAAAGGCCTGCCCCGTTACTTAGCCATTATTCAGGGTTTTATAGGTTGGTTTATGTTGACGATATTTAGTGTGAGTTTGATTAGCCAACTTTTGAATTAAAATGATTCTTAAAAGTGAAAACGGATTGTGCTGGTTAGTCCCGAGAGCTTATAGAGCGATTCGGGGTTGACGATATGCTCGGTGTCATTAATTAGCCAATTATTAAACTGATGATTGAACAAACATTTGAAAACGCATCTTTCTAGGAAATCCCAATAGCATGAAATGCGACTCGGGGCTGACGATATTTAGTGTTTCCTTATTATCACAGCTCTTGAATTAACACTGAAACTTCAAATTGAAAACGAATTGTGCTGGTTAGTCCCAAGAGCTTACAGAGCGACTCGGGGTTGACCATATTTTCAGTGAGCTTGATTTCGCTGCTGCTGAATTAGATTCCTTTACGTCATTCCTGATGGAGCTACGCGGAGTTCAGGAATCTCCCGAATAAAACTCGAATCTTAAAATGGAGATTCCGGTATTTTTTCGCTTTGCTACAAAAACCGGAATGACGTACTAATAAAAACCCGTTTTCTGTTTCCCTGATTCCTGCTTACCTTAACGCCAAGCTTCAACCACTATGCGAATCAATTTCTTGGCCCTTGGCCTTACCTTTTTCTTTTCCCTCTTTTGTCAAACAATCGTAAGCCAGGAAGTCAGCTCCGATTATAAAACTTACTCGTTTTCAGAACTCTTTACTCTAATAGAAGCAGAAGATGACACCATTTTCAAACTTGAAAATGCTTTTATTAAATATAACCCTGAAAAAGACTCTGCTTTTTATGTTACGCTTAATGGAGAGTTTTTTACTCCGGAAACACGCGGCAATCAACCACGAACAGTCAATAAACAACTCCTATTTATCAATACTGTTTTTGAGAGTAAAGCTATAGGATATGAGAATGATCTAGTATCCTTACCTGGCATTAATAACATCACTTTCAATAAGAAAGTTGAGTTTATTAACACCGTTGGATTAATCATTAGTCATTGTACGTTTAACAGCTACTTCAATATTATAAACACTGATAATGAAACAGCTGCTCCTCCAACTGGGTTGGCGGCTAAAATGAGTAATTCTGATGTTCTAATTCTTAATAAGAATAGTTTCAAAGGACACGTAAGAATTCAGACATTTAGTGATAACCTCTGGCGTATTGGACTACTAACTATTAATCAAAACACATTTAGTAAGTCCTTTAGTAGGAAAATTGGCGATTCGAGTTATGACATATTAATCTACAGCAGTGGAGAAGATGCTGATATTTCATTCAAAGAAAACATAATTAACGGCATTGGTTATACGGCACTAGTTTGGCAGAGTTTTCGCTCTTTAGACTTCGGCAACAACAAATTTCTTGAAACTGATACCTATGTGAATATTACATTTTTGGAGAATGAGGCAAGACTAAATTTTACTAAGAATGAATTTGAGAATATAGTTGAATTGAATTTAACGGGATTTAATAATCAATTCACTTTAGACTATGATCAATTTCAAAACGGTTTGATCAATCGAATCGGAGTAAATGGAATAAATGCTGAAAATTTAAAAACACTATATAGTGAACTAACGCTGTCAGATCTCAAGATCAAGTACAAAGATTCAATTAGGGTACAAAATGAGACTGTTTTCAAAAATGAGATTGGTTTACTCAGTGGGTTTCTCAGGCATTACAAGGAAAAATTCGATACAAAATCTGCTAATAAAGTATATGTAGACTTGAAAAAATTAGAAACTCAAAGAATGGCCTTCGAATACAGAGATAGTCCTTCCTTTGAGAATTTCTTCACCTGGAAAATTAATCAGTTCTTACAGGTTTTCTCGGCCTATGGCACTAGGCCTGCCAAAGCCATTGTCTTCTCCCTGTATGTTATTCTAGCCTTTGCTTTGATCTACCTTTTCTTCCCCAACCATTGGGATAGCCATGGTAAGAACCGTATAAAGGACCGCTTCCTCTTTTTTCATAAATACTTAAGACATAACAAAGGCATTCAGGACGTTTACCTAGATGAACAGAAAGCCGAGTTAGAAAGTGCTTACGCTTTTCAGCAAGTATTGGATGAGCATAAATCTGAAGTTCCTCGTGTCTTTTATAATGCCGCGAAACCTTTGTTTCGTTGGTCTGTTGCAGGCACAACTGTTTATGCCAAGTTACTAAGCCGTGTAGATTTCTTAAAGGGCAGCTGGAAGGATACGGAACCTAAAAAGAGAAAGCTTAAAACCGCTTTGACGATAGTCATATTTACAATCGCCCTACTTTACGACATCTTCATTAAAATGCTCAATGCACTAATGCTAAGCATTAATACCTTTACTACACTAGGTTTTGGTGAGATCCCTATCAAAGGCCTACCCCGATACTTAGCTATTATTGAAGGCTTTATTGGTTGGTTCATGCTAACCATCTTCTCAGTGAGTTTGATAAGCCAACTTTTAAATTAAAGCTGGTTTTTCAAATTGAAAACCTATTGCCCTGGTTAGTCCCGAGAGCTTATAGAGCGATTCGGGGTTGACGATTTTCTCGGTTTCGTTAATTTCTCAGCTGCTCAACTAGTCTGGAGTATTGGGTATTGAGAAGGCCTAGTGCATAGTGCGAAAACCAGATCGCTTATCGTCTTTGCGAGCGGAGTACGGCAACCTGCATTTCGGCAGACAGGTCTCATCAATGAAAAACGAATTCGTCAAGCGATAAGGAGGTTCTTTCGGTCGCACACTCCCTCAGAATGACGGCAAACAACCAATTCCCAATTACCCTAATAACAATTAACCAATCACTCTTAACCAAAACCCGAGCACCGAGCACCAATAACTAATAACCAATTTCTGCTTACCTTAAGCCAAATCTTCAACCCAAATGAAAAAACACCTCCCGCTCGCAGTACTGCTATTGTTTACCTCCTTCTCAGCATTCGCTCAAGAAAATATTAATTATAAGAAACTGTCCTTCGCACAGTTTTTTGAAATGGTAGAGATGGAAGAAGACACCGTCTTCAGCCTTTCAGATGCAATCATATCCTATAACCCAAATACAGATTCTCTTTTCACTGCCATATCTAGTAGTATCGCTGATCCGGAGTTAAGGAATGCAGTGATCACAAGACAGGACACGCTTTTGATCGATAAGGAACTGTTATTAGACAACGTACATTTTAAATCATCGGCCGTTTCAATTTCAAGACAAAACGTTATTCCAATTTTCAGTGGTTTTCAAAAAGTCATTTTTAAGCGGAAGGTTACAATGACCAATTGTGTAGTAGCACTTTTCAATGAAACCACCTTTGAAGAAGAATTGTCGTTCACCTCAGACGATAGGTTTAAAGCTATTTTGACTCAATTAAAAGAGGAAATGGAAGAAGTTGTTCAATCCCCTTTTGGTGAAATATCTATATCACAAAGTTATATCTATTTTACCAAAGCTAATTTCACAAAAGGCATTAATCTTGAGTATGGTCCGAGAAAAGCGTGGGGAGAAACCGTTTCATCTAGAGGAATGGTTGAATTTGTGGAGTGTAAATTGTTGGGAGAAGCTAATGCCGAATCGCAATTTTTCACGAGAAATAAGAGCTTAAAAATCGAAGATACTGTTTTTGATCTCAAATCAACTTTTATCATCAGAAGCACAAATACTTCGGATTTCACCTTTAACAATAACATAGTGAAGTCTAGTATTCAACTAGATATTATTTCTAATGAGTCTCAACGAATGAACATCTCCAATAATACATTTCATAAGTATGTAATTTTAAACTTAGATAACTATCAAAATGGCAATGTTGAGTGGGATCAATGGGTAAATAAAGTAGTTGACAATGGTTACAGGCAATTTATAGATCTGGCATCTACCAAGGGTACTAACTTATCGGAAATGATGAATACTATTTTTGGAGACAGCACCTTACTGTACCATCAAACTCATACTCGAATAGAAAACAAAAGTGCCCATAAGTCAAACATAAGGCTTCTCACTGAATTTTATAATCAATATAAATTGCAGCATGACACTGAAAATGCCAATCTTGTATATACTGAGATTAAAGACTTAGAAACACAAAGGCTAAGATATTCCTATCTTCAATCTCCCAATTTCGAGGCTTTCTTCACCTGGAAGATCAACCAGTTTTTAGCTCTTTTCTCTGCTTATGGCACAAAGCCTGCGAAAGCAATTGTGTTTTCTATGAAAGTAATCCTTGCTTTTGCCTTAGTCTACCTCTTCTTCCCTAATTACTGGGATAGTCATGGTAAAAATCGAATCATGGACAGGTATCGATTCTTTCTGAAATATGTAAATAGAGATTCGGGTATTCATGAAGTCTATTTAGAAGAGCAAAAGCAAGATTTACTTAATGCAGAAGACTTCAAAACCTACTTGTTAGAACAAGGCAAAACCGCACCAAAATTCTTTATGGCTACTGCAATGCCACTCTATAAATGGTCGGTGGCTGGGACAAGAACCTTCTCCTGGTTTCTAGAGAAAATCGACTTCTTAAAAGGCAAGTGGAGCGAGACTGAACCTAGCAAACAAGGCGGCAAGTCCGTTTTACTGATCACGGCTTTTTTGATTGCGCTCACCTATGACATCTTTATCAAAATGCTGAATGCGCTAATGTTGAGTATTAACACCTTTACCACCCTCGGCTTTGGAGAAATCCCCATCAAAGGCCTGCCCCGTTACTTAGCCATTATTCAGGGTTTTATTGGTTGGTTTATGTTGACGATATTTAGTGTGAGTTTGATAAGTCAGCTGTTGAATTGAAATGAGAAAACCCACCCCCAGCCCCTCCGAGGAGGGGAATAGTTTGGCAGTAAAGGAATCCAAGTCGATAAAAAGTTAAGCATAAAAGAGAAGGTCAAATTTAAACCAACAATGCGTTCCCTCCTTGAGGAGGGCAGGGAGGTGAATAAGAGAAAAAGCTTACAGTAATCACCTCGAACCAACCAAGCCCAGATTAATCAGCCAGTCCACTGAGAATGTCCAGACAACTGACCAAAACAGCCCGAAAATAAACATATAGAAAAACACCTGTTTGCGGGGAGCACCAACAGTTGACACCAAAAGAGAACCACCCACCGGAGATAGAATTAGAGGAGTGAGAAAGCAGGTACCAATAATGCCGTATTTTGTCCAAATCCTCACCATTCTACGGCTCTGAGGTGAGAACTTACCTTTCTTTTTAATGAAAATGGGTAGAATATTCTTTTTGATCTTCTCTCCTAAAAAGGAAAAGAGCACTACACTGGTCATTAAGCCAGCCATGGTGATAATGATAATTTCCAATGGACTCATACCCGCGGCTGGCCCCATCAAAGGCGGAAAAATGGACTTGAGACAAGCCAATAAATAAATCCCAAAATAGGTAAGAGCCTTTTCTAACATTACTTCAATAAGAAAAACACATATAAAAGATAAGATACGATCAGGATAATTCCTGAGGGCGTTCCTAGTCTTTTACGGAAGATCATCAAAGGAAGGATGAGTAATGTAATGCCGATCATCCATGGGAAATCGGTATGGAGAATGTCCATATTCACCGAAAGTGGCTTAATGATGCTCGTAATCCCTATAATAGAAAGAACATTGAAAATATTTGAGCCTAGTAAATTTCCTAAGGCAAGGTCGGTTTCTCCTTTTCGGGCGGCAATTACAGAAGTAAAAAGCTCAGGCAAACTTGTACCCAAGGCCAATACCGTAAGCCCAATGACTCGCTGCGATACGCCAAAGTCAACGGCAATTTCTTCTGCACCGCCAATAAACCAATCGGCACCAAAATAGAGGCAGACAATACCTAAACTGACCTGAAAAAGGTCTTTAGTAATCCCCCATTTTTCTAGCTTGTCTTTAGGCTCTTCAACATCAAGTTTGATCTGTTCTTTGCGGGTAGTATACAGCAATGAGCCTAAATAAATCACCAAAAGAATTACTAGAATTGTTCCCTCTACATTGGAGATCATGCCGTTGTAAGCGAAAATATAGAGGAGCAAAGATGAGCCTAAGGTAACAGGCCAATCTCTTCTTGCACTTTCTTTTTTTATTGGGATAAACCCAAAAAGGGCTGCTGTACCTAACACTAAAGCCAAGTTGGAAATGTTGGAACCGATTACATTACCCAATGCAAAATCGGGTGCGCCTTTCAGTGCTGAATTTAAGCTGACTAAGAGCTCAGGTGCCGAGGTGCCAAAAGCAACTACCGTAAGGCCAACCACCAAGCTACTTACGTTAAAACGCAGGGCTAATTTGGAAGCTCCTTTCACAAGAATTTCACCGCCTATTATTAGGGTGACTAAACCCAAAACAAGAATTAGAATCGTACTCAGAAGCATGAATTAAAGTTTTGACCCGAATGAAAGATCACCCGCATCGCCCAAACCGGGCACTATGTATGATTTATCGTTTAATTTTTCATCAACCGCCCAAGTCCATAACTCGTGCCCGACCTCGATGTTCCTTTTTAGGTATTCAATTCCCTCTGGTGCAGCAATTACTGAGGCCAAATGAATACTGGCGGGTTTACCGTTTTTAAGAATCTGATTCAAACTGGCCACCAGCGATTTACCAGTTGCCAACATCGGATCTATTAAAATCAAAGTTTTTCCGTCCAGATTTGGGGCAGCCGAATACTCCAAGGCTACTTCTATTTGTTCGGTTCCTTCTTTTCGCCAAGCGCCAATAAAGCCAGCTTCGGCATGATCAAAAACATCCAAGAAACCATTCATAAAGGGTACAGCAGCACGTAAAATGGTTACTAATACGATGGAGTCACTTACGGTTTGTTCAGAAGTGATGGCCAATGGAGTTTGAATTTTTTGCTCCTCAAAATGAAGTGTTTTTGAAATCTCATAGGCCATCAAAGTGCCAAGTCGCTGTAGGTTTTTTCTGAAGCGCAACCGATCGTTTTGCACCTCAACATTCCTGAGTTCAGCCAAATAAGTATTGGCAATGCTGTTTGATGTATTGAGTACTCTCATTCGATTTTCAAATTCCTGCAAATTTAAAGGAAACATTCACTCGTTTAAACAATATCGGTTGAAAGGTGAATATGCATGACAATGCTAGGCTATAACAAAAGACCAACTTAATTTTGGCCAAATTCTCACTTATGGATTTCAAACTGCTAAAAACCCTTTGCCAAATTCATGCGCCCTCTGGAAACGAAGTGGCCATGAAAGAGTTCATCTTAAATTACGTGGAAGTCAATGCTTCTCAATGGAAGACCAAACCGGAAGTGATTTTCGGTGATGAATTCCAAGACTGCGTAATGCTGAAATTCGGTACACCACGTACCGCAATTTTCGCCCATATGGACAGTATTGGCTTTACCGTACGCTATAACGATCAGTTAGTAGCCATTGGTGGACCAAAAGCAGAGACTGGATATAAATTGGTAGGAGAAGATTCAATGGGGCCTATTGAGTGCGAATTATTTGAAGATGAAGGGCACCTTTATTACAAATTCCCAAGAGGCATTGAGCGCGGAACGGAACTCGTTTTTGAGTGCGATTTCCGTGAAAATGATGAATACATTCAGTCTTGTTATATGGATAACCGCTTGGGGGTCTTCAATGCTTTGAAAGTAGCTGAAACATTAGAAGACGGAGTAATTGCTTTTGGCTGTTGGGAAGAACACGGAGGAGGAGCAGTGCCCTATTTGGCCAAACACATGTATGAGCAGTGGGGAGTAAAACAAGCCTTGATCTCAGATATTACTTGGGTAACAGAAGGCGTTCCGCACGGGGAAGGCGTAGCCATTTCAATGCGCGACAGAAATATTCCGCGCAGAAGCTATATTCAGAAAATCATCAAAATTGCTGAGGAATCGGGCATTGACTTTCAACTTGAGGTAGAAGGTGCTGGCTCTAGCGATGGCCGAGAACTTCAGCTTTCGCCTTATCCCTTTGATTGGTGTTTTGTTGGCGCACCAGAAGATTATGTGCACAGCCCAGACGAGAAAGTGCACAAGCATGACATCGATTGCATGATTGCTTTGTACAAAGTGCTGATGGAGCGATTGTAATTACTAACTTGCGCCAAAATTTATTACCTGTGGAAACGATCAAAGTTCGAGACAAGGAGTTTGAGGTTTATTTAGACGAAACCAAAATTCAGCAGCGCATTGCTGAAATTGCCCAAGACATTAACGAGGAATACGGGAGCAAGAATCCACTATTCATTGGCATTTTGAATGGCTCATTTATGTTTGCCAGCGACTTGATGAAAGCCGTAACTGTGCCTTCAGAAATTGCTTTCATCCGAATGGCGTCTTACAAAGGGATGGAGAGCACTGGAAATGTAAAACAAGTACTAGGGCTACAAGAAAACGTATTCGGAAGGCATCTAATTTTGATCGAAGACATTGTTGACTCAGGTTTGACAATGGATGAGGTAATTAAATTTTTTCAGGAAAGAGGACCAAAATCTATTCGGGTAGCAACCTTGTTGTTGAAGCCCGAAAAGCTTGAAAAGGACCTGAAACTGGACTATGTAGGGTTTGAGATCCCTGAAAAATTTGTAGTAGGTTACGGCCTAGATTACAACGGTCATGGCCGAAATCTCAAAGATATTTATCAATTGAAGGAAGCTTAAAAATTTCCTTCACTATATTTGAACCCTCAAAATCTAATTCTGTAAATGGTTAATATAGTTTTATTCGGCCCTCCAGGAGCGGGGAAAGGTACACAAAGCGAAAACATCATTAAAAAGTACGGGCTGAAGCACATTTCCACTGGAGATTTATTCAGAAAGCATTTAGGAGAAGGCACCGAACTGGGCAAAAAAGCGCAAGGCTTTATGGACAACGGCAAGCTTGTTCCAGATGAAGTGGTGATCGGTATGGTGGGAGAAACCGTAAAGGAATTTAAATCTGCTCCAGGTTTTATTTTCGATGGTTTCCCAAGAACAGTAGCGCAAGCAGTGGCTTTAGATGAGCTTTTGACGAAATACGAGACTTCCATTTCTTGCATGGTAATGCTCGAAGTGCCGGTTGAAGAGTTGAAGAAGCGTTTATTGGAAAGAGGTAAAACCTCAGAACGAGCAGACGATCAAAACGAAGAGAAAATTAATGTGAGAATTCAGGAGTACAACAACAAAACTGTACCTGTTGCTGAGTTCTACGCAAAACAAAATAAAATCTGTAAGGTTAACGGAGTAGGCTCCATCGATTCAATTTTCGGACAAATCGAAAAGACAATTGACAAGCAATACGCTTAATCTTCACAGTAAAAATTAGTAATTTGAAGATGGTCACTTTCGAGTTGATCATCTTTTTTGTTTTCATAAATACCGTGAGTTGGATTTAAACTATTCTTTAAATTGAACACACATTAAATACGTACTATGGCCAGTTCCAATTTTATCGATCACGTCAGACTTTATTGCCGATCGGGCAATGGAGGCGCAGGCGCTGTACACATGCGTAGAGAAAAGCACGTACCCAAGGGTGGTCCCGATGGTGGTGATGGCGGCCGTGGTGGTCATATCATCTTACGAGGGAGTACAAACTTATGGACGCTGCTTCACCTTCGATATCAGAAGCACGTTTTTGCCAGTAATGGCGAAGGCGGTTCTGGTCATGGAAGTACCGGTGCGGATGGTAAAGACATAATACTGGAAGTGCCATTAGGCACAATTGCACGTGATGCTGAAACCAATGAGATTGTTTGTGAAATCACTGAACACAACGAAGAAATTATACTCGCCAAGGGCGGTAGAGGTGGCTTGGGAAACCAGCACTTTAATACGTCTACAAACCAAACTCCCCGCTATGCCCAACCAGGTGAAGCAGGTTTGGACACCATTTTCGTGCTTGAGCTTAAGCTTTTGGCCGATGTAGGCTTGGTGGGCTTCCCTAATGCGGGTAAATCTACTTTGCTTTCTGTGCTTTCAGCCGCCAAACCAGAAATTGCAGATTACCCATTCACCACACTAGTGCCTAACTTGGGCGTGGTGTCTTACCGCGACCACCGTTCATTTGTAATGGCCGATATCCCTGGAATTATTGAAGGGGCGGCTGAAGGAAAAGGTTTAGGATTGAGGTTCTTGCGCCATATAGAGCGTAATTCGCTACTGCTGTTTTTGGTGCCTGCCGATGCCGATGATGTGGCCAAAGAATATGAAATCCTGTTGGGTGAACTCACCAAATTCAACCCAGAGCTATTAGACAAAGAGCGCGTTTTAGCAATTTCTAAAACCGATATGTTAGACGAACAAATGATTGAAGAAATGAAGGCGATGTTGCCTAAAACACTCCCTACATTGTTCATTTCATCTGTAGCCAATATCGGATTACAAGAACTGAAAGACCTACTTTGGGCAAAACTGAATCCTGCTAAATCCTAATAGGTAACTGCCATTTACTTTCTTTCTTTTTTCATCTTATGTCAGAATGACACAAAACAACGCTTGGCAATATAATTGTAGCCGAGCGTCTGTTTTTAAGGAGGTAAAATGGCGAGAATGAGGAAAATGTTTTCGGCATTTTTAAAAACTGATAAAGAATCGATGAAGAAGAAAAACGAAGCGCAAGAGAACGAAGAAGTGGTAAAGGAGAACCTTACGACTGATGAGGCAGAGGCGAATGAAGCTGCTGAAGCGCAGAACGAAGAAATAGAAGAGCCAGTTGAGTTGACTGCTGAAGAAAAACTGACCATTGAGGTAGCTGAAGCAAAAGACAAATACCTAAGGCTTTATTCTGAGTTCGAAAACTTCAGAAGAAGAAATGCCAAAGAAAAAATAGAGTTAATTAAAACGGCTTCACAAGATTTGATGGCTGATTTAATTCCAACAATAGATGATTTTGAAAGGGCTCAACAGGCCAATCAGAAGCAAGACGATATTGAAGCGGTGAAGGAAGGCTTTGAATTAATTCATAAAAAGCTTTTGAAAACACTAGAGGCTAAAGGACTTAAATTAATGAATACGGAAAAAGGAACAGCTTTTGATGCTGATGTACATGAAGCTGTAACACAATTTCCTGTTGAGGAAGAGTTAAAAGGAAAGATCATAGACACCGTGGAAAAAGGATACTTCTTGGGAGAGAAGGTAGTTCGTTTCGCAAAGGTGGTGATAGGAGCATAATATGGCAAAAAGAGACTACTACGACATATTAGGGGTAAGTAAAACGGCATCTGACGATGAGCTGAAAAAGGCATATCGTAAAATGGCCATTAAATTCCACCCTGATAAAAACCCCGATAACCCTGAAGCGGAGGACAAGTTCAAAGAAGCTGCCGAGGCATATGAGATATTGAGCAACGCTGACAAGCGTGCACAATACGATCGTTTCGGACACGATGGCATGCGCGCTGGCGCAGGCGGTCAGGGTGGCGGCATGAACATGGACGACATCTTCTCACAATTCGGAGACATCTTTGGAGGTGGAGGAGGCGGTAGTCCTTTCGAAAGTTTTTTTGGTGGAGGCGGAGGCCGAGGAGGCCGCCAACGCAAAGGTTCGAACTTGCGCATAAAGCTTAAGCTTACGCTGGTTGAAATTGCCGATGGTGTCGAAAAGAAAATAAAAGTAAACCGTTTGGTAAGTGCCAGCGGGGTTACGTTTAAAACTTGTACCACTTGCGGTGGCTCTGGCCAACAAAAGAAAGTGGTGAATACCATGTTAGGGCAAATGGTATCGGCCAGTACATGCTCTACTTGTCACGGTAGCGGTAAAACTATAGATCAACGCCCTCCTGGAGTTGATAGCACTGGTTTGGAAATGAAGGAAGAAATCATTCCAATCAAAATACCTGCAGGTGTAGCCGAAGGAATGCAACTTTCAATGTCGGGTAAAGGTAATATGGCACCCGGTGGTGGTATTGCTGGCGACTTATTGATTGTCATTGAAGAAAAAGAACATGAAGAACTGAAGAGAGACGGCAACAATGTGTTGTTCGATCTTTATATCAGCTTTACAGACGCGGCTTTGGGTACGAGTATCGAAGTGCCAACCATTGACGGTAAAGTGCGCATCAAAATTGACCCTGGAACGCAAAGCGGAAAAATTCTTCGCTTAAGGGGAAAAGGAATTAAAGACCTGAATGGTTATGGAAAAGGAGATCAGCTAATTCATTTGAATGTGTGGACGCCTAAAAAACTAACCTCAGAAGAGCGCGATATGCTTGAGAAACTGAGCAAATCGGACAACATGATGCCTAAACCAGAAAAAGGCGAAAAAGGCTTTTTTGAAAAGGTAAAAGAGTTTTTCTAGACAGTTTTAAAATACAAGTTTATATTTGAGGAGTCGGTGCAAGCTGACTCCTTTATTTTTTGTACAGAAAATCAGTAATTTTTTATTTTGCAACCCTATTCTCCACAACTCGTATTCAAGTCCATGTATAGGGTAATATTGCTGGCAATTGTAAGTATTGGAATTGCAGACGTGGATATGTGGGGACAAACAAAAACCCATTTTGCAGTGCAGGATGATATTTCCTGCGAAAGAATCAATTTCTATCTTAAGGCCAGTTCGGGCACTTGTGAAATTCGCACCAGAAATGGCGACACTCCTATTAGTATAATGGGTTTGTGTGAGGAAGAGTTTGTAACTCCTGAATTTGGTCAACAAATGGAAGGAAACGAACTTAATGCTTGGTTAAACCTAAACGACAGTGGAAAAGAAGGCTTCACCAGCAAACTCACAAAGATTTTTGGAAGGAAGTCCACAGACACAAAAAACTACTGGAACATTTACTTGTCCCACTTCAAACCCTATAACCTCGATTTGAATTACGGGGTAGGGAAAGCATACATTGACTTGTCGAACATTGCGGTGGAGAATATGAAAATCACCTCAGGCAATGCTCATGTTAAAGTAGGTTACCATTCTAAAATGGAAAACCTGATTGAAATGGACACCTTTATGGTGAACGTAGATTTGGGTGATGTAGAAATTGATCGACTTAATATGGCTAGGGCCAAAACGGTATTTGCCGAAGTGGGCTTTGGAACATTGACCATGAATTTTGACGAAAGTCCAGAGCTGGCCAGCGAGATCTGGGCACGCGTTGGGGCTGGTAGCCTTACCATCAATCTTCCTGCCGAGGAAATACCAATGATGATCCGCATTAAAGATACTTCCTTCAGGAAGCTTAAAATGCCGAGTAACTTTGTGTCCATTGGCGAGAACGTATATGTGAACCCTTCTTACAAGGAGGATTCTCCAAACCTTTTGACATTCAATATTGACCTCTCTATGGGGAATGTGGTTTTTGCCAAAAACTAAAAGGTCGAAGTCTCAAAAATCCACAAATCGACAACATCATCCGCTCAGCAGGTTCTTGACTATATTTAGGATTTGAATTTTAATCTTGTGTTACTTTTAAAGGTGCTTAGTACCGATTAACTTTAAAGTATTCACAAAACCACAAAACCTTGAATATACTCGAAGCCAATCACATCTCGAAAAGCTATGCCGAGCATAGAGCTTTGAACGATGTGAGCATAAGCATTCCCAAACAGTCTATTTTTGGCCTATTAGGGCCAAACGGAGCTGGGAAAACCACACTGATCAGAATCATCAACCAAATCATCATGGCAGATGAAGGCGAAGTACTCATTAATGGGGAAAAGCTGAATCCACGTCATGTTGAAATTATTGGTTACTTGCCCGAAGAGCGTGGCCTGTACAAAAAAATGAAAGTAGGCGAGCAGCTTATGTATTTGGCACAGCTGAAAGGCATGTCGAAATCAGAAGCGAAAACCAAAATCAAAAAATGGCTCGACAAACTTAGCCTCACCGAATGGGCGGGTCAAAAAGTAGAAGACCTTTCAAAAGGGATGGCGCAGAAAATTCAGTTCATTGCCACCGTAATCCACGAACCACAGTTACTTATTTTGGATGAACCGTTCTCAGGTTTCGATCCAGTAAACGCCAACTTGATTAAAGATGAAATTCTTGAATTGAGAGATAAAGGGGCAACCATTATCTTCTCTACCCACAGAATGGAATCCGTAGAACAGCTTTGCGAGCACATTGCGATGATCAATAAGTCGGAAAAGATTCTGGATGGCACTAAAAAGGAAATCAAGAATTCTTTCCGATCAGACAAATACAAAGTGGAGTACAAAGGAGACTTCTCTGGTTTAGGTGCCGAATATGAATTACTAGACACCAAGCATTTAGAAGACGGTTTTTATGAGGCGATTATTCAATCCAAAAATGGACATAACCCGAATCACCTTCTCAGTCAATTAATTGCTAAAACCGAAGTGCATTCGTTTGTGGAAGTCATTCCTTCAGTGAATGATATATTTATTTCAATTGTGGAAGGAGGGAACAAAAGATGAACAAGATATTTTTAGTACTCAAAAGAGAATATACTACAAGGGTAAAGAAGAAGTCATTTTTATTGGCGACCATTCTGATTCCCCTGATTTTTCCCGCTGTTATTTTCGGGATTGTTTATTTAGGTACAAATGATGGCGATTCGTCAAAAGAGGTGTATGTGCTTGACGAAAGTGGTTATTTCGAAGATTCTTTCAGTAATACTGGTTATACCTACACCTTTCTGTCGAGCAATTTAGATGAGGCCAAAGAGAAGTTTCAAGAAGATGACGTCTATGGACTGATTCATATCCCAGAGATTGACCTTGATGATGCTTCTAAAACCCGTTACAGTGATTTCTCTTTCTACTCGAAAACCAACCCTGGTAATCAGGCCATGAAGGATTTTGAGGGCGAAATCAAAAGAAAACTTGAAGAGGTTAAACTTGACCGTTCGGGCTTAGACCCTACCGTGATTAATTCACTTAAAGTAAGTGTTAGTTTAAGTTCTTTCAATCTATCTGAATCAGGAGAAGCCAAAGAGAGCAATACAGACCTAAGCTCTGCTGTAGGTTATGTTTTCGGCTTCTTGATTTACATGTTTATTTTCATCTACGGTAGCCAAATTATGCAGTCTGTACTCGATGAAAAAACGAGTAGAATTGTGGAGGTTATCGTATCATCTGTGCGTCCTTTCCAACTCATGATGGGGAAAGTACTAGGCGTTGGGGCAGTTGGCGTTACGCAACTCCTCATTTGGATTGTATTGATGTTTACACTTTTCTCCGTGGGGATTACCACCTTAGGTGGGGGTATGGAGGCAATGTCTGGACAAATGCCAGCCGGTGTTGATATGACCCAAAACCAAGAAATGGCGGCCAATATTCAGGGAATGTTAGATACTATACCTGTTGTGCAGATTGTTGTTTCTTTCTTGTTCTACTTCTTAGGTGCTTATTTCCTTTATGGTGCGCTTTACGCTGCCATTGGTTCTGCCGTAGACAGTATGCAAGATGCCCAGCAGTTTATGTTGCCTATCATGCTACCTATTATTGTAGGTATTATTTCACTGACATTCGTTTTGCAAGACCCACATAGTACTATGGCGGTAACCCTGTCTATGATTCCATTTACATCGCCCATTGTAATGATGGCCCGATTGCCATTTGGAGTACCGACATGGCAACTACTACTTTCAATGGCGTTCTTAGTGCTAGGTTTTATTGGCACCATTTGGGTTGCAGGAAGAGTCTATCGCGTAGGGATATTAATGTATGGTGCAAAAGTGAACTGGAAGACCATAGCCAAATGGTTTACTATGAAAGTATAGCTGAAAATATAAAGAATAGTGAAAGCCTGACTACGTTGTAGTCGGGCTTTTTTATGTGCTTTTCTCTTTGAGAAAGAGAATAATAATGATGAGCTATATCATTATTGTCACTGATGTGTATCACCAACAATCGTAAGTGACTAAATTACATTTATTGCATAAATTGAAACAAAAAGTCGGGCTTTGAGAAAGCATAAGTTTTCTGCCATTACTCGACCAAACAAGTGTTTTAAGATGACCAAAAGACTCATTTTTATATTTTTCCCAATTGTCGGGCTTGTGTTTGGTGTCTTGTCAGGTTGGTTGAGAATTGGTTGGGATATCCCAGTTTACGGATTGGCTGGTTTCCATGGCGTACTAATGCTCGGTGGTTTTTTAGGTTCGCTTATTTGTTTCGAAAAGGCAGTAGCCGCTAAGAAATCTTGGGCCTACATAGTGCCATTGTTTTCAGGACTAAGTGTTTTTGCCTTTTTGCTAAATCAAGCATCAGTTGGATACTTACTTCAAATTGGTGCCAGTTTTGGGTTGGTTCTCATCTATGTGGTGTTGGTAAATTCATCCAAAGGATATGATATTATACTCCCTTTGATTGGCGCCATGTGTTGGCTTGCTGGTAATGTATTGCTTTATCAAACTCAATTCTACCCCACCGTATTCCCATGGTGGATTGCCTTTATTCTTTTCACCATTGTGGGTGAAAGACTGGAATTACCATTTTCTTATAAGCACAAAAGGTTACTATATGTACTTTTGCTAATCACCTTAGTGGGCTTTATGCTGCCCTATCATGGGGTTGGCCGAACAGTTACATCTGCTGGTATGATTGCCATTGCACTGTGGTTACTGAGGTTCGATTTGGTACGTACACTGCTTAAAAAGAAAGGTCACTATTTGTACACAGGCCTAAGTCTAACTTTAGGCTATGTCTGGCTTTTGGTGTCTGCGGTGTTTATGATTTTTGTTACCTCAGGCGCCTTTGCTTTAGATGCGCTTTTGCATAGCTTCTTTTTGGGCTTTGCGATATCTATGATCTTCGCCCATGGGTCAATCATCTTTCCAGCATTTCTGCACAAATCTGGGCAGCACTTTCATAGGATACTTTGGTTATGGCTTGGGGTTTTTCAGGTTTCGATAGCTGCTAGAATTATCGCTGATTTATTGACCATGCCGCTTCTAAGAAAGTGGGCAGGAATGGTGAATGGTATAATCATTCTATTTTTCTTGGTCACAATGTTTGTGCTTGTTCAAAAAGGCAGAACTTTGCAGTCAAAGTAGAAATTAGATTTATGCATTGGGAAAGTTACTCACATCAAAAAATTAAGGAAATCGTATTTGGTGCTTTAGAGCAGAACCTAGATTACCGAGAAAAGCCAGTTTTAGGTTTGCCGGCTTCTTATTTAGACACTGAAGTATTTTACAATGACGCTCCTTTTTTAAAAGATGCCCCTTTCCTTTCTGCTTTAATTGCAAACCCTAACCATATTGGCTGCCATACTTTAAACGAATCTGAAGCTGCTTTTGAAGGAACTCATAAAATTGAGAAGGAACTGATCGATCTTTGTGCTCAGCAAATTTTTGAAGGTGGAAATGAAGAGTTTGACGGTTATGTAGCCTCTGGAGGAACCGAGGCAAATATTCAAGCCATCTGGATTCTGAAACGTTATTTTGAAGTGGAATCCAAAGTGAAGGCTAACGAGATTGGCGTTATTTTTTCTGAAGATGCGCATTATTCAATGCCGAAAGCTTGTAATCTGTTGAGTTTGAATTCTTATGTAACTAAAGTAGATAATGCTACGCGGAGGGTAATTAAATCGAGTGTGGAGGCATGTGTTGAAAACGCAAAGAAAGATGGGGTGAAACACTTCATCGTTGTGATGAACATGTCCACCACTATGTTTGGTTCGGTGGACGATATCAATGAAATTACAGGTTGGCTAGATGATTTGGGGGCTAACTATATGGTGCATATTGATGGTGCTTTTGGTGGCTATATTTATCCCTTCGCCACTGATAACCTTGACTATACTTTCCAAAACCCGAAGATCAATTCCTTTACCCTCGATGGTCACAAAATGCTTCAGTCGCCTTATGGTACGGGTATTTATTTAACCCGTAAAGGTTTTATGGAGTATGCACTTACAGAAGAAGCCAATTATGTAAAGGGGAAAGATTACACTTTAGTGGGCAGCCGTTCTGGCGCTAACGCCATAGCTGTCTGGATGATTATGCGGACTTATGGTGCCGAAGGCTGGAAAGCCAAAATCAAGCAGTTGCTTTCAAAAACCGATCGCCTTTGCGGAAACCTTGAAGAGCGTGGGGTGGAATATTTCCGCAACCCGAAAATGAATATTGTCACCATTCGAGGCAAGTATGTATCTCCTGCTTTGGCTAAAAAATACATGCTCGTACCCGATTCACATGGGTCGAATGTAAAGTGGTGGAAGATCGTAGTGATGGATCACGTACGACAAGGCGTAATCGATAGCTTCTTGAATGATTTGGATGTTGAGCTGGGGTAAACTAGGGTAGACTATGGTTTTTTAAAATGTTTCTCCACAAGTGTTCTGTAATATTCTTTTGTGAAAATATCCCCACTTAGTGGTTTAAAGTAATCAAGCATCATTAGCTCATTATCTACAACAATTACTGTAGGGGAGCTTCCAAAGAATGAGTAAGCGTCATCTTTATTAAACAGATTGACAAAGTTGATATTCAAATCATAGTTTGATGTAAATACGCGAAACTCGCGCTCATTGGAATAATCCGTTACCACTATAATGTCCAGTGGATTCATGTTCTCTTTAATTTGAAATAAGTTAGCCATTTCTTCTTCGATACATGAGTTACAAGTGTTTCTAGAAAAAAAGAAAAGTAGGCTTTTATTATTTACTAACTCTGAAAGGTAGTTGTCCTTTAGTTGCCCATTATTAAGATGAATTAACTCAAAATCATTGACCCTATTTCCTCTTGCGTAAAGGCCTTCTTGAATAATTTTTTCTAGACTGGCTAATTTGGTTTGGAGCTGAGTCTCCTTCATATAATCCAGCTCAATAACCTCATCTTGAAGTGCAATTAACTTATTTATTCTGCTCATTCTATAAGCATAGAAGATAGTTAATGCCACTATTATCAATAAACTAACAGACAATAATTTATTACTTGAATTAATTAATTTCATGTGTTCTAATAATTATGTTGTCTGAGGACTGAAGGGATTTAATTTGTGGAATTTTCTTTAACAGCTCAGCATAGTCATGAGGCTTCTCTTCCTTGATCTTCTCTGCTATGCTCAATAATTTTGATGGCTCAATAAGAGATATAATCTTACTCCCAATTAAAAAACTAGGTTCAATCGTGGTTAATTGATCTATGTCATCAATCAAAACAGCTCCTCCAGTCACCTCTCCTGTCGTTCTTGAGATGAAAAACTTAAGAAGTCTGTTTTTGTAGAGTATTTTTATCATGAAATATTTGTCACCAACTAATAGTTCTTCTATTACAGCCATACCTTTCTCCATTATTTGGCTTCGAATGTTGATAGGATTTCGTTTAAGTATCTCTGTTAAAGCCTCCTTCTTTAGCCACTTATCACCTAAATCCAAATGGATTAATTCAGTAATCTTGGAAGCCTCTAAATCGATCTGATGTATATCAGAAGTAAAGGGCTGAATAAAGAAAAAGTCATCCCCACTCCTTACCAATCTGTTATCATATCCTGTCCGAAGTTTCATATATAATTCAGGGTCAAAATAGAATCCGGTATTTTTGATCTGAAGAGACTGATCGGAGGTCGCCACTATCATGTAGTTGGCAATAGTAGGAATATGACCATTTATCCTATTGAATGTGTTGAATAAAAAATCGTCTCCCTGATGGTGGAAATCATCAAATAAAAAAGGGATTCGATAGTCCTTTTTAAAGGATCCATCTTGAGCATAAACAAAAATTCTTCCTTGAAATTCAGAATGAATATAGATTTCTTCATTGTCAACGGATACATTGGTAGGGCTTAAGTATTCTCCCGGCCCTTGACCATAACGTCCAATTTTTGATAAAAAGGTTCCATCGCTTTTAAACTTAAATACTGACTTTGCTATCTTTGAATCAGCAATGACTAAATCGTCATTATTGAAAAAAAGATTATCAATCTCTCCAATTAGTGAGTTGTCTGAGGCCTCTAAAATTGTATAGCTTAAGTTTTTAGAGAAAGCTGAAATATTAACCCCCTTCCTAAAGTAATCATCTAAATCAATTTGAATGGTCAATGATTTAGAATCATCTGTATCAAATTCCTTGAAATCAAGAGCTACTTGGTGTTCGGCATTTTGAAAAATTGGGACTTTTTGATCTTGAACTTTATACTCACTCCCCTTTTTTTCGCAACTGCTAACGAGAACAACAATAGTAGCCAAAATGGTTGAAACGAATTTATTCATCTGGTTAAGTGGTTGATTAAGTTTTGAGAGTGAGAAAAAATCTCACTCTCATTTTGTTAACACTTCGATTCTTCTCTACAGACTGTATTGCCAACTACACAATCAATCCTGTTTCCTGACATAACAGAAACTTCTTGGTATCTGATTGAGGCATTGCCTGATTGGTCTTGGACTTCCACTTCTATAGTGATAGTTCCGTAGCATGCATAATCTTTAGGAGCTTTGTCCTCACAATTACCCCATAAATTACTCCACCAACTACATTCTTTGATATTGGCGTTACTTTGAATTGGGTTCAGAAATAGCATCAACACTGCAAGAGATGCTATGTTTTTTAACTTTTTCATGTGATGAAATTTAAATTAATGCTTACTCTTTTTTGGGTATTCAGCTTCCCCCATGAATTTTGTAGTTATTACATAAATACAAGTTAATATTTATATTTGTTATCTAAAAATACCCATAAATAGGTATTTTTACTTTTTAGTAATATTTTTTATTAAAAATTATCTTTGTTAGAATAACATAAGTCTTACATTTTAATACTGTGTTATTATAATTAATCAGTGCTTTGGCTAAAAAATACATGCTCGTACCCGATTCACATGGGTCGAATGTAAAGTGGTGGAAGATCGTAGTGATGGATCATGTACGACAAGGCGTAATCGATAGCTTCTTGAATGATTTGGATGGGGAGTTGAGAACAGCCTAGTAACAAATTTTCCATAAGAATGGGGTTCTGAATATACATCGACTCATCTAATTTTCGTTACTTCCCATATGCAAAATCCGTTTAAGGGTTCTTTAAATATTGACTTTTACACCAATCAATCCACAATAAAATATATTGTATTGGTGGTAGCGGCCATCATTGGGGTGGGGTCAATAATTTACACTACCCAGCTGGTTGATATTTTAAAGGAAAGGGAAAGAGAGAATATTAAGCTTTGGGCCAAGGCGGTTGAGTTTACTACCACAGCAGATGGCGCTTCACTCAACTTTATTACTGACAACATTATTCGCCCAGATAACTCACTGCCCGTTATTATACTAGACTCGGCCACCAACGAGATTCTTACCACAAGAAATATTGAAATCGACAGCTCCCTAAATACTGTTCAAGCGGAAGACTTTTTGAAGAAGGCACTGGCTCAAATGAAGACAGAAAATGATCCGCAGCCAATATTATTCAGAGATCGACCGGGCAGTAAAATTGTTAGTATTCAATACGTTTATTTCAGAAACTCAAGGCTATTACGTCAGTTGAGCGCCTACCCTTATATACAACTTTCGGTAATTGCCATATTCGCTTCAATTGCCTATTTAGCCTTTAGCTACTCCAGAAAAGCCGAGCAAAACCGTGTTTGGGTAGGCTTGGCCAAGGAAACAGCACATCAATTAGGCACTCCCCTTTCGTCATTAATGGCCTGGGTGGAGTACTTAAGGGAGCTTCCGCAAATGGAAAATAGGCAGGACATCATTGCGGAGTTGAATAAGGATGTGCAACGCTTAGAAATGATTACTTCTCGCTTTTCCAATATTGGGTCTAATCCGGCACTTAAAAATGAGGAAGTACCTGAGGTAATTGAGGAAATAGTGGCTTATTTGAAACCAAGGGTCTCGTCTAAGGTGTCATTTGTAATAGATGTCGAAGCGCCTAATCTCACCGCCAAAATGAACCGCCCACTTTTTGAATGGGTAATAGAAAATATTGTGAAAAATGGAATAGATGCCATGAGTGGTATTGGTAAAATAACCATTACTGTTGGTCAAGAATCGAAAGGAATGGTGTTTATAGACATATCTGATGATGGTAAAGGCATCGCAAAAGGTAAAATCAAAGAAGTGTTTAAGCCTGGCTTTACGACCAAAAAGCGCGGTTGGGGACTGGGTTTAACTTTGGTAAAGCGAATTATAGAGAACTATCATATGGGGAAAATATTTGTGAAAGCTTCTCATATAGATGTAGGAACGGTATTTAGAATCGTACTCAAAAATTGACGGCCAATTTGTTTCATTTATTGAGTAAATGCGGCTATCTAGTTTTAAGTAGGGTATGCGCCAACATTTTGACCTCTATTTTCTTTATAAGCCTTTGGTTTAATCGGGATTAGGCATACCTTTGCGCCAAGAAAAGTAAACCGCATTTTTCCTATCTAGATAAAAAAAATTAAGAATGGCAAATATTGGAAAGATCACCCAGGTAATTGGGCCAGTAGTAGATGTTAGTTTTGATGTGGAGGGGTCTAAGTTACCAAACATCCTTGACGCATTAGAAGTAACCAAAGAAAACGGTCAGAAAATTGTTCTGGAGTGTCAGCAACATTTAGGTGAAAACCGTGTGAGAACCATCGCGATGGATTCTTCTGAAGGTCTAACAAGAGGTACTGATGTTATAGATACTGGCAAACCAATCGCTATGCCAATTGGAGACGACATCAAAGGTCGTTTGTTCAATGTAGTTGGCGAGGCCATTGATGGTATTCCTCAACCAAAAGGAGACAGAAGATTACCTATTCACAGGTCTGCTCCTAAATTCGAAGATCTATCTACTTCAACCGAAGTATTGTTCACAGGAATTAAAGTAATCGACCTTATTGAGCCTTATGCAAAAGGTGGTAAGATTGGTTTGTTCGGTGGCGCTGGTGTTGGAAAAACGGTATTGATCCAAGAGCTCATCAACAACATTGCAAAAGGTCACGGTGGACTTTCTGTATTTGCTGGTGTTGGTGAAAGAACTAGAGAAGGAAATGACTTGCTTCGCGAAATGATTGAGTCAGGAATTGTAACCTATGGTGACGATTTCTTACACTCTATGGAGCAAGGTGGTTGGGACCTTTCAAAAGTAGACCAAGCCAAATTGGCTGAGTCTAAAGCAACCTTCGTGTTCGGTCAAATGAACGAGCCTCCAGGCGCAAGAGCAAGAGTAGCCCTTTCAGGCCTTACTATTGCTGAGTATTTCCGTGATGGTGACGGTGACGGACAAGGAAAAGACATTTTATTCTTTATTGATAACATCTTCCGATTTACCCAAGCGGGTTCTGAGGTATCGGCCCTTTTAGGTCGTATGCCATCTGCGGTAGGTTACCAACCAACATTGGCTACCGAAATGGGTGCCATGCAAGAAAGAATTACATCTACCAAAAATGGTTCAATTACTTCAGTACAGGCCGTTTACGTACCTGCGGATGATTTAACTGACCCTGCTCCGGCAACAACATTTGCTCACTTAGATGCTACAACAGTACTTTCAAGAAAAATTGCTGAGCTAGGTATTTACCCAGCGGTAGATCCTTTGGATTCTACTTCAAGAATTTTGACAGCTGATATTCTTGGCGATGAGCACTACGATTGTGCACAACGTGTAAAAGAAACACTTCAGCGTTATAAAGAACTTCAAGACATTATCGCCATCCTTGGTATGGACGAATTGTCTGATGAAGATAAATTGATTGTAACCCGTGCAAGACGTGTACAAAGATTCCTTTCTCAGCCATTCCACGTGGCAGAGCAGTTTACTGGTCTAAAAGGAGTTTTGGTAGACATTAAAGACACCATTAAAGGTTTCAACGAAATCATGGATGGTAAGCATGACGACCTTCCAGAAGCAGCTTTCAACCTTGTAGGAACTATTGAAGAAGCAAGAGAGAAAGGTGAGAAATTGATGGCTGAAGCTTCTAAATCGTAATGACTATGTTGCTCGAAATCGTAACACCAGATAAAAAAGTATTTGAAGGAGAAGTGAGCTCTGCTACTTTCACAGGCGCAGAGGGTGAATTTCAAGTATTATCGAATCACGCTCCAATGATCAGTGCTTTGGGAAAAGGGCGAGTAAGCATTACTGCCTCTGGAAAAGTTGAGAATTTGATTATTGACGGTGGTGTTGTTGAGGTTTTGAATAACAACGTAATCGTACTTGCTGAATCAGTGATAGAAGGGTAAAATACCTTTAACAATATTTGAAAAGCCTCTTTGAGAAATCAGAGAGGCTTTTTTGTTTATCTTGAATATGGAGAAATAGCTTATTTAGCATTAATAGTTGTGATTTGAACCACACCGTATAGTCCTGCATCACCATATCTTGAAGTGGCCTGCATACCTCTTACTGTTTTGATACTTTTGACCATCACCGGAGTTAGCATTCCATTAAGGTTCACTAATGAACTACCCACGGGAATTCCATCTACAACAAAAAGAGGTTCTCTGTTGGTGGCATTGGTAGTATTGTACCCACTCATAAATACTTTAGCACTGCTACCATTACCCATAACCCTAAGGCCTTGAACGCTTTGAAGTACTTCTACCAAATTATTGTATTGTGAATAATCCTTTACTGCCCTTTGCTTATTAGAGGTACCTGAGGTACTGCTACATGCAACAAATAATAGGCTGAAAGTCGTGGTCAAAAATAAGAGTTTAAATCTTTTCATGGACTTGGAATTTAGAGGTAAAAAAAGGGCTCCCTAATAATTAAGGAGCCCTCAAGTTAATTAAAATAAGACTATTGTTTAGTCAATCTTATTTCAGATCTGATACTTGATAGCGCACCGCCTCCTGTATCAGCTCTAGTGTGATATAGATAAAGAACGATTAAGTCAGCACAACCATAGTTCCTTGCAGCTTGTGGCCCTAATACAGCCTCAATTTGAGAACTGACAGGGGCTCCGTCATAAGCTGAACGACCAGTGTCATCAACATATGATAGCTGTGCTTCAGCACTTAGATCACCAGATTCAGGGTCTTGAGTTACAACAAAGTCATTTCCTTGATTGTAAAAGTTGACAATTGTAAACTGATTAGCACCAGGACCTGCAACAATTTGGTAATCGTTATTATTAAGTGTCTCTCCTACACGGCTCGAGTGTCTGGTTTCGTCAGCTTCCCAAGTACCCGCAAGGGCGCTTGGTTCAGTTACTGTACCACACACCACTGTTACAGGAAAACTCAATGCTTGTGGCGAACCTGTAGCTAAAAGCTCATTGTCCGTATTTCCACCAGTCACTGTAGTTTCACCAGCTCCGTTCGTAGTGGTGCTTACAGAAGTGGGGCCAAATACAGTTCCGTCATCCGTTGTCACTTCGCCAGTAATAGTGTACGCTTCACCAAATTCCAAATCATTACCCGTTGCAGCCCTGATATCAGAAGCCTGAATCTCAAGGGTAGTTGGAAATGTAGTATAATTATCACCTAACTGAACTCTATTCCCTCCAACTGAAATTCCAACATTATAAGATGCTGCATTGTTGTTTGGATCATAGATCAGTGCCGTGAAAACTCCCGTGTTAGGATTATCTCCCTTAAGAAGTTTCTTTTGTCTAATATCATCAAAATCGATCATCCCACCCCTTTGCAGGTTGGTGATGGCCTCATTTCTGAC
>NZ_JAXMOQ010000013.1:0-31606 GCF_034669765.1 Roseivirga sp.
TAAATTCTTCCACTGGAAGAATTTAGAATTGAGCCAGCCTGCAGGGAAGCTCCCCGAAGTACTCAACATAAAGTGATTAAAAACAAAAAAGCCCAGCAATGTGCTGAGCTTTTTGAAGTAGTCCGTAGGGGAATCGAACCCCTGTTGCTGAGATGAAAACCCAGTGTCCTAACCCCTAGACGAACGGACCCTTAATTTGCAGAGGAGGAGGGATTCGAACCCCCGGTACCTCGCGGTACAACGGTTTTCAAGACCGCCGCATTCGACCACTCTGCCACTCCTCTGTGTGTGATCTCCCGTTTGGGACTGCAAAGATAGTGGTAATTTTATTTTTGCAAATAGCTTAGTCGAAATTATTTATCATTTGCTTCTCGAATTTCCATTTTCGCCTTATCAATAGCTGCATTCATCTCAAAACCTACCAGTAGAATTAGCGAAATTATGAACAGCCATAACATTAAAACGAGCAATGCACCAATAGAACCATAAAGCTTATTATAGGTGCCGAAATTGTTCACGTAATAAGAGAATCCGAAGGAAGAAATTATTATGGCTAGGGTCGAAAATACTGATCCTATGCTCAGGAAATGCCATTTTTCATGTACTGCGGGCGCCAAATAATAAATGGATGAAATGGCGATTTGAAATATCAAATAGAGAAAAACGAATCTAAGAATTAAGACTAAATCAACTGATATATTGTCGTTAATGATAGACCTTATTTCGGAGTCTTGTATCATTTGTTGCCCAACAATTAGTAGTGCAATGGAAATGATAAAAGATAGTGCTAAAATGAAAATTAATAAAGTTGCAATGAACCTGACTGTAAGAAAACTTCTTGTTTCATTGGTTTTGTAACAGGCATTGAATGCACCCATCAATGAGGCCATGCCATTTGTAGACAGTATTAACGTAAGGATGAAACCAAATGAGAGGAGTCCACCGCGCTGTTTACCAATAATGTCATGAATGGTAGTTTCTGCTGCATTGTATAAATTTGATGGCAGAATGTCTTTTAAAAACCCGATGATCTCATTGTTGGTGAGCTCAGGAAAGAAGGTTTGTATATAGGGTGTTAAGGTAAAAAGGAAAATAATGGCAGGGAAGATAGCAACAGTGAAGCTAAAAGCTACTCCATTAGCTCTATCTAAAATTTCATCATTAGACATCTTTCGTATAAAGATCAGAATAGCATCATAAAGCCCGATTTTGTCTTTGCCTAGCTTGATCTTCTGTAGAAAGGCGACCAGCTTCAGGTAGTACTTATTTTCAAATACGAATTTAAGAATCCTATTTTTCATCGAAATAGGGTTCTAATACCTGTACTAAATCTTTTGGTGCCTTGGTTAGCTTGTTGGACTCCATATTAACAAAGACCAATGAAGTCATACCCTCATTAATAAGCTCATTCTGTTCATTTCGTATTTCGTAATTGAATCGCATTCTTACTTTCGGTATTTCTGGTATTATTACCTGAATAGTAAGCAATTGGTCGTACTTGGCCGGGCCATGATATTTACTATAGTTCTCGTGAACCGGCATCATAATTCCAGCTTTTTCCAGTTCTCCGTAACTGAACCCAATTTTCTTTAACGCCTCAACCCTCGCCACTTCGTAATACATAGCATAGTTGCCATAATAGACATAAGCCATTTGGTCGGTTTCGGCATATCTTACCCTGATTTGGGTGGAAGCGGTGTACATTATCTGAATATTCTTCTTTCGTTCAGTGCTTTTTGAAATAAGGCTGCATTCTTATTGTGCTGTACCAATGTTTTTGCAAACCTGTGATACCCAGAAAAATCTTCTTTGGCACACATATAAATATAATCATGCTTTTCGTAATTCAGCACTGCATCTATGGAAGAGATAGTTGGTAAGTTGATTGGCCCTGGAGGTAAACCTCTATTTAAATAGGTGTTATATGGGCTTTGAACTCTCTTGTGTTCATTCAGCACCCTTTGAATAGTGAAATCGCCCAAAGCAAATACCAATGTAGGATCGGCCTGAAGTGCAATATTTCTTTCAAGACGGTTGAGGTAAAGCCCCGCAATTGTTGGTCGCTCATCATTTTTAATGCTCTCGGCCTGAACAATAGAAGCTAAAACTGACACTTGAACAGGAGTTAAATCCAGTGCCTTTGCCTTTGCAACACGGTCGGCTGTCCAGAACTTCTTGTGTTCTTCTGCCATTTTGGAAAAAAGCTCCTCAGCCTTAATCGTCCAATAGACCTCGTAAGTGTTGGGTAAAAATAGTGTCATTACATTTTCTGAATTGACTCCATAATTTGCTAAAAAAGCATCATCATTTAAGAGTGCTTCGAATTCGCTAGCTTCAATACCTGTGTTGTCTGTGATTTTTTCAGCCAGTTCCGATTTCAATCTTACATTATTGAAAGTAATTCTTATTGGTATCTGGTCACCAGCCCTAAGCATTCTTACCGCCTCAATATTAGACATGCCTGTCTTTAGATAATATACGCCAGGTTTTACTGCCTCCTGATACCCCAAGGTTTTTGAAACAAAGCTGAAGGAGATGACATCGTTGATGACTTGAGCGTCATAAAACTTGTTACGCACCTCATCAAAGCCTTCACCATAGTCAATGGTAACGGTTGTGTTTTCTCGCTCAATTAGGATATTGGCACCATAAAACACTTGGTAGAAGTAAAAACTAAAGGAGGTGAGCATTACTGAAAACACCACCATGGCTAATAGGAAAATCTTTCTTTTCTTCATTGGGTTACAAAAATAGGGTTTTTGTCATAACTTCGATTCGTTAAATGAAGACTAATGCAAGCCGAGTTAATAAGAGTTTATCCTGAAAACCCTGAACAGGAAAAAATCGATTATATAGTATCGGTTTTGAGAGATGGGGGAGTGATTATTTATCCAACTGATACAGTGTATGGTATCGGCTGTGATTTCTCGAATACCAAAGCGGTAGAGCGAGTTTGTAAAATCAAAAACGTAAAACCACAGAACCTATCGTTCATTTGTTACGACTTAAGTGAAATCTCTGAATATGTAAAGCAGCTCAGTACTCCTGTTTTCAAAGTAATGAAAAAGTTGCTCCCAGGCCCTTACACGTTTATTTTGAACTCTAATAGCAGTGTACCGAAAATTCTGAACGCCAAAAAGAAAACCGTGGGGATTAGGGTGCCGAACAATAGTATTCCGCGTCTTTTAGTGAAAGAACTAGGAAGGCCAATCATCACTTCTTCCATCCAAGGAGAAGATGATGTGATTGAGTATTCAACCGACCCGAGCTTGATTTTCGAGAAATATGAGAACTTAGTGGATATTGTAATTGATGGAGGCTATGGAGGCAATGTGCCTTCGACCGTTATTGATTGCTCTAACGACCAGTTCGAAATTATTAGAGAAGGTTTGGGAGAGATAGAAGGGGTGTTTTGATGCAGAGCATTTTAGTCGATTTACACTATTTGCCAAGTGTTGCTTATTTCGCGGCTATCTATAATGCAGACGAAACATATATTGCGAGCAATGGAAAGTTTGAAAAAAGAACTTATTTAAATCGAAGCACTATTTTGACGGCCAACGGTCCGCTTGATTTATCAGTGCCTGTATTTGGTGCGAATAAAAGAATCCCAATTCAAGAAGTTAAAATAGATTACCATGAAAAATGGATGAATAATCATTGGCGTGCCATTCAGTCTGCCTATGGTAAATCTCCCTTTTTCGATTTCTATTCAGAAGAGTTTAAGGCCATACTCTATTCCAAGTCAAGCCATTTATTCAACTTGAATAAGTCATTACTGACAATGTGTCTCAAGTTTCTACAAATTGACAAACCTGTATTTTGGGAAGAAAACCTTGGCGAAAAGGCTAAACCTGATTTAATGGATATGAGGGGTGATATTCATCCAAGAAAGCCTATTTCAGAACTGTTTTGGTTCGATCCTAAACCCTACCAACAAATATTTGGCAGTAACTTTGTTTCTAACCTTAATATCTTAGACCTTTTGTTTTGTACAGGACCAGAAGCCATAGAGGTTTTAAAAAGATCAATTGTTACATCAGAGAACAAATAGTGATTTGATTACGTTTTGTGGTAGATCATTACGAGAAAATACTATATTGATCTACCCTATAATTATTAGAACAAGCCATTCAGAAAGCATATAAATGGAAGCTAAATTTTCGAATAGAGTAAAAGAAGTTATTTCACTGAGCCGTGAGGAGGCGCTCCGTTTAGGCCATGATTACATCGGCACAGAGCACCTTTTGTTGGGAATGATCAGAGAAGGAGAAGGCATCGCAGTAAGTATCTTGAAAAAATTGGGTACTTCACTGGAAGAGTTGCGAGAATCGGTGGAACGTGCTACTAAAGGTACGGCCAATCATAATGTCAAAAATTTGGCAAATATCCCGCTTACCCGTCAGTCAGAAAAAGTGCTTAAGATCACTTATCTAGAAGCAAAAATCTTCAAAAGCCAATTGATTGGTACTGAGCATTTATTGTTATCTATTTTAAGAGATGAAGACAATATTGCCACTCAGATTTTAGAAAAATTTGATGTGAATTACGAGGTGGTGAAGGAAATGCTCGAGTATCAGACAGACAACGATACCCCATTGGCGTCATCTGACACAGACGATTCTGATGATGATTCTTCAAAAATGTTTGGAGGCGGAGCGGGAGCTTCTTCTGACAAATCAGGGCAAAAAGGAACCGAGAAGTCTCGCACACCAGTGCTCGATAATTTCGGACGTGACTTGACCAAATATGCGGAAGAAGATAAACTCGACCCAATTGTGGGAAGGGAGAAGGAAATTGAGCGTGTAGCTCAAATTTTAAGTAGAAGAAAAAAGAACAACCCAATTCTTATTGGCGAACCAGGTGTTGGTAAATCTGCCATTGCCGAAGGTTTGGCTTTAAGAATTATTCAGAAGAAGGTGTCGAGAATACTATTCAATAAAAGAGTAGTCACGCTTGATTTGGCATCGCTTGTAGCTGGAACCAAATACAGAGGTCAGTTTGAAGAGCGAATGAAAGCCGTGATGAACGAGCTTGAAAAGTCTCCTGAAGTGATTCTGTTTATTGATGAACTACATACGATTGTTGGAGCGGGTGGAGCCTCGGGTTCATTGGATGCTTCAAACATGTTTAAACCAGCTTTAGCGCGTGGAGAAATTCAATGCATCGGGGCGACAACTTTGGATGAGTACCGTCAGTACATTGAGAAGGATGGTGCTTTGGCGAGACGTTTTCAGCAGGTTATGGTAGATCCTACTACGGTAGAAGAAACCGTTATGATTCTAGATAACATCAAAGAAAAGTACGAAGAGCATCATCATGTAAATTATACTCCAGAGGCCATTAAAGCCTGTGTGGCACTTTCAGACCGTTATATTTCTGATCGTTTTCTTCCTGATAAGGCCATAGACGTTTTGGATGAAGCTGGTGCAAGAGTACACATCAATAATATCCACGTGCCAGACGATATCGTTACTTTGGAGGCGGCCATTGAGGACATTAAGAAAGAGAAAAACCGAGTAGTTAAAAGTCAGAAGTACGAAGAGGCTGCTCAGTTAAGAGATAAAGAAAAGAAACTCATTGACCAGTTGGATAGGGCCAAAGCCAAATGGGAAGACGAAAGTAAAGCGAAGCGCTATACCGTTGATGAAGAAAACGTAGCCGAAGTTATCGCCATGATGACAGGAATTCCTACAAAACGTATTGCTCAAAAAGAGCAGTCGAAATTGGTAGGAATGGGCGAACAGCTGAAGCAACGAGTGATTGGTCAGGACGAGGCAATTGCCAAATTGACCAAAGCGATTCAGCGAACCAGAGTTGGACTGAAAGATCCAGGGAAACCAATCGGGTCATTTGTTTTCTTAGGCCCAACGGGTGTTGGTAAAACGGAGTTAGCTAAGGAGCTTTCAACCTATTTATTCGACAAAGAAGATTCTTTGGTAAGAATAGACATGAGTGAGTACATGGAGAAATTCTCGGTATCTCGTTTGGTGGGAGCGCCTCCGGGCTATGTAGGTTATGAAGAAGGTGGTCAGCTTACTGAAAAAGTGAGAAGAAAACCTTACTCTGTGGTGTTGCTAGATGAAATAGAAAAGGCACACCCAGACGTTTTCAATATTCTGCTTCAGGTATTGGATGACGGTATTCTTACTGATGGCTTAGGCCGAAGAGTGGATTTTAGAAACACCATCATTATTATGACTTCGAATATTGGAGTGCGTGATTTGAAGGATTTCGGTTCAGGAATTGGTTTCAGTACGCAGACAAGAAAGGAGAATGAAGATTCAGTGATGAAGGACACGATCCAACGTGCATTGAAAAAGACCTTCAGCCCTGAGTTTTTAAACCGTTTAGATGATGTGATCATTTTCAATTCTTTGGGAAGAGAAGACATTCACAAAATCATCGACATTACGCTCGCTAAGTTGTTCGCTCGTGTTGAAGAGATGGGCTATAAAATTGAGTTGACTGAAAAAGCCAAAGACTTCTTGGCCGATAAAGGTTTTGATCCTCAATTTGGTGCTAGACCTTTGAATAGAGCAATTCAGAAATATTTGGAAGATCAAATTGCTGAGGAAATTCTGAAAGGAAGCGTAAATGAAGGTGACACCCTTATTGCTGATTACAGCGGAGAAGGTGAAGTGTTGACTTTAAAAGCGAAGAAGAAAAGAGCAAGTAAAAAGAAAGAAGAAGGACCTAAAGAATAACAGGCATTCTATTCTACACATATCAAAACCCCGACCATTGGTTGGGGTTTTGTTTTATACGCTGGGCTGAAAAAAAGAAAAGGAGTCCCGTATGAACTCCTTATTCAACCAAAACATATTTGTATAAAATTATCTTTCCACAAAGGGACTTGAGAACTTCACCTCTGTAACGAACTCTTGGTCGGTTAGCGTATTTAAAAAGGCAACAATTGCATCAATTTCTTGATTATTTAAATTCATGCGAATAGGCCTCCCGTTTCTTTCCCTAAGTCTATTGTCTAAGTTGGGGTGACCCTGAATTCCGTTATTATAAAACTGTACTACTTCTCTTAAAGAATTGAACCTTCCATCGTGCATATAAGGTGCTGTGAGGCCTATATTACGCAAGGAGTTTACTTTAAATTTGCCCAAATCTTGGTTTCTACCAGTGACTCCCCCAGTACCATCATCTGTGGTGAAGGCATCTAATCCATTATTTCTGGCCTGATCTCCTGAAAAGGAAACCGTTTCATGACAATTGCTGCATTGAGTTCTGCCACTAAAGAAAAGCCTTTTGCCTTGGTTTTCGATTTGTGAAAAATTAGGAAAGTCATCATTGCCAATATTATTCACTTGAGTTGCACCTGCATCGAATTTTGCCTGATATGAAACCATACTTCTAACAAACTGGCTTAATGATTTTGAGATACGATCTTCCGTAACCTCTGCTGAACCAAATGCGGTTTCGAATAATGGGCTATAATAATCCAAAGCCTGAAGTTTGTCCACAAGTTCTGTCAATGAAAGACCCATTTCTACCTCATCTTGAATGGGCAGCAATACTTGTTCTTCTAGGCTTCTCGCACGTTCGTCCCAAAAGAACCTCCCGTTATCATAATAACGAGCATTAGCCAAAGCCATTGAATTTCTCCCCGTATTGCCTCCCAAAAATCCTTTGCTTAATCTGTTGGGATCGGCAAAACCTTTGGCTTGAATATGGCAGGAGGCACAAGCGGTTGTGTTATTGGACGATAGGTTTTTGTCGTAGAAAAGCACCCTCCCTAAAGTAGCACCTGCATCGGTAATGAGGTTGTTGTTTGGGGTGTTGTCAATACTTTCTAAGTCATTCCTTCTAAAATGAGAGGGTAAATCTGGATTGGCATAATTGTATGCAACATTGGGTAAATCGAGAATGCTCGAAAAATCAGAATTCATAATACTTTCAAACTCGTTTTCCCCCTCAATAGTAGAGTTTGAGCATGACTGATACATTAGCCCCATAAGGGCGCTAAATAAAAGTAACTTTTTCATGTGTTTGTTCTGTTAGATATTGACTATCAGTAACAGATTGTCGAGTGGGTAATTGACAATCGGTATGTACTTACCGACCTCCTTTGGGAGGTGGCTTATTACCCTCTGGGCCGCCTTGTGGGGGTGGTCTCACGCTTTGAGGTCCGTTTCCGCTTGGTTCTTTGCGGAGTACTTCTGATATAATTTTATCAAAAGTTTGTTGCTGCTCTGGTGTACATATTGCCCTAATCGAAGCAAAATGTTCAAAGGTTGAAATTTCAATTCTGGATTGGATGTCTCCCATCTTGCCAGATAGTACTCTAGCTTTTTGATCTGAATTTTCTGTATTCAAAAGACCATGAAGCTGTCTTCTAGTTTCATTAAAATCTCTTTGGTATTGTTCAATCCGTTTAAAGTGTTCTTTCTTAATTACTTCTAACTGCTCGATTTGCTCGGGTGATAGGTTTAAGCTCTCCTCTAAAAATCTACCCTTGGCCTCAGGGCCATTGTTGACTCGGTTATTCTCGAGTCGGCCGAGCCACAAGAAAACCAAGAGGGCAGCATTGAAAATTACTAGCACTATAACTGCACCACCTAATAGTTTATTGCGTCTAATAAAATCCATTTCAGTATTCGTTTAAGTAATCGTAAACATTCGGTGTTGAAAAATACTCTTCAGAAAACTCATCAATGGCAGAGGTAGTTGTTGAATCGGTATCTTGACTCCCAGTGAGATAAATTACACTGGTAAGGTTGAAAACAAAGAAAACAGCCAGCATCGCCAAACTCAATTTTAAGTTGGCCAGAATAGAGAAACGCCCGTATGATGGAGCTATTTGATTCTCCATTCTCGCTTGTAAGCGGGTATAGAAAAATGGCTTCACTTCAGCCGACTCAATGCCTTCAATACTATTGAGGGCTTGATTGATTTTATTCTCTATGTTGTTCTCGTTTTTCATGCTCATTTTATTCGATGCTGTTCTTCAAAAATACTTGCGCTAATCTTTAAAATTCTTTTCATAGAAGCTCTTTAAGGATTTTTGCAAATTCTTTCTGCCTCTAAACATGAGTGATTCAACCGAAGAAACACTCGTTTGCATTATGTCAGCGATTTGCTGATAGGCCAAGCCTTCAATTTTATGTAAGGTAAAAGCCACTTTTTGAGTTTCGGGTAATTGACCGATGGCCTGAAAAAGTGCTTCCGCATTTTCCTTTTGCTCCATTTCAATACCAGGATGTATAAAATGCGCCTGCTTTAGGCTGTCACTTGTTTCATTACTCCCTGCCAAAGACTGAAGAAAGGCAAAACGCTTTTGACGTTTGTTTTTCCTGATCAGTTCCAAGGATTTTGTAGTGGCAATTCTATAAAGCCAAGTCGATAATTTAGATTCACCACGAAAAGCACCGATGGAACGGTGCACCTCTATAAATACATCTTGTGCAGTTTCTTCTGCATCCGACTCGTTTTGAAGCATACCAAGGCAGGTATTGTACACCCGATTTTGATAAGTTTCCACCAAGTCACGGAAGGCACTTTCTGAGCCTTCTTTCAATGCCGATATGAGTTGGTTTTCTGACAAGTAATGGTTGATAAAATTGGGTTTAAGTAGTTTCTATTCTACCTAAACCCTTGTAAAAACTAAGCTACCGATTTTAATTTCTTCTAGGCCCATTTTCTTTAGGTCCTTTTGGCTGATGTTGGTTAAAGAAGACCAACTGCTCTTCTGTTAGAATACTTTTGATTTGATGCTGACCTGCTACTTTCAATTTGGCTAAATCAGTTTTCAAATCTCCAATTTCTTCAATCACTTTGTTCACCGCTTTCTCAGCATATTTTTCCGCAGTGGTGAGTGTATTGAGGCGAGCTTCTTTTTCAGCTACAAGATTTTCAATGGGTTGCGCTTTCTTCATTTCTTGTAAGTGAAATTCTTTCAACTGGCTTTCTTGCGCTTCAGTCAGATTTGGAATTTCTGGACCTCTTCTTTCCAATCCTCTTCTTTCTGGTCCTTGTTGTTCTGGCCTTTGCCCTATATTCATTTCCATCGGGTGATCTGAGGTAGGTTTTTGATCTCCTCTGAATCCTTGTGCATTAACATTTAAACTAGACGCTAATAATACTGCAACCCCTAGTGTTCCTAACCATTTCATTTTTGACTTTTTCATAATTTTTGACTTTTAAATTCTCATTCGTTTGAAAGCTTAGATGTAGGCTTTGAGAATTTACTTGCGGTGTTGATGTGTTAATGATTGTTAAAAAAAGTAGGGGTTATAAGTGACTTTTCCTTAGAATGACTGTCTTAGATAAAATGATCCATAATAGGGTTTGGGGTATTTTTTACTAGAGAAAATTCTTACAATCAATCATTTTTTATTTGAACATTGCAGGCATTTACTATCTTAATAAGATATGAGGGAAATACAGAAAATTGAACTGAGACAACTTGAAATCAGTGACTTTAAAAATTTAACAGAATCTATGAAGGCGGCCTATGAAAATTGGTCAGGCGGCTGGTGGGACGAACACCATATCCAGAAACTCATAGATATTTTCCCTGAAGGTCAGTTAGTCATTGTGGCTGACGATGAAATAGCAGGTTGCGCCCTGAGTTTAATCGTAGACTATGATAAATTCGGTGACAACCACACCTATGCAAAAATAACAGGCAACTACTCATTCTCCACCCACGACCCAAATGGAGATGTGATTTATGGTATTGAGGTATTTATTAAGCCGGGCTTTAGAGGCTTGCGCTTAGGCCGAAGACTTTATGATGCCCGTAAGGAGCTTTGCGAAAATTTGAACCTTGAAGCGGTTGTTTTTGGTGGGCGAATTCCGAACTATCACAAGTACTCGAATGAGCTTACGCCAAGACAGTATATAGATCAAGTGAAGCTTAAACAGCTTTACGATCCTACCCTTACCTTTCAGCTGAGCAATGATTTCCACGTCAACAAAGTGATCAAGGGCTATATGCCTGGTGATGACGAGTCGGAGGATTATGCAGTGCTGTTAGAGTGGAACAATATTTATTATGTTGAACAAGAACCTCAACTCAGTGATCAAAAGAAGGTAGTTCGTTTAGGACTGATTCAGTGGCAAATGAGGCCGTACAATGGAATCGATGAGCTTTTCGAGCAGATCGAATTTTTTGTCGATGCAGTTTCGGGTTATAAAAGTGACTTCGCTTTATTTCCAGAATTCTTCAACGCGCCTTTAATGGCCAAGTACAATCACCTTTCTGAAGCCGAAGCCATTCGTAAGTTGGCAGAGTTTACCGAAGAAATTAGAGAACGCTTTTCCAAACTTGCCATTAGCTATAATGTAAACATCATTACAGGTAGTATGCCTAAAATGGATGGCCCTAAGCTATATAATGTGGGCTTTTTGTGCCGGAGAGATGGTACGTTTGAAGAGTATACGAAAATGCACGTGACCCCAGACGAAGCCAAATATTGGGGCTTGACGGGTGGGGATACTGTTAAAGTATACGAAACAGATTGCGGTCCAATTGGCGTGTTGATTTGTTATGATGTTGAATTTCCTGAGCTACCAAGAATTTTGGCCAATGATGGCATGAATATTCTGTTCGTTCCTTTCCTTACCGATACTCAAAACGGTTACTCTCGTGTGCGTTATTGCGCTAGAGCAAGGGCGATTGAAAATGAATGCTACGTGGCCATTGCTGGTTCGGTGGGCAACCTTCCGAAGGTAGAAAACATGGACATTCAGTTTGCGCAGTCAGTTGTGTTTACCCCCTGCGATTTTGCTTTCCCAACCACAGGAATTAAGGCGGAAGCCACTGCCAACACAGAAATGATTTTGGTGGCCGATGTAGATTTAGACTTACTTTGGACACTACACAACAAAGGTGCAGTGCGCAATTTGAAAGACAGAAGAACGGACGTTTATGATATTCAACTGAAAAAGAAATAAGTATTGAGAGCGCCATTAGTAATCGGAGGCAAGCAAATATTGCCAGGTCAGGAGACTAGAATCAATATCAATATTGCGAGACTTCCTTCGCATTCGCCAATTGATTTACACATCACTGTAGCCCGTTCAGAAATTGACGGGCCTACTTTGCTCCTCAGTGGAGGTATGCATGGTGATGAAATCAACGGTACCGAAATTGTCCGTAGAATTATAGAGAAAGACCAACACATACCTAGGGTGGGAACGGTAATCTGTATTCCCATCATTAATATGTTCGGCTTTATTCATTTTAGCCGTTACGTACCCGATGGTAAGGATGTGAACAGATCTTTTCCAGGAAACAAAAATGGTTCTTTGGCCGCAAGGGTAGCGCATTACCTTACCAGAGACATTATTCCTAAAATCGATGTGGGTTTGGATTTCCACACCGGAGGAGCGGACCGCACAAACTACCCGCAGATTCGGTGTGCGATGAAGGAGCCTAAGAATCAACAACTTGCTGAAATTTTTCAACCTTCATTTATTCTTAATAGCCCTTTCAGACCTAAATCTATGCGCCAAACGGCTGCTAAAATGGGCAAGCAAATTTTGGTGTATGAAGGGGGTGAATCGGCTCGATTTGACGAATTTGCAATTCAACAAGGCATCAACGGGGCTTTGAGAGTGATGAAACATTTGGGGATGCGTGAACGCGCACCAGAAGCACCACATGTGACCAAAATCATCAATAACTCATCGTGGATTAGGGCGAAAACCTCAGGGGTTTTCTTAACCATGGTTCCGTACGGTTCCGAAGTAGAGAAAAACCAACTTATCGGTCATATCAGCGACCCTTTTGGTGGTTCGAAAATTAAAATTAAAAGCCCTGTTTCTGGTTATGTGATAGGTTTGAATAACAATCCAATTGTTCACCAAGGGGATGCCCTGATGCATATTGGGGTAAGAAAGTAAAAGAGAAAAAGCAGCATGGAGAAGGAAGTGAAATCGTGGGAGCAACTGGCTGAGTTGATTGCTTCTTCGGATCAAGAGGGTATTCATGATTACATGGATGAGAATAAGTCGGAAGACATTGTCCATGCTTTTAGCCATTTGAATAGAACCGAGCAGAATGATTTGCTGGGTTTGATGAGTGCCGAAGATGGCGCAAGTTTACTAGAGCGAATCCCGCAGTCACAGGCCGTCCAACTCATAGAAGATACGGAGACGGAAACAGCTGCTTCTATTCTAAACCAACTCTACTCCGATGAACAGGTAGATATTATTTCTGAACTGGATGACGATGATGCTCACGCCATTTTGGAGGAAATGTACCCTAAGGAGGCGGAGAATATTCGTAGACTAATTCACTACGATTCAGATTGCGCTGGTGGGGTAATGATCACGGAATATTTGGCTTTTGAAAGCAACGAAACCGTTGGCCAAATCACCACCAAGCTCCGCGATAATTCTGAAGAATACGAGGACTATAATGTTCAGTACATTTATGTGGTGGACAAGGGAGAGTTTGTTGGCGTGCTGCAAATGCGCGATTTACTGCTTTCAAAAACGTCCGTTCCGCTTTCAAAAATTGTCATAAAAAATGCGCTTACGGTAAAGGATACAGATCACCTTACTGACCTTATCAGCTTTTTCGATAAATACGATTTTTACGGAGTGCCCGTAGTAAGCGAAGCGAATATACTGCTCGGTATCGTCATGCGGAAGCATGTGAGAGAAGCGGAAAATGATCGTTTTAATACAGAATTATTAGAAACGCAAGGTATTGTGGGCGGGGAAGAACTGCGTACCATGCCCGTTTTGCTTCGTTCACGCAGAAGACTTTCTTGGTTGAGTGTGAACATACTTTTGAACATCTTGGCTGCGAGTATCATTGCCTTTTATCAAGACACCCTTCAGGAAGTGATTGCCTTGGCTGTTTTTCTACCCGTAATTTCAGATATGAGCGGCTGTTCTGGTAACCAAGCCGTGGCGGTAAGTTTAAGAGAACTTTCGCTGGGGGTGGTAAAGCCTTATGAATTAATGCGAGTGCTTTGGCAAGAAGTGAAAGTGGGCTTGATCAACGGAGTCGTGCTTGGTGCATTGATTGGTTTGGCAGCTTTCTTTTGGCAGGGCAATGCCTATTTAGGCCTAGTCGTGGGCGGTGCATTGGCCATTAACACGGTTGTTGCCGTTGCTATTGGCGGTACAATTCCATTGTTTTTAAAGAAGATGAAAGTGGATCCAGCTTTGGCTTCCGGCCCAATTTTAACCACCGTTACCGATATGCTCGGCTTCTTCCTAGCCCTAACCTTCGCAGGTTTGGCACTAGCACATTTGGTTTGATAACACAGGAAATAGCCTTCATCTTATTTATTGCTATTGTGTATCTTCGTAAACAGTAAATAGTAAACATGGCAAGAACTGCATCCAATATGCTACCACTGGGAACAAAGGCCCCTGATTTTAGGTTGCCAGATACCGTTTCTGATAAAATACTTTCTTTGGATGAATTGAAATCAGACAAAGCCACGGTGATTATGTTTATCTGCAATCACTGCCCTTTTGTAAAACATGTGGACGAAATAATTGTAGCCTTGGCAAAACACTATCAAACGAAGGGGGTGTCTTTTATTGCTATCAACTCGAATGATGTTGAAAATTACCCACAGGATTCTCCTAGGCTAATGAAGGTCGAGGCCGAAAAAGTAGGTTACACTTTTCCTTACCTGTTTGATGAAACGCAGGAAGTAGCAAAGGCCTATCGTGCGGCTTGTACGCCCGATTTCTATGTCTTTGATGCCGAATTAAAATGCGTGTATCGAGGTCAATTAGATGATTCTAGACCGGGAAATGGCCGGCCCGTAACGGGGCAAGATTTACGTTCTGCCCTAAACTACGTACTGGATAACCAAGCCATTGACTTTGAACAGCAACCAAGTGTAGGCTGTAGTATTAAATGGAAAGAAGGGTAGATTTCCACTAGTCGTAGTGTCTCACTACGACTTTGAAGCTGGATTTTTAGCTTGAATAGCCTTAATAATTATTTCAGAATGTATCCTTGTGTTTTCAATAAAGAGCGTGCTTGTCTGCATTCCCGAATTGATTACGCCAGCTACATATACATTGGGTAAATTGGTCTCTAGCGTATTTGCATTATGCACAGGGATTTTCAATTCATCTTCTGAAATATCAATGCCCAGTGCTTCGAATAAAGCATAATTGGGTTTGTAGCCTGTCATGGCCAAAACGAAATCATTCTCTATGGTCAATGGGCCGTCTGGTGTATTAATGAGTACTTCGTTTTCTGTAATTTCAGTAACGGTGGAATTAAAATAAGCCTTGATCGCGCCTTCTTTAATTCTATTTTCAATATTCGGTTTGATCCAGTACTTCACCTTAGGGTAAATTTCTGACTCTCGAATAACCATCGTGACTTCCGCCCCTTTGTAATAAGTTTCTAAAGCTACATCGCAGGCCGAGTTGGCCGAACCAATTACCACCAGCTTTTGGTCTACATAAGGATGAGGATCATCATAAAAATGCTTCACCTTCGGTAGGCTTTCTCCCGGGATATTTAAAAGGCGAGGTGTATCATAAAAACCGGTGGCCACAATTACATGGTTAGCGGAGTAGGTGCCTTTACTTGTCTCGATGTGATACACTTCGTTTTCAGAAGTCATGCTATCCACCCGGGTGTAGGGTTTTATATTCAATTTCCAGCTTTCCTGAACTCTTCTAAAATATTCTAAGGCTTCCCTTCTTGTAGGTTTATCGGTATGCGAAATAAAGGGTACGCCACCAATTTCTAACAAATTGGAGGTAGAAAAGAAGGTCATATTGGTTGGGAAGTGGTAAATGGAATTCACTAAAGTTCCCTTTTCCAACACCACGTAATTTAAGTTGGCTTTTGTGGCTTCAATAGCACAATTAAGTCCGATGGGGCCGCCTCCTATAATTACTAAATCAAAATGGTTTTGCATGGTATTCAAACTGTATGAAAACAGCGATGGTTCACTGTTTCTAAAGAAATGACTAATCTAAGGCCGAAAGTGTGACATCCACAATTTCGTTGAGTTCTTTTTCGGAAATATCGCCTTTGGCGAGTACCCTTAAACCACTAATGGTATTGAAGAGAAAGCGGGCCAGAGATTCACTGGAATGCTTCATTGCGATTTCTCCATTTTGCTGGCCTTCTTTGATCAATTCATTCAGCACACTCTCCATGGTTTTACGATTCTCCGTAACAATATCGCTTACGGTGTTGTCGCTGTTGCACAACTCAAACTTTTAATTTGGCTGGATTTTGACGGCTATCCCAAAAAACCAACAGTTCTATTTCTTTCAGTTTAATCCTATAATACAAACTGATCTGTTTGGTGACAACGGCACGGTAAACTTCTTTCTTTTTGGAATATAGATATTGTTTGGGATTACGTGATATAAAACTATTGATTTCATTTGCTGTCCAGTTTTCTTCAAGATATCCAATCACCATAGCATAGGTTATTTTTGCTTCTGGCAACCATTTAACAGAATAATTCACTTTTGGTGTTTTGCTCTGATCTCGCTCATTACCTCGTAATGTGGTCTTCCTTTTCCCTCTTCTGATTGGGCAAGGGCGCGGTCAATTGATGCTTGTATATTAGGGTCTAAGTCATCCCACCAGTCTTGTTTTTTATAGGCATCGATCATTTCATTGACAAGCATTAAAAAACGTTCGTTTGCTTGATCAACATAATCATGTATCCTTTATTTTATTTGTATGCTGTTCATCTTTTTCTCTTTTATACAAGGTAACGATTTATCTTAAAATTTGATTTGTACCAAAGTTTGTCAACTGCTCGGTGTGAGCACAAGTTTACACAGGGTTTAGTGCTTATTATTAAAGTGGTCTTGGGGAATGTTTTTGAAATGGTTGTAGACCGTATTGATAAAGGTAAGGATAAGGCCAACTCCAATAATGATATAAACGATGGTGAAGATTTTACCCCAATCGGTTTGAGGTGAAAAATCTCCGTAACCCACGGTGGTTAAAGTGATGATTGAAAAGTAGAGCGAATCTAACCAAGTCCATTGCTCCAAATAATGATAGGTAAATGTGCCTATGACCAATACTGATACCGTTGCAAAAAGTAAATTTCTGTAATGCTTGTCGCGTAGAAAGGATAGTATCGTTCGGAGTATAATCAACTTAATAGTGGCTCTGTTAGTCGTTGCGTTTCGCAGCAACTATGTAAGTTAATATTTATCACCAATACAACATCTACCAATTTGGTTTCGGCCTTGGGTCATACCTATGCCATGGCACTTCATTGAGTAAGTGAAAACCACGGTTGGTGAGGTAGAAATTGGAGAGGTCGTAAGTTTTAAGCCGAATATTCAAGGTGTCACTTTCGAATACTCCGCTAATTGTCATGCCGTCCTCGAGCTTTTCATAATTTAGGTTATAGCTCTTTTGTAAACTGTCTCTACCTATCTTAAAAGTAATGAGTCTTTCTACAGTGTCTATCTGTGTAGTATAATATTGAAGTCGATCATCCATGTACATCACCTGCGTGTTCACAGGAGAATCAAAGATCATTCTTTGCCAGCGTATATCGTCTGTCATCAGTGGAGGTACAGTATCACCATTTTGAACGAAGTGTTCTACATCATAAAGACCGTACAAGCTCGATTTTGGTCTTAACTCTCCATATTGTGATCTACCTGAAATTCCAGCGTCAATTCTTTGGTAATAGGTGTACACAACAAAAAGCACCATCACGGCTAATAATATGGCGTTATTACGGGGAGATTTAAAGAATGGCGGCCAAGCAATTGGGGCTTCGCTTTTCCTAAAAATCAGCAAGCCGAAGATGGCTTTATAGTCTATCATAGCAATGTAAAGCCCCATAATCATTAGCTGGGCAGAGAATAACTTCACGGGAACGTCATAGGCCATGTTCATCATAAACACATTGAACATTACTCCAAAGGTGACCAAGCCGCCCAAAGTGCGGGTTCGCTTGAAAAGCAGCAGTGTTCCTGCAATCACCTCACTAAGGCCAGCATACACAGAATAGGTTTTGGAAGCGCCCATAAAGGTCCACAAAAGCCCCATTGGAGATGACTGCCCATAAGTTTTGAGAAGTCTATCTATATGAAGTTCTGGCATTTGCAGCCAGAAAATCTTGATGAAACCATAGATGGCCATATAATAAACGAGATAGTACACCACGATCATCACGAAGATCCTCCATAACCTGTAATAATTGGTGCGCTTGCGATCTAATGCTGTCCAAATAATACTTCCGATAATGGCCAGAGCGAAGAACGAGATATAGAAGATCCAGTCGATAGTTTTATCTCCACTGCCTGTTGGGTTAGTAGCTAATTCTCCGATTCCCAAAAACGTGTTGGCGATTAGTTGCGCAAATCCATTCCAGAAGACAGAGAAAAACTGATCTAAAAAATAGAGATTGAAAACACCAAAAATGGTAGAGAATGGAAAGGGTAAAATGAAGAGCAGAAAGAAGATAAATGTGAATCTAAATCCTATTTTTTGAGCACCCGACCAAGGTTGTTGTAGATACATGTGACTGAGTTTTTATGGATAAAAAAAATATACCTGATTTTAAAAATTTGTGCCAAGGCTAAACGAAGTAAATCTAAAAAACACCCTTTTTAGCTTTGGTCACACTACTAATAGTTATAAGTAAGTAAAAATCAGCCATTTAAAAAATGAATACTTTCTGGCTGAACTTGTCATTGTGATTATTGGTGATTCAGCCCCACTAGTCGTTGCGTCTCGCTGCGACTGTATAATTTAGTATGATCACTAAACCTGCTTGAAGAGTTTTTGGGTAAGCGGTTTGTTTGAGGGTAGTGCATCACTCATTCATTCTGACATCTTCAATTTCATTCTTAATAAATGTTGCACATGCTTCATGTAAGTCTGAATAATTTATCGAAGAGCTTGTGTCTTCCGATCCAGTATAATAACCTACAACTGACTTCTCATTATCATTTTTGAAATACCAACCCGAATTGCCCCGTTTACTTTCAGACCATTCAAGCCATTCTTCAATCACTTTTGGATGCTTTCTAAGTCCAGCTTGAATAGCGTCTATACTTATTTGGTCGAAATTTGAAAAATAGCCTGTTGATTCTAGTAAGTTATAAATAGATTGATTGTTATCAGGACCTCGAAAGTCACTAGATAGATGAATAATTTTTAGTATTTGATTTTCCTCTTCCATTCTAATTATCACTCACTATACATTGCTGGTTATTATTTATCTAAAGTACAAAAAAAAATAGGTGCTCACATATCGTGAGCACCTAGATAATCTACTGTACTAAGGACAATTACCTTAGAATTTTATATCCACCGTTTTTAATTCTTCGCCTCTTTTAAACTCCACTTTGGTTTCATCACCCAGTTGGAAAGCAGCAAGAGCCCTCATATAACTCATCATATCCACAATGGTAGAATCGCCAAGCTTCATTACAATATCTCCTTTTTGCATGCCTGCTTTTTGCGCTGGCTTTTCTTCAGAAACACCATCTATTCTCATGCCTTGGCCATCGTATAAGTAATCTGGCACTACGCCAAGGGAAACTGTGAATCGTGGGCTATCGCCAGAATCATCTTTCGTTTTGGTAAAGGCGATTTTCTCTTCTTGATCAAGCGACAACACCAGGCGCTCAATAAGTCGAACCACTTTCACCATGCCATGGTAATTGATTTTGTCTGAATCATCCGAAGGACGGTGATAGTCTTCATGTTGGCCTGTAAAGAAATGGAGCACAGGTATATCTTGAAGGTAGAACGAAGTGTGATCGGATGGGCCAATGCCAGATTCTGAAGTCACTAACTTTAAAGTATCTGTGTTGGCGGCTTCGATTTTGTTCATCCATACTGGACTAGTACCAACGCCATTAATAGCTAGAGTTTTTTCATCGTTCATTCTACCCACCATGTCCATGTTGATCATATAATCCACAGTGCCTAAATCAATGGTTGAGTTTTTAGAGAAGTAATTCGAACCCCAAAGCCCATTTTCTTCCCCAGAGAAAGCCATGAAAAGGTAGTTTTTATCTTTCCCTTTATTCTTAAGAATTCTTGCCAATTGAATCATGGCAGCCGTACCGCTGGCATTATCATCGGCTCCATTGTGAATGGCCTTTTCTCCTCGGTAAAGAGAACCTTCTTCGCCATAGCCTAAGTGGTCAAAATGAGCACCAATAACCACGGTGTTTTCAGCTCCGTTATCAATGTATCCAACTACGTTTCTTCCGGTAATGCCACCTTCGGCATCGCCAATTACGGCTTCTTCATGTGGACTGGTGGCTTTTTTTACATTGAATGGCTGCATATAACCGTCTGTGCCTTTGGGCTCAAGACCATACTTTTTAAAAGCTGCGGCTATGTATTCGGCTGCCAATTGTTCTCCTGGAGTTCCAATGGCTCTGCCTTCGAGTTTATCATCGGCCAAATAGGCTACGTCTTTTTCTACACCCGTGCGGATTTCCTTATCGGTAGTATAGCTAGTACAGCTGCCTAGCCCAATAAAACAGATGATGCTAATGTAAAAGGTGATTTTTCTCATGTCATAGTATTTATGCTCAAAGATAATAATCCTTATCTTCGCAGCTTCAATTTACGACATCATAATGAAGAATAAGTATTGTCTGCTATTAACGCTGTTTGTTGTTTTTAGCTGTAATTCCCCCAAGCAGAAAACTACGGAAGTAGCGTCACAAGAAAATTTGGATTCACTTCTGTTAAAACCAGAGGAAATGAAATTCCTTAAGAACATTAAGCAATTGACTTTTGGCGGAAACAACGCAGAGGCATATTGGAGTTTTGATGACCAGTATTTGGTATTTCAGTCGGATTTTTCAGAATGGGGCGCTAGTTGTGATCAGATGTTTATTACTGATTGGCGTAATGACGACTTAAAAAACAATAAACCTGAAATGGTGAGCACTGGCATGGGCAGAACTACTTGTGCTTATTTTCTACCAGACAATACCTTCGTTTATGGCTCTACCCATTTAGGGGATGAGAATTGTCCTCCCGTTCCTGGGCCTCGCGATGACGGTAAATACATTTGGCCTATTTATCCTGATTACGATATTTTCACAGCCAATATGGATGGTGAGATCATTGCTCAGCTTACCGATAACCCGGGCTACGATGCGGAAGCTACAGTATCGCCAAAAGGAGATAGAATCGTTTTCACTTCTATGAGAACTGGCGATTTGGAGCTTTTCACGATGAATATTGATGGCTCTGATGTAAAGCAAATCACGAATGAGTTGGGTTATGATGGCGGTGCCTTTTTCTCTCCTGATGGCGAGAAATTGATTTTCAGATCTTCTAGACCGAAGACAGAAGAAGACATTAAGATTTATCAGGACTTACTCAAAGAAGGTTTGGTAATGCCTACCAACATGGAGCTTTACATTTGTAATGCTGATGGTTCTGACCTTAGAAAACTTACCGATTTAGGGCAGGCCAACTGGGCACCTTTCTTTCATTCTTCTGGCGAGAAAATTATTTTCGCTTCAAACCATACCGCTACGCGAGGTTTCCCTTTCAACCTTTACATGATCAATATTGATGGAACGGGCTTAACCCGTATCACGCAAGACGATACTTTCGATGCCTTCCCTGTTTTCTCCAATGACGGTAAATATTTGGTATTCTCTTCTAACAGAAATAACGGAGGAACAAGAGATACCAACCTCTTCGTTGCCGAGTGGATTGGAGGTTGATTAAGGAACTAAAGAACTTTAAAAACAGAAAAGGTAGAGTTTGCGCTCTACCTTTTTTCATTTCTATACTCTGATAACTAACTGTTAATAATAACCGTGGCTAGACAGATAATTCTTCACGTAATCTTCAACTCCAGCTTCCAAAGAGGTGAAGTCTTGTGTAAAGCCAATCGATTTTAGCTTGGCCATATTGGCTTCAGTAAAATATTGATACTTGTCACGAATGTCGGCTGGGGTGTCAATAAAAGAGATGTCTTCTTTCTTGTCCATTGCCTTGAAAGTAGCTTTTACTAGGTCTAAAAAGGTCCTTGCTTTGCCGCTTCCTAAGTTATAGATGGCGGAGTCTTTTCGGTGGTGCATCAAGAAATAACAAACGTCAACCACATCTTTCACATAAACGAAATCCCTCATTTGCTCACCATCTTTAAAGTCAGGATTGTGAGATCTGAAGAGTTTCATGGCGTTTGTTTTCTCAATTTGGTTGAAGGCATGCATAATCACTGAAGCCATTCTTCCTTTGTGATATTCATTAGGGCCATACACATTAAAGAACTTCAAACCTGCCCAGAAGAAAGGTTGCTTCTCTTGCTTGATCGCCCATTTATCAAAGTCGTTTTTTGATTCTCCATAAGGATTAAGCGGAATCAAGTTGGGGATGTTTTCTTGGTTATCATCATAACCATATTCGCCCAAACCATAGGTCGCGGCAGAAGAAGCATAAACCAACGGTATTTGATACTGAATACATTTCTCCCAAATCTGTTTGGTGTATTCCGTATTCATTTTGCTTAACAAGGCTTTGTCAAACTCAGCGGTATCTGTTCTGGCGCCTAGGTGGAAAATGAATTCTACTTTTTCGCCAACAGTGTCAAGCCAGGTGAAGAAGTCGTCTCTGTCGATGGACTCAAGAATGCGTTTACCTTCGAGGTTTTTGTTTTTTTCTTCATTGTCGAACTTATCAACAACGATGATGTGATTGAAACCCTCGCTATTCAATTTGCTTACTAGACAACTCCCAATAAATCCCGCGGCTCCTGTGACTACAATCATAAAGTATCTAAATTTGTGCTTGCCAAAGTTAAGCAAATACCCATTATATTTGCAGCGAAATCGAAGAGAAGGTATGATCTACATCAGTAGGAAAGAGCATTTTAACGCAGCACACAAGCTGTACAATCCTAATTGGTCGGAAGAAAAAAACGTTGAAGTTTTTGGGCCATGTGCTAATGCCAATTGGCACGGGCATAATTTTGAATTGATTACGACAGTGAAAGGAGAACCAGATCCTGAAACTGGTTTTGTAGTGGACTTAAAGCAGCTTTCAAATGTAATTAGGGCAGAAGTGATCGAGAAACTAGATCACAAGAACCTGAACATGGATGTAGATTTCATGCAAGGCAAAATGGCCAGTTGCGAAATTTTGGTAATGGAAATCTGGAAGATTATGGAACCTGAAGTGGCCAAAATCACCAGCACAGGAAAACTGCACAGCCTACGCTTATACGAAACCCCAAGAAATTTTGTAGAATATTTCGGAGAATAAAACCCCTAAATTAGTAACCTTGTTTCAGAGCTAAAGTTCGCTTTACCTGACTCCTGACTCCTGACTCCTGACTCCTGACTCCTGACTCCTGACTCCTAAGCCACCTTCAGTTTCTTAAACTTAGATTTCTCCAGCTTTTCTTTGGCGTACTCTAAGTCAATGTCCAGTCTGATGTTTTTTGCGTCAGAAGGCATCTCAAACATCGCGTCAGTCATAATGGCTTCGCAGATTGAGCGTAAACCACGTGCACCTAATTTATATTCAAGTGCTCTTTCCACAATGTAATCTAGGGCCGAAGGTTCAAATGTCAATTCTTTTTCTTCCATCTCGAACAACTTCACATACTGTTTTGTAAGTGCGTTTTTAGGAGTGGTTAGAATGTCTTTAAGAATCTCAGTAGTCAATGGATTTAAGAAAGTAACGATGGGTAAACGACCAATCAATTCTGGAATTAAACCGAAGTTCTTTAAATCTTGTGCATTGATGTACTGATGAAGGTTTTCTCTGTCGTAATCGTCCTTATCATCTTGTGCCGAAATAAAGCCAAGTGGTTGTGTATTCAATCGACTTGCAATATGTCTCTGAATACCGTCAAAAGCTCCACCACAAATGAAAAGTATGTTTTCAGTATTTACTGAAATCATTTTCTGGTCAGGGTGCTTTCTTCCACCTTGGGGAGGAACGTTAACATTTGTTCCTTCTAATAACTTTAAAAGTGCTTGTTGAACACCTTCGCCACTCACATCTCTGGTGATGGATGGGTTGTCTGACTTTCTCGCAATTTTGTCAATCTCATCTATGTAGATAATGCCTCTTTCAGCAGATTCTACATCGTAATCGGCAGCTTGCAGTAGTCTAGTAAGAATACTTTCTACATCCTCGCCCACATAACCAGCCTCTGTTAATACAGTAGCATCGGCTATACAGAAAGGAACTTGAAGAATTTTGGCAAGGGTTCGGGCAATGTAAGTTTTACCTGTGCCCGTTTCCCCAACCATAATAATGTTTGATTTTTCAATCACGATATCGTTATCAATCTTTTGTTGAGTCAATCGTTTATAGTGATTGTAAACCGCTACAGAAATAACCTTTTTAGCCTCATCCTGCCCAACAACGTATTGATCGAGATGCTTCTTCAGCTCCATCGGTTTAATTACGTTGAACCTAGGTGCAGATTCTTCAGCATTTTTTGTTTTTAGTTCCTCGGAAAGAATTTGGTTCGCTTGAGTAATACAGTGATTACAAATGTGCGCATGAATCCCTGAAATCATCAGGTCTACATCTTTCTTATTTCTCCCACAAAAAGAACAGGTTACTTCTGCCATAATCTTATTTTTTAGGTCTAATCAAGACCTCATCAATTAATCCGTACTCTTTAGCTTCTGAAGCTCTCATCCAATAATCTCTGTCTGAATCTTGCTCAATCTTCTTGTAAGTTTGGCCTGAATGACTAGAAAGAATATTGTAAAGGTCTTTTTTCACTTCTAACGTTTGTTTCAATGAAATCTCCATGTCAGAAGCTTGACCCTGCATTCCACTCATTGGTTGGTGGATCATGATTCTAGAATGAGGTAAAGCGGCTCTTTTATTTGCTGCTCCACCCGCCAAAAGCACTGCACCCATAGAGGCAGCCAAACCAGTACATATCGTAGCTACGTCTGGCCCAACATAATGCATAGTATCGTAAATACCTAAACCAGCATAAACTGAACCTCCTGGGCTATTTATGTACATCAAAACATCCCTTTTAGGATCAACGGACTCTAAGAAGAGTAATTGAGCAGTGATGATATTGGCGATATTGTCGTCAACACCCATGCCTAAAAAGATGATTCTGTCCATGATTAATCTTGAAAACACGTCAATTTCGGCAAACCTCGTTGGGCGTTCTTCAATCACTGATCGGGTCATATTCTGGATATAATTAGAATAATCATCAATCGCAGTTCCGCTCACACCTTGATTGTGAATGGCATATTTTCTGAATTCGTTTTTATCTATCATGTTTTTATTTGAGAATTGAACAGAACAAATTTAAAAAAAAAGCCCTTCGTTCAAAGGACTTTAATTTTTAACAAGGTTGTTATTCGTTTAGTTCTGAACGATGTCCTTAAATTTTTCTACATCGACTTCTTTAGATTTGATCTCGATTTTATCTTTAATCAACTCCATCACTTTAGTCTCTTGTACTTGCTCGGCCATCTTCATGTAATTCTGACCTTCTTCACCTTTAAGGTAATGCTCAACAAAGGAATCCATTTGCTCTGCAAACTGACCCATTCCTGAGCCTGCAAATTGTTGAGCGATCATCGCGCGAGTAGCTTCTTGAATATCAGCATGCTCTGGTTTGATCTCGTTTTCTTTAGCTATTTGGCTAGAAATCAAGTTCCAACGCAATTGATTGGCATAGATTTCATACTCGTTTTCTATGTCTGCGTCAGTTACTTTTCCTTCGCCAGTTACTTTCAACCATTCTTTCAAGAATTCATCTGGCAAGTTGATTTTGGCAACCTTGATTAATTCATCTTGAATAGTTTTGTTTAAGAAAGCATCAGTTTCACGAGCGTAATTGGCTTCGATAGTTTCTTTTACTTTCAGTCTAAACTCTTCTTCTGAAGAAACAGTGTCAGGACCGAATGTTTTATCGAAAAGCTCTTGATCTAATTCAGCAGTTTCTTTTCTGTTGATATTTTTAACAGCAAAAACGAAAGCGTCATCAAGGTCAGCTACTTCATCAGCAGTTTTTCCTAGGTGAGAAGCTACTTGAGCATCATCCTTGAAGAGTTTCTTAAGGTTAACTTTGATTTCGTCACCTGATTTCTTCCCTACAAATTTCTTTGCGTTGGCTTTAGTGAAATCAGAAGGATCTATAGTGGTATCGTTTTCGATATCACCATTTTCCTGCTTCAAAGTTCCGTAAAGTAAATCACCTTCTTCGCTTACTTCAGGATTGGTCATTTTACCAAACTGAGTTCTCACGTTATCAATTGATTCGTTAAGAACTTTATCGTCTGCTGTAATCTTATAAGAAGTGACTTTCACTTTTTTGTCAATTGACAAAGCAAACTCATCTACCAATCCAATATTGTATTCAAATTCGAAATCTGACTGAGTATCCCAGTCTACTGATTCAATTTGTTTTTGATTTGGAAGTGGTTCGCCAAGAATCTTCAAATCGTTCTCACGAATGTAATCCTGAATAGCGTGACCCACTATATGGTTGATTTCTTCTACTAGGATAGACTTTCCGTACATCTTTTCGATAAGACTCTTAGGTACTTTTCCAGCTCTAAAGCCTTTGATCTGTGCCTTTTTTCCGTAGTCTTTAATTTTGTCGGCTACCTTTGATTGGTAATCTCCTTCATTTAAATTAACTTTAATTGAAGCGACATTTGAAGCTTTTTTGTCTAACGTGATATCCAAAACCTGTCAATTTTTGTTGGTACGAATAAAAAACCCCCAATCGGAAGATCGAGGGTTTATTTGTGCGGATAGAGGGACTCGAACCCCCATGCCGTAAGGCGCTAGATCCTAAGTCTAGTGCGTCTACCAATTTCGCCACATCCGCGTGCGATTGTTAAATGCGACTGCAAAGGTACACTAAAAGAGAAATAATTCAATAGCTAAAAATCTTTTTTTATAAATATTATTGATCGAAAATTACACGGGCTAATTTTAACATATGATAGCGGTTGATGCAGAAGAAGAACGAAAGGAAATTATTAGGAGATATCGTAAGCTATTACGTACAGCAAAGCCTTTTTTAAAGGATGATGATGCCAAACTGATTAAGAAGGCATTCAATACTTCGCTCGAAGCGCATAAGGAAATGCGGAGAAAATCGGGTGAACCTTATATATATCATCCATTGGCTGTGGCGCAGATTTGCGTGGAAGAAATTGGGTTAGGCACAACATCAATTGTAGCAGCACTGCTTCACGATGTAGTAGAGGACACGGAAATCGAACTGGATGAGATTAATGCGGACTTTGGTCCAAAAGTAGCCAAGATTATCGATGGCCTCACAAAAATCTCGGGAGTGTTTGATCACGGTAGCTCCCAACAAGCAGAGAATTTTAGAAAAATGCTGCTGACCCTTTCGGAAGACGTAAGGGTAATTTTGGTGAAGCTTGCCGACCGGCTTCATAATATGAGAACCTTAGGGAGCATGCCTCGGCATAAACAGCTGAAGATTATTTCTGAGACCATATATATATATGCACCACTTGCCCACCGACTGGGACTTTATGCAATAAAGTCTGAACTCGAAGATCTTTGGTTGAAATATACTGAAGAAGATGTCTATGCCGATATCGCTTCTAAAATTGCAGAGAGTAAATCTTCCAGGAGTAGATTCATCAAAAACTTTGTGGCACCTATTCAGGAGGAGCTCAATCGTACTGGAGTTACTTTTGAAGTTAAAGGACGTCCAAAATCTATTTATTCCATCTGGAGTAAAATGAAGAAACAGAACATCCCTTTTGAAGAAGTCTATGACCTATTCGCCATTCGAATTATTGTAGATACGGATAGCGATCATGAAAAAGCGGCTTGCTGGCAGGTGTATTCAATAGTGACAGATTTCTACACACCCAACCCGGATAGGCTTCGAGATTGGATAAGCACACCAAAGGCAAATGGTTATGAATCTCTTCATACCACGGTAATGAGTAAAACTGGTAGGTGGGTTGAAGTTCAAATTCGAGCAAAACGGATGGATGAAATTGCTGAAAAAGGATATGCAGCGCATTGGAAATATAAAGATGGTGCCCCCACTTCACACGAGTCTGGCTTAGAGCTGTGGATTCAGAAGGTGCGAGATATGCTTGAGCAGAACGATACGAGTGCAATTGAGTTCGTAGATGACTTCAGAGCGAACCTTTTTAGCGATGAAGTTTTCGTCTTCACCCCAAAAGGAGACTTGAAGATCTTACCTGTAGGAGCTACTGCCCTCGACTTTGCTTTCGATATTCATACCGAGGTTGGTGCAAAGTGCCTAGGTGCTAAAGTAAACAACAGGCTGGTTCCATTAAATTATGAGCTTAAGAATGGAGATCAGATAGAGGTACTCACATCTTCTAAACAAAAACCAAATGAAGATTGGCTCAGGTTTGTTGTGACATCCAAAGCCAGGTCAAAAATTAAAGACAGCCTAAAGGAATATAAAAAACAAGCAGCCATTGATGGAAAAGAGATTGTTCAGCGCAAGCTCAAACAAATGAAAATCCCTTTCGATGGAGATGTGGTAAATCAGCTCCGTGCCTTCTTTGAGGAAAAAACAGTCACTGATTTCTATTATAAAGTAGGAAAAGGAATCATCGACCCATCGGAAATCAAGAAATACAAAGACTTTAAAGTCAATACAAAATCACAACGCGCCAAAACGGAGGAGTTAAGCGACTATAGTGATGACTTTAGTAAGGTGAAAACCACAGGGAAAGACATTCTTCTTATTGGTGAAGACATGGATATGGTCGATTATCGGCTTGCCAAATGTTGTAACCCCATACCTGGTGACGATGTATTCGGCTTTGTAACCGTAAATGAAGGAATAAAAATACATAGGACAACTTGTCCAAATGCACCAGAATTACTTTCCAATCATGGCAATAGGATAGTGAAAGCCAAATGGATGTCTGAACAGCAAAATGCATTTTTGGCTGGCCTTCGAATTATTGGTACAGATAGGGTAGGGCTCATGCGTGATGTAACAGATTTGATTTCAAGTGAGCTTAAAGTGAACATGCGCTCCATCAGCATCGATACTGAAACGGGAATCTTCGATGGTCAAATCATGTTATACATCAATAATACAAAGCACTTGGATGATATGAGTCGGAAACTGGCAAAAATCAATGGAGTGGTGAAGGTGACTCGTTTCGAATCAAAAGATTTAAAATAAGAACAATTAAGAACAATACGGACGGCTTCTTGGTTGAATCAGCTCATGCCTTAGTTTGGGTTCTTTTTCCATTATATAATAGAGGAGTTAATTTCCGATAGATTCAATCCTAATGAGTGAAATAAGTTTAGAGTTATATATTTGCACTTTGATGCACGAGAAGTATGTCGTTAAAACCTGAGGTATTTGAACAAGTAAAAAAGATTTTTACTGCTTTTTTGGAAAACAAAGCACTTAGGAAGACACCCGAAAGGTTCGCAATTCTTGAGGAGATTTATTCCAGAGGAGGTCATTTTGATGTGGAGTCACTCTACATTTCAATGAAGAACAAAAATTACCGCGTCTCTAGAGCGACCGTATACAATACATTGGATTTATTGGTGGAGTGTGATTTGGTCAGTAAGCATCAGTTTGGTAAGAACTTGGCACAATACGAAAAGTCGTACGGCTTTAAGCAACACGATCATATCTTAATGTTAGATTCAACCGAAGTACTTGAGTTCTGTGATCCAAGAATCCAGAACATTAAGAATACGCTCGAAGAAATGTTTGAGATTGATATCATGCATCATACACTGTATTTTTTCGCAAAACCAAAAAAGAAGTCAGAGCCCGATAACTAAACAGAAACTGGTATGGATTATAGTTCAAAAATAGATTCTGAAGCACTAATACTTTCATTAACAGGAAATCTTATTGGTGAAGAAGTGGGTGTTGCCTTGCTTAAGGAGGCGGACCAAGCAATTGGAGAAGGAATAAAATACTGTATAATCGATATTAACGAAGTAAAGTATATTAACAGCAGTGGAATCGGTGTCTTAATCACAATTCTAACTAAGTTTAGAAATCAGAGCGGTGAGGTATGTATTGTAAATCCTTCCGAGCATGTGAAAAAGCTATTAATAATTACGAAGCTTAACGCCATATTCAATATTGAAAACACGGTGGCCGAAGCAATATTAAAATTAAAATCAGAAAACTAGAATGAAGGTTGATGTACTCTTAGGCTTGCAATGGGGAGACGAAGGCAAGGGAAAAGTAGTTGATGTACTAGCTCCAAAATACGATGTTGTCGCCAGATTCCAAGGTGGGCCAAATGCTGGGCACACACTTGAGTTTGATGGACATAAGCATGTATTGCATCAAATTCCTTCAGGTATATTCCGTGAAAGGATAAGAAATATAATTGGAAACGGTGTGGTGCTTGATCCAATCGTTTTCAAAAAAGAAATAGAAGGCCTTTCTAAATTCAATATTGATTTCAAGAAGAACCTCTTTATCTCTAAGAAAACACAACTCATATTACCAACGCACAAACTTCTGGATGCTGCTTACGAGCAGTCCAAGGGAAAAGATAAAATTGGCTCAACCCTAAAGGGAATTGGACCTTCTTATCAAGACAAGGTGGCGCGAAATGGAATCCGAGTGGGAGATATTGTGGCTCCTGACTTCGATGGAAGGTATCGAAACTTGGTAAAGAAGCATCAAAACATTCTAAGCCACTATGATTTTGAATATGATCTAGAAGAAGCCGAAGCGCCATTCATTGAAGCGATAAACTTCCTTAGAGATTTCAATCTAGTGAATAGTGAATATGTTATCAACGAATGTATTCGCTCCAGTCAAACTGTTTTGGCTGAAGGAGCGCAAGGCTCCTTGCTTGATATTGACTTCGGAAGCTATCCTTATGTAACCAGCTCGAATACAATGACAGCTGGAGCTTGTACAGGACTTGGAGTTGCGCCAAGGAATATTGGAGAAGTCTTTGGTATTTTCAAAGCTTACTGTACTCGTGTGGGAGGAGGGCCGTTCCCGACTGAACTGTTTGATGAGGTTGGAAAGAGAATTCAAGATGAAGGTCATGAGTTTGGGGCTACTACAGGCCGTCCGAGAAGGTGTGGCTGGTTAGATTTACCAGCGCTTAAATATGCCATCATGATCAATGGGGTAACACAACTCTTTATGATGAAGGCCGATGTGTTAAGTATTCTAGATGAACTGAAAGTCTGTACTCACTATAAGCTGTCAGATGGGACGTTAACCGAAGAGATGCCATTCCAGCTTTTGGATGAAGAGATAACTCCTGTTTACAAAACCTTTAAAGGCTGGGCTAAGGATGTAAGGAATGTAAAAGAGTATCGTAATTTACCTTCGGAACTGGTTTCTTATATTGAATATATTGAAAAGGAAACAGGTGTTCCTATTACAATTGTGTCTTTAGGTCCAGATAGAACAGAGACTATCGTGCGTTAATAGGCGTATTATAAATTACAATAAACCCCTGTTAGGCTTTGACCTGGCAGGGGTTTGTGGTTTTGATAAGTTTTCCCCGCAGAGGAAATGTCCCTTCTCGATTCTGTTTTCTTGTGTTCAACACGTGTTAATGTACGGAGAAGCATGTAGTAGTGTTCCGTTATGGAAGGTATCGCGAGTTGTTAATAATTGAGATTAAGGGAGTTATAAAATACTTGAAAAAATAGTGAGTAATATTTAGGAAAGGGGCGAATAAG
>NZ_JAXMOQ010000014.1:0-14425 GCF_034669765.1 Roseivirga sp.
CGAATAGAAAAAAACAAAACAACAATTTAAATAACACGGTCATGAATAGCTCAAAGGTTAAAACTCAAAAAAATTTAAGTGCAATATTAGGTCTAGCACTTGCGGTCATCACATTGTTTCAAGCAGGTTCAGTAAAGTCAAACGAATCTACTGACATCAACCTAACATCAATCGAAGAAGTTGAGTTAAGGGCTGAAATCGATAACATCTTCCCTGACGATGGATTAACAATCATGGAGAGAGCTTACGCAGAAATTGCTGCCGAGCAAACCAGTTACGCTAAGGTTTTTAATGCCGATAATGAGTTGGTCGCTCAAGGCTTAACTACGGAAAACGATGAGTTAAGACAATTGGTAAATCAAGCCGATTTTCTTACTCAAGTATCAGGTCAAAAATATTACAGAATATCAGAATAGTCTTGGTCTAGAGTATTCTAACCACAGACACTATTCGCAAGGTCAATTTAGTTTAGTTAAGGTCAATTTTAGATTAGAAAGCCGTCCATATGGGTGGCTTTCTTTTTACATTAAGATGAAAGTTGTTCTCCAAACCTTGAAAAACAAAAAAGCCAACCGCCTTTCGACAGTTGGCTTCTCATTTATATTATATCGAGTACTACTTAACTTCTTCGTACTCTACATCAGATACGTCATCACCTGATTTTGAATCGTCTCCTGCACCAGGGTTAGCATCTGCAGCTCCTTCTGCGCCAGCAACACATACTGAAAAGGTATTTGAAAAATTTGAGCAAATTGGCAATCTAATTCAGTAGGGTATAAAGGCTTGAATACTTATTTTGTAATCCATGAGTTAGGCGAAGCACTATGGTCATCTACAAACTGTCAATTTCAATAATTGCAATTATTTGCTTTTTGCTATCAATTAAAAACAAGGCATATCCATTATTAGTCGGTGGACTATTTCTTAGCATGTTCACTGCACTCATTACTAGTGATACCACCTCGAGAGGTGGATTGATAGTTTTTATGGTTATTACTTCTATCGGTATTTGGGTAATATTAAGATCTCTACTGGAGAAAAGACAGAAATTGCTTTTGTCCTTCATAGGTATTTACTCAATGTGTTCCTTGTTAAGCTTGCTTGAAGGTTGGAGCCATTATTTAGAGATTCAAATTGGTGCTGTAATTCCGCTAATAGTCTTCATCTACCTCCTCGGTAAAGGATTCTATCAAAATCCTTTTTTCTATTTTACCTTACTCCTAATATCAGAGCTGGTCATTCGGTTTTTTGACTATTGGTTATAAAACCAAACTCACTTCCCTGTCCGATTCATCAAAATACTGTGCTATAAGTGACCGCTTTGTGTACGATTTCGTTACACATTTTTTACGATTATGAACACATTTTTTATTTAATTTACTGATTACCAATTAGTTAATTTTAATGGCACGTGCATTGGATAAAGAGTAGTATGTCGAATAGAAAAAAACAAAACAACAATTTAAATAACACGGTCATGAATAGCTCAAAGGTTAAAACTCAAAAAAATTTAAGTGCAATATTAGGTCTAGCACTTGCGGTCATCACATTGTTTCAAGCAGGAGCAGTAAAGTCAAACGAAGCTTCTGACATCAACCTAACATCAATCGAAGAAGCTGAGTTAAGGGCTGAAATCGATAACATCTTCCCTGATGATGGATTAACAATCATGGAGAGAGCCTATGCTGAAATTGAAGCAGAACAAACAAATTTCGTGAAGGTTTTTAATGCCGATAATGAGTTGGTCGCTCAGGGCTTAACTACCGAAAACGATGAGTTAAGACAATTGGTAAATCAAGCCGATTTACTTACTCAAGTATCAGGTAAAAAATATTACAGAATATCAGAATAGTCTTGGTCTAGAGCATTCTAACCACGGACACTATTCGCAAGGTCAATTCAGTTTAGTTAAGGTCAATTTTAGTTAAGAAAGCCGCCCATATGGCGGCTTTCTTTTTTTAGCCAAACTTTAACTCAGTATAGAATCAAAGTACCTTTTCCTGAAAACGTACTGCCTTTAATTCCTCAGCAAGTGCACGTCCTCGTCTTTCAATTTTTTCTTCCTCAATGGGCACCATTAATTTTTTAAATAATGTCAAATGATCTTCTGAATGCTCTTTCCCTCTTTGAGCTTTAATGTCGAAGTGGAAAAATTTTGTCCACAACACCGCCTTTACTTGCGTTTTATGAAGGTCGTACATTACCATTTCCGCCTGAACGTACTTTTCAGTATAACTAATCAGCCTAGATTGAACGATCACTTTCTCCATTACAAAAACGGGCCTAACATAAGTCATTTCATGGTGCCCCACCACCCAGGACCTTCCTTCTTCCTTGGCCATTCTAAAAACATCGAAGTCATAGGTATTGATGAGATGGTCTTCTCGCACATTCAACATATAATCTAAGTACTTAGAATTATTGAGATGGCCATAAGGGTCGCAGTCTTGGAATCGAACCAATACTTGGCTTTCGGGTGCTTTTATCAATTCTTTTATCATAACATTAATAGACCAGTCTGTCTAATTTTGAGTTAAAAAATTTTAACTACTCAGAATAATTGGAATATATATTTTCTGGTTTCTCAGGTATTTAACATCCTTATGTGCTTGGCTTAAGACAAAGGCGCCTTCGAACATAGAATACAACTGCTCTGCCTTTTGGTTAGCGTCTGACACTCCCCTGCGCTCTAAATAACCGGCTAAGTTTTCTTGCCAGCCTTTAAATATATGCTCGCATGCCAAGCGTATATTTTCATCCATGGAAGTAGCCACAGCCGCTACCGCAGTAATCGGACAAGCATCTTTATAGTCAGATTCAAGCAAATCATTGATCATTACATCTACCATGGCCGAAAGACCTTCCAAAGCTTCTTTTCCTCTCAGTGCCTCACCATATTTGAACATTTGCGCCTCGCCTGCATATTGAATGGCCTGGCGAATGAGTCCATTTTTGCCATCGGGGAAATGGTGGTATAGTGAACCCTTAGGTACACCCACCTCTTTCAGCACTTCAGAAATACCCGTTCCGGAATAACCTTTCCTACGGATTAAGCCTGCCGTCACCTGAATAAGCTTGTCCTTTGTTGATAGCATATTCAAAGTAAATAAAAATAGACCGATTAGTCTAGTGATTTGAAAACTATTTCCCTTCACCCTTACAAAACAAAAAAGCCAACCGTCTTTCGACAGTTGGCTTCTCATTTATATTAAATCGAGTACTACTTAACTTCTTCGTACTCTACATCAGATACGTCACCTGATTTTGAATCGTCTTCTGCACCAGCGTTAGCATCTGCAGTACCCTCTGCGCCAGCAGCATCAGCTCCTTGGCTCGCAGCGTACATTTCTTGCGAAGCAGCTTCCCAAGCCTTGTTCAAGGTTTCCATTGCGGCATCAATACCTTCAATGTCTTGACTTCCGTGAGCAGTTTTCAAACTAGCAAGGGCTTCTTCAATTGGCTTTTTATTTCCTTCTGAAAGCTTGTCGCCATATTCTTCCAATTGCTTTTCAGTTTGGAAAATCAATGAGTCAGCTGTGTTTAATTTCTCAACTTTCTCTTTTTCCTTTTTGTCAGAATCAGCATTGGCTTCAGCTTCTTGCTTCATTTTATTGATTTCCTCGTCTGTTAATCCAGAAGAAGCCTCAATTTTAATTTTCTGCTCTTTTCCAGTGCCTTTATCCTTAGCAGATACGCTCATGATACCGTTGGCATCGATATCGAAAGTTACTTCGATTTGAGGAACACCTCTTCGTGCTGGTGGAATATCACTCAGGTGGAATCTACCAATGGTCCTGTTGTCCTTCGCCATTGCTCTTTCGCCTTGCAAAACGTGAATTTCTACAGAAGGCTGATTGTCAGCGGCAGTAGAGAATGTCTCAGATTTCTTGGCTGGAATCGTAGTGTTCGACTCGATTAATTTAGTGAACACCCCACCCATGGTTTCGATACCTAGTGAAAGAGGCGTTACATCAAGTAACAATACATCTTTTACTTCACCAGTTAACACACCACCTTGAATCGCTGCACCAATCGCTACTACCTCATCAGGGTTTACACCTTTTGAAGGTTTCTTACCGAAGAATGCTTCTACAACTTCTTGGATTTTAGGGATTCTTGTAGAACCACCTACCAAGATTACTTCATCAATATCTCCTGTGCTATAACCTGCGTCAGATAAAGCCTTTTTCACTGGCTCCATTGATCTCTTCACCAAGTTATCTGCTAATGATTCAAATTTTGCTCTTGAAAGCGTTCTTACCAAGTGCTTTGGCACACCGTCAACTGGCATAATGTATGGCAAGTTGATTTCAGTAGAGTTAGAAGAAGACAATTCGATTTTTGCCTTCTCAGCGGCTTCCTTCAATCTCTGAAGCGCCATTGGGTCTTTTCTCAAATCAATTCCTTCGTCTTTGTTGAACTCATCTGCCAACCAGTCGATAATTACTTGGTCAAAGTCATCTCCACCTAGGTGCACATCACCATTCGTAGATTTTACTTCAAATACGCCATCACCCAATTCCAGGATTGAAATATCGAATGTACCCCCACCTAAATCGTATACAGCGATTTTTTGTTCTTTGTCTTTTTTATCAAGTCCATAAGCCAAAGCTGCTGCTGTTGGCTCATTGATAATTCTCTTTACTTCTAAACCAGCAATTTGTCCAGCTTCTTTCGTAGCCTGACGCTCAGCATCGTTAAAGTAAGCAGGTACAGTAATTACTGCTTCTGTTACTTCGGTTCCTAAATAATCTTCCGCAGTAGACTTCATTTTCTGAAGAATCATTGCTGAAAGCTCTTGAGGAGTATACATTCTTTCACCGATTTTTACTCTTACGGTGTCGTTATTTCCTTTTTCTACTTTGTATGAAATACCTCTTAGTTCTTCCGAAACATTAGAGAATTTCTTAGCCATAAACCTCTTAATTGAGCTTACGGTATTTGTTGGGTTGGTGATCGCCTGTCTTTTTGCAGGATCACCTACTTTTCTCTCTCCGTTACCATTGTCCAAAAATGCCACAATAGACGGGGTTGTTCTTCTTCCTTCGCTATTAGGGATTACCACAGGCTCATTACCTTCCATTACGGCAACGCACGAGTTGGTAGTTCCTAAGTCAATTCCAATAATTTTTCCCATGATGTATAAATGATTTCTTTTCTGTTGCTATTTAAACTCACTCGGTATTTATCAATGGTTGTGCCAAAGGAATTTGCCTGACATTTGGTGACACATTGACAGAATAGGACACTGAAAATTAGCCTAGTCCCTACAAATTAGGCAGTCCATAAAAATTATATGGACAAAATAGCCAAGGTTAATCCTGAAAGCTCGTCATTCACAATTGTCATCTTGATTACATACTTTTGTTTTCAAGCTTAATTTATGGCTCCAGTTTTTTACTATCTTATTATAAAGCCCCTTTCGCTTTTGCCTTTATGGGCACTTTACACCCTTTCAGACTTTCTCTATATGGTCGCCTATAAAATTGGTCGCTATAGAGTCAGAGTGGTATCTACCAATTTAAAAAACTCGTTTCCCAATCACTCTGAAAAAGAGTTGATCAAAATACGCCAGCAATTCTATCGTCATTTCTCCGATCTACTTGTAGAAAGCCTCAAAATATTCAGTATTTCAGAAGAAGAGGCCAAAGCTCGGTTTGTGGTTACTAACCCCGAGGTTTTGCAGCCCTTCATAGACACTAACCGAAGCATTTTAATTGTAGGGGGGCATTATAATAACTGGGAAATGTTGGCTGTTGGCATTGACGCCTATATTGAACATCAAAGTGTAGCGATTTACCACGCTTTAAAGAATAAGTTTCTAAACGAAAAAATCCTAGCTTCACGAAGCAAATTTGGACTTAAGATGATTTCAAGACCAGATGTAAAGGCCTTTTTTGCTAACACTACAACCTTAACCGCCACCATATTTGGTGCAGACCAATCTCCCAGTATTGCTAAAAAAGTGTACTGGACGCACTTTTTAAATCAAGAAACGGCCGTAATGTTTGGGGTAGAAAAATTCGCCAAAGAGAAGAATTCGCCAGTTGTTTTTGGTGGAATTAAAAAAATAAAGCGTGGCTACTACGAATTCACTTTTAAAGTATTATTTACCGAACCCACCCGCTGTATTCATGGAGAAATCACAGAATCCCATGTTAGAAGATTAGAGAAGCAAATCCTTGAAGCACCACAATACTGGCTTTGGACCCACAAACGCTGGAAAAGGAAAAAGACCAAAGAAGAGAGGTTGGAAGAACAAGCCTTAACGGCCAAAGCTTAATCACAAAACCTAACATTCCAAAAGACAATGTGCCTCGCACTTTTTCTTTTATCTTTGCACCTCAATTCAAAAAGCGTATGGGTTTAAAGGAGGAGATAGCAAAACGAAGAACTTTCGGTATAATTAGTCACCCGGATGCGGGAAAGACTACTTTAACTGAAAAATTACTTCTTTTTGGTGGGGCAATTCAGAAGGCTGGTGCTGTGAAGTCGAGTAAAATCAACATGCATGCACGCTCCGACTGGATGGAGATAGAAAAGCAGAGAGGTATTTCTGTGGCTACTTCCGTGATGGCTTTTGAATATGAAGGCATGAAGGTGAACCTACTCGATACTCCTGGACACCAAGATTTTGCCGAAGATACTTACCGAACCCTTACCGCAGTTGACTCAGTAGTAATGGTAGTGGATTGCGTAAAAGGCGTGGAAATCCAGACAGAAAAGCTGATGGAAGTTTGCCGCATGCGTAACACGCCTGTAATCTCTTTCATCAACAAAATGGATAGAGAGGGCAAAGATCCTTACGATTTATTGGAAGAAATTGAAAGCCGTTTGAACATCAATGTTCATCCACTCAGCTGGCCAATCGGCATCGGAAAAACATTTAAAGGCGTTTACAGCCTTTACGACAAAAGCTTAAGACTTTTTCAGCCTAGTAAGCAAAGGCTCTACGAGGAAACCGTAAAGTTATCGGACATTAACAGTCCAGATTTGGAGAAGTTTATTGGTGTAAAAGACGCCAATCAACTTCGCGAAGATGTTGAGCTTCTTCAAGATTTATATGGCGACCTTGATGTAGATGCTTATTTGAATGGAGACATCGCTCCAGTATTCTTTGGCTCAGCAGTAAACAACTTTGGAGTGAAAGAACTTTTGGACACCTTCCTTAAAATTTCACCCAAGCCACTAGCCAGAAGTACTGACGAAAGACTGGTTGAGCCAACAGAAGAAAAATTTACTGGTTTCATATTTAAGGTACATGCCAACATGGACCCTAAACACAGAAACCGTATTGCTTTCTTGAGGATTTGCTCAGGCAAATTTGAAAGAGGAAGTAATTATTACCACACTCGTCAACATAAGAAATTCAGGATTTCGCAAGCCACGGCCTTTATGGCACAGGACAAAGAAACCATTGATGAGGCTTGGCCAGGGGATATTATCGGTTTGTATGATACTGGTAATTTTAAAATTGGCGACACGCTTTCTGAAGGCGAAAAAGGCATCTATAAAGGCATTCCAAGTTTCTCTCCAGAGATTTTCAGGGAGGTCATTAACCGCGATGCCATGAAAACCAAGCAACTTGAAAAGGGCTTGAACCAACTTATGGACGAAGGTGTTGCGCAGTTGTTCAGTTATGAATTAGGGGCGAGAAAAGCAGTGGGTGTAGTAGGACAACTTCAGTTTGAGGTGATCCAATACCGATTGAAAAACGAATACGGAGCTTCGGCCGACTTTGTGCCAATTCAAGTGCATAAGGCTTGCTGGTTCTCTGCGAAAGACCCTAAACAACTGGAGGCATTTATTGACTCTAAACAACGCCATATTGCCAGGGACAAAGATGGTAAATTGGTGTTTATGGCCGAATCAAGGGCTTGGCTACAAATGGTTCAGGATAATTTCCCTGAAATTGATTTTCACTTTACTAGCGAATTCTAATGGAAAAAATAGTTCAACCTATCTATGAAGACAATCACCTGCTGATTGTTAATAAACCTGCAGGAATACTGGTTCAAGGTGATAACACTGGCGACAAGCCATTGGTAGACTATTGCAAAGACTACCTAAAGGAAAAATATAATAAGCCTGGAGCGGTATTTTTAGGCGTGGTACACAGAATCGACAGGCCTGTAAGTGGGATTGTGGTTTTTGCAAGGACTTCCAAAGCACTGGAAAGAATGAACAAGCTTTTCGCCACCCGAAAAATACAGAAAACTTATTGGGCCGTGGTGAAAAGAAAACCAAGACAGCCAGAAGGAAAATTGATTAGTTGGTTGAAAAAAGACCCTTCTAAAAACATTACCACCGCTTACGATTACCAAGAAGAAGGCTCGCAAAAAGCGGAACTTGACTTTAAGGTTTTAGGCAAATTAAACGATCACTATTTGATTGAAGTAAAGCCAATTACTGGACGTCCGCACCAGATTAGAGTGCAGCTATCGGAGTTGGGTTGTCCAATCCGTGGCGATTTGCGTTATGGTTTTTCTAAACCAAACCCAGACAAAAGCATTAACCTTCACGCCAAAGGACTTTACTTTGAGCACCCAATTAAAAAAGAGCAATTGATCATTCGTGCGGGTTTACCTAACGATCAGTTTTGGGAGCAATTCCTAACCTTGGAGAAGATCAAAATCAAGGACAAAAATGTAGATAAGATTTACTAAGTAACATTACAGCCAATTTCAAAATATGCAGAACGATCCAGAATTAAGCGGCAAATACTTGGGCACCATTACCAAGGATTTTGTGCTGGTGGCCGATACATTGAAAGAAGCGGCTTACCAAGTAAAGAAAAGGGGCTTCTCTGAATTTCCCATCTTCCCCATTTCTAAAACAGAAATATCAGTAGGCAACTTGCTCATTGGAAAGGAAGAGATGAATACCGATTGGAACTACTCTATCACTTACTTAGATGAATTTGTGCAGCGTAAACTGGTAGAAGATGAAGAAGCTTTTAAAAAAGCTTACAAAGATCCTGACGAATTCTGCTGTCTCTTTGTAGTAGATCAGGAGTTCACCAACTTCCTTTTTATCCCATATCCAGAAGACTGATAACCAATCTTCATATTCTTCGTTCTCCTTTCAATATATTCCATTAAATTGATGTATGGGGGAAATTGCCGAAGAGACAAGAAACATGGTGCGTGGTCTGCTGACCAAACTCTCAGACATGAGGGCCGATTTAACGTGGAAAATCAACAACACCTACAGCAATGGCATTGATAATACAGTGCTCGAAATTCTGATTTTTGAGAGCAATCAACAAACAGGAAGAATTGCTTTCCAGCTTGAGGATGGTCATGTAATCAATTACCGCTACAAGGAAGTGGAAAAGCAATTGCCTGCCCAAATTATGGATGTGCTCTTGGATGTAATCAGTTTTGAACTGACGGTTGCTTAGTTTCTTCTGCCATTAGTTGGGCATAGCCTTCCATCAGTATTTTGGTTTTAGCCCCTACTATTCCACTAGCAATTTCCTGATCATCAATTTTAACGACAGGCATTACCCTTTTATTCGTGCTTGTCATAAAAAGCTCCTCAGCTGCCAATACTTCCGCCAAAGCAATCGGTCTGATTTCAACTTCAAAACCAAGCTCAGGAGCCATATTAACCACATTCATTCGGGTAATTCCAGGCAGAACGCCTTCCTCATTTGTAATGATTTTGTTTCCTTCTACCAAAAACACATTGCTGCGCGAAACCTCACTGATATATTGGCCATCATGATAAAGCGCATCGATATGCCCTTTTTGCTTCCATAACGACTCTAACCGAACTGCGGTGGCGTAATTGGTAGATTTTACTTCTGGCATTTCGCGGCTAAACTGATGTGTCATTACACTCACGCCCTCGGTATAAAAAGATGGATTCGTTTCTGAAACAGCAGTGTTGGTAATGATCAAATTGGGCTTTCCTGCCGAAAAACCATCGGAAGAAGCGCCACCCGTCATTAATACTTTGACGCCCGAAAGTGGAAATCTATTGTGTTCGATCAGCTTGCGGATGGCGGATTCTATTTCCTTGCGGGAAAAAGGAATTTCCATTCCCAACAAACGGGCAGAGTTTTCAAAGCGGTTTAAATGCGCTTCCATAAAAGCAGGCGCTCCATTATATACTTTGAAATAATCGAAAATTCCAAAACCGCGCAATACACCTACATCGTCAATTGAAAAGGTAATCGACTCCTTCGGAACAAAATCACCGTTGAAAAAATGAATGGGTTTCATAGCAGAAAATTATGGAGTAAATATGCCCAAATTTTTAAATCTCACTCTTACCCATTGCAGAAAATTTGATCAGGCCTAAGTCATTAGCGCTAAAAATTATAGATTAAAGAAAATTTGCTCGATTTGCCGCAATGGCCAAAGACTACTATCAAATATTGGGGGTTACCGAAGGAGCCGATCAGCAGGAAATCAAAAAAGCATTCCGGCAAAAAGCGCTTGAGCTCCACCCCGATGTAAATCCTTCCTCTGAAGCCATCGCTATTTTTCAAGAAGTAAAAGAGGCTTATGAAATTTTAGGCGATGAAGAAGCCCGAGTTCATTATGACAGTGGGACGGTAATTATAAATTTTGAAGATTTTGAGGAGCCTGCCCAAAGGCAATATTACCAGGCTGAACCGCAACCAGTACCCACTAATTTTGCCATTTATGCCAAACAAAGCACTCGCTTATGTGCTTTAGCACTCGTTTTCAGTTTAACCTTCTTTTTCGATTTCTTCGTTCAGCGTGATTTAGGCAATGTAGAAGTTGAATATTCAGAGGTAAGCGATTACGATCCTAAAAATGGTGGAAGTTACCTGATGTTGGTAGAAACCAAAGCAGGTAATTTTAATGCAGTCTCCAAAGGTAATTCAATCTATAGAGGTGAAATCCTTGAAATGAAGAAAAGCTACCTCTACGGTTTTCTCAAATACAAAAGATTCTCCGAGTCTAAGTTTCAATTCACCCGAGACAATCCGTTGATATTATTTTTCATGGCCGGACTCGTGCTGCTGGCGGGGATTTTCGGGGTTGCCCCCACTACCAAACCCGAGCGAAAATTCAATGCCGCCATTGTAGGCTGCTTTTTCAGTTTTACCTTAATTATCTCCCTGCTGGTTATCTAAATGGTCCCAGCCTTGGGCCTTAAGTGCTACCAAATTATTATTCTTTGTGACCAAGGAGTTGCCTTTGGTTAACTCTTGTGTATGACCAATAAAATGGATGTCCTCGTGCTTTTCGAGCTTATCGTAGTCCTCTTGCTTAATGGTGAAAAGAAGTTCATAATCTTCTCCTCCATTCAAAGCACAGGTAATTGGATCCAAGTTAAACTCCACTGCCGTTTCATAGGTCTGTCGGTCAATTGGAATTTTGTCTTCATAAATCTGAATACCCACGCCCGAATTAGTGCTCAAATGCAAACACTCTGAAGCCAGTCCATCCGAAATGTCGATCATGGAAGTAGGCACTACTCCAAACTCAGCCAATTCATGGATAATATCCATTCGAGCGATAGGTTTTAGCTGGCGCTGAACGATGTACTCGTAATTTTCTAACTGTGGCTGCATGTCTGGATTAGCCATGAAAGCCTGCTTTTCACGTTCCATAACTTGAAGCCCCATAAAGGCACCTCCTAAATCACCCGTAGCACAAAGAATATCGCCAACTTTCGCTCCTTTTCTATAGGTTACTTTTTCCTTCTCCACCTTACCAAAAACTGAAATTGAAATGATTAAACCGCTTTTAGAAGTGGTGGTATCTCCGCCCACAATATCTACATGAAATGCCTTAGCGGCCGCTTTCATCCCTTCGTAAAGTGCTTCAATGGCTTCTACCGAAAAACGATTGCTGATCCCAAGAGAAACGGTTACCTGTTCTGGGGTTCCGTTCATAGCGGCAATGTCAGAAACGTTTACGGAAATGGCTTTGTAGCCCAAGTGTTGCAAAGGCACATAAGACAAATCAAAATGTACACCCTCCACCAACATATCGGCTGCCAATAAACCATACTCATCACCAGCATTAATTACCGCGGCATCGTCTCCAATGCCCATCACAGTACTGTGATTTTGGGTGCTAATTCCTTTGGACAATCGGTTGATCAATCCAAATTCACCTAGTTGAGATAATTCTGTTCTACTTTCTGACATCTTCAATTTAACTAATGAGGCTGCAAAGATACTATTTTAGCGGATAGTGATGTTAGAAGGAACAAGCTATGACAAGAAGATTGCTTTTATCAAAAAGAGTAGTTAGAAACAAATAATTACTAACGCTCAGAAATGCTCTAACAAGATCAGTAATAAAAGAAAACTCCATCTAGAAGGTCGGTAAGCAGTATTACTCGTTGTTCTACCTCAGTTCCATAAACGGAATAAATAACTGGCTTCATATCGACCAACTCAAAGTCATAAATGCTTTCCATCTTTACATCCCTAAGAATAACCTCTTCAGAAAGGCTTCCCACTAACAAATTAATTTTCTTGGAAGAGGCAGACACCAATACCGTGAGCAATTGAGGGTTACTATTGTTCTCATGTAAAAACTTCTTGACTATATCCATACAGGAAATACAAGCGTCTACATTAATAACTGCTATATATTCGTAATCTTGGATCGACTTTTCATGTTGTTTCAAAAGTTGTGACAATTCCTTATAGTAGGGAGAACCACCACATGAGAACAGGCCAATCAAAAGGAAAAATGACCAAAAATTCTTTAAATTCATTTATCTCCTATCATGTTTAACTTATAGATTGAATAGTCCACCCTATTTTCTGAGAAGTTTTTATACTTTGGGTCGAGTCTGGGTAGATAGAGGCCTTTTTTACCTACAAATGCACCATAGGATATGTATGTATCATCAGCAAAATCTACCTCACCAATTTTATTAAACGCTGCATCAAGAATAATGCAGCCCACAGGCTTAGCATAATAAGCCCTATAATTCTTAGGCTTATCAGGATCGTAGGATAGTGGTTTTTCAACTATTCTGTAATAAACATTCCTGTAGCGGTCATACATTATTTGTGTATATATGAAACTCTCAACCCCATCCTTTAATACTTGCTCAGGAGGGATTCTATCTCCATATGGACTAATGCCTTCCATTTGATCATCGTGTTTAGCTTGGTACGCCTTATATGTACCGTCTTTATGACTTACTCTGATCGAATCCTCCCCAGAGAATGAATAAATGAATTCCCCCTTATTATTTACGGTCTTGGAATGCAATAGGTAATACATGTGCCATATCTTTCCCTGCATCCATTTGGGGAACCCTATAGTTAGCGGTTCCATTTTATTCGTTTTAAGGTCATACGAGAACTCTGCCACATAAGAATCATTAATATTAGAAGCCTGATAATAATCGAAATTGGAGTACTTAGAAAAGTACAGGCGATTACCCAAGGCGATTGTTGGTGCCCGTGTACTGGAAGTGTGTCCACTAAATGAGAAGCTGTCTGGAGCATCTCCTTTCTCAGTATTGGACTTTGTAATCAATACCTCTGGGTCGTCTCCTTTATAATCTGTCAATACTATCTTTCTAAGATCACCCCTGGTGTACAAAAAAATAGAATCTAGATTAACCACGGTAAGTCCGTTGATCTGACTCATGCTGAATGGCCCACTTTTAGGCCAAGATACTTGGCTAAGAAGCCTACTGGAGTTCAAGTCATACACATTGAATCCGTTGATCAAGAAGTTGACATGGATTAAAAATTCTCCAGAATCATTCTCATGATAATAGACATTTATAAACTCAAAAGATGTTAATGAATCCAGCTCAATTGAGATTGAGTCATCCAAAGACAAGGTTGTTCCGTAGGTCCTTTGATTTTCAGTTCCTGACTGACAACTAAAAACAAAGCCGATAACAAAAGCAATGAGAGCAATATTCTTCATTAAGAAAAAATTTGTTTAAAAAGGGCCATCACAGCCCTGAAAATTCAATCTACTTACTCCATAATCACCGTAACGCAGCCATCTGCCGCACCAGAACATGTCAAATCTGGATTTATTGATTCATAATAAGCAATATGATCATCACAATAGTGGACAATTTGACCATTAGGAGAATTAATCTCATCACAACCTTCTAAAGGCCAAGGGTTAATGGTTTGCGATACGGCCATTACCGCTATAAATGCAGCAGAAAGACCTAAAACAATTTTCCTTTTCATATGAAATAATTTTAATGAGTAAAACAACAAACTATACCAAAGTTAAATAATATATTGAAATAACAAGATATTATAATTTATATATAGAGTTACTCATTAAAACATCAAGAATGGTGGCTATACCTGAAATTGGGTATCAGGTATCAGGTATCAGGTATCAGGTATCAGGTATCAGGTATCAGGTATCAGGTATCAGGTATCAGGTATCAGGTATCAGGTATCAGGTATCAGGTATCAGGTATCAGGTATCAGAGA